>NZ_BAAJMB010000024.1:0-432 GCF_057553355.1 Colwellia sp. SU-HH01172 | reverse complement strand
GGGCGTTATGTTTTTAATCGAATGGATGCACATATGAAGAAATGGGTGCTTAATAAAAGAATTTTTATGATAGGTTTTTTACCCTTTATGGGTGTATTCGTCGCACTCCTTTTAAATTTTATTGCAGGCCCTGCTTATACAACGTCACTAAATCAAAGTGCACTTCGCGTATATTTTATGGGGTCTGCCATGTGGTCGGTACTTGCATTTTTTTCTGGGGTATATATGTATTCCAAATGTAGTTCTATGAACCACCTAAAGTTTATCCTTGGAGTATCGTCGGTTAGTTTAGGTATTACTATGCCTTGGATAATAGGTATGTCGTAGTAATCAAAACATAACAAGCTGTTCAAGTGGGACAAATAACAGTTGGCTGGTTCCGCTTCGCTTCACATTTTAGCCAACTACAATTTGCCCCTTAACAGGGCGTTA
>NZ_BAAJMB010000023.1:0-446 GCF_057553355.1 Colwellia sp. SU-HH01172 | reverse complement strand
GCCACGCTAAGCGGCAAAAAATTGTTGGCTAAAATAGTGAACGTAGTGAACAAAAGCCAACTGTTTTTTGTCCGTTCTTGAGCGCCTTGTTAGGTAACCTCTCAATCACTCTTTATGTGGATCGCCATTTTTAACATAGTTAGCTACATAATACTCTGTTGGGTTTTCTGTTCCAGTATGTATTAATTTTGGAATAGATTTGTCTACAATGATTGGAGCATTACCTGCCAAGGCATGTACCCAATCTTCTGTTTTAATAAATTGTTCAGAATTGAAATAGAATACCCAACCGAATTCATGTGTTTCAGTATGCCTCTCATCGATAACCAGTTTAATATTTGGATTAACATAATTTGGTAAAGCGCAGCCGAACTCGTTCATTTTCTTCTCTTCAACTTGAAGATACTGATTTACTAACTCCGATGCTTTGATGATATCCATTGGTT
>NZ_BAAJMB010000021.1:0-557 GCF_057553355.1 Colwellia sp. SU-HH01172 | reverse complement strand
GTAAAGGAAGTATGAGTGTAATTTCAGGGAGTGAAGTAGTTGAAAACTACATTAGTCTTAATCTCGTTAAAGTCGCAACTGATAAAACTGGTTGGGATACTCTCTACTTAAATAAAACCTTAAATCAATACTGGGTGTGCACATATCCAAATGCAGAAATGCATGGTGGTGGGCAGCCGCAACTTCAGCAAGTTACTGAACTAGTTGCCAAAAAAGAGTTTGGTGTGTAATTTACACCTAACAAGCTGTTCAAGCGGGACAAATAACAGTTGGCTGGTTCCGCTTCGCTTCACATTTTAGCCAACTACAATTTGCCCCTTAACAGGGCGTTATTTGGCACCACGAAATCAAGATAAATTTTATTTGTAAAAGCGGTGTTTTAATATTGGTTTGGTGTGTGGTTCATGAGTTTTCGCCATTAGCTTTCGTGGTCAATTCAACGTTAGGTTTGTGGCTCAAAGTTCTAGGTTGGGTTAGTCGTGGCGCTGGGCATTCTTTGATTCTACGGTCGGGCTGCCTTAATCTGTAAAGTGCTTGTTATCGTTAGTACTTTTTCG
>NZ_BAAJMB010000020.1:0-585 GCF_057553355.1 Colwellia sp. SU-HH01172 | reverse complement strand
GAAATCGCAAGATTTCATGAGTGTTCACACAAATTACATGATAACGAATTAGAAGAAGTCCAAACATCTAAGCTTCGGACATCTCGCAAGAGACAATAGGTCTGTAGCTCAGCTGGTTAGAGCGCACCCCTGATAAGGGTGAGGTCGGCAGTTCAAGTCTGCCCAGACCTACCAAGTTAACCATAGATGTTTCCCATTGAGGGGCTATAGCTCAGCTGGGAGAGCGCCTGCCTTGCACGCAGGAGGTCAGCAGTTCGATCCTGCTTAGCTCCACCACTTCTTCACTAAAGGAAGAAACCAAATTTAAGTTGTTTTTCAAAACATTTTAAATTTGGTTTTTTAAACCACTTTTTTAACCGAATGCGTGTTAAGAATGAGTTCTTTAACAATCTGGAAAGCTGATATAAATACCGGTATTTATATGAATTAGAGCGTGTCGCGCGTTTCTTTTTATAATTATAAATACCAAGCTGTTGTTACTTGTTTTATCGGCAAGTAATGATGGTGATTAAGTATTCTCCTCGACTTTTGTTGATGAGAAAAGTTAATCAACCCGATGTTTATTTCTTATTTATAAGGAATGAA
>NZ_BAAJMB010000019.1:0-627 GCF_057553355.1 Colwellia sp. SU-HH01172 | reverse complement strand
TGTTAAGGGGCAAATTGTAGTTGGCTATAATGTGAGCGGAGCGAAACAGCCAACTGTTATTTGTCCCGCTTGAACAGCTTGTTATATTTCAAATTTCGCATTAGCACAATAAGTAAAAAGTGAATCATTAATTTTTAATAAATGACCCGATGACTCATCATGCCCTCTATAACTTTTTAACAGTGTACCGTTTTTTAATATAATAACTTGATCTCGACCACGGCCGAAATTAATTTGACCTACATTATCATTCGTAATTTTGGTTTCAAAATCACCAGCAATTTTATCTATACTTAGGCGAAAATAATTTATTCCGATTCCCGTTATTTTTTCTTCTGGAAGTGACTTAATAGTATAGTAATCTTCTCCTTTTGAACCAGTTATACGTCCATGCATACCCGAAACAAAATGATAACCTTTATCGATAACATGTTCAGACGCCCAGCTATCTAGGTGTTCTACG
Source organism: Colwellia sp. SU-HH01172 (assembly GCF_057553355.1). Classification (NCBI taxonomy): domain Bacteria; kingdom Pseudomonadati; phylum Pseudomonadota; class Gammaproteobacteria; order Alteromonadales; family Colwelliaceae; genus Colwellia; species Colwellia sp. SU-HH01172. The sequence continues at coordinate 164 of NZ_BAAJMB010000019.1, read as the reverse complement.
GCCAATTTATTGCGTGCTATGTTCTCAATTATTTTACACTGCGCTTGCAAGTGAGCAGAGTGGTTGGCATCAAATGTTAAGCAAACTATAATTAATCCGGTGATTGATATCGAAAAAATAATTTTAGCTAGTCGTGATATAGCCACTAAATCTTCCTTGAAATA
>NZ_BAAJMB010000018.1:0-1050 GCF_057553355.1 Colwellia sp. SU-HH01172 | reverse complement strand
GGATGTCAAGGGATGGTAAGGTTCTTCGCGTTGCATCGAATTAAACCACATGCTCCACCGCTTGTGCGGGCCCCCGTCAATTCATTTGAGTTTTAACCTTGCGGCCGTACTCCCCAGGCGGTCAACTTAGCGCGTTAGCTACGCCACCCACAGATCAAGTCTACAGACGGCTAGTTGACATCGTTTACGGCGTGGACTACCAGGGTATCTAATCCTGTTTGCTCCCCACGCTTTCGTGCCTCAGTGTCAGTATTTGTCCAGGTAGCCGCCTTCGCCACTGATGTTCCTTCCAATCTCTACGCATTTCACCGCTACACTGGAAATTCCACTACCCTCTACAATACTCTAGCTTGCCAGTTCAAAATGCAGTTCCCAGGTTGAGCCCGGGGCTTTCACATCTTGCTTAACAAACCACCTACGCACGCTTTACGCCCAGTAATTCCGATTAACGCTTGCACCCCTCGTATTACCGCGGCTGCTGGCACGAAGTTAGCCGGTGCTTCTTCTGCGAGTAACGTCACAGATGTTGCGTATTAAACAACACCCTTTCCTCCTCGCTGAAAGTGCTTTACAACCCGAAGGCCTTCTTCACACACGCGGCATGGCTGCATCAGGCTTTCGCCCATTGTGCAATATTCCCCACTGCTGCCTCCCGTAGGAGTCTGGGCCGTGTCTCAGTCCCAGTGTGGCTGATCATCCTCTCAAACCAGCTAGAGATCGTCGCCTTGGTAAGCCATTACCTTACCAACTAGCTAATCTCACTTGGGCTAATCTATGAGCGGGAGGTCCGAAGATCCCCCCCTTTGGTCCGTAGACATTATGCGGTATTAGCAGTCGTTTCCAACTGTTGTCCCCCACTCAAAGGCATATTCCCAAGCATTACTCACCCGTCCGCCGCTCGACGCCGAATAGCAAGCTATTCTCGTTTCCGCTCGACTTGCATGTGTTAAGCCTGCCGCCAGCGTTCAATCTGAGCCATGATCAAACTCTTCAATTAAAAATCGTTTGTGCATCAACAAGTGATGCTGCTCAATGAATTCTGTCGTGTTA
>NZ_BAAJMB010000017.1:0-1548 GCF_057553355.1 Colwellia sp. SU-HH01172 | reverse complement strand
AGCTTATTGTAAGGCACAATATAATGTTTAAACATTACGATTTGCCTTCTTTCTACATTTATATATTGAACATTATCTTAGAGTTATTTTTAATTCAAGCGCTTACACCGGCTTTTCAAAACATAAACTCGGGCAAATAAGGCATTTGACTTATTTTATGAAAATATCTTTAGTTGCGACTACACTGTATAAATAAACATGAAATAAATTTCAGGCTCTTAGATGAAATCAGAATTTTTAAATTACTTATCTGAACAAATGCTAATAAGACGATACGCTAAACGTACCATTGAGAGCTACTTATATTGGATAAAAGCTTATATAAATTATAGTAATAAAAAGCACCCCGCCCTTTGCCATAATGCTGAAGTTGAACGCTTTCTTAGTTACCTAACGATTCAACTAAATATGGCACCGAGAACACAATCTTTAGCTCTAAATGCATTAGCGTTTTTATATCGCGATATCATTAAAAATCCACTCACTTTAACACTAAATTTTAATAAAAGTACGCTACAACCTAAACTTCCCGTTGTTTTAACACAAGATGAAATTAAGCGCTTACTGATGCATGTTTCTGGAAAATATGCGCTGCTTTGTAAACTTATGTATGGCAGCGGTTTACGGCTTATGGAAGGCGTTAGATTGAGGGTGCAAGACATTGATTTTGACTATTTCTCAGTCATGATTTGGCACGCAAAAGGAGGCAAGCATCGACGAGTGACTCTCGCACACGAATTAGTAGAATTACTACAACAACAGATCAATACCGTGAAACTGTATTATCAACAAGATATGGAGCACAGTAAATACATCGGTGTATATCTACCGAACGCGTTGGCAAAAAAGTACCCTAATGCCGCCAAAGAGCTTGGCTGGCAGTACTTATTTCCATCCGATAGGTTAAGTGTAGATCCAAGCAATAAATTACTACGAAGGCACCATATTGATGAATCGGCACTACGAAAACACCTAAAAAAAGCAACAATTGATGCAAATATTGAAAAGAACGTAACTTGTCACACCTTACGTCACTCATTCGCCACTCACTTGCTTCAACGCGGCACAGATATTCGCACAGTACAAGAACAGTTAGGCCATAGCGATATTAGAACAACACAAATATATACCCATGTAATTGAATGTGGTGCAAATGGCGTGATCAGCCCGCTGTCAACTTTACGTTCATAGGATGAATTACGTTAAATATGCTACGAGAAATGAAATAGTCTGTGATCACGCTGAAATTGTCATAAAGACTGCATATTCGATTAAACAATGGCTAGCTGAATATTTAGCGAATTTTAATTGGCTATAATTTTGAATAATATCTTTTGAGGTAAACAAGGAAATTAAGAACTGTAGAATTGAATCAAATAAATTGGCGGAGTGGACGGGACTCGAACCCGCGACCCCCGGCGTGACAGGCCGGTATTCTAACCAACTGAACTACCACTCCGCGTATTTATTTTTGAGTTTAAGGACTCCTCCATTGAAGGCAATTGGCGGAGTGGACGGGACTCGAACCCGCGACCCCCGGCGTGACAG
>NZ_BAAJMB010000016.1:0-1757 GCF_057553355.1 Colwellia sp. SU-HH01172 | reverse complement strand
GGTTTCTAAAGGAGTAGTATGTCTAAATTTCTTATTTTAATATTAATCGCTTTTTCTAGTTTTAGCTTTGCTACACAGCAAATCAAAGAATCTTTCATAGTGGATGGCGTTTCAAATGGTATTGAGTCTAACCCTTTGGAAACTTTATTTACCTATGAAGAAATACACTTAATGCTTGACTCTAAAGGTTGGTGTTCTGCTAATTGGCGTGGCTATAAAGGTACTTGGGAATTAAAGGACGGCGAATTATTCCTTAACTCTTTTGTAAAAGGAGCTTGTAGTGATAATCCTCCCTCAATAGATCCAGTTTTATTTTTTGGGGAAAAAGAATACCCTGTGAAAGCAAAATGGTTTAATTCCTCCATCGAAATTCGCCTAAGTGAAAATGAATACACTGAATGCCTAACTCCAAATGGAGAAGAAGTAACAACTGGATACAGCTATGATGCTATGGTGTACGAGTTTTCGGCGGGAGATTTCGTTTATAAATCAAAGCAAAAGATTAAACGCGTGTGGGAACGAAACCTAACAAGCTGTTCAAGTGGGACAAAATAAAGTTGGCTGGTTCCGCTTCGCTTCACATTTTAGCCAACTAAATTTTGCCCCTTAACAGGGCGTTAGTTGCCGCAACTTGTTCGAGTAATTTTATTTATTAAGCGTGCGGTATTTCACATCAAAGGATTGGTGTTTATTTCCTTCCTTTGTTGTTTCAATTTTTAGTTTTACAAAGTCGTTTTGTGTCCTTGGTTACACAGTTTTCGCCTTAGCTTTGTAAGGTAAAACAATTAGCAAAGGCGTAAACGGCTCAAAGTTCATGTTCAGCGGCTAAGTTGCGGTGGAAGGTTTTTGATTCTTCCGTCTATCTCGTAAACATGGTAACTTATTGTAAACTTGGTGTTTTTAAAGCGCAGAACTAACAAGGCATTCAAACGGACTTTTAACAGTTGGCTGTTTTCACTCCGTTCAACAATTTTAGCCAACAATTAAAAGCCGCTTAATGTGGCGTTATGTTTACTATGAATACTGTTGAATGTTCCGAACATTGTGGTTATCCAATAAATTGGCCTTTTTCGTTTCCTGCCAATACATGTGCTGTTACCACTAAGTTCGTTATGAGTGGTGAGCAACCAATTGTCGAGATATTACATTGGGATGACGGTGGCTGGCAATTTATGTGCAATACGACTGATAATGCAGATGACGGGTTGGTTGTTTGCATGGGTTGTTTATATCGCAAATTCCCTTGGATATCTAAATTTAAGGATCTTGCACTTAACCATTCCGCTTATCTAGAAAAAGGTAACTGGCAAATTGAAGAGCTAGAGTAAACATAACAAGCTGTTCAAGCGGGACTGCTAAAGTTTGGCTCGGGTTCGCTTCGCTACACAATTTTAGCCAAACATTATCAGCCCCTTAACAGGGCGTTATGTACCGCCTTCTATTTAGGGTAAATTCTTTTTTAAGCTTGGTGGTTTCAGGTTAGTTTTGTATTCGTAGCTTTTGAGTTTTCGCCAAGCGAAGTAGGGCAAATCTATTTGGCTATTTCTAAATTGGCTCAAAGTTATCTGTTTGGTGTTAATTAGGCGGTGAGTACTTTTGTTTTCTCACTTCCATCTATTAACTTTTAATACTTCTTGTTAGTGTAAAGTTTATAATAACCAAATACATAACAAGCAATTCAACGGGACAAAAAACAGTTGGCTTTTGCTCCTTCGTCGCTAATTTTAGCCAACAATTTTTTGCCTGTTAATGTGGGC
>NZ_BAAJMB010000015.1:0-1836 GCF_057553355.1 Colwellia sp. SU-HH01172 | reverse complement strand
TGGAAACCTACCAACGATAACAAGAACTTTTACAAAACTGGCAGCCCGACCGTAGAAACCCAAAGTGCCCAGCACCACGACACACTAAACAGTAAATTTTGAGCCACCCTACAAAAACCATTGAAGCGAACGCTGCCAACCTCAATGGACAAATGAGGATGAACTTCGCTAGTTAACACCAAAAAGATAATGGCGAAAACTCATGAACCACACACCAAACCTATATTAAAACACCGCTTTTACAAATAAAATTTATCTTGATTTCGTGGTGCCAAATAACGCCCTGTTAAGGGGCTGATAATGTTTGGCTAAAATGTGTAGCGAAGCGAAACCGAGCCAAACTTTAGCAGTCCCGCTTGAACAGCTTGTTATATTTAATATTCTGCACTATTGAAGACGGTTCTCTTAAAGTTCCAGTTAACATTATTACTGTCTAAATGCTTCCTATCAATTTTAGGGGAGTATACATAAGCTAAAAATTTGAAGTCACTATTTGAAAAACCATATTGTTCAATTAAGAATTCAGCTTCACCAATAGAAGCAAATGCGGCAACACCTTTGAAATTTTCATATTTGGCAGGAAACATTTTTCCAAGAGAGAAACCAACAAGTTTAGAGGTTTTTTGTAACTGCGACGCAAGAAATGCCTCGTTTAATTCAGCATCCGAATTTTTTAAAATTGCCAACATGATGAATGTGTCATGGTAATCGAAATTCCAAATATCTACTTCGTCGTTGCTTTCATCAAGATAGCCTGATGCTTTCACTGGCAGTTTAAACCTTAACCCATAATTATCAAAAAATTTGTAATCAGCTAAAGTAATCTCTACATCATACTCTTTGCCTTCTATACTCACTTTCCGTTGTTGGCTTGTGGAAATACGAGATTTTTCCCCGTTTATGGAAAGGACATACTCGGCTTCAATTTTATTAAGCTCAGCAGAATAAACTTTAAAACAAAAGATTAAAGCAATGAATAGGCTAACTTTGATGTTTGGCACTGAACGTCCTTTATTAAATATAACGCCAAGCTAATAGGCGTTTACTGTTTGGCTAAAATTGTGAGCGCAGCGAAACGAGCCAAACTTTAAACGTCCCATTGAGCGCCTTGTTATGCGCTGGTTGCGATAACCACAAACAACGCCATTTATATAAGATTTCGTGGCAGCCCGACCGTAGAAAACAAGAACTCCCACGCAGCGCGACACACCAAACCATGAATTTTTGAGCCACTTAAATAAAGCAACTTTTGCCACCAAACATACTTTGGCGAAAAACTGTTTAGCCAAAAGCTGAAACAGCGCTATTGGCACATAAACTACCAAAACAATGAATCGGCAACAAGCACCCTAGCCTTTGTAAAATTCCAGCTGAAAACAATAAATTTAATCGAATTCGCAGCTGACGCATAACGCCCCAATAAGGGGCTGATAATGCTTGGCTAAAATGTGTAGCGAAGCGAAACCGAGCCAAGCTTTAGCAGTCCCACTTGATTGCCTTGTTAGGTGAATTTACTCCACTACCATATTTTTGCGTATTACCCTTATCAAGTCCTGAGCTACTGTTAAATGAGTACGCAATTTTACATTGTAATAATTTACTTCTGACTCATGCATCGTATGCCCGTTTATTGGAGTTAAAACAAGATCATTTATACTTCCCATTCCACCAAATGCGCTCTCAAACATTTCAATCCCTCTATATTGGCCATTACGCAAAAGGATTGCACATTTTTCGAACCATGAAGCCCATTGACTTTCTGAGCAAGATCGAAGTAATTCTGCCCCTTTATCAAGCTCCAAAACTAGTTTTTGAGTGCTTGGCCCCATATTCACC
>NZ_BAAJMB010000014.1:0-2620 GCF_057553355.1 Colwellia sp. SU-HH01172 | reverse complement strand
AACTTATCATGAAATCGAGTAGGTCGGCACACGTGAAACGTTGACTGAACATGGGGGGACCATCCTCCAAGGCTAAATACTCCTAACTGACCGATAGTGAACCAGTACCGTGAGGGAAAGGCGAAAAGAACCCCTGTGAGGGGAGTGAAATAGAACCTGAAACCGCATACGTACAAGCAGTGAGAGCTAGATTTAGTCTAGTGATTGCGTACCTTTTGTATAATGGGTCAGCGACTTATATTCTGTAGCAAGGTTAACCGACTAGGGGAGCCGTAGCGAAAGCGAGTGTTAACTGCGCGTTTAGTTGCAGGGTATAGACCCGAAACCCGGCGATCTACCCATGGGCAGGTTGAAGGTTGAGTAACATCAACTGGAGGACCGAACACACGTATGTTGAAAAATGCGGTGATGACTTGTGGGTCGGAGTGAAAGGCTAATCAAGCCGGGAGATAGCTGGTTCTCCCCGAAATCTATTTAGGTAGAGCCTCGCACGAACACCATTGGGGGTAGAGCACTGTTAAGGCTAGGGGGTCATCCCGACTTACCAACCCTTTGCAAACTCCGAATACCAATGAGTGATATGCGGGAGACACACTACGGGTGCTAACGTCCGTTGTGAAGAGGGAAACAACCCAGACCGCCAGCTAAGGTCCCAAAGTACTAGTTAAGTGGGAAACGATGTGGAAAGGCATAGACAGCTAGGAGGTTGGCTTAGAAGCAGCCATCCTTTAAAGAAAGCGTAATAGCTCACTAGTCGAGTCGGTCTGCGCGGAAGATGTAACGGGGCTAAACTAGTCACCGAAGCTGCGGATTCAATCTTAGGATTGAGTGGTAGGGGAGCGTTCTGTAAGCCGTTGAAGGTGTGTTGTAAAGCATGCTGGAGGTATCAGAAGTGCGAATGCTGACATGAGTAACGATAAGGGGAGTGAAAAACTCCCCCGCCGAAAGACCAAGGTTTCCTGTCCCATGTTAATCAGGGCAGGGTAAGTCGGCCCCTAAGGCGAGGCGGAAACGCGTAGTCGATGGGAAACAGATTAATATTTCTGTACTTCTATATATTGCGAAGGAGGGACGGAGTAGGCTAGGTGAGCACGGCGTTGGTAGTCCGTGTGAAAGATTGTAGGCGGTTGTCTTAGGTAAATCCGGGACTTCATTAACGCTGAGAGTCGAGACGAGATTCTAAGGAATTGAAGTCATTGATGCCATGCTTCCAGGAAAAGCTTCTAAGCTTCAGATATATAGGAACCGTACCCCAAACCGACACAGGTGGTTAGGTAGAGAATACTAAGGCGCTTGAGAGAACTCGGGTGAAGGAACTAGGCAAAATAGTACCGTAACTTCGGGAGAAGGTACGCTCTCTAGGGTGAAGCATTTACTGCGTAAGCCTCGGAGAGTCGAAGTAACCAGGTGGCTGGAACTGTTTATTAAAAACACAGCACTGTGCAAAATCGAAAGATGACGTATACGGTGTGACGCCTGCCCGGTGCCGGAAGGTTAATTGATTGGGTTAGCTCTGCGAAGCTCATGATCGAAGCCCCGGTAAACGGCGGCCGTAACTATAACGGTCCTAAGGTAGCGAAATTCCTTGTCGGGTAAGTTCCGACCTGCACGAATGGCGTAATCATGGCCACACTGTCTCCACCCGAGACTCAGTGAAATTGAAATTGCGGTTAAGATGCCGTATACCCGCGGCTAGACGGAAAGACCCCGTGAACCTTTACTATAGCTTGACAGTGAACATTGCTCCTACATGTGTAGGATAGGTGGGAGGCTTTGAAACCGCGTCGCTAGATGCGGTGGAGCCAACCTTGAAATACCACCCTTGTATGCGTGATGTTCTAACCTAGGGCCCTTATCGGGCTTGGGGACACTGTCTGGTGGGTAGTTTGACTGGGGCGGTCTCCTCCCAAAGAGTAACGGAGGAGCACGAAGGTTGGCTAAGTACGGTCGGACATCGTACGGTTAGTGCAATGGCATAAGCCAGCTTAACTGCGAGACAGACACGTCGAGCAGGTACGAAAGTAGGTCATAGTGATCCGGTGGTTCTGTATGGAAGGGCCATCGCTCAACGGATAAAAGGTACTCCGGGGATAACAGGCTGATACCGCCCAAGAGTTCATATCGACGGCGGTGTTTGGCACCTCGATGTCGGCTCATCACATCCTGGGGCTGAAGTCGGTCCCAAGGGTATGGCTGTTCGCCATTTAAAGTGGTACGCGAGCTGGGTTTAGAACGTCGTGAGACAGTTCGGTCCCTATCTGCCGTGGGCGTTTGAGAATTGAAGAGGGCTGCTCCTAGTACGAGAGGACCGGAGTGGACGAACCGCTGGTGTTCGGGTTGTTATGCCAATAGCATTGCCCGGTAGCTACGTTCGGAACTGATAACCGCTGAAAGCATCTAAGCGGGAAGCAGGCTTTGAGATGAGTTCTCACTGGAGCTTTAAGCTCCCTAAAGGGTCGTTGGAGACTACAACGTTGATAGGTTGGGTGTGGAAGTGCTGCGAGGCATTGAGCTAACCAATACTAATTACCCGTGAGGCTTAACCATACAACACCCAAGTGGTTTTAAAGATTGTAGGTAAGTTTGACAAACAGTGTAGAAATACACGTCACGTACATAA
>NZ_BAAJMB010000013.1:0-3206 GCF_057553355.1 Colwellia sp. SU-HH01172 | reverse complement strand
AGTTATATTTACCTCGACGGAGTAGTTTACATGGACGGTTCTAAAATTAATAAATTGACATTTGGCCAGTCTGCTAGCTTATGGTGGGCTATTACATGGCGTACTATCCTTATTTGTATCATTCCAATGCTTCTTGCAAATTTCCTTTTAGCAAAAGGCTTGGGGATTGATGAGTCTACAATATCGCTAGTCCAAAACTTAATATTCATTCCTATCATGATTCAGGTACAGAGGCATGTTATAAATCGTCAAGGTTTTAATGGTTTTGATATTCAAGTGAAAGATATTGAAAGCGATAAGTAAATATAACAAGCTGTTCAAGCGGGACAAATAACAGTTGGCTGGTTCCGCTTTGCTTCACATTATAGCCAACTACAATTTGCCCCTTAACAGGGCGTTATGTTTCAAGGATGAGTCTGTGAATGTAGTAGAGTTAAATAAGTATTTTCAAACAGCTCTTTTATTCAATATTCCAAAAGGTTTAAAGAGGCTTTCATATCAAATATCTAAAGATGGCTTAGTTGTTCAAGCTGTTTTTTACTCTGAGCCTGTAGAGTTTGAAATTGATTGTATCCATTCCACAACGTCTGAAGTGCTAGGTAATTATTCGGACGAGTTTAATAGCTCTGTATGTACAAAAATTGAAAATGAATGTACAAAAATTCAAGATTTAGATAATCTAGTCTTTGCTAGATATGACGCTGAAGAGTATTGAAACATAACAAGAATTTCAAGCGGGACTGCTAACAGTTTGCTCGGTTTCGCTTCGCTACACATTTTAGCAAACTATTATCAGCCCCTTAAATGGGCGTTAAATGCCACGCAACCATCAAGGAGCAGTGAATACTCTATGTTTTCAGATTTGATTAAAATATTGCAAGTTATAAAAGACTCGGTAAAAGACGTTGTAAATCTGAAAGAAAAGGGTGAAAGAGAAAAAGCATTGCTAGAAATGCTGAAGACATACTTTATTCTTTATGATGTCCACAAAGATGGTGTGAAATTATTAAAGTTAGTTAACGAAGATCCTGTTGAGTTCATAAAAACTTTGAACGATGAGGAGCTTCAATCACACATTAATGTATGGGATAAAATCTTACGAAGACAAGGTGTGAGGTTATATAACGTACAAGAGTATATTTCTTCTCAAAGCTATCTTGCAGTTATAAATCCTGACGCCGTAGATAAAATATCAGAAGTTGTAGGCAACAAAATGGATAGACTCGTTACTTTACATAGAATGGGTGCTTCACTCTTTTTCAGAAATGTATTTCCCATTGAAGAAACTCCAAGCACAATAGCTTCTCTTGCAATGCAATCTCTAACTAAGCAAGAGTCAGGTGTAATTGACAAAGACTCTGTTGCAAAAGAACTAAGAGAATTAAAGGTAGTACTTGGTGAGTTTAGAGAGATTACGGACAAGATGATGGAAGCTAAAGAAATATTGGCTCTATCTAAAAAGGCAAGAAAAGAAACATTAATGGCTACATAGTCAGCAAAATAGGCATTTAACAAGTCACTCAAGCAGGACAAATAACAGTTGGTTTTTGCTCCTTCGTCGCTTATTTTAACCAACTGATATTTGCCTCTTAGTGAGGCGTTAGAATTTTTCAAAGTCAGAGTATATAAAATGAAGTTAGCAGAAGCTTTAAATCGAAGAGCAGAAATCAGTCAAAAATTACAAGAGTTAAGAGAAAGGACTATTCGAAATGTTTTAGTACAGGAAGGAGAGCAACCTTCTGAAAACCCTTCGGATCTATTAAAGCTACAAGAAGCTCTATTCTTAGAGTTTGAAAATTTAGTTGCTTCTATAAACCAAACAAATAACCAAATATCTTTAAGTGATGGTAAGTTAATGGTTTTAGCTTTATCGCAAAGAGAAACGCTAAAGTTAAAACATAGCTTGTATAAGTCAATAGCCTCAGAAGCTACACCAAAAATTTCTCGTTATAGCAAAACGGAAATAAAATCTATTAGTGTAGTAAACGTAAGTGAAGTCCAACAATCAGCTGACTTATATGCGCAACAACTACGTGAATTGGATGGTAAAATACAACAAGCTAACTGGAGTAATGAGTTAGTCTAGAGTGTTCGGTAACAATATGATAAATGTGAGTACAACCCGTCAACTGGGCAAGTTGAAACTTTAAGGAGTAATTATTTACTCTAGGGCAGCAGGTTGCCCTAAAAATTTAAAGATATACCTGTGTATCGTTACATGTGTACTTTTATTTTTTAAAACTTAGAACCGTGTACTGGTTATCATATTGTGAGGGTGGGATCGGGGAACAAAATTCTAACAAGGCGTTCAAACGGGCAAAAAACAGTTGGTTGTTTTCACTCCGTTCAATATTATAACCAACAATTTTTTGCCGCTTAACGCGGCGTTATATTACTACAAGGAGGTTTATGTGTTTCGTTTTACAATAAGTGTAATACTCACTTTTATGAGTTCAATGGTTAGCGCTGATTGTACATCTACAGGTTGCTTTGGAGTTTACGTAGATAAGCTCTACGTGAATGCATCAGGTGTTATATATATTGGTACAAGTGGGGATGAAAAAGACTTGTCTTGCTCTGCTGTATCTGATGTGTATACAACTCTCCAAATAACTGAGCCGGGTGCAAATGCAATTTATTCTACGTTATTATCAGCTCAAATGGCCAACAAGCTTGTAACTATTAGAACAGCTGATAACTCATCTGGGTGTACAGTTTCTTACGTTACTATAGAGAAGCAGTAATATAACAAGCTGTTCAAGCGGGACAAATAATAGTTGGCTGGTTTCGCTCCGCTTCACATTTTAGCCAACTACAATTTGCCCCTTAACAGGGCGTTAGGTGAATCATGAGTAATGTGCAATGGAGAAGGTTTAGAGTGCAGTCTAAATTGCTAATTGATCAAATGAAGCTAGAACAACTACCTACAGAGTTCTTTGATGAACTGACTAGAATAGAAGAACTTCTTGAACAACCTGACTACATTTCATCAACTCCAATGGTTTGCTCTCAAGCTCCAGGAATTGATAAAACATCTTTAAAACCTGATGTACTAAATAAGTACAATGAAATATTGGAATTAGGTAAAAGGTTTAAATAAAGCTGTTCTGGTGAATATTCACCTAACAAGCTGTTCAAGCGGGACAAATTGCAGTTGGCTGTTTCGCTCCGCTCACATTATAGCCAACTACAATTTGCCCCTTAAC
>NZ_BAAJMB010000012.1:0-6397 GCF_057553355.1 Colwellia sp. SU-HH01172 | reverse complement strand
TGTTTTTCTCAAGGTACGGTGATTTGAAAAAGGTTTTAGTATTAATCTCGTTCGTTTGTTTATTTCTACTTTACCAATATGGGAGAAGTATATGGTATCCGGTAGTGATTAAATTTACGGGTAAACAAACTGTAGCTGAGGTTATAGAAAAATTAGAGGTAGAAGTTAAACAAGAATTAACTCCTTTATTTCTTTCTAAAGGTATAAATTTTCCTCCCAAGAACCTTTCTTTAATCGCGTTTAAAGATTCAAAAGAGTTAGAAGTTTGGGCCTCAAACGCAGACAAGATTTTCAAATTAATTACTAGTTACAATGTTAAAGCAGCAAGTGGTATTTTAGGCCCCAAATTGATTGAAGGTGACAAACAAGTACCAGAAGGTCTCTATAAAATTGAAGGCTTCAACCCAAATAGTTCTTACCACTTATCTATGAAATTAAATTACCCAAATGCTTTCGATTTACAACATGCCAAAAATGAAGGTAGAGCTTCTCCTGGTACTAATATCTTTATTCATGGTCGCTCTGCGTCTATAGGTTGTTTAGCCATGGGCGATCCTGTAATCGAGAACTTATTTTATCTAGTGCATGCTACAGGTTTATCAAATACCCAAGTAATTATCTCTCCTACTAATCCATCCATAAATGAGCTTAGTATTCCAAATGGTTCGCCAGTATGGGTTGGAGATCTATACAAAGATATTGTAAATGAATACAGTATGGTTACTAAAAACATAACAAGGCATTAAAGCAGGACTAAAAACAGTTTGCTCGGTTCCGCTTCGCTTCACATTTTAGCAAACAATTTTTAGCCTCTTAATGAGGCGTTATATTGCATGAAAAATCTGGCTATTGCTTTTACATTAGTGACATTCTCAACCAATTCATTTGCATGTTTTGGTGGACCCGATCAGGATTTAATAATCTTAGGTATAAGGTTGCTTGCTTTAAATGTTTTCCTTATTCTTTTATCGTTAGCATTAAGGTCTATTGCAGATTTCCGAGGTCTCTTTAAAATAGTGACAATTATTTGTGTCGCACTAATATTGCCTACTTTTATGTATTTCAGTACTCATGGTTCTGGCGATTGTGGCGAGGGAGATGTTGTAGCATTTAAAGTGGCATCTATTATCTTATGCATAGTTGCCACTTACGAGTTATATAACTTAATAAAAGTTAGGCGTAAACTGCAATATAACAAGCCATTAAACAGGGACAAATAACAGTTGGTTTTTGCTCCTGCGTCGCTTATTTTAACCAACTATTATTTGCCCATTAATGGGGCGTTAGGTGTTTCGAGAGTCTGTATGTCTTTTCTGAGTAAATTATTCCGTTGGGAACGAGGCAGGCAGAAATCGGGTTACGATAAGATGCTACTTTGCGGAGCAATGTGGCCTATAAAATTTGATACTTATTTGCTTAAATTCCCTGAAGGAAGTGAAATATCTCCGCATACGGATAAAGTTGTATCAGGTAAACATTATCGCTTAAATATCGTATTAAAAAACGCAGATAAAGGCGGTGAGTTTATTTGTTCTAATCCGATTTATGAAACAAAACGAATTAAACTTTTTCGTCCTGATGTAAGCGAGCATCAAGTTTCAAAAATTGTAAAAGGTAACAGATATTTACTTAGTATTGGTTGGGTAAAAAACACCTAACAAGAAAATCAACAAGGACAAAAAACAGTTGGCTTTTTGTTCACTACGTTCACTTATTTTAGCCAACAATTTTTTGCCTGTTATTTAGGCGTTATACGTATGAATCGAGAATTGGCGATAGCCGCAATATTTTTAATTATGCTAACTGGTTGTGTTTCTTCACGAACAGCTTTGGATGTTGGATATTCCAATTTAGTCAAAGTCGGTGACGATATATTGGAGGTAGCTTGGGTTCCTAAAGGTGAAACTGACTATTCTAATGCTCTTAACTCCGATCAGTCTAAGGAGATTTTAGATTCCTGCAACAACGAAATTATGAATGATAATGAATATATAACAGTTTCTAAGGCAGAGAACTTACTGCGAAACTGTATAAGTGATAAAGGCTATGACTTATTGCAGCGCATAAGTGTTGTCTCTAGGTATTAAAATACGTATAACAAGTCGTTAAAGCAGGACAAATAACAGTTGGCTTTTGCTCCTGCGTCGCTTATTTTAGCCAACATATTATTTGCCTCTTAACGAGGCGTTATATGTTTCACTAGCTAGGAGCACTAAAAGTGAGAAGAGTAGTTGAATTTGGAAAAAGAAAATTTTGGGGATTTGGAAATGTAGATTTGGACGCCCTGAATTTGCAAATACATGAAATTGGCAAGGATGGCTGGGAAGTTGTTTCAATTACTCCAAATACTTGGTTTACGGGGTTTGTTGTTTCTTATACGTTACTTATTGAGTGTCAAATGCCAGGTAGTGCCAAAAACATATAACAAGAAATTCAACAAGGACAAAAAACAGTTGGCTTTTTGTTCACTACGTTCACTTATTATAGCCAACCATTTTTTGCCTGTTAATTGGGCGTTAGGTGTTCATTAGAATTATGCGTTTGTGGAAAGTATATTTTTGGTTTTGCGTATTTCAATTAATCATGAATTTTCGATCTGGTTACCTATCGGATATTGCAATCTTTGATGTAATCAATTGGGTTGTTTTAACTATGGGCTTAATTGGACTGCAAGGTTACATATATAAAATTAAGTATTTTACTGATCAATTTTGGAGGCTGTTTTTTCCTGCCTTTTTCATTTGGTCAATAGCATACTTACTCTGGTTGTGGTCGGTTATATCACCAGATAGCCAAACTGTAATAGTCGCTGCAATTTATGGTTTAATATTTATCCTATCTATTCCGCAACTGATTGCTTTATATAGGTATGGTGTAAAAAACACCTAACAAGTCATTCCAGCAGGACAAATAAAAGTTGGCTTTTGCTCCTGCGTCGCTATTTTAGCCAACCATTATTTGCCTCTGAATGAGGCGTTATGTGCCTATGGAAGCAGTATGAAGCTCATCGCCAAAATTGTTATTTCTATTCTTGTGGTAATAGCCGTAGTCTATTATGGCAGCGCATTTGTCATGCCTAGTGTTACTGTCGTAAATAAATCAGGTGATGTCGTTGAGCAAGTTGAGGTAGCTTTACCAAACTCCAACTTGAACTTTGGCGCGTTAACGGATGGTGAAGAGAACACACTGCATTATTCTCTAGAACAAAGCGATGGTGTTTATAACTACCAGTTTAAAAGTAAAAGTTCAGTTGTGTTTCGTGGTAGTTGTGGTTACGTTACTAATAATGAAATTCACAAGAGAGTTGTGATTACTGTTAATAAAAGTAACGATGTGGTGTGCAGTTAGGCACATAACAAGAATTTAAAGCGGGACTGCTAACAGTTTGCTCGGTTTCGCTTCGCTACACATTTTAGCAAACTATTATCAGCCCCTTAAATGGGCGTTAGCAGTCTTTCATATATTGGAGTCACATGATTAGTTCTCAAGACATTTCTGAAATTGTAGAAAGTGGCCGTGTAATTTTAGAGAAAATGCCCCCTATACATGGAGGGTGTTTGTATATCAGCGCATTGTTGGTAGCCATGATTAATGACAACACTGAATTAGATGCAAAGTTAGTAACTGGAAGTATGGCTGTCGAAGGTAAAACTATATTTAGTCATTCTGATATAGCCGGGGCATTTTCTACTGGCAATGATGTTTTATCTAGCTGGGATGGGCATGCTTGGGTTTCTATTTCAGGCATTATTTTCGATTTCTCAATATTTAGAACTATTTACTCTAACCAAACACCCCAAAAAATATCTGATATATTTTTAAACTTATTTGGTGATATATCTTATTTAGTAGGTCAATCGAACAAACTTAGTGAAATGGGCGTTGTTTATAAGCAATGTGAAGAGTTAACCGATTCAAATGTTACAGCCTTAATACAAAGTGCTGATCGGCTGGGTTTAATAAACTGCTAACAAGACACTAAAGTAGGACGCAAAAAGCATGGCTTGCGTTCGTACCTCACTTATTATAGCCATGCATTTTTCGCCTCTTAGTGGGGCGTTATATGCTCAGGTCAGACTATGCGTGAACAAATGGATAAAGCCCTCAAAGAAATTGTTGTGCCTTACTTAAGAGAGCTGGGGTTTAAGGGGAGTTTCCCTCACTTCTATAGAGATAATTTTGAACACGCTGATTTGATTACTTTTCAGTTTCATTCTGGTGGTGGTTCATTCGTTGTAGAAATATCTAATACGGGTATTAACAATGAAAATATTACAAAATTCGCTCGCGAGTATCCCCTGAAAAAAATTCATGTTTCTCATTCTGGCAACCGATTAAGGTTAGGTAGCCAACCTCTCAAAGGTAAAAATGACTTTTGGTATTGTTATTCAAAAAAAAGGTTTTGGGGTATTTTTAATCAACCTAACTATTTAGCTAAATTGGTTTTAAAGCAATTAAAAAAACAGGCAGAGCCGTGGTGGAAAGAATTCGCATATAACAAGCCGCTCAAAACGGACAAATAAAATTTGGCTTTTGCTCGTACCTCGCTCATTTTAGCCAAGCATTATCAGCCCCTTATTGGGGCGTTATGTGTTTTAAATGGAGTTTGAGTATCTATGAAGTATGATGATGCATCATGGCATTACGGTGGTGATTATCCAAAAGGGTTATCCGAACAAAATGCTCATACCCATACGGGTATTTTTTTAGCTTGGGCATTAACTCACGGACTAGCCGGTGATTTACATAAAGTTGAATGGCCAGAAGAGATAGAAGCGGTTAAGAGCAAACTTAAAACAGGCGGTCAATTCCTCTCTGATAATTGCGATGGTAAATTTACTGATGAAGATCTCAATGAACTTGGTAATAAGTTTGCTTCAGAGTTTTACGAGAATGAGTACTTCACCATATACATTGAGACTTCTGACCCCTATGATAATTACGAGACTATTTATCATGTCCCTGACACATGGGAGACATACGAAAAAGTAGCCCCGATCATAACTAAACACTTTGAAGCTTGGGTGCAATCAAACACATAACAAGTCACTCAAAAGGACAAATAACAGTTGGTTTTTGCTCCTTCGTCGCTTATTTTAACCAACTATTATTTGCCTCTTAGTGAGGCGTTATATGTTGCGAGAGTTATGAGTACGTGGCGAAGGAAAGCATTAGAATTCTTACCTCAATTTCGAGTTGAAATTGAAGGTGCTGATACTGTTGGTTATCTTTGGGTAGAAATATCTAGTAGCTTCTATCATGCAGTAGAAAGTGGAGATCAAAACTTCATTGATGGTACTTTAAAATATTTGATTTGGTCTCTTAGCGATAATTCTGGAGAGGAAGCAAAACAAGCGGTTAGTTGTGGCTTTCTTGAAGACATAACTTCAAATAGAAAACACTGGCAGTATTTTTCTAGTTGGTTTACAAAAGCACAGTTCGAGCAATATAAAGGTTCATTTATGTATGCTCTCTCAGATAAAGAGTTAAAAGAACTTACCGATGTGTTTTATGCTCGGTAAATCAACATATAACAAGCTAATAAATAAGGACAAAAAACAGTTTGCTGTTTTCGTCCCTCAACATTTTAGCAAACAATTTTTTGCCCATTATTAGGGCGTTAGGTAGCTTTCAATATGGCTGAGTTTGCAAACTGGTTTATCCCCATCATGGGATTTATAGTTTCAGCTTTTGTAGCTTACAAATTTAAACTTTGGGGCTTAGTAGCTGGAACGGTTTTATATGAGTTAAGCGTTGTACTACGGCTAGAAGCTTTAATGTATTTTGATTCAAGTTATTCAGCGGGTGTGTCTGGTGCAGCATCAATTATCGTTGGGTTGTTTATAGGTTTTGTATGGAGTTTAATATTTTACTTTATTAACTTATTTAAGCGTCGTAAGTATAATAAACAAAGTCTAGGTTAATCAGCAACCTAACAAGGCAATAAAGTCGGACACGTAAAGCTTGCTCGGTTCCACTTCGTTTCACATTTTAGCAAGCATTACTTAGCCGCTTATTGTGGCGTTATGTGTTTCTTTAGAATGGAGTAAAATGTCAACACAGGGTAATCAAAATCATATACGGAAATTATTCAGAGTTCTCACAGGAGCACTGTGTTTATTTGGAATATACGGTTTATATCTATTAATTATTACTCAATACTATGCAATTTTGAGGTTAGGCTTTAATTTTAATGTTCAACTGTCAGGGCTGATTGGCTTCATTCCACTTGCTATCTGGGTATATGTTTTTGCTTATATTACAATCTATAGAAAATTACCGGGTAAACGCAAACCAGAACGGCAGTAAAAACACATAACAAGCTAATTAATAAGGACAAAAACAGTTGGCTGTTTTCGTTCCTCAACATTTTAGCCAACAATTTTTGCCCATTATT
>NZ_BAAJMB010000011.1:0-15103 GCF_057553355.1 Colwellia sp. SU-HH01172 | reverse complement strand
AGCTAATCGTCCGAATTCGTTAATACTGTATTATTTATCTTACTTTGATGGTGGACGATACTGGGCTTGAACCAGTGACCCCCGCCTTGTAAGGGCGGTGCTCTCCCAACTGAGCTAATCGTCCATATAAGAAAATAACTTATACAAACAGAGATATGGTGGACGATACTGGGCTTGAACCAGTGACCCCCGCCTTGTAAGGGCGGTGCTCTCCCAACTGAGCTAATCGTCCGTCTCTGTGGGGGCGTATTATAGGGAGATCGAAAAAGCTGTCAACAAAAACTAAGTAATTTTATGCTATTTTTTTAACTATTTAGTTCAACCGCTTCAAATTTCAGCAGAGTGGTGCTTTTGTGAACTTTTTTTCGCCAACAGCAATGCATTTATGATGAAAACCCCCATCGAGTAGGTGTATTTCCCGCTTTTGCCTGATAAAATGCCGGCAACTTTATTAACCAAAATACTTGTTTATTTTGCTGCTAACGAGCGAATAAGCAATTTAGTTGAGATTTTTATGACTTTAACAACTCGTTTTGCACCAAGCCCAACTGGATATTTACATGTTGGCGGTGCACGTACTGCTTTATATAGTTGGTTATACGCCCAAAAAAATGGCGGTAACTTTATCCTTCGTATCGAAGACACTGATTTAGAGCGTTCAACTCAAGCCTCTGTTGATGCCATTATGGATGGTATGAATTGGCTAAACCTTGAATGGACTCATGGTCCGTACTTTCAAACTCAACGTTTTGACCGTTATAAAGAAGTTATTGAACAACTATTAGCCTCAGGCAATGCATACCGTTGCTACAGCACTGCAGAAGAAGTTGAAGCGATGCGTGAAGAGGCGAAAGCCAAAGGTGAAATTGAAAAGTATAATGGCTTATGGCGTGAACGCACGGATCATCCTGAAGACAAGCCTTATGTTATTCGTTTTAAAAATCCTTTAGATGGCGATGTAGTCATTAACGACATTGTTAAAGGTGATATCACCATAAGCAATGAACAGCTTGATGATTTAATTATTGCTCGCTCTGACGGTACGCCAACGTATAACCTTACGGTTGTTGTTGATGATCTAGATATGAAAATTAGTCATGTGGTGCGTGGTGATGATCATATTAGTAATACGCCGAAGCAAATTAATATTTTAAAAGCCTTAGGCGCAACTATTCCTGCATATGCGCATATCCCGATGATATTAGGTGATGACGGTAAGCGTTTATCAAAACGTCACGGTGCAGTTAGTGTTATGCAATACCGTGATGACGGTTATTTGCCAGAAGCATTATTAAACTACTTAGTGCGTTTGGGCTGGTCACATGGCGATCAAGAGATTTTTTCTCGTGAAGAAATGATCGAGTTATTTGACTTAACCGGTTGTAACCGCGCTCCGTCAGCATTTAACACGGATAAGTTAGTTTGGGTCAATCAGCACTACATGAAAACACTTGCGCCAAGTTATGTTGCTTCGCACTTAGCATGGCATATGGCGGAGCAAGGCATTAATGTTGAAAATGGTCCGGCATTGGAAGAAATTGTTAAGGTACAAGCTGATCGCGTGAAAACATTAAAAGAAATGGCGCAAATTAGTCGTTACTTTTACGAAGACTTTACCGAGCTAGATGCGACAGCTGTTAAAAAGCACTTGCGCCCAGTGGTTAAAGAGCCGTTACAAGTGGTAAAAGAAAAGCTAGCTGCCTTGACCGATTGGTCACCAGCACCAATTCATGCGGCAATTAATGACACGGCGACACAGCTTGAAGTGGGAATGGGTAAAGTCGGTATGCCATTACGTGTAGCGGCTACCGGTGGTGGTAACTCGCCATCGCTTGATATTACTTTAGCATTGTTAGATCAGCAAAAAGTGCTTGATAGAATTGACCAAGCATTAGTCGTTGTTGAAGCACGCATTGCCAATAGTTAAGTTATTCTTTTACTAGAATAAAAAAGGCGCCTATTGGGCGCCTTTTTTATCATCAGAAATAAGGTGTTTTAAAACGGGTCTTTTAATATTTTATCAATAACCCATTTATTATCGATCTGGATAAGTGATAGGCGCTTAACGTCTTTTATATGCTCATCATGGTAATAACCATCAAAAAATATGGTGATAACCGCAGCATTTTTAAATTGTTCGCGGACCTTTACGCCACTATCATCAGGCTTAATTTCAACTTTATCGTACGACATATTAAACAAATGACGACCAACGGCTTTAGTCGATTTGTAATGCATAATGATTCGAGATAATTGCGGGCTGCAAACTGATGCGGCTTTTTTAATGTTTTTTTCATTGTATAAAGCATTAAAAAATTCAATGGCGACAACCTCAGGATTATCAACGTTACTGATTTTGTCTTTGTCTGCTTCACCACAGCCAAAAAGTAGCAAGGTTAAACTTAGGACGGCAATTTTTAAACAATTCATAAAGTAAATAGCTATCTATGTGGAATTAAAGATATATTACCGTAAATATTGTCATAAAATCTAATATTTTAGAAAAAGAAAAGACGTGATTTGTTACAAAACACGTCTTTTTTGTTTAGTTCGATGCCTATTTAAAATACTAGCATCGCTATTATTGCGGCTATGTTGTTACTGTACTAATTCTTCATCGGTAAACGAATCAGAGAATAATGCACTTGAAAGATAGCGCTCTGCTGAACTTGGCAGAATAACAACAATATTTTTTCCGGCATTTTCTGGCTTATCAGCGATGCGTTTAGCGGCAACGACTGCTGCACCCGATGAAATACCGGCAAGAATACCTTCTTCTTTCATTAAACGATGAGCCATGGCCATAGCATCATCATTTGAAACTTGTTCAACAGCATCAACAATCGAAAGATCTAAGTTACCTGGAATAAAGCCGGCGCCGATACCTTGGATTTTATGCGGGCCCGGTTTTAATTCCTGACCTGCTAACGCTTGTGTGATCACAGGCGAGTCTGTTGGTTCAACGGCTACTGACGTTACGGTATGCTCAGCAACATGTTTTAAATAGCGACTTGTACCGGTAATAGTACCGCCGGTACCAACACCAGCAACAAAAAAGTCAACATTGCCTTTGGTGTCTTGCCAAATTTCCGGGCCAGTAGTTTTTTCATGAATTTCTGGGTTGGCAGGGTTATCAAATTGTCCTAATAATACTACGTTGTCAGGATCTGCATCTTTTATTTCTTGTGCTTTAGCGATTGCGCCACCCATACCTTTCGCGCCATCAGTTAGTACTAATTTTGCACCTAAAGCGATGAGAAGTTTACGACGCTCTAAGCTCATGGTGTTTGGCATTGTTAAGGTAATTTCATAACCTCGAGCGGCAGCAACAAATGCTAGCGCGATACCGGTATTACCACTAGTCGGTTCGACAATTGATTTTCCAGCAGTAAGTAAACCTTTCTTTTCTGCATCCCAAATCATATTGGCACCTATACGACATTTCACGCTAAAGCTTGGATTGCGAGCTTCTATTTTTGCGTAGATGTTGGTGCCGTTTTCGCCACTGACAATTCTATTTAGCTTTACTAGCGGCGTATTGCCAATTGCTGTTGAGTTATCTTCAAATATTGTCGACATTTTTTAATCCTTTTATCATCAGTATCAATTTATGGATGTTCACTGATTATTTAATTATCTTGTATGTGTTAACCAACTCGGTTTATTTTAGTTTAGTCAACACTTTGTCGATAGGTTAACCCTTTGTCGCAGAAAAAGAAGTGATATTTAGGTATCTTATATGCCAAAAAGGAATAGTTAGCCGATTCGTTAATCTTAAATTGCTATTGTTGCTCTTTTCAAAGAAGTGCACATAGAGAAAAGTAGTAACACTAAAAGGCATTGCCGTAAGGGCAAAGGATTGATATTGTTAGTTTTATCACATAAGTAGGTTAGGTAAGTATAGGTAGCAGGGAATAATGGTGATTGATAGAGCGAATAGTGGGTCAGAAAATAGCGCTAAAGGACTGTCTTTGATGGCAAAAATTAAAGCGAAAGCAAGCAATTTGTCTCCCGAAGAAACACGTGAAATATTAACGCCATTTGCTTTTAAAATTGATCAATCGCTTTTTGGTATTTCACTTGCAGTGCCTTGGCGACGAGGTATTGCACTACTAATTGATTTGCTCCTTGTTGCTATATTAAGCGGTGCTCCGGGTGAATTACTGGCGATATTAGTTGCCATAACATTATTTCGATTAGGCAGTAAGAAGCGAGCGGCAAAATTCGGCAAAAAGCCCGGATTAAGAAAATCCGCACTGAGAGTTATTGGTGCCTTTGTGGTGTTTGTGGTGCTTGTTGATACCTTACCTGATATGTTTTCTAAAATGGATGAGTTTAATCACAACGTTGAACAAGCAGGACAGAGTCAAAATAAAAGTAATGAAGATTATCAAGCAAGCGAACTAGGAAATGACAACAGCGATAATACTTTTATCAAAGGGACTTTAATCATAGCTTCGAGTTTAGCCATTTCGCAAAGTGATTGTACAGATTACAGTTGTTGGCAAACCCTATTATCAGACTTATATAGCGCCTATGCACAGCAATCACCGACAGTTGAAGAGTCTAATGTGTTTATTGATAATTTATTGTCAAAAATGTCAGAAAAAGCTGTGCTGACGGTTGAACAAGAGGCAACACTAGCAACAACCTTAAGTCAATTAGCCTTGACCACAAATACTGAGAACACAGAGCAACAGCAGGCAATTAGCGCTGAGCCTAAAGAATCAGAGGTTGGGGAAGAAAGTGACGAGTTCGCTGAGCCAAAAACACCGGTGAGCAAAAGCACTGACAATTCACCAGTCTATAAAGGTTTGGCGTGGTTACAGGGCTTAATTGAAGATCTCGGTATCGGCTTTGGTTGGGCTGCCTTTTATTTTACTATGTTCACTGCCATTTGGCATGGCCAAACGCCAGGTAAAAAACTGTTGCGTATTCGAGTTATTCAATTGGATGGCACGCCGCTTTCTGTTTGGGACAGCTTTGGCCGTTACGGTGGTTATGGCGCCGGAATTGCCACTGGTTTATTGGGGTTTGCACAAATTTATTGGGATCCAAATCGTCAGGCTATTCACGATAAAATTTCTGCAACGATTGTTATTAACGAT
This sequence comes from Colwellia sp. SU-HH01172, assembly GCF_057553355.1. NCBI lineage: Bacteria > Pseudomonadati > Pseudomonadota > Gammaproteobacteria > Alteromonadales > Colwelliaceae > Colwellia > Colwellia sp. SU-HH01172. Next base: position 9,995 of record NZ_BAAJMB010000011.1, on the reverse strand, counting down.
ACTGAGCTTACTCGCCAGCAAACAAGTACCCAAGATAGCGCTGGTGGTAGCATTGGTGAAAGCACTGGTGAAAGTTTTAATGAAAGTCGTAAGATCAGTGAGTCGTAATAAGATATTTAACTTGTGGTTTTTGTTTTTGAGTTTAGTACGAAAATTCTGCTACTGATGGTACCAATATATTTTTCAATAATTTTATTGTGGCGATTGTCGTTAAGAAACTGTTTTAAATTAATATTAAATTGGTTTCTTAAGGTTTCATTATTGAAACCGACATAAGCGTTGACTTGTGGAATTAAGTCATGGCGCTTAATAAGTGAAGAGTAATTATCGACGATAGGAAATAGCTCAGTGCCAGCAAGTTCACTTTGTTCTTGATACATTTTTAAGAAGTAGTAGAAAATGTAATAGTCCAATACGACCACGTCATATCTTGCCATTAATAAAAGCTCTGGCAGTTTCGACATATCATGTAATTCGGTATAACTTGTTTGTTCGGTTATGCTTTTAAATTCTTCACCAAAATAGCCGGTAGCTCCTTGAAAACTAACCATTCGCAAGCCTTTTAAATCTGCAAAGTTTTCAATCACTAATGCTTGGCTTTTTAGTGAAAAAATCATTGGTCGGTATTGAATAAAAGCATCTGAAATATAGAGTTGCTCACTATCTTCTTGAAAAAAGGTCGGTAAAAATATGTCTGCTTCTTTCTTTTTTACTTGTGCCATTGCACGTTTTAACGGTGAAAATTCAATACTTACCTTATGGCCCATTTCCGTTAAAATGGTTTTGACAATGTCGATATCGATACCACTTGCCGTGGCGGCTATCATATGAGGCGGGGCGTCAGAACTAAACATAATCAGCTCACGACTATTGGCTTGCCATTGTGCCAACAATAGCAGGGTGCTTAACGCCAGTATTTTAACGCTTAAAATATGAATGTTTGACATTAAAACAACTTCCTTGCAACAGTATATTCCATTGAATAGGCTAACGATTATTCTGAACAATAGCAGTCGTTAGGCATATTGCTTAACGACTTAATACTATTTTATTATCCATGTGATTAACGTGTCTTATCCAAGTTTTTAAGGCAACCACGCGTAGCTAATTTTACTGTATATTGTTCTTTGATTTCGCTCTAAACTTTTTAGGTTATCATCTTGGTAGCTATTATCAGAATAGCCTAAATAAAACACCGTTTGAGGGTTTAATTTATAGGCATAAATGAGCTGGGTAGAAAGTTTATTTTCTTTTGCGGTATACGCGGCGTCATTGTTGGCCAAATTGAAATCAATATCTGTATAAACCAAGTTAAATTTAAGGTAGCTATTAATATTAAACTGATAAGAAACACGTAACTCAGTTAAGTTTTCTGTGTATACATTCGCATGATCTGCTTCTAGGTCGCTGTAAGTGTGCGAAAATTCAAACTCCAAGTGCTTATTAACGTTATAGCTTATATTGCCATAAAGCACAGTAATATCGCCTAACCTGTCATTGTCGTAATCAATTTTATCGCCAATGGTTAACTCAAGTTCGGTATATAATTGCGCCGTCGGTTGAATTGCGCCATAAATGATCGCTTGGTTTTCTTGAAAACGTTTGGTATTACCATCAATGCTATCATCAATGGCCAAGCTCGGATCTAATTCATAACGACGCAAACCCACTTTATCGGCCGCCGTAATCATAACATCGAACACGGATAGCATAGGGCCATCAATATTAAAACTACCGGCAATTGAGCGCTCTAATAATTCACCATTCTCGTTATGTAGTATTTGCCATTGACCAGAAAACTTCATTTCTTGCCAGCTGTTTTCAGGTTCGCCGTAAACTAAACGATCGACCAAAACTTTGCTTTTTTGATAATCAGCGCGGGGCATAAAGCCCAAATCAGCCCGAAACTGCTTGCCAATTTCTTGGTGCTCGGCATCAACTTGCCAATACTCTGACTCATGTTGGTATTCAAGTTTAAAGGCTTGATCACTAAATTTTTCTTCATTACCACTATGGGTCATGGCAGCAGAGTCTTGGGTATCAGCGTAAAGTATTTGTGCCTGAAATGAATTGGAATCGTTTAGGCGATATTTTGAATCGATTCCCGAAACCAAGTTATGGTAATTATCTGTTTGGCGTAGCGTGCCGATAACCCCAACCGATAAATCATCATTGACATCATAGCGATATTTTACCGCGCCAGACTCATTTTCTTCTGACAAGGAAACTAAACGTGAGCCAGTATTACCCGGCAGTATAATATTGGTTTGCGTATCATTGGTCATGAACGCCCCGTAACTATGATCTCCTTGTGTACCTGTGAGTTTGGCGCCATATTCTGGGTCGGCAATGTTTCGGGTGTAAACTAAGTCGAAGTTACTGGAAAAATATTCAGAATTCTCAACAAAAAACTGACGTTTTTCATCATAAAATAGCGAAAAGGTTTTATTAACACTTAACTGGCCGGCATCTGACTCAACATTGGAAAAGTCTGGATTTACCGTAACATTTAGTAGTGTATTAGCATTAATACCCCAGCGAATATCTAGGCCGGCATCGAAGTCGTTTTCACTTTGCCAGTCGTTATCGCTAGTGAAAATATCACGTTCTTCGTTTCTATTCGCTACTAGGGTTGGCGTAAGCATGAGATTTTTACTAGCTTTTGCCTCTTTAAACCCAGTAATTTCTGGGATTTGACATAACCAACATGGATCATCACGGTCAAGTTCGATATGGGAGATACGTAAACGCGAATCGCGTGGGTATAGGCGAATCAGTTCCATGGCCCAGGTTTTCACGTCATTATTATCATCAAAATTTAAAATGTGGTAGGGAATGGCCATTTCTACTTGATAGCCAGTGTCGGTTACTTTGCCAACCGACTCCCAAATACCATCCCAAGCGGAATCAGAATCACCGGTCATTTCGTTGGCAATACTGTCGTGTTGCACACCATAAGGGTTGACAAAAAACTCGTAATTTAAACGACGGTTATTGTAGGTATCAAGTTTAAAACCAACTAAATCATCACCCCAGCGGGTATCACGATCGCCTAAAAAGCCCTGAATAAGCTCAGGTTTAGGATCTTGTGCGATAAAGGCAATATAGAGAAAGTCGCCATTTTCTACTACTTTTGCGGTAGTGCTAACTGGGCTAGGCTTGTTATTCCATGGGTTATTAACAATATCAAGAGGAACATTGAGCGCTTGTTGCCATATTGCTTCATCCAATTCACCATCAACACTAATATTCTGTTTTACATGGGGAATATTGAGTTGTGCTAATTTAGCTGTACTTTCTTGCGCTATGCTTGGTTGAATCGCCAACAACAGGGCAGTAGCTACAACAGATAAGCTACAATATTTTAACTTCAATTTACCACTCCGATATTTTTATTATATTATCGTTTGAGCTAACTTACTCTCAATTAACGATAATTCCTTTTCGCAAATTGTTACAAATTTGCAATAAGTTGGCAATGGCTAGTTTAGTGCATGTAAAAAAGCCACCGTCTGTGGTGGCTTATTGTTTTGTCGAATCTGCTATCGAGACGTTATTATTTTATCCATGCGTAGCTAAACTTCATAAACAGGCTACGTTGCTCTTGTTCAAGTTCATTAAAGGTTTCTTCACTGTAGTGAAAGTCGGAATATCCTAAATAAAACACCGTTTGTGGGTTAATTTTATAAGCATAAAGTAGCTCGGTAGACAGCGATTTGCTATGACGGTCGATATCTTCAGGCGCGCTATATAAATAATTGTAGGGGTTTCTACTGGTGTTATTAAAAATAACACTTAGCCTTAGAAAACTTTGTACGTTGAACTGATAGGTGGTGCGTAGATCAGTTAATCGAGCGATAAAAACATTATCGCCGTCGGCATCAAGTTGACTAAAGGTTTGTTTTAATTTTATTTCTAAATGTTTGTTTACGTTCCAATTGACATTATTGCTTAGGCGTTTAATTTTCCCTAAACGATTATTGCGATAATCAATTTGATCACCCAGCTTTAGATTGGCATTAATGTAAAAACCTAATACCGGTTTAGTTTCGGCAAAGAGATAATATTGGTTTTCGGTAAATAAGTTGGTGTTGCCGGCAATAGCAATCTTACTTTTATCTAACCGGCTACCGACACTTTCTCGTTTGGTATAGGCTAAACGAAAATATGAACTATAGCTGGCATCGAGTTGGGCATTAATATCAAATTCTTTTTCAATTAGCTCGTTGTCATCATTGTGGGTAATATCCCAGTCAGAATATATAGTAAAATTAGTCCACCAGTTGCCCGGTTTTGCATACCACTTACGCTCACCACCTACGACAAACTTATTATGGTCAACGCGAGACATAAAGCCTAAGTCGCCCCGAAATCCGGCATTTTGTCGATTGTAGGTAACGCGATATTCCCATTCACTATCGCTATGATAATAACCGACTTTAAAGGCATTGCCGGTGAATTTGTCATCTTTTAAGGTCCGCAAAACATTCTCGTTATAAATACATTCACCAAATTGACAATCGCCATTTAACTCTGGTGTTGCACAAGCACTGCTGTCTTCGTCGTCATCAACATCACAAAATTGTTGATATAAATCAGTGGGATATTCCGTTTCTGAAAACAAAGATTGAAACTTGAAGACGTCAAAAGTATTCAAGCGAAACCTCGCATCAAGACCATTAACACTATTGCTATAGTCTTCACTGGTGCGCAATGTGCTGATCCAACCTAATGTGATATCGTCGTTGTAACTATAACGATATCGAAATGCTGCCGCTTGAGATTCATCTTCTATTGTTGCCACTGACGATGAACGATTACCGGGAATAAGAATGTTAGTATCTTGGTCGTCGGTAACAAATAAACCAAAAGCGTGATTATTCTCCCGCCCGGTTAATTTAGCGCCATAATTGGGTGCGTTAATATTACGGGTGTAAACTAAATTATAGTCACTATCAAAGTAGTCTTGATTGTCGAGAAAGAAAGGGCGCTTTTCTCGGTTAAATAACGCGAAAGTATTATTGATGTTGAGTTGCGCACTGTCTGCTTCAACGGTTGAAAAATCAGGGTTAATGGTAGCATTTAGCAACCAGTCGGGAGTGATCCCCCAACGTACATCTAGGCTAGGTTCGGTATTGTTGTCTCGTTGCCATTCGTTGTCATCGTCTTTTTCTTCTTGTGCGCCTAATACTAACGCAGGTGTTACGGTGAAGTTACTCCCTTGCTTAGCGCCTTCAAATCCGGAGGCGGTTGCGATTTGGCAAATTTCGCAATCGTTACCGCGATCAAGATGAATATTCGATAAACGTAAACGTTCGCTACGTGGATAATAGCGCAATAATTCTAAGCCCCAGGTTTGCTTGTCATCACTTTCCTGAAAATTTAACATCCTTAAGGGTAGCGCCATTTCCACGACATAGCCGTCATCGACAATTTTCCCGGCACTTTCCCAAATGCCGTCCCATGCGTCGCTTTCATTGCCGGTTACTTCACTTTCAATACCGTCAATTTGTACCCCTAGTGGATTAACCAAAAAGCGATAGGCACTGCGCTGGTCATTATAAGTATCTATTTTTATTCCGACTAAATCATCACCCCATGATTTATCTCGGTCTTTTAAAAATGCTCGAATTTCACTGGTATCAGGGTCTTTTGCGATAAAGGCTAAGTAGAAATAACCTTCTGATTCCATCAATAGTGCTTCGGTATTAACCGGGCTCGGAATGTTATCGTATGGTCGAGTAACATTATTAATCAGCACTTTTTTTGCAGATTTCCATTGCGGCTCAGTTAAATTGGCATCGACAATGATACTGCCCGATATTTTTGGAATATTGATAATGTCATTGTGACTATGAGTTGTGTCGGCGGAAAATGCTAATTGTGGCGTTAATAGCATGATAAAAGTCAATAATATTGGCTTTTTTGAGAAAAACATCGAAGCTCCATCTAAATGAGTTACATTAATTTACATTTATGTCGAGATGCTGAATCCAATCAGCCAAAGTGTCAAAATAAATTCGATGGTTCGTCGTTTTCCTACGTTCAAATGCCAATTTTGCCAGCTCGAATTTAAGATGCTGATGTAAAGTTATCATTTGCAAAGAATATTTTAAGATTGATATTACTATAATAAGTTAATAATGACTCGAATCTTAAAAACTTCTAGAGCATAATAATGCTATCTTAGGTTTATATGATAAGTCGCAATAAATACCATGCCTTTTTCTATACTCGATATCGCTGCGTTAAATTGTTTTATTCTTTGTTGGGTCGGTTATACCTGGTTTGCGCGTAGAAAAGCGAAAACAACCAACTGTGTTGCTAGGTGCTTGCACCAGCACAGAATTCATTGGATGTACGAGGTTATTGGTCGTGACATACGTGTTGGCGAGTCAGCATTATTGGCTAACTTAGAGCGAAATATTGCTTTTTTTGCTTCCTCAACCTTACTTATATTGGCAGGTGTTTTAACCTTGTTTGCTCAAGTTGAACGCTTAGAGTCGGTTATTGAGTCGATTCCTTATGCTGAGTTTCCAAATCACGCCATGATCCAACTGAAACTTAGTTTGCTGGCATTAATATTTGTCATGGCATTTTTTCAATTTACTTGGTCGATGCGTCAATACGGTTTTGTTAATGTTATGATAGGTGCTTGTCCTTATGATGCGAGTGGTAACAATAAAAATTTGCAGAAATATGCCGTGCAAATGGCGGTGGTGCAAGACCAAGCGGCGCACTCATACAACTATGGCTTGCGCTCGTACTATTTTTCAATAGCGGCGTTGTGTTGGTTTTTCCACCCATTTATCTTTATTTTTGCTAGCTTATTTGTGGTGCATACTTTGTATAATCGAGAGTTTCACTCAAAAGCCGTAAAAGCTATCACATTAGGACAACAATATTTAGAATATGAGCGGGCGGTTAGATACCCGAAAGATCATGAAGAAAGCTCAACTGATAATGAAAATATTAAACGATAAATTGTTATGACTGCTAAGTATTACGCTAATTATTTACCGAAAGATTTCGATAACTTTGACTGTTTAAAGCTCGCCCCCGGAATTTATCTTATTTTGTTATTTGTGCTGCGGGCTTATATAGTTTGGATCATGTCGGTAACCAATATGCGTGACCATGTGGGTATTATCCAATGGATATTTCCACAAACATCGCTGTTTTATCTCAACCTCGCTTCTGGTGTTATTGGCTTGTTTATTGTTTTTGTTTTAAGTTTGCGTCGACCTAATGCCGCCAATTGGGTCCGAGTCAGTTGGCAAAAATGTCATGTGTTGTTAGTTGCCGCGCTTATTTTTGATTTATTAGTGACGGTGTTAGGATATTTTGTTTGGCATCTACAGTCGATAACCTGGTTGCTAGCGCATGGTGGTATCGTGGTTATTGCTATTGCTTATATAATGCATAGTAAGCGTTTCGCAATAAATTTGGCTGAATTTCCAGAAGAATTACCCAAGCCATAAAACCAAACATAACGTGTCTAATAGTTTTAAGTGTTAGTGCTTAATATATAAAGAAAGGTAAGAAAACTTGATTGATGAAAATGCACAAGACGAACGGTTAATTATTCTTGATACGGAAACCACAGGTATTAATCCGCGTGAAGGACATCGTATTGTTGAAATAGGCTGTGTGGAAATGATCAACCGCCAGTTAACCGGTCGAAATTACCATGTTTACATTAAGCCTATGGCGTACGGTATGCAAATGGTGATGGAGCAAGAAGTTATTAATGTTCATGGCCTAACCGATGATTTTCTGCAAGATAAGCCGGTATTTGAGCAAATAGGTCAAGAGTTTGTTGATTTTATTAAAGGCGCCCGTCTTGTTATTCACAATGCCAAGTTCGATGTTGGCTTTATGGATCACGAATTTGCTATGGTACCCGGTCTGCCGATGACCGCAGAGATATGTAGTATTACCGATACCCTTAAAGTCTCTAAAGATGAGTTTGGCTCGCCAAAAACCTTAGATTATTTAGCCCGCTTTTATAAAGTAGATAAGCTTATTGACCGTACTTATCACGGGGCACTGATTGATGCTCAATTGCTGGCGTTTGTTTATATCGAAATGACCCGCAAGCAAGAAACCTTGAACTTGCAATCGGGTGATAGCCAAGGAGAAGACGCCAATGCCATTCGTCGTGTTACTGAAAACCGCCCTAAATTAAAGGTTTTACAAGCAACGGCCGATGAACTAGCAGAGCATGAGAATCGTTTGGCTATTGTTAATGAAAAAGGGGCTACGCCACTATGGCAAAAATAATTGAGGCTGAAATTATCGCGACAATAATAACGGCAGCAAAAGCTAGGGCATCAAGAGTAAATAAATTTAATCTTAAACTATGGCTCAATAGCTGTTTTTCCAGTGTAGTGTTGGCGGCTATGTTAAGTGTTAATGCAAATGCACAGCAGTTATCAGGTGAAATTGAATATTATGACGATGATAATATTACCAATCAAATCCCTTATTTTGATAATCGTTTCCGCATTGATGAGCAGCTAGAAGAAGTCACCTTGTTATTTTATCGCCGCAGCGGTACTCAGCCGGTTATTTTAGTGCGTCCTGATGGCTCCAAATTAAAAATTAACAATTTACCAAAAGACAAAGTGCAATGGTTCGATGATCGCACCTTTGACATGATCAAAATAAAATCGCCTATGGTTGGGCCGTGGCAAGTTATTGGTGAAGTGGCACCGAATAGCAAAATTATGGTGGTGTCTGAGATCAAACTTGAAGTTACTCCGTTACCAGAAATTATATTGCAAGGTGAAACGCTTAAAATGGAAGGGCGATTGTTTAACGGCGAAATGGCAATTGATAACCCGTCGTTTAATGATGTGCTAGTGCTTGATGTTGACTTTTTTAGTACTAATAATTCTGCTTATGATAATTTTGGCGCGCAACCCATCAAGCTGACGTCTTTTCGTGATGACGGCCGTGATTTGGATGAACACGCCAACGACAGTTTATTTACCGGAGAATTTGAGTTAGATTTTGCGCCAGGTGAATGGGAGCCTATTTATATTGTTAAAATGCCAATGGCGACGCGTGAATTACGACAAACTCCTGTTATTGTGCGGAAAAACCCTATTAGCATTGCGGTTGAAACCACCCAAGATGAAAATGATAGTCATTTGGCAACGTTTACTATTGACGGCAGCTACGTCAACGTTGATAGCATTTTAATTCAAGGTAAAGTTACCTTCCCTGACCGACAAGTCGAACCTTTCTCCGTTATGGAAGGGCAAGGCAGCAGTCGCACTTATAATATTGCTTATACAGAACCTGGTATTCATCGCGTTAAAATTGGTGTTTTTGGGGAAACAACCACAGGTAGAGAATTTCGAGCCACAGTACCTGAGTTTAGCTTTAATGTTGATCGTATAGGTGGGCCGCTAGTACCGACACTTAATGGTGACGGTAGCGAGCTGAGTGTAGAGCAGCAAAATGCTCAAGCAATTGCCGATGCAGAACTGGCCGCGGAGCAATTGGCACAAGAGCTAGCGTTAGCAAAAGCCCAGCAAGAAGCCGAAGTTGCAGCTAAACAGCAAGAAACCCTTTTATATATTATTGGTGGTAACACGCTTGTTATTTTAATCGCCGGTATTTTATTTTTATTAATGCGACGAAAAAAGACAAAAAGTTAATCTATTAGTCGGTTCTTAAGGCTATTTTGCTGTTAAAAACGCCTGATTGCTTATCAATTAGTCATATAGACAAATGAATGATAAAAACTGGTTGACGGCATCGAATCTTAACCGTATTATTCCCGCCGCATTCAGCAAGTTATGTTGAAAGCAGCGATTAATGTGTGGAGTGGTAGTTCAGTTGGTTAGAATACCGGCCTGTCACGCCGGGGGTCGCGGGTTCGAGTCCCGTCCACTCCGCCAATTAATCCAAAGGTTGTAAATCCTTTTAAAATTTACAAGAAACAAGATGTGTGGAGTGGTAGTTCAGTTGGTTAGAATACCGGC
>NZ_BAAJMB010000010.1:0-114570 GCF_057553355.1 Colwellia sp. SU-HH01172 | reverse complement strand
GGGTTTTTGCGGCGACGTCAACCGTTAAATCCACTTTATTTGTGTTAATTCGTTCGTTTGCTTTTTATTTGTACGGAGTGCAATTTATATGTGCGATTAATGGGGAATTGTTCATCATTGAGCAGCTTAACTACTGAAAGCTATATAGCCAGCGACGATAAAACCTAAGTGTCTGCATAAAATAAATATTCTTAGCATGACTATAATAGTCAAAAGACGTAAGTGTTTTCATCCCAAAAGTTAGATAGCGGATTATGCTTTAAAAGCGTCGTCGGTATTTAACTGATTAAATTGAATAAAAATTGCACTTATAGTTGCACATTACTAAAAGGTGGGTAACATAGAATTGCAATTTAAGTTTTTTATAAAATAATAATTAGGTATACATTATGAAGTCTCCCCAAGCATTAACGCTAATTGTTGCGTTGGTATTCGCTATTGCCGTTTACTTTTTAGCCGGCAGCGCATTTGAATTAAATAATATAAGTGTTGCTATAGTTGCATTTGTCTGTGCATTTATCGCGCCCCTTGTTGGCAAAGCAAATAACAGCAATAGTCAAGAAGCCGATACCAACATCACAACATTGTATGTTGGCAACTTACCATATAGAGCCAACGAAGCCGCTGTTAGAGAATTGTTTTCAGAATATGGGCAAGTTCAATCTGTCAGGTTAATGAAAGACAAGCATACAGGTAAAAGGCGTGGTTTTGGTTTTGTTGAAATATCATCACCTGATGCTGATAAAGCCATATCAGAACTAAATGATAGCGAGTTTCAACAAAGAACACTTAAAGTTCGTGAAGCGAAAGAACGACCAGAAAAAGCTGCTGAATAGAAATTCTCACCGTATTTTAAGCCCACGTAATGTGGGCTTTTTAATGCGCACAGATTAATTAGGGTACATAAAGATTTTACTATTAAAATTTATGTTTACCTAAGCTAATAGCCTTAACTATCGTTTCACACTGAATTATCTTAAAATACCAGCACTATTTAGTAGACAAAAACTGAGCAATCGCTAAAATCTGCGCCCTCATATCATCGTCTGTTCACTATTAACAAGGTATTTCAATGTTTAGCCACATTCACCCCGACAACTATCAACAGCAACTTGATGAAAAACAGCAAACAATTGCAAAAAGCTTTGCTCAATTTGAATTACCTAGCTTCGAAATATTTACCTCTCCTACATTGAACTATCGTCAACGTGCTGAGTTCAGGGTTTGGCATGAAGGTGATGATTTGTATTACATTATGTTTGATAGTGAAACTAAGCAGAAATTTCGTGTTGATGACTTTCCCGTCGCGAGCAAGTTGATAAACCAATTTATGTCAGCCCTACTAGACGATATTAAAGACAATGAAATTTTACGTCAGCGTTTATTTCAAGTGGATTTTCTTTCGACAATAAGTGGCGAAGTATTGGTTAGCTTGCTTTACCATAAACAATTAGGTGATGAATGGATTGAACAAGCTCAGCAGTTGAAGTCACGTCTTAGCGCTATTGCTCCTGTAGATATTATCGGTAGGGCCCGTAAACAGAAAGTTATCCTAGATAAAGATTATGTTATGGAAACCTTAACAGTTGGTGATAAACAGTTTCATTATCAACAAGTAGAGAATAGCTTCACACAGCCCAATGCAGTAGTAAATGAAAAGATGCTGTTGTGGACACAACAAGCAACTAAAAATACCGGCGGTGATTTAATCGAACTTTACTGTGGCAATGGTAACTTTAGTATGGCACTTGCGGAAAATTTTGATCGCGTGTTGGGTACTGAAATTTCAAAGTCTTCGGTAAAATCTGCGCAAGTAAACATTGCGGCAAATAAATTGACAAATGTTGACATTGTTAGAATGGCCAGTGAAGATTTTAGCCAAGCGATGAATGGCGAGCGAGTGTTTCGTCGTTTAGAAGGCTTTGATTTAACAAGTTATAATTATCAAACCGTGCTTGTAGATCCACCACGCGCCGGCCTTGATCCTGACAGTGTAGAATTGATCAGCCGATTTGAGCGCATTATCTATATTTCTTGCAACCCAGAAACCTTGCGTAACAACCTCGAAGAATTAGTCAAAACCCATAAAATAGAGCACTTTGCTTTATTTGACCAATTTCCATATACCCATCACGTTGAAACGGGTGTTATTTTGTCTCGCCTTTAGCTTTGCTTCGAGACTCACTACGCACGTCATTTCGTAAGCCAAACTCAAATGCACCTCGAGCAATAAATCTTAGCTGTTTAATTGTTCGTAGTGCTAATTCGTTTAAATCTTTTTTATCACAATCTAATGCATCAGAGCCGGCACTAAAAACAATAGTAACCGCGGCATTGGCTTGTAAATAGGCAACTTCAGCATCCAGTTTATTTGCCTGTTGCAAATAATCACACAGTTCTAAAGTAAAATAACGTATTTCTCGATTAACGGCAGCACGAAATGCAGCCGATGTGCCTGAACGTTCACGTAGCAATAAGCGAAAAATATTACCGTTATTTTCGATGAACTCCATAAAGGTATGCACTGAGATCTGAATGACTGAACCGCCTTTTTCAATACGTTGTCTTGCCTGACGCATTAATTGACGTAACGTTAATCCAGCTTCATCAACCAGTGTTAAGCCTAATTCATCCATATCACTAAAATGACGGTAAAATGAGGTCGGTGCTAAACCCGCTTCTTTAGCAACTTCTCGTAAACTCAAACTAGAAAAACTACGCTCACTACTGAGTTGCCCCAATGCTGCATCGATCAATTGTCGACGGGTTTTTTCTTTTTGTAGTGCTCTAATACCACTCATAGCCAATAACACCTAGTAAATATATCACGGTAAAACTCAGTTGATATGATACTGAAAATCGCTAATATTGCTAGTAAATTGACTTAAATCACCGATTTAGCTCACAACTATGAATTTTTTATGAAACCTTAAGATTCACCAATCAACACTTGACTCTTTGCTCGCTAAAGCTAAAATAGCGTACAACTGTACACTGAAATTTCAGTATTTAATCCTAGATGGACTATCAATGAACAAACCTCCTATCATTTGGCTAAATGTATTTGTATTTAGCATCACCTTTTTATTCGCTGTTATTGCTGTACCTTACCGTGCCTTTACCCACGGCTTTGATGGTGCTGAAATCACCGCCGCTATTCTTTGTTTTGTTTATTGCGGCATGTCCATTACCGCGGGTTACCACAGATTGTGGTCGCACAAAACTTATCAAGCTCACTGGTCACTTAGGATAATTTACGCATTAGGCGGAGCATTTGCCTTGCAAAATAGTGCCTTGCATTGGTCTTCCGATCATCGCATTCACCATAAACACGTCGATAAAAACCATGTTGATCCTTATTCCGCCAAAATGGGCTTTTGGCATTCACACATAGGTTGGATGATCAGAGACTTTCAACCAGAGCGTTACAACAATTATGATAACGTTCGTGACTTACAAAAAGATCCTATTGTTATGTGGCAGCATAAGCACTATTTGCTACTGACTATTTTAACGAATTTTGGTATCCCGCTATTATTTGGTTTGTGGCATGGCGATGTGATTAGTAGTTTATTATTGCTCGGTTTTTTAAGATTGGTGCTAAGTCATCACACCACCTTTTTTATCAACTCATTAGCTCATATTTGGGGTAAACAAACTTACACGGAAAAAAATACCGCTCGCGACAACGGCTTTTTAGCATTTTTCACCTTTGGTGAGGGTTACCATAATTTTCATCATATTTTTGAAAATGACTATCGCAATGGCATTCGTTGGTGGCAATTTGATCCAACCAAATGGCTAATTAAAGGTTGTGAGAAGCTAAAATTAACGTCGAAGTTACGAGTGACACCTGAAGACAAAATCGAGAAAGCTCGCTTATCTATGATGTTGTTGCGCAGCCAAGAAAAGATAGCGGCGCACCCTGACGCCGAACAACTACTCGAACGTTTACAACATGAATATGATGAGCTTATCCATAAGATAAACGCTTTCTATGCTGCCCGTAAAGCCTTGCTTGCCAGTAAGCGTGATCAACTTATTGCTGATGTTGAAAACTCAGAAGTCATGGCTCAATATCAAGAAATTAAACAGCTTTTAGCAGAACAAAGACGTAGTTGGCAACATATGGTAGAGAAACTGGCATAAAAACAGTTACCTCTGATTTAATTCCTGCTAAAATTTTTCCAATTATGGCAGGAATTAAAGGGTTAATCATTGAGCAAGCAAGTACAGGCTAAAACAAAAGAAGCAAACAAAAGCACTAAAAACTATGATTTTGATGCCATCATAATTGGCACCGGCCCTGGCGGTGAAGGCGCAGCAATGAACTTGGCTAAACGTGATAAACACGTTGCTATAATTGAGCGTTATCATAATGTTGGTGGTGGTTGTACTCACTGGGGCACTATTCCTTCAAAAGCTTTACGTCAATCGGTTAGCCGCTTAATTGAATACAACTCAAACCCATTATTTAATGCCGGGCAAAATGCCAAGCAATTAACTTTTCAAGACATTCTAAGTCACGCATCTGCCGTTATTCGTAAACAAGTAAACCTTCGCAGCGGTTTTTATAACCGCAATCAGGTTGAACACTTTTATGGTGAAGCCTCATTCGTTGATGCAAATACCATTCAAGTACTGCGCAACGATGGCTCTATTGATACTATCACCGCAAAACAAATAGTTATCGCGACAGGCTCTCGACCATATCACCCTGACGATGTCGATTTTTCGCATCCACGAGTATATGACTCAGACAGTATTTTGTCGCTCGAACATTCACCACGACACATTATTATTTATGGTGCTGGCGTCATTGGTAGTGAATACGCGTCAATATTTCGTGGCTTAGGAGTAAAAGTTGATCTGATCAATACCCGCGACCGATTGTTATCATTTTTAGATGACGAGATGTCAGACTCATTAAGTTATCACTTGTGGAATAATGGTGTTGTTATTCGCCATGGCGAACAAATTGAGCAGGTAGAAGCCAGTGATGAATCCGTCATAGTGCATTTAGAGTCGGGTAAGAAAATGCGCGCCGACTGTTTACTTTTTGCCAATGGCCGAACCGGTAATACGGCCGATTTAAAACTTGAAAACGCAGGCTTGGAAGCTGACGGCCGTGGACAATTAAAAGTGAGTGCGACTTATCAAACAGACGTTGACAGTATTTTTGCTGTTGGAGACGTCATTGGTTATCCAAGCTTAGCCAGTGCCGCATTCGATCAAGGTCGGATATGCGCTAGTGCAATGTTAGATGGAGATAGTAAAACTAAACTAACAGTTGATATTCCAACCGGCATTTATACTATCCCAGAAATCAGTTCTGTTGGCAAAACGGAACAAGAATTAACCGAAGCAAAAATACCTTATGAAGTGGGTCGAGCACAATTTAAACACCTTGCCCGAGCACAAATTTCAAATAACTTAGTTGGCTCATTAAAAATACTCTTTCACCGAGAGACTAAAGAAATACTGGGTATACATTGTTTTGGTGAGAATGCTGCAGAGATTATTCACATTGGCCAAGCCATTATGCAACAAGCTAATGGTGGCAATAATATTGAGTACTTTGTTGAAACAACATTTAACTATCCAACAATGGCCGAAGCCTTTCGTGTCGCGGCGTTAAATGGCTTAAATCGGTTATTCTGATCAATAAAAAACGAACAAAGTTTAGCTTTATCATTTGCTGAGCTTTGTTCTAATCATTTGCGCTTTATCGCGTAGAAAATGTTTTCAGTTCAAATACAGAGAAAATTATGAAATACAGTTTGCTGCTCATATTGTTGTTATCGGCATTTGCAAGCCAAGCCAATGATAGCTTTACCATTTATTTGACACGCCATGCGGAAAAGCAACCTGATCAGAAAAATCCTCAACTAACGAAATGTGGCAGACAGCGCGCGCAGCAATTGGCTAGCATGTTGGAAAAAGTGAAACTTAAGCAGGTATATAGCACGCCATATAAACGCACAATGGCGACAGCAAATCCAACAGCCAAACAGCAGCAGTTGACTGTTACTCAGTATTCACCAGCAAAATTAAAAGAATTTTCTCTAGAATTATTAATGAGAAAAGAGAATGTTTTAGTGGTGGGACATAGTAATACCACACCACAGCTATCCGCTTTGATCAGTGAATTAGACGTCGCTGAAATTAGCGAAAAAGACTATCGAAATTTATATCAAATACAAGTTAGTGCTAGTGGTAAAACCTTAACGTTATTGACACAACCACTAACTTGTCATAAATAACCCTACATGTCAGCAGAGTTGCCTTTTGTACCAGGACTGATAAGTTCAATTTCTGTAATAGTAAAAGGTGTGCCCCATTGCTGAATGGTCATGATATTTTTCTTTTTACCTTTAATTCGCACTATCGCGCCATTTTGAGCAAACTCTTTTTTCATGTTCATCGGTAAAATTTTCTTACCTGAGTCCATGATAATGCCGTAAAAGCCACCTTCTAAATTTAAAAACTGCACTCGGCCACGCTGCCAACCAGAAAATTCATTTTTTATTTTTTCCTTCATGTCTTCCATATTATCGCCTTTTAGCTTGTCGTTAGCATTAACTGGCGTGGCAACAAGCTTTGTCGCTTCTTGCTCGATATTTTTTTCTTCTGACACTACGACTTCATTTTCTTTTGCCGTATTGTCAGCTTTATCGTTTGTTGAACTACTACCACATGCGCTAAGCAGCAATGAAATAGCCAATGCTGAAAATAATTTAGTGTTTGTTGTCATTATAATATCCATTAAAAATCAATTTCTGCCTCCAGCATACCTTAATCTAAAAACAATAACCAAGTGCAATATTCGCCATTTAGCGCTGGCGTAATAACCATACTTACTGTGCACTATTATTAATAGAAATAGCTAGCAATAAAATAGCTGAAAGTTCAGATATAAAAAAGGAGCCTTAGGCTCCTTTTAATGTATTAACTTACGCTGTAATAATAACAGCTAACCGCAACAATTATTTATGAAATGGTTTACTTAAGCGGTGTACCGAATCAATAAAATGGCCAGCATGCTCAGGATTTACGTCTGGGTGAATACCATGACCTAAGTTAAAGACATGACCTGTGCCACCATCACCAAAGCCGGTTAATATTTTTGATACTTCTTGTTCAATACGCGGCAATGGCGCATACAACATAGATGGGTCCATATTACCTTGCAGTGCGACTTTATCACCAACACGGGCTTTAGCGTTTTCAATATCAATAGTCCAATCAAGACCAACAGCATCACAGCCTGTTGCCGCAATATCTTCTAACCACATGCCGCCATTTTTAGTAAATAGTGTTACCGGCACTTGACGGCCGTCATTGTGACGCGTTAAACCATCAACAATTTTTGCCATATACTGTAGTGAAAACTCTTTGTAGTCTCTTGGTGAAAGCACGCCACCCCAAGTATCAAATACCATGACTGATTGCGCACCAGCTGCTATTTGTGCATTAAGGTATGAAATAACTGAATCGGCTAATTTGTCCAGTAATAGGTGTAATGTTTGTGGCTCTGAATACATCATCTTTTTGATCTTAGTGAAAGCTTTTGAACTACCACCTTCAATCATGTATGTGGCAAGTGTCCATGGGCTACCAGAGAAACCAATCAAGGGTACATCACCGTTAAGCGTTTTCTTAATGGTACGAACTGCATTCATGACATATTGCAATTCACCTTCAGGATCTGGAATACCAATTTTATCGACGTCGGCCTTACAAGTGATCGGACGCTCAAATTTTGGTCCTTCACCGGTTTCGAAATAAAGACCTAAGCCCATGGCATCAGGGATCGTTAATATATCGCTGAATAAAATGGCAGCATCAAGCGGAAAACGACGCAATGGTTGAATAGTCACTTCACAGGCTAAATCGGCATCACGACAAACTGTCATAAAGTCGCCAGCATCTTTACGCACTTCACGATACTCAGGCAAATAACGACCGGCTTGACGCATCATCCAAACAGGGGTGTAATCAACAGGTTGACGCAATAATGCGCGCAAGTAGGTATCATTTTTTAATTCAGTCATGAAAATTTTTCTCCGCTATAATATGCGCGCATTCTAGCACTTCAATATTTATTGATCTATGTCCCAAATCAAATCTAAGTCAGCTCTGCTTGTACAAAGCCCTTTTTTAACTCGATTTTTTTAAATTTTGTGACAAAAGACAAACTTTATCGCCGAATCTTGCAATTTTATTTAAAGAAAGCATACAAGCGTCACAATAAGCAGCATCAGATTTCGCTCAAAAAACCATCAAAACATTTAAGATGGTAAAATATTTAAAAAAATAAAAATATTTATTTCATTAAATACTTTTACCTAAGTGTCAGCATATTTTACAATTTTTTGTTTATATTTCATCAAGTTCCAGCAAGGTGGTTAACCAGTCGAGTAAAAAGTAGCTCAATATTTTTCGCTTCAATTTGAACTTTACGCTTTGATAGATAACATTTTTTTACAACTTGATTACAGCTTAAAAATTAACAAACGTTAAAGCCATGCTAACTTTCGATAGTTATTCTAGTCAAAATGCCCTACTGCTTGCATATTCTCGCCATAAAAACCTTGGTATATACGAAAATATTCGTGGAATATATGCTCTATTAAAGTTGTTGCACCATGAAAAAGCCTTTGCTATAAATTGTCCCGCGCTACAGAAAAACAATAATAAAAATAAAGAAAAATTAATAAGAAGCTAGTTTAACTAGACCATACAGCGAGCATTTCAAGCCTTACTTCGGTAAGGCTTTTTTATTGCCTAAATTCTTTTACCGGAATTTTGAATGAACAATGCCAAAGGCTTAAATTTGAGTAAAGTAACCAACTGAGAATGACGATGACCACTGACCAAACTATTAATAACTTTAGTAAAATAGCCGTCATAATTGGGCTAATCGCTTTAACTCAAAGTTTACTGGCAATGGCTGGCATATTCACTATTGTGCAAACATCACACGAGCGCATTATATTTGGCTTGATTGAGCTTGCGACTATGATGTTGGTGATCATCAACTCTATTGCTATTATGAAGTTTACTGGTCAACATCATAACCCTTTAGCCTATTCAATCAGCCGACTCTGCTTATACTCTCTCTTACTTTGTTTTATTGGTGATATTGTTAACCGCAATTTCCTCCAACAGTTTTACCAATATGATGACCTGATAAAGCACAGTTATCTTGCTGACTCTGTGATATTCTTTTTTCCTGGTTACCTGATACTCGTCGTTGCTATCGCGAAGCTAGCCGTAGTAAAAGGTTTACCAAAAACAATTATTATTTTAAGCGCTATATTAGCCGCTATCGTTGCGACTTTTACCTACAATGATATGCATCTTGCTGGCAGCAGCATTCCCCTTACTATTATGACTTCATGCTACTCTGTGCTAGTCAGTATTCTCGCGGTATCTGCAATATGGTTAGTAAAGTCGTTTGCGTGGAAAAACGCTCCTATTCGCATCTGGTTAGCCGCTTTAGGGCTGGTTTTAGCTATGATCGCAGATGCTGTTATTGGTAAGTTTTGGATTTTTGGCAACCAAGGACAAGGCTATTTTCCAACAGTAAGTCACATTAATTGGATAATATATTTGAGCTCGCAGCTACTGATCCAACAATTACCCTTAGGAATGCTGCAAGCTAGAAAATAAGTAACCGTTAACCCTAGCCTAAGATCAACAAACTTGATGATACATATCAACTTTTCAGTTTCGACTATTGGCTACTATTAGCTAGAGAGGAAATACTTTAACCTCTATAAATTACAGTATATTAGTCATCATCGGGAGGAGTGGCATGGCAATAGCGCACGGTGAGCATAATATTAAAGTTCAAGACAATATTATTTTCTTGAAGTTATTTGGTTCGTTTAATGATGCAGGTACTGAAAACTTCACTCAAGCCATGAAAAAAACGATTGCAACGTTTAATGGCGGCCCTTTTTCAATATTGGTTGACGATCTAGAAGTTATTGGTGGTACCCCCGAAGCTTATGCCGAGCTAGAAAGTTATAATCAATGGCTCAATGGCCAAAATATGATTGCCAAAGCTATGGTCATTGACTCCCCTGTCACCTTAGCAATTATTGAAAAGTATGCCCCTTCAAGGGAACAACAAAATATTGCGATTTTTAGCAATCAATTCGATGCAATTAACTGGTTAAAAGCACAATAATCTAATTATACCATTGTTCCCTATATGATTTATTACGGTTACTCTGACTCTCGAAGATGTAAATTAAGGAACTTAATTAGTTGACTATAATAGATTTCGGCCTGATCAACTGTATCAAAACCATGGCCAAAACCATCCAGAACACTCCACTCATGTTTAATTTTGTTTGCCTTTAAAGCAAACCTTAGTCTATATGCATGCTCAATATCAACATTATTGTCATCAGTGCCATGGGCAATAAAAAGAGGTTTTATAAGTTTCTTAGCATTATAAACTGGTGAATATTGAAATAGCTTTTCTTGTTCTGTTGTCGGATCGCCAACAATTTCTCTTAGTTGTTCTTGCACATCATCATCATTTTCGACATCTGAACGTTGGAAAAGTAATGCAAGGTCAGTTACACCAGCAAAAGAAGCGGCACACAAATATAAATCAGGTGAGCGAATAACACTATAAAGTGCGGAATAACCTCCGTAGCTACCACCTATTATGCACACCTTGTCTTTGTCTATCGCAAAGTTGTCTTTCACATGTTTTAGCGCTAATTCGATATCATCTTCAATTAGCTGTCCCCATTGCCCCATACCTTCTTGCTTAAACTTTTTCCCATACCCTCCAGAACCACGATAATTGACTTGCAGAGTAGCAAAACCAGCATTCACTAATACTTGAATTTCAGGAGAATAGTATCTCGAATCAGCGACCCCTATTGGACCACCATGAGGGATAACAACTAATGGTGGCTTACTTATACCTTTAGGTAAAGTAATAAAAGCTTCAATTGAACTCTCATCTGTAGTAGTTAAATTAATGACTCGTGTTTTTTGCAATGCAACATCTTGAAGCCAAGGTTTAAGAGTCACTAATGGTTTATAATCATTGCTTTTCTCTCGGTAAACAAATATTTCACCACTATTATCACTACCTGAAACACTAAACAATCGATTTGTATTTTCACGCGCCACACCCATCGAGTATATATTTTCTGAATTGGATAACTTAGATAACTCTGCTTTCATTTGCAGTAGCCTACCATCAAAATAGTGCTGATTTACTATTCCGCCTTCGATGAATTGTACACCTAAAATACTCAACGACTCATTAGATACCATCACGCCATCCAAGTCATATTTTTTATGTTCATAAAGAGTTTCACGAATTTTGTGTGTAGCTAAGTCAAATATTTGAAGAGCTTTTTTATCAGTACTATGATTGGATATTACATATAGCTTTAAACTTTCTTCATCGTACAATACAGGTAAAAAAAAGTCATTGGCGTTACCAGTCCAAACATGATTCCATCTGTATGAGGAAGAACGTTTGCCTTTACGAATAAAAAGTTCTGGCTTTTTATTTATATAGCGAATACCAACCGTACGGTTACCTTTATTGTCTAATAACCATTTTGACAATTTAGGCCCACCTCTATTTAAACGTTTCTTACGGCTGGTTTGGCCGTCAAGATTTTTTTTATTTAAATTTAATCTAAATAAATCAATATGAATGCCGCTATCATTGATCTCATTATCTTTGTACTTTGCGAATATGGCGTTTGAATCATATTCAGTTAGTGGATCTATCCACTTGCCATTAAAATTCAAATAAGAAATATCATCGACCGTAATATCATCATCTTCAATATATAATTTAACAATCTTAAAACGACGAAAATAACCTTTTGAATTTTCACGCAACGCGATAACGTTTTTACTTAACCAAGTTATATCTGTAATGCTATTGCTATGTTTAATCGTTCTGATATATGTTTCAGTTTTTATATTTTCAATGGAAAATATGTTTGCCGTTAATATCTCATATTCTTTGTCCTTTTTTACATCAGCAATAATAATATGGTATTTATCTGCACTCTTTTTGACATAAGCTACTTGCTCACCAGAGGGGCTCAAAGAAAAGTGCTCATAAGCAGTAGTCTCAAAAAAAGGTCTAATTACACTTTTATCTAATTTAAACTTTGTAATGCTGTTATCTGTGGCTTGAGCTAAAAAACTCATTTGAATAATACAAAGGCTAAAAACAAAGAATTTCATTTTATTCTCCTTTTGCAACAGGTTGAGATTTATTTAAGAAAAACTTTATATATTGATCATTTGGATAAATAGCATTTACAACTTCGAGCTCTTTCAAATACTCAGGGAAGTCTTGTTTGGCAATTGCTAGAACAATGCTAGTTCGGTTTAATATCTTTACTGAAAAAGAACTATTATCAGTCTCATACATCAATAACCCTGTATAATTAAGTTTCCCAGCCCTAACTTCAAAACTTAAGTTTTGGTCGTCGAACTTAGAAGTTTGCGTTAAATTCGTACCAATTCTTCTACGCACTTTATCCCAAGTGTAAGTTCCTGCTTTAAGCTTGACAATATCAAAATGCTGCTCGTAGTCTAATGGACCAAAAATATGAGTATTACTAAACCCCGCACCTTCAAGGAAAATTTTTTCCGCATAACCTTTGCTATAAATAGCAATAATTGCAAAACCTTCATCGTTATCTAATGAAGCAATTGTATTTTTTTCCTGAGAATAGCTCAAAAATGAGCAAAAAATTAATATAAGGTAGCAAAAGAGTTTCAAAATCGATCCCTGTTCTGATTTATTATTTAAAGGTAGTTTACGCTAATTTAAATAACTAACAACTAAGATATAAGGCAATATATTGATTTAACAGTAATTAAATCATCCACCCTTACTATTAATAAATAAAATGTTAAAGTATTCAGCAAATATACATGAGCGTGAGTGGAAGTATAATGGACAAAGTTGATGTACTAATCGTTGGCGCCGGTGTCATTGGCTTAGCCATAGCAGCTCGATTAAGCCAGCACTATGACAATGTTTTATTAGTCGATAAAAATTCAGCTTTTGGTGAAGAAACCAGTAGCCGTAATAGCGAAGTGATCCACGCCGGTATTTACTATCCACAACAGAGCTTAAAAGCAAAACTTTGTGTACGTGGTAAAAAGTTATTGTATCAATACTGCCAACAGCGCCATATTCCCCATCAAAGAGTGGGCAAATTATTAGTCGCCCATGGCAAGCAAGAAGAAGCCTATTTAGCCAAAACTCTAAAGCAAGCACAGCTAAATGGTGTTGATGACTTAATTTGGCAAAACAAAACGCAACTGCACGAGTCTACGCCAGCATTAGCGGCAACTGCAGCTTTATTATCACCATCAACGGGCATTATCGATGTGCATAGTTATATGCAGAGTTTATTGGCTGATATCGAACATAACGGTGCGCAATTTGTTGCTCAAACTCGTTTCGTTGCTGCGACTGCAAACCGGTCTGGAATACAAGTATTACTCGACAGCCAAGGTGAAGAAGTTAAACTTGATTGCCAGCATGTGATCAATTGCGCTGGTTTACATGCCACTGACGTTGCCAAAGCCATTGCCGAAATGCCTCGTTCAGATATTCCTCAATTACATTATTGTCGTGGGCATTATTTTAGCTATCAAGGCAAAAGTCCGTTTAAGCAGCTTATATATCCAATCCCTGAAGCGAATGGTTTAGGCATTCATGCCTCATTAAATACCGCAGGTCAGTTAAAATTTGGCCCTGACACTGAATATATAACAAGCGTCGATTACCAAGTATCACCAAATTTGAAAGCAAAATTTGTCGAAGCAATAACCAAATATTTTCCGAACCTAGATAGTGAGAAATTAATACCTGATTACGCCGGTATTCGCCCTAAGCTACAAGGACCTAACGATGATTTTAAAGATTTTTGCATTCAAAGTGAAAAACAACATCATGTACAGGGACTCATTAACCTATTTGGTATAGATTCCCCTGGGCTAACTTCGAGCTTAGCCATTGCCGAATATGTTGAAAGTTTAATTCGCAACAAATCATAGATATTATGAGCATAGACACAAAAAAGCCAACCGCTAAGGTTGGCTTTTTTCATTTACAAAACGCTCAACAAGTATGAAAAATTCGACTTTACTTGTCGCCAACTTGAGGAGCTGCATTAGGCTTTTGAATTTCAAGTAATTCAATTTCAAACTCAAGTACTGAGTTGCCAGGAATGCGAGGTGGATTACCATTTGGTCCGTAAGCTAAATCTGAAGGAATGGTAAATTTGAATTTAGATCCTACTGACATTAACTGAACACCTTCAGTCCAACCAGAAATTACACGATTAAGTGGAAATACAGCTGGCTCATTACGATCATATGAACTGTCGAAAGTTTCGCCGTTTAAGAAGGTACCTTTGTAGTGAACTTTAACAGTATCTGTCGCTGCTGGTTTTTCACCTTCAGCGGCAGTCAATACAACATACTGGATACCTGATTCAGTCACTTGCACGCCGTCTTTCTTAGCATTTTCTTCTAAGAATTTTTGCCCTTCCGCTAAACTTGCTTCTGCACTCGCTGTTGCTTGTTCTTGTTGTTTAGCTTTCATCGCTTGATCTAAATTCATCAATAATGCTTGAATATCTTCTTTTTCAATTTGCGATTTGCCGTCCATGCTATCAGTGAAGCCGCGAATAATAAGTGACTTATCTAATGCTAAGCCCATTTTATTGTGCTCTTCTAAATTACGCTCCATGTACATACCAATTGACGCACCTAAACCGTAGGCTTGTTTTTGTATTTCAGTTTCAAGAACGGCGGCTTTTTCTTCTTGTTTAGCTGGTTCTTGACAACCCATTACAGACAATAAAGCAATGGCGACTACAGTCGGTTTAAAAAATTTCATTTATATCTCCGTTTTACTACTCAGTCGGAAATTCCCGCTAAGTCATTAAATATGTGTGAATTGTGAAACAATGCGGCTTATACTAACGATAAATGAGACAAGAAAAAAGTATTAATATTTTGCTGAACTGTAACTCAACAATACGAACACTCAAGCTACTGTTTTCACTAACATTACTCTCGGCGTGTCAACCAAGTGGCCAAGTACCAGAGCAAAGATGGCAACATGCGGTTGAAGGCGCATACGCGGCGAATATTTCAAATGATGGTAAATACAGCGTGGTATCATCAATACATCACGGCCTAAGCCTTTGGGACCTTGATAAAAACGCCTTAAAGTATAGCTGGTCACAACAACAAAATAGTGCCGACAACTTAGTATTAGTGGCCGATATTGCCGATAATAATAGCCATGCTTTAGTGGCCAATCGAAACGACTTTTCGTTATGGAATATAGCCGATGGAAAATCAGAAGGTTTCTGGTCGATAAGCGAATCCAATATTCGTGATATTGCGGTCAGCAATAATGGCCGCTATCTATTAATTGGGCAAAGCAATGGTAAAGTTGTTCATATCAACACCGACAATGGCAGAAGGCTGGAATTTCTTGGCCACCAAGAAAAAATTAATGCCGTCGATATGATGCCTAATGGCCGAGTCGCCATTTCAGGCTCTAATGATTTTGTCGCTTACGTTTGGGACACCCAATCAGGGCAAGTGATCTATCGATTCAATCACCCAAGTCGAGTCACTATGGTGGCACTTGATCCCAAAGGCAGATATGCCTTTACCGCCGACAGCAAAAAATCAGCCAATATATGGGACTTAAAAACAGGCAAATTGGTTTCTAAGCTAAATTACTTTAATCGCCAAGAAGTATTCAGTTCGGTGCAGTTTTCTCCAGACGGCACCAAACTACTTACCGGCGCACCATCACGCAAGGTCAGTATTTGGGCTATCGCCACCGGTGATCGTCTAACAAGTTGGCGGGTAACGCCACGTGAAGATATTCGTCCGGCAGGAGCGGTTGTGTACAGCGTTGCTTTTAGAGATAATAACCAAGTGATCACCGAAAGCTCTTCAGGATACGCCGAATTATGGCAGGTAAATAAATAGTGAAATCAGTTAACGAAATAGAACAAGCAATAGAATCGTTGGAAACCCGTAATGCCTTTCAGGATGATATCATTGAGCAGCTCAATCATGAACTGTCAGTCCATCAAAGTGAAATTGCAGAACTTAAACAGCAACTCAATTTAATTGCTAAACGACTTAAAGAAAACTCCTCAAGCTCGCAAGGTAAAGAAGAGATAGAGCCACCACCACCGCATTATTAAACATTTAGCTCACAGCTCATTAAAGCTAAGTAGAAACAGATCTTTGCTTAGCTTAATAACGCACTAACGTTCGACACTATTCTTGTTTGAATATACCAATAACCTGTTCATTGGGCCGCACTTCTTGCGCGACATGTTCTGCCGCCTGCGACATTTGCTCGCCACAATTGACACACGTTACGGTCTCAACATCATTTTCTTTGGTTAATGCCATCGTATCCATTGCCTGACATTTGGGACAAGTAGCGCCAGCTATAAATCGTTTTTTCACTTTTTACTCAATTTTTAGTTAATTATCAGTTAAGAAAGACAAGATAAATGCCTAGTGCAGTCATTTTACCTTGAACAACCCCCTAAGGAAAAGCGACAATAGCCCCCTGCATTAAAAAGAGTAACCATAAATGATCACTGCCACAGATTTAAGTTTAGCCCGAGGCGCAAAATACCTTATAAAATCATCAAGTTTTACCATACACCCAAATCATAAGGTCGGGCTTGTTGGGGCAAATGGCTGTGGTAAATCTTCATTGTTTGCTAGCTTATTAGGTAATTTACCACCTGACATGGGAAACCTCACCATGCCAGCCAGTTGGAAAATAGCAACCGTTAAGCAGGAAACGCCCGCGTTAGAGCAATCCGCTTTAGATTATGTTATTGATGGCGACATAGAATATCGCCAACTAGAAGCAAAATTAGAACAAGCCCGTATTGACGACAATGGCACGTTAGAAGCCACCATTATCAATCAAATTGACGCGATTAGCGGTTATAGCTTGCCCGCTCGTGCGGGTGAATTGCTACACGGTTTAGGCTTTTTGCAAGAACAATTGGCAAATCCAGTAAAATCATTCTCTGGTGGTTGGCGTATGCGTTTAAACTTGGCACAAGCCTTGATTAGTCGTGCCGATTTATTATTACTTGATGAGCCTACTAACCACTTAGATTTAGACGCTGTTATTTGGCTACAACGTTGGTTAAAACGCTTCACCGGCACCTTAGTCTTGATATCACATGATCGTGATTTTCTTGATGATGTTATTGGCCAAATTTTACATATTGAGCAACAAGGCGCTAAATTATACTCAGGCAACTATTCCGCCTTTGAACGTCAACGCGCTGAACATTTAGCACAGCAAGATGCGCAATACCAAAAGCAACAAAAAGAAGTGGCTCATTTAACCTCATTTGTTGACCGTTTTCGCGCTAAAGCCAGTAAGGCAAAGCAAGCACAAAGTCGCTTAAAACGATTACAAAAATTACCTGACTTAGCACCAGCCCATGTTGATAGCCAATTTACCTTCAACTTTGAAAAACCCGAGACTTTACCCTACCCGTTACTAGCATTAACAGAGAGTGTCTGTGGTTATAGTGATGAAGCCATTATTCTAGAAAATGTAGAGATGACCTTAGTGCCGGGCAGTCGCATTGGTTTACTCGGCCGTAACGGCGCCGGTAAATCAACCTTGATAAAATCACTCGCCGGCGATTTAGCACTGCTCACTGGTGAGCGCTATTGTGCACAAGAACTTAAGGTTGGCTATTTTTCTCAACATCAACTCGAACAACTGCATTTACCTAGCAGTGCTATTGAACATATAACTCGAGCAAAGCCCGAGCTAACAGAATTGCAAGCAAGAACCTTTTTGGGCCGCTTTGGCTTTAGTGGTGACCAAGCA
Source organism: Colwellia sp. SU-HH01172 (assembly GCF_057553355.1). Taxonomy (NCBI): domain Bacteria; kingdom Pseudomonadati; phylum Pseudomonadota; class Gammaproteobacteria; order Alteromonadales; family Colwelliaceae; genus Colwellia; species Colwellia sp. SU-HH01172. The sequence goes on along the minus strand of NZ_BAAJMB010000010.1, from coordinate 96,632 downwards.
TTAGACAAGGTCGGTACTATGTCGGGCGGAGAAAAGGCTCGTTTAGTATTAGCGCTTATCGTGTTAGAAAAACCGCAACTATTACTGCTTGATGAACCCACCAACCACCTTGATTTAGAAATGCGTCAGGCACTGGTGTTGGCCCTGCAAGACTTTGATGGTGCTATCATCCTTATCGCCCATGATAGATATTTATTGGAATCATGTGTTGATGAATTTTACTTGGTCGCTAATGGCCGAGTAAGCGACTTTGATGGTGACATTGATGATTACCAGCAATGGCTAAATGACGATAAAAAGCAAACGGTGAAAGCAAATAAAGTCGTGAGCGAGCCACAAATCGATAAAAAACAGCTGCGCAAAGAGCAAGCAGAATTACGTAAAAAAGCATCACCATTACGTAAACAAGCAGACAAGTTTGAAAAACTAGTGCAAAAAGGCCAAGACGAGTTAAGTGAAGTAGAGGCCAAATTGGCCGACAGCGAAATATATCAAGCAGAGCATAAGGCGCAACTAACAACCTTGCTAAAGCAACAGGCTAGTCTCAAACAAGATATTGAAGCGCACGAAATGCAATGGCTCGACTTGGAAGAACAAATAGAAGAGATAATGTCACAAGCATTATAAATTTATTGCTACACTTAACATAAGATATTTTGTCACTTTCGCCATTGGGACAACATAAATATAGGATATTATGATGAAAAAATTAATCTTAGCAATATTGAGTTTTGCCCTAGTTGCCAGTAATTCAGCTAATAGTGCCGACCTAGATTTAGGCATATATGAATTAAATCGCGGTGAATTTAAAGCCGCTATTGCCGAATTTGAGCCACTGGTTGCTGAAGAATATGCACCAGCGCAATATCAAATGGGCATCATGTACTTAAATGGCTATGGCGTGATTAAAAATGCTAAAAAAGCCCTTGAGTTATTTAATTTGGCCGCCGCCCAAAACTACTCAGAAGCCTTATTTGATTTATCGCTGTTGTACAGTGAGGGCAAAGTAACAAAGAAAGATCTGAAAACAGCATATGCGCTTATGGAGCGTGCCGCCAACAAAGACCTACCGCGAGCACAGTTCAATTTAGGCGTTATGCTTTATAACGGTGATGGTATAAAACGCAATTATTTACAAGCCTCACGTTGGTATCAAAAGGCTGCGGATCAAAATTATGCCTTAGCGCAATTCAACTTAGCGTTAATGTATTTTGAAGGTAAAGGGGTAGAGAAAAGTACCGAGCTGTCGTATATCTGGAATATTATTGCCGCGAAAAATGGTTATAAAACAGCAGAAAAAAGTCGCGATATGGATGAACATAAGCTAACGATTGAGCAAATTAAAGTTGCTCGTGAAAAAGCTGATGCTATTTACCGGAAAATCATCGAACAACGAGAGCTAAAATTAAGAAAGCTTTCTTAACGCAAATAACTTACCCAATGACCATAAACCCGCAACTCCCTATTGCGGGTTTAATTTTATAAAAATTAAGCGCATCAATAATGTGCGGTACTTAATAACGAGAAGCAAAACCCGTAAATTAAATATCGGCACCAATTAAAAGTACCTTAGCAATCCCAAAAAACATCTAGTGTCACCAACCGAAAATCAGCAATTCAAGTATTGTCCGCCATAATAGCTCACTAAACCAAATAACTTCTGATACCGCCTTATATTCATTTAAAACACGGCATCTATAAAAAATTACTGCAATAAAATAAATATTTTCAGATAAGTGTCCAAAATATTCAGGTTGATGCGTTATAACTAAGTCAATAAGTTAAATTTATGACGTTCCCCTTTTATTTATAATGGAGTAAGAAATGAAAAATAATACCTATATGTGCATATTACGCAGTGAAACTGGCGGCTGTGAACAGCCTTCAGCATCGGAAATGGAAATCATGTACGCTAAGTATCAAGCTTGGCAGCAAAACTTTGCTGATAACATTTTAGATATGGGCAACAAATTAGGCTCTGTTGCTAGCGTGGTAAGACATGACAGTGTTACCGATGGGCCATTTATTGAACTTAAAGAAATTGTTGGCGGTTATATGATGCTAACAGCAACAAGCCTAGACGAAGCCATAACCGTCATCCAAGCAAGTCCAATGGTTACCAATACCGGTACCAGTATTGAAATAAGAGAAATCTGTAGCCTTTGAAACAACAAAAACAAGTAGAGCATTTATTTCGCCACGAGTACGGAAAACTTGTGGCGTTATTGTTGCGCCGAACAGGCATACAGCACATTGAAGCTATTGAAGATTCAGTGCAATGGGCGATGGCACAAGCGCTAGAGTTTTGGCGCAAGGGTGAAAAACCTAAAACACCATCGGCTTGGCTTTACCGAGTCGCCTTTAATCACCTTATTTCAGAAATTCGAGCAACAAAACGCCAAGACATTTTGCTAGCTGAATATAATACAATTTCAGAGCACACCAAAATTGACCATCAAGACATTCCCTTTGCTAGTGAAATAAGTGACTCCATGCTGCGTATGCTTTTTATCGCTTGTAATGATGCAATTCCAATTGAGTCTCAACTAGTCTTCACCTTAAAAAGTCTGTGTGGCTTTAGTATTAAAGAAATTGCCTTAAGATTATTTATCACTGAAGCTAATGTTTACAAGCGTTACAGCCGTGCAAAACGAGACCTTAAAGATCTAACTACAAACTTAGAAAGCATGAGCGGAGATGAAATGACTACTCGACTGTCGTCAGTACATCGGGTTTTATATTTAGTTTTTACTGAGGGATACTTATCTTCACATGCTGACATAGCGATTAGACAAGATTTATGTCAAGAAGCCACTCATTTAGCGAGGTTATTAATCAACAATAAATTTTCTCAGCTGCCCAATAGTTACGCATTGCTTGCCTTAATGTATTTCCATCTTGCTAGAATTCAGGCAAGACAAGATGATTGTGGCGCCTTGCTTTTACTAGAACAGCAAAACCGTGATAAATGGAACCGCCAACAAATTGCAGAAGCTATGGCCTTTTTATCACAATCAGCTAACGGCGATACCATTTCGCGCTACCATATCGAGGCAAGTATCGCTGCCGAACATTGTCTGTCCCCGTCATTTAGTCAGACTCGCTGGGATAAAATTGTTGCCTGTTACCAACTACTCGAACAGATAGCACCGTCGCCTCTAAACCAATTAAATCGCGCAATTGCTACTGCGGAATGGCAAAGCCCTCAAGCAGGGTTAGCGGTATTAGAATCGACTGACTTCCCCGATTGGCTAAATCATTCCTATCATTGGTATACGGTGCAGGCTGATTTACTTTTTCGTTGTGGCAACGCCGTTCGAGGGAAAAAATACGCTGAACTCGCAATAGCGTCCGCCCCTACCGAAGGTATTAAGCAATTATTATATAAACGACTGCTAGCAAAATAATATTTTTTGTTCGTTAGTAGCTGTCAGCATAATACAAGTACCACGGCTAAGGCAGTATCACGGAACTATTCCCCAAAAACCAATGTCACTAGGCAAGTCGTGCTTTAAAATTATCTTTATAACGACGAGATAAATTCAAAATCTTGCCATTATTGAGCTTAACTTCACTGTCGCCGCTACTCAATGGCGTGATCGATTCAACGCAATTTAAATTGATGGCATGCGAGCGATGAATACGGCAAAAACCTTTCTCGGTAATTTTTTCACTTAATTGAGTTAAAGTGGCTCGGGTAGGGTAAATGCGACCATTGATATGTAAATTAACATAATTTCCCGCTGATTCTAGCCACTCAACATCGGTAATTTTGATAATAAACTCTTTGCCCAATTTCTTAACCAACAATCGATCAATATCATTTTTGCTATCAGCGCTTTCATCAACATCTTCACCTTGCGCCACGGGATTCGCTTCACCCGACAAACGACTCAAAATAAATTCATATGCTTTAATCACGCCTATAAAAAAGATAAAAGCCCATAAGTCTTTTCGATACTCATAGAAAAGTTCATACCAAATATCACCAAAGTCATAATGGCCTTGAGCCAAAATATAGACGAGTTTGCGCAGCCCAACCATAATGCCAACATGTAGCAGCGAAAAAACTATTGAGGCTAAAAAATAAAGCAATATGGAGCGCTTTAACTGCTGCCAACTAAAAGGTACTAGGCGCAGTAAAACCACCATAAATGGGAACAGCAGTAAAACACTTAACGCACTAGAATATTCCCAAACAAAAGGTTCCCACAAGGCAAATGGTATAGCCTCTCCTTTACGCTTTGCTTCCATAATAACCGAAGTCGCCTGCAGCGTACTGTTAATAAAAAAGTAAATAAAGAGTACGACAACTTCATAACGTAACTTATATTTTTGAAAATGTGCCAGCTTAGTCATGGTAACGTGTCTCAAACAATTAACTGCTATCCCTGTATTCCACCACTTGTCCCTAACCATTGTTTTTAGGGCATTTTAGGTGGGCATTAATTTAGTGTATCAGTGATTATCACTTTATCACAAGCAAACTGAGTCACGACAATAATGCAAAAATTAACTGCCTTTACACAACTTTTCATTCCTGAAAAAAGCCGAATGCCCAAGCGCAGATACGACCTTGATTGGTTAAGAGTGATCGCCTTTGGCTTATTGATTTTATTTCATTGTGGCATGTTCTATGTCGAAAACTGGGGCTGGCACGTTAAAAGCCAATATCGCTCACAGCCATTAGAAAATATTATGCTACTGGTAGAGCCTTGGCGTATGGCCTTGCTGTGGCTTATTTCGGGAATTGCTATTCGCTTTATTATGGCGAAAGTTACCATTTGGCGCTTTATTAGCATGCGCTCTTTACGCATATTATTACCTTTGTTATTTGGTATTTTAATTGTTGTGCCACCACAACTCTATATTGAAATGACCAATAACGGCGATCTCAACATGAGTTATTGGCAGTTCATCAAGGTTTTCTTTAGCGGTGGCAATGGCGTTTTCGATAAATATCAATCTGGTATTTGGCCTCATATTGATGTCAATCATTTATGGTTTTTACGCTCACTTTGGCAATATTCATTGCTACTACTTTGCCTATTGCCGTTACTTAACACAGCAAAAATCGTCAATGCCGTTAACTGGCTATTCAAACAACGAGGCCCTGTCGCAATACTTATTGCAACGCTACCATTGTTTATTATCCAAATTAATTGGCCTATGAATGAGGTACGTTACCCGCTTGGTTTCACCTTTATGGTTTACGGCTATTTAATTGGCTGGCAGCAAAATTTTTGGCGAAGACTAGAAGCTAACTTAATTTGGTTAATATGCAGTTTTGTTGCAGGTTATGTTAGCTTTATCTATTTTTACGATCAGATCTGGTTAGCTGAGCTTGCAAACCCAAAAAGTCATGATTCATGGTTATTAATGTTAGGCATGTTCAACTACAGTTTACTGCGTGTTTTAGGTGTTCTGGCATTATTTTCCTTGGCCTATAAGTTACTTAATAAAAACTCAAAACAACTGCAGTATTTAAATGAAGCGGTATACCCGTTTTATATCCTTCATCAAACCTTCATTATTGTTATTGGCTACCACTTGTCCAAGCTACAGTTAGGGGCAACTTTAGAACCCTTACTCCTCATTTCAAGCACCATTATTGCCTGTCTGTTCAGTTATGAAGTCATTAAGCGTATCAATATTCTACGACCCTGCTTTGGTTTAACAATGAACAAGCACAATAGCTTAGTTCAACAACGCTTTGCTTATATTGCTGCAGTTTTACTTGTGGTACCTATTGGTATCGAGATTTTGATTTAAATCGCAACTAAAACCGTAAAAATTCTATCCCGAAGGAAAAAGTGAATATGACAGTGATCTAAATCAATAATCGAATCGAATGAGTTATTTACAATGTTTACTTAAGCTATTTCTTTTCTCTAGGAGTGAGTTATGAACATTATAGATATGCTAATCAATGATCCCGTAGTACTTATCTCATTTATTGGTTTGGCTATTGTATTAGGCATTTGCAGCTTTTATGTCTACTACTTTTTAAAACATATAAGTGAAGATGAAAAGTAACCACTAATAAGCCAACTTTAGCTATCAACTGATAGGGTTGTACAGTTTTAGCGTGAGTTTACTTATTTTGCTATACTCATGATTCACTAGCAGCGGATCATGAGTATATAGGTGTGTTATGGAATTATCAGTCAACCAAGCATCGAGTTCTTTAAGCCTATTGCAGCGCCTTGAGCAGGATAAGGAAAAAGAACAAGAAAAGCTCGCCTCTGGCAAACGTATTAATTCAGCCGCTGATGACCCTGCTGGGTTACAAATTGCCTCAAGATTAACCGCAGAACTAAACAGTACTCAGCAACTTAGCTTTAACGCTCAAGATCAAGTTAACCAGAATAACGTCCAAGCTGGTGGCATAAGTGCCATCAACGAAAGTTTACAACGTGCCAACGAACTTTCCATTCAGTCTGCTAACCCATTAAGTGATAGTAGTGCAATTCAAGGTGAATTGGACCAATTAACCGAGCAAATTAACGCCGTTGCTAGTGAAACATTGGGTGTTGATAACTTTCTACCTAGCCTAGATGCCACCGATCCAGCAACAAGCCAACAAGCAATAACTGACGCAAGCAGTGTATTAGGCGCAACCGCCACCAATTTAGGCGCAGAAAGTAATGCACTAGCCAGTCAAGTTGCCACCTATGACACGCAATTTGTTAATACGTCAGCATCTCGCTCTAGAATTGAAGACACAGACATTGCTAATGCATCAGCCGAACAACAACAAACGGCGACATTGATTCAAGCAACCATTATTAATAAAAAAGATGAAGAGTCGCGTAAAGGCTTATTAATAAATCAATTAGTTTAGTGCATCATACCGTCAACTTTTAACTAAGTTATCGACCTTAGGTGGGCATTAACGCCGTTTTACCGTACAATAATTTTTTATATTTTTCAGCCTCGATAACCTTATGTTTACCAAAAGTTCATTCTCGCCTGCTTGGTGGCTTAAAAATGGCCATATCCAAACCATGGCGGCGAAATTTTTCCGACGTCACCAAAGCATAGAAACCAGCGATGAAACCTTAGAGCTACCTGACGGCGATTTTGTCGATTTAGCCTGGACTGAGAAAGTAAGCTCTGATTGCAACCGGCCCATTATCGCGGTTTTACACGGTTTAGAAGGCTCTAAAAATAGCCATTACGCCAAGGGCATGCTTTTAGCGATTAAAGCAAAAGGCTGGGTTGGGGTTTTAATGCATTTTCGAGGCTGTAGTGGCCGACCAAACCGAATGGCAAAGTCTTATCATAGCGGCCAAACTTGCGATGTCGACTTCTTTAGCCGCCATTTAGCTAACAGTTACCCGCAAGCCAAAAAAGCCATTGTTGGCTTTTCTCTAGGGGGCAATGTACTAACGCGTTACTTGGCCGAACAAAAAGAAAATATTTATCAAGCCGCCAGTGTTATTTGTGCACCACTAGAATTATCAAGTTGTTGCGATAGGATAAACCAAGGCTTCTCACGCGTTTACCAAAAATACCTTGTTGATATGCTAAAAAATAGCACCTTGGAAAAGATGAAGATTAATTTGCTTACTAATATCGATAAAAGCAAGTTGTTAACTATTCGCTCTATCAGAGATTTTGACCAAATGGTGACAGCACCTGTTAATGGTTTTATCGACGCAAATGATTATTATCAACAAGCCAGTGGTCGTGATGTTATTAATGATATTCAAGCCCCGTGCTTGATTATTCACGCTAGCGATGACCCGTTCTTGTGCCACGCTAATACCACGGCAATTGAACGATTACCTGACAATATCACCTTTGAAGTCAGTGAGCGTGGTGGCCATGTTGGCTTTATCAGTGGTAACAACCCTTTCAAACCACAATTTTGGTTAGAAACACGGATACCCGAATTTTTTTCGAGACATTTATGATTATTCCATTAGAGACATTACCAAAAGAAACAGTAACGGCAATTATTGAAAACTTTGTGCTTAGAGAAGGCACCGAGTATGGCAGTGAAGATGTTGCACTTAGCGACAAAATTAAGCAGGTATATCAGCAGTTGTCACAAGGAACTGCATTACTTGTATATTCTGAACTACATGAAACGGTAAATATTTTGCCAGCAGACCAGTTTGTGGAAGGTATTGAGCAAGAAGAGCAATAACATTTTGCTTTTATATCAATTCTAATCCTACGGCATTAGCAGATATCAAAAACAAAAAAGGCACTTTTGAAGTGCCTTTTTTGCTTGTAGTGAAAATAGCAACTAGTGAGTAAAAGTTACCGAAAAATTCACTGGCACAACATAGTCTATGCTAGGTAACGCCGCCAATTCTTTTAGTTTATTTATACCTGCGACAATACCGAAGGCATCCGCTTTAATAAAGAATGGTTTAACTGTGGTCACAAACAAGCTGTCTTTACTAAGCTTGCTAACATTAACGTCTATCATGATGGCTTGGCTTTGACCATGAAAGTTCAATGTACCAGAGACACTTGTTACACGACTTTCCCCGACCTTTAGCGTCGCCAACATTTTATTATCTAGCTGAGCATTAAATAAAGCTGAAAGATATTTATCCGACTCGAACAGAAACTTTTTCATCCGTTCATCTCTAATGGCAATATTGGTATCAACACTGGTCAAATCAACTTTAATGTTAACCTTGCCATTATTGTCAATACTGCCCTCTAACTTTTTAAAACTGTGGTTTTCAGCAATACTGGCTTTTTTAACTGAAACAAAATTAAGTCGTGAATTTTCATTGTCTAATTTCCATGCCGCTAAGCTAGGTAAGCTCATTAGCGCCAAAGAAAATAGAGTTAGCAATATTTTTGTAGATTTGCGCATTAAGCACTCCATTGTTTAATTTAGGTTTGCACCATATTTAGTATATTTAACGACGACTTAACACTTTTACCACAGCGAATTGCTGACAATATATCATCAATTACCCCAATGGCCTAACGCATCGCTCGGTGCGGTTTAATCACATGTTGCCATGGTATCGCTTTATTCCCTAATGATAGAAAATCTGGCTGCATTAAGGTTTCCCGTTGATTATAAGTTAAGGGATTAAACTCACTATCAATAATGCTGCCACCCGCTTGTTCAATTATACAATGGCTAGCACCAGTATCCCATTCACCTGTTGGGCCAACCCTTAAATAACAGTCGGCACCACCTTCGGCGATTAAACAGTTCTTTAATGAACAACTGCCAAGGGCGATATGATCATAGGAAAACTCATCATTTAAATATTGCCCCATTAAATTTATATCTTGGCGTCGGCTAATAGCAACCTTTATACGGCGTTTACCATCGTATTCAGCAACCTGAATTTTATGGCTGGCAAGGTTATCCTCTTTAAAAGCGCCTAAATTATTTTGCCCGTAATAAGTTAGCTGATGATCTGGGGCATGAATAACACCAATGCTAGGCCAACCATTTTCAACCAGCGCAATGTTAACAGCAAAATCACCGCTACCAATAATAAACTCACCTGTGCCATCAATAGGATCTAATAACCAATAACGCGACCATTTGCCTCGTTCAGCCAGCGGCAAAGCACCAACTTCTTCTGAGATCACGGGAATGTCAGGGGTTAAGGTTCTCAGCTTATCCATTAAAACATCGTTTGATGCGATATCTGCACTTGTTACCGGGCTGTTGTCAGCTTTAACTTCTGAGGTAAAGTCTTTTTGTTTATAATATCGAGCAACTTCTTGCCCTGCACTTTTAGCACTTTCAATTGCAATAGATAATAGTTTGTCTGGGCTCATTAAATAGCTCCCAAGTGATCTTTAACTAATAATAACGCAGCAATACTGCGGGCCTCATTAAAATCGCTCGCCGCGAGTAACTCTTGATAGTCAGCCAAACGCCAAGGTACCACTTCCAACTCTTCCGGCTCATCACCAACTAATTTTTCCGAATAAAGTTGTTCGCCTAGAAAAATAGTCATTTTTGCGTCAAAAAAAGCCGGGGCGGTGGCAACATGATGAATGAAGGTCAACTTTTCTGCACCATAACCAATTTCTTCTTTCAGCTCTCGGTTGGCCGCAGTCGATGCCTCTTCACCGGGATCAATAAGCCCCTTTGGAAAGCCTAATTCATAACTATGAGTACCGGCACAATATTCACGAACCAGCAACATAGTTTCGGCATCCAGCATAGGTACAATCATTACAGCACCTCGACCACTACTCGGTATTCGTTCATATTCTCGTTTTTCACCATTGCTAAAATTCAGGTCAATTTGCTCAACGGCAAACAAGCGACTTTTCGCAACCTGTTTACAGGCTGTAATTTTCGGTAACTGTTTATTTGTGCTCATAACGCCCTTTAATCGCAACAGAAAATGAGGCAAAGCCTCAATGGAAAAAACTCAAACTTAGTAAAACTGCAATAACATTGAATACACAGCGAAACCTCTTGGGTATAATCCTATAATAAACGTGTTTCTAGGATAAAATCTATGCTTGATTGGTCAAAAATTTCAACTGTTTTACTGGATATGGATGGAACCATCCTAGATTTGCATTTTGACAATCATTTTTGGCTTCATCATTTACCTAAACGTTATAGTGAAAGTAAGAATATTAGCCTCGAGCAGGCAAAAGACTTATTACTAAGTCACTATAAAAAAGTTGAAGGCACCATTGATTGGTATTGCTTAGATTATTGGGCCAAGCAAACTAACTTGTCGATTACCGAGTTGAAGCGTGAGGTGCAGCACTTGATCAGGTTACGCGATGATGCACATGACTTTTTAACGGCATTGAGAGCTTCAGGACGAGATATTGTTTTAGTTACAAATGCTCACCCTGACAGTTTATCGCTAAAAATTGAACGCACTGAATTAGATCAATATTTTGATACCTTATATTCAACCCATGAATTTGGTGTCACTAAGGAATCGCAATTACTGTGGCAAAGGCTACAAGCAAAGCACGGTTTTAATCTAGAAAGTACGCTATTTGTTGATGATAGTTTAACGATTTTAGATTCTGCTAAGCAGTATGGTATTAAGCACCTATTGGCCGTTGCTAACCCCGATAGCCAGCAAGAAAGCCGGTGCATTAGTCATTATCCCGCCATAACCGATTATCGAGAGCTTTTAGTAGAAATAAAGCGTACAAGTTTAACCTAGTACGCCTTTATATGATTGACATTAATACACCCTAACAGCAGAGTTTATGGTGGTTATATTTTTAAACGATAACGACCTTGTTTATCTGCTTTGCCTAAAAAGCTTAACGCCCCTTTGAGTTGTTCAGGAAACTTTGTCCCCGGTGTTAAGTAGCCGCTACCGGCAAAACGACCACCTTTTTTGATTTGTGCACGATAGCTAAGGCCTAAGTCATTTTTCGGCTCAACTTCTGCGATAAGTTCGCCTTGCTCACAACTTAATGTCGCCGACAACTTACCAAGTTTTACTTTTTCATCAAGGGCCGTAACCGCAGCGTTACGCCACTGCAGGTCGCCAATAAGTTCACTACAAATCGGGCTACCAGCCACAAACCTCGCAATGTTAATATCAAGCGTTTCATGTGCCACTACGTCAATGGGTAAATTCAATTTTGCAGTTACCATATTGGCCGGCACATTAATTTTGGCTTCTTCAACGGTCAACTCTGCAAGTAAACCACTAACGCTAAGTTGTCCTTCCGGGCCATTAACTAATGCATTACCAAAAGTAATATTAAGTTTAGGGTCTAGCATCAGTACTGAGAACAGTGATAATGAACTGTGCACTTGATTAAGCAAAATATCATCAACCATAACTTGTGAAATTTTTGTCTGCCAAATGCTGCCTTCAATACCTGCTACCGCAACATTTTTCGGCAACTTAATTTGCCCTATTAACCAGCTAGCTGGCATAAGTGCAATAACAAAAACACTATATAAAACGAGAAAAATTGCCACGATAGCAAAGTTCTTTTTCATTAACTTTTTCCTAATTGTAATCGACGAACACGAACAACACCCTGTTGTTCCGCCTTACTTAAATCAATACTCTTAACTTGCAGCCCTTCTCTACTTGCCAATTTTTCTAACCATGACAATAGTGCATTGAAAGATATTTCATCAATCCATACTTGCAAATCATCGCCTTGTGGCTGCATTCGGGTAATATTAATCTTATCTATGCGCGAGGTGCGATTAATAATACTAGATAAGCTTTCACCGCTGCTTCTACCACCACTGCGCTTTGCTTGCTGATATCGTTGAGTATTTTCTTCTACCCAAGTTAGCAAAGCTTGCTGGCGTTCAATTTTTAATTTTTTATCAGCAATGCCTTCATTCAGTGGTTGCCAAATCAGGCTATACAGAATGAATATAGAGACCAGCGCTGACATCACAATCACCAGCTTTTGCTCGCGCACATTTAGTTGCTGCCACCAAGCTTTCATGAGCGCCCCTTAGATGAATTATCGCTGATGCTAAAAGACCCTGAAATTTGCTCACCTTGGTTATTCTGCGCACCTAGGTTTACCGACAAACCACTTTTTTCCAAAGCAACTTTTAGCTTTTCAAAATATTGGTAATCTTTCGCAACAGCTTGCATACGTACTTCCTTGCGTTTGCCATCAAATTTCAATGTTTGAGGTTCAATTTCTGGCACGCTGGCTAAGGCGGGTTCGAGGTTAATTAATAAAGGTAAAAAACCCGCAGAATCGCCACTATTACCAACTTCCGTTAATTTGCGCTTGAGTTGCGAACGAATCGTAGCAACATTTACCCGCTTAGCGTCTGGAAATGCGCTTTTATAACTGGCAACAATTTCTTGCTCTACTGCTGCTTGCTGGTTCGATAAACGATAGAGCTCTGAGCCTTTCAAGGTAAAGTTAAGCACTAACGCAAAAACGGCAAAGCCTGCAACCCAAAGCCAATTGGTTGATGTTGCTGAGCGCTTTTCTTTTACCTGAAACTCGCCTTGTAGTAGATTGAACTTTACTGAGTGGTGATTTGCTAAAATAGCTAATGGCAGCTCTTCTGGTAAAAATTCGATGCTCAAATCATCAGGCAGATTTGCTAGTGGCGAATATGCTTGAATTGTTTTAGCTGCGCTATTGTTTAACTGCGCCGCAATAAACGGCCAAGCATTACTTTCAAATGACATCACTTGCCAAGTGTCCAAGCGCATAAGAAATTGATCGTCTAACATAACCGCCGTGTAGTGCTCAGCGTTGACAGGTAATGCCAGAGCATCAGGGATCATAATTTTACAGAAAATGTCTGCAGCCTTTAACCACTGTTGCCATAACGATAACTGCTCTCGTTCTAACGCCGCAATAAAACAGTTGTTACCCTGTTCATTTTGCTTTTGCTCACTAAAGGCAAAAAACAATTGTTCTACATCTTGTGCTAGCTCATCTTCAAGCATGTAAGGGGCGGCTAAACGAATTGCCCGCTGTGAAGAACCGGGGACGGTTAAACTTTTTATAGCAATATCACAGGCAGGCACAAAGGTAACAATGTCGCGCGACTTTGCCTTTGCGGTTAACTGTGTTAATTCACCTGCATTGGGTAACTCACCACTAGCAATAATTTCTTCTTGTCCGTTAGTTTTAACCAGCCAATGTATTTTACTGTCAAATTGGCTGCCTAAACGGATAAATAAGGTTTCGCCCATTATTCTCGTCCTATGATGCGACTGATCACATTTATATTATTTTTATTTGCCACTTCACTGTCACTTTAAATACGCTATTCATAGCAAAGTTATTCTCGTCCTATGCTACGACTGATCACACTAATACTATCTTTATTTTCTACTTTCATAATGGTTTTCATAGCAAAGTAACTATCATTAAAACTTGCCTTGGTTTGCAAGTTAAAATATTCACTTTTCACAGTAAATTGCTCTTTCTGCTCTGTTGAAACCTTCGCTTTACTCAATTCAGGTAGACTAAAAAAATCATCAACCGTTGCAAAGCCTTCATCTTCACGACTAGACAAAGCTTGTGATGCATCATTTTGACTGATCCCCAACATAGCTACAAGTATTTCAGGCTTATCTTGCGCTATGGTATTGATATTTACTAGATTCAAATTTGTATCAGGTAGTACACATGCGTAATCTTTTAGCTTATTAATTACCGCCACAGTAAAATGCTCAACGACTCTTAATTCACCAATACTGGCCAAGTAATTATTTGCGGCTAAATATGGAAACTCTTTCGCGGCATAGTCACTATCTTCTGCACCGCCAGCACTAGAAATACTGTCATTTTCGTCAAGCCAGTCAGTTAATGCGTCAGCCATTGACTCAGCTTCAAAATTTCCAACCCCCTCAATATTTAACGCAATCAACAATTCTTCGAAGGCCTTTCTCGGTAACGACTTAGTGCTTGCATTATTCCCACTACTAACTTCGGTACGTAAGGCATTTAAATTGAAGCAACTATGCAAATCGGTTATCTCACCGGTAATTTCACCAAAATCAACCGGAAAGGTATTTTCACCTTGTGCCCACATTTGCTCTAAACTGGTAACTTCTTCATTGTCTTCAAATGACTTCTTTAATACGCTTTTTGCAAAGGCTTCCGCCCCCATGGCATACCAATACGCTTGCTGATTTGAGCCAATATTAGTGGTGCGTTGCATTTGCAGCTGTAAACGAGCGGTCATTTGTGTCGCTAGTATTGCAATCAATGCCACAATTAGCATCACGGTAATTAATGCTACGCCTTTTTGCGCATTAGCCTTAATCACTTGTCTCGTCCTTATCTAGCAGGCTATCACCTGCAACGAGAAACTGACGGCGAATAAGGCCATAGTCTGTGGTATCAAGCTCAATCGCAATAGCAACCGGCAAGGTATTTTCTTGCAAAGTTTGCTGCCATTTTTTGCCGTCATAAAATTCAAAATCTAATTTTTCTACCTGAGATATAAGCGGCCTAACCTTAGCTTCTTCACCTAACACGGCATCGACAAAATTAAAATGCAAACGTTCAAGCACATTCTCATTCAACTGATAGGCAACGGATTGCACGTCACTGCGCGGTAACAATAAACCTGGATTAGTCCAACCGTGGCGAACAAATCCTAACGCCTGTTCACTACTTGAAAAACTTTCATTGTCGGTATGTAAAAAGCCTTCCTGCGGAGCTTCGCCGTTTAAACGTACACTGCGTCGCGCTATTTGCAACATATCCCGTTCTATAATTAAAAATCCGCGTTGTAATTCATTAATTCTTTCCGTGCGCTCTTTAGAGAGTTCATCACTATTTAACACGGTTTGAAAAATACTAAAGCTTGCCATGCTGATCACAGAAAAAATGGCAATAGCAATTAGGACTTCCAACAAGGTAAAGCCGAGCGCTTTTTGTTTTATCGCCAATTTAGTTGATTTTATTGGGCTGGGCTTAGTGGCGGTTAGGACGTTCATTGAGTGTTCTTTGAGACATAGGTCATTAAACTGCTGAGTGCTGACTCGTCTTTTTCTTCTAACCGTACTTCCATCACGATAGCACGGAGATCTGTGTCTGTAGTTTTAATGACTTTTTGCTGCCAAAACCACTCCAATCCAGCAAGTTCCACTTTACCTTTCTTATTATTTTTTGGTGGCCAAGTCGTATCTAACGTCGCCTCAACCAATTGGTTAGATGCCACCCAACTAGCAACAATTTTACTTTCCAAATGGCCTAAGTTACGCGCATTGGTGTCAGCAGTTCCCAAAATAGCAATACCAGCAACGGAAAAGATCGCCATCGCTAACATCACTTCAATAAGGGTGAAGCCGTTGACAAGCTTATGCTGAGCATATTTAACCGCGGTTAACATTAGCCAATGGTCCTTCTATGGTTAACGGGGTAGCATAAATTCCTGACACTTTAAAAATGACATCTTCCCCTTCATCAAAGGCAAAGTCAGCTAGCTCAAATGTTAGACTAAATGGGGTAATATCACCGCCAGAAAGGATGTAGACCTGAGGAATAATTTTTTTCTCTTCCTCTTCAGTAAAACTATCTTCATCTTCTTCGTTATTTAATAACTCAGGATCAAACAAAAGTTCCTCTTCAATGGGCAAATCATCAAGTTGCAATGAGATTTCTACCCCTTCAGGTAAGGTATAGGTTTCAAACAACGGCTTGTCTGCAATTGGCGACCAACGCACACCGTCATAGCCAAGAAATTGATAAGTATTTTCATCAATATATAGTCCTAGCTCGACATTGTTTAACATGCCGTACTCTGCTGCAACGTCAAAAATGCCCGCAAAGCGGGCACTGTTTTGTTGTAATATTTGCTCAGGCTTGCTACTTGAAAAAGTAAACTGTACCGCAGACACCATGATACCGATCAAAACAATGACCAGCATAACTTCAATTAAGGTAAAGCCAGATTGTCGACAATATTTATTGTCCGGCACTTGCTTATACTTCATGCTCATAATTAGCAAAAATCAGTTTTACTGATTATTGGAAGTCGCCTAAATTCCAGTTACCAATATCATCATCAGTGCCAGCTTCACCATCAGGTCCCATCGAAAAAACATCCATATTGCCATGTTCACCTGGATTCAATAATTGATATTCACTGCCCCATGGGTCATTAGGTAAACGCTTAACATAACCGCCTTCAGGAAAACGACGCGGTGTTGGCTCAATATCCGTTTCTGTTACTAACGCTTCTAGTCCTTGCTCTGTACTTGGATACTTATAATTATCCATTTTATACATACTCAATGACGTTTCTAGGGCGTTAATATCGGAAACAGCTTTTTGCATATTTGCGCGTTCTTGGCTACCCATTAAGTTTGGCACGACCATACTGGCCAATATACCTAAAATTACTATCACCACCATAACTTCTAATAAGGTAAAACCACGAACATTCTTTACTGCTTTCATTTCTAACTTCCTATTAATGTATTTAACTGAAGAATTGGCTGTAAAATAGCCATAACGATAAATAATACTATCCCTGCCATAACCACCATTAAAGCGGGTTCAAAGGCCTTTAATGATATATTAACAATGGCTTCAAACTCTCGATCTTGGTTGTCAGCCGCACGACCAAGCATATGTTCAAGTTGACCACTTTTTTCACCACTGGCGATCATATGTAGCATCATAGGCGGGAAAAGTTTTGTTTGCTCTAATGATACTCGCAAGCTTGCCCCTTCACGTACTTTATCAGCAGACTCTTTCACGCTTTGCTTAATGAAAAGGTTGTCTAGTACTTCACCAGATATTTTCATGCTCTCTAATAAAGGAACGGCGCTAGCGGTTAAAATGCTCAAGGTACGGGCAAATCTTGCGGTATTAATACTTTTTGCGACTTTACCAATACCAGGCAAAGCAAGAAAGTGCTTATGATAAGCGAACTTAAAACTGGCTTTTTTCAATAGTTGCGACCAAATCAACATCAGTGCCGCAATAATCAAGACAATGGCTAAACCGTAATCTCGTAAAAAATCACTGCTGGCGATTAATAACTTAGTTGTACCGGGTAAATTAGCGCCCATATGTTCAAATTGACCAACAATTTTAGGTACCACAGCGGTCAATAATATTGCAATAACCCCCGTTGCGACTACCGTCATAATAATGGGATAAACCAGTGCTTGAATGAGTTGTGATCTTAGCTGTTGTCGTTGTTCGGTGTAGTCAGCAAGCCTATCCAGTACTTTATCCAGATGACCTGATTTTTCACCCGCAGCCACCATAGCCCGAAACAAGCGATTAAAGATTTGCGGAAACTCCGCCATACTTTCCGCTAGCCCATAACCTTCAGTGACTTTTGTTCGAACTGCCATCACCATACTTTTCAATGAGTTTTTGTCACATTGCTCAGCCACCGCCATTAGTGATTCTTCAATGGGTAAGCCTGATTCAACTAAGGTGGAAAGTTGGCGCGTTATCAAAGCAAGCTCTGAGGCTGATATTTTTTTACCGCCACCAAATCGTGATTTTTTACCTTCTTGTTTATTTTTTTGTAAACTCGGTGTCACTTCCGTTGGCATTAAGCCTTGCTCTCGAAGTAAACTGCGAACATGCCTTGGGGTATCCCCTTCGATGACACCTTTTTTATTCTTGCCACGGCTATCGACCGCTTGATAATCAAAAGCAGCCATAGTTAATCTTCTCGTGTCACTCTTAGCACTTCTTCGATGGTGGTTTCACCCAACATCACTTTATCAAAGCCATCTCGGCGAATACTGGGTGTTGATTTGCGAATAAACTTCTCGATAACTTGCTCACCTTTACCGTTATGAATTAGCTCACGCACTTTATCATCAACCACAATCAACTCATGAATACCGGTTCTGCCTCGATAGCCCTTGAAGTTACACTCTTCACAGCCAACCGCTCGAAAAATTGGTGCTTGATCGTCATCTGCTAACTGCAATAAACGACGCTCTTCTGCCGAAGTTGCACAACACTCTCGACAATGCGGGCATAATGTTCTCACCAAACGTTGTGCCAATACCCCTAACAAACTTGACGAAAGTAAGAAGGGTTCAACCCCCATATCTTCCATACGAGTAATGGCGCCAGCGGCGGTATTGGTATGCAGCGTTGAAAGTACCAAGTGACCAGTCAAACTCGCTTGCACACCGATTTGCGCCGTTTCTAAATCTCGAATCTCACCAACCATCACCACATCTGGATCTTGACGCAGTATGGCACGTAAGCCACGGGCAAAGGTCATATCAACTTTAGTATTAACTTGGGTTTGGCCGATACCTTCAATCGCATATTCAATCGGGTCTTCAACGGTTAAAATATTGCGTTCTTTGCTATCAATTTGACTTAAGCCAGCATATAACGTGGTACTTTTACCTGAGCCGGTAGGGCCTGTCACCAAAATAATGCCGTGTGGTTTATCGATTAAGTCGGAAAAGCGCGCCCGATTACCGTCAGTCATGCCTAAATCTTGTAAATCTAATCGAGTGGAATTTTTATCTAATAAACGTAAAACTACACGCTCACCATGGCCGGTTGGCATGGTAGAAACACGAACATCAACGGCACGTCCGGCAATTTTTAAAGAAATTCGGCCATCTTGTGGAATACGTTTTTCAGCAATATCGAGTTTTGCCATAACTTTGATACGTGACACTAACAAAGAGGCGAGTTTACGATTGGGCTTTAGCACTTCACGTAAGACACCATCAACACGGAAACGAATTTGCAAGGCCTGCTCAAATGTTTCAATGTGAATATCAGATGCATTCTCTTTAATCGCTTCACTGAGCATGGCGTTGATCAATTTGATGATCGGAGCGTCGTCTTCGTTTTCTAACAAATCTTCCGTTTCGGTCATTTCATCGGCAAGCGAATATAAATCAACCTCATTGCCAATATCTTCCATCATTTGTTGGGCTTCGGAAGAGTCTCTTTGATAAGTTATCGTTAACTGTTGCTCAAACTCATCGGCATTTTTCACCTCAATGGTAAAAGGTGCTTTCAACACACGACGTACTTCCAACAAAATATCTGCACTTAAAGACTCAGTGCACATCAAACACAAACCATCATCACTATGCTGTACTAAAACACTGTGACGCTTGGCAAAACCAAATGGCAAACGAAAGCGAATTCCATCGTTTTCAATCAGGTCATTGTCGAGGTTGTGCTGTTCTGCATCAACCTCACTAGCGGCAACAAATGCTTGCGTTTCAGAATCAATATCACTCATTGCTAATCGTCTTTATTCGTGGATAATTTTTCGTTTTCTATCTTCTTCATATGCTCTTCAAATGAAGGAGGCAAAGATAATACGTCATTCCATTCAGGTAAAATTGGCAGCTTTTCATCATCCATTAGCTCTAAACCAGCTTCACGGCTCGCCACTTCTTGTGCTCGAATATAATTATATTTTTCTTTGCTTAAGTCGTTCATTAACTTACCATCACGAACAATAGTTGGGCGTAAAAACACCATTAAGTTACGCTTACGCTTAGTATTACTGGTTGACTTAAATAAATGGCCAATAAATGGAATATCACCAAGCAAAGGCACCTTCTGCACACTTTCTTGCACGTCTTCGTCAATCAGGCCACCGAGAATAACGGTAGCACCGTCGTCTGCCATAACCGTAGTTTTAATTTCACGCTTGTTAATCGAAATATCAACGCCAGTGGCACCACTAACAGAAGAAACTTCTTGTTCAATGGTCAACTGTACGCCACTGCCTTCATTTATTTGTGGCGTAACTTTTAACTTAATACCAATCTCTTGACGTTCTACTGTTTGGAATGGGTTGCTATTACTGCTACCCGTTGTTGCACCCGTAATAATTGGCACTTCTTGACCAACAATAAAGTAGGCTTCTTCATTATCAAGCGTAGTGATACTTGGCGTTGATAGTAAGTTTGAATTAGTATCAGAGCTTACCGCTTGGACGATTGCGCCCCAATCATCTTTAACAATGCCAAACATAGTACCGCTAACTGAGCCCAAAACTTCAGCCAATAAACTGTAATCACCATCAGTATCAGGGTTTGTTGTTGTTGTTGAACCACCATCAGAGTTAGTAACCGTTACGGTATTGCCCTCTTCGCCTTGGGCTGAAACAGCGGCTCCGGCAATAGAACTAATAGTGGCAGGGCCATTGGTGAACTGGGTAAAACCACCGGTTTCACTATACCACTGCACCCCTAAATTAACGCCATCACCTTCAAATACTTCAACAATAATCGCTTCAATAAGTACTTGTGCACGACGAATATCTAATTGACGAATAACCGCTTCAAGTGAACGCAACATGTCCGGTTGAGCAGTGATCACTAAGGTATTGGTGTCTTCATGGGCATCAATGCTGACATTTCGGCTTTTACTACTTTTCGATGATTTTTTCGAACCTGAGCTATCCGACTCGATAGATTCGCTGACCCCTTGTAATACCTTAACCATGTCTTCTGATTTAGCATATTTCAGGTGATAAACGCGGGTGTTGCCGTTTGATTCTAACTCGCTATCTAAACGAGAAACTAAACGAGCAACTCGTTCTCTAGCCTGGATTTCACCACTAACTATCACACTATTGGTACGTTCGTCTGCAACAATTTTCGGAATTAAGAAGGTTGGCGTGCCCGCGGCTTTACCTTGCGCTGATTTGTTCATCGCCTCAATAATACGCACCATTTCACCAGCGGAGGCATATTTTAACTTTATAATCTGCACATCTTGGTCGCCCGCTTTATCAACTCGCTCAATTATTTTCACTAAACGATTAACAACGGCAGCCGTGCCCGTCAGCATTATGACGTTAGCAGGATCGTAGTTAACCACATTACCACCACCGGCTTGATCTGACAGCTGGCGTAATAACGGGGTTAGTTCACGTACAGTAACATTCTTCACTTCGACAACACGGGTAACCATTTCATCACCCGCACCTGGGTTTTCATTACCCACAACCGGTATTGATGACGTTTTTGCATCTTTGTTACGGATAATTTTAACAACATTATTATCCATTTCTACAGCGGCAAAACCATAGACTTCGAGGACATTTAAGAAAAATTGATAATATTGTTCTTCCGTTAACAGGTCATAGCTACGCACATTAACTTTACCGCGAACATTGGGATCAACGATCATGGTTTTCTTCAGGTTTTTACCAACAATGTTGATAAATTCTGCGATTTCAGTGCCTTTAAAGTTTGGCGAATATTCAGCCGCATCAATATTTGCTGACAGCAAAACACCATTTAGCATAATGGCCGTAACAACCCCAGTAACACTACGTTTATACCAAGGAGCGCTTAATAATTTGCGCATGTATTCTTCCTTTTTAATTCTAATTATCGATACTGAAAAGTATTTCTGTCATATCACCATTACGATCAAGTAATAATGATGTTTCTCGTTGTTCTTTTAAAGATTTCAAGGCCTGAGCAGCTTCTCTGGGCTCAGTTAAGTCAAAACCATTCATTTGTACTGCAACGTCTCCAGACTTAAGACCCGCATTTTGAAAGAAAGTTGGATCTTTTCCGGGCATTAATCTGTAACCCATAATTTTACCATTTTCGCGCTTTGGCGATATTTTCAAATAATCGGTAATTTTGCCTGGGTCATCATCTAAATCTTTTCTTAATGAGTTCGTGCTTTTGGTTAGAGTTTTATTATTTCTTTGGTCAACAACATTAGGAGAAGAAAGCCTTCTAGATGGCGCACTTTGTCGTTTGCTTTGTTTAGTTGTCGGCGATTGTTTTATCGCTTTTGCATTTTTATTAAAGTCGATGCCTTCAATCATCAAGGTTTCTAAACGCCCTGATACCTTCAATAATACTCGGTCGTTAAAAACATTTTCTAGTACTGCACGTGTACCTTTAATGTTCTCACCAATACCATAAGTTTCTTGCTTGCCAGAGCTCTCTATAATTGCCGCGGCCGTCGCTCTGTTACTGCTGGCAACAACCCCCGTTAATAATAATTTCAATCGTGTTTCAGGCGCGTTTTCTATCACCACCTCTTCAACTTTCTCAACCGCTTGTTGAGAAAATGCCCCAAATAAATTCAGCCCAGCGATAGCCTTAACATTTATTTGTTTTGATACTGAAGATTGATTGCTTTGTGAACCACTTGTCTTTAAAACCGAAGCGGTATTTTGTTGCGGCATTGCTAACCAAGTAATTTGTGCAAAGAGGTAGGCAATATAACAAAGCAACAAAAAAATAATCACTTGCGTGACTTTTCGCTGGGGAAGTTTTGACAGCTGATCAAACGTATTTGATAAGTTATTCGTTAATGACATTTTATAATAATTTTATTGTCTGGAAATTTTAATTCACTTTGATGATACTTGACCGAGCGCTTGTCAACAAGACGTCAAATTATTTTTTAACTATAATTAGTTTAAAAAATGTAAACAAATACAATCGAACTGGCGTAAATCATAGAGTTATGCTAACTTTCGCCAATTTTATATCACCATCACTGGGTAAAAGCAAAACAATGGCCAAAACTAGCGATAACTCTGTAGAAAGTAAACAGTCTACACGATTAGATAAATGGCTATGGGCTGCGCGTTTTTATAAAACCCGTGCTATCGCAAAGCAAATGATCGATGGCGGCAAGGTTTTCTATAATGGTCAGCGCACCAAATCTGGCAAAGCAGTAGCATTAGGCGATCGTATTACGCTGAGACAAGGATTTGAAGAAAAGCACGTTATTATTATAGCCCTTGCCGATAAAAGGCGTGACGCCACTTTTGCGCAAACACTTTATCAAGAAACCTCTGAGAGTATTCAAACGCGAGAGAAAAATAGCTTAGCTCGAAAACAAGGTATTTTGCTCAGCCCGGCCAGTGATACCAAGCCCGACAAGAAACAACGTCGACAAATTCGACATTTGAAAGAAAGGATTTAAACAGTGACAAGACAAACAGACGTATTAAATCGCTATTTATTTGACAACATGCACGCCAGAGGCGAGTTAGTTAATTTGCAGCAAAGTTTTCAAGATATTGTAGCCCCACATGATTATCCAACTGGTGTTAAACAGTTATTAGGCGAGCTTGTTGCTGCTACATGCCTATTAACAGCGACCTTAAAATTTGAAGGTGAAATTGCTGTTCAGTTGCAAGGTGATGGTCCAATTGGCTATATGGCGGTAAATGGCAACCATCAGCAAGAAATGCGTGGTATCGCCCGCATGACAGCTGACACTAAGGCAACGACGCTTAAAGAGCTAATCGGCAAAGGCAACATGGTTATCACCATACGTCCAAACAGTGGTGAACCTTATCAAGGAGTTGTTGCTCTTGAACAAGACACTTTAGCGGAATGTTTAGCACACTATTTTGATGTTTCGGAACAAATTCCGACGAAGATTTGGTTGTATGGTAATGCTGATACCACTGAAATTGCTGGTACCTTGATTCAACTATTGCCAGACGGTGAAGATAAAGAAAAACAACAATCCGATTTTGAGCATTTATGCCAGCTCACTAATACCATCAAGAATGAAGAAATATTTTCATTAGACAGCGAAGCACTATTGTATCGCCTCTATCATCAAGAAGAAGTGAGGATATTTGAACCACAAACAGTCAGTTATAAATGCAGCTGTTCAGAAGAAAAATGTTTAGGAGCTATTTCACAAATAGAGCCCAGCGAACTGGAAAACATTCTTGCTGAGCAAGGCAATGTATCAATGACCTGTGATTACTGCATGACAACCTATAAGTTTGAACGTCCACAATTAACACAATTTATTGACAGCGCAACGCATTAATATCAATCAGTTAGCTATATAGCTTACATGCGTCTTTGTAAGCTATTCCTCATTCCCACAACTCCTAAACATTTTATTCCCCAACCATTACTACTCTTTTTGGGTCTGTTTTACTGTTCATTTTTGATGCGTACATCGGCACTTTTGTAAACTCTATTTGCCACTTTTCCATTAATTTCGTTAAATCAGCAATCATCTTGATACAACTTATTTACATTCTTTTTACATGTGCTATGTTTAAGCGTCGCATTTTTGCGGATTTTCGATTTAAACTTATAAAAATAGTTTTCGTCATAAAAATAATGGATAGCTGAATTCAGGGAATTA
The DNA here is from genome assembly GCF_057553355.1 of Colwellia sp. SU-HH01172. Taxonomy (NCBI): domain Bacteria; kingdom Pseudomonadati; phylum Pseudomonadota; class Gammaproteobacteria; order Alteromonadales; family Colwelliaceae; genus Colwellia; species Colwellia sp. SU-HH01172. The sequence goes on along the minus strand of NZ_BAAJMB010000010.1, from coordinate 72,113 downwards.
AGATTAATTTTTCAGCTACAAAATAATAAAGGCACTTATTAAAAGTGCAAAGGAGATAACCAGTGAGAAATAAAGTCGCATTAGCTGTATCAACAGCCCTAATGTCTGTTTCATTAAGCTCAATGGCGAGTATTGATGATGCACGTCAATCAATCGCAGCAACAGCACCAAGCAAAGTTAAAGCACCACTCAATTCTGCTGTAGCTAACAAGTTTTTTTACGAAGCTGAATTAGCCTCAGGACAATATACCTATATTGTGCGTTTAAAAGAAATGCCATTAGCTACTTATGACGGTAGTATCGCAGGCTTAGCGGCAACAAGTCCTAAGATAGCTAAAAAAGATTTATTTGCAAAATTAGCTACTAGCAAAATGTCATCACAGCAAGTACGCGACGAGTTGCGTTTAGATGTTAACTCAAAAGAAGCTGTACAATACACAAACTTCCTTGAAAACAAACAACAAGAGTTTCTTTCTCAAGCAACATCACTATTAGGCAAAAAGTCTGAAGTTGTCTATCGCTATAAAAATGCCTTCAATGGTATGGCATTACGTTTAACACAAAACGAAGCAGCTAGATTAGCAACTTTGAGCAATGTCGCATTTGTTGAACGTGAACGTATGGAACAAATGGATACTGATACTGGTCCAATTCATATCGGCGCAACTGAAGTATGGGAAGGTGAAGGACCTACAGCAACCAATATGGGTGAAGGGGTAATTATCGGTGTTATTGATAGCGGCGTAAACTCTGATCACGCGTCGTTCGCGGATGTCGGTGGTGATGGCTATGACCACACCAACCCTTGGGGTGCTGGTGTTTACGTAGGCGATTGTGCTGGTGATTTCGCATCTATGTGTAACGACAAGTTAATTGGTGTGCGTTCATACGCTTCTGTAACTGATGCCTATGATGATGAATCCGTATTTGGTGATACACCTCCTGCAAAAAATGGTGAAGATTACGGCGGCCATGGCTCTCATACAGCTAGTACCGCTGGTGGTAATATCTTGAAAGAAGTACCGTTAGTAGATGCTGAGACAGGTGAGGCTGAAGGCGATGGCATAAACACTACAGGTTTTGAGTTTGAGCAAATTTCAGGTGTTGCACCACACGCAAATATTGTTGCCTACCAAATTTGTCTCCCTGGTGATCGCGGTGATACCTACTCAGGATGTCCTGGTGCTGCTATAATTGCTGCACTAGACGATGCTGTAACAGACGGAGTAGATGTACTTAACTACTCTATTAGTGGTGGCGGTAACCCATGGACTAGCTCAACAGAGCAGGGATTTTTAGCAGCACAGGAAGCAGGTATATTCTCTGCGGTATCAGCAGGTAATGATGGTCCAGGTGCAAATACGACTTCAAAGAATGCTCCTTGGTATACAGTAGTTGGTGCTTCAACTCATGGTCGTGAAGTAGCATTTGATAAGCAAATTGGTGACTTTACTGGTGGCGACACTGTATTAGCGGCGCTTGAAGGTAAAAGTGCATCTGGCGGTATTACAGCTAAGATTGTCTGGGCAGGTGATTACACAAACTCAAACGATCCTACTGGCGATCCAGAACAGTGTTTACAACCTTTCCCAGAAGGAACATTTGATGGTGAAATCGTTGTTTGTGACCGTGGAGCAATAGCTCGTGTGCAAAAAGCGATTAATGTTGAAGCAGGTGGAGCTGGTGGTTTTGTACTAGGCAACATCGATGGCGGTTCAAATTCTGTTGCGAATGACGTATATGTTGTACCTGGTATTCATATTGACAATGCCAATGGTAATGCTTTACGCACATGGTTAGCCACTGGTACCGATCACATGGCGACAATTACCGCTTCTGAAGGTGAACTTAAGATTGGTCAAGCGGATGATATGGCTGATTTCTCTTCACGTGGTCCAAACAATACCGTTGCGGATATCATGACTCCGTCAGTTACTGCACCAGGTGTTTCTATTTACGCTGCATACTCTGATCAACAATTTGGGCATGATAACACAGGTACGGCTCCGGCTGACTATGCGTTCTTACAAGGAACATCAATGTCAGCACCTCATACCGCTGGCGCTGGCGCTGTACTTAAATCTGCACACCCTACATGGACGCCTGACAACATACGTTCTGCACTAATGTTAACTGCTTCACAAGATGTTCGTAAAGAAGATGGTGAAACAGACGCTGATGTATTTGATATGGGATCAGGTAGTATTCGAGTTAACTTAGCGACGAATACAGGCTTAATTATGGACGAGACATTTGCTAACTACATGAAAGCAAATCCTGCAGTAGCTGGTGTTCCTTCGTCGTTAAACATTCCATCAATGGCTAACACTAAGTGTATTGATACCTGTTCATGGACTCGTACATTTACTGCAACTAAAGATGCAAGCTGGACTGTGACTACAAATACACCTGCCACGCCAGGTGCAAACGAAGGTGATGCACCAATTGCTAGCAAGATGGCGCTAACTGTTTCACCAGCAAGTTTTGATATTAAAGCCGGTGACACCCAAACCATTACGGTAACTGCTAATGTGAGCGAAGCAGAAGTTAATGCATGGAACTTCGGTGATGTGACATTAGTATCAGAAGGTATTCCTAATGCAAGATTGCCTGTCATGGTACAAGTGTCGGGCGATAACTTACCAACAGATGCGTCAATTGTTGCAAACCGTGCAGATGGGTCAATTACCTATACTGGATTAAAGTCTAAAGACCTAACCGGTACAGTGACTGCTACAACATATGAAGCAAAAGTTATTGAAGAGCGTACATTAGCTGTTACAGATGGTGATTTAGACTTCTTCACTATTACATTTGATGATGTAGTACCTCAGGCTGTATTCACAACAAGCTCTGACGAAGCTCCTGATGCCGACTTACGTATTTTGAACTCAGTATTTGCTCTAGTTGGATCAAGTGGTAGCGCAAGTTCAAATGAAATAGTATCTATTACTAACCTTCCTGCAGACACATACTATGTGGTTGTTGATGCATATACCGCTTCTGCACCTGGAGCAACAGACGCTGTTGATGTACAAGTTTCAACAACAGAGTTCGTTGAGGGTTCAATCAGTGAAGGAGTAACAACATCATTAGTTCAAAATGAAGAAAGCTTTGATTTAACGCTAAGCTGGACTGGCGCTTCAAATACCGCTGGTTTAATTGAATTAAAAGACGCTGATAGTAACCTTATTTTACCTTGGTCTATTACATTAGGTGAAACTGATGTTTCAGATAGTGCTTCGGATGATTTAACAAATAGTGTACAAACCATGAATCCAGGTGAAGCACAGTCTGCATCATTTGCTATTGCACCTAATTTCACTAACGAGGACAAGGTTTACACACTAACGGCTTCTGCTGAAGGACATGAATTCACCAATGCAAGTAACGGTGGTGAAGTTTCTGGCGATATGGTCACATGGAATATTACCCGCGTAGTAGGAGAATCTACTGACGTATTAGAAGTAAGTTTTGACTTCATACCTCGTGCAGCTGGTACAGAGCAAGAACTTAAGTTAACTAATACTTTAGGTAGTGATACAGCCGAGTCTGTCTATACCTTTGGTGTAGTAGAGGTAGCTCCTGTAGCAGCAATTACAGGGCTTTCAACAGTTACTGAAGGTTCTTCTGTAACTGTTGATGGTTCCACATCTTCTGATGCGAATGCGGATGAATTAATGTACACGTGGGTGCAACTATCAGGTACACCTGTTGGTTTCGACGCTAGTGCTGCATCATTCAGCTTTGAAGCACCAAAAGTTTCAAAAGATGAAACGATTTCATTCCAATTAACAGTTGATGATGGCAACGGTAATACCGATACGACCGTAGCATCTGCTTCAATCGTTAATAAGAAATCTAGTGGTTCATTTGGTTGGTTAATGTTACTACTTACTCCTATGTTATTTACCCGTCGTAAAAAAGCGTAATATCTAGGCGTACTTTAGTTTTAATTAACTAAGATAAACGAAAGCCATCAACAAATGTTGATGGCTTTTTTATTTACCTGCATATTACTTTTATCACTTAAGCTTTAGTAAAATCACTTCAGCAATAACTCTTCCCTTCTATCAGTAGGTTACAACATAAAACACACGCTATATTTACCCAGCGCCTACAACTTACCTGCTTAAAACCATTAAGAACTTTTTATAACGCCATATATTAAAGCCACAACATAGCTATCTTACGATTTGGTCACTTAAAGTGAAAAGGAATATTAATGAGATGACAATAAAAAAGCAGGGCTGATTTCTCAGCCCTGCTTTTTTATTAAATAACTAATCTGAACTCTGAATAATGAGAATGAAAAACATCACTATTTCAAAGCATCATCAACACTCAACCGACAGTAATGGTATTTATGCCTAGTTCAAGGCGTCTAAATGTGCCCAATAACGAGTTATTGGCAACTTGAACAACGTAGAAATAGGCTTTAATAGCGCTGCTGTAGCGTTTTGCTTATCCCGAGCTGGTTAACTACTTTAAGAATTAGAAATGAATTGTTGTGCCAACAAATACACCGTCAAATTCTATATCCGAATATAAATCATTCAAATCATCTAACTCAAGCTTAACTGAGCGATAGCCAGCGTTAATATTAACATCTACCGCTAAGTTATCGATAAGTTCATAACTTACGCCTACTTCATAGTCGTATAAAGTATGATCGTCAATTGACAAAAAGTTACCTTGGGCATATAAGTTTAACCCTGTAAGCGGCAGTCCTACATTCGTTGCAACATATAACATAGGCACAATATCTGTTACCGCAATGCTGTCAGACTGAGATACAGTGCCAGCATTCGTTGTTAGCTGTGATGAAACCGTAACATCACCATCAAAATCACGAGCGGTTAAACCAAAATCAAAAGACAATAAATCATTATCAAATAACTCATAATACAAAGTGTAATCAACATAACTTACATCAAAATCGGCATGAACATTCGCACCTTCCAAGAAGGTTTCATCGTCAAAATCAAAGTCACTATCTAAGGTTGTCATGCCATCAGTTTCTAATGACGTTGATGCAACACGTAAATTAGGGATCAAAGGTAATGGATGTTCAAAAGCAATGTAAAAGCTATTTTGCTTTTCATCGACCAAGTTAAAGTCAATTTGTGAGCTACCGTCACCAAATGTACCTGATGCTTGGTTATCCCATACTTGGCCACCAAGATAAATACCTAAGGCATCCGCTTGAACATTCGCTGATAAAACAGAGGCAAGTGTTGCCGCTAACGCTAATTTTTTCATGTTTATTTTACCCTTGACTCAATAAGTCGTTTAAATCAATCAGTGCAGCATTTGCACGTGATATATAATTTGCCATTACTAGAGAATGGTTGGCAAGCATACCAAAACCATCACCATTTAAAACCATTGGGCTCCAAACAGCTTCTTGGCTAGCTTCTAATTCTCGAATAATTTGTTGGACGCTCACTTTAGCATTTTTCTTTTCTAATACATCATTAAAATCAATTTCAATTGCTTTTAAGAAATGTAATAAGGCCCAACAGGCACCACGAGCTTCGTAAAATTCATTATCAATTACCCACCAACTGGTTTTCAATTGCATGCTAGAAGCCGTGTTTGTTGATTGCTGTGCCACACTGTCACCAGCAAGATCCACGTTAATTTGCTCACGGCCAACGCTTGCACTTAACCGTTGCGAATAACTGCCTAAACGTTTAGTCGCTTCCTGGATCCAAGCACGTAAATTATCTGAACGTGCATAAAACTGTGCCGACTGATTATTTACTTGTGTGAGTGCAGTACGGTATGCGTAAAGCTCATTAATGGCTTTTTGATATTCGCCTTCGGCACTTGGTATCGCCCAACTCGTGTGATCAATATTAAACTGTGGTTGCGCAATTTTTAAGTTTTTATTTTCAACTGATTGAGACTGGGAGCGACTAAACTCTTGACGCATCACCAAAGCCATATCACGGATCATTTCAAGCGCGCCTAGCTCCCAAGCAGGAATATTATCAAGAAATACTGAAGGAGGAATGGCGTCATTAGCTAAATAACCACCGGGTTTATTTAATAAGGTTTCCGTCACTCGTATCAACGCTGTAGTGGTAGTATAACCAACAACAGGAGCAACATTTTCGGCGCTAGCAGCTTTAGTCACCTCGGCACGAATATCCATTTGTTCAGGTTCAAAACTCCAATAAACACCTAAAAAATATAAAATAATGAATAAACCGGAAAAAGCAGAAATCACTGCCTTGGTTGAAATATTAACACTCATAAGTTACTCCTAATGATGATGGTGCTGCTTCTGTTTAAGACCCTTAACCAGATATTTCACATCAATGCTCGACTGATCGTCAAATTGCAAAGTGATGATAATATTTTCATCGGCTTTTAGCGGTTGTTTTAAATCAAAGATCATTAAATGATATCCTGATGGCTGAAATACCGTGCTGTCTTTAGCTAGTATTTCAACAAAATCTCGCTGACGCATTCTCATCATGCCACCGTCCATAGTATGTTCATGAATTTCAACTCGTTCACTAACTGAACTAATTGCTGAGACTAAACGTAAATCTTTGTCAGATCCATTATTCAACGTCATATAGGCAGAGGAAATATTCGTTCCGGGAATAGTTTCTCTAACAAAGCTATCTTGTGCAGTAATCGCCAGCCCTTGCTTGGCAAAACTGATGTTCAGAGCTGCATTACTAGTTAATAATACTAGTAAAAAAACAGGTTTCAGTATATTCATCATAAGCCGCTATACATCCTTTTTTATCCATATTATGATTCAACATCACTATTGTAACTAAGCTAGAACAAAATGGATAACTTAATTCTTTCAAATGAACACAATGGTGTTCTCTCAATAACCATCAATCGCGCTGATAAGAAAAATGCCTTAAACAACGACATGTACTTGGAACTTTGTCGCCTTTTTACCCTTGCCAATGAAAATAATGATATTCGCTGTGTCTTAATTCAAGGTGACGAAAAATGCTTTTGCGCCGGTAATGATCTGCAAGACTTTATCAAATGCAGTGAAAGTGGCGATTTAGCCGCATTCGATTTAGTTAAAGCTTTAGCAGCACTCGAAAAACCACTTGTTGCCGCAGTAGCAGGCCCAGCAGTGGGAATTGGCACCACATTATTATTACATTGCGACATGATCTATGCGGCCAATAATGCCAAATTTAAACTACCTTTTACTCAGTTAGGCCTAAGTCCTGAAGCAGGCTCAAGCTTATTGTTGCCATTACGCCTTGGTCACAACCGTGCATTCGAACTTTTAGTGTTAGGTAAAATGTTTAATGCTGAACAGGCGATGGAATACGGTTTAATTAACGATATTTGTGCTGAAGATGAATTACTAAGCACTGCCTTAGCAACAGCTGAAAACATAGCAAAACTACCATTAGACTCGCTTTTAACTAGTCGTAAGTTAATGAAAGCGCATACCCAAGCATTACTACCACAAGTAATGGAAAATGAAGCAGAGCAATTCAAACGTTTAGTTAATACTGATGAATGTAAAACCATTCTAAATAGCTTTTTTAAATAGTGAGTTTATTTAAGCGACTAAATCAAAAAGCTGAAGTTGTTTCAGCTTTTTTTATAACCTTAAACTTAGCAAAGCTAGCCGTTAATTAACTAATCAGTTTTTTCAGTTTTTTCTTAAGTTTCTTCACTTTCCCTTCTAATTCTTCATCTTCACTGACATCGATTTGTGCAACAAGCTTACTTGCTTTAGTTAGCTCTTTTTCTTGCATATATAATTGCGCTAAACGATATTTCACCCAAGGTTGATATTGCTTATCTGCTATGGGTAATGCTTGAGTTAACGCTTCAATACCTAACACAGCTTGTTCACCCGACTCTGCTGATACTTTACCTTGTTGATATAACGCCCGGCTTTTTCTTTCATCGTCTTTAGCATATTTAATCGCCAATTTAAGATCTTCCCGAGCACTGTCCCACGCTTCTTTTTGAATACTTACGTTAGCGCGAGAAAAATACAAAATGCCACTTTCGGGAAACTTAGTAAAAGCTTCATTCATGGTTTTTTCTGCTAATTCCGGTTTTTCTGTTTGCCAATAAACATTGGCAATTTGGCTATAGCCTTGCTCGGCATCATATTGCTGAAGCTGTTTAGCGTAGGTAAGTGCTTGCTCAGTGTCACCACCAGCAATACCGGGGGCATTTAAATGAAAACCAATTAAGGTATTTAGAGCGTCTTGATGGTCCGGTTTTAGTTCAACGGTTTTTTCCATCGCTTTAATGAAGTCTTTCGCATAACCCAATTTTGAAAAAATACTGGCTTTTTGCGCCATGATCACAGCGCTAACACCTAAATAATAGTTCACATCAACGTTATTACTATGCTGCTCTTGCAAGTCTTCAAAATAATCAAAGGCATCTTCTGTTTGATCTTTTACCAGTAATAAACGTCCTGATAATACTTGCCCTGCAACACTGGATTTTTCTTCATTTGATAAAGCACTTAAGGTTTGTTCTGCAAGCGCTACATCCTCACTCTCCAATGCCTCTTGCACTGATTTCATGTCCGCATAACTCGCTGTACTTACTGAACAAACGAGCGCTAAGATCATCAACTTTTTTTTCATTTTACGTCCTGTATTTTTATTATTAGTTTATTCGAAATTAATATTGTGGCGTTCGTTTATCTCGGCTCACCAACCAAATCACCATAGCAACTAAAATAATTGGCCAAAAAACACCTATAAATAACATTGCCCCGCCACCCAACAGTAATATAGCAACGAAAATTAATGAGCCAAATACACTCATGGCTATTGCTAAAGCAACTAAAACCAGTAGCACCACAACTAATGCTGAGATACTAATTGCCTTTAAAGGTTCAATCATTTTCTCATTCATGTAAATATCAACATCTAATAATTCGATAAAGCTGACACCTAACACATAAGTTAAGAACATAGTGGCAAAAATAGCTAAAAACAAAGACTTAAAAAATGACATTTTAATTTCCTCTCCGTATAAACATCTCGCCGTTTCGTTTTGCTCTATAAATTAATAGCTACGAGTTTTAGTCGGCATTAATAATGTTGCCACTAAATAGGCAACACCGGTAGCAACAGGGAACATTAGCAACGCAACAATAGCACCTGCTCTAACGGCTATACGAGGCACATTGTAATGTTTCGCAATACCACCGCACACACCTGATAATTTTTTATGAACGACATCTTTAGTTAAGGTTTTGTTAACTGAATATTCACGATTAAAACTCATTACTTACTCCTCATGTCCAACTTGCGGATCTTTGCACAATATCTTAAAAAATATGAGTAGCCCGGCACCGATAAAAAAACTAACCACTGGTGTTATAAACATAACACCAGCAATTAACCATGATGAAGATGCCACACTAATACCTCTAGGCTCTATTAGCCGTTAACAACTTTTTGCTTAAGTTGTTCAAGCTCTTGCTCGATATTCTCATCCTTCTCAAGCTCACGAAATTGACTATCCAAGTCTTTTGCTGATGTCATATCGTACGCTTCAACTTCTGCTTCAACTCGGTCGATTTTTTGTTGATAACGTTCGAATTTACTAATCGCTTCATCAATATTATAAACCGCGGCTTTTTCACGAACTTTCAAGCGGACCTCTGCCGACTGTTGACGCACTTTATAAGCATCTTGTTTACGTTTAGCTTCAGTAAGTTTTTCTTGCAAACGCTGGCCGTCTTGTTGCACAGCAGTTAGGTACTCATCAAACTGAGCTAGTTCTTCATTAAATTCAGCAAGCTTTTGTGTACAATTTTGCTTTTCAACTAGGGCTGATTTTGCTAAATCTTCTCTGCCTTTACTTAGCGCCAACTCAGCTTTTTGCTGCCAATTAGCAACACGACTTTCCATTTCGCGAATATTGCGCATTACGGTTTTCTTCTCGGCAATATGTTTTGCCGCGGTAGAGCGCACTTCAACTAAAGTTTCTTCCATTTCTTGAATGATCAACTTGATCATTTTTTCCGGATTTTCAGCCTTATCTAACATTGAATTAATGTTCGCGTTAATAATGTCTGTGAATCGTGAAAACATGCCCATGGTATTTCTCCTATTACTCTTCTGAAGGTTTTTGTTTTTGTTGACGTAATTTCGTTTGCTTCGACACAGCCGCAACTTCTTGCGTGTCAACTGTTGTGTAGCGCATTGAAAAGCGACGTAGTTCAGCTTTAATTGAATTTGACACTTCCGCTGATAAATCACGCGCAACCTTTTGTCCTTGTGCCTGTACAGTTGCTGCTAAACTGTGTTCTAAAGAAGCTTCTTGTGCAGAAGCGCTGATAGTAAATAGCAACGTACAAGATAATAAAACGGTGCTTAAAGCTTGTTTACTTTGTAATAGTTTCATTATTAATATCCTTATGTCAGTAACATGAAAAGTCAGTTTTTAACTCTTCTTGTTGATTTCTGATATTACTATTACAAGTGCTGTGCCAACTAAGAAAAACTTTTTAATTGATTGTTATTGTTAGGTTTTAATAAATCCATCAACTAGCATTAATTTAACGACATAATATGTCACACGAAAAATTGGTCAATATAATCACTTAGGTTAGTTAAATTAACCAACACTTATTTTATCTAGTTAGAGATGAAATTTAGTACCGAAGAGAAAGTGATGTGCAAATGATTAAAAAAGAGTTTGGCAGCATGGCGCTGCCGTTGAATTATTACTTATCGAGCGTTAAAAGCATCATTTATTGCTATAGCAAGGTTAGCCTGTTTCAATCGACGTATGGGCTAATGAACCCCACTCGCTCCATGAACCATCATAAACACGAACATCACTCAAGCCACTCAACTCAGCCGCTAAGGCTAAAATACAAGCAGTTACCCCTGAGCCACAACTCATAATCATAGGCGTATTATTAGCATTTAAATCTTTGAATATTTCAACCAGCTCATCTGGTGATTTAAATAAGTTATGGGCAGAGTTATGATTAAATAGTTCAGCATAAGGTAAGTTTTTTGAAGTTGGTATATGACCACTGCGTACACCCGCACGTGGCTCTGCAACGGTCCCCTTAAATCGGTCGTTAGCTCTGGCATCAAGAATTAACTCTTCCTGTTGCTTTGTTTGTTGTTCTACTTCCCGCCAATCACAAAAATATCCCGTTTGTGCTTGAGCAACAAAATCACCAGTTAGGTTGTTAATTTCTGATACAGAGTCTCCTACAGCTTTTTCTACTATCGGCTTATTCAATGACAGCCAATAAGGTAAACCTCCATCCAATACAGCAATGTTTTTGTGCCCCATTGCCTTAAACATATACCAAGCGCGTGCAGCGGAAAATAAACCAAGGTCATCATAAACTACAATCTGGCTTTGTTGACTAACACCTAATGCCCGCGCGGCAAGTTCAAAATGTTCACTTGATGGCATAGTGTGAGGCTGTTCACTATCGAGATCAGAGAAGTCTTGGTTTAAGTCAAAACGACGAGCATTGGGAATAGCATAGGTTGGCCAACTATGTGCGGGCGCTTGCATTTTACCAACCGGAGGGATACTCGCGTCCAATAACACAAGATCTTTTCTATCTAGAATTGAATGCAGGTCAGTACAAGAAATAAGTTGTTGAAAATAAGTCATGATGTCAGAACATTACCAATAAACATCTAGCAAAATTAACTGAGATTTATGACAAAGTACAGTGTTACAGCTCGGGTAAATTACAAAAAAGTGGCAAGAAAAGTTGTCTAAAAATCAAATATACAAATAGCCAAAGTGACAAAATCATAACAAGATAAAAACTAACTTAGCTTATCGCCATCAGATAAATGACATCACAAGGTTAGTATCAAAATAATCCTGCTATGAATCTTAAGATAAAATAGTTTTTTTTCCTTGCTCTAGTCGCGCCACAACAAACGACGTCGCCAGCATACACACACCGGGTAACATAAATAGGGTAAATAACATGGTTAAGCTCGTCATTGCAGCATTCCTTTTTAGCAGTTAATACAGCTATAATTTTAAATTGTTACTAGTTAAGTTGCATAAACACTTACAAAGGTTGTGCCAAGGATCGAAAAAAATGTTAACTCATTGTTTTTTAATTGAATTTAATTTTTACAAAATAATATAATTTGTTAAAAATGCCTTAATAGACAAGCGGTGTGGTTAAATTAACTAACTTATAGCGAATTTATAGTAGTACTGTGAGAAAAGTAGAATTAACACTAAAAATGTCCCGAAATCGAGAAGCCACATACCGATATCGGGATTTTCCATTCGCATACTTACAGCGAGTGCGACAAATTAACACACAAGCTTTAGCTAAATTATACGGCTAGGTTTAAGTCTGGATTTAGCTGTACCACTCTATCAAAAGCTTGTTGCAGAATATCACCAGACACTTCTTTACCGCTGCAGTTTTCACTTAAAAAGCGACGGAATTGTTTCGCTCCCGCTAAGCCATTGCACAAACCTAACATATGTCTTATTACATGCCAGGCACGTCCGCCATTAGCAACGTGATGGTTAATATATATCGCCATTTCATTAATAACTGCTTGCCGTGATTTCACCGGCTCATTGGCTTGCCAAATAGCATTATCAGCTTCAACTAGCATATAAGGGTTTTGATAAACTTCTCGGCCGATCATCACGCCATCAATGTGCTGCATGTGATCATTAGCTTCTGCAAAACTTTTAATTCCACCGTTAATTGAAATCTCTAACTCAGGAAAATCTTGTTTAATTTGATAAACCCTTTGGTAGTCCAAAGGCGGAATATCTCTATTTTGCTTCGGGCTTAAACCACTTAGCCAAGCTTTACGCGCATGAATAATAAAATGCTGACAACCTGCAGCACTTACCGTCGTCATAAACTGGTGCAAAAATTCATAGCTGTCTAAATCATCAATACCAATACGAGACTTAACCGTAGTAGGAATACTAGTAGCGTTTTGCATGCTCGATACACAATCAGCAACCAATTGCGGCTCAGCCATTAAACACGCGCCAAACATGCCATTTTGCACACGATCAGACGGACAACCAACATTAATGTTAATTTCGTCATAACCATGCTGTTCAGCAATTTTTGCGCACTCCGTCATCGCTTTTACATCACTGCCACCAAGCTGCAACACCAAAGGATGCTCCTGCTCGTTATATTCAAGGTAATTGCCTTTACCAAATAGAATCGCCCCTGTTGTTACCATTTCGGTGTATAACACAGTGTGCTTTGACATTACGCGATAAAAATAACGACAATGACGATCAGTCCAATCGAGCATAGGTGCTATAGAAAGCCGGTGACTTATTGAATTTGTTGAGTTTATTGGTTTTACTGGGCTTGACACTTTTCTACCTTACAATTACTACTGTATGAATTACTTTGAATAACCTTCAGTTTCGATCTTTGATACACCATAAATAAGTTAGATTCTCAATGGCATCATTCACAATGACAAAACGCGCTAAAGCCAATGCTGACTTCAATTACCGTTGTGGCATTGTTGTTATAAAAACAATGCGATTATACACCGAGAATCTAAAACTTTCCGTAAAAAAGAACTCGCTATAATTTATTAAAAAAACGCGTTCAGGAAACTATGTTAATGAGTTGGAAACCAATAGAATTATTTCTTTACGCGTAGTATTAGATCTAAATATTGAAGATGCAGATTTGTAAAGTTATACAGGTTGAACTATATGGCGTGAAGGAGTGTTCAGATTATTCAAATAAGGCTACTCTGTTGAAGAAGTAGCCTAAGTTACAGGACATAGAAATTTAAATGTTCTTTCGCAGGTTTATACTCAGTTATTTCCGCATAAACTACACAATAAATTCAATCAAGAGCCAAATATCGAATCTACGTAGGAATTAGTGTCATAAAGAAGATTTGATGCTTCTGTAGCAACCAGAGTTATATTAGCAATAAAAAGCAATGGCAAAATATATACAGGAATTAATATGAATATTCCTACAAACTCTACTCTATAAGCCCCTATATATGAAGAGCGCTTTCGGAGAATCTCATATGCATCAGGAAGTGATAAGTCATTATCTTGACCAATAGATTTCAAAATTTTAATATCAGAGTCTAAATATGGATCTTTATCTTTATCTTTGTCTCTCAATTTATCTAAATTAGAAATGACTTCTGAAATTTCATCTCTCAAATGAATAAACGATCCTGACCTAACAATAAAGTCACTATAATCTGAAAATTTATATACTTTAGGCGCCAATACTTTAAAAAATAGTATAAAAAAGAAAAAATTAAGACCACAAAACCAATAAGAGTAAAAAATCAAATTTGGTTGATAGTTAATGTTAGGGTGCAATCCTAGCTTTAATATCATTGGTGACAAAGTGAATAACAGAACAACTAACCCGATAGCCTTATTATTCGCTACAAAAGCCCAGTTCTCCCAGTTAACTTTGGAACCTTTGACTTTTGACATATGAGATAAACATACCCCCAAAACCAAGCCTAATACACCCAATACCCAGAATACAAACTCAGTATAATTAATACCTAGCTTATTTAAATCATTTATCAATTTAACTGTAAAAGGGACACCCATTGCCATAACAGCACCAGCCAAATAATTTTGCTGAAAACATAACGCGATAAACTTCAATTGACCCATAAATCAAAAAACCTAAAACACTCTTAAAAACAAAACCTTAACATTAGACTAAGATGAGCCTCAACAAATTATTAATTAAAATGTTAAAAATACTAATACATTTAATAAAAGACTTTACCCCCGTATTACTAAAACGGGGGTCGCTCCGCTCAATTAAATCAAACACCTTAGCATAGGGCTTTCTTTCTAGTTTTAGCGTCTTTTGACTTATCCGCTATCGCATTCAATATTACGTCATTACTACGTTTCTCTTTCACAGATATCTTCATCCGTTGATCGCTAAAAATAGTAAAGCGCATTTTTATGTTTTTGCACTTTTTTCAGTTTAAGTAATGCCTTTTCAGCTTTGATACGATCGTTATTAATTTTTACTCTTATCAGCAAATTCCTTTACCTTGCGTAAATAACGTATCAATCGAGCCTCTTCTCTATTTATCGGCTTACTACCTATATAAGTCGACTCTCTTTCTAATTTTTGCTGTGTTTTTATATTTTTTTCAAAATTAATCATTTCTGATTCAGACAGTTGCTGCCAAACACCATTTCTATCGGTTGCTAAAGCACACTTTCGCGGCAATGACTCTAAAATTAAAATAGCCCCCAACGAATAAAACCTGTTTTCATAAACGCAGCCTAAAATCTTGCCTCTATCAATTACCAGCTCCCACGGAAAGCTGTTGTCATTTAACTGAATTCCATCCTTCTCCTCAGTAAATGATTGAGAAAAAGAAGAAAAACTCACAAGAAGAGGTACTAAATATATGAATTTCATCATGGTTTATCCTTAAAGCATAACGCCCAATTACCTAGACTTAATATTAAGTTAGCTGACATAGTTAACAACTTGAAAGTTGCCAACTGCGGTTATTCGTTTACCACTAATTTTAAACATAACTCACTACAAGCAAGTTGTTGATTATTCAAAGTGATAAAATTCGGTTTATTACCAATAACTTTGAAGCCTTGTTTTTCCAACACATGTTGTGATGCTGGGTTATTATCTAAAACTTGAGCATACAGCATTTTGATGGCGAATTTATGTTGCGCTATTTTAATTAACTCAGTTAAACAGGCGCTTGCAAATCCTTGGGAGGTAAATTGCTTTGAAACTCTGTAACCTACAGACGCTTTATTATCCACAATACCTTTTAGATTGCCTCTAGCGACTATAACGTTATCTTGAATAAGCACACCACAATAAGCAGTGCCTAAATTCATATGATTGATTTGCTCGGCAATATGCTCACCTACTCCTTGCTCAGAGTAAAAGTCATTAGCTCTTGGCTCGATTAATGATTCAAACCAGGCTTTATTTTCTAACTCAAAATCTAATAATGGTTTTAAATGATGCCTAGTTAATACTTCAAACTTCATATAGCTCCATGATACGCCTCTTAAAAAGGCAAATAATAGTTAGGCACAAAAAGCGGTAAACGACTAAAAACCAGCGTTTTCACGATCAACTTTCATTAGGATAACTAGCACAAATCTTGGCGAGTGTTTTCGTAAAATCATCATACTCTTTATCTTCTAACATGCCTTTAAACGACTTTGCCAAGTTTTTATAAACAGAGCTTTGAATACTTAAGAATAATTTCCGGCCTTTTTCAGTTAACAATATATGCTGTGCCCTAGCATCATACTGACAAGTGGCGCGATATATTAATTCTCGCTTTTCCAATTTATTCACCATGACACTAGCCGAAGACTTTTGCACTTGCATTTCAGCAGCCAGTGCCGATAAATGCGTACTATCGTCATGCTTTTCACTGGCCGGATCAATTTCAGCATTCTCAGCAATATGAACACATAACAAGTACTCAAATTCGCTATAGCTCAAACTGTTTTCTTTATTATCAAACGTTTGAATATCCCACGTTCTAGATATTATGCGCTGAAATTTTATTAGAGAATATTCCAAATCCATAGTTAAACCATTATTAAATCAATTCATTTAGTTAGCTTATCTAACAAAATAACATTTCTGAAAAAAAAGTGCTAACTATTCATAATTTAAAGAATTTCCCAGAAAATATATATATATGTAACTAGCACTCGCATTTTATCTGAACATCTTCAAAAATAAACATAGTTTGACTAACTAACCAAAATAAAGATAATGGTTAGACAGACTAACCTTAATGAGTGAAAATATGACACAGATAAAAAACAACCCAAATGCCCAACTCGCTAGTGCATGGAACGACAAGCATACAGAAGAATACGTCAACCAATGGGGAGAGCTGCTACTGCACAAAAAAATTCCTGAATTCTGCAATCTTTTACCCTCAGAAACAGTTTTAGATATAGGTTGTGGCAGCGGAGCCGCTGTTAGAGCCATTGCCAGTAAGCTGACAACAGGACATGTTACGGGCATCGACCCAACACCTAAAATGCTCGAAATAGCCTCACAACTTACAGCCAATAATAACCAACAACACATAAGCTTTTTACTTGCCGGGGCAGAAAACATACCGGCTGAAAATGAAAGTTGCGATTTAGTGATAGCCGTTAATACCCTGCATCATTGGCTAGATGTTAAAGCTGGGCTTAAAGAAGTATTGAGAATTCTAAAACCATCAGGTCGGTTTATTTCTATTGACGATCTCTGGGAAGAGTCAGAGGAATATGGCCAAGCTCCAATTGACGATAACGATGGTTTGTCATGCCATCATGAACTTAAAAGCAGAAATGGTATTGTCGAATTACTCAGTAATAGTGGCTTTTCAAATATATCAAATACCGAACACAGAGAGCCAAATGCCACTGCCTCAATAATCACAGGTTATAAAGCATAGAGGTGTAAGCTTAATAAGAAAGCATTTTGACAAACCTCTACAAAGGAGATTTACCATGACAGCTCGTTTACCGTTACACCAAAGGTGCACGTTTCATACAGAACGACTATTAATTAAAAGTGTTAAGTCTCAAATAGTTGATGACGACAGTAAACGGTTATACACAGATAAAGTTTTGCAATTGTTAACGCCAGCAGTCACTAGCTCGCTACCCGCTGACTGGCAAAACATTACAAGCTATCAAGAGGCCAGTAAATGGTGGCAACAAAGAATTAAAGAAAGCTGCTTGTTATCCATCCAGCTCAAAGCAAGCGATGAAATTATTGGCTTTGCTTTTCTCTATGACGATGAAACAGAGCAGGCACAAGTAGATTTGCATATTGGCTACCTACTAGGTGAAGCTTATTGGGCTAAAGGTTATGGCAGTGAGTTAATTAACGGACTAGTTAATTGGGCATATTTAGACAAGAACATCCGCTCCCTCGTCGGAGGGGTTGAAATCAATAATATTGCTTCAATTAAGGTAATGGAAAAAAATGGCTTTCGTCGTGCCAAGCTGAATAGCCCAGATAAAAACGTTATCTTCTTAGAGCGTATCACCAACAAAGCAGATGTTAAGCAATAAGTCTCTTTTACACTTAACAAAAGCCATCAGTATCGTAACATTGCAGCTCAAGCGGTTTGGAATTCGTTTAATTTGGTTTTAAGTTCTTCATTCGATTTAGTTAATATGGCGATATCTGCCATGGCTAAATCCAATTCTGCTTGTAGCGCAAGCCGTTCGCTAATAGCGGCAGTTTTATCTGACTGGGCTTGTGCTTCAGACTCCTTTACTCTCGCTAGTTTCACTTTAGTTTCTTCCAATAAATCGAGTAAGCGAACAACGTCTTTGTTTTCCGTAAAAATTTGGTCGCCGCCTATTTTTTTTTCAATAGGCTCGTCTGCTTCAATAAACTCATTGGTTTTGCTAGCAAAATAAAGATACGTTAAACGCAAGCTGAAAAATAAAACAGTTAAAAACAGTACCGCAATATATTGATGAGTGTTTTCTGACAATGCAGTATTTAACCTTTCACTAAAGCCACCTTCTTGCAACATTAAGCTGATAAAGAACTGGTTGTGCCAAAACAGTGAAATTAATAGATAAATCAGAATAAAGTTTGGTGCTTTATTTTGTGAGCGATTAAAAACGAGAATTGATTTTAAAAACTTTGAAGACATAAAAATCCTTTTTTATACGGAGCAGATTCAAATAAAATACTATTTTTCAGATAGTTTACAACAATCTAAAAACAAATAAAGCAAAGCTTTTAAATGCGATATCTCGTATAGAAAAGCTATAACTTCAAAGTTTTACTGGATAAATCACCAATACTACTGCGCTACAAAATCATCTTCACGTAACTTAGCTGTGCCGTCGCTTTGTATAACCCATAGCTCATTGGTGATAATGCCGGCGGCTTTATTCATTTTCCAGCCTGACTTTAATACCGCGCTGTTGTCATCGAGCACTTCAATGCTTGGCTCAACATAGTCAACATCTGAAAAACCATCAGCAATAAGTTGCTGCCAAAATGCTTGAATGGCTTCTCGGCCTTTAAATTGTCCAAATGGCATGGCATTCATTACCGCATCAACTTCGTATTGCGCCGCACAACCTACATAGTCACCACGGTTAAAGGCCGCTTTCCATCTAGCACTTGCCTCGTTAACTGCTTGTAATACGTGTGCTTGCGCTGGTTGTGAAACTTGTTTTTGCCCTGTTTTTTGCTCAGTCATGTTTAGCTCCTAGCTTTTTCGATTAGCTTAATACTTGGTTAGTGGGTGATATTATGCAAAACTTGCACAACTCATACCTATGGCGTAACTGACATAAAACGGTTTAATAATGACAAAACAAATCCATATTGCGCTAATTGATTACCCGCAAGCACTGCAAAGTGCCGTGCATGGTTTAACTGAACTATTTACCATGGCGAACAAAATTGCCAATCAGCAGCAGTTAGATAGCACTTTTGTCATTCACCTTATTCAGCATGAGCAACTTAATACTCAGTTTGATACTATCGCCAGCCAACATTTTGAACTTGTTATTTTGCCGCCAAATTCTAATGAAGCCTACTTTCAACAGCCACCTGTAGAACTACTATCACTGCTAAAAACCAGCCATCATTCAGGGGCAATATTGTGCTCGGCATGCGCCAGCGCTTTTACCTTGGCGCATACGGGTTTACTTGATAACCGCACGGCAACTACTCATTGGCAGTTAGCGGAACAGTTTTCCGACACTTTTCCAAAAGTGAAATTAAATATAGAAAGCTTATTAATAAACGACGGTGATATTATTTGTGCTGGTGGGCTAATGTCGTGGCTAGATTTAGGGCTAGAGCTAGTTGCACAATTTATGAAGCCGCATATTATGCGCAAACTAGGTAAGCTACTGATTGTTGATACTGGTAAGCGAGAACAACGTTACTATGGCAGTTTTACGCCGTCATTTAGTCATGGCAACCAAGCGATACTTAACGTGCAGCATTATCTACAAGCCAACTTTTCACAGCCAATCACCATTAGCAAATTGGCAGAAATTGCCATATTAAGTGAACGCACTTTTTTACGACACTTTACCAGCGCAACCTCACTCAAGCCAATGCAATACATTCAACGCCTGCGCGTACAAAAAGCCTGTGAGTTATTAGAAACCAGCAAACAAAGTTTTGAACAAATATCTGCCAACGTCGGTTACGACGACGTCAACAGTTTACGCAAAGTGTTTATTAAAGTAATTGGCCTTAGCCCAAGTGCCTTTAAAGCGCGGTTTGTTTAGACGCTATTGAATGGTTTACTTAATAAACCTAATGCTAAGAGGATAAACCCATAATTGGTTATCATTAGCCTTAATAGCGGCAATGATTGCAAAGATGAAATTAAGTATTGCCAATACAATTAGGCCAATTATCCCTATAAATATAAAAGCTAAAACCCCACACACGATAGAGTATATAAACAGGCTAATTAGCCAATTAAGTGTTGTTTTTCCGTGTTGGTCTATACTTTCATGTTTGTCTTTATTCGTTGCCCACATAACGATAGGTAAAATAAAGCCTAACCCTGGAATAATGATACTAGACAATTGACTTAAGTGAATCATCATACAGTAGGTATTTAGGGGCATTCCCCAATATTCTTCTCTATTTTCAGACATATAACTATCCTTGTAATTATTAAAGCACAATCGTTTATTATGCAGACTTCTGAGCAATACTCAACACAGAACTGAAGACCTTTTAATTTTTACTACTACCTTAAGCGCAAGGGTTTAAAGGCAAGTTTATTTCCAGCTACAACAAAACAGCTAAACACAAAAAAGCCAACGACATTACTCGTTGGCTTTGATCATTTTAATTGCTCAATAGTTTTACAGTAGCAATTAGTGTTTTTTGTGTAAACGCTCTGGATATACCGCTTCTAGTTTTAAGGTTACATCGTCATAAAAACGTTCGCCACGCACGCGAATTCGCCATTTACCCGGTTCAGGGTTGATAAATTCACAAACTTCTTCGTTACCTTCTAAACGTGGCGCACAGTCAAACTTTCTTCTGTTTGGCTTTTTACCATGTCGCACGTAAAGGTCGGCTTCACCAATACCGCCAGTTATCGTAGCTTTAAAGCTAACTGCTCCTTTGGGTACGCGGAAACGGAATGTTTTCCAACGTGCTCTTGGGCCTAAACCTTCTTTAATTTTGCTTTTGGTTAGCATTGGTGTTTCACCGTTGAATTCCATTACCACAGGGTCATGGTCAGAAGCGCGGTAAGCGTCACTATTATACATAGTGTGCACTTGCTCTTCGTTTTTGTATTCCGTGTTGTAGTCAAGAATTAAGGGTTCGTCAGCGTTAATGTGCCATTCGGTTAAATCAACCGCTTTCTCAGCTAATGAAGCTGATGCGAGCGCGTGATCTAAAGTACCAATTTCACCACGGTAGGCGTAAGAATAAGCCATGTCACCAACAAATTTCTGCGCTAAGTTAGTGTAACCTGCGTTTTCAAGTGTGGTTACTGGGTCTTCTTTGCTGTAAGCGTTTAAGTCACCAATAATTAATACATCTTCGTCTTCAACACCGGTTGGCGATTGTGCTAACCATGCGGTAATAGCTTCTGCTGCTTGTACACGACGTAAGTTATAACAGCCTTGGCCGTCTAACTTGTCTTCGTTTTCAACACCACCGCTACTAGAACAACCTTTCGAACGGAAATGGTTGATTGCGACAGTTAGTCGCTCACCGGTTTCTGTGGCTCTAAACGTTTGCACCATTGGCGGACGGTTATGGTATTCAAACGGGAAGTCAGTTAAATACGCAGTAGTACCAAATTCGGTAACAGCTAAGTCGTTGTAGATCATCGCCACTTTAATGCTGTCGCCACCTAATAATTCAATACCTGTTTCTGGATCAGCGGCAATATGCGGATTAACAAAGCTGTAGTGAACACCGGCTGGTGCCACGGCATTTAAACCGTTCACTAAGTCTTGAATTGCACTGTGCTCACCAAAGCCATCATTTTCTACTTCCAGTAAACCAATAATGTCGGCTTCAATGGTAGAAATTGCGCTAATAACTTTGTTACGTTGGCGTTCAAATTCTTCTGCAGTGTCGGCGCCGCGAGACGTTGGGAAGCCACCGCCAATGCCGTCGCCATTGAAGTAGTTTAAGACGTTGAAGCTGGCAATACGTAAGTTACCTTCTACTAGCTCTGGCTCTGCCGTTCTGGCATTAGTATCAGTAAAACTTGGCTCTTGGGTCGGAATAATTCGGTATTTGCCAAAGCTGTAATCCACTACACCTTCAAGATTATCAACCGAGTCACCCATACGTAGGGTGTTGTCAGCCGATAAACCGCCAGTTGGGTAAATAACCTCATCAGGGTTTGAACCATTCATTCCGTCATCAAGGGTAATGCTATTTAGCGCATTGGTTGCCGCTAATGCTGTGTATTCAGCTGAGCCTGGAAGGTGAATGTTAGTTGGTACGTAAACACGACCTTTTGATAAGCCAACTTCGCCGTAACGACCTAAGCTGTAATTGTCGGTTACCATTAAGGTATCTTCAACATAAACTAACATGCCTTCGATGCTTTCACGTGCTTCACTTGAGCTAAACGGTAAGCTTAAAGTCGTTGCGGCAACACTGTCGACGCCACAATCAAGAAACGCTTCGCTTAAGTTAAGTTGAGTTTTTCCGTAGCTTTCAGAAATGCTACCAATAGCACGTACTACGCTACCTTGAACTGGATATTCGTCGTTTGATACTGCAACGAAGATACCTTCAGAACTTAGGCTGTCGGCGTCTTGGTCCATATCTTCTTCTTGTACGAAGAAACCATTCAATGCTGGGAATGAGGCAGTAACGACACCTTCAATTATATGTACTTCACCAACCACAGGAGAAGTAAAGCCTGTACCTTGCACAGCACTAATGAAAGTTGCCGGGTCAGCACACTCACCGATTAAACTGATTGGATCGCCGCCACCTGAACTTTCATGTTCGCCAATGTTATCGAAAGTGTTATTAGCAAAACCTTCCCACTCAAGCGATGGGTCGAATTCGTCATCAATAATCGTATCACCGGCAGTTACTGCTGCTTTACGCACTAAGGTATTGTCTTTAGTGCTGGTTAAGTCACTACCCCATTGTGAACCTGGGTCAACGCCAACTTGGCCAATTGAGTCGACTACTTCACCATTTTTATAAAGTACGTAAGCGTCATCACCGTTGTGACTAAGAGAGCCGGTAACTTGGTCGGCAACATCAAGAATGGCACTGTCGGCACTTGTGTTAGCAATAACATAAACACTGTTGCCAGCAATGATGCCGTCAAGGGTGATCATGTTGCCGCTAGTGTTACCGTTAGTGAATAAACCAAGCTGATAGTTTTCAGCCGCTAGGTCAACCTCAGACGGTGAAGGATTGTAAAATTCTAACGCTTTGTTAAAACTGCTACCTTCAATATATTCTGAGATAAAAATTTCAGGGTTAATGATGGTGTGCAAACCTAAGTCTGAAAAGTCATCTTTACCTGTGCCGGTCCATTCTTGTGCTGGGTCGAAATTATCATTAATGATGGTGTCGCCACTAACAACGGTTTCATTACGACGTAAAGTGTTGTCTTTGGTGGTGCTGGTATCGCTGCCCCATGCTGAGCCTGGATCTTCACCAACATTACCAAATGAGTCAACGACTTCGTCATTTTTGTAAAGTACATAAGCATCATCACCGTTATGACTTAGTGAGCCACTTAATTGATCAGCTAAGTCGGTTACTGCTGTCGACGCTTGGCTATTGGCAATAACAAAGGTGCCATTAGCAGCAATGGTGCCGGTTAAGCTGATCATAGATGGCGTGGTGCCACCATTACTGAAACGACCTAACTGGTAGTTGTCTGCTGACAAATCAATGTCAGTGTTTGATGGGTTAAATATTTCAAGGGCTTTGTTAAAGCTACTACCTTCAATGTACTCAGAAATAAACAATCCGCTTGATGAACTGCCGCCGTTATCGCCGCCACCATTATCACCACCGCCGTTGTCTCCGCCGCCATTGTCGCCGCCACCGTTATCGCCACCACCATTGTCACCATCGCCAGAACATGCTTCGGCGCTATATAGCAGTTCGACCCATTCTGGGTGATCAATAAACGGGTTACGGTTACCTTGGAATTCGTAAATTCTGCGGTTTCTTTCTTGTTCAGTGGCATCTACTGGATCGGCATTATGCCATTCAAGTAAACGGCATAAACGACCAAGTGCCGCTTCGCTAGTTGATGTTAAACGGTCAACCACTTCCAAATCTGGCGTTGCGTCAAAGCCTTCATAACGGGTATCCATATAAAAGATCATGCGGGCAGCGTCGCCTTTTACTGAATCACGCGGCTCGAATGAGTCACTGTCAACTCGGTTAGCAGGTGCTTCGCTTAACGGCGAGTCACTGTTATCAAAATCTAAGTTGCCACGTGACGAATTGATCGAAATGTCTGTAGGTCTTAAATGATGAATATCTGTGTATGCTTCTAAGCTAGAGCTAGAGAAACCATGGCTTTTAGGCCATACGTGTTCACGGTTCCAGTTGTCTTGATTGGTGCTTTGTGAGCCACTGCCATTCGACATTTTAGCGAGAGATATGCCGCTATAAAGTAAAATAACATTATCGGTATTGTTCGGGTCTTCATCAGTTTTTGTTAAGGCAGTCCAAACCTCAGAATAGGTTAAGTTCCTGTGATTTGCTGTGATCGCGGCAGTGATATTCTCTTTAATCGTCACGGCAGATGAATTACTGCTAATCGCAGCAATGGCGTCAGCATAATACTCGGCGTCATTAAAGGTATCAGCGTCGGCTATTTGGTCTAAAGGGGGGCAGTTAAAACAGGCATCTATTATGGTATCTGCATACGTACTTCCAGCAAATAACGATAATGAGAGCGCAACAGTTCTCAATTTCATTTTGATTTCCTCAGCAGTTTATTTTTTACTTGGGTTGTTGAGCAATGTGGCATCGTTACGTGACAAAAAGATTACATAACGGGCACTATTTAAATTTTTTTATAATTTTAATTTACATTTTTGCAACAACTAATTTCTCACAAGCTGACCTTCTGGTCAAATATCAATCAGAAATATAAACCGCCAAAATTAGCATTTATAAGTATTAAATTAAGCTATCAAGCAATCACACATAACCATTTGAAAAGTTTTTTAGATTAAAAAAGTGAAGTGAAAATATTGTTGGGAAGGAGCCGCAAATTTATTAAATAAAATTGACAAAAAAAATCGAAATGAAACTTGAAAATATAATTGTACTAACAGTCAATAAATCAATCGAAATAACGCGTATTAAGGAACACTTATATTAGGCAGCAACCGCAGTATTTACCTTTCCTGACAACAACTAAAGAACAAGAATAAAAGTCGGTATATATTATCCTAGAGAAACTATATTGCAGATAATGCACCTAAAATTTATTTAATTTGGAATATGTCGTTTATTTCAAATAACAACTCAACCTATTTTTTAGGCATTTTGTCGCATTTTAGTTCTTCAGTTACATTTCCCCAGTCGGAGAAATGTTATAAAGGATGGTTATTAAGTTTACCTTTTAATACTTCATTCGACTTTAACGTATCAGGGAAAATATGAAATATTCAATTAAGTCAGTCTTACTTTGCTTATGTGTTGCTGCCAGTGGCTCAGCCTTGGCAAAAAGCAGCATTAGCGACGACAAATTTCGCCAGTTAGAGGAGAATTTACCGACGCCAAATACTTACCGCACAGCGTCAGGGGCTCCGGGCCATCAATATTGGCAACAAGATGTCGATTATAAAATCGACATTACGCTAAATGACGAAAAGCAAACCTTGTCGGGTAGTGAAACCATTGACTACACCAACAACTCTCCCGATACCTTGCGCTATTTATGGTTTCAATTAGATCAAAATAAATTAGCAGAAAATGCCAGTTCAAAAACTACTCGTACTGCGCCGAAAAAGAAAATAACTTATAGCGGCTTGCGCAACGCTATTGAGTCTGACACTTTCAAAGGTGGTTACGACATTACTAAAGTTACTGGTGCAAACGGTCAAGCCTTAAACTATATAATTAATGGCACTATGATGCGCATTGATTTACCAAAATCACTTAAGTCTGGTGATAGTGTTGAATTAAACATTAATTGGAATTACCAACTGCACGAGCAAAAAGTGTTAGGTGGTCGTTCAGGTTATGAATACTTTAAAAAAGATAAAAACTATCTTTACGAAATTGCCAGCTGGTTCCCACGTGCAGCAGCCTACTACGACGTAATGGGTTGGCAAAATAAACAATTTATTGGTAGCGGTGAGTTTACCTTAGAATTTGGTGACTATGACGTTAGCATTACCGTACCGGCTGATCATGTTGTAGCGGCAACCGGGGTTTTACAAAACCCGAAAGAAGTATTAAGCAAAACTCAGCGTAAGCGCTTAGAGAAAGCCAAAAAGGCTGATAAGCCCGTATTAGTAATTACGCCTGCAGAAGCACTTGAAAACGAGAAGTCTCGCTCAACAAAAACCAAAACATGGCAATTTAAAGCGAAAAATGTGCGTGACTTCGCCTTTGCTTCAAGTCGTAAATTCATTTGGGATGCACAAGGCTATAAAGGCGGCAAAACCGACACTATGGCGATGTCTTACTACCCGAAAGAAGGTAACCCGTTATGGGAAAAGTACTCTACTGAAGCCATTATCCACACCATGGAGCAATATAATAAGTATACCTTTGATTACCCATACCCGGTGTCAATTTCAGTCAACGGCCCAGTGGGTGGCATGGAATACCCGATGATCACCTTCAATGGTCCGCGCCCAACGTTAGACAAGAAAACCGGTGAGAAAACTTATTCTCGTGCGACTAAATACGGCTTAATCGGCGTTATTATTCATGAAGTGGGCCATAATTATTTCCCAATGATTGTCAACTCTGATGAGCGTCAATGGACGTGGATGGATGAAGGTTTAAATACTTTCCTACAATTTGTTGCTGAGCAAGCGTGGGAAGAAAATTATCCTTCTCGCCGCGGTGATGCTGCCAATATTACCAGTTACATGAAAAGTAATAACCAAGTGCCTATTATGACTAACTCAGAGTCAATTTTGCAATTTGGTAACAATGCTTACGGTAAGCCAGCAACGGCATTAAATATTTTGCGCGAAACCATTATGGGCCGTGAGTTATTTGATTTTGCTTTTCGAGAATATGCACAACGTTGGAAATTTAAACGCCCGACTCCAGCTGATTTTTTCCGCACCATGGAAGATGCATCAGGTGTCGATCTAGACTGGTTCTGGCGTGGTTGGTTCTACACTACAGATCATGTTGATATTGCCTTAGGTAATATTCACTTGTACCGCCCGAATAGCCAAAACCCAGATACAGAAGAAGCGTGGGAACGTGCACTAGATAACGAGAAACCAGAGTTTATTAGTGACATTCGTAATAAGGGGCATTGGGTTCGCACCCAAGACAAACCCGAGTTGTTAGATTTTTACAACGAGCACGACAAATTTACCGCAACCAACAAAGCACGCAATAAATATAACGCGAGCAACAAAAAGCTAGAGCAATGGCAAAAAGACTTACTTTTAGACGAAAGAAACTTCTACATTGTTGATTTCGAAAACAAAGGCGGCTTAGTAATGCCGATAATTTTAGACTTAACCTTTGCTGACAACACAGTTGAGCGTGTAACGCTTCCTGCTGAAATTTGGCGTCGTAATAGCAAGAAAGTGTCTAAACTACTTATTCGTGATAAAGAAATTACCGCCATTGCTGTTGATCCTAATTGGGAAACCGCTGACGTAGACGTAAATAACAACTACTGGCCAGCACGCCCAATTAAGTCACGCTTTGACCTTTACAAGCGTAAGAAAAAAGACATGATGCGTGACTACAAGGTTAAATTGAAAAGTGCTGATGACAAAGACACTGACGCAAAGGCAAAAGATAAGGCTGAGCAAGAGTAATGTTATCAACCCTAGCTAAACGCTTTTTAGTTTTGCTATTGTGTGGGCTAGCCGCGAATGCGCTTGCCCACCGTTACTTTTTTAGCATTACTGATTTAGCCATAAATGAACAAAGCCAGTCGATAGAAGTTATTCACCAAATAACCGCACACGACATTGAAAATGCGATTGCAGAAGCAAAACAAATTCATTTCTCAGTTGCTCATGCTGATTACGAAAACTATATTCAGCAATACGTT
Source organism: Colwellia sp. SU-HH01172 (assembly GCF_057553355.1). NCBI lineage: Bacteria > Pseudomonadati > Pseudomonadota > Gammaproteobacteria > Alteromonadales > Colwelliaceae > Colwellia > Colwellia sp. SU-HH01172. Next base: position 43,884 of record NZ_BAAJMB010000010.1, on the reverse strand, counting down.
GAAGAGCATTTTCAACTTCATTATCATGAGCAGGCGATACCACTACGCTGGATCGGGCTTGAAATAAACAAAGGTAATATTTTAATTTATCAAGAAGGTCCGTTTCAACATTCGCTAATAGGCTTAAAAATAACAAACCGTTTGTTAACTGCTAGTTATCCAAAACAGGTAAATACTGTTAATTTTCATGATAAGACGATAAAAGGTAGCCTAACTTTCAAAAGATCAGTTACTATTAATAAAATAGAAAATAATTATTAGTGCTGGTAGATTTACATTTTGCTCATATACGTGCAAAATCAAATCACTAGTAAAACCAAAAGGTTTTGGAAAACTTCATGAATGTAGAGTTTATTAACCCGTTTTTGTCTTCAATGCTTAATGTTATGTCAACTATGGCACAAATGGAGCTGACACCTGAAAAACCCCGCTTGAAAAAGAATGAAGTGGCGCAAGGTGATGTTTCTGGCTTAATTGGAATGGTGAGTGAGCAAACCAAAGGGTCATTATCTATTACGTTTGAAGGTAAACTAGCTTTAGCGACAATGAAAGGTATGGTTGGCGAAGGCCCTGACGAAATCAACGAAGAAATTACTGATTTAGTCGGCGAAATTACCAATATGGTCACCGGCGGCGCTAAGCGTATGCTAAGTGAAAAAGGTTTTGAGTTTGATATGGCAACACCTATGGTTGTATCAGGTAAAGACCACACCATTAACCATAAAGCCGATGGCCCAATTGTTATTATTCCGTTATCGTCTGAGCATGGTAGAGCCTTTATAGAATTTAGCTTCGATAAATAAGCAAGTTTTATCGCAAGTTAAGCCTCGTTTATTCGGGGCTTTTTTATGTTCATGCCTTTCTCAGACATCCTGTCTTACAAGGCATTAGTGCATCTCGGTAATTGCTCCTGCATTCCACTAATAACTTACATCCATGTAAGAACATGCACATCGAGACAAAAGAGTGACGTTGTTCAGACCCCCTATCCTCTGATATGAAAAATAAACAATACTAATGCTATGATATGAACTTTCCACTTGCAGAGAAGAATATGTGGCAACAAATTGAATTATCAATAAAACCTTATACTCGCGGCTTTCACCTGATCACATCAGAGATTGAACAGGCACTTTCGACACTTCCACCCATTCATTGTGGCCTTTTACACACTTTTATTAAGCACTCTTCAGCGTCACTGACGATTAATGAAAATGCGGACCCAACAGTGCGTGATGATATGGAACGTCATTTTAATAAGTTTGTCCCCGAAAATGCTCCCTACTACCAACATACCTATGAAGGGCCTGACGATATGCCCGCCCATATCAAGGCTAGCACCTTAGGTAGCAACATTAGTGTGCCGATAACAAATGGCAAAATGAACTTAGGAATTTGGCAGGGAATTTATTTAGGTGAACATAGAGATCACGCAGGCTCACGAACCTTAGTATTAACACTTAGCGGAGAATAGTAACTAGCATAAAACGAGTTGATAGGTAATGAGTAAGCACCAACTTATTTAAGCCAGTTGAATATGCACGCGACGAGTTATATTACACAACAACTCATAAGGAATAGTGGTCGCAAACTCAGCCACTTCTTCTACTGGTAAGCCTTTACCCCATAAGGTCGCGAGATCGCCTACTTGCTCGTTACTATCCGTGCCTAAGTCAACGGTGATCATATCCATAGAAACTCGACCAATCAGAGGCACTCGACGACCGTTAATTAACACTGGCGTACCATTAGGAGCATGACGCGGATAGCCGTCACCATATCCGATAGCAACAACACCTATCGTGGTTTTATTTTCGCTTACCCAAGCACCGCCATAGCCAACCGCTTCACCTGCCGCAATTTCACGTATCGCAATTAAACTTGATTGCAAGGTCATCACAGGTAATATGCCGTCAACCTCGATATTGGCAGGCAATGGCGAAACACCATAAAGCATTAGCCCGGGACGAATCCATTGGTAATGACTTTCTGGCCAAGCCAATACACCAGCAGAATTTGCCAAACTTTTTTCTAATGGCATCTTCTCTGTTAGCTGTTCAAATAAGGCAATTTGCTTTGGCGTTGCGGTGTTTTCTTTTTCGTCAGCACAACCTAAATGACTCATCAAGACGATAGGTTGTTGAACATTTTTTGATTGCGTTAAAGCATGATAAAAATGCTCAAGCTGCTCAGGGTTAATGCCTAAGCGGTGCATACCGGTATCAATTTTCAACCACACTTTTAAAGGCTTTTCTAAATCAGCATTAAGTATGGCAGCAAGTTGCTGGCTGTTATGCACTATGGTTTGTAGGTTGTTGACGGCAAGAATATCAATATCTTCTTTGGCAAAAAAGCCTTCAAGTAACACTATCGGCTTAACAATACCTGCCGCTCTTAACGCTAGCGCTTCATCAATGCGGGCAACGCCAAATGCATCAGCATTGGGTAACGCCTTCGCAATACGTTCTAAGCCATGGCCATAGCCATTAGCTTTTAATACCGCTAATACCTTGCTATCAGGAGATAAAGCCTGGATTTGGCGGTAATTGCTACTTAACGCTTTTAAGTCAATTACCGCTGTCGCTGTGCGCAAGGTCATTACTGTTTAGTCTTCTTCAAGCACATGTGGGCCAGCATAATTGTCAAAACGTGAGAACTGACCTTGGAAGGTCAACGGCACACGACCGATAGGTCCGTTACGCTGCTTACCGATAATGATTTCAGCCATACCTTTAAACTCAGAGTCGTCGTGGTAAACCTCGTCGCGATAAATAAACATGATTAAATCGGCATCTTGCTCAATTGAACCCGATTCACGTAAATCTGAGTTAATTGGTCGTTTGTCTGACCTTTGCTCCAAGCCACGGTTTAACTGAGATAAAGCAACAACGGGCACTTCTAATTCTTTCGCTAGTGCTTTTAATGACCGTGAAATTTCGGCAATTTCTAAGGTACGATTGTCAGCAAATTGCGGTGCGCGCATTAACTGCAAGTAATCGATCATGATCAAGCTAATACCGCCGTGATCTCGGGCAATACGACGTGCTCTTGAGCGCACATCAGTCGGTGTTAAACCGGCCGCGTCATCGATAAACATTTTGCCTTTTTCCATCAACAAGCCCATGGTTGATGATAAACGCGCCCAATCTTCATCTTCTAACTGACCGGTACGAATTTTAGTTTGGTCAATACGACCCAATGAGGCTAGCATCCTCATCATGATTTGTTCTGACGGCATCTCTAAACTAAAAATAAGCGCCGGCTTATCTTCAGTCATCGCCGCATGTTCGGCCAAGTTCATGGCAAAGGTGGTTTTACCCATTGATGGACGAGCGGCAACAATAATTAAGTCAGACTTTTGTAGGCCTGCGGTCATTTTATCTAAATCGGTATAACCACTAGATACCCCAGTAACACCGCCGGTTGGCGCTGAACACAGTTTTTCGATACGATCGACCGTTTTCTCTAGCACTGAGCTGATGTTTTCAGGGCCTTCAGATTTATTGGCTCGTTGTTCGGCAATGGCAAACACTTTGGTTTCGGCAAAATCAAGCAAGTCAGCACTGGTGCGCCCTTGCGGATCGTAACCCGCTTCGGCAATTTCATTGGCAACGCTGATCATCTCACGCGTTACTGCGCGTTCGCGAACAATATCGGCATAAGCAGTAATGTTGGCAGCACTTGGCGTGTTTTTCATCATCTCGGCAAGATAAACAAAACCACCAGCATCTTCTAACTTTTGATCGTTTTCCAAGGCTTCCGATAAAGTGATCAGATCAACCGGCTCACCTAACTCGATTAAGTTACCGATAGTTTCATAAGTGATACGATGTGAACGACTGTAAAAGTCTTGCGCTACCACGCGCTCACCAACTCTATCCCAGGTTTCATTGTCTAACAATAAACCACCGAGAACCGACTGCTCAGCCTCCAACGAATGTGGCGGAACTTTAAGTTCATCAATTTGTTTATCACGAGGAAACTGGTTATTTTTACTAAACTTGGCTGGCTTTCGATCGGCCATATTACACCCTAAACGCTTGGCGATAATCTCTACTTATTGACGTAATTGTATCAGCAACGAGTATTAAAAAATTATTCGAAAATAAAGAGAGCTAATGTAGCAGAAATTGCCATTAAGCAAAATGATAGATTGAAAAGAAATATTATTGAGGCGGTAAAATAATGGCGTTGATAGAAAAGCTTGGTGTTAGCCTGAATATTCACTAAACGCCTGCGAAGATGGGCGCTGACGTTTAGTGTTTCTGATGCTTTAGGCCATTATTTAACTTCGATATGTCCACTTACTGTGCTTGCACGCACTGAGCTGCTGCCATTACCCGTTTCAAACGATAATTTAGAACTAGGGCCATATTTAGCACGCTTTGCTTTGGCAGATGTTAAACGGTTAACAATGTCGCCACCGGCATTGGTTTTTAAATTAAAGCTGGCTTGTACGTCATTTTTAAAATCAACTTCCAAGCTGCCACTGACGCTCGACATTTTAAGTAAGCCGTTATCATTTAAAGACAAGTCGCCAGTAAAACTACCACTTACCGTTGAAACGATCAGTTCATCAATTTTCGCTAAGTGTAAATCTATGTCACCCGACACTGACTTAGCGGAAATTTCATTGGCACTAGAGCTTGAATTAAGACTACCACTTACGGTTTTAAAATGTGCGCGACCATCTGAATTTCGATCTTCAATATCACCACTCACCGATGAAAGACGCAGCTTACCTGATAAGTTTCTGCTGTCGATATCGCCACTTACAGTAGTTAATTCAACCTGTTGCAATAAGTCTTTTGCTTTGACATCGCCACTTACCGTTTGAATTTCAGCACCGTGAGTAAAATTATTGATATCAATATTTGAAGAGACACCTTTAAAGCTCACTCGCACATGTTTGGGAAGTTCGATGGTTAAATTCGAGCCATCAGCCCCCCAACCATTATGATTATTGTGCGGTATTTCAACTTTAATAATGATGCGTGAACCTGATTTTTCAAAAGTTAGCCCTTCAGCTTTATCGTCTAGTTCACCAACAACAGAAACAGTATCACCATTATTGCCAGATACTTTCACTTCACCACGCAAGTTTTCAATCGTGACACTTTTAGCGTTGCCTAAAGACATTGATTCATCAACTTGCTCACCAGCCATTGTTGGCATCGCGCTCGCAAGCAATAGCAGTGGTAAATAATTACGTAAGTTTCCCATATAAACCTCTTAAATTCGTATTTTATAACAACTAAATAACGACTATATTGTTTGCCACTGTGGACTATATAATTGCTTTAGTAAATCTAACTCTTGCTTCTGTGTCCAGCGTAATAGATTTAACAAGTCACTATTATTAGGATCATCAACCAGCGCTTTGCTAATTGTTTTTTGTGCAGAACTCAACTTAGTCAATTCAGCCTGCATGGCATCAGGTAGTTCGCTAACATTTGGCGTACCAAAGCTCACTAACATGGTTTGTTTTTGTTGTTCAAAGTCTCGCTGCATCTCAGCAACTAAATTTATTGGCTGTTGGCCACTGTCTGTTTGCGGCCCTAACGTTACCCATGTTAGTAGTACAGCGGCTACCACTGATGCTGCCCATGCTGTCGGCATAAAGACTTTCGTATTTTGACTTGGCTTTGCTGCTTGGGCATTTTGGTTGATAGCCTTTTCAATACCTGACCATAAATCACGCTCTGGCGTCATTTCTTGCGGCAATTCTGCAATGGCGTCTCGCAAGTTTTGTTCTGCTTTTTTACTTTCGGTCATTGTCTGTTTCATATTTTACTCACTTAACGACTCGCGTAATAAACCCTTTGCTCGATGATATTGCGATTTACTTGAGCCGACTGCCATGCCTAACATTTTCGCAATTTCTTCATGACGATAGCCTTCAATAGCAAACAAAACAAAAACCTGTCTTGCTCTTTCCGGTAACGTTTGGATCTTTTTATCTAAGTTCGAGAGCTCAGGCATTTCTACCGTAATGTCCTCTGCAACTTGCTCTTCAATACTAAAGATACGTTGGATCCAAGTTTTATTCTTACGAATGTGTCCTAAGACAATATTAGTTGCGACACTATGCAACCAAGTTGAAAACTTACTTTCGCCACGGAAATTATTTATTTTTTGCCACAATTGCACAAACACTTCCTGACACACATCTTCAGCACTGTCTTTATCCGCCATCATACGCCAGCACAGCGCATAAATTCGACGATGATAATTTTCATATAAGTGGTGAAATGCCTGCTGATCCCCCTGTTGAGCTTGCGCTATCCATTGTGACTCAACATCTGGACTAAAACGTTCATGGGCATCAATAATTTTTAACTTATCCAAAAAGTAAATTCTCGATGTTTAGCTTAATTATTAGGTTAGATGCAGTATGCCGTAAAAGGGTTTAAAGGAAAGTAAAAATAAATTAAATTTTTTAAGTGAGAAAAGATTACCGGCATAAAAAAAGCGCCAAAAGGCGCTTTTTCATCTGGTAAATTAGCAGAATTACTTCTTGCTAAGAGCACCGAAACGCTTGTTGAATTTATCAACACGACCGCCAGTCTCAGCAGCTTTTTGCTTACCAGTGTAGAATGGGTGACACTCTGAACATACGTCTAAGTGTAAGTCTTTACCTACAGTTGAACGAGTTGTAATAACGTGACCACAAGAACAAGTTGCCTTGAACTCTACATAATTTGGATGAATACCGTCTTTCATGGGAACCTCTGTTAAGGCCGCATCGCCACTTGATCAGTCATTATTGCTGCCAAGCACCATACGAGTTAAAAATAATGGAGGCGAATATTATAGCAACATGTCCATCATGGCAATAAATATCGCTAAAAAATGAGCAATTAATCACTTTCTTAGTTAAAAGTCTCTTTCTGTTAATTTTCTCGCTTGGCTTAAGACAATTTACCAGTAGAATAAAGCTAACATTTGGTTTTAACATGACAAAAATTTGTGGCACTAACTTCAACTGACAAATACCTGCAAGTCGCGATTCCTGTTCCTATGCGTCAATTGTTTACTTATAAACTGCCAGAAAAGTTAAATGTTAATCCTATTAAGCGTGGCGAGCGCGTAATTGTGCCCTTTGGCTCACGGCAAGTTGTTGCAATAGTGCTTTCCATCGACGAAGAAACACAATACGCCGCAGAAAAAATAAAGCCGATATTAAGCCGTGTTAAAGACAACTTTAACTTTTCAACTGAGCTACTGAACTTTTTGCAACGTTGCGCTGACTATTACCATCACCCGATTGGTGACGTTTTCCAACAAGCTTTACCTGTGCTGTTAAGACAAATAAAACAACCTGATGTGGAATTACCACAAATTTGGTTAACCAATGAATCGATAACCGACGAAGAACTGGCTGCGACACAAAAACGCGCACCAAAGCAAGCTGAATTACTAAGCTTACTCAAACAACACCAAGGCCTAACTTGGTCAGAGTTATTAACCTTAGGCTTTAACAAAGCACAATTAAACGCTTTAGAAAAAAAACAATTTATTTACGCTAAAGCACGCACGGTTGAAAAATTCACTTGGCAAGAAAGTGCATTACAACAAGCTAACCGATTAGAGCTTTCTGCCGAACAAGCAATAATAGTGGCGACGATTAAGGAAATGCAACAGCAGTTTTCTTGTCATTTAATTGATGGCATCACCGGCAGCGGCAAAACTGAAGTTTATTTACAAGCCATGGAAGATGTTCTGGCAGCAAATAAGCAAGTGTTGCTACTGGTCCCTGAAATTGGCTTAACACCACAAACCTTGGCCCGATTCGAACAGCGTTTTAATGTGCCTATTTGCCTACATCACTCCGGCCTAAACGATAAAGAGCGTCTACAAACATGGCTAGAAGCACAACGTGGCTCAGCAGCAATTGTTATCGGTACTCGCTCGGCTGTTTTCACGCCACTACATGATTTAGGCTTGATTATTGTTGACGAAGAACATGACGCATCATTTAAACAACAAGACAGCTTTCGTTATAACGGTCGTGATATTGCGATATTAAGAGCACGGCAATTAAACATTCCGATTGTACTTGGCAGTGCCACGCCAAGTTTTGAAACCCTGCAAAACGCCTTAACGGGGCGTTACCATTATCACCAATTAAAAAAGCGCGCAGGCAATGCCTCAACCGCAAAAATCACCTTAATCGATGTTGCGCAACAGCAAATGGAGCACGGCCTTTCCGGCACCTTAAAACAAGCAATAAAAAATACCTTAGCAAGGGGTGAGCAGGCGTTAATATTTTTGAATCGCCGCGGTTATGCGCCAGCAATTAATTGTCAAGAGTGCCACTGGATTGCCGACTGTCTGCGTTGCGATAAACCTTATACTTTGCATCAAGGGCAACGGCTCTTAATATGTCATCATTGCGGTAGCCAGAAACGCATTCCGCCACAATGTCCCAGTTGTGGTAGCGTAAGAATTAAAGCGCTCGGCCAAGGCACTGAGCAATTAGAAGAAAAAATTAGTGCGCTATTTCCTGATTATAGCGCGGTACGTATTGATCGAGACAGCACCCGTAAAAAAGGCGAATTGGCGAAATTATTACAGCAAGTCAATGACAAAGAGCATCAGCTGTTAATTGGCACACAAATGCTGGCTAAAGGTCATCACTTTCCCGATGTTACTTTAGTGGCGGTTCTCGATGTTGATGGTGCTTTGTTTAGTTACGACTTTCGCGCAGCTGAACATATGGCGCAATTACTGGTACAAGTATCTGGCCGAGCTGGGCGAGCCAGTAAACCCGGAAAAGTGATGGTGCAAAGCAACTTTCCTGACCACCCGTTGTTACAAGACTTAGTCAATAATGGCTATCAACATTTTGCGCAGCAAGCGTTAATAGAACGACAGCAAGCCATGCTGCCACCGTTTAGTTTTCAAGCACTATTTCGCGCCGAAGCAAATTATCCCTCTTATCCGGAAAAATTCTTACGGGCATTATCTACAACAACGTTTGATGGCTGCCAATTCGCTGGCCCCGTGCCTGCGGCAATGGAGAAAAAGGCTGGCAAATTCCGTTACCATTTAATTTTGCAGGCGAAATCTCGTAAGCAACTACACCAAGCCATATTTCAACTCGTGCACAATAATGTCAATAATGAGTGGCAGTCAAAAGTTCGCTGGTCAGTTGACGTTGATCCTATCGATTTAAGCTGGTAATACTGCTCACTCATAAGCATTTACAATATATCGTAGACAAGTAGTGATATTTTTTTACCAGTTGGTTAGAATTGGCGAAAGTCTTCCAGTATAAAGTTTTTCATGGCGCATCAAGATTACGTTTCCCGCTCGCGAGCAAAAAATAAAAAGCAAAGTCCGTATAAAAAAAATGTTGAGCCTGCTCCTGCCATCTCATTAAAGGTCAAAATGATTGCCCTGTTTTTATTCATTGCGCTACCAAGCTTTGGCTATTTGCTATGGACCATCAAAGATAAGCAACCTGAAACTGTTGTAACACCAAAAACAACTAAAACAGTACAAGCCAAAAGCACTGAATTGCCGAAGCCGCCAGAAGAAAAATGGACCTATGTTGATGACTTAAAAAGTAAAGAGGTTGAAGTTGGTGAATATGAGGTCACTCAAAAAGGGCCTTATAAAATGCAATGTGGCTCTTTTAAAACCCGTAAACAAGCTGAATCATTAAAGGCGAAAATAGCCTTTACAGGCTTAGAAGCTCAAGTCAGTAAATCTGTTGGTACTTCAGCAACTTGGTATAAAGTTTACTTAGGTCCTTACGCTAAAAAACGTGGCGCTGAAAAAGATAAACACAAATTAAAGAATAATTCTGTGCATGGCTGTAAAATTTGGAACTGGAACTAACCCTAAGCACCAATACGGACAATACAGCTTAGGGGCTGTTGATCTTTGTTTATATTTTCAGCAATAGGTTATTTTTAACGTTAGCAAAGCAGAATGAACGATGTTTGGTTGTTCCAAATAAGTGAGATTCTAATGCTGCTAGCGTTAAAAATAGCCATTACCCAAAGGGCTGAGTCTAAAATTGCCTTACTTTGCGTTGAAAATGACTGATTTAGATGACTAAATTGCACCATTTTCGCCTTAATTAAGGCAATTTTAACTCTCAGCTGAATTAATAAACAAAGATCAACAGCCCCTAGTATTGTCCGCCGTATTTTAAAAACAATTCTCCAATAAAAAATTGCGATTATTCCTAGCAGCTCCCTTGAAAAAGGCCGAGCTATCCCCTATCTATTCTACATTAGACAAGCCGACTATCTCAGTGGGCAAAATGTACGAGGTTATTTGTGACTACTATAGTTTCTGTCAGACGTAATGGCAAAGTTGCCATTGGTGGCGATGGTCAAGTTTCTCTTGGCAACACAGTAATGAAAGGCAACGCGCGAAAAGTGCGTCGTTTATATAATGACAAAGTACTGGCCGGTTTTGCTGGTGGTACCGCTGACGCTTTTACCTTATTTGAACGCTTTGAAAGCAAATTAGAAATGCACCAAGGTCATTTAACAAAAGCAGCTGTTGAGCTTGCCAAAGATTGGCGTAGCGACCGAGCATTACGTAAGCTTGAAGCTTTACTTGCGGTTGCCGATGAAACGGCCTCGTTAATCATTACCGGCAATGGTGATGTTGTGCAACCCGAACATGACTTGATTGCCATTGGCAGTGGCGGTAACTTTGCGCAATCAGCCGCAACCGCTTTATTAGAAAACACCGAGCTTTCAGCAAAAGAAATAGTCGAAAAATCGTTAAAAATTGCTGGCGATATTTGTGTATTCACCAATCAACAACACGTGATTGACGAACTTTAACGCCAGATTTAGTAAGGAATTAATATGTCGAATATGACACCCCGTGAAATCGTTCACGAGCTTGATAGCCATATTGTTGGTCAAAGCGACGCAAAACGTGCCGTGGCAATAGCACTGAGAAACCGCTGGCGTAGAATGCAACTTAACGACGAGTTGCGAGCAGAAGTTACCCCTAAAAATATTTTAATGATCGGTCCAACAGGTGTTGGTAAAACTGAAATTGCTCGTCGATTAGCAAAACTTGCTAATGCTCCTTTTATTAAAGTCGAAGCCACTAAATTTACTGAAGTGGGTTATGTTGGTAAAGAAGTAGAAACCATTATTCGTGATCTCGCCGATATGGCGATAAAACTTACCAAAGAACAAGAAATGTCGCGCGTTAAACACTTAGCCGAAGAAGCGGCCGAAGAGCGTATCTTAGACGTTTTGTTGCCGCCAGCTCGTGATGGCTTTGGTAATGATGAAAAGCCTGACAATAACTCCACTCGTCAAGTATTTCGTAAAAAATTACGTGAAGGCCAACTTGATGATAAAGAAATTGAATTAGATTTAGCCGCACCGCAAGTGGGCGTTGAGATCATGGCGCCTCCGGGTATGGAAGACATGACGTCGCAGTTACAAAACATGTTCCAAAGCATGTCGAGTGAAAAAACCAATAAACGTAAGTTAAAAATTAAAGATGCTTTTAAAGCCTTACAGGAAGAAGAAGCAGCGAAAATTGTTAACCAAGAAGATATCAAAGAAAAAGCTATTTATGCGGTTGAGCAAAACGGCATTGTGTTTATCGATGAAATCGACAAAATTTGTAAACGTGGCGACTCATCAGGCCCAGACGTATCGCGCGAAGGTGTACAACGTGATTTATTACCATTAATTGAAGGCTCTACGGTTAGTACTAAACATGGTATGGTTAAAACTGACCATATATTGTTTATTGCCTCTGGCGCCTTTCAAATGTCTAAACCTTCAGATTTGATCCCTGAATTACAAGGTCGATTACCGATCCGTGTTGAGCTGCAGGCATTAACCACTGACGACTTTGTCCGCATACTAACAGAGCCAAATGCCTCGTTAACAGAGCAATATATTGCTTTACTCGCCACTGAAGGTGTCGATATTTCATTCAGTGAAGATGGCATTCAAGCGATTGCTAATGCGGCCTGGCAAGTGAATGAAAGCACAGAAAACATTGGTGCTCGTCGCTTACATACTATGATGGAACGTTTAGTAGAAGAATTGTCATTTAGTGCCAATGACCGTACTGGCGAAAGTATCCTCATTGATGCTGAATTTGTCAGTAACATCTTAAATGAACTGGTTAAAGACGAAGACTTAAGCCGCTTTATTTTATAGTAAACGCTATGAAAAATGTTGGAGTAAACTATGAGTAATATCAGTCAATTTAGCATTCATCGTCAAAGTGCATGTTTATCAATAGCATTTGAAGATCAGGCACAAAATAATGCTGAATTAAGTTTCGAATACTTACGGGTATTCGCTCCAACAGATGATAAAGGTCAGCCGACAGGTCTTTCACCTAAGGTCTACCATAAAAAACAAGTACAGCTATTAACAATAGAGTCTGTCGGCAAGCATGGCTATCGATTAATCTTTGATGATGGCCACAGCAATATCTACAGCGATGAATATTTACGAGTGTTAGTCGCTGAATATGAACAACGCTGGCAGCATTATATGAAGAGTGTTAATTCCGCGATAAATAGCCGCGAAGCAACGATAGAAATTAAAGAAGTTAAGTAAGCAAGTTGAATTAATAGATAAAAAAAGCCTAAGTGAATAATCACTTAGGCTTTTAATTTTTCTTAAGCAATATTTTCAAATACAGGTGTTAGACGGTAAACTGACTCACCTCATCATGCAGTACTCTTGCTTGCTCTGACAGCTCTTCACTCATCTGCGCATTATGTTGCGCGGTGACACCAGATTGCTCGGCAACATCGCGGATCGCAACAACATGCTCGTTCACTTCCGAGGCTACGGTACTTTGCTGATGGATAGCCGTAGCAATTGCCGTACTCATTTCCATAATACTAGTGACATCGCCGGTGATTTGCTCAAGCATCACACCGGCACTACTGGCCTGCTCAGCACTTTCTTTACCTTGACTACGACATGACGCCATATGGGTAACAATATCTTTGGTGCGTCCTTGCAGAGAGCTAATAATGGCTTCTATTTCTTGAGTTGACTCTTGTGTGCGGCTGGCTAGTGTTCTCACTTCATCTGCGACGACAGCAAAACCACGCCCTTGCTCACCAGCCCGTGCCGCTTCTATTGCAGCATTTAACGCTAATAAATTTGTTTGCTCGGCGATACCACGAATAACATCAAGCACAGAGCCAATGGTATCGCTGTCTTTGGCTAAAGCATGAATAACAACTTCGGAATCTGACAATTTTTCCGACAATTCATCAATTTTACTGATAGTTTGCGCGACGCCCGCTCGGCCTTCGTTAGCATTTTTATTGGTCGTTTCCGCTTTGTTTGCCGCCTCGTGGGTATTCGAAGCAATTTCCTCCACAGTAGCCACCATCTCAGTAACCGCCGTAGCAACAAAGTCGGTTTGTTGGATTTGATTATCAACCCCTTCATTTGAGATATGGATATTTTCAGATAAGGTTCGAGTTGCGGTATTAAGTGTTCCAACCGATTGATTTACTTGCACGATCAAATGCCTAAAACTATTCAACATTTGATTGAATATTTCTGCCATTTCGCCAATTTCATCTTTATTATCCATAGTGACACGTATCGATAAGTCTTGCGTGTCTGCGACTTTGTTCATGACATCATTTAAATTATTAATGCGCGACAAAATACTGCGACTAACGACCAATGCGATTAATATTGCCAATGTTAAAACCACGGCAAATACAGAGTAGGCGACAACATTAACCATATTTGCATGCTCAACAACAATTTCTTTGCTGACAGTAACGACAGTCGCGATCATATTATCCACTTTATGCACCGCGGAACGCATTTGCCCTTGAATGCCACTGTCGGAATCAAAACCTAAGGTTTTTTGCGCTTGCACTAAGTTAGCGAAGCCTTGTCGGTAAACCGTAATATTATCAATAACCTGCTGTTTAACCCCAGGCGTTAACTCACTTTCTTCGACATGAGTAATAAAATCATCGGCATTTGTTCCCCAACGAAGAAAATACTTCTCATCCAGTCGCAGCATAAAATCTTTTTCATTGCGCCGTAACTGCAACATATCACTCAGTAATTTGTAATCCGCTCCTTGCAAAAGCTCTTCGACCCCATGCACCGCAGAACGCAGCTCACCATATAAGCCATCCTTAGGGTGCAAGCCAATACGTTGTTGCGCTGCAGCAAACTGATGAAAGTAATCACTATATTCATTTAATACAGTGCTTAATTGCGCTAGCTCTGCAACTTCTTTATCAATAGCAGAGAATTTTATCGAAAGTTGTTCAATATCAGCTTGTAATGTACTGAAATTACCGTCAAATTTTTCAATATATTTTAAGTCTTTACGAGCAATAAAGTCCTTTTCATCTCGACGTAATTGCAATACCAAACTTTCGGTATTGCCAATCAACCTAGCAATTTCTACATCTGACTCTAACGACGTTACGGAATAATTGATCAATCCCAGCATGAATAGCATGGAAACGCCAACAACAGCACTGTTGGCAAGAAGTTTGTGCTTTATTAACATACCCTGTTTATACTCTTCTTTTTATTACGATATTTTGAGTATAGACGGCATCAGAAAATAGCAATAATTTTCACTAAAATTATTTACGCTTTAGGTACTTAGTAAATTCTTCCTCACAAATAGGTTTGCTGATAAAATAGCCCTGAACCGCATCACAACCGATATTACGCAACAATTGTAGTTGCTGCTGAGTTTCCACACCTTCTGCTAATACCCGTTTCCCTAAACCATGCGATAACTCAACCATAGTTTTCACTATGGTTAAATCTGAATCATTAGAAGCCACTTCTTGAATAAAGCTACGATCTATTTTTATTTTATCTATTGGTAGTTTACGTAAATAGGCCAATGAAGAATAACCAGTACCAAAATCATCAATAGACACCTTGATGCCCATATTTTGTAAAATAACAATGGTTTTCATAACTAGGTCTATATCCGTGATCACAACATTTTCTGTTACTTCTAATTCAAGGTAAATTGGCGGAATTTCATATTTCATCAATAACCCCTGAATGTTACTAATAAAATCAGTGGCTTGAAATTCATCGGCAGTAATATTTATGGCGAGAGGAACCCGACGTTTATAAGTTTGATACCACTTAGCAATGGTTTGACAGGTTTTTTCCAAGACATAATTGTCTAACTCACTGTATAAGTTCAGCGCCTCTATATCATCAAAAAACTGGCCGGGTGCCAATAAGCCTTTGGTCGGATGCTGCCAACGAACCAGAACCTCTGCGCCATCCAAACGATTGTTCTTTAAATTAAGTTGGGGTTGAAAATGTAGAATAAACTCTTCATTGCTAATGGCGCGGCGAATTTCTTTTTCCATTGCTAATAAATGCCGGCCCTGTGACTGCATGCCCGGCTCATACTTAACCGTTTGAATATTATTACTTTCAGCTTGAAATAGCGCTAGGTTGGCTCTTTGTAGCAGATCATCGGCAATTTTTGCGTCTAACGGAAATTCACAATAGCCAACACTACATTGTAAATGAACTTCCTGTTGAGCAACTAAATAAGGTCGTGCAATTAAGGTATGTAAATGTTCTGCGGCAATCTTTTGCTGCTTTTCATTTTCATACTCAATAACATACATAAAGGAGTCACCACTTAAGCGCCCAACAACTTTTGGTTTTAATAAACTTTGGTTCAGTCGGCGAGCAATTTCTCCTAAAATCAAATCACCAACTTTTAAACCATAAGTATCATTAACAAATTTAAAGCGCTTAATATCTAGCAAAAATACGCACAAGGTTTGGTTCTTATCTTGGGCTATTTGCATCTCATTAGTGAGTTTTTCAAGCACTTGCTCTCGATTTAACACACCGGTTAACGAGTCATGCTTACCTAAATATTTAGCGCGGTTTATTGCCGTGGCCGCAACATGACGTTCAGCCCCTTGCATCCAAATTAAAACGATAAATCCTAAAACCGTATTAATACCGATATCTACATAGGCTAAATTTTGCGTTAAGTAACGAAACCAGTCTTCGGTTAAAAAGATAATCGATGCAAAGGAATAGGCGATGTAACGACAACCAACTAAAATACAAAAAGCGAAAAATATTTTTCCGGAAAAGTGGTTTATTTTGGCGGAATATAAATAGAATGCTGAAGCAATTAAGGCACTACCAAATATAAATGATGCTAAGCTTTCGCGTAAATAAAAACGATTAAAGACACTTCTCACATCAAAACCATAAGATAAAGCAGCTAACACGCCTATCAATACCGCTGACGTCCCACCAATAAGCAAGATTTTTTTCGACACCTCTTTCTGCTTAGTAGCCGCATAAATACCTAAAATTAAAAATAATATATGAAAATACTGACTAACTTGTCGCAAGATAGCGATAGCAATATCAATATAACTACCGACCTCTTGTTCATTAAAAATATATTGGCAGGCAAGCGAAAATTGATTAATCGCCAGCGCAGATAAACTGATCATCCAAAACTTAACATACTGGCGACCTAGCCCGCGATAATATGCCAGAAGAAGCAAAGCAAGAATGCTAAAAATAAGAGTTTCTGTAGAATAGATTAAGCTATGGGTAAATGCCCTTTCCGCCATAAATGCAACTCTTAGAGAAGATGATAGTATTGTTATTAAATCGTGTTTTATGTTGAATTACAAGCCACAGTTTAGCGCTGAAATATTTAGCAACTATAGCGACTTAGCAGTTGTACCTTAGCGCTTAGCCGTTATACTAGCAATGAGGAATCATCACAACAGGAGACTGGTTATGGAATACAACACTTCAGAATTGTGTGATATTTACACAGACTTAATCGATGTACTTGAACCTATATTTAGTAATTATGGTGGCCGCAGTTCCTTTGGTGGTAAAGTTGCTACGGTAAAGTGCTTTGAAAGTAATGGCCTAATTGAAGAAGTGGCGAGTACCGATGGCACCGGCAAAGTCATGGTAATTGATGGTGGTGGTTCAACACGACGTGCG
This sequence comes from Colwellia sp. SU-HH01172, assembly GCF_057553355.1. Lineage (NCBI taxonomy): Bacteria > Pseudomonadati > Pseudomonadota > Gammaproteobacteria > Alteromonadales > Colwelliaceae > Colwellia > Colwellia sp. SU-HH01172. The sequence continues at coordinate 26,896 of NZ_BAAJMB010000010.1, read as the reverse complement.
CTAATTAATATTAAAATTGCGGAACTTGCCAGTAAAAATAATTGGGAAGGTATTATTTGTTTTGGCAGTGTCCGAGATGTTGATGCCTTAGAGGATATTGATATTGGTATCCAAGGTCTACTGTCAATCCCCGTCGGCGCTAGTACCATCGACTCAGGTGAAAGTGATTTAGCCATTAACTTCGCTGGTGTGACTTTTTTACCTGATGATCACATTTATGCCGATAATACCGGCATAATACTCTCGCCTGACCCGCTTGATATAGAATAATACGATTAAACTTTTGCAGCGTATTGCTGCTGCCAAGCATCAAGCCAAAATGGCAGTTCATGGAAATTAACGCCTGAGCTATAGTGTTTACCTTGGGCGTATTCTCCCCCCATGGCAAGAAACATATCTTCGATTACTACACTGTCAATATTAGTACCAATGAGTGGTAGGTCCATCTTGCGTGTAAGATTAATTAAGGCATTAATGATCGCTTTATCTGACGAGCCTGCTTCGGCTTGTGCCAAAGCCTGACAGTTTATTTTAATTTCACTTACCGCCAGTTTTCTTAAATAGCGCAGAGCCTCGTAGCTGCCAGAAAATTCATCGATAGCAATTTTAACGCCCAAGAATTTTAATTGATCAATGCTAGCTTTTGCCTCAAGAGAAGCACTTAGTAATATTTCTTCTTGAATTTCTAATAATAAATATTGGCAGTCAACGCCGAACTCTTTTGCTTGTTGTTCAATATAATCGACTAAGTCAGGCTCTAATAAACAGCTATTCGACAGCTTTATCGCAACTTCTACCTTAGCGCCTAAACGATGCAATTGCTGCAAAAAGGTAAATGCCTGTGTCACCATTTTTCGACACAACGCATAGGCATCACCACTTTGCTCGGCAATGACCATCACCTCGTTAAAAGCAAGTTTTTCGCCTTCGCGGTCTTGCCAAGTTAACAATAACTCAAATCCCAAAACCTGTTTAGAGGCCATTTTAATTTGCGGCTGTATACGCCAGTTAATGGCTCCAGTCGATATATCTTGCTTCAACTGCTCCATTTTCTGCAATTGTTGTTGATTAAAAGTGGCTAATTCTTGGGCAAAAAAGCTGACTTGCTTTTGTTGTTTATCAGCCTGTAACAAGGCATCTTCGGCACAGGCAATAACTTCACTCACGTTATTGCTATTTTGACCGACAAAGGCAACACCAAACACCAATTTAAAAAATAATGAAAAACTTTTGAAACTCATTGGTCCGGGTACAGCTTGTGCTAACTTTTGGCAAAGTTGCTCAATAATAATTTCATCATTGTGTTTACTTTGTGCAAGATCTATAACCACCAAAAAGTGCAAACCTTGTAAACGAGCTACACGCACCGGAGACTCAGCATTGGAAAAGTTTAGTAATTCACTGTCAGCCTCAATTGATTTCTGCAGGCAATAAGCAAGCTGCAATAGCAGAATATCAGAATTATGATGCCCTAAAACAGCATTAACTTGTTGAAAGTTAAGCGGCTTGAACGCAACGGCAGCATATCGTGCAGATGTTTGATGTTTAACATGATATTCAAAGGTTCTTACCGCATATGAATAGGACGGTAAATTGGTAGAAGGATCAAATATTATTGCGTCAGTCGTCGCAATAGCTTCTTTAATAATACTATGACTACTTACTAAGCTCGAGGCGACATGCCAACAACCATTTACCATTACCATCAAATAAGTGAACACCGCGAGGGCTGCCAATAAATCATATGACAGCTGATCATTTAACCAAATATAAACCGCACCAGCAAAAGCGATATTAACCGCTATTAGCAATAAAGAACGCTGGCTTATCTTTCGTAAAGTATTTTGTGAGAACAAGAAAAGCTGACTACTAAAAAACAATACTTGTAACAAACAAAAACTGAGCCAAGCGTTATCAGGATTGACAACACCTAGCCAAAGCACGGTAAAAAATAACAACAAGAGTACGCCATAGCTTATGGCCTGCCAAAGCATTGAATTAGTATTGCTTGCTGGTCTGTGCTGGCTAGTAAACTGCGCAGTCCAAAAAAAACTCAGTTGTAATACCAAAGCACAAAAGGTTAACGCGACATAATCATTTCGCTGTGGCATATACGCTAAAGAGTAAAGCAAAGAAAGTAGAGCAAGGGTTAAAAAAATGGGATAACGCTTTGAAATAGCTGAAGACGGCTTAACAACAAAAGTTAGTAATAAAACCGGTAGGCTCAATCCCAAAACAAAGGCGATATTAAATTCAATAAACGAAAAAGTACCGCTAGCGGCAAAAACTGGTAATGAAAAAAAACTGCAAATTAAGCATAAACCTAAAGAGAGAGAAAACGAGTAGGATCTAGCTCTGTTATTCATCATAACAAACCCATTGCTGAGAACATCTGCATAGACTAATCAATCGTATGTAGTTTGTACAGCAGCGACAGCCGGTTGTTTTCTAACAACCGGTGCACTAGCGCGGCAAAAATATTAGTCGTTAGATAACTAACTCACCCGCCTGCATTAACTTATTGAGTGGATTGACACCAAATTGATAACATAATTCAGCTGGTTGCTGAATATCCCAACAGGCAATATCAGCGTCAAAACCAACCGCAAGTTGCCCTTTCGAGTCAGCTAAACCAAGCGCTTTAGCCCCTTGCGATGTCACCGCCGCTAACGCTTCAACCGGCGTTAAACGAAATAGCGTACAGGCCATATTGAGCATTAGTTGAATTGAAGTAATGGGTGAAGAACCTGGGTTTGCATCCGTGGCAATCGCCATGCTAACACCGTGTTTGCGCAGTAAATCGATTGGTGGCAGTTGGGTTTCTCGTAAAAAGTAAAAAGCCCCAGGCAGAAGAACGGCAGTCATATTTGCCGCTTTCATGGCAATAATGCCCGCTTCATCAAGAAACTCAATATGATCAGAAGATAGTGCGTTATATTCTGCCGCTAACGCTGTGCCACCTAAATTAGAGAGTTGCTCAGCATGCACCTTAATAGGCAAGCCATATTTCTTTGCCGCCGCGAATACTTTCTCGGTTTGCTCGATGCTAAAACCTATGCCTTCACAAAATACATCTACCGCGTCAGCCAACTGCAGACTTGCCACTTTCGGCAACATATCACCAGTAACTAAATCAATGTATTCATCAGCTCGATCTTTATATTCAATAGGTAAAGCGTGAGCACCTAAAAATGTTCTTCTCACCGTCACTGGCAAACTTTGCGCTAACTGCCCTGCAACTTTCAGCATTTTTATTTCATTAGCGGTATCTAAACCATAGCCCGATTTAATTTCTACCGTGGTAACACCTTGTTGATGCAACGCCGTTAAACGCTTATGCGCACTAGCAAACAATTCACTTTCACTGGCAGCACGTGTTGCTTTCACTGTAGAAACAATACCGCCACCAGCATTGGCTATTTCTTGGTAGCTTTTGCCTTCAAGGCGCATTTCAAATTCATTGGCACGATTACCACCGAAAACCAGATGGGTATGACAATCAACTAAACCCGGCGTTAACCAAGCACCTTCACCATCAATTACCGTGACAACCTCATTGTCAAACGCCGGTAACTCGTTCATTGTGCCAAGCCAAGCAATTTTACCATTGGCGATTGCCAGTGCACCTTGTGCAATAGTGCCATAACTATTAGCACCGTCACTCATGGTTGCAAGATTTACATTAATCCAAAGTGTTTGCCAATGTTGAGTTGTAGTCGACATAAAAAATTCCAAAGCATTTATTGCCAGCTAGTTTCAACCTACATGCTGCAATGTAGTAAACTAGTGACTAATAGTTAGTGGTTCTAATACCAAGTGAGTTGGCATTATTAATAATTCGCACTCTAACCGATAGCAAATTAACAAGCAAGCTTGTATATACAACTCTTGACCTACTGTAAAAAAGATGAGATTGTATATACAAGTTAAAGTGACTTTTCGTTATTACCCTGTTGCAACATTTACCGAGCATAACAATGACACAATTAAAGCCCGCAAAGTATACCATCATCAAGCAATACATTTGCGAAAAGATAGAATCTGGTCAATGGCTTGAACATAGTAAAGTGCCCTCTGAAAATGAGCTAACCGAGCAATTTTCAGTGAGCCGAATGACCGCACGCCGTGCCCTACAGGAATTAACCGAGCAAGGTTTATTGGTACGTTCTCAAGGCTCAGGTACCTTTGTTGCAACATTTAAATCGCAATCTTCATTACTAGAGATTCGCAATATTGCCGATGAAATTCATGAACGCGGTCATCAGTATCATGCTCAGCAATTAGCATTACAGGCGGTTGACGTAACCGAAGAAATGGCCATTTTGTTATCATTAAAAACCGGTGATAAAGCTTATTTCTCTAGCGTATTACATTTTGAAAACGAGGCGGCTATTCAATTAGAGCAACGCTTCGTAAACCCCAAATTAGTTGCTAACTACTTAACACAAGATTTCACCAAAATTACCCCGCATGAATATTTGTCTTCTGAAGCGCCGCTAACCGAAGCGACACATGAAGTTGAGGCTATTCTTGCCAGTGCTGATATCTGTAAATTATTAAACATTACAGAGTCTGCACCTTGTTTGCAGGTTAAGCGTCGTACTTGGTCAAGCCAAGGCGTTGTCAGCTTAGCGATATTAACGGCACCTGGTAATAAATACCGCTTAGGTAGCCATTTAGTTTTTTAATTTTTGAACGGCTGCTAGTCATAGATAACGACCGAGTAGCCAGTTAGTTTTTTAATTTAGGAGCGTTAATATGACGTTTAAATATGGTATCGACCGTCTAAATCTTGATATTGTTAATGGTATTGCCAACGGCAGTATCAAAGCTGTACTTTGCCAAGAAGCTTTAGATAAAATTAATACAAGTCGCCAACGTGTTGAGAAAATGGCCGCTTCTGATGAAGCCGTATATGGCATTAATACTGGCTTTGGGCCATTATGCGATACGCAAATTTCTCCAGAAGATACTAATTTACTGCAAAAAAACCTGCTTATTACCCATGCCGTAGGTGTTGGTGAGCCTATCGCCAAAGCTATTTCAAAACTGATGTTGATCACTAAAGTGCATGCTTTAAGCCAAGGTTTTTCGGGTATTCGCTTAGAAACCGTAGAAAGAATGCTAACCTTTATTGAGCTTGATCTTATCCCTGTGGTACCTGAGCAAGGTTCAGTAGGCGCATCAGGTGATTTAGCACCACTTTCACACTTATTTTTACCATTACTTGGTGAAGGTGAATTCTGGCAAAGTGAAGGGGGGCAAGCTGATAAAATTATCCCTGCGGCGCAAGCACTAAAAGAAAATGGTTTAGCGCCAATGGAATTGCACGCCAAAGAAGGCTTAGCGTTAATTAACGGTACCCAGTTTATTCTGTCACACGCTATCACTGGCTTAACCAAAATGCGTTACTTATTAGACCTAGCAGATTTAACAGGTGCTATGAGTATTGAAGGTATGCAAGGTAGTGAATCGCCATTTAGAGCAGAGTTACATCAAACCCGTGCTTTTAAAGGTAACTTAGCAGTAGCTGCACGCATGAGAAGCTTCTTTAAAAATTCAGAAAACATGGCTGATCATGAAGAATGTGACCGTGTACAAGACCCTTACTCTTTACGATGCATTCCACAAGTACACGGTGCATCACGCAACGCTTATTACCATTTAGAAGAATTAGCTGAAATTGAAATGAACTCAGTTACTGATAACCCAATTGTTATCAGTAGCGAAGAAGCTATTTCAGGTGGTAGTTTCCATGGTCAACCGTTAGCTATGGTGCTTGATTACGCTTCTATTGCGGCCTCTGAATTAGGTAATATTTCAGACCGTCGTTGTTACTTACTCCTTGAAGGCTTACACGGCTTACCTCGGTTGTTAACCACTGCTGGTGGTTTAAACTCAGGCATGATGATCCCACAATACGCCACAGCGGCATTAGTGACTGAAAACAAATCACTTTGTTTCCCACCATCAGCTGATAGTGTGCCAACCTCAATGGGACAAGAAGATCATGTTTCTATGGGTAGTATTTCAAGCCGACAGTTTAACCAAATCTTAGGTAATTTAGAGAAAATTTTAGCGATTGAGCTGATGTATGCCGCGCAAGCCATTGACTTTAGACGCCCGAATAAGTGCTCAGACATTATTGAGAAAAACTTTGCAGTGATCAGAGAGAAAGTGGCAAAACTTGAAGAAGACAGACTATTAAAGCCTGATATTGATGCCATGATCGCCTTAGTGAGAGCACAAGCATTTACCGTTAGCACCGACGAAAGTAAGTAGAGAGAATTTTATTATGGCAACTACAACAAATTTTCAAGAAACAGCCCTGAGCTTTGCAGAAACAATTAGACAGGGGATCCCAACGGTATTACCCGCAGCTAAGCCTTACCCTGCAGGTGCTAACCGCGCCCCTAAACGTAAAGACATTCTTTCTAGTGAAGAAAAACAGTTAGCGGTTAGAAATGCGCTACGCTACTTCCCAAAAGAGTGGCATCAAGAATTAGCCACTGAATTTGCTCAAGAGTTAAAAGACTTTGGCCGTATTTATATGTACCGCTTTAAGCCTAACTATGATCTAAAAGCTCATTCCGTGACGGATTACCCAGCAAAATGTCAACAAGCTGCTGCAATCATGTTGATGGTAGACAACAACCTAGATCCGGCTGTCGCGCAGCATCCAGAAGAGCTAATTACTTACGGCGGTAACGGTGCAGTGTTCCAAAACTGGGCACAGTACTTATTAGCCATGAAATATTTAAGTGAAATGGAAAGTGATCAAACCTTACACTTATACTCTGGTCACCCGATGGGCTTATTTCCATCAAGTGAGGATGCACCACGTGTTGTAGTAACTAACGGTATGATGATCCCTAATTATTCTCAGCCTGATGATTGGGAAAAATTCAACGCACTAGGTGTAACTCAATATGGTCAAATGACCGCTGGCTCATTTATGTACATTGGCCCACAAGGCATAGTGCACGGCACCACAATTACGGTAATGAACGCTTTCCGCAAAGTACTAAACAAGGGTGAGAGCCCACAAGGTAAAATATTCCTGACTGCCGGCTTAGGTGGCATGAGCGGCGCGCAACCAAAAGCGGGTAACATTGCAAACTGTGTAACGGTTTGTGCTGAAGTTAATGCCAATGCCGCCACTAAGCGTCATCAGCAAGGCTGGGTTGATGAGCTAATTGACAATATGGACGACTTGATTGCTCGTGTTAAATCAGCACAAGCTAATGATGAAGTGGTATCCATTGCTTATATCGGTAATATCGTCGATGTCTGGGAAAGCTTTTATGAACAAGAAATATATGTGCACTTAGGCTCAGATCAAACTTCACTGCATAACCCTTGGTCAGGCGGTTATTACCCTGTTGACATTAGCTACGAAGAATCAAATCGATTGATCCGTGAAGAGCCAGAAGTTTTCAAAGAAAAAGTACAATCTACTCTAAAGCGCCATGCTGATGCCGTTAATAAGCACACAGCACGTGGTACTTATTTCTTCGATTATGGTAATGCATTTTTACTTGAAGCATCACGCGCAGGTGGCGATGTTATGGCGGAAAATGGCATTGATTTTAAATACCCGTCATACGTGCAAGATATTTTAGGCCCTATGTGTTTTGACTATGGTTTTGGACCATTTCGCTGGGTGTGTGCTTCAGGTAAATCAGAAGATTTAGATAAAACAGATGCTATCGCTGCAAGTGTATTGAAAAAAATCATGCAAGAGTCACCTGAAGAAATTCAGCAACAAATGCAAGACAACATCACTTGGATTGAAGACGCTAAGCAAAACAAGCTAGTGGTTGGCTCACAAGCGCGTATTCTTTATGCTGATGCTCAAGGCCGCATGGAAATTGCTAAAGCCTTTAACGATGCGATTAACAATGGTGAAATTGGCCCAGTAGTCCTTGGCCGAGACCATCATGATGTTAGTGGTACCGATTCTCCGTTCCGTGAAACCTCAAACATTTATGATGGTAGTCGTTTTACCGCTGATATGGCGATTCACAATGTTATTGGTGATAGTTTCCGCGGCGCAACTTGGGTTTCAATCCATAATGGAGGCGGCGTCGGTTGGGGTGAAGTGACTAACGGTGGCTTTGGTATGTTACTTGACGGCTCAGCAGCAGCAGAGCGCCGACTAAAATCTATGTTACTGTTTGATGTTAACAATGGCATTGCACGTCGTAGTTGGGCACGTAATGAAGAAGCTAATTTCGCTATTAAACGTGAAATGGCACGCACACCTAAGCTTAAAGTCACCTTAGCCAACCTAGTTGAAGATGATATTTTAGATAACTTATCACTATAATATTTGATTATTCCACTAAGTTATTAAAAAGCCAGCTTCTGCTGGCTTTTTTATGCACAGGATGTGCGGTATGTCGCAATCACATGGTCGTTCTTTGCCATCCATGGCAGCACGACATTAATATATCCTTACATGTCGATGTGAATGAGCGTGTATGTACCGAATTTCTCTAAGACTATTTGTCTTTCACGGTAAAATAGCGCCCATGCATTTTGATGCAATGAAACATGATAAGCTCGCTACAAGTCAATAAAATATGGCCTGTCGTAACTATGACGCTATAATGACGTAACATAACTCTCGCTATTTTTTCAGCTCAATTGCATATTGGCCACCGAAACGAGAATGACATTTTAGGAGTATTCATTGCACACGAATCAATTAAATAAGCTCAGTTCAAACTTATCCCCAGAACGAGTTAAATTTTTCCGTAAAGATAATGGTTGGTCACAAGAGTTATTAGCCAAAGCCTCTGGCCTAAGCTTAAGAACCATTCAACGCGCAGAAAAAGATGGCAATAGTTCAGCGGAAACTCAGTTGGCGCTAGCAGCAGCATTTAATATTTCTCCAAAAGAATTATTTCCTGTTTCATCAACCTTAGATGTAAATTGGAAGAGGAAAAATATTATGCAAAGTTTTTTAGCGCTGCTCGTCGTGATGGGAGCCGTTATTATGTTGGGTGTACTTGCGGGGAATTTGACCATGTTCATTGATATTGCAAGTATCTTATTTGTGCTGTTGTTTATGTATGCCGCTACGGTGATTTCTTTTGGCACTTTAGGATTAATAAAGTCAATTAAGGGTCTTAGTTACTTATTCGCCAATGAGATATCGCCAACACCAGCGACAGAATTTTTGTCAATAATATTGAAAAAGCAAATATTTTTTATCTACGGAGCGGCCTTCATTGGCTTATTGTTGGGAAGTATCGCCATACATGCCAATGTTGAAGAAAGCATTGTTTTTCATCGAGCTTACGCGGTAAATTTGCTGGTGCTGCTATATGCCGCAATTATTGCTGAAGGAATATTAAGGCCGCTTGCAGCTAAGTTAGAGCATAGAGAGCTTAGTGCTAAATTTGATTAATGTTAGTTAACCTATATTTAAACGCACTCAAGAAATAAGCACTTCACACAAGCTTGACATAATATGTCAAGCTTGTTACCGTCTCTAATACACTGTTAATGGCTAATTAATAGTCATTGTTTTATTGGAGGTGGTAATGGAATACATTTTATTTTTTGAAACTTGGATAGTTCTTGCCTTACTATTTGCCTGTTTAGAAATTTTTGTACCCGGTGGCATTCTCCTCAATTTAGGCATTGCTTCACTGCTAGTGGCAATTGGCGTGCATCAACAAATTCTCGATACTTGGGTGCTTACCCTAACCACTTGGTTTATTCTCGCAACACTGTTATTAATTGTGGTTTACTTTTTTACTGATCGCTTTTTTGCCGGTGATACCACAGTAGAAAATGTTCATGAAGAACTCGATATTTACGGTAAAACCGTGCAAGTTGTTGAGCAAATAGGCCCAGGCACTAACGCTGGTCGAGTTAAGTTTCAAGGCACAACGTGGACTGCGCTCAGTGATGGTTCGATCATTTCACCTGGGAGCAAAGCATCAATTGTTTGCAAAGAAAATATCTCTTTAGTGGTTGAAGCCATCAAATAAACTCCCGCTTAATTTAACATCTAAAATAAAAATAGGAGCATACCTATGCTAGCAACAATTACCTTTGTTTTTCTCGCTTTGCTGTTTATTGTGGTAAAGCTAGTCTTAATCGTACAAATGAAAGAGGTATGTGTAATCGAGCGCTTAGGTAAATTTCGCGCCGTCATGCAACCTGGACTACATTTTTTAATTCCCTTTTTTGATCGGGTTGCTTACCGTCACGAAACTCGAGAACAAGTATTGGATATTCCTGCACAAAGCTGTATTTCTCGTGACAATATTCAAATTAGTGTTGACGGCTTAGTGTATATTCAAGTCATGGATGGTGCGAAAGCCAGTTACGGCATAGAAGATTATCGTCGCGCCAGCATCAATTTAGCACAAACCACTATGCGCTCAGAAATTGGTAAATTAAACCTTAGCCAAACATTTTCTGAACGCGATACCTTAAATGAAACCATAGTGCGAGAAATTGATAAAGCATCAGATCCTTGGGGAATTAAGGTATTACGCTACGAAGTACGCAATATCACGCCATCAGAAAACGTCATTCATACCTTAGAAAAACAGATGGAAGCTGAACGGCAAAAACGCGCTGAAATTACGTTAGCTGAAGCGGAAAAAGAATCCACAATTAATTTGTCAGAAGGTGAGCGCCAAGAAGCCATAAACCTTTCTGAAGGCGATAAACAAAAGCAAATTAACGAAGCACATGGCCGTGCGCAAGAAATAGAAATTCTCACACAAGCCTCTGCTGAGGGCATTAACTTAATTGCAAAAGCGGCGGCATTGCCTAGCGGTGACCAAGCGATAAAAATGCGCTTATTAGAACAATTTATTGGTCAAACCGGCAATATTCTCAAAAATGCCGAAGTGTCTATCGTGCCAAGTGAAGTCGCTAAACTTGAAGGTTTCTTCCAAGGTATGGACAAAGTAACGCAAAATATTCAAGGAGCGAAATAATGATGCCAGTTAACGCAAATCCTATCGAATTAGCCGTGTTAGCGGTTTGGGCGTTTATCTTTTTGTACTTAGCCTTTAAGTTTTTCCAAGCTATTTGTTTAGTACCAACAAAGTCCGCTTATGTGGTTGAGCGTTTAGGAAAGTATCGTTGTACGTTAGCGGCAGGTTTTCATGTCTTGCTACCCTTTATTGATCGCGTGGCTTTTATTCAAGATCTCAAAGAAGAAACCATAGATGTACCACCACAAGAATGTTTCTCGAAAGACGAAGTAAATGTGGAAGTCGATGGCGTTATTTATATTCAAGTGGTTGATGCGGTTAAAGCCAGTTACGGCATAACAGATTATCGCTTTGCCGCTATGCAATTGGCACAAACCACAACCCGCTCCGTTATCGGGACATTAGAATTGGATAGAACTTTTGAAGAGCGTGACATTATCAGTGCGAAAGTTGTAGAAGTGTTGGATAAAGCCGGTGAAAGTTGGGGCATTAGAGTACACAGATATGAAATCAAGAACATTACGCCACCTATCACTGTGCGCAATGCCATGGAAATGCAGGTTAACGCTGAGCGAGAACGTCGGGCAATATTAGCGAAAAGTTTAGGTGACAAGGCCAGTCGTATTAATCGCTCTGAAGGGCAAATGACGGAGTTAATTAACCTCTCTGAAGGTGAAAAACAACGACGTATAAACTCGGCTCAAGGTAAAGCCGCTGAAATATTAGCTATTGCACAAGCTACCGGTGATTCAATTAGCAAGCTCGCCAGTGCCATCGAGCAACCTGGCGGTCAACAAGCATTAGATATGCAATTAAGTGAGCAATATTTACAGCAAATGAAAGGCTTAAATCAACAATCAACTAAAGTGATTTTGCCGGCTAATTTACTCGATTTTCAACAGTGGCTAGCAACCGCTGGCATTCATAAAAAGTAGCTCAGCTAAGAAAAGAAGAAATGAGTCTTAAGTAATAAAAAACCGACAAGATCGTCGGTTTTTTATCATTGTTATAGCAGAAGGAAACCAATAGAAAAAACTAAAAACAACGAACATGCTAACCAAATCCTATCAGTTATGATGGTTTTCTTTTCTTTATTTACCTGCCGTAATTTACTTACCAACAGATAAAACCCCGTTGTTAATAAGGCAATGAGGAAATGAACTTGAATGGTTATCGGTTCGCTATTTTCCTGCCAAAGAAACACTGGACCTGAGTACGAGACGTAAAACAAATTCAATAAAGAAACATGTGCCCATAACAGTAAAAATAACAATGTTATTTTATATTGGTAAATTGCTTTTAATGTTTTGGTAATAACATTATTTGCCATAAAATATTAACCTTAACTTATTTCTTCCTAATGATGTTGTTACAACGACAGATTGACACTAATCGTTATACTTTCACTGTTGTCGCCCACTGCAATAAATCATCATATAGATAATTATAATTCAATTCCTTGCGCAGTTTATCACCAACAACTTGCTTACCGGCATTGCTAACTTGCTCTTGTTCAAAGCGGGGTTCCACTAAGCCCATCGCTTTTGCGGTTTGTTGATAATAATCTTTGCGACTGATTTTAGTACCACTGACAACATTATAAATTTTTGATGACTGCTTTACTCGGCCTTCAATCAACATTTTAATAATGTTTACCACATCAGTTTGATGTACTAAATTTACTTGCGCGCTAGCATTTTTAAAGAGACGATCAGCTTGTAAAAACTTTCCTGGATGACGATTCGGTCCCACTAAACCTGCTAAACGTAAAATGTGGACCTGTTTTGAAAACTCCTGTACGGCTTGTTCAGCAGCCAACAAGGTTTCAACTTTTTCAGCACTTAAGTTCAACGCTTTACTTTCATCAATTTCGCCGACTAAACCGTTATAAATAGCGGTAGTGTTCAGTAAGACAATCTGTTTGGTTTGCCCTAATTCGGCTAATTTCACCAACTGCTGAATTTTCAAAGGATAATCTAATCGACCCTTTTTTAGCTGTGGTGGAATAGCAATAACTAACACGTCTTGTTGAAACAACGCTTGCTCAACGCCAGCTATATCAAGGTTATTTTCGAGTTCATTGATATCTGCGGTAATAGGTAACATTAACTGTGTAGACGGTATATTTAAGCTATTAAGCTTTTCTAGCGTTGATTGCGATTGATAACTCGCAAGAACTTCAATATTTTCAGCCAATAAAGCTTGTGCCAACGCTTGCCCTAACCAACCACAGCCAATAATACTCACACTCATAAAAGAGTTTCTCCACAATTAGTAATTTTCGTCACCGCACTACTTCGCTCACTTTACAGCACAATAAATTAATTAAATTGATACCGTCGTTGTAAACACTTAGCCAACGCCTTTTGCTTGCTCGCTGCGGTAACCTTCAATCGACTCAACAACGTCATCCGCAATGGCATTTGGTACGGGAATAGATAAGTTATATTGCAATATTTTCCAACCTTGATTGGTTTTAATAAGCAAGCCACTACCGCGACAACGACCATAGTTTTTGTTCTCTAATAATTCATCAAAAAATACGATATTTTTTGCTTGCGTAACAGAGATATGACGCTCTATTGGCTGGTATAACCAACCCTTACCTTGGCTAAAATAGGGTTTAACAAACGCAGAGAATTCCAATTTATTCCAACGCTCACCACTATCTGTCCCCAAATATATCGCATTATCAGCCAATAGCTCCATATACTCATCATAATTTGCTTCGGCCGCCGCTTGGTGAAAACTATCCAGTACTTGCTCAAGCTCTTCATTTGCCAAAGCAAAAAAGCTAAAGAAAATAAGAAAGAATATTGCTTTGTTCATGTTGACCTATTCCCTGGTAAAAATTAATTTCACCATGATAACTGAATTTTGTGTTGCTTGTCAGCGCTTAATCAAGCTGTTGCCTTTTTAAAACGGCAACATAACAGCCAGTAAATATTGCCGCTATTTTATCGCCGCAATATACTTGCACCTCAATAGTGAAACGGGCATTTTTTCCCAACGTCAGTGCATCACTACTACCACTAACTAAGCGCTTAGTGGTTTTTGCATGCGCAACCCCTGCCAATGGCGCAAGATAACGAATATTACCTTCTGCCAATACTATATCCGCCTGCTCTTGGCACTCTTGCAAAGCAAAGTAAACCCAGCCCCAGCCAGTTAATGTTGCTAGAGTATAAATGCTGCCAGCAAACATAGTATTGTGTAAATTCTTATTGAATGTAGGCTCACAATTAGTGATGAGCTGCTGTTGATCAAAATGACATATAGCTATATTCATCGCTTTGCTAAGTGGTATAGTTTGATGCCAAATCTCTTGTAACGCCTGAGCTTTTTCTACTAAATGCCCTGCTGAGCCAGTAAGCGACTTAAGCATTTTATAATGATCAATATCTTGATATAAGGTGTGTGAAAAGCCAATTTTTTGATAACCACATTGCTCGTAAAACCCTAATGCATTTTCTCTTGCATTAAGCTCGAGTTCACTAGCTCCTCGCTGCGCAGCAATTTCCTCAAACTCCTGAAGTAATACTTTTCCTAAACCTTTTCCTTGTGCTTTTTCAGCAATTGCCATATAGCGAACTTGCACGCGATGTTGAGCACTTTGATGCAATCGACCAACGCCTAGAATATTATCCATATCATCAACAATTACCCGATGGTATGATTGTGATTCTAATTCATCTTTTTCACTGCCTAGAGGCTGGTGCCATGGCTGACGTAGTATTTGCCAGCGAAGTTGATAATAAGCAGCTAATTCAACTTTATCTTTTGGGGCTCTACATGTGTACATTATCTATTATTACTCTTAAACCATTTAAATCAGGGCGCTAAAAACACGTGAAACTTACTCAACATGTTAATCAAGGTCGACTAGTTTACCTCAGTAATGACAAAGACCAAATATCGATTAATGAGAATAAGTATTATCGTTGGTTAACGTTTGACGACGTTATCCAAAGCGTTATGCATTTACGCCAACCTGAAAAATTAACTTTGCCACACCAATACGCGATACTGATGCCGTTACTCTTTTTTAAGCCAACGCGAATAGCAGAATTGGGGCTAGGGGGCGGTAATATCAGCCGCTTTTTAAGAGCATTGCATTCTGAGATAGAGGTCGTCAGTGTTGAACTTTCTCAGCAAGTAATTCGCTGTTTCAGTGAGTTTTTTAATCCCTTAGCGCATAGCGTCACCATTGAAAATGATTCAGCGCTCAATTGGTTGCAAAATACCGATAATAACAACGTAGATTGGTTAATTTGCGACGTTTATCAACATCACACCAATAGTTTTCAGAGTCGAGTCGAGCTATTAACGGCATTAATCGATAACTTAACAGAAAATTCTTGTTTAACCATTAATTTACCTGATCTTGATGACCATGAAATTAATCTTTGTTTAACGATATTACAGCAGTTACAAAGTAGCCATCAAATCATATATTTTCATATTCCACGCTACCTTAATATTGTCATTCACCTTCTGCCCAGTCACTGGCCAATCACTAATCTTAAAAAGCGCTCAAAAGCTAGCTACCTTCCTTTGTGGCAATATCGTCGATGGCGAAAATATTTCGCACATCATATTAGCGCCCACAATGAAGATTTAACATTGTAAGTTAATCGTCACTGGGCCGTCATTTAGTAACCTTACTTGCATATCGGCACCAAATATTCCCGTTGGAACCTCAAAACCAAAACTGCGTAATTGCTGACAAAAGGCCTGATATAATTCTTCACTCATTTTCGGTGATGCCGCGGTAGTGAAACTAGGACGTAACCCTTTTGAGGTATCAGCTGCTAAGGTGAATTGTGAAACAACTAAAATTTCTCCTGCAACTTGTTGAACATTCAAGTTCATTTTGCCGTTGTCATCTTCAAAGATGCGATAACCCGCCACCCGTTCCGCCAGTCGTTTGGCTTTCGCTTGGTTATCCTCCGGCTCAATAGCTAGAAGCACTAATAAACCTTGTTCTATTTCACCAACTATCTGGTTATTAACACTCACACTCGCTTCAGCTACTCGTTGCAATAACGCGATCATTTATTCAAATTTCCCTGCTCGATAATAAAGTTCGCCATAGTATCTGCTGCTTTGCAAAAACCATCAATAGTTTGCGATTCAAAACCACCATGACCGGCTTGAGGAAGAATTTGCAATTGTGCATTAGACCAATTCTGTACAAGTTGATAAGCATTGCTCAGCTGGCAAACCATATCGTATCTACCGTGTAAAATAATCGCAGGGATCTTAGATATCGTTGCTAAGTTATTTAAAATATAACCTTCATCAATAAAGCAGCTATTGACAAAGTAATGACTGGAAATTTTTGCCATACATAAGGCTTGATGAGCATCATCAATATAGCCCTGATCAATATTGTGATGCTCAATGGTAGATAAGCGCAACTCCCATAAACACCAAGCCTTACTCGCTGCAATGGCTGCTATTTCATTGCTACCAATTAACAGCTGATAATAAGCCTGCAATAGTTCTGTGTGCCCGGTTGTTGGAATATGCTGACTAAACTCTTGAAAGTATTCTGGAAAAAAACATGCCGCGCCAGATTGGCTATAAAGCCATTGATATTCTGCACTGCTACCGAGAAATATTCCTCGAAGAATAAAACCCGATATTGCATCAGGGTATTTAATACCATAAAGAATCGCTAACGTCGTTCCCCATGAGCCCCCGGCTACCAACCAGCGAGTAATATTTAGATGCAGACGGATATATTCCAAATCTTCAACTAAATCGGCACTGGTGTTGTTATCTATACTAGGCGAAGGGATAGAACGACCACAACCTCTTTGGTCGATTAGAATAATACGATATTTTTCGGGGTCGAAATAACGGCGATGATTTGGGCTACAACCGCCGCCAGGACCGCCGTGGAGATATATCACAGGAATGCCGTCTGGGTTACCGGATTGCTCAATATATAATTGGTGCCCCCCTGTAACTTTTAACCATTCTTTTTGATAAACGGCAATATTCGGAAAAAGCATTCTAGACATATTTTCCCCTTGCAAAGAACATAATCATTTTAGCGGCAAATATAGTAAATTACGACTTTCAACTAATCACTATAAACTACGTATCAATCAACGCTTTCCGCTAATAATTCATTTTTTTGTTTTAATTCAAAATCCTCTAACGATACCGTGAATAATGCACCAATTAATACCACAAGCCAGCTCAGATAAACCCAAAGAAACAAAATAGGAATACTTGATAATGCGCCATAAATTGCTTGATAAGATGGCAATTGAGTAACATAGATAGCAAATGATTTCTTTGCAATTTCGAACAAAATGGCAGCTAAAGTAGCCCCGGCAAAGGCAAACTTAGCCGGGATAATTTTATTTGGCACCACCATGTATAAGATAAAAAATGCCGCAATAGAAGCAAATAACGGTAAAGCACGAACAAATATATTGGTTATGCCCAGTAAATCATAATCACCAAGTGATACCAGCGAAATAATATAGGAAGTCATGACTAAGCTACTCCCCACTAACACAGGTCCCAAGGTTAAAACCATCCAGTACATTGAAAATGAGGTCATCACTCGACGTTTCTCATTAACCCGCCATAACTTATTAAGACATTTATCAATGGCAGAAATTAGCAGCATAGCAAAAATGAAAAGTGCCGTGATAGCAACCGCAGACATTTTAGAGGCATTACTAACAAAGCCGGTAATGTGTTCTTGCACAACATCACCAGACGCAGGGACAAAGTTTTGATAAACAAAATTTTCAATCAATTCACGAATTTCTGAAAAAATAGGAAATGCTGTCATCACAGAAAGCATAACCACCATTAATGGCACTAACGACATGAGTGTCACGTAAGACAAATATCCTGCGGTGACATGAATATGTTCTTTTTTAAGATTGCTAAGAAACAAGTGTAAAAAACTTAGCATTCGTATCATATAACGATGCTGCTTAATTTTGTCGAATTTAGATAACATATATACCACTATTGATTGATCTAACTTTCACACTTTAGTTTTATGTGAGTACGCTATTTAGAGCTTGGCTATATATTAAGGTAATGTCAAAAATAACGATAGTGCATTGTTACAATATCATTTTTTCAAGTATCTTGTGGAAGCACATGGCTTATATTCTCGATGCAAAGATCATAGAAAATAGTTTTAGCCAATAAGCTTAAGGGGAATTACGAAAATAGCTGTTCGTAATTGTCTTCAGAACTATCCGCTAGCTGATTTATTTCTGCTAATAACTCAGATAGTTGCTTAATTTGTTTTGGCCCAGCTGCGCCACTTTCAAATAGTTGACTCAACTGCTGTAATGTTTTTAATTGCTCTGGAGACATAGAAACATCCTATTTCTTTTTTATTTTTATTTTTATTTTTATTTTTTATCTGCAAAACTTTAGCCCGCGGTACGTCTCTTCGTGCTAGGAAATATCACCATATTACTACTTTCGCTATCACGTCCATCATTGATAAATTCATTGTAGAGCTCATCAAGTTCGCGCTTTTCTAATAACTTTACATTATTGGCCACAGCTTTCTCAAATAAACAATTTAATCGTACCAGTTTACTAGGTTCCATATATTTAACCTTACGTTGCTCTTAAAAGCGCTGTAGCTGCTTGTTGATACATTAAATATAGCACCTGAAACAAGTTCTAAAAGGTGAAGAGAAAAAACTGAAATGAGATATGTTAGAAAGCGACTAAAAACACGACAAAAAAAACTCACCAAACATCTGTTTTTATTAACAATAACTAACGATGTTGAATTTTAAGTGTGCTAATTGCTGATAGTATTTTGAGATATGTCTTACATTTATTGCCTCTTAGTCAAAGACATGACGCACAAAAAAACCACCTGAATCTCTTCAGATGGTTTTTCAGGTCAGTGGCTAGCTATACGTTATTTAGCAGCGCGACCTTCACGTTTACGATCAGACTCTTTTAAGAACTTCTTACGTATACGAATACTATCAGGTGTTACTTCAACTAACTCGTCGTTATCAATAAACTCAAGCGCTTGCTCAAGTGACATGATAATAGGCGGCGTTAACGTTTGTGCTTCATCAGTACCTGATGAACGAACGTTAGTTAATTGCTTACCTTTAAGTGCATTAACCGTTAAGTCATTATCACGTGAATGAATACCGATAATTTGACCTTCGTAAATATCTAAGCCGTGACCAATTAACATACGGCCACGAGACTGTAAATTAAAGATAGCGTTAGTTAAGGCTTTACCTGTAGCGTTTGCGATCATTACACCATTTAAACGTTGACCGATATCGCCACCTTTGTGAGGGCCATATTGTAGGAATGTATGGTAAATTAAGCCTGAGCCTGAAGTTAACGTCATAAACTCAGTTTGAAAACCAATTAAACCACGGCTAGGCATAATAAAGTCCATACGAATACGGCCTTTACCATCTGGTGCCATATCAGTAAGTTCCGCTTTACGGATACCCATTTTTTCCATGATAGGGCCTTGATGCTGTTCTTCAACATCAATGGTCACTGTTTCATATGGTTCTTCAATTTGGCCGTCAACTTCACGCATGATAACTTCAGGACGAGAAACCGCTAGCTCGTAACCTTCACGACGCATGTTCTCAATTAAGATACCTAAGTGAAGCTCACCACGACCCGAAACTTTAAACTTATCAGGATCATCTAATTGCTCAACACGTAACGCTACGTTATGAACTAATTCTTTGTCTAAGCGATCTTTAATGTTACGTGAAGTAACATACTTACCTTCTTGACCTGAAAAAGGAGAAGTATTTACTTGGAAGGTCATGTTGATAGTTGGTTCATCAACCGATAATGGTGGTAACGCATCAACTTCATTTGGACAACAAATAGTGTCAGAGATTTTTAACTCACCTAAACCAGTAATGGCAATAATATCACCCGCTTCAGCAAGCTCAGTCTCATGACGTTCAAGACCTAAGTAACCGAATACTTTACCTACTTTACCGTTATGTAACTTACCGTTAGCACCCTCTACTGTAACTTGTTGGTTAGGCTTAACACTGCCACGCGTAATACGACCAACACCAATTACACCTAAGTACGAGCTATAATCAAGTTGAGAAATTTGCATTTGGAATGAACCATCGGCATCAGCTTCTGGCGCTGGCACTTGGTCAACGATAGTTTGAAATAATGGTGTCATATCGTCACCAACAACATCTTCTTCCATTGATGCCCAGCCGTTAATTGCTGAGGCATAAACTACTTGGAAGTCTAATTGGTCGTCAGTGGCACCTAAGTTATCGAATAAATCGAATACTTGATCCATTACCCATTCAGGGCGTGCACCTGGCTTATCAATTTTATTGATAACAACAATAGGTTTTAAACCTTGAGCAAAAGCTTTTTTAGTCACAAAACGTGTTTGTGGCATTGGGCCTTCTTGTGCGTCAACAATAAGTAGCACTGAGTCTACCATTGACATTACTCGTTCTACTTCACCACCAAAGTCAGCATGGCCAGGAGTATCTACGATATTTACACGGTAGTCGCCCCAGTTAATAGCAGTGTTTTTTGCTAAAATTGTGATACCGCGTTCTTTCTCGATATCGTTTGAATCCATAACTCGTTCTTCTAGACCATTTCTGGCGTCAAGAGTACCTGATTGATCTAATAACTTATCAACCAAAGTTGTTTTACCATGGTCAACGTGGGCGATGATGGCAACATTACGTAATTTATCTAACACGGGCGTTTTGCTCAATAGGGCTATAATTGGGCGCGTATTGTACAGGAGAAGTACAATTAAATACACTGTATTGAAAAAATATAAATTTTATTAATAACAAAATAATTTTCAATTGTTATACTGCCAATGGCCAAATTAGAGCATACGCACCACAATGCAGCGCACCGCGCACCAAATTAGTGCGCTATGAATTATCAATAAAGATTAAAACCATACATTTCAATAACTTTAGCTTTGGCATAATATTCGCTTATGCACAGACAATAGAAAATTACTTTTTAAAAATATATAGAACTCACTACACCGGAGACTTTCAATGTCAAACGCAGTTTTAGATCTAATTAAAGAACATGACGTCAAATTCGTTGATTTACGTTTTACTGATTCAAAAGGTAAAGAGCAACACGTTTCAATTCCTCATCATCAAGTAACTGAAGATTTTTTTGAAGACGGCAAAATGTTTGACGGCTCTTCAATTGAAGGCTGGAAAGGCATTAACGAATCAGACATGGTGATGATGCCTGACGCTGACTCTGCGGTATTAGACCCATTTACTGAAGCGGTAACATTGAACATTCGTTGTGATATTGTTGAACCAGCAACGATGCAAGGTTATAGCCGTGACCCACGTTCAGTGGCAAAACGCGCTGAAGACTACATGCGTAGCACAGGCATTGCTGACACAGTACTAATTGGCCCAGAGCCAGAGTTTTTTGTATTTGATGATGTACGCTTTCATACCGACATGAGCGGCTCATTCTACAAGATTGATGATAAAGAAGCCTCTTGGAATTCTGGTACGGAATACGACGAAGGCAATATGGGACACCGTCCTGGTGTAAAAGGCGGCTATTTCCCAACGTCACCGGTAGATTCGTCTCAAGATTTACGTTCTGCTATGTGTTTAGTGATGGAAGAAATGGGCTTAGTTGTTGAAGCACATCACCATGAAGTTGCTACTGCTGGTCAAAATGAGATTGCTTGTCGTTTTAATACTATGGTACTTAAAGCTGATGAAGTGCAAATTTATAAATATGTGGTACATAACGTTGCACACGCTTACGGCAAAACAGCGACCTTTATGCCAAAACCACTTGTCGGTGATAATGGCACAGGTATGCATGTTCACCAGTCTTTAGCTAAAGACGGTGTTAACTTATTTGCTGGTGATAAATACGGCGGACTATCTGAAACAGCGCTTTACTACGTTGGTGGTATTATCAAGCATGCTAAAGCACTAAATGCCTTTACTAATGCTTCAACAAACTCATACAAGCGTCTTGTTCCTGGTTTTGAAGCTCCAGTAATGTTGGCATACTCTGCCCGCAACCGCTCGGCATCAATTCGTATTCCAATTGTACCTACACCAAAAGCAATGCGTATCGAAGTACGTTTCCCTGATCCAACAGCCAACCCATACTTAGCATTCTCAGCAATGCTAATGGCAGGCCTTGACGGTATCAAAAATAAAATTCACCCTGGCGATGCAATGGATAAAGATCTATATGATCTGCCAGCAGAAGAAGCAGCAGCAATTCCACAAGTTGCGGCATCATTTGAAGAAGCACTCGATGCGCTGGAAAATGACATGGACTTCTTAATTGAAGGCGGAGTTATGGACAAAGACATGATCAATGCCTACATCAGCTTAAAACGTGAAGAAGTTGAATTATTAAACTCAACAACACACCCTGTTGAATTCGATATGTACTACAGCGTGTAACTATTTCAAATAGTTAGTTACTAAAAAAGCTCACTTCGGTGAGCTTTTTTTGTGGCGAAAAGGTTAATATTTGGATAGATTAGAGAAAGACCTATGGAACAGGAAGTTTATTTTTGAATAAATTTGCACGTATATGTATATTTTTTATATTGTTCACGCAAGCGGCACCGTTATTTGCGGGTTCGGCTAAAATATATGTATGGCGCAATGAACAAGGAGTGTTAGTATTTTCAGACAGCCCGAAACCTGGTGCTGAAGAAGTAGAAGTAAAAGAATCCAATACCATTAAATCCTCCGTTGACACTTCAGTTCTAGATATCACTCCAAAGGTTATCGAAGAAAAATATCAAGTTGCTATTACTCAACCAGAAAATAATGCCACTGTTCGCGACAATACAGGTTCAGTTTATGTTGCTGGCAGAATAAAACCCATCTTTAAGCGCGGCCTTAAAATACAGTTATATTTAGATGACGAACCATACGAAAAACCCCAACCTCACTCCATGTTTGTATTGAGAAATATTGATCGAGGCGAACATCAAATAAAAATGGTCTTACTTGGTGATAAAGGCAAGGTTATTGCAACATCTTCTCCTGTAACGTTTTATATGCATAGAGTCTCCGTTAACAAGGCTAACTAGCAAGATTTAAGTGCATATTGCACCATAATTATTTACACTCGTTACTTAACGCACTACTTTGGTGCGAAGGATGATGATGTCTAATAATGCCGTAAACTTACAGAAGCTAAAATTTCACTACCAGCAAGCATTACCTAACCAAATGGTAACAGCGGTAGTTGTTTTAGATAAAAACCTCAGCATTTGTTATGTTAACCCTGCGGCAGAAGCTTTACTGGTTAAAAGTTTAAGTAAACTATACCAACTTCCTATCGAACAAGTATTTTACAACACGCCAATTAATAACAACCGACTGCAACAGCTACTGACCACTGGCCAAGAATTTAGCGATAGTGACGTAACCATAGAATTTTTTGATCATCGAAAAATTACTGTTGAAATTACCGCATCATCGGTCAACTTTGATAACCAACCACACATATTGTTGGAATTTAAACAAATTGACCAACAAAAACAGATCAGCGCAGAAGCTTTTCAGCAACAACAATGGGAATCTGCACGAGACTTAATTCGTGGCTTAGCTCATGAGATCAAAAATCCTCTCGGTGGCTTGCGTGGAGCCGCGCAATTATTAGATTTAGAGCTAAATAGCGAACAAAAAGAATACACTGCCATGATTATTGAACAGGCCGATAGACTAACCAATTTGGTTGATCGCTTACTAGGGCCTAACCAACTGCCCGTCATGAAATTGCAGAATATACATATAGTGATTGAGAAAGTTTTTCAGCTCATTCAATACGACAATCCTAAAAATATCACCTTAATACGTGATTATGATCCGTCAATTCCAGAAATGATCTTTGATCAAGACAAGCTGCAGCAAACGGTTATCAACATTGTCAACAATGCCATTCAAGTGCTGAGTGGTGAAAATAAAATTACGCTTAGAACTCGGGCTGCAAGCAACAAAACCATTAACGGTAAGCGTATAAAACTATGTGCAGAAATTACCATTATCGATAATGGACCAGGCATACCGGAACATATTCAAAGCACATTATTTTACCCTATGGTTTCTGGCAGAGCATCTGGCACAGGTTTAGGGCTATCTATTTGTCAAACCATTGTTCATCAGCATAACGGTAAGTTGTCATGCCAAAGCCGACCTGGACACACAGAATTTACCATTTTATTACCTTTTAACAGCGAGAAAAACTAATGATCACAGAACAAGTTTGGATAGTCGATGACGACAGCTCAATTCGCTGGGTACTGGAGAAAGCATTGTCCAATGCTAATATCAGCGTTGGCACCTTTCATAATCCTGAAGATCTATTAATTGCCCTTGAACATAGTCAGCCGGAAGTCATCATTTCAGATATCCGTATGCCTAATATTGATGGTATGACTCTACTCAGTCAGATCAACGACAGATTTACTCATATTCCCGTCATCATCATGACCGCACATTCAGACCTTGATAGCGCCGTTAATGCCTACCAAGGTGGCGCATTTGAATATTTACCTAAACCATTTGATATAGATGATGCTGTCAACCTGACTAACCGAGCATTAACCCATGCCAGAGAATTAAAGTCTAAGAAACAACTCAATATACCTACGGTTGATAATGTTGGTATTATTGGCGCAGCTCCTTCAATGCAGGAAGTTTTTCGAGCTATTGGCCGACTTTCACGTTCAAGCATCAGCGTACTCATTAACGGCGAGTCAGGCACAGGTAAAGAGCTCGTTGCTCATGCTTTACATATGCATAGCCCACGATCAACAGCACCTTTCATTCCACTCAATATGGCAGCGATCCCTAAAGACCTTATCGAGTCTGAATTATTTGGCCATGAAAAAGGGGCATTTACCGGTGCCAACGCAGTTAGACAAGGTCGATTTGAGCAAGCTCACCAAGGAACATTATTTTTAGATGAAATTGGCGACATGCCACTTGATATTCAAACCCGATTATTACGGGTACTGGCGGATGGACAGTTCTACCGAGTTGGAGGACACTCACCAATAAAAGTTGATGTCAGAATAATTGCAGCCACTCATCAAAATTTGGAAGAACGAGTCAATAGTGGCGAATTCCGTGAAGACTTATTTCATCGTTTAAATGTTATCAGAATACATATTCCAAGCCTTAGAGAACGTAAGGAAGATATTGGACAACTTGCATTACATTTTTTAAAGCAAGCTGCAAATGAGCTCTCTGTCGAAAGCAAAACCCTTCATAAGTCTACTTTAAGTTATTTGGAGCAATGCGAGTGGCCAGGTAATGTGAGACAGCTTGAGAACATCTGTCGTTTTCTTACCGTCATGGCCAGTGGGAAAGAGGTATTGCTTGATGACTTACCTAGTGAACTTACTGAAGCCCCTGTTGCAATTGTTAGTGGTGAAAATAGCTGGCAGGACAACCTTAGGGCCTGGGTAAACAACGAACTATTGCAAGGTAGCAGTAATATCATAAATAACGCCTTGCCAGAGTTTGAAAAAGTTTTGCTTAGCAGTGCCTTAGAACATACTCAAGGACACAAGCAAGAAGCGGCTAAGCGCCTTGGTTGGGGCCGAAACACCTTAACTCGAAAACTAAAAGAATTAAATATGCCTGACTAGGGAAGCTATGCATCTTGTATTGGAAAGCTAATCACCTGATCAATTGAATCGGCATCAAATGCCAGCATAAGCAGCCGGTCAACTCCCAGAGCAACACCTGAACATTGAGGTAATCCGTGCTCTAGGGCTGATAGAAAGTTTTTATCAATTACACCTTGCTTTTTGCCTAGCTCAGCTCTCGTTCTATTGTCTTGGTCAAACCGATGTTTTTGTTGCTTTGCATCGGTAAGCTCATTGAAACCATTGGCTAACTCAATACCCTTAAAATAACATTCAAACCGTTCCGCTACCCTATCATCCTGCGAACTAATTTTAGCTAATGAAGCTTGGTTAGCAGGAAAATTGTAAACAAAACAAGGACGCTCTTTTCCTATCTTCGGCTCAATTAACTCAGACATTACAAACTGTAATAAAGTATCTATACTCTCTTCTTTGGCAAGCCAATCACTATACATGCCACGAGCAGTAATTAATGTAAGAAGCTCACTTTTCGTTGTCAGTAATGGGTCTATGGCAACTTCACGCATAAACAGCTCTTGATAAGTAATTTTATCAACGCCGCTACAACTCAATACCGCAGATAATAAATCTGCAACTTCATCCATCAATTGGAAATGATCAAAACCGAGTCGATACCATTCCAGCATAGTAAACTCTGGATTATGATGGCGCCCGTGCTGTTCGTGGCGAAATGCTTTACATATTTGATAGCAACAGCCATAGCCACTGGCTAGAAGACGCTTCATGGCGAATTCAGGCGATGTTTGTGCATATAACGATATTGATTGCTCAATATCACTATCAGCGGAGTAATTAAACTCAGTGATAAAAGCATCGAGGTAAACATCCGTAATTGTGCCGTTCGACAGTAGAGGCGTTTCAACTTCAATTACATGACGCTTGCTAAAGAAGCCTCTAATTGTGGCTAGTATCTGTGCACGTTGCTTAGCGTGCTGCCAACTCATACTTGGTTGCCATGCCATTAATACACTTACCTTAAGTATAGATTTTAAATATTGCACTACTGTAAACGAAAAAAGCCCTTGTCAAAAGACAAGGGCTTACTTATACCTTAAGAAAAGGGAGCCTGATAATGTCCTACTCTCACATGGGAACTCCCACACTACCATCGGCGCTACTGCATTTCACTTCTGAGTTCGGCATGGGATCAGGTGGGTCTACAGTGCTATTGTCATCAGACAAAAAACGTTATGAATTAATTAACTTATAAATTAACTAAGTCATAAGGTTTTAA
>NZ_BAAJMB010000009.1:0-234418 GCF_057553355.1 Colwellia sp. SU-HH01172 | reverse complement strand
ATTGCCGCAACTTGTTCGTTAATATTTATTTGTTAAACGTGTGGCATTTCACATCAAAGGATTGATGTTTGTTTCCTTCCTTTGTTGTTTCACTTTTTAGTTTTGTAAAGTTGTTTAGTGCCTTTGGCTACACAGTTTTCGCCTTAGCTTTATAAGGTAAAAACAATTAGCAAAGGCGTAAACGGCTCAAAATTCACGTTCAGTGGCTAAGTTGCGGTTTTGCATTTATTGCATCTTCCGCTTGCCCCGTGAACATGGTAACTTATTGTTAGTTATGTGGTTTAACGCTCAGCAACTAACAAGGCAATCAAACGGACACGTAACAGTTGGCTCGGTTCCGCTTCGCTACACATTTTAGCCAACAATTACTTAGCCGCTTATTGTGGCGTTAGTTACCCGCACAACTCAGTTGGAAAAATATTTAATTTAAGGTGTCAATTCGATATTTTGTGCTTGTTTTGTTCTTTGGCTTGGCAAATGGAAATGCATTCAAATTCTACCTTTCTTTTTACTAAATCCAGTTTTCGCCTATCACGTTAAAAGGCTCAACTTAGCTTTAGTGTTTATGGCTCAAAATTAAAGGTTTGGTGGGTAGCGCGGGGCATTTATTGTGTTTCTGTTGTTAATCTAATAAACATGGTAAGTTATTGCTGTTGTTGTGCTTTTAAACAAAAAGTAACTAACAAGGCACTCAAGCGGGAAAAATTACAGTTGGCTTTTTTTCGCTGCGCTCAATATTTTAGCCAACAAGTAATTTTCCCCTTAGTGGGGCGTTATATGCCTATGGAGGCTCTGCAAACTTATATGGAAATTCGTAATATTTCCTGGGAGCAAACAATCCCGCTTCGCCATAGTGTTCTTTGGCCAAATAAACCACCAGAATACTGCCATGTAGAAGGTGATAGTGATGCTTTACATTTCGGCGTTTTTACAGATAAAGAACTTGTTTGTGTCGCTTCCGTATATATAAAATCAGATAAGGCTCGTTTACGTAAATTTGCGACTAAAGCTGATTGTCAAAGCCAAGGGATAGGTTCAAAAATGTTAAAATTTATTCTTCATTCGCTTAAAAATACTGACGCAAAAGTTTTTTGGTGTGACGCCAGAGAATCTGCTTTAAGTTTTTATCAACGTTTTGGTATGCAACCATACGGTGATCGTTTTTATAAAGCAGATGTTTCCTACTTCAAAATGGAAGTTACTTTATAGTAAATTAAAAACGGCATATAACAAGCTGTTCAAGCGGGACAAATAACAGTTGGCTGGTTCCGCTCCGCTACACATTCTAGCCAACTACAATTTGCCCCTTAACAGGGCGTTATATACCCAAAAGGATTTGTGTACTTTGATATACCGAGGCTTAATTTTCGCTCTTGTATGGCATGTAATTAGTTTTCCTGCTGCAATTTATAATATCCATCCAATGAGTATAGAGTTTGCTATGTCAGTCATGGAAAACCCTGACATGTCGGAGTCAGTTAAAATCTTAATTCTTCGCACTGTATGGTTTTTAACTCTTACACTTACTTTTCTTACTTCAGCAATTATTTCAGAGTTAATAGTTTCAAAAACTAGGCAATCAGGTTTAACCAATAAAGTTGCCTTGGTTAATTCCATTGTAGTTTCAATTCTAATAGCAGTAGTTTTTATCCCTTCTATGCCGCGCTTCATTCCACAATGGGTCGTTTATTCATTAAGTTTTGTTTTACTATTCAGCTCTTTAACTGTTGGGCACAAGTTGTTAGGGTATATAACAAGCCAATTAAGACGGGACTGCTAACAGCTTGCTCAGTTTCGCTTCGCTACACATTTTAGCAAGCTATTATCAGCCCCTTATTGGGGCGTTAGCAGTACAAGATGAATTTTCTCTGGAATCTGATATTTAAACGAAAAATAAAGCTGAATGTTAAAGCTCCATTGACTAAAGTCTTGGAGCAAATATTACTACACCTTGAAAAGTCAGAAGATTCTATATGGTCTGATATGGACGTTGGTGAAACCGTAAATCTAATTAATAAACAATTACAGTTACTTAAGAGTTCAGGCAAAGTTAATGTGAGTAAACTTAATTACTTGTTTTTACCAACTGCACCATTACAAGAAATAGCAATGGAAAATGGTTGGGTTGACGAGTATTTAAAACTAGCAGAGCAATTTGATAGTCATATGGCAAAGTACTGCTAACAAGCCATTCAAGCAGGACAAATAACAGTTGGCTATTTGCTCCTTCGTCGCTTATTTTAGCCAACCATTATTTGCCTCTTAATGGGGCGTTATATGCCAAGGAGTGTCTGCCGCAATGTCAGGTTATAAATTTTCAGGTTACGACTTTTGTGGTGGCTATGATGATGGAAGCACCATCTTTATGTTTGTTGATCCAGAGGATGAATCAAAAGGTTTTACTTTATCGTTGAGAGACCATGAAGGATTTGATGATCATGATGAGTTACTTTATGAAGATGAGGGTGATGTGCCAGAAGAGTTAAAAGGTTTAATCCTATCTGAACTTAATCAAGTACTAACCGAGCATAAAGATAATACAGAGGCATGTGGAATTGTTAGTCGTTGCATTGCAGCTATTGGCATATAACAAGCTAATAAATAAGGACAAAAAACAGTTGGCTGTTTTCGTTCCTCAACATTTTAGCCAACTATTTTATTGCCTCTTAACGAGGCGTTATATGCAATCTATGAAATCAACTTTAGTGGCTATAATTAGTCTTTTACTATGTTCGTGCGCCACAGTAACTAAATCGGTAGGTACATACGATGTTAATGGCAAAATTGTAAATGCCAAAACAGGTGAACCGTTAAATGGAGTGAAGATTGTTTTGTCACATGAGGCAGTTATTGCTGCTGATGGTACTACTTCAATTGTATTGGGTTCTGCATTTTCAGATGGTTTAGGTCAATTCTTTATTCCAAAGAATCCAACCGAAATTGTAGGTGGTGTCGGTGGTTTATCAGGCTACATAATGGAATGGCCCACAGTTAGTTTTATTAAAGATGGTTACTGTAAGCTTAGTAGTCCATACAAAAGTAGCTTTATCTCAAACAAAAAAGCAACTACCTTTAAGCTCACTAAAAGTGTAAATTGCATATAACAAGTCGTTAATGCAGGACAAATAACAGTTGGCTTTTGCTCCTTCGTCGCTTATTTTAGCCAACATATTATTTGCCTCTTAACGAGGCGTTATACATACTTTAGGAATTGCACTTGAATCTGGATGATTTAGTTCCCCGACTAGAAAAGCAAGAAGGTATTGATTTAATCAAAACCGCCATTGATCTTTATTCGTTAGAGAGAATTGATGGTGCTACTTCAATATTGGAAGATATGCTTTTATTTCAATGGGGCGTTTTTGATTGGGGGGACGGTGAGTATTTTGAACTAGATATTACTCGTCAAATTTCCCCTTCATATACTGAAGAACTAAGGCAACTTAGCTGTACTCTATATTTTACCCCTTCAAAGGTTCTTAGAGAGATTGAAGAAGGAAATAAATGGTGTTCTTCACTTGAAGAATTTAGATCATTTAATGAGTTTGTCTTAACTAGTAAAGTACTTGAAGCTTGTTCCGCCGTTACTCCCGAAAAGTCTAGTGTGGAGTTAGAGTATGTATAACAAGCTGTTTAACAAGGACAAAATACAGTTGGTTTTTGCTCCTTCGTCGCTTAATTGTAGCCAACTATATTTTGCCCATTAACAGGGCGTTATAAGTTTTGAGAATTTAGGTGTTAAATAAAACGTTATTTGATAAATTTGTATATTCCAAAATATTTGCCTTTCTCATATTGTTTAGTCTGGCAAGTTTGTTGTTGCTAGACGTATTGTTTTCCTATTTTGGTAACGTTTTAAGTATTGCAGACTACGTTTTCATTACTTTACAATTAGTGGGTGTTTCTCTTGTTTTTACAATACCTGCCGACTTATTTCTTATGTTTAAACGTAAAGCTAAAACTAAATAAAAGTACAGAGTATAAAACTTATAACAAGCTGTTCAAGCGGGACAAATAACAGTTGGCTGGTTCCGCTTCGCTTCACATTTTAGCCAACTACAATTTGCCCCTTAACAGGGCGTTAGGTGACTTTAGAGTGAAGTATCTTCGTACAAGTTTGGCAACAGATTGGAAGTTAGAAAAATCTCTATCTCAGCAAGTTGTTGAAAAGGTTCTTTGGTTTATCCCAAAAGCAAATCCTGATTATGAAAATAAACTTCATCTTGTAAATGAGTGGTTAATTGAATTTGATGAAAATGGGTTGCCTGATAGAGAAATAGGTTTGGATCAAAATGGTAATTTTGTTCTATCTGGCCCTAATCCAAATAATTATGGTTTTTGGCTGGACAGTAATGTGCAATACAAAGACATTACTGGTGTAAATTGCACATCAGAGACCTTTAATAAATTATGGAAAGAGGTTTGGTGAACTAGTCACCTAACAAGCAAATTAACAGGACAAAAAACAGTTGGTTTTGCTCCTGCGTCGCTATTTTAACCAACTATTTTTTGCCCATTATTTGGGCGTTATATCTCTTGGAGTTCATGTTGACTGTAGTGAAAACTGAAAGGTTAAATATTCGAAAAATCACTAATGCAGATGCACAAGAACTATCTAAAGTATTAGCTGATCCTATTGTAATGAAATACTCTACTGTGGGTGTTCATTCTGAAAAACAAATTCTTGAGTATATTGCTAATTGTCAGAAACAATATTGCTTAAATGGTTATGGGCACTGGGCGATTTATGATGCTACAAGTTCAGAGTTTATTGGTGTTTGTGGTCTAAATAAACATGAAATAGATTCAGGTGAAGTTATACATATTAACTATCGTCTAGCTGCTAACAAACAAGGCAAAGGTTATGCTATTGAATCTACGCTTGGAGTTCTAGACTTTGCTAAGAACTCATTAAACCTGGAATCTATTCATGCACTCATCGAGCCTGAGAATACTAGCTCTGTTAAAGTTGTAAATCGAACAGGTTTTCAGTTCATTAAGGCATCGCTCTTTCGTGGATTTAAAATTGATATTTATCAGGTTACGCTATAAAAACGAGATATAACAAGCTGTTCAAGCGGGACAAATAACAGTTGGCTGGTTCCGCTCCGCTACACATTTTAGCCAACAATTTTTTGCCTCTTAACGAGGCGTTATGTTTTTATGAGAATACTGATAATTTCGTTAATGTTTCTTAGCCTTAGTGGTCATGCTTGTAAGCTTAATCCTGAGTATAAGAAACTGCGCGCAGAGTTAACTAAGGAAGTACGTGAACCATATAATTCATGTATAAACTCTACTCGTGCCTACTTTTTTTATAAAGCCGTTGCAAAGTGCGAACAGGAAGGACGAGGTAAAGATATATCCGGTGGGTGCTACCATGTTGTTGGTTATGAAGAAACTCATGATGAATCTGAATTAAATCATTGCAAAGTTTTAAAACCAACAACAGAAGAATTTGTAGCTCTTTTAAAGGCAAACGCAGAACATCAAGCAATCAAAAGGTGCTTGGATTAGCTCAAAACATAACAAGCAATTAAAGCGGGACTTTTTACAGTTTGCTCGGTTTCGCTACGCTACACAATTTTAGCAAACTATTAAAAAGCCCCTTAATTGGGCGTTAGCTGTATAAGAGAGTTTAGTGAACCCTGTCGAGTTAGTTTTCTATAAGTTAGTTTCTCATGAGATCGAGTTATCAGAATTTGAGAGATGGGTTTACTCTGAATCAGATCTTGAGCAGACATTAACGTCGGATGATTACTTAGAGCTTATTTCAATAAATTACAAAACACCTTCAGGGCTATATGAAGCAGAAAAAGTGCTTTCTAATTATTTTTCAATGGGCAAATATTATGAATGGAGCATTCGCAATATACTTCAAAAAATAATTGAAAAACCAGACGATGCTAATAAATATATTGAGCAGTGCTATGACTTATACTGTGACGGTTTTAACTTTATGGATAACCTTGGATTAGGTTATGGCCTTGGTTTAACTTGCCCTGATTCATTTAATGAAAAAGTAGATGATTATTATCCTCAAATCTTAGATGAAGTTGAAAAAGTAGTTGAGTGGTTAGATAGCGGTAAAATAGTAATTTCTGGTCATAGTGGTGAATATCAAGGTATAGAATATGACGATAATCGTAGTTCCGATGAAAAGGAACCTACGGGCTACAAAAGGCAAAAAGTTAAAAAATGGTGGCAATTTTGGTTGTAAATACAGCTAACAAGCCAATTAAGACGGGACTGCTAACAGCTTGCTCGGTTTCGCTTCGCTACACATTTTAGCAAGCTATTATCAGCCCCTTATTGGGGCGTTAGCTGTTTCTCAATATGGAAGTTGTATGAATGAAGATTTAGATAACAAAAGTAGAATTGCATTGATAATTTCTCTAGCAGGCCTATTAAGTATATTTCTTTGTTTCAGCTTGGGTTACCCAGCTTTGTTTTGGATTGGATTTATAATGCTTTTTGTTGGCTGGTTAATGCCTACGAGTATGAGGTTCTGTGACTTTTGTGGTAAAAGGCTTGAGTATGCACGC
The DNA here is from genome assembly GCF_057553355.1 of Colwellia sp. SU-HH01172. Taxonomy (NCBI): domain Bacteria; kingdom Pseudomonadati; phylum Pseudomonadota; class Gammaproteobacteria; order Alteromonadales; family Colwelliaceae; genus Colwellia; species Colwellia sp. SU-HH01172. The sequence goes on along the minus strand of NZ_BAAJMB010000009.1, from coordinate 227,873 downwards.
CAACAGTTTAAGTTTAGCGATTTATATTCTTGTAAAACCTGTGAGCATAAAATTCGCGTAGGTAAGTTATCGCTAGATCACCCAGAATATAAAACCCAAATGAATGAGAACAGAGATAAAAACAGCTAACAAGCTGTTCAAGCGGGACAAATTACAGTTGGCTGGTTTCGCTCCGCTTCACATTTTAGCCAACTACAATTTGCCCCTTAACAGGGCGTTGTGTGTTTAGTCAAACTTCGGGCACCGTAGATAAAATATGAATAAAGAAAAATTGAGAACAGGAAGTTGCTTATGCGGTTCTGTCCGCGTTGAAGTACCAAAGAATCTCGTTGATCTAGGAGTTTGCCATTGCTCAAAATGTAAAAAATGGGCTGGCGGTCCCCTTATGGAGATAGAATGTGGAACCGCCGTTAATTTTCTGGGTAAGGAAAACATAACCGTTTTTAAATCTTCTGAATGGGCAGTTCGAGGATTTTGTCAAAAATGCGGTAGTCATTTGTTTATTCGTGATGATAAAAGCGGAGAATATGGTATTCCACCCGGCTTATTTGAAGATGACGAAAATATAGAGTTTAATAGGCAAGTGTTTTTTGACCATAAACCCAAGTATTACAGTTTTTCTGATACTACAAAAAATATAACAAGTGATTATGTTTATAAGCATTTTCCGCAAACAAAAGAATCAAACACATAACAAGCAAATTAATCAGGACTAAAAAGTTGGTTTTGCTCCTGCGTCGCTAATTTTAGCCAGCTATTTTATTGCCTGTTATTTAGGCGTTATATGTATAGCCTGATTCGCCGTTATTTTCTAATAATTACACTTACTTATCATCCTTCCATGTTATGGTTTGCACCTTACAATAATAATCAAAGGAATAGTTTATGAAAAAGACATTAGCATTATTTATTTTTACTTTAACAACTTGTATGAGTAACGCTGCAGTTGTAAGTACAGGTAAAATTTCTCTAGCGGACAAACAATTACATTTGATTGCTGACCCATATGTGGCGAGAGTTTATGTAATGGGAGCAGAAATGGCTCAAGATACATTGGGTTGTGAGCATAGTACCCCAGTAATACTTTTGGGCGATAAAAATCCACAAGGTGAATTACTATATAACACTTTATTATCGGCGAAAAAAGCGGGACAGAATGTTAGTTTAGAAGCTAAAGAGTGTTGGGACGGTTATTCTGTTCCTGTAGTTTTTTCTGTCAAGACTTACTAAATACATATAACAAGAACTTCAAACTGAAAAAATACAGTTGGTTGTTTTCACTTCGTTCAACATTATAACCAACTATATTTTTCCGCTTAAGTAGGCGTTAGATAGCAATTCTGGCTTTGGAGCTAAACGAAGTATGATAGCAGCACTTGAAAATTCAAATGACATTATTGCAAAGGAAATACATTCTGTTTTTCAAAACTCTTACCAGATTGAAGCACAACTTGTTGGTGTTGTTGATTTTCCGCCTTTATTAAGAAGTTCTAACAATATAGTAAATTCAAAAACTAATTTTTATGGTTTTAGTTATGAAAGTTGTCTTGCCGCAGTTATTGAAATAAAAATAGATGAAAAGCACTTAGATATTCATAGTTTAACAGTCGACCCAAAGTATTTTAGAAAAGGGATCGCAGACAAATTGATAAGTTATGTACTAAATTCATTTGATATATCAAGTGCTACAGTAGAAACTGCTGCTGTAAATAAGCCCGCTATTAATTTATATAAGAAACATGGTTTTCTTGAGTTTAAAAGATGGACTCCATCACACGGTATTAAAAAAGTAGCAATGTCAGTGAAGTTTGCTACTTAGTATGAAGTTTGAAGTGTGGCAAATGTATTTGAAATTCTGTCTCACTATGGGGGCGTTAGTGCCTCAGGTTTTGAGGCGCTTATGAAATTTTTAAGTTTCAGTACTTTCAGATATAGATAAAGCATCTTCTATTTCGACCCCGAGGTATTCAATTGTACTTTGCAGTTTTGAATGTCCCAGCAGTAACTGTATAGCCCTTAAATTCTTTGTTTTTGCATAAATTAAAGATGCTTTAGTTCGTCTGAGCGAGTGCGTACCATATTGGGTGATGTCTAAGCCTAGGGTGGACACCCAATTTTTGACTATATTTGCATAGTAGTGATAGCAAATATGTTGCCCTAGCTTTCTTGGGCTAGGAAATATAAAGTCAGAGGAAGATAGATTTTTAAAATATAGCCACTGGCTCAAGCATTGTTGAGTCTTTGGCGTTATTTCAAATTGAACTTCTTTATGAGTTTTTTGTTGCTCAATCATCGCACGAGATTGGATTAGTGAGGCTGATGAAATGTCGCGAACTTTTAAGCTTATTAAGTCACAAGATCTAAGTTTACTATCTATAGCTAAATTAAATAAAGCTAGCTGCTCTAGCTTATTTTCAATTTCTAATCTTATTCGAATACGCCAAATTTCTTCGAGTTTAAACGCTTTTTTCTGACCAACACGTTTACCTTTGTTCCAAGCAGTCATGATCAAATCCTAGTAGTTGTATGGAAATAATAGTTAAGATGAAAATGTTGGATTTATAAATGGCTGGTATATGTGTATTAAATATTAATAAGTTACCTTGGATAGAGATAGAGATAGAGATAGATATGACTTAATTTATACGCATTATTGTAAAAATTAATAAACCGCTTTTTTAGCGGCTTAGAAAGTAGTTCAAGTTATTTCATAAAATTATTTGTTCACGGCGTCTTTTAATGCTTTTCCTGCTTTAAATGCAGGTACTTTAGCTGCAGCTATTTGTATTTCGGCACCAGTTTGAGGATTACGACCAGTACGAGCTGCACGGTCATTTACTTTGTAAGTACCAAAACCAACTAACGCTACATCACCACCATTGGCTAATTCAGTTGTAACAGAGCCAATTAGACTATCTAACGCACGACCAGCAGAAGCTTTCGAAATGTCTGCTCCTTCAGCTATTTTAGCTATCAATTCACTTTTGTTCATTATTGTTATTCCTTTTATTGTTATTACCAACATACTAAAAAATAACAGCGAATAGGGCAATATAAATTATCTTCTTTCTCTTAGTCGTAGTTAATGCCTAAGATCAACTCGGAAAGGGGCACCAAGCGAGATAGATTATCTGTGCAAAATAGAAAAGTACTCGTCCAATAGGCTCTTAAATAATCAGAACACTGCGATTTTATATGAAGCTATTTGACTTCTTTGGTGCAATTTATAAGTGTATTTGTTGCTCCAAGACTACATCAAACTCACCACAGTGAAAACTTAAAACACTTTTAAATTCTTTTTTTTGTGTTGCATTGTCGACTTAATATTGACTCTTAAAAGGGGGGCATTTTACACCTGAAGTAGAAGCTTAGTCGTTTTGAAACTGTAGGAATGGTGAATCACATAATTGTCTGATTGGTATCTATTAACAAGTTATTGTAAAAAATAACGATTAACTGTAACTGTTTAATCTGTTAATAAATTCTCTTCAAATTAATGTTCATGAGAGTATTTATCCTATGAGATACTGTTTTGACAACTAAACTTTGTTCAGGGCATTACCCCTACCTTTTTATAGAATACATATCTCTTTTTTCAGTACTTTCTCTTTTCATTTTTTCCAATGCTCTTGCTTCTTCTGCATCAAATAATGTATTGATTAATCGATTGAAGTGCTCATGCATTGCCATCCGCGATTGCGCAGCATCGCCTAACTTTAATGCGTTATAGATGGCTCTATGTTCGGCAATTGTTTTTGAACTATCTTTGCTACAAACACTATCATAATCTTGAATTACTTCTTTAGATGAGGCTCTTAAATCCCACAAACTACTTATTACGCTTTTCATAGCTTCATTGCGTGTAGAGTTTGCAATAATTTTATGGAAGGCTTTATCTGCGGCCTCGACGTCTTTTCCTTCCTCCATATCAACTAGGGTTTGGTTTAATTCAAGTAATTCAGCTTCGGTTATCGAGGTAGCCGATAATGCAGCAACTTCGCCTTCCACTAAAGCTCGGGCTTGAGTCACTTCAAAGGCATTGATTTTTTGCAATGAATTTTTCGAATTTGGTGCGGCTAAAACATAGATACCGGAGCTAGTCTTTACTTCAACTTTGCCGCGAACTTCCAAGGCAATAATAGCTTCACGAATGGTTGGCCTACTAACATTGAATTTAGCGGCTAATTCTCGCTCTGGCGGTAATCGGCTACCAACAGGGAAATTGCCAGAATTTATCGATGCTTCAATTAATTCGACGATACTCCAGAAAAGTCTTTTTGCTGCCATTTTTACCTCACCTGAACAGACTGGATAAATACATATTTATAATGTTTTTTATCACTTATTTTCAATATAACTATATTAATTTTATGATTGCATATCATGTATTGATATTCAACATTTTATCATACCAATTTGTGGTTTTTATTTACTTGATTGGTATGACTTCTATCAGGAGCTTAAGTTTTTGTTCGTTGATCACATTTAAGGTGTCCGCTTTTTATATCCATTTCTGTTGCGCTTCCGTTGTGTTGGTTGATGTTACGCAAGAGTTCTTTATTAAAAGTGTGTTTTCTATGTTTTGGTATTACCAAGATTGTTGCCAATAAAGGCAACAATTAATATTTTTGTGATTTAAGTGAGCATATTATTGCTTATTCGCTTGGCTTAAGGTTAACGCTGAAAAAGTAACACTAACATAGTCGCCATTGGCTTTATCGATTGCCCAATCACCAGTACCTGCACATGCCGCATACCACATGCCTGAGGCGTTCTTTGTTGAACATTGGTTGTAAGCGCCCGCTTTAAAATAATGCCAGTCACCTGCATATCCTGCAACATTGTCTTTTTCATCAATATTGCCATATGCGTCAATATTATTTGAAAGATCAATTTTATAGTTCACTTGAGCTTTATTCGCTTGCGTAAAGGTTAAGTGCATAATGTTGTTATAAACATTAATGGTGTAACTAAATTCTTCACCTAATGCGATGCCTGTTGATTTTGGGTCTTCAGAGTTTTCCCAAGTATTACCCCACACAGGGTAGGCAATGTCAGTTCTGTTTGGATCATCTTTAGCGAGGTTTCGCTCATAAGTCCAAAATACAGAGCCTGTGTTATGCTCTGGCCACTTTTTGTAATAAATTTTAATGGGCTCATTACCGTAACCAAAGTTGTTACCTTCTGCGATGAGTGCTTTGTCTTTGCCTGCATGTATTTGCCCTACAACAACAGAGTAGGCGGGTTTTTTCGGGTATTTGGCATTTTTAGCAACATGATTTACTTTCAATGTTGCTTCTAGCTTTCCGCCAATTTGACTAAAGTAATTAGCATCTGGGTGAGCAGCAATGGCGAAGTTGTTACCGTAAGACTTGGTGCCTATCGAGGTGTCTAAACCTCTGTTCATTTGCCTTAGTTCACTACGTGTATTTGATGATGTTTGGGTAGTAACGGCCTTGTTAGGAGAGGTAAAAACTAAGCCACCATTTTTATCGACATAGAAAAAGTCACTATGCTGATAGTTTTGCAACGCTTTGGTGTCAATATCGTCAGCTTTACCGTTATTGTCTTGATCTAGCGGAACCGTAATTTTCCATTGAGTTAAATCAAACTTTCCTGCAGGTGTATCAGAGGTGCTAGCACAGCCAGCCATTATTAAAATAAGTGAAGTTGTCGATAAAGCTTTAAACATAAAAGCATTCCTGTTGTTTTTTTTAATGCCAATAAGGCATGTGATTAATATTGATAACAAATAAGGCGGTGAAGCATGTAACTATATTTACAGCTTAAGAAAAAATAGCGCTAATATAAGCGCTATTTTATTTAGTTTTTAACGTGTTTAGCTATTTTGCTTTCTTTGCAACTACAGTTTCTGCCGTGCTTGAATTGTATGGTGAGTCAGCATTGTCGGTATCTAACGATACACCTTCTGCGTAACCTTCAAAATCATCTTCAAATGCCACGGTAGTACCGTCAATATCTGAGTATAATTTGAAATCATCTATGTGGTATGCAGGGGCGCCAATTACCGAGCCGTTATCACCTAATTTAAATATAACGGTTTGCACGCCAGACATCACATCACTTAGCGCGCCCGACACTGAAGCAAATGGGTCAGTTGTTACGCTTATACCGTCAATTGTTAAGGTAAGTAGCGGCGCAACGGTTGTTGAAGCACTGCTTGCATCCCAGGTCATTTCAACGTTTGTCCACTTGTCTGCAGTAAACGGAATAGTAATATCTACGCCGGTATTATCGCGAATAACGTAGCCTGTACTTTGAATGCGTAAATCAATCAGTGCATCACTTGTACTGGTAGATGAACCGTATAAGCCAATGTAAGCATCTTTGGCAATGGTATCTTCCTTTAAGAAAGAAACCATTAACTTGCCTGCCGGTATAATATCGCTTGAAGACAATTTGTAACGTAACTCGCCTGCATCGTCTGTCATGTTATCAGTGATTTTAGCTGTTTGGTTATCAGGGTTACCTTGCTCCGGAGCACTGCCATCAATGATTGCAACAACGGTTTCTGCTGTACTTGAATTATACGGCGAATCAGGGTTGTCGGTATCTAACGAAACACCTTCTGCGTAACTTTCGAAGTCATCTTCAAATGCCACTGTGGTGCCGGCTATATCTGAGTAAAGCTTGAAGTTATCAATATTGTAAGCGGGATCACCAATAACTGAACTGTTATCGCCTAGTTTGAAGATTACCGTTTGAACACCTGACATAACATCACTTAATGCACCAGACACCGAAGAAAACGGCTCGGTGGTTACACTTGTGCCGTCAATAGTTAGTGTTAACAGTGGAGCAACTGTTGCAGAAGCGCTAGTAGCATCCCAAGTCATCTCGACGTCTGTCCATTTATCCGCAGTGAACGGAATCGTGATATCAACACCGGTATTATCGCGAATTACGTAACCGGTACTTTGAATGCGTAAATCAATCAGTGCGTCACTAGTACTGGTAGATGAACCGTATAAGCCAATGTAAGCATCTTTGGCAATACCGTCTTCTTTTAAGAATGAAACGGTTAACTTACCTGCTGGAATAATATCACTAGACGATAATTTATAGCGTAATTCGCCGGCATCGTCTGTCATATTATCAGTAATTTTTGCAACTTTGGTTGGGGCAACAGCCGCCGCACCGGTAATCGTAACAACAAGCTCAGCCATAGTGCCATCAACAGAGCTAACTGCAATGGTATCAACAACGGTGTCGTTTTCATTGGTTAGCGAAGCCACGGTTGCATTGGATGTATCAAGCATATATGTCCAATCACCATTCGCCATTATTGAAAATGTACCAAATGTTGTTGCAACAGCAGTTTGAACTTCAGCCGCGCTTTCATCAACATCAGCGTCGTTCACGGTAATGGTGCCAGTTACGTCGTCTGTAACATTGTTTGCTACCGTCGCTGTTAAATCTCCAGAGAAGGCCGCGGGTGTATTTTCTGAAGCAGGCGCTACTGCTACAGTGGCTTCAGATGTCAGCATTTCACTGTAATCGTCATCATCAGTATACGAGGCCGTTACCGTAATTGTTTTACCAATTTCATTGTCGGTAAGTGCAAGTGTTGATTCAATGGCATCAGTAATCGCTGTGCCGTCAGCCAACCAAGCATAAGTAACATTTTCAGGAACATAGCCATTGTCATCAACTACTGTGGCTGTGAGTAATTTACCTGATTCCACCGTACCGGTAATTCCAACCATACCAATGAAGTTAATTAATACATCATTGGTTGGGTTAGAGGTTATTTTTTCAATGTAGTCATCGTTATCAGTGTATGAAACGGTAACCGAAACGTTGGTGCCAGCTTGCGCTTGCGTTAACAGCAGTGAGCTAGAAGTCTCACCCGCAATGGCAGCACCGTCAGCTAACCAGCTATAAGAAATCGCCGATGCGTCTACACCATTAGCATCAGAAACCGATGTTGTTAAGATCTCGCCAACTTTTGCATCGCCAGAAAGCGTAAGTTGACCAAACGAGTTACCGGTTTTGTCTGGTAATGTATCCGTTTCATCACAACCAGCAATTGCCAAAGCAATCGCCGATATAGCAATCGTTTTATTCATTAGTTTTTTCATTATTATAATTCCACTTTTTTTGGTAAACAGTTTTGCTGTGAATTGGTTTGTTGTTAATATTAATTTGTAAAGCCATTTTGTCAACCAATATATTAAAGAAATTAATTTAATGATAAGACCAAGCCAGTTTTATTAAGGTTTTTGCTTAAATAAATAAACTGAAATAGCCCCGTTTATGGGTTTGTTAATTGAATTGAGTCCATACTTTTTCGAGCAAACTCAAGCCATTTGCTTTTGTATTTTTTCTCAGTAGTAACAAAGGAAATGAAAGTCAGTTTGCCATTAACCGGTAGCGCATAAGTTAGGTTGTATTGGTATTTACCAACGGCGGTTGTTTCGTATTCAAAAACGGCAATTCTGGTGTCAAGGCGATTGTAAACCTTATCTTTTTTCCATTGAGCGCCGCTATTAGCTTTGCGTAGCATCGAAGATAAAGCGTTATGAACTCTTTTCATACTTTTCTTATCCGCAGGCGTTGTGTACTGAGTAAACGTAAAGCTGACGTTTTTGTCTTTGTTATTGAATGCAAATGCCGGCGGAGTACTTTGTTGGCTATAGCGTTTACGCATTGCTGATTTTGTTAATGGCTTTAATTGTGTGGGCAATTCAATCACTAATTTATCGTCAAAAAATTGATGGGTGTTGGTTTCTGCGGCATTTGCGGTAAAGCCAATTAAAAAAAGTAGTGCGAGGAAATATTTCATTATAAGTCTCTTATTTTATTAATATTAGTGTTCATAACCGGTGTGGCTATTGTGAATTTGATAGAATGTGGCTTGTACATAGTCATGTTGATCACCTGAGTTATTTTGGTTGTATACGCCAGCTTTAAAGTACATATACTGATCGCCTTCATCGTATCCGCTGTTCGTCATATCAATGTTTTTGGTAAACTCACTACCATCTGATTTGGTGATGGTTATGGCGAGGTTATGGCCATTAACAATAATGGCATAGGTGAATTTTTCATTTAACGGGATCCCATCTGCAGGGTTACTTGCGCTATTTGAGCGACTTCCAATAATTTCATAATAAATGTCGTCACCACCAAGAATTTCGTGAGCAAGGTAAATGGCGCCATTTTCATTGCCAGGTAATTTACGATAGTAAAGTCTTGCGGGTTCATCATCATTGGCATGTATTTGGCCAATAATTACACGACCTATTTGATAGCTTTCACCTGTGCTAGTAACATGATTAACGGCTAATTCGGCGGTGAGTTCGCCATCTATGCCGCCGGCATTGTTAAGGTCTGTTTGTGGCGCAGTAGAAAATACCCAATTGTTTTTATTCACGCCCTGCGTTTTGTAGCTAGTATTCCCGCGGCGTAGCATTTCTCTTAATTCAGAGCGCACATACTTAGTGTTAGTTGATGTTTTATATCCAGAAACTGAGGTGCTAAAGGTTAAGCCGCCGTCTTGTGATAAAGCAAAAAATCGAGCGTCAAAATAACCATCAGCTAAGTCGTCTTCTTTAATACTGTCTGATTTATCATTGTTGTCTTCGTCGGTAGGTACGCTTAAATACCAGTCGATTAATTCAATGTTATGAGTAATGTCTTGTTCGCAGCCAAATACTTCTAGTTCTAAAATGTTACTTGGCTCTGACACTTCATTGCCACTTAGCTCTAATTTTATATAGAGCGCAGTCGAAGCTCCTGACGCTGTAAGGTCAATTAAATCGGGGATCAAGCTGTTCTCACTACTTTGGCTTGGTGTATCTACTAACTGCCAAGTTTCTTTATCTTTTGAAGAATATACTTTGAATAAATGAACATACTCCAAGTTACTCCAAGTAATGACGAGCGCCTGTATTAGCGCAGGGTTGGCAAGTTCTATAATGATATTGGTGTTTAAGCTTGGGGCTTGCCAATTTGAGGCATTCAATTTAACACCGTTAAATAACATGGCTATGTTGGTATTGTCATTTTCGGTAACGATCGATGAAATAGTTAAAGGATAGTTAACACTGCATGAAATATCTTCAACAACAGGGGCTATTACTTGGGAGTCATCCTGACTTGGTATTGTTGGTGCTGTGCTTGACGAGCTTCCGCCGCAACTAGCTAAGCTAAACAAAGCCGCGCATGATAATAAAACTTTTCTAATTTGCATGTTTTTCCCAATAGTTGATTGGTAAAGAATATGGAACGATTGCTTTTATACGCCGCTTTAGCTGCATCATAGGTCGTATTTTTACTGCTAAAAACGGGTGTTTATTACACAATAGTTAGCTCTTTATCTAAGGTGTTATACAGGTTTTTACACCACGCCGTACCTGTTGGTCAACCAAAAAGTATTATTGGTTATCAATTTCGGTGACTGTTAAAAGCGCATTTTGCTTATTCGTTTATTTACTACAAATAGAGCGCGAAGCCTTTAAGCCATAGCCTTGGCGTAAGGTAAATATAGCATCATTACAGAGAATTTTTGTTATTAAGGTAATATCTATTTGGTTAGTTTTTTGGTTTGTTATTGGTAATGTTATTTTTGAATAATTACATTTATTGTTTTACCAAAGTGGTTGACAATTGTTTTTTATATTGCTTGAATAAGGTACGTTGAATATAAAAAAACTATAATTAATCGGAAATATCAATGGCTACTATCAATAAACTAAATCAAATTAGCTGCGTTTTGCGCAAGCAGGCCAGCTACCCTAGAAAATTCTTGTGTGCGTCAACAATTCTTTCTTTACTCGCATTCCCTGCCGCAGCAGAAGAAGAGAGTGAAAAGAAAACAGCTGATGCAGACATCGAAGTTATCGAAGTCAGCGGTAGTATGCGTCGTACAATGACGCGTTCATTGAATGAAAAAAAGAACAATACTGCGATTGTTGATGCGGTGGCGGCAGCTGATTTTGGTGACTTGCCAGGTTTATCATTGTCTGATGTTATTGAAAATATTTCCGGTGCTTCTGGTCATCGCCTTAAAGGTAGCCAGAACGAAATATCTATTCGTGGTTTAGGATCATATTGGGGCTATTCAACGTTTAATGGTCGCACTATTACCAATGCAGGGCCTGGACGAGCGGTAAACTTTAAAAAATTCCCCTCAGAGCTCGTTGATAAAGTTGTTATTTATAAATCACAACAAGCCGATTTAGTAGAAGGTGGTACGTCAGGCACTATTGATGTTAACTCGTTAAGAGCGGTTGATTACGGTAAAGCCCAAACGACTGTAGAAGCAACAGGTATTTACAATTCATATTATGATGATGTTGATGGCGATGTTTCGCCTTGGGGTAATAAGTTTGTTGTTTCAACTGTTCAGCAGTGGGAAAGTGATGATTTAGGCGACTTTGGTTTTACCTTCGGTATTACGCATTCTGATTCTGCAAACCCGGAAGAAAATTACGGTGGCAGTTCTCAAATGGCTGTATGTGCTTTACGAGCGGCAGACGGCTCAAACTTAATTGGCGGTAGTAATTGTGCTACGGGGCAGCAGGGTGTTAGTGCGGGTCGAGTAGGCCGTGAACCCGAACTAGGTATAGATACCGATTTAGCCGACTTTGACCAAAGCAGCATTTTTTACGTACCTAATGATGCGTATTGGCGAACGGGTGAAGATGAAGATATTCGAACCGGTGCTGTGTTTACCTTCCAGTGGGTACCGAGAGATGATTTAGAAGTTAACTTCGATTATGAATATTCAGATTTAGAATACACCGAAAAGCGTATGGAATTAGCGCTAGACTCGCGTCGCGATGACTTAGCTGACCATATTATTTCTGATGATCATACGTTACTTTACGCAACCGGTGAAGCACGTCCTACTTTGCAAGGTGAGCACAGAAGTCAGCTTGATGAATATCGTGGTGGCGGTATTGAAATTGAATATGATGTAACTGATGACTTATCACTTGATATTGATTTATCTTATTCAGAGTCATACCGCTATCGTTTGCGCCATCGTACTAAATTTCGCTCAACGGAACGTTACAATTATGCACTCGACTTTCGCGGCCGTAATGTACCAACGTTAACGTGGTTGGATGATAATCGCTTAGGCCCAGGCGATGAAGGTTTTTCTTCTTGGCAAGCATTTGACGCCAGTGATATGCAAAATTTTGTTAATGACGACCATGCCTATGTAGAGTATCGCCGCACGCATGAAGAACGTAACGATGATATTTTGGCTATTAATTTTAATGGCGAATATCAATTAGATAACGATTACTTTTCAAGTATTAAAGCGGGAGTTCGTTATTCAAAAGAACATTTGCTTGATTATGTTACCAATGACGTTTCTTTAGTGATTGCTGATGGATCACAACGCAATGGTTCCAGTGATAACGAAGATAATAACTGGGATGAGTTAAACCCAGGTGCCAATTCTGATTTAATTAATGGCATTATTGATAACTGTCAAAATGGTCATTCAAATAACGTTCAATTTACTGAAGAGCCTGGCAGTGGTGGCGACGCTACACGTTACGCAACTTACGATCACAAGTGTTTTATTGGGCAAGTTTTGGGTCAGTTGCCTGGGGCATCGGGTACAGGTTTCTATGACATTGGTGAGCGTGAAGACGGTCGTGATGGTGGAGACCGAGACGTAACCGAAACCATTACTGCAGCTTACGTGATGGCTAACATTGACACCGAAGTTGCGGGCATTCCTGTTTACGGTAATGTTGGTGTACGTGTTGTAAAAACAGAAACAGAATCTAAAGGTTGGGGTGATAAAGTTTATATTACTACCGACGAAGAAACCGGAACATATAGCGCCGAAATTAACCCTACAGGTGAAATTGAGCGTGTTTACCTAGAATCTGACTATACGGAAGTATTACCTAGCTTAAACTTAACCTTTCATGTTACCGACGAATTTTATGTACGAACGGCAGCCTATCGTTCAATGTCGCGCTTTCAATTAAATGCCATGTCAGCAGGTGTAAGTTACGAAACTTGTGAAAATGAAGATGACACCATATGCGACCCTGCAACCAATACTGATTATTCAGAAGTTATTCGCGGTGGTGAAGCAAACGGTAATCATTTAGCGCCATACACAGCAGATAACTATGATTTATCTTTCGAGTATTACCCATCTGAAGACGCCGCGGTTACCTTGGCGCTTTATCATAAGTCGTTCACAGGTGGCTATGAAACGCTTACTGAGCAGCGTGATATTACTGTTAATCTAGATGGTGTAGACACCACATATGCCGACGTTAGCCACTTGGTTAAACAAACCTCTAATGATAATTCAATTATTAAGGGTGTTGAAATCACCGCACAAAAGCACTTTGTTGAATTACCTGAGCCGTTCAATGGTTTAGGTGCAAAAGTAGCTTGGAACTATGCGGATTCTAACTTCGTAACCGATGAACCTGCGAGCCCAGGCATTGTTGCCAATGCTAACTTATTTGGCTTTTCAAGAAATGTGGCCTCAGCGTCAGTATATTGGGAAGGCGATAAAAGTTCAGTACGTTTGCTGTGGAAGTACCGCTCTAAATATTTACAGCCGAACAGCTTACCATTTCCAGACCGCTCACATCGTTATGTTCAAGATGCGCTTTATTTAAATATGTCGGCTAAATACAAGGTTAATTCAAATGTCAGTGTTTTTGTTAAAGGCCTTAACCTAACTAACGAGCCACAAGTTTATACCCGTGGTAACGACACCACTATTGCAGATTATTCACGTTCAGGCACGAAATGGGAGTTTGGTATTAAAGCGAAATTCTAACAAGCAATGAATTTTTGTCAGTAGCAAAAGTTACTGACAATAAAAGTAAACCATGAAGTCTTTTAAATTACCAAGTTTAGATAGATTTCAAATATTTAACAGCGATATGAAATAACAGTGAAGTATGTAAATAGCTCATTGTTATGCAACATCAGATAAGCACTAGCTAATATTTTTAGGAGTAATTTATGTCAAAACCAACGATTGGTTTTATCGGACTTGGCCTTATGGGCGGCAACATGGTCGAAAACTTGCAAAAGCGAGGTTACCAAGTAACGGTAATGGATCTTAACAAAGATGCAGTTTCAGTATGTGTAGCACGTGGCGCAGAAACAACCACTTCAGCAAAAGAGTTAGCAGCAAATAATGATATTGTCATGCTATGTTTAACTACATCGAACGTGGTTGAAAGTTTAGTTTATGCAGAAGACGGAATTTTAGCAGGTATTAAGGAAGGTTCAGTATTAGTTGACTTTGGCACATCTATCCCAGCTTCAACGAAAAAAATAGGTGCTGATTTAGCGGCCAAAGGTGCTGGCATGATCGACGCACCATTGGGTCGAACTCCTGCTCACGCAAAAGACGGTTTGCTTAACATTATGGCTGCTGGCGATATTGATACCTTTAATAAAGTTAAAGCGGTATTAGAAGAACAAGGCGAAAATGTATTTCATTTAGGCGCATTAGGTGCCGGCCATACAACCAAGCTTGTTAATAACTTCATGGGAATGACAACCGTTTGTGCAATGTCGCAAGCCTTTGCTGTAGCTGACCGTGCTGGCGTTGATCGCCAGCAATTATTTGACATTATGTCGACAGGCCCATCTAACTCACCATTTATGCAATTTTGTAAAAACTATGCCGTTGACGGTGTGAGTGATCTTGGCTTCTCAATCGCAAATGCAAATAAAGACTTAGGTTACTTTATACAAATGGTGGAAGACTTAGGTACACAATCGAAAATTGCTGAAGGCTCGTCTGCTAACTTACAAGCGGCATTTGATGCTGGCATGGGTAGTGGCAATGTACCTGAAATATTTGATTATTTTCTTAAATTGGAAAAATAATTTGCCAAGGTAAGTACACAAGTTAACTTTTATAGCCGCTCGCTGATTTAAAAGTTAACTACTGCGCTTGAAGTGCATGCAATTAGGGCTTTCTCTTACATGGAGTTGTGAAAGCCTTAATTTTTTAAATTAAAATAATGAGAATAAAATGGTTTACGGTATGCAAATAAAACAATTAGTCGTTATGTTTTTTACCTTGGTAATTGCCACGGATCTTTACGCTAAAGAGTATTTAGTTGACACGCCTAAAGCATTTAAAAAGAGAGTTAAACAGCTTAACGCCGGCGATACAATTAAATTAGCAAACGGCACCTGGCAAAATTTTGAAATTTTGTTTACCGGCCAAGGTACAAAAAAAGCACCGATCACATTAACGGCAGAAACTAAAGGGCAGGTGATTTTATCTGGTCAATCTAACCTGCGTTTGGCGGGTAAGCACTTAGTTGTTTCAGGCTTAATGTTTAAAAATGGCTATACGCCAAGTAGCGAAGTTATTTCTTTTCGTCGCAACAAAAATGAATTTGCATACCATTCTCGCGTTACTGAAACCGTGATTGAAGACTACTCAAACCCTGATAAGCGAGAAGGTGACTATTGGGTAGGTTTATATGGTCAATATAACCGCTTTGACCACAACTATTTAGCAGGAAAACGCAATAAAGGTGTTACCTTAGCTGTACGTTTAAATAGTCAAAACAGCCAACAGAATCATCACCGTATTGATCATAATTACTTTGGCCCGCGCCCAATTTTTGGCTCAAACGGTGGTGAAACGCTGCGTATTGGCACAAGTCATCACTCGTTAAGTGACTCATTCACCGTTGTTGAAAATAACTACTTTGACCAATGTAATGGTGAAGTTGAAATTGTTTCGGTTAAATCAGGTAAAAATCAATTACGCGGTAACGTTTTCTTCGAATCGCGAGGTACGTTAACGCTGCGCCACGGTAATGGCAATGTTATTGAAGACAACATCTTCTTTGGTAATGGCGTTGACCATACCGGCGGTATTCGAGTTATTAATAAAAACCAAACCGTTCGTAATAATTATTTAGAAGGCTTAACAGGCTACCGATTTGGTAGTGGTTTAACCGTGATGAACGGTGTGCCAAACTCGCCAATTAATCGTTACCACCAAGTCGACAATGCGCTTATTTCTGGTAACACCTTGATTAATGTTGACAATATTCAATTAGCTGCAGGCAGCGACGCTGAGCGTTCAGCTGTTCCAATTAATTCAGCGGTAAAAAACAACCTTATTTTCAATGAAAACCAGCAACAACCTTTTACCCTATTTGATGACATAACAGGCGTTAAGTTTTCAAATAATATTGCTAATACTAAGCCACTGGTGGTGTTGAGCCAAGGCATTAAGCAGCAGGAAATTACCCTAAAGCGAGCTGATAATGGTTTGTTGTATCCAACCAACGCTACCTTAGGAGTGAGCGATTCATTATCGCCAATTAAGAAAGAACAAACAGGCCCTAGTTGGTACCCTAAGCCAGTTGCGGAAACACCCTTTGCTAGTGGTAAAACAACACAAGTTAAAGCACAAGAAGATGCCTTATTTGATGCAGTAAAAGCAGCAGAAAGCGGTGATGTTTTGATGTTGGAAAATGGCCAATATGATGCACGAAAAGTCATCATTATTGATAAAACAATTACAATTTCATCAAAAAACAGTCAGCAAACCAGTTTAAGTTTTGAACGAGGTACATTTTTTGAAATTGTTGACGGTGGCAGTTTAACGCTTAATGGTTTACGTATTAGCGGTAAAAACAGTCCTGACTATTCAGGCAACACTTTGGTAAGAACCAAAAAATGGGGCATGAGTGCTAACTACCGCCTTGTTATTGAAAATTCGATTATTGAAAACTTAAATATTAATCACTCTTTCCATGTTTTTGAATCAGGTAAAGGCGCATTTGCAAATGAAATTACCCTTAAAAACAATGTATTCTCAAATATTACTGGCGATATTTTACGCCTTGATAAAGAAATTGAAGACTTAGGAATTTATAACGCTGAATACGTCACATTAACCAATAATGAATTTTCACAGGTTGATGGTGCTTTGGTTAAATTGTATCGCGGAGGATCAGACGAAAGCACTTTTGGTCCACACCTTTTAATGACTCACAACAAGGTTAACGATTTAGGCTTAGGCAAGCGCAACAAGTCGGCAGCTAGTGTTTTATTGCATGGTGTGCAAGTAACTAATATTAATAACAATACAGTGAAAAAAAGTGCGCCAATGATAGTTGAACATACCGTTGGCGAGCCAAAAACATCGATTACTGATAATACACTCAATAAAGCGCCATCGGTTGTTGAGTTGCGTGTTAGAGGTGAACACACCGCAACACTTGAAAATAATGTTATCAACAATAATGCAGCGATTAGGTAGGTTATTCATGTTATTAGCGAGTAAAACCTTTCTTAAAAAACTTATCACTATTCATAGTATATTTGTGCTGCTATTCATGCATTTTTCAGTACAAGCACAGACCCGACAAAGCCCTAATTTAGTGGTTAGTCACCAAGACATAGCTAAAATGCAAGCTGCCGCACAGGGCACTGGCAGCTATGCCAAGGCTTATCAGCAATTAAAAAGTCGTATTGATAAGCAAATGCTACTTGAAATAGACGTACCTGTACCTGCCGATGGTGGTGGTGGGTACACTCACGAACGTCATAAAAAAAATTACCAGCTGATGTACAGCACTGGTCTTATTTACCAGTTAAGCCAGGACAAAAAGTACGCAAACTTTGTACGTAACATGTTACTTGAATACGCAAAGCTATACCCAACTATTGGCTTACACCCAAAGCATAAAACAAAGTCACAAAACCCAGGTAAATTCTTTTGGCAAAGCCTTAATGAAGCGGTTTGGCTGGTGCATACTATTCAGGCATATGACTTAGTTTTTGATGCCTTAACTGATGTACAAAAACATGAAATTGAAGAAAACTTGCTAAGGCCAGTTGCGATATTTTTATCGGAAGGGCAACCAACAACTTTCAATAAAGTACATAACCATGGTACGTGGGCGACTGCAGGTGTTGGCATGGCAGGGTACGTATTAAATGAGCCTGAGTGGGTTAAAAAAGCACTTTATGATTTAAATAAGTCGGGTGAAGGTGGCTTTTTACGCCAGTTAGATGAATTATTTTCGCCTCAAGGTTATTACAACGAAGGGCCATATTATCAACGTTATGCATTAATGCCATTTGTTACCTTTGCAAAAGCGATTGAAACCAACGAGCCGGAACGAAAAATATTCCAATATCGCGATAACATTATTGTTAAGGCAATTAAAACAACGGTTGAGTTAAGCTATAACGGATTGTTTTTTGGCATTAATGATGCGATTAAATCAAAGGGAATCGACACCATTGAGCTAGTGCACGGAATTACCGTGGCCTATGGCTTAACACAAGATTCTGGCTTGTTAGATATTGCCAACAAACAGCAAACCATTATTTTAACGGGTGACGGCCTTAAAGTTGCACAGGCGTTAGATGCTGGCTTAGCTACGCCATACCAGTACCCGTCAGTTGCTTTTGGTGACGGCGCAACAGGTAAAGACGGTGCACTTGTTGTGATGCGACAACAAGCTCAAGGTGAGCAAGCGTTAGTGTTTAAACCTGCGGCTCAAGGCTTAGGCCATGGACATTTTGACAAGTTAGCATGGCAGTTTTTTGATAATGGTGAAGAAATTGTTTCAGACTATGGTGCTGCTCGCTTTTTGAATGTGGAAGCCAAATATGGCGGGCGTTACTTACCGGAAAATAAATCTTACGCAAAGCAAACGATTGCGCATAACACTGTGGTTGTTGACGAGAAAAGCCACTTTAATGCCAATACTAAAGTCGGTAACAAACACCATCCAGAATTGCTATTTTTCGACACTAACGCGCAAGGCTCGGTGTCATCAGCCAAAATATCAACAGCTTATAGTGATGTTGAATTATTAAGAACCATGGCATTGGTGACCTTACCAAATACGGACAAGCCTTTGGTATTTGATGTATTCTCAGTAGCAAGTGAAAACTCACATCAATATGATTTACCGTTGCACTATCAAGGACAGTTAATTGAAAGTAATTTTGAACGTAGCGCTTTTACCAAACAGTTGTCAGCGTTAGGCAATTCGAGCGGCTACCAGCATCTTTGGTTAATGGCAAAGTCGACACCTGAGCAAGGTTTAGCGCAAGTGACTTGGTTAAATGATAATGGCCGTTTTTACAGTCAAACATCAATTGTGGATGGCCAAACACAAGTATTATTTACCCGTATTGGTGCTAACGATCCTAATTTTAATTTACGTAATGAATCCGCTTTTATTTATCGAAAACAAGGTGTTAAAAAGCATACATTCGTTAGCGTGTTAGAGCCACACGGCGAATACAACCCGTCGAAAGAGTACACGCTTTCGGCACAGTCAGCAGTAGCGCATCTTAATTATAAGCGTGATAAGACAATCGACATTGTCGAGTTAGGCGTAAACAATGGTAGTCGCTACTTATTCGCTATCAATACTAACAACAACGGTGAAGCTTCATTTACCTATAACAATAACGATTATCAATTTGATGGTCGATTTACCTTAATTCAAATTAATAATTAGCAGTAAGGCGAGGAACAATTATGAGTCAAAGTGCCCACTTTTCATTTGCTCACGAAACAGAAATAGAAGACATTGGTGGAGGTTTAAAACGCCAAATGTTGGGATACAACCATGAACTTATGGCCGTAAAAATTTGGTTTGAAAAAGGCGCTATAGGATATAACCATGCACATAGACATTCTCAAGTAACCTATGTGGTTGAAGGGGAATTTCATTTCAATATAGCGGGTGTGACTAAAATTTTAAAACCGGGTGATAGTTGTTTTATTCCTCCCCATGCTGATCACGGTGCTACTTGCCCAACAGGCGGAATTTTAATTGATACTTTTAGCCCTGCACGCGAAGACTTTTTAGAGGACGAATCATGAAATTGCAAGGATTACGTTGGTGGGTTATTGCCTTAATCGCGCTCGCTACGGTGATCAACTACATCGATCGCTCTGCACTTAGTGTACTTTGGCCTGATATTGTTGAAGAATTATTCCCTGATGAAACCGCGTTAGAGCGTAAGCAAATATATGCCAATATTTCGATTGTGTTCATTTTGTCATACGCTTTTGGTCAGGCAATATTCGGTAAAATATTTGACTGGATAGGCACTCGCCTCGGTTTTGTTCTGTCCATTGGTGTTTGGTCACTTGCAACAGCTGCTCATGCTTTTGCGCAAGGCGCTCTTAGTTTTAGTATTTTCCGCGCTATTTTAGGTGTGTCAGAGGCGGGTAACTGGCCCGGCGCAGCTAAAAGTAATGCCGATTGGTTTCCAACGAAAGAACGTGCTTTAGCTCAAGGTATCTTTAATTCTGGTGCCGCCATTGGCGGTATTGTTGCTATCCCATTGATTGCTTATTTAACGGTGTTTTTCAGCTGGAAAATGGTTTTTATTGTCATTGGTTTAGTTGGTCTGTTATGGCTAATTCCTTGGATTATTTTAGTTAAAGCGCCGCCGAAATCACACCCGTGGATCACAGACGAAGAACGTGAATATATTTTAACTGGCCAAAAAAACCTTGAAACTGGTGTCGTTTGTGAAGAAGACGAATATAACCCGTCAACGAAAGAGTTACTCTCTCGAAAGCAAAGCTGGGGCGTCATTATTGCTTCTGCTGCCATTGACCCAATTTGGTGGTTATTTGTTTTCTGGATCCCAATTTACCTAAATGAAGTGTATGCCATGGATGTTAAGTCGATTGGTATTTACGGTTGGGTACCTTATGTTGGTGCTATGTTTGGTGCTTGGTTTGGTGGCCTTCTTGCACAAAACCGCATTAAAGCGGGCTGGAATACCGATAAAACACGTAAATTAACGATCACCTTAGGTTGTATAATTATGTTGCCAGCATTATTGGCAATGGCAAACCCAGGTGGACCAACAACCGCAGTTATGATTATGGCGGTTATTCTTTTTGGCTTTCAAACTGCAATCGGTAACGTGCAAACATTACCAAGTGATTTGTTCGGTAAAAAAGCCGTGGGTCGATTATCGGGATTTTCTGGAATGGCAGCAAAGCTTGGAGCATTAGGTTTAACTGCTTTGGTGCCTATTCTTACGGCTGACGGTAATTACACGCCAGCGTTTGTTATTGGTGCCTCTTTAGCGGTTATTGCAATGTTAGCTGTATGGGTACTTATTCCGAAAATTGAACCGTTAAAAAGCGTTAAGTAACTCGATATTGTTATCGATAAAATTTCAATGATATACATAAGGTTATGTAAATGAAGAACATTTTCTTGTTCGGCGAATGTATGGTTGAGTTAATGACAACGGTAAGAAGTCCGTTGGCTAACACCATGAAACAATCGTTCGCTGGTGATGTTTTCAACACGGCGGTTTACTTAAAACGCACTTTTTCTCAGGCGAAAGTGCATTTAGTTACGGCCGTAGGTCAGGATGAGTTTAGTCTTGATATGATCCAATATTTTGAGAAAGAAAATATAGGAACTGATTTCGTTTTTCAATCAGATGACAAAATACCCGGCTTATATTCTATTCAGCTTGATGACGAAGGTGAGCGAAGTTTCACGTATTGGCGGGAAAACTCAGCCGCTAGAAGTGTAATGAACTTTATAAATGACGACACTATCCAACAGTTTAACGCTGGCGATGTTTTCTTTTTCAGTGGTATTTCTCTTGGCGTTGTAAAGCCAGACGACCGTGATAAATTTTGGCACTTTGTAAATCAGCTAAAAGATGCTGGCATAACCATTGTTTTTGACCTCAATTACCGTCCAAAACTTTGGACAAGCGAAGATGAAGCTCGTAAACAGTTTCGTTTAGCTTTTCAAGCCGCAGATATATTACTGCCCGGCGTTGATGACTTTGCCGCAATATTTGCAGTGGATGACGTTGAGGCAATTATTACGTTTTTTGCTCAGTACGACTACCAAGAGTTAGTGATAAAAAATGGTGACAAAAATGTTTACTGTATCTCTGCTGCCGGCCAAGAAATTGTTGATGTTACGCCAGTAGCAAAAGTGGTTGATACCACATCGGCAGGTGACTCATTCAATGGCGGCTATATCAGTGCGCGATTGTCGGGTAAATCTATTACCGACTCTGTTGAATTTGCTAATCAAGTTGCAGGATTTGTTATTCAACACCCTGGTGCAATTGTCGATCCGACTGCATTTTCAGCACGCTTTAATTAATTTATTTTCAAAAGGTTAACTTCATGACTTCCTTTTCCGCTTTAATGGGAAACCAAACTCTTCTGCCTATCATTCAGGCTAATTCTCCAACTCAAGGTGTGGCAATTGCTAAAGCAATGCGTGAAGCTGGTTTAACGCTAGTAGAAGTCGTACTTAGAACCGAATCTTCGTTAGCAACGTTAAGTGCAATTAAAACAGAGTTTCCAGACTTAATTGTTGGTGCCGGCACTGTGACCAACGCCGATATTTTAAAGCAAGCACTTGCAGCAGGCGCTGACTTTATTATTACTCCTGCAGTTTCTGAAAAGTTACTTGAGCATTTGTCTACGTGCGGAGTACCGGTATTACCAGGTGTGTCAAATACTGGTGAAATATTACTAGCACGTGAATTTGGCTATCAGGAACTTAAGCTATTTCCCGCGGCTTTATCGGGCGGCGCAAAATTTCTCGCGGCAATTAGCTCAATATTTCAAGATATTAAGTTTTGCCCAACGGGTGGCGTGACCGCGGAAAATAAAGCGGATTACTTTTCACTAAATAATGTATTTGCTGTTGGTGGTACTTGGGTGGTGCAAAAAGAGTGGCTAGCCGATAATAACTGGCAAGCTATTACTGACGCTTGCATTACAGCCAATAAGTAGGGCATTAGTATGGAGCTTAGTGCAGGGGTTTTAACTGGCCTACAGGTACAACAAGCATTTGCAAAAGCAAAAGACGCGCAATACGCTTTGCCAGCCGTAAATGTGATCAGCACGTCTTCGATTAATGCCTGTTTAGAGGCAGCTGCTAAAGCTAATTCACCAGTTATTATTCAGTTATCTCATGGTGGAGCAAGTTTTTTTGTTGGTAAAGGTATTAGCCTTGATGAGCATCAAGCGTCAATTCAAGGGGCAATTGCGGCGGCGATGTATGTGCATCAAATGGCAGAATTTTACGGTGTTTCCGTAATGTTGCATACCGACCATGCTGCTCGTAACTTGCTTCCTTGGGTTGATGGTTTGCTAGCAGCCTCTGAGGCGTATTTTGAGAAAACAGGTAAACCTTTATTTAGCTCACACATGATTGATTTATCAGCAGAGTCACTAGCGGATAATATTGCAATTTGTGCTGAATACTTAGCGCGTATGAAACCGTTAGGAATGACACTTGAAATTGAACTAGGTTGTACTGGCGGTGAAGAAGATGGTGTTGATAATAGTGACTTAGACAATTCTGCGCTTTATACCCAGCCAGAGGACGTTGCTTATGCTTATCAGCAGTTGAGTGCAATTAGCCACCAATTTACCATTGCCGCATCGTTTGGCAACGTTCATGGCGTTTATAAACCTGGAAACGTAGCACTAACGCCGATGATCTTAAAACATTCACAAGCGTATGTGTCGAAAAAATTTACCTTGGCACACCAGCCACTAGATTTCGTGTTTCATGGTGGCTCAGGCTCAGACTTAGGTGATATTAAAGAAGCCATAAGTTACGGTGTAGTAAAAATGAATATCGACACAGACACACAATGGGCAACGTGGGCAGGTGTGAAAAACTATTACGCAAGCCACAGTGCGTATTTAAAATCACAAATCGGCAACCCAGACGGTAGCGATAAGCCCAACAAAAAGTATTACGACCCGCGTGCATGGTTAAGAGAAGCAGAAAAAGGCATGGTGGCGCGTTTATCGCAAACTTTCGCTGACCTTAATTGCATTAACCGCAGTAGTTAACATCAGTGCGTAGCTTATAAGCCAGTAATTATATGACTTTGTTACTGACTTTGTTACTGGCTTTATTAATTATGTTTGAAGTTACTTCTCTTCCTCCAATATATTGCTCCCACTTATTAACTCAATATTTTTACTAGCCATTTATACTTTTTCAACTCATAACTTTTTTGTTTCTATGTTTTTCTATCTGGCTATTAGTAGCTCTTCAATTCATTTACGGATCCATGCTTTATCAACGTTTATATAGCATCATTGATATGAGCTTAGTATTCGCTCCAATAGCAACTAAAATGCCACACATAACGCTATGGCTTGCTGCGTTAGCTACCTAGTTTGTGTGTGTTAAACATTAGTAAACCTTGATGAAATTGCGCATTCTTTCTTTTTAGTTATTCATTTGAATGTTGTTTAAATGCTTATGATGAGTAATAGGGATGTACATAATTTTTGATTAGGCTTTGTATGAAAGTTATGCATTGAAAAGTGTGGCAGTGATTGTGGGATTATTAATAAAGCGACAGTAAATATAAGCTTAGAGTGAACGTTGGCAATTTATATTTGATGTTGATGAGAATAATTTCTCGTGGAACTAGAATGTTAACGCGGGCTGTGCAGGTTACGTATGGTGAAATTAAAAGAGCCTACTTAATAGTAGGCTCTTTATTATTAATCTAACTTAGCTAATGCTTAATTAGAATTTAGCTCTTACGCCAATTGAGTAACGACGGTCTGCCTCTGTATATTTCCAAGGGCTACCTAATTCAGACAAGAACACTGAAGGCTCTCCTGTTAAGTTAGTGCCGTTTGCTACGATTGTGAAGTTCTCATTTACATTCCAGCTTGCTGAGAAGTCTAATTGACCTCGGTCATCACGGTAGTTATTACCGTAAACCGCATCATCATCACCAACAGAGCCCGCTGAGTTAATACCGATAACACGCTTTTCACTTTCAGAATCTAAGAACTGATCACGGTAGTTGTATGCAAGACGAACTGAATAGTCTGAATATTCCCAGAACGCTTGTATGTTGTAAGTGTTCTCAGAGATATCTAATAGTGGGTTACCATTTGGTTGCTCACTGTCTGCGTAAGTATAGTTTACGTTCACACCTAAACCAGACCAAGCGCCAGGCAAAAAGTCAAAGTGCTGTTGGTAGCCAATTTCAAAACCTTTAACTTTACCATTTTCACCGTTAGTATCTTTTTGAGTATCAATACCGGTTAAGCCTGCGTCACGTAATCCTTCAACAAGAGCAAAACCATCAGCGTCTGAAAAGTCAGTCGTGCTTGAATAAACTAGGTTAGGATTATCAACGCCTGCAGTGTCAAGCTGACATACGCTGTACCATTCTGTTACGTTTTGACCTGCAGTAGATGAGTTGGCAACACAGGTTGATTCAGTGCTTAAGAAAGATTCAACGTCTTTGTAAAATATAGCAAATGACACCATATTACCTTCACCAAAGTAATGTTCTAGTGATAAGTCATACTGTGTAGCGCGGTAAGGGTCTAGGTCTATCGCACCTTGTGTCGCTTTGGTTGTGTCATTGTTTACGTCAAAAGCAGGGCTTAATTCATTAAAATCGGCACGACGCATAACTTTGGCCGCCGCGAAACGAACCAAGGTTTCGTCCGTTAATGAATACGTTACATTTAAGCTTGGTAAAAAGTCGTTGTAATCATTTGTTCCTTTTACTTTTTCACCGTCACGAATAACGCTCGACTCAAGGTCTGTTTTAATATAACGACCACCAATAATCGCAGTAAGGTCATTGAAGTCTAAGTAAGCCGAAAGGTAAATGGCTGTTGTGTCTTCTGTGATATCACGGTAAGCACCGTCGTTATGATCTTGGTTATCACGCAAGCTACCTGTTGTTGCTAGGTTAGTACCAGCAAGTAGTTGCTGAAGTTGGCTATATGCCGCTGCTGGGTTTTGTAAGCCATTGTAGGTTGCAAATGATAGTAAATCATTTTGGCCAGAATGCCCTATTTGATCGAATGAGTTTTGATGGTGAAGGGTAGTAAAACTGCCAGGAAACGCATTGTTGTAATCATCAATCCATAACGCTGCACTTGAGCCATCGACGTCATTAAATGCATTTTTATAAATGTCTTTAATTTCTTCTTTGTACTCTACATATTCATATTGTCGATTTGTCGCACGAATACCCGTTTTTATTGAGCTTAACCACTCAAGATCTTCAAATGGTTCATCCATCACGACATCAAATCGAACGGCTGTTTCTTCATTATCAGTGTTTTTTAATTCACTTTTGAAAGTACGTAATGCTAAATTTTCAGCGGCAGTATATGCGTTTGGATCTGAATGTATAATACTCGGAAGTTTATCGCCAGATTGTGAAAAAACACCGTCATATACGTGAGTGACTAATGAACCGTCAACTAACCAAGGCGCTTTTTCAATTGGACGTAGCGTAAATTCAGAATCAGGTCTTGTGCTTTCTGAAGAGGCATAGGCAACTTCACCTGAAATTTTTATTTTATCACTAAGGTTGTACTCGCCACCTAATGCGTGAGAAAACGAGTCTGTATCGCGAAAGTCACTGTAGGCTTTAGGAATAGCGAAGTCGTTGGTCAAGGTGTAGTTATTAATTTGGCCATTGCTGTCTTGTGTTGTACCAGTGTTTGTTTGAAGCGAGCCAACAACACCTAAAATAGAGTTACCCATTTGCTCGCCAGCACGTTTCGTACCGCTTAAGTCAAGGTATACCATGCCGTTGCCTGATGCAGGAGCCCATTGTAGTGAAAGGTTGAGTGCCGTACGTTCACGCTTTTCAAGGTACTGCTCAACTGTGTGCTGATCTCTAACAATAAAGTTTCCGCTTTCGGTATTTGCTGTCATACCGTTAATATCAATATCTTGTGCTAAAACACGGCTCATGAACTGGTCTTGGCGAATTTCGCGGTCTTGATATGAAAGCATGGCGATTGCACCGAAAGAGCCCGCATCACCTAAGTCCCAATTGTTACCAATTGAGCCATTAAATATTGGTGCCCAGTTTTCAGTTTTATCAGCGAACTCGCCATCTAGTGAAAATGCTGCTGTCATTTTATCTAATTCTAACGGGCGCACGGTACGCATGCTTACTGTACCACCAAGTGCGCCTTCGATCATATCTGCAGTTGGAGATTTAACCACTTCCACTGTTTTTAAAAAACTTGACGGGAAATCTTGTAGGCTTATTCCATCGCGTGAATCACCAATGGTAGAGCGACCATTTAATTCCACTCGGTTTTGAGGTAAACCACGAATTGATACACTGTCACCAATACCAAAGTCAGTATTGATTGAAACACCAGTAATACGTTGTAGTGCTTCAGCTATGTTGTTGTCAGGCAATTTACCAATATCTTCTGCAACAATAGCATCAACAATACGACCGTCTGTACGCTTACGAAGTGCAGCGGCTTTCATACTACCTAACATGCCCGTCACTTCGATAATTTCGATATCGTCATTAGCTGCACTGCTGTTAGCTTCTTCTGCAGTCACAGACGATATAGATAGTAGCGCTGTTAAAGCCGCACAATATACCGGCAACCCGACTTTAGGGCGCATTGCTGCGCATATAGCATTAAGTTTCATCGTGTTCTCCCCACATTTTTATATATTTATAATCATTTGGTAATACCAAATTGAGTTTGTTATTTATATTTTAAGTATATTTATAGAGTAATTAATAACCAAATACAATCTGTATTTTTGCCAAAATATCTATATTGGTATTACCATGTGGTCAGTTGCTTTGGTGCAGCTGACTTTCCGATATTGTTTTTTTTTATTTTTTCTGACCGACGAAGTAAGGTGGAATGCATCAACTAGCTTTTGGATAGACTGGCAATTATTAACTGATATAGAACTGATATAGAACTGATTTAATATATAAATTTTGTATTGTGAGTGCACTTGACTTGCTGAAACCCTATATATTTCTACTTGAAAAGTAATATAGAGCGGATTGCTTAAACCTAAATGGTTGAAACTCTGCTTATATAAAAAAAGTTAACGATAGATGGTAGGATGTTGAATTTACTTTTTGTGGGCTTGAAGAAAACCTCATGATCTATTTCTAACGGAAACGAAGAATGTATAGCACCCTTTAACAAGATAAGAATTCATATTTATGTTATACAGAAAGGGCAACTTCCTCTTATATATTAATACATATTTCTAACTAATATTTCGCTCTGGGGGCGAAAGCGAAATAGTTTATTGTTCTAATGTGAGTCATCACATTTTATTTTTCTGTTATCCACAATTGTTTAATCATTAATAATAAGTTTATATTAGATAATAATGAGCTTACTAGGGGGAGGCTACAACCACCGCCTATCAAAGGTTTGCAGTTTTTTATGTCATTTGAGTGACGTACTTTGTTTTTTGGCTGACGTATAATTTATTTAATATGGTTCTTTGGCTGACGTATATAGTATTTTAATTGACGTGGATAACTATAGACTCTTTCTATTTATCCACTTTATGTGCGGCTGAGATTTTTTTATTAAGAGGCCTTTATTGTCAATAATTTCAGCATTTAACTCCAAATAGACTAATTTTACTAACATAAGTGCGCATTTTATCCTTTGCTTAAATGTACAAGTTCTTAAATGAGCAATATTTGGGAAAATGGACATAAGTAACTCCCAATTTAATAGCTTTGATGAGGTTTTTAGATGGACTGCCTTTCTTGTTAAATATATATACAAGTCGAGTGCTAATACTGTCCTATTTGCTCTGAAAAATTGCAATGCTCTCATATCAATAGGGTGGGCTCCTCCCGCCCGTACAAGTTTTTTGAAAGAGCTAGAGGGTTTAAAAATAACATCAGTCATTTTCCCATTATTTTTTTTAATACATGAATGTTCTGTAATCAATAGTGACTTTCTGGTATCGAGCTCTATAGATTTGACTTTAATATTTTCATGTTGATAAACACTTAAAGTAAATATTTTTTCTAGTACAGATTCAAATATTGCCTGACTCCCGCCTCCCATGCTCCTTCCAGTACATCGTTTGTATAGTGCACTGATTGATTTTGCTACTCTAAATTCATTACATGTATTTTTTCTAACTTGAGTGGTCAAAATAGCAATTAATAATCTAGCGTAATAGCCATGAGGTAAGCCGTCAGGAGAGTAAATAATTACTTGTGAAAACGTGCCATTGGAAAGCTTCTCTTTCACATTTGTAGATTGTAATGGTAGTAAAAAAGGGTCGGTGAAAATTTTAGGGTACATGACCACTGAATTATCTTCGTATGCAGAAGTTGACTCAATACGTTCAACTAGATGCCAATCTTTCAGCATGCTATTCCCTCAAACTATGCGTAGAATAACTAGTGCTGTGATATCTAGGCTGTGTATTAAGCCATGCATCAAACTCTTTTATTGAAAATAACAGCCTCCCGTGGATGCGGATATATGGAGGAATAGGGTATTTTTTATCATTAAGCTTATTGTGATTTATATGGTTATATAGGGTTTGTTTGCTTATATGCAGTAGTACTGCGATCTCTTCCAAGCGATAAAATATTTTTTCCATGGTTAGCACTTCTCACTAGTTACTTAGTTTTATTTGTGCTTACCTATTATTCATATTAAAAATTAATATTCTCAATAAAACCCCTGTAATCGAACAGGGGTTTTTCAAAGATTATTTTGGGGATAGTAAATATACTTGTTTTGCTCTGTGCCGAGGTTGGCTGCTTATAGGCTGGCAAGTTATGCCCAATAACTAAATCTCGTTAGAAGCGAGGAGTTTTAATGGAAGCGCTTTAACTATAGTCGTGTACATCGTATACGCGCCCAACAACTTGGGTCCTTCTTAATTGGTGCAGAGCAACTAACTAAATTAGCAGCATCTAGGTGCTCTTTGCCATGGGGAATTTGGCATGCCAAATTTTATTTAAATATTTTATTAAACGTTTTTTCATCAATACTTATTTCATCTTCATTGTAATGTGGTCAGTCTTGAATAATAAAAAATTTTAATAGCCTATAAGTAAGTGTCGTATAACTCACCACGAGATTTTGCTGCAGTAATTTCTTCATCAGTATAAGATTCATCATCAGCAATATAGCTACCTAAACCATCAGATAATTGATCGAGCTGATCATCATTATGATCATTTGAACTATCATCAAGCACTACCTCTACAATACTTACCGCAATATGACCTGTTATTTTTAGTGCTTTTTTTAACATAATCTCACCTGTTCCGAAGTATTATAATTCTCTGTGCCAAATTATTAATTAATAGGCAATGTGCCTAAAAGCTTGTTTTTATTTAACTAATTGTATTTTAAGTATTTGTTTTCATTTTTACGTGGATACTTTGGGTGCTAAGTATTCCTTAGTATCTAGTATTCATTAAACCTAAGAATATCTTAGTTTTCAAGAGCCAATGTCTCACACCAATGAAAATTAATGATGGTTCACCTTTCTCGAAAAGGTTAAAAGAAGCTAGAACGGCTAAAGGTTTCTCTCAAAAACAATTAGGTATACAAGCAGGTATTGATCAGTTTGTCGCTTCTGCACGGATGAATCAGTATGAGCGAGGAGTTCATACACCAGATTTTAAAACAGTGAAGGCAATAGCTGAGGTACTGACAGTACCCACAGCGTATTTTTTCTGTGAGGAAGATGAATTGGCAAATGTAATTATTAATTGGAGTCAAAAATAATTTGGCATGCCAAATTGTTAACTCCCTAAATACGCATAAGTGATACTAAATCTAGTGTGCCCTAATTCCTTGCTAATAGTCATTCTAGCTTGATAATCAATTTCTCTGTCTTCCATTGAAAGCTCTTTACGATGTAAACCACCATCGGCAGGGCACTGCCAGCCTGTGATAGCCAAGTAACGACTTCTCGCGTACATGTGGCGTAAACCATGGTTTTTATTTAGACCTACACGATTTGTTTGGTTTTCATATACCTTTAATTGTTGAATGTAGTTTTTATCTGAAGGTATTAAAGACTTTCCCCTACAAAATTGGGCTATCTCAGTTAATAATTTTTGTTGTGATTCTTTAGTTACTGGAATTTCCCGCGCTTTTCCTCCTTTTGTCCATGATTTCTTAAGCCTTATTAGATTTCCACGCATTGCATAAGATACGTTAAATTTTATGGACTCTTCACGGCGTAGGCCAAGTTCTTTTTGTAGCAGTAATGAAAAATATATGTACCTGTCTGTTATTTGATGAAGCTTGCTCATATCAAGTTCTTTCGCTTTTCCTTTCGGTTTATGTTGGCGACGATTAATGCCATATGCATCGTTGGTTCTTAGTACAATGTTTTGCTTGCCAATGATTTTTGCCGTCCAACGTAAAATAGATAACCTGTTTTTTAATGTAGATGGCGAAAGACCTTCATCTTTCCAGCGCTGCACTAAGTGTTCAATATGTTTAGTTTTTAACCCTTTGGAGTTTTTTAATTTAAAGCCAGATGTTAGTAACTGATCCGCAACAAGGTTAAGAATCTTCATTCTTGATGCTTGTGTGTTTTGGCTTCCTTGTTTGTGTGTTTTTACTAGTAAATGAAAGTTGTATCCGAGTTGACTCATAGTTGCTCTCCAATTTATGAAAGTAGCAATAAAACAAAACAAAAAGGTTTAACGACTAGAAGCCTATCGGTAAGTTTAAAAGCCATTCATGTGATCGTAATCATCATGTATCAACGCAACCAAAAGGAAGCGTTACAAGGGCTAAAAACCTTAAAGCGGGGGAAGCTGAGCTGAAAATTTTCTGTTGAAAATAAAGCAGACTACTGTTGTTTTGGTTTATTACTTTGCCCTGATATTAGGGCGGGTATTTCATTGCGTCATGCGCATTGAAGGCAGCTGAATAGCGCCTGTCTTTTTTGATGACTCACATTAGTGAGCTTGTATACGTTTTTAATATATCACAGAGGCTAATAAGTGCAATACCCCTGCTGTCCTTGAGGTGTCTCTTATCAGACATCAAGAGCAATGGAGTCTGATAGCGACTCTGTCGAGTCGTCCCTACCCAAATGAGTAGGGACGACTCGGCACTCGCAAGACTTTAACTGACATAAACTGTGAAGAAAAACTGATACCTTCCTCAGCAATGTGTGCATTGGAGACATTAGCCACAAGTTTTCCAATATATAATTTAATCCGAATCAACTTTAACCGTTCGTAGGTTAAAGTCCGCAGTTTGCAAAATTGATCGTTTCATATCAATGAGCGAATGATGATTAATGGTGCCAAAGGGAAGAATCGGAGCAATGAGTTTGTCGTAAAGTAAGCTCATTTTTTTATTGATGTGACTAAAACTCAGTTGCCTACAGTTAACGCTAATAGAGCCCTATATTTTGTAATGCTATTTGATTTAATATATTGTTGTTTAAATGATTTATTGAATAATTCTGTAATATTAGCAGGTGATAAATGGATACTGGATTAATTGGGTTGATAGCTAACATAGGAGCGTTAGGGGTTGCTGGAATATTATATGCCGCGTATGTTAAAAACCTTAGGTCAATGGTCAACTTAAAGAAAGAACAGCTTGGAGTTGCAGAACAAAATATTAAGTTGTGGAAAGACAGAGCTAGTGAATTAGAGAAGCAAACCCCGCAATTCATTGAAAAGATGCTTAACGATAGAATCAAAGTTAGAGAAGATGAAGTTATACGATTAGCCAAAGATGGAGAGTCTCATAAAGCTGAGATTGAATTAAAAGGAAATGAAATTAAACTGCTCAAGAAGGATTTAGAATATGCTCAGGAATATAGACCGTCATTATCAGTTTACGACCCTAAGGAAAAAAGCTTTATAGATGTTCAGGTTAGTGAATTGACACAAGAGGTTGTTGGAGAAATTTGCGTAGATTCTGCCAGTATAATGATTGGAGACCCTTGGTATAGACTCATGAATAGTCAGCAAGAAAATGATTTGTTAACAGAGGCGGAATTTAGGTTTCAGAATATAACCACTGGAGAAATATTTTGTACTAATGATGACCTTGATTCAGAGCCAAATATGGAAAATTTTTATTCAAACATGAGCCTTAGAGAATTGGTTCAAAAAGGGATGCTTAAGGAACTCCCTCTTTCTGACGATTACCCAATAGAACCTAGCACATACATAAAAGGAGATTATCAGTTAAAAGGGGATTCAAAAAATTATAAATTCCCTCTTATTCGTAATTACTCCTTTCTTAATGGAATGTTAGGTGCAGGAGTCTCTATAAGTCTTCCTGGTGATGGAGTGTATTCAGTGAAAACTGAATCATATAAGGGGGCGATTCAAAGGATAATAATTGATATTTAGTAGGTACATTTTAAAAGGACTTTTCTATGGATTATCTTGAAGAATTGATTAGTGATTTTAACTTACTAACTGAAATTTCTTATGATTTATCTCAACAATTTTATGGTGTTATAACTGACTGTAAGCGTAGGCGATTATCAACGTATTTTCTAGCGAAAACAGTACCAGGATGTATGTCTTTATTAAAGATACTCCCTACAGAAAGCCAGATTTCTAATGAAGAAATATATTTAGATTTTTCTTCAATCTCTTCACTGAGTAGGAACCTGATAGAGGCAACAAATTTACATTGGTATTATTGTGTCGATGTGGTGGGTGAGGAAGAAATAGATTTTAGATTTCTACTCTATGACTACCATGACTCTGTAACACTTCTAAAGATATTTCAAAGTTTAGAATTCACACTTGAAGATATTGAACAACTTGAAAGTGAGCGCGATATATTGAAAGAGAAATTGACGGAACACTCATACTGTCTTTCATTAGACAAAGACATGAAAAGGAATATTGTAAAAGGTCGGAAATCATCCATATTATCTCAGGTAGAAATAGCTGAAAAAAGAGGACTGAATGTAGGTGAGTTCAATGGGATATACAAACTCTTATCAAATCATGTTCATTCAACTCCTTCTTCTATTAGATCTGTTGTGCATGCTCGTACAGGCAGTCAAGAAATGGATTTAGCTTTCACTGGATTAATACTAAACTACGTTGCAAGCCTATTAGCTAACATGATTTGGACTATTGGTGAAATGTGGGGGATCGAATTTGCTAAAATTGAGTCTAGAGATATAGTTTTAAGATATTCTAATGAGTATATATAAAATAGCTGAAGAAGATTAGTCCTCGATATTTATTAGGAAAGTAAAAACCAGCAAAGAATTTGCCAACCTATGCTTAAGTGTTTGCTGCTTTACTGATACAAAATCAAATCCAACCTGTCCCATTAGCTGTAATAGCAAATGACCGTTTTTTGGCATTAATAGACATGAAACAGTTCGGTGAGCAGTGACTTAAAATTACTATCATTGGCAACGAAAGCCAAACGTAGAAAAAACATTCTTTATCGAATAAATTACTTATGTGATAATCGAGAAATATCAATTTTTGGTATTTAGTAGCACAGAGGTAGCACAAGCGAGTATGTGTTAGTAGATGATTACTAGAAAAGTCTTTAAAAATGGTGGCCCCTCCCTGACTTGAACAGGGGACCTGCCGATTATGAGTCGGATGCTCTAACCAACTGAGCTAAGGGGCCATCTTTTTACTTTTGCTCGATAACCATAAAGGTTAATCAAAAGCGGCGAGAAGTATAAGCATTTTTTATTTTGTTGTCACCACAATAAAGTTAAAAAACCTGATAAATGAGTCTGATAGTTTAATAGTTGAGCGATTTGGTGTTTAGCTAACCGCTCAACCATACAGGTGATTATTTAATATGCTTTCTTGTTAAACCTAAAACTAAGAAAAGTATTAGGTAGCCGAATGTACCGCTTCCAGATGATGAAGTACTGGTGGTCACTGTTGTAACTGGTGCTGCAACAATAGTAAGTGTGACGGTACTTGTGCTTGATAGGCCTTTAGAATCTGTTGCGGTAAATGAAAGTTCTATAGTGCCAGCTGCCGCTGGTGCAACAAAATTAGCAGATAATGTCTCAGCATTGTTTAATGTTACTGAGGTGCCAGCGGTTTGCTGCCATAGATAGGTTAGTGGATCATTCTCATTGTCTGCCACTGTTGCTGTTACGGTAACTGTAGCTCCGGTATTCTCTTCTCGGTTTTCAGTTAACGTCACGGTTGGAGCGGTATTACTGTCATCGTCTGAGATAGTTACAGTGTATTGGGTAATTGCCCCTAAATTACTGTCCGAAACGGGCTCTAGAGCAATAGAAAAGGTTTCATTTTCTTCTTCATCACTATCATTAATTATCGTAATACTAATATTTTTTTCATCTGAATCACCATCGGCCCAATTAACCACACCTGAAGCTGATTCTACATCTTCGCCGATAATTGCTGTGCCAGAGCTAAGTAGATAAGAAACTGATACTGCTCCCTTTGAGCTTCCTTGACGAGCAAGGGTGATATCTATGTTGCCTTGATTTTCTGCGACAGTTGCTTCGGCTGCCGTAAATGCTAATGTGCCGCTGTTAACACGGCCATCAACATTAATGGTTAGATAGCTATTACTACCTAATGTTGCTGTATTACTTGGTTGACTTAGGCGGACAAAGAAGACTTCTTGGAATTCTTCACCTGTTGAGTCGGTTGCTATATCAATATTAATGGTTTTGTCTGAGGTATCATTTGCTGGCCAAGTTAATGTTCCTGAAATAGGCGTATAATCGCTATTTTCTTTCGCACTGCCAGGTAGTAATTGGTAATTAACACTGACCTCTTGGTTTGGGTTGCTGGCACTATTGCGTTCTACATTAATTGTCAGAGTTTCACCTTGGTTGGCATTGATAGCTTTAGCAGCAAAGCCTAGTTTGCCTTGGGCTGATTCCTGGGTGCGGTCTTTTAAAATATATAAGCCACTACCAATGTCACTAACTAGAATATTTCCCGATGGTAAATAAGGGTATGTGCCCCACGCGCCGTTGAAACCAGCACTGTCTGACGGTGTATAAGTATCGAAAAAGCCAACATCAACAGGGTTTGCCGGATCAGTTATATCTAATACCGTAAGGCCGCGCTCGTAGTTTGACATATAATAGCGATTACCTCGAACAAAGCCATTATGGTCAATAGCGCGTGTTGGCCCGGTCCATTGTCCAACCTGTACAGGGTTGTTGAGGTCTGCAATAGAAAATATACGTACTGTTGAATTTAATCCGCCATCTTTTTCGTCAAATTCGTCGTGTAAAAATATGTGCTGTTTATCTTCAGTACCCCAGCCAGAGTGAACATATTGATTACTTTTGGCAACGTCATTGTATTCACCGGTACCAAGTAAGGTGGTATTGGAAGTATCGGTGATGTTCCATAGCTTCATTTCTTTTTCGTTAAAATCAATAAATACAGTACAGCTATCACCAGCGGCATTACATTGATTGTCTTTTCGACTATCAGTGATATTAATGGACGCGCCGTCATGGGTATATCCTGAGCCGAAATAATTGTCCGATATCGCCGTTAATGTATCAGGTGTCTCTAATGAATAACTATGGAATGCACCGCTAAACCTGTTACTACCAATAAGTTGCAAACTTGGTGTTAAACCCGGTAATGCAGTATTTAAAGTGTAATCAACATTGCTGATGTAGACATTATGCGCCTTGGTTACCACTCTGTTTTTTTCAACTAGGCTTACAGAGTTTGGTAGCTGATTAAGGTTTATAATTGTTACATAATCTGTTGAACTGTCGATGGTGGCATATGCATATGCTTGCCAGGCACCTATATTTGCATCGAAATATTGATACACTTTAATATCACGCCAACTAGAGCCGAGTCCTCGGATAGTGCCAACTTCTTCTGGGCTTTCTGGATCAGTTACATCTACAACCGCAACGCCGTTATATAATCCTATTAAGGCATATTCGTTGCCTGTATTTAGGTCAACATGGCCCCAAATATCGTTTGCAGAACTAGGGCGGCTAGAGAATTCACTTAATGGCATATGAGCAAGTAAATCTATGTTATTACAGGCAAAGCTACCGGCTAAGCCATTTACACAGTCTAGGCCTGATTGCTTTTCACTTAGCATATGGTAACTGGCAAGTTTGCTTTTCAACGCTTTGCTTTCAGGACTGTTGTCAGCAAATAGTGATTTGCCATCCGCCATAATAACAAAGCCTTGTTGGCGTAACGGTTCAGCCATGTCGAGTGGAATGTTTTTTAGTTCTGTTGGGTTGGTGTCAGGACTTTGGCTTTGAAAATGATCAAAGCGATTATAACCACCATAAATAGGCACTAAAGCACTTTTTAAATAGAACAATTCTTCACTAGAACTAATCGTATATTTGCCAGAAGATACCAGTATTTTATCGCCTTTGTTTGCTTGTTGAACCGCATAGGCAATAGTTTTACAAGGCCTTAATACTTGATCACACTTCCCAGTATCTTTCCCATTTTCGGCAACAAACCGTGCTTTATCATGCTCTGAGTGGGCAAATACTGCTTGGCTATTAAAAATTGCCGCAACCATGACAAATATCCATGTTATTCTGAACATCAGATAGTCCTTGTGTTAATAAAATGTTATATATATCACTGTACAACATTTGAATTGCTTTTTAAATCATTGCTTTTTAGCGTTTATCGATTTATCTTCTTTGAAAATAATGTCTTTGTAATCATTGGCTTTGGGCTATTATGTGGGATGTATGTTAGGAAAAAAAATTGCCGTTATTATTCTTTTAATATCTTCTTGTTTAACATATTTTATTTTTTTTGCTAAGCCATCGTCTAAGCAACAAGTTGCTGTAAATCTTATTTGGCATGATAAAACTCTCAACTGCCAATCAACCTTTGATCCTAAAAAGCGTGGAGAAGCTTGGTTTATTGAACAACTGCAGTTTTTTATTAGTGAGATAGAAGTTGAAGTTTCAGGTAAAGGTTGGCAGCAGTTAAAGCTGATTGATAATCCCTATCAAACCGCAGGCACCGTACTTTTAGGTACAAACTGTCGAGATCAGCAAGCTCAAGTTAACTCAGAAAATATGGGGCATTGGCTGATAGAATTTGATAATAATATCGATATTTCAAAAGTAGCTTCGATGCGATTTATGTTAGCAGTACCTTTTGCAAGCAATCACTTAAGTCCAGTTAGCCAGGAAAGCCCTCTGAACTTACCTTCTATGTTTTGGGTTTGGCAAACAGGACATAAATTTTTACGAGCTGAGCTTGCGTCAGTAAACGAACAGTGGCTATTTCACCTTGGTTCAACAGGTTGCAAAGGTAGCAGTGTTATGCGAGCACCGGAGCAAGCTTGTCGTTATCCCAATACCTTTAAGTTTGAAATAGCAATTGCGAAGGGAAGTGGCGAGGCATTAACGTTAAACTTGAATTTAGCTGAGTTAATAAAGAATGTTGAACTAACACAAACAACGAGTTGTCAATCAGAACGGGATAATGAAAGCTGTCAGCAACTATTTAAAAACTTATCAGCGGTTAAAAATATGCCTAATTCGGGTGAGGCATCTCGCCTTTTCAGCATAACCAAAGCAGATAGTATCACTCAAGGAATTGGTGTTGAATAAGTTTATAAGCAGCACGTTAATACTCGCGATTAGTTATTTTATTGCAGGCTGCTTTACAGCCGATAAAACTGAAAGCTCATATCAATGGTCAATAATTGATGGCTTTCCTAAGCCACAAGTTCCTGACAACAATCCCATGACCAATGAGAAAGTGTTATTAGGAAAGGCACTGTTTTTTGATAAAAACTTGTCGGCTAATCAGCAACAGTCATGTGAGAGTTGTCATTTACAAAAGTTTGCTTTTGCTGAAAGCAAACAAGTTTCAGTTGGCTCTACAGGGCAAGCGCATAGAAGAAATGCCCCAGCTCTGGTTAATATTGCTTATAATAAAACACTAACATGGGCGCATGATGGCATTACCTCGTTAGAGCGACAAATTCTGTTACCTATGTTTGGTGAAAGCCCCATAGAGCTGGGTATTACTGGTCACGAAGAAGAAGTACTCGCTCGATTTAAAACTACAGAATATCAGCAACTTTTTAATCAGGCTTTTCCCGGGCAAGAAATCAGCTTTGAGTTAATTGTCAATGCGCTAGCAAGTTACGTTCGCAGCTTGATTTCTTTAAGTTCGCCGTTTGATCAATACGCCTATTTTGGGGATGATAATGCGATTTCTGAGTCTGCTATTCGCGGTATGAATTTGTTTTTTTCTGAGCGTTTAGAGTGCCACCATTGCCACGGTGGCTTTAATTTTACTCAATCGACGGGACACGAGCAGCAACTGATCGATAGAAGACCGTTTCATAATACCGGTTTATATAATGTCGAGCTTGATGGCAAGGTAATAGGATATCCAAAAGGCGATATCGGTTTAGCTGAAATATCTACGTTGTCAAAAGATAATGGTCGCTTTAGAGCGCCAACGCTAAGAAATATTCAGCACAGTGCTCCCTATATGCACGATGGCAGTATCGCAACATTGTCCGACGTTATTGATGTTTATGCTGCCGGCGGGCGTAATATTGAACAGGGGAAATATCAAGGTGATGGTCGAGCTAATCCACTTAAAAGCCAGTTTATAAAAGGTTTTGAGCTAACAAAGGAAGAGAAAGAAGACTTGTTAGCTTTTCTTGATACCCTTACCGATAAAGAATTTTTAAATACCCCTTTACACGCACCTGAGCAATAACGGTGAAATATTATTGCTTATACCATTAACAGTGCAGCAGCTGTTTTAGGCAATAAAAAAAACCAGCTTAATAAAGCTGGTTTTTATTTATATAACAAATGTCTTGTTACAACAGTATTACTTATTCACCGTCTAAGAAACTCTTCAATTGCTCAGAACGAGAAGGGTGGCGCAATTTACGTAATGCTTTTGCTTCAATCTGACGAATACGTTCACGTGTTACATCAAACTGCTTACCTACTTCTTCCAAGGTATGATCTGTGTTCATATCGATACCGAAACGCATTCTTAAAACCTTTGCTTCACGTGCGGTTAAGCCCGCTAATACTTCGTGAGTGGCATCTTTAAGGTTTTCTGAGGTTGCAGAATCAACAGGTAATTCACCACTACCATCTTCAATGAAGTCACCTAAGTGCGAATCTTCGTCATCACCAATTGGCGTTTCCATTGAAATTGGTTCTTTAGCAATTTTCAACACTTTACGAATTTTATCTTCTGGCATGATCATGCGTTCAGCTAATTCTTCAGGTGTTGGCTCTCGACCCATTTCTTGTAACATTTGACGTGAAATGCGATTAAGTTTGTTAATCGTTTCAATCATATGTACTGGAATACGAATAGTACGCGCTTGGTCAGCAATTGAACGAGTAATCGCTTGACGTATCCACCATGTTGCATAAGTTGAGAACTTATAACCACGACGGTATTCAAACTTATCAACTGCTTTCATCAAACCAATATTACCTTCTTGGATTAAATCCAAGAACTGTAAACCACGGTTAGTGTATTTTTTCGCAATTGAGATAACTAGACGTAAGTTAGCTTCAACCATTTCTTTCTTAGCGCGACGAGCTTTCGCCTCACCAATTGACATACGACGGTTGATATCTTTAATACCATGAACATTTAGGTAAGTTTCTTCTTCTAACATGTTCAATTTATAGATACAGCGTTCAACATCTAATTCAATATCTGAAAGCTTTTTAGAATACGACTCACCAGCAGCTTTTTGTGCTTCGAACCAATCTTTAGAGGTTTCGTTGCCTGGGAATATTTTAATAAAGGTTGCTTTTGGCATGCCTGCGCCAACAACACAGTGCTTCATGATCAAACGTTCTTGTACGCGCAAACGATCCATCACGCTACGCATGTTTTTCACTAAGCGGTCGAACACTTTTGGTACAATGCGGAATTCTTTAAATACTTCCGCTAATGCGTCAATTGCTACTTGTGCATCAGCATGGCCACGGCCTTTTGCTTTGATAACACTATTAGCATTTTCGTACGCAGCGCGTAAGGCATTGAATTTTTCGCGAGCTTCTTCAGGACAAGGACCAGTATCTTCTTCTTCTTCGTCTTCATCATCGTCAGACTTATCTTCGTCTTCTAACTCTTCTTTCGATAGTTCAGAGCCGATATGTGTTGCCGCGGCTGGAATTTCTTCATCTTCAGCGTCAGGGTCTAAGAAGCCAACGATAATATCACTTAAGCGTACTTCTTCAGCTTCAAAGTTATCCCATTGCTCAAGTAAGTAGTTAATGGCTGGTGGGTATTCAGAAACACTGCGTTGTACTTCTTTAATACCTTCTTCGATACGCTTGGCGATAACAATTTCGCCTTTACGTGTTAGAAGTTCTACCGTGCCCATTTCACGCATATACATGCGAACAGGATCAGTTGTTCGACCAATTTCACTTTCAACAGTAGCAAGTGCCTGGGCAGCCGCTTCAGCAGCATCCTCATCAGTATTACCTTCTGTCATCATTAACGTATCGTTATCTGGCGCAGTTTCGAATACTTGAATGCCCATGTCGTTGATCATTCTAACAATGTCTTCAACTTGGTCGGAATCGATTATATCTTGCGGAAGATGGTCGTTAACTTGTGCAAAAGTTAAATAACCTTGCTCTTTACCTTTGGTTATTAACTCTTTAAGTCTAGATTGAGGGGCTTGATCCATTGACGAGTGTCCACCTATTTATGGCTATCAAAAATACAACAGTAAGCCGGAAATTATAGCGAAAACTTTACTATATTACCAGCGATAAACTGCACTTCTATTTGTTTAAATATAGTACAACTATATTCGTTTTATGCGCTTAACAAACCGTGTAATTCTAGCTTCTCGGTTTTATTTAAGCCGCCGTTACGTTCTTTTTCCAGTAATTGCTCTGTTCTTTGTTCAATAAAAACATTTAAAAAGTTTTCAATTAAGTCAAGGAACATACTTTCTGCATTTTCTGGCTCAACATGATGTTCTAAGCACATCAGCTTTGTTAGTTGTTTTCCGGCGTCCTGGCCTCTAAAGTGTTCAATCAATTGCGCACTATTCACTTTTGAATTTTGTTTACACAGCGCCAAAAGCTGGTTCAGCAGTGGAATTCCTGGCATATTCAATTGTTGTAATATGGCAGGATCTGGCAATACTTCTACTATATGGGGATGCTCTAGTAATAATGCAATAGCAAGTCTTACTGGTGTTATTTTTGGTTTAGCAACTTTGGGTTTATTACTGCTCTGCTGTGAGAAGTTTTGTTGTAATTTTTTCAGTTGCATCTCATTATTGGCGCCAAACTGATTGGCTAACTTAGTAACGATGGCATCTTTTAAGTTACTTTCAGGCAATTTAGCTAAATAGGGTTGAAATGCCCCAACTGCCGCGCCTTTGCCTTCTGCCGAAGACATATCTAACTGGGTTAATAAATGATCGAATAGAAATTGTGATAAAGGTGTGGCTTTATCTAAGATGGCTTCGAACGCGGCTTGGCCTTGTTCTCTAATTAACGAGTCGGGGTCCTCACCATCAGGTAAAAATACAAACTTTAGACTATAACCGTCTTGGATCATGGGTAGGGCATTGTCCATCGCTCGCCATGCCGCATCACGACCCGCTCTATCGCCATCGTAGCAACATATAACTTCTTTGACGGTGCGAAATAAGGTTTGTAATTGTTCGGGGGTTGTTGCTGTGCCCAGTGAAGCTACGGCATAGTCAACACCATGTTGGGCAAGGGCTACAACATCCATGTAGCCTTCAACAACGACCAAACGAGTTAGTTGCTTAGTGGCTTGTTTTGCTTCATACAGGCCGTAAAGTTCTTGGCCTTTATGGTAAATTCTGGTTTCAGGTGAGTTAAGGTATTTTGGCGTACCATCACCTAATACCCGACCACCAAAACCAATGACACGGCCACGTTTATCTCGAATAGGGAATTGTATTCTGCCCCTGAACCTGTCGTAGGGTTTGTTTTTATCGCCTTGAATCGCCATGCCTAAATCAACTAACTGCTGATTAATTTGACTACTACGACCAAACACTTTCATCATGCCGTCCCAGGCATCGCTGATATAGCCAATGCCAAAACGTTTAACGATTTCACCACTTAAACCACGACCCTTTAAATAATCAATAGCGGTGTTTTTATCTGTGGCAACTTTCAATTGCTGTTGAAAGAAGCGACTGATTTGTGCCATCAACTCGTAATCATCTTGCTTTTGAATGTAGGCTTTTTGGTCTTGCTTTTGTTGTGCCGGTGTACGGTTTGACTGCTCACGTGGCACATCCATATTATAGTGAGAAGCGAGTTCTTCTACGGCATCGGGAAATTCTAAACGGTCAAACTCCATTAAAAATGAAATGGCGTTACCATGTTCGCCGCAACCAAAGCAGTGATAAAATTGTTTGTCCTGACTAACACTAAATGACGGGGACTTTTCGGTGTGAAATGGACAACAAGCTTGGTAATTTTTGCCGGCTTTTTTCAATGGCACACGAGAATCTATTAATTCAACAATATCGGCACGTGCCAATAAATCATCAATAAACTGTCGGGGGATCATGCCAGCCATAATTACCTATACACTGAAGTAAAGTTCTATTCTACACAAATAAGCAGGGTAAAATAGTGGATTTTTGTACGCTAGTTAAAATAAAACCGCGAGGCCTAAGCGATCGCGGTTTTATTTCTTTTTGAGCAAGTTTGCTCAATAGAATATTTGACTAACTGTTTAAGGCCGCTCTAACTTGGCCGCTTACTGCGCCTAGGTCTGCTTTACCTTGCATTAACGGTTTTAACACCGCCATTACTTTACCCATATCAGCCATTGAAGCTGCACCGGTATCAGTAATTGCTTTTGCAATCAGTTGTTCAATTTCATCTGCAGATAATGGTTGTGGCAGAAAATCTTCTAAGGCGACAACTTCTGCAGCTTCATTTGCTGCTAATTCATCGCGACCACCTTCACTAAACATTTTGATAGACTCTTTACGCTGCTTAACCATTTTGGTTATCACCGCAATGATATTGTCATCAGTTGCTTCGGTATTGTGATCAATTTCTGCCTGTTTTACTGCAGATAACGCCATGCGAATAACACCAAGACGAACTTTGTCTTTGGCACGCATAGCATTTTTCATTTCATCTTTAAGCTGACTAAGTAGACTCATGATTTAATACTCTCTTAAGTTAACTCAGTTGACTTATAAAAATACTAAGAAATCTTAGTACATGCGAACGCGACGAGCGTTCTCACGAGAAACTTTTTTAGCTGCACGTTTTACTGCTGCTGCTTTTTTACGCTTACGTTCCCAAGTTGGCTTTTCGTAAGATTCGCGACGGCGAACTTCTGAAAGGATACCTGCTTTTTCACATGAACGTTTGAAACGACGTAGTGCAACGTCAAATGGTTCGTTTTCTCTTACTTTAATTACTGGCATGTACTGTTTTACCTTAGTATATATCTATATAAATCGGTGAATAACTTCGGCTTATTGCCTTATCATCACCCGCTCTATTCAAAAATTGGTGACATATTCTAATGCGAACAACATAACAATGTAAAGCAGTAATGACTTTTTCAGGTGATTATCTGGTTGTCAGGTTATTTACGACGGCAAAGACAAGATTAATGTTGATGAATACAAGGTCGAGGTTGTTCTAAATAGCGGCCAATAGTAAAACTATTTTAATAACTTTTACGCTATAAATTGAAAGATCGTCGGCTGCTAGGTAAAATCTCCGCAAAATGACGACTGCAAGTGCAATGGTTATACAGTCTGTCAATATTCTTTGTTGAAGTAACACGT
This sequence comes from Colwellia sp. SU-HH01172, assembly GCF_057553355.1. NCBI lineage: Bacteria > Pseudomonadati > Pseudomonadota > Gammaproteobacteria > Alteromonadales > Colwelliaceae > Colwellia > Colwellia sp. SU-HH01172. Next base: position 183,286 of record NZ_BAAJMB010000009.1, on the reverse strand, counting down.
CTAGGTAAAACAAATTATGCGAATTTTAGGTATTGAAACCTCTTGTGATGAAACCGGTATTGCGATTTACGATGACGGTCAAGGTGATTTACCTGAAGGAATAGTCGCGCACAGATTATATAGCCAAATAGCGGTTCATGCTGACTACGGTGGTGTCGTACCAGAGTTGGCATCGCGTGATCATGTGCGTAAAACCATTCCTTTAATAAAGGAAGTATTGGTGGACGCTAATTTAACCCCTGCTGATTTGGACGGTGTTGCATACACCGCTGGACCGGGATTAGTGGGTGCGTTGTTAGTGGGGTGTTCAATTGGTCGAAGTTTAGCTTATGGTTGGGATTTACCTGCGGTACCTGTTCATCATATGGAAGGACATTTACTTGCGCCAATGTTAGAAGAGAATGTGCCTGACTTTCCTTTTGTCGCGCTATTAGTTTCCGGTGGCCATACCATGCTAGTGCGTGTAGATGGTATTGGAAAGTACGAAATGTTGGGGGAATCGGTGGATGATGCCGCTGGTGAAGCCTTTGATAAAACGGCAAAATTATTAGGCTTAGATTATCCTGGTGGCCCAGTGCTTGCGAAAATGGCAGAGTCAGGCCGTAAAGGGCGTTATAAGTTTCCTCGTCCGATGACAGATAAACCTGGTTTGAACTTTAGCTTTAGTGGCTTGAAAACTTTTGCTGCTAATACTATTCGTAAGGAAGAAAGTGCTGAATTAACGCCCGAGCAAAAAGCGCAAACGCAAGCTGATATTGCTTATGCTTTTCAAGACGCCGTAGTTGATACCTTAGCAATAAAATGTAAACGGGCGTTAAAGCAATGTGGGCTAAATCGCTTAGTGATTGCTGGTGGTGTCAGTGCCAATAGTGTTCTACGAGAAAAACTAGCGGACATTACTAAAAAGCTTGGCGGTGAAGTGTTTTATCCTAGACCAGAATTTTGTACCGATAATGGTGCGATGATCGCCTATGCGGGTCTTCAACGTTTAAAATCTGGTGTTGATACAGACTTAACCTTTAAAGCAACGCCACGTTGGCCTTTAGATACATTACCTGCAGTATAATCGTTAATACCACAGTAGCTCATTTAGTCTAAAAAGAGTTACTTCTTATTAAAGGATATTTTGCTTTCTGTGCCTTTAATGAGTCTGACAATATTTTCTTTATGACGGAAAATGATCAACCCTGACAGCATTAGCACTGGGTATACGTAGATCGGTTTTAGTAGCCAAGTATAAAGTGGTGCAAGCGATACGGTGACAATCGCTGCTAAGCTTGAATAACGTGTTATTTTCGCAACTAATAGCCAGGTCAGCACTAATAACCCGCCTAAATCTAAGCCAATGGGTAATAACACGCCAAATGCTGTGGCAACGGCTTTGCCTCCAGAGAACTGGAAAAAAATAGGGTACATATGCCCTAAGCACGCGGCCACAGCTATCACACCTAGATACAATGGTTCTAAGCCTAAAAAGTAGCCGCCCCAAACTGGTAAAGTACCTTTTAAGATATCGAAAAATAATACTAAAGCTGCAATAAACTTATTGCTAATACGCAGAACATTGGTGGCTCCGGGGTTATTAGAGCCGGTAGTACGGGGGTCGGGTAAGCGAAAGAGTTTACAAAGTAAAATGGCACTAGAAATTGAACCTACTAAGTAAGCCACAATCACCATGAGCAATGTAATAAGTAAACTACTGATAATAAATCCTTTTCATATTCAAGCGGGTAATTTAAACAATACCTTGCTTGGAAATATATCTGAGTTCTCGCAAAACTGCTGATAAAAATAAATAACAGATTTTCAGCATTGTAGCGTGATGTTCACTAGTTTTTCTAGGCCTACACAGGTAAACTCGCCATTTATTTTGTAAAGCAAGTCGTATGTGGTGTTTGCTCAGTAAAATTAAGGCAATCTCCTTAACAATTCTTGAATATTTAAAGGGTTTAGCGTGGATAAAGTTTATATTGAAGGGTTAACCTTTCAAACCACCATTGGATTCTACCAGTGGGAAAAAGAAATAAAGCAAACCTTGGTGATTGATCTCGCTATGGGATGGAATACTGCCATCGCTGCTGAAAACGACGAACTTGCTAAAACCTTAGATTACGCAGAAATATCTGAAGAGATAGTTAAATTTGCCAATAATAACCCGGTTGATTTAATTGAAACACTTGCTGAACGTATCGCCAGCTTCTTAATGGCGCAATATCATATTCCCTGGCTACGATTGAAATTAATGAAACCAACGGCTGTGCATAATGCGACAACGGTTGGTGTGGAAATAGAACGTGGTCAGGTAACTAATGGCTGAAATTTACATTTCACTTGGCAGTAACATTAATCGCCAATACCATGTTGAAAAAGGCCTAGATGCCTTAGCTGAGCTATTCGGCTCGTTAAGCTTGTCTTCGTTATTTGAAAGTGAAGCGGTAGGTTTTGCCGGCAAACCGTTTTATAACATGGTTATTGGCGCAACGACTGAACGCTCATTAACAGAGGTGGCGCAAGCTTTAAGGGATATTGAGTATGCTAATGGCCGCAGTAAAGATGCCAAGAAGTTTAGCCCAAGAACGTTAGACTTAGACTTGTTACTTTATGATGATGTGATCGCTAAGCAACCGGCACAAATTCCACGCGATGAAATAACCAAAAACGCTTTTGTATTATGGCCATTAGCCGAAATTGCTGGTGAATTAGTGCACCCTGTAATCGGTAAAAGCTATCAAGCGTTATGGCAAGAATACGATAAAAACCAACAACAATTAAATAAAGTGCCATTAATGTGGTCAGAAAAAATAGGGACATAAAGTAGTATGAGTACCATCGACGTTTTTATATTAGCGCTAATTCAAGGACTGACGGAGTTTTTACCGATATCGAGTTCTGCGCATTTAATTCTGCCTTCAGCGGTGTTTGGCTGGCAAGATCAAGGACAAGCACTTGATGTTGCTTTGCATGTTGGTACCTTGCTCGCGGTTGTACTTTATTTTCGTAAAGAAGTTGGAAGTATGGCTGTTGCATGGTTTGGTACTGTTGGTATTGGCCCTGAAAAAAACAACCATAGCTTCGATGGTAAGCTTGCCTGGTGGATTTTACTGGCATCAATTCCGCTAGGTCTTGTTGGTTTGTTAGGAAAAGACTTTATTGAAGAAAATTTACGTTCAGCCGCCGTTATTGCAATTACGACTTTGGTATTTGGTGTATTACTGGGTTTTGCTGATATTAAAGCGAAAGAGAATGTTAGCGTTGAAAAGTTGGGCTTTAAAGGCGCAATGATTATTGGTTTAGCACAAGCTATTGCTTTGATTCCTGGTACATCGCGTTCGGGTATTACCATGACTTTAGGGCTTATGTTGGGACTAAGCAAAGAAAATGCTGCGCGCTTTTCATTTCTACTATCAATTCCTGCCATTATTATGACCGGCGGCTATTTAACCTATAAATTGGTAACTTCTTCGGAGCCTGTTGATTGGAACACCTTAGGTTTAGGTAGTGTTTTGGCATTTTTCAGCGCTTATGCCTGTATTCATTACTTCCTAATTTTAGTGGGTAAACTTGGCATGATGCCATTTGTGATTTACCGCTTAATACTTGGTGCTGGTCTGCTTTGGTTTGTGCTTGGATAATTGCTACAATACGGCAAATTTTGAAACACGCTTTGGCGCGTTTTTGTTATAAATAAAAATGTAACTATTTCAGCGTTAACTTTACGCATAATAGAGATTTTATCTACTCTGGCAGTACTAAGGGACTATTTGGCTTATTTAATAAACGAGCTAAACTTAGGTCCTAATTGACTTTGGTAGATATTCACCTGATTAAAAGTGAGAGTGTTGATGGATTTGTCTTTAACTGAAGAGCAAATGATGATTCAAGATATGGCGAAAAAGTTTGCAGAAAGTGAACTGGCGCCTGTGGCAGCGCAGCTTGATGAAACAATGGATCAAACGCTGTTTTTAAACAACTTAGCGCAATTAACCGAACTCGGCTTTATGGGCTTAAACATTAAAGCTGAATATGGCGGAGTAGAAGCCGGTAGCGTTGCCTTTAGCTTAGCTATCACTGAGCTTGCTCGCGCATGTGCTTCAACAGCAGTCACGACATCAGTTACTAATATGGTTGCTGAAGTTATTCAAGCGGTCGGTAATGAAGAGCAAAAACAAAACTATTTACCAAAAATATGTAGTGGAGAGTACCGTGCTGGCGGTTTTTGCTTAACAGAAGCCACTGCAGGCTCAGATCCTGCGGGCATGAAAACTCAAGCCGTTAAAGATGGCGATGAATACGTTATTAGTGGTAGTAAGCTTTACATAACCAGTGGCTCTTTTGCTGATGTCTTTGTTGTGTGGGCGGTTACCGACCCTGAGGCGAAAAAGGGTAAGGGCATTTCTTGTTTTATTGTTGAAGCTGGCACGCCAGGTATGACGATTGGCAAAGCCGAAGATAAAATGGGCCAAAAAGCCTCGCCAACCAATGAAGTACATTTTGATAATTGTCGTGTACCAGCATCTGCATTAATGGGTACTGAAAATAAAGGCTTTGGGGTTGCGGTTGGTGAATTAGCTGGTGGCCGTATTGGTATTGGTTCATTAGCTTTAGGTGTTGGGCTTGCTGCGCTAGATTACGCCAAAGCTTATATTGTTGAACGTAAACAGTTTGGCCAATCAATTTCAAACTTCCAAGGTTTACAGTGGAAGTTAGCTGAACGCTATACAGAAATGGAAGCAGCGCGCTTGTTATTAATGCAAGCGGCGTATACCAAAGAACAAGGGCAACCATTTGGCCCAGCAGCTTCAATGGCGAAACTATTTGCTACTGAAAATGCTAACAAAGCTTGTTATGACGCTTTGCAACTAATGGGCGGTGCGGGTTATATCAAAGAATATCCACTTGAGCGCATGGCGCGCGATGTCCGTGTTACTTCTATTTATGAAGGCACAAGTGAGATTCAAAAAGTGATCATTGCCCGCGATTTATTGCAAAACATGTAATTTAACTCGTGACAGAAAACGGATAAAAGCTTAGCTTTTGTCCGTTTTTTTATAGCTGATTATTGAGTTTGCTACTACAGGAAGACGGCAGCCATTTGTTGACGTCCTTTTGGTATTTTTCTTGCCAAATTTTAGCGGCATATTCTTCGCTGTGATTATCAACAACCCGTAGTGTAGAAGCATCAGCAAGCATTGCGGTTGTTAAGTTGATATTTTTTACCAGTTGAAAAACACACGGAGAGTGCTGTTCTAGTTTTGGCCAAACCGCTTTTTTTAGCCAACCATTGCTTGGGTTAGCGCAATCTTTTAATCGATGTTTATTAAGACCCCAACTCGCTTTGGTTTCACAGTCAGGGTGATAAGCTGGAAATTTAACGAACTTGCCGCTAATTTTGCTATCAGTCCAGTTTGGCGTCCAGTTTAGCAACATTATTGGCTGTTGCTGCTGGATTGCTTGCATGAGTTGTTGCCAAACTTGCGTGTCATTTTCAAAACGATGAATGGTAAAGTTTAAGTCCAGTGCTCGAATGATATCGCCATCACCATAGTTCCAAGGACCGGCATAATAAACACCCTTGCCATTTGATGTCGAGTTAGAAAATATCTCAGCACAAGCGTTCATTGCCTGCCAATCAGGTAGGCCAGGGCAAAGCTCTTCTACATAGTCGGGATACCACCAATCCTCTTTTCCTATCGCATTATGGGTACCAGCATCAAGGATATGATTTTGTTGTACCATTCGCTCGAATTCTTTCGCCATGGATACCTGCCAAACCTCAAGCTGAATATGTACTAAACCTTTACGTAAGGCACCCCATTGATCTGTTGAACTAATATTTTTGTATTCAACATGCTCGCCAAGAGATTGCACCATAGTGCCCAATGCTTTTGAAATTACTCGCTGACTGGCCCAATTATTCAATGGCAAAATAATAGTTTTTGGCTCGGCTTGCTTTGTTGAGGCTGATTTAGCCTCACTACAAAGTACAGTATTGGCAGTTAACAAAGTGATCAGTAAAAGGCATTTGCGCATATAAATAAACAGTACTATGAGTGATTAAGTAAATTGAGTTGTGGGCAGTATGTTAAAAACTAACAGCTAAATTATCGCTAATTATTATCAGAGTTAATAGGACCCTTGTGTTTAAATTTGTATAAATAGGCATTTCTTATGACGAAAAATAATACGGTTAATTACTCACTTACTTTTATTGTACTAAAAATATTGTTTCTAGCCATTCATACTTTGCTTTTAGGTTACGGCCTTGGTTAAATAACAAGGCTCTTTCTAACAATTTTCATATTTCCAATGGCGAGCTTTACCTTCACTTATCCATTCTAATGCCGTGGCTAATCTTGAGACTCGAGTTGCTTCTCGCTTGGCCGAAGTTAGCCACTCAATATAATCCTTTTGTTTTGAATAACTAAAATCATTGAATACTTTTTTTGCGGTTGGATTCTCTGCGAGTGCTGATGTTAAATCCTCGGGTATCACTAAGTCCGCTTTATCTTTACGTACGACTTTCCTCTTTTCGGTATGACTAGTGTTGTTTAATGCGATGGCTTGCTGCACATAGTTGATCAGAATGTCATCCACAGGTACATCGCTAAGCTTGGCAAACTTGAGTGCGGCCAACTCATTGTTTTCGCTTGCAGAGAATATTTGTGCGTTATCATTTAGTAACTTACCTTTAAAAAAGGAAAAATTAACATGTTTTTTAAAGGCAGCAATCGCACAAACTAAACCGTTATTTTCGAAACATGGATGACGCCACTTAATTGTTTCAGAAACACCACTTGAGCTTTGATGGATAATGTCACGCAGGTGCAAAATAATTTCTTGGGCAAAGGGTTCTTGACGGCTTATATATTCGTCTACGGCGTTGTTTTTTGGCATGGCGTTCTCGTCTGTAGCCTTTTCCGAACTATAAATATTAATACAGAAATGAAGCTTATAATTAAAGAGTATTATCGATATGACATCAAATCACAAAAATAAATATTTGTTCAATAAGCTTGTTTAACCATAGTTTTGCCCCCAATTAAATGGCATATCTTAAATTTATCTGGAATTGTATTGATGACAAATTCGCTTGCTATCACCCTTGAAAACTTCCAACAAGTCGTATTAGAAGAATCGAAAGCTAAATTGGTACTGGTAGATTTTTGGGCTCAACAAGTGCCTGAAAGTATTGAACTGCGCGATAAACTTGCCAAGATGTTGGAAAATCATGGCGAGACTATACTTTTTGCTACTGTTGATTGTGAAACACAAGGTCAAATTGCCCAGCAATTCGGTATCCAAGGTTTACCAACCGCTATTTTAGTCAAGGAAGGGCAGCCGCTTGATGGCTTGTCTGGCCCACAAACGGACGAAACCATTAACGAATTTTTGGCTAAATACCTGCCTAAGGAGCAAGACTTATTGTTAAATCAAGCTACTGCTTTGTTAGCTGAAAGTAAGGCTAGTGACGCTTTTAAGCTTATTGAACAGGCCTACCAACTTGATAGTGAACGGGCTGATATTAAATTAGTTTTGGTTGATGTTTATTTGCAAATTGGCAAAGTGGCAGAAGCAGAAACAATATTATCAAGCATTAAGATGATAGATCAGGATAGTTACTATCAGTCATTAGTGGCAAAACTTGAACTAGCAAGTCAAGCAGCAGACTCGCCAGAAATTCAAGCGCTAGAACAACAATTAGAAACTGACCCTGATAACATTGATGTACGACATCAATTGGCAGCTCAGTATAGCCAAGTTAACCGTCATGAAGATGCGCTAGTGATACTGTTTTATTTAGTGCAAAAAGATGGTTCAGACATGGTCAGTAAAGATTTACTGCTAGACGTACTAAAGTCGTTACCTGAGGGGGATACTTTGGCTACTAAATATCGCCGTAAACTTTATACCTTAATGTATTAGCTGCCATTAAACGACGATTGCTGTTTAGAACAGAACATCATTTACGACCAATAAACGCCCTATCTGAGGGCGTTTTTTATCACCTTATTCTTTGGCTTGTTTTGAAATTAAGCCGCTTCTTTAAGCAAGTAAGAAAATTCTTGTAGAAATTTTTGAATTTTTCTTGCAACGACTAATTGGCAATATTGATTATCAGGATTGTTAGTAAAGTAGTCTTGATGATAACTTTCGGCGCTGTGAAAGTTATTTACTGCTTTTACCTTGGTAACAATAGGGCTGTCAAAGTATGCATCTGCGGTGAGTTGGTTGATCTTTTGCTCAGCAGCTGTTTGCTGAGCTTCATTGTGTACTAATATTGTTGAACGATATTGACTGCCAATATCATCGCCTTGGCGGTTTAGTGTCGTCGGATCATGTATGGCAAAAAATACTGTCAATACTTGCTCAATTGATAATTGGGCACTATCAAAAGTTAACTGTATAACCTCAGCATAGTTTGTTGTGCCAGAGCATACTTGTTGATAACTCGGATTGGCAATATCACCATCAGCGTAGCCACTGATGACGGATTTCACACCAATAATACGAGAGAATATATTCTCAACACACCAAAAGCAGCCAGCGCCTAATGTTATGGTTTCAATGCTCATTGTTGATATTCCTCTCGCTTTGGTGTTTTACAATTTATTCTTCTTAGATTAAAGACTTTTGGACGTCTAAAGCTCTATTTGCTAAATTTAGCATTCAGCCATTTAGATGTCTATATGTTTTTTTGAGAAAAACCAAAAAATAAATGTGAAGTGTGTGAAGTTAGTGAATGATGTTGAGAAAGGCATCTAGAGCTTAGCCTAGATGCCTTTGGCTGTGGAGCTTATACAGCTGTTGGTTTACATGTTGTAGGCAATGTGTTGATGAAAGCGCAGTATAAATTCATCTTTATCAGTTGGAATTTCTAATTCGGTTGCCAGCAGGCGCATTGCTTGCTCTATTTGATTAACAAATTTGCCATAGTTTTGTTCTTCACCGTTGTGACAGTTTGCCACGAAGATCAGCTGAGCATTATCGACCAGTTCATCAGCATTCCATTTACTGACAATGCCACAAGGACTTTGTTTTGGGTTGTAACCTAACATTTGTAATTCACCCACTTTGGAAACTATTTCATGCAAACTATGCCTGACAATCGGCACTAAGCCATTTGCAATTAAGGCGCCGTTGTTTAAGTTGAAGCGCTTGGCGACTAATGAAAATGTGTCGGTTAAGTAGGTATACAGCGGGTTGTAAGGATCTGCTGAGTTAGCGTCGATATCGACTAGTTGTGAGATACGGTGGTTCAGGGTTAAATTAATCACGGCATAAGTGATGGAAGATAAACCGGCAGGCAATGTCACCTCTTGGCTAGCATAGCGTTGACTTATTGGCCTAAACTTATGGGCTTGGCTATTGTTACAGCCTTTATTTTTTGAAAATAAATCATAGGTAAGGTGTTGGTGATCCCGTAGACGAATTTTATCCAATGGTAATTGTATTTGTTGTGCAAAGTCCTCTAATAAATTTTTGACTCGTTGATGAAAGTTTGCCGCGCCAGAGCGAATATCCGTGCCAGAGGCCAAAAATACTAAGGTAATTTTTTTCGCTCTGACATTGGCATCAAAAAATGAATTCTGGAGCACGTGCTGCAAAGGATCATAATAAAAAATAATTTGCTGGCTAGTTTGCCATTGATGCATTTCTTGGCTGTAACGCACGCGAACGAGTTTATCATTGGCAACGAATAAGCTATTACTGACGGCGTAATCATTACTGAGGGTAAATAGTAAGTCGGCTAAGCTTTGGTAGCAGTGATAGAAGTTGTTAGCATTTGCCGGCGAAGACATTTGTGAAAGTAGTTGATCTGATAAGGCAAATTCAGCCAAAATATACTGATTATCACGAGCGTCACCTGGAATATAGGCTTTTTGCCCTGCGTTGCGTTTCCTAACTATTGACATAAAAATTCCCTGAAAAATTTGAGTATCACCTTGATACCACTTAAGTTGCGAGAAATTATAAGTAATGCTTGTGACAATTTTATGTCAATAACATCGCTGGTTGATATGTCGTAGAGATGAGCAGGTCTTAGACGGAATATAATGTTGGAATTTTAATGAACAGAACGAGAAAAAAATGTCGATAGCAAGTCATGCAGATTTATTGGCTGCAGTTAATCAAGTGATGCCGTTTGGTAAGTATAGCGGCAGAAAATTACTGCAATTGCCCGAGCCCTATTTAGTTTGGTTTCATGGCAAGGGCTTTCCTGAAGGAAAGTTAGGGCAACAATTAGCATTAATTTATGAGGTTAAGCTAAATGGTTTGGAAGAGATGCTACAACCGTTATTAAGAGATTAATACTGCTGCTATGCAACTAAATTGTTATCGAATTTTATATTTTAAGATCTGTTTGATATATATTTTTTAGCTAACAATTTGTTTTCTAATGCTTAGTTTTTTTGTGCTGTTTTTCATTATTTCTTTATCAATAAAATTTTCTGATGTTTACAATTTTCTCAGGCGGGCTAGCTTGCTTTCAGAAAAAAACTGATCTTAAATTAATTGTCGGCTGTAGTTAAGTTTCGACCGTAAGATAAGAAATCACTAAAAATTATCAGATGGTAAGAGGTTCAATTCATGAGAAGACAGAAAAGAGATAAATTAGGAAGAGCATTTTCAAATGGCTACCAAGCAGGCCTTTCTGGTAGAAACAAGGAAAATTGTCCGTATCAAAATAATAATGCGAAATCTGAATGGCTTGGTGGCTGGCGTGAAGCTGTTACAGAACGAAGTATGGGGTTATTTAAATAACGTCTAAAAAGGCTAAATAGCTAATAAATTTACCCAAATGAAAAAGCCCTCAATGTTGAGGGCTTTTTCACATCATATCTTAAGTTGTTAAGCTCAAAAATGTTTCATGCTCGAAAATAAAATCAATAATCTTCACTAGCTAATGGTGAGTTGCAAGCGGGGCAGTTTTGTTGTTTCTTTATCGATAATTGTTGCCATGAATTATGCAAGCCATCAAAGATATTTAATTGATTAGTCATTACGTCGTTGCCGGTAATGAATTTTATTGCCTGCAACGCTTGTAAACCACCGACAATCGCTAAAATCGGGCCTAATATGCCTAAGGTTTGACAGTTATTTTCAGGTGCCTTTTTATTAATAGGGAATAAACATTGGTAGCAGGCACTATCTTCAACCGTGGGATCGACAAACATATATTGGCCATCAAAGCCGGTAGCAGCGCCGATAATCAAGGGCTTTTTATGCTCTAAACACTTTTGATTAATTAAATAGCGCGTGGTGATATTATCTGTGCAATCAAGTATTAAGTCGACAAGTGGGAAATAATAATCGGCCAGCTCTTTGTCGAGCATTTCATCTAGCACTTCAATATCTGTTGCACTATTTTGTTGTTTAAGTTGTTCTGCTGCCGTATCCGCCTTAGCTTGTGAAACTTGCGACTCGTTAAAAAGAACTTGTCGAGGTAAGTTACTAATATCTATGCTGTCGCCATCGACTAAGTAAAGCGTGCCAATACCTGAGGCATTTAAGTATTGGCTAACGGGGTTGCCTAAACCGCCTATACCAACAATCATCACTTTGGCATTTTTTAACGCTTGTTGACCGTGTTCGCCAATGCTTTTTAACATGGTTTGACGACTAAAGCGTAATTGCTCTTGTGGACTAAGCATAAGTTGAAGGCTCCGTTGCATGAAAGCTATGTACAGCATTGGCTTTAAATTGAATATATACCGATAAATTTAGTGTTAATGCCATTCGCTTTGCTGACCATAAGCTGATTTGTGCATAAAATTTTTGCTCGGCACATTGTACTGTGACAAGCGCCGTGGTGTCGCGGTGCTTTATCGCGGTAATCGTCGCTGCTAATTGATTAACGATTGAGCTATGTTCGGGTTTGGTGGTGCTAATGCTAATATCTCGGGCATAAATAATACAAGGTAATTTCTTACCTAACATGACTTGGTGTTTATCATGATTTAGCAAAGGTAAATAAATACTTTTTACCTTGCTGTTATTAGCATTGTTGTCGCTAGACAATAATAAACGACTAAGACCAAAATCTGATAAATGCTCGGCAATGGTTAATGATAAACTAGTTTTAGCGGCAACTTCATTATGATTGTTAAGCTGATGTATAGCTTGATGAATTGGTGTTACTGAGCTCATTCTACCGGCAGATATAATGATCATTTGCTCGGTAATAAATTGCAGCTCACTAATACTGTGACTGACATAAAGCATAGGCAAGTTAAGTTGCTGCTGAATCGATTTTAGTATTGTTAACATTTGTGATTTAGTTTTTTTATCTAAGGCACTAAATGGTTCATCAAGTAGTAATAATCTCGGTTCCGCTAGTAAGGCTCTGGCAAGGGAAACTCGCTGCTTTTCACCGCCAGAAAGCCTAGTTACATTTTGATGTTGTAGCTGACTAAGTTCAGTTAACGCTAATACTTGTTCAATGCTTAATTTTCCTGACAACTTTCGTTTTGCTGCGTAGGCCAAATTTTCATATACCGTTAAATGGGGAAACAGCCGACTGTCTTGAAATATTAAGCCAATTTTTCTGTGCTCTGGTTTAATGAAGTTTTTACTGGCAGTATTTTGCAGTTCGTTTTCATCGATGGTTATTTGCCCTGTCGCTACTTTTTCAAGCCCGGCAATAATACGTAACAGTGTTGATTTTCCAGAGCCAGACTGGCCGAATATTCCAATAATGCCAGAAAGCTCAATGGTATTTTCGATAGCTAAGTTGAAATGCTCAAAAGCGATATCAATCGACATGGCTAATGTTGGCGCCTTGTTGGTGGCTGTTGAGCTGAATATATCTGTCATGACTTTTGAGGCTTATGCTTTTTTGTCGATGATCTAGGGTTGAATTTCCCACCGAGTAAGTAGACGAAAGATAATAAAAGTAGTGAAGAAATTAATAAGCCGGCAGATAAAATATGGGCGTTAGCATAATTAAACGCTTCAACATGATCGAACAAGGCAATCGATAGCACCCGAGTTTCGCCCGGAATATTGCCACCTATCATTAACACCACGCCAAACTCACCGACGGTATGTGCGAAACCTAAAGCGGCGGCGGTAATAAAGCTTGCTTTGGTCAGCGGAAAAACAATGCTAAAAAATCGATCAATAGGCCCGGCGCCTAACATGGCTGCAGCTTCAAGGTAGTGTTCACCAAGTTGTTCAAAAGCTTTTTGTAAAGGTTGTACCACAAACGGCAATGAATAAAGTACAGAGCCGATAACGATAGCGCTAAAGCTAAAAGCAAGCTGACTACCTGTTGCTGTTTGCCATAATTGTCCCGGTAAGGATTGTGGCGAAAAAGCCAATAATAAATAGAAGCCTAAAACCGTTGGCGGTAATACTAAGGGCAGGGCAACAATCGCTTCAAAAATCACTTTCAAGCGACTTTTCATATTCGCCAAATACCAGGCTAACGGCGTTCCCAATAGCAACAATATTAATGTGGTGATGGCGGCCATTTTTAAGGTGGTGGTGAGGGCTAATATATCGGCGGCAGTGCTTGTCATTTTAGTTAACCCCCTTGCCATTAGAATTTGTATTTGTAGTGGGGTTATTGCTTGGTAAATAGCCTAATTTTTCTAACTTCACTTGCGTTGTCTTATGCAGTAAGTAGTCGCTTATTTGTTGAGCATTTCTTACTTGTTTGCTGCTTTTAAGTATGACTAGTTGTTGCGCGATAGGTTGATAATAGCGCGCTGGAATAGCAACACCTTCTAGTTGATTCATTTTCAACTGGCTCAATGCCACTATGCCGATGGGCACCGCTTGACTGCGCACTTGTTGAAAGGTTTGATTGATATTAATACCGGTAACAACTCGGCTTTTTAGTGCTGACCATAATGACAAATGCTGTAGTACTTGTTGTGCGGCTTTGCCATATGGCGCGGTATCTGGATTAGCTATGGCCAAGTAACCTGAAAAGCTATTGAGCTGATTTAAATCATTAACTTCTTCTGTTGCTGACCAAAGAGCTAGCTGGCCAAAGGCATAGGTTTTACGGCTATTCGATACAATAAGTTGTTTTTGCTCTAATCTTTCAGGGCGAATACTGTCTGCGGCTAAAAACAAATCAAAAGGAGCACCGTGCGTTATTTGTTGATAAAGCGTACCCGTGGCCGCGCTGATTATTTGATATTTTATCTTGTCTTTATTTGGGAAATCGTTCAGCAGCTGTTTTAGTGTTGGTGCAAAGTTCGCTGCTACCGCGATACGCAGTGGCGTAGTTTGTTTTGGTTGTTCATTAGCAACAATATGGCTGCTACTAAAAAATAGCCATAATAAACTAAGTATGTAACCTTTTTTGAACAGGCCTTTCATCGAATAAAAGAGGGGCAGCGTCGTTAGTTAAAATTTAAGTGTGGTACAAAATTACAAGGACGGTGACTAGCATCAAGTTGTTCAACAATTAATTTGTCCCAAGCGGTTTTACAGGCATTGGTTGAACCTGGAACTGATAAAATAACTGTACGGTTTGCCATGCCACCAAAAGCACGAGATTGAATGGTTGAGGTACCAATTTCAGCTAAAGAAATGGTTCTAAATACTTCACCAAAACCTTCGATATCTTTATCAAATAACGGTAATAGTGCTTCAGGCGTGTTGTCTCTTTCCGTGAAGCCTGTGCCACCTGTGGTTAATACTATTTGAATATTTTCATCGGCAATCCATTTCGATACTATCGCACGCAGTTGGTAGACGTCATCTTTAGAGATTTCTTTTGCGGCTAGCTTATGACCGGCGGCTTGTAAGCGCTCGACTAGGGCTTGCCCTGAAGTGTCGTTATGTTCTTCGCGCGTATCTGATACGGTTAATACGGCAATATTTAATGGTACGAATTCGTCGCCACAATGAATACTAGACATGAGTTTTCCTTTGCAAAGAGAGTAAATGTTGCGCCTGTTGCCACTGCTCAGGCGTATTGGTATTAAATAAGCTATTGCTATTGTTAGCTTGAATGACTTTATGAGGTATTTGCTTGATAAGGCTTTTGACTGACGGCCCCGATAAACCACGCTTACTGCTATTTTCTTTAGTGCTAGGCAAATTGCTATCGGAGGTTTTTGTAATACTTTTTAGCTGAAGCGGTTGTTGAAAAAATTGTTCAACAAAAGCGTTAACCGGTAAATATAGCGGTAAGTAGTTGTCAGCAAAGAAACAGGCACTTTGACTTAGTTCGCCAATTTGTTTTAATTTTGCCAGCTCTTCAGCAGTCATTAACGGTAGGTCAATCGGTAATACTAATAGTGCTTTAGGCTTAAACTGGCGAATGACACTTTGTATGCCGCCAAGCGGACCAATATTACTGACAATATCACTAACGCCGTGTTCATCACCACTAACAATAACATGTGAACTACCTGCATCTTTAAGTAGTGATTTACTGTAGCTCAACATGTCTTGCTGATTGCGCTGCAAGTGCGCTTTGTCTTGTCCCATACGAGAAGACTTACCGCCCGCTAAAACCACACCCAAACAAGATTGAAAAAGTAGATTTTCCGTGTTCATTAGCCACCCAACATGGCGAGGTTTTTAGTCGCGCCGGTCATTTTTTCATGGAGAAAATGGGTTTGTTTTTTGTCTGTCATCATATTGCTAATAGCATGCTTTAATGGCTCGGTATTATCGTCTTGTAAATAATCTTTTAACGACAAACCTTGCTCGGTAAATAAACATAAATGTAATTTACCTAAAGAGCTGACACGTAAACGATTGCAGCTATTACAAAAATCTTTTGAATAGGGCATGATTAAGCCAATTTTACCAGCATAATCAGGGTGATAAAACTCTTGTGCCGGGCCTGACGCTTTATCATTGATGACGGGTAACCAACCGTCAAGTATCAAGTTTTGCTTAATACGAGAGCCTTGTACGTGTTGGGCGTCAAAAAATTCTTGGTTGTCACCTGTTTGCATCAGCTCAATAAAGCGCAATGTCACAGGCGTGTCTTTTAACCAAGCCAAATAACTGGCAATGTCATAACCATTATATTCACGCATTAACACTGTGTTAATTTTAATATCGGTACTGCCTTCGGCCAGCGCCATATCAACACCTTTGAGGATATGCTTTAGCTTGTCGTGACCGGTGATGGCGTGAAATTGCCTCGGGTCTAAACTATCAATACTGATATTGATGGCGTCAATGCCCGCGTCTAGCCAGCTAGGTAAGTGCTCAGGGAGTTTAAAGCCGTTACTGGTAATTGCCACTCTTTTAATGCCGGGTGTTTGCTTACATTGGGCAATAACATCGGGTAGGTCTTTACGCAGAGACGGTTCGCCGCCGGTAATACGAATTTTTTCCGTACCCATGTCGGCAAATGCTGAAGCTAACCGGGTAATTTCAGGTAAGGTCAGGAATTTTCTATCGTGGTCGCACTGGTAACCGTTGGGTAAGCAATAGTTACAACGAAAATTACATACGTCAGTGATAGATAGGCGCAAGTAGTAAAACTTGCGTCCGAAGTTGTCTGTTAACATGTCACCTTTCCAATGTCGGGAGGCAAACAAGTTTCCTCGTTAGCCCTGGCAAACACAAAATAAAATTTGGTTTACGGCTATATCAGCGTGCTTGAACAAAATCGTCAGGTTTAGCGGAAATAGCTCGGCGAATTTCAATGATTTATTAATTTATATCATATAATCACAAGCATAGTATGATTATGATCAATATAACAGATAAAGACCTGAATTATGTTTACTTAGCTTCAATGTAAGCGAATTCATCGTAAAAATGTTTTCATTATGTGAAATAGAAAATTTAAATTGGAAGAGTTTATTATGGTTGATTGTTGTTCTGCCCCAGGATTAATGCCATTCGCACAAGCGCTAGAAACAATGCTTGGTGAAATTACTGCTATTACCGAGATTGAAATGACTTCGTTAGATCAGGCTTTAGGTCGGGTTCTGGCCGATGATATTGCTAGCCCGATGAACGTACCGCCACATAATAATTCAGCGATGGACGGTTATGCGTTTGCCCATGAGAGCTTAACGTCACAAGAACATTTGAGTTTAGTTGGGCGCTCTATGGCTGGCCAACCCTTTGACGGTGTTTGTGACAAAGGGGAATGTATTCGAATTATGACCGGAGCAAAGTTACCTGCAGGTTGTGATACGGTTGAAATGCAAGAAAACTGTCAAGCAAGTGACGATAGTGTCCGTTTTTTGGAAAAGCGTAAGTTGGGTGACCACGTACGCTATGCTGGTGAAGACATCACCAAAGGGGATGTTGTTTTTGCCAAAGGCCGTCGTTTATCGGCAATTGATATTGGTGTTTTAGCCTCGCTCGGTATTAATGAGATACAAGTTTTTCGCAAGTTAACCATAGCCTTGATAGCCACAGGTGATGAACTAAAAGCCTTAGGTGAACCGTTGGGTAATGGTGACATTTATGAAAGTAATAGTTATGCGTTAACGGGTATGTTGAAAAACCTGAACGTTAATATTATTGATTTTGGCGTGATTCAAGATGATGAAGAAGCGATAAGACAAGCGTTTATAGCGGCAGATGAACAAGCCGATGCGGTGATCTCTTCTGGTGGTGTCTCAGTAGGTGATGCCGATTATACCAAAATGGTGCTTGAGCAATTAGGCGAAATTGCTTTTTGGAAAATAGCCATGAAGCCGGGTAAACCATTTGCGTTTGGTAAACTGCCAAATAGTTATTTTTTCGGCTTACCGGGTAACCCAGTTTCCGCTATGGTTACCGCTGATTTATTAGCAATGCCAGCGTTAATGAAGTTGCAAAGCTGTCATGCTAAGCCAGCGACAATGATGAAAGCGAAGAGTTTGTCTGATTTACGGAAGTCGCCGGGTCGTATGGACTTTCAACGTGGTATTTTATCGCAAAATTCAGCGGGCGAATTAACGGTAGATACAACCGGAAGTCAAGGCTCTGGCATTTTAACCAGCATTGCTTTTGCCAACTGCTATATTGTTTTACCTTCTGAGCAAGGCCGCGTAAATGCTGGTGAAATGGTTGATGTGCGCTTGTTTGAGCGCTTTTACTCTTAGCATGTTAACTCACTTTAAGAGCAAAATAATTGTCTAAAACAATTTACTTTATTCCCGGCACTATGTGTGACGATCGCCTATGGCAGCCTACCTGGCAGCTATTGGGCGAACAATCTATGCAAGATTGTCAGCTGGTGCATTTGCCGATACCTACCATTGGGAGTATGAATGACGTCGTTGGGGAAATGGCAAATAAAATAGTCGCAGATGAGGCGATATTAGTGGGCTTTTCACTTGGCGGTTATATCGCTAGTGCCATTGCATTGCGCATACCTGATTCGATAAAGCACTTAGTTATTGTATCTAATATGCCAAAAAATTTACCTGACAGTGAAATAAAGCAGCGACAACGTACGATTGCTTGGATAGCCAAGCGAGGCTATTCAGGGATACCCAATAAACGCATTGAGGATTTATTGCATCCTAATATTAAACAAATTAGCGCTGAAGAGTTTGTTAACATAAAAAACGTGATTGTAAAGATGGATCGAGATTTAGGTGTTAGTGTTTTATTGCACCAACTCGAAGTTTCTATGTCTCGGCCAACTCTACTTAGTCAACTATCGAAGCTAAGTCTCCCGATAAGCTTTTTGATTGGTGATGTTGATGCGCTGGTTGATATACCAGCAATGACGCAGGAGTTTGATGGTGCTAATCATATTGCAATTGATAAAATTAAAAATACTGGCCATATGCTGCCATTAGAATCCCCTCAAGCATTGGCTTCAGCGTTAACAAAACTATTATCTGGTCAATAAACAGGTTTTAACTTCGAGAGATAATAGAGCGATTATCGTGTTATACGTTCAGTGTTTACTAATTTAAATGGTTTAAAGCTGTGCTTGCGTATAGGAAAAAGTGTAAAATAGCCGCAATTAAACATTACGCTAGGATTTTAGCCTTGAGCGACAGCAAATTTTCATCATTACCTCTACAAACGGCCCTTTTAGATAACTTGGCAACGCTTGAATACCACTCTATGACTGAGATACAAGCACAAAGCTTACCCGCTATATTAGACGGCAAAGATATTATCGCTCAGGGGAAAACTGGCTCGGGGAAAACCGCAGCATTTGGCTTAGGTTTGTTGAATAAGTTAAAAGTTAAAAAGTTTAGAATACAAACCTTAGTGCTTTGTCCTACGCGTGAATTAGCTGACCAAGTAGCAAAAGAAATCAGGAAGCTTGCCAGAGCAATTCATAATATTAAAGTGCTAACCTTATGTGGTGGTATGCCTTTTGGGCCGCAAGTGGGGTCACTTGAACATGGTGCACATATCATCGTTGGCACACCTGGACGCATTGAAGATCATTTAGGCCGCGGCACGTTGTCACTTGAGCACGTTGATACTTTGGTGTTAGATGAAGCTGATCGTATGCTAGAAATGGGTTTTCAAACCGCGCTAGATAATATCGTCGGTAACATTCCTGAGCAAAGACAAACTTTGTTATTTAGTGCGACGTTCCCAAAACAAATTCAAGTAATTGCCAATAAGTATTTACAAACGCCAGAAGTAGTGAAAGTAGAGTCTACTCATGCGAGCAATACTATTTCTCAGCATTTTTATCATGTGGAAAATGATGAACAACGCTTAACTGCGGTACGTTTATTGTTATTAAAGCACCGACCTGAGTCGAGTGTCATCTTTTGTAATACCAAAATAGAAACACAAAACGTTGCCAATAAATTAGCGGCGTACGGTTTTGGCGTAGTTGCTTTACATGGCGACATAGAACAAAGAGATAGAGATCAAACCTTGGTGCGTTTTGCTAATAAAAGTGCTTCAATTTTAGTGGCGACCGATGTTGCGGCTCGTGGATTAGATATTGATGCACTTGATGCGGTCTTTAACTACCATATTGCCCACGATAGCGAAGTGCATATTCACCGTGTTGGACGTACCGGTCGAGCGGGAAGTACCGGCTTTGCATTTTCTTTATTTAGTGACAAAGAGCGCTATAAAGTTGGATTGTTGGAAGACTATCTAGAACGAACTATTGAAGGTGAGGTTTTACCCGAAAGTGAAGTATTGCAAAGTGGCGTATTTTTACCAAAAATGACCACAATACAAATTGATGGCGGTAAGAAACAAAAAGTTCGCCCTGGCGATATAGTGGGTGCGTTAACAGGTGACAATGGCATTGCCTTTGAACAGTTAGGGAAAATTCAAATGGGCCCAAATTGGGCTTATATAGCGGTTGAAAAAATGGTAGCTAGAAAAGCATTAAATAAGCTTATTAATGGGCAAATTAAAGGTCGTAAATTTAGAGTTAGAGAATTAACCTAATTGCTCCTTTTTATTATTGATAGGTAATGCAACCAACTAGGTACTCTGACTACAGAGCAGAGTACCTGTGGTGTTGATTATTCATTGCTTTAGTACCTTTTACAGCTCAAAATTAACATTGATTTTTTCAATTTTTGCCACATCAATAATATTGACACGGCCACTAATACTGCGTTCCAAGCGGGCTGCTGTCTTATTTGCGCCATATCTGTGTGCGAAGTCTATAATATCGTCACCATTACACATCACTTTTAACGCGATAACTTGATCACGTAAATTATATGACTTTGCTGTTTTTCGATATTTGATAACGCTATTGCTCAGTGTTGATTTACATACGTCAATTAGCGCCGCTTCAATGTATCTATCCATCGCATGACTACTAAAACTGATTGATGATAAAAGTGCAAATGCTGTTGTTGCTAATGTTAGTGATTTTAATTTATTCATGGTTCTCTCCATACCAAAAAAAGATTATTTATTTACTTTGTTCATATTAATAGTTACCTAAATTCACGATAAAGTTGTAATAATGAAATTAGTGAATGTAAGAATTAATTGGTGATATATAAGTGTGGTGTAATTTTAATCTTTTGTTATTTATTGTTTTTATTGCTTGTTGCAAAGAGGGGAGGCTTGTCGGTCGACACTAACTTTTACATCTAGTGACATTCCGATATGTTTTTTTATCTTGTTCTGCAATATAACGCACGACAAAAAGCATTTATATTGAGCGTTATCAATCTAAAGATTATTCTTTTCTGGTAATTTAGTGAAAACAGGGTATGATTCTGTATGTATATACAGTTGTTGTGGTGTTTAAATTCCATGTATTGCTATGGTGAATAGTTATACAGGCCGATTTTTATACGTTATGATAAATGGCAGTGTTTGAATATAGAGAGATAAGGGATACTAATGGCAGTTGAAAGTCGATTTGTCGTCATAAGACATGGTGTGGAGGTAGAAACATTTATGGATAAGAAAGCCGCAGATGAGTACGATAAAATGCTTGATATGGCAGACAATCTATCTGAAATGTTTGAACAAGCGCCGGTTGAGCTTACAGAAAGTATTCGTGAAGAGCTAAGTATCTATCTCGCGCAAAATCGTGAGAATGTTTTAATTGCCCTGCAAGCCAAAAAAGCTAAAGCACAGAATAATAAAGTGGTTGTCCCGACTGCAGAAGCTAATAAAGCAGTTGAAGCGACTTCATCTAATAGCGTTGAGGCTGAAAAAGTAGCTAAAAAAGAGTCAAAAGTTAAGGCAGCAGGCGCTAAAGTAACAAGTAAAAAGACGGCAGCTAAAAGTAAAACTGAAGCCGCATAATTTTTTATGTTCAAGCTCTTGCTGCTAAGCGGCAAGTCTTGAACTTCAGTTCGGTCTGAGCGTTTGCAATATCAATTAATTCGCAGTATTCGTCGAAAAACAATCGCATTACAGGTGAAAAATGCTCAAGTTATTGTGCGTGCACCTGAGTTCGTAAAAGTTGAATATATTGATAAGTTAATAAAGTTAAAGTCAGCTTGGCTGAACAAAAAGCTTGCACAGCAACTTAATCCTGCTTCAAATTCCCCCTCACCATGCCTTAATAATAGTTTTCGTTTTGAAAACCCACTCAATATTGATGGTGTGCCACACAAAGTTATTATCTGTTTTGGTAAACAAAAAGTGCTTCATGATGAAATAGAACAATCACTTCATGTTTTTATTTCTGCTAGATATCGTCACTATGAACTGAGTTCGGCAATCATAATCGAGAAAGTGAAACGCTCAATAGAGTTGTGGTTTAAAAGCACTTTATTAGATTACATAAATCATAAGTTACCTTTGCTTTCAGAAAAAACATTGTTGCACGCTAAGTCATTTAACGTGCGAAAATATAAAGCGCGTTGGGGAAGCTGTAATAATCGTGGTGAACTTAGCTTTAATTATTTGCTGAAAATGGTGCCCCCATGGGTAGTTGATTACGTTATTGTCCATGAGTTATGTCATCTGCAGCACATGAATCATTCGACAAATTTTTGGCAGTTAGTTGAACATCATTGTCCCGACTTTCGCTTAGCTAAAAGTTGGCTAAAGGAAAATCAGGCCTCTCTTATTTGGTGCTAAGAGCAAAAAATATTGCATGGATAGTGCCTTTAATGAGGTATAAGGCGTATCACTTAGCCATACGTTTGTTTTTATTGTGTTTTCTTTATTCTTGGTATGAAATCTGCTTATTCTCCGTACAAGTAACTATTAACCTTTGATTTGATCGTTAAAGGCTAAAAGTATAAATAATCAATATCACTTTGTGTGCATTTTACTTAAGGAAATATGATGAAGCTGGGCAAATATAGTTGGATAGCCATGAGCATTTACTTATTATCAGCGATAATGTCTATCGCATTTTTTGATTTACTGGTTAACCTTTAAATAAAAGTTAACGGATGCTTTTTGGTAAATAGTACAATGATTAATGTTTTTTGATAAATCATTCATTTTGTCATTTTTCTGTAGATGTCGACAAGATAGACATTAAAAATAGTGTTATTGAGCAATAACAAAATAAGAAATGTGATATTAATACGTACTTTTAGCGATAAAAATTTAAAAAAACGTCATTTTTACCTGTATTAGTAATTAACAGCGGCGTTAATTTCAGGTAAATTAGAGGTTAATAATAAAAATAATAAAGGATTAGCATCAAATGAGCGCGAGTGTTCTTATTTGTGATGACTCTAACTTAGCTAGAAAGCAAGTTTTAAGAAGCCTTCCAGAAAAATTGTCAACTAACGTGCAATTAGCCAAAAATGGTGAAGAAGCACTGATCATTTTGCGCAATCAAGATATTGATGTGCTATTTCTTGATTTGACTATGCCTGTCATCGATGGTTTGGGCGTTTTACAAGCCATGAAAGACGAAAGTATTGAATTGCCCGTATTTGTTATTTCTGCTGATATTCAGCCAGAAATGCAAAGTCGTGTTTTAGAGCTGGGAGCCAGGGCGTTTTTACGTAAGCCAGTGCAGCTAGAGACCTTAAATCAAAATTTGGCAATGCATGGATTACTATGATTGCATTTGACCTTGATGAAGATCAACAAGATTGCTTGCAAGAGCTTATTAATGTCGCAATGGGACAAGCCAGTGACCAGCTTGCCCGTTATTTAGATACCTTTGTCTATTTAAAAGTCCCCAATATAGAACAAGTCAAAGCGGAGCAATTATTTGATACTCTTAATAAAGACTTAAATGCTACCGCCGTTGTTAGCCAAGGCTTTTTTGGCTATGAAGGAATTCGTGGTGAAGCCTTATTAATGTATCAACCACAAGATTCTGATCGTTTAGCTGACTTACTGGGCTATGAGGCAGATGAATTGACCTTTGATGAGCAAATCATTGATCTGAGTTCTATTTTAACTACAACATTTTTAAATGTTTTTGCCAGCCAAATTAATAATCAAATGTCATATAGTGCGCCGAGATTACTGTCTGCGAATTATGGTACGGTTTCAGAACATTTGAACCAACAATCATTTAATTGGGATTTAGCTTTAAAGGTGCGGATCAGCTATCAAGTTACTGATTATTCGTTTAATTGCGATATGGTATTGTTGATCCCAGAGGAAGCCATTAATAACATTAAAACGGTTATTGATCGGATACTAGAAGATTACTAATTATGTTAGATGAGCTTTGTATTAATATTTCAAATCGATTAAACACTGGGATTTTAATTCTAGATCGCCAATATAATATTGTTATGTGGAATCGCTTCTTGGAAGTGCATGCCAATAAAAATGATAATGATGTGACAGGGAAAAGTATTTTTACCGTTTTCCCTGAGTTACCTAAAAAGTGGTTTGAGCGAAAATTGTCAAGTGTCATTCAACTTAAAACTCCGTCCTTTTGTGGCTGGGAACAACGTCATCATTTATTTGAATTATCTCATTCTCGTCCCATCACCACTGACAGTCATTTTATGGCGCAAAACTGTACCTTTTTGCCGGTTGAAGTTGAAGGTGAAGTAGAGCATATTTGCATTTTAATTGAAGATGTTACCGATGTATGTCATTACCAAACTCAGTTAAATAAAGCGTTGCAAGAACTGGCTTTGTCTAATCGTATTGATGGCTTAACTCAAGCGTTTAATCGTAAACACTGGGAAGAATGTCTGGCAAAAGAGTTTTCACGCGCACGTCGCTATCAGCATGATTTAGCTTTAGTGATGTTAGATTTAGACCATTTTAAATTACTTAACGACACCTTTGGTCACCAAGGTGGCGATATGGTGTTAGTCGAGACGGCAAAAACTGTCGACAAATTATTACGCATGGGCGATTTGTTTGGCCGCTATGGTGGTGAAGAGTTTGCCGTGATATTGCCTAATACTGATATAGAAGGCGCTGAAGAGGTTGCAGAACGTATTCGTCAAGCCATTGCTAAAAATACCATCCAATATCAAGATCGGATTATTAGCGTCACCGCTAGTATTGGCGTTGCGATTATTGACAGTGATAATGCTCGCTATGAAGATCTTATTAGTAACGCTGATCTTGCATTATATGATGCTAAAGCGGCGGGGCGAAATCGTGTTTGTTTAGCAAACGAAACCGTTGAGGTTTGAATATAATTGAGAAATATTCATTACACCTAACTTTTATACATATATTAGTTTATTTTATTCAAAAATATCAGTTGACAGATTTTTACAGTTCAGGCACTTTATAACTATGAATATTTCACTTCGCCGTACCATTATTATTACCACTACCACCCTCATTGGGATGGTGGTCATCGGCTGACGTGTAAAACTTACTAATTTTATCAAGCCCGTGACCATAAAGGTTTCGGGCTTTTTTCGTTTTATAAGGAGTAAAAATGCGTGTATTAAAGTTTGGTGGTTCATCGTTAGCGACGGCACAGCGTTTTATTGATGTTGCTAATATCATCAAAAACAAGCACCAGTCGTCAAAATTGGCTGTCGTTGTTTCTGCGCCGCAAGGGGTAACGAACCATTTGGTCGCGATGGCTGAAAATATTTCAGATGAAGAGAAGCTGAAAAGCGACTTACAGCACTTTAAACATGCTATTGAAAATATTATTAGTGATTTGTCGGCGACCTTGCCTGAATTTTGCCATCAGCATAGTGAGCAAGCGTTGGCAAATTGGGAACAGCAATTAAGCCGATATTTGCACGGTGCAACATTATTGTCTTTTTGTCCTGAGCATGTGCGTGCACGTATCATCAGTATCGGTGAGCGCTTAAGTGTCGCATTACTGCACTCAGTATTAGCGGTCGATAATATTGAGGTAAGTACTATTGCGCCGGAAAAATTCTTGCATACTAATGATATTGCATTGAATGCGGTTGCTGATTTAGTACTATGTAAAGAAAAATTTCAACAAAACTATAGTGAATTGAATGAAGTTGCACTAATGCCAGGTTTTATTGGCGTTGATAGCAAAGGTGATGTGACAACATTAGGGCGTAATGGCTCTGATTATTCTGCAGCCGTATTAGCGGTTTGTAGTGAAGCAGAATATTGTGAAATATGGACGGATGTTGATGGTGTTTACAATGCCGATCCACGGCTAATTAAAGAAGCGCAGTTGTTAGATTACTTATCTTATCAAGAAGCCATGGAGCTTTCTTATTTTGGCGCCAGCGTTTTGCATCCTAAAACCATTGGCCCGATTGCCCAGCATCATATTCCGTGCTTAATTAAAAATACCGGTAATCCAGATGCTGCAGGCACTTTGATTGCCAATGAAAATGATCAGAAAAAACAAGTGAAAGCGATTTCTAACCTTGATGATTTAACTATGGTTAATGTTTCCGGCCCAGGGATGAAAGGCATGGTCGGCATGGCTAGCCGCGTTTTTGCCACCATGAGTCGCGAGAATATTTCTTTAGTTTTGATCAGTCAGTCTTCTAGTGAATATTGTATTAGCTTTTGTATTTATTCCGCAGACGACGTTCGTGCTAAGCAAAGCCTGCAAGATGAATTTGAATTAGAGCTACTCAATGGCTTATTAGAGCCATTGAGTTTGACTAATAAACTCTCTATTGTTTCTTTAGTCGGTGATGGTATGCATCATCAACAGGGGGTAGCCGCGAAATTTTTTGCTTCATTGGCACAAGCCCGAGTAAATGTCGTTGCTATTGCACAAGACTCATCTGAGCGCAGTATTTCTGTGGTTATTGAAAGCCGAAAATGTACCGATGCTATGAAGGTTAGCCATCAAAATTTCTTTTCCCATAAGCAAACTATTGACGTCTTTCTTGTTGGTTGTGGTGTTGTCGGTAGCGAGTTGTTGGCTCAAATTGCCAGGCAACAACCAAAACTAAAAGCTGATAATATTGCTTTAAAAGTTTATGGTTTGGCGAATAGTCGCGGGATAGTCTTTTATCCTGATGGCATCAATGCAAGTGACTGGCAGCCAAGTTTTGAACAACAAGCCGTGAGCTTGACTGTTGATAACATTAAAGATTTTGTTCGAGAAAATCATCTTATCAACCCGGTACTAGTTGATTGTACGTCTAATGAAGAATTGGCGTTAAATTATGTTGAGTATTTAGAGGCTGGCTTTAACGTGGTAACACCTAACAAAAAAGCTAATACTGATTCATGGCAATACTATCAAGCGTTAAGAGCTGCAGCGCAAAAAACTAACCGACGCTTTTTATATGAAACAACGGTGGGGGCAGGCTTACCGGTTATCGATACTTTGCAAAATTTACTGAAAGCAGGTGACGAGTTGCACCGTTTTGAAGGAGTGTTATCAGGCTCTTTATCTTATATTTTCGGAAAGCTAGATGAAGGAATGACCCTGTCTCAAGCTACGGCGTTAGCAAAAGAACAAGGCTTTACTGAGCCAGATCCTCGTGATGATCTAAGCGGTATGGACGTTGCGCGCAAACTATTAATTATGGCGAGAGAAGCCGGCATGGCGCTAGAGCTAAGTGATATTAAGGTCGATTCTGTACTAGCTGATGATTTTGATGCCAGTGGTGATGTTGCGAGCTTTATGACTAACTTACCGCAATTAGATGAAAGTTTCGCTCAGCGTATAAATGCCGCCAAATCTGAAGGTAAAGTATTAAGATATATAGGTAATATCATTGATGGCCAATGTCAGGTTACCATTGAAGCTGTAGGTCAAGGGCATCCGCTATATAGTGTTAAAGACGGTGAAAATGCCTTAGCGGTACATAGCCGCTATTATCAACCTTTACCGTTTGTATTGCGCGGTTATGGTGCCGGTGCGGCGGTTACTGCTGCCGGTGTATTTGGTGATTTATTAAGAACGTTAGCATGGGAGCAACAACACTAATGAGTGTTTCTGTATTTGCACCAGCCTCAATTGGTAATGTTAATGTCGGCTTTGATGTTTTAGGGCTGGCCGTAAAACCAATAGATGGCACATTATTAGGTGACGTTGTTACTGTCACGCATAGTAATAAAGGTGATGAGTTAGAAGTTGTAGGTAGCTTTGCAAAAAAGCTACCTAGTAATGTCGAAAACAACATTGTTTGGCAGTGTTTGCTATTGTTTAATCAGCAACTTATTGAACATCAACAAGATGTTGTCAAGGTTAAGCTAATCTTAGAAAAGCGCATGCCAGTCGGCAGCGGTTTAGGCTCAAGTGCTTGCTCTGTTGTCGCCGCCTTAGCGGGGCTTAATGCCTTTTATGAGAAGTACCATCAATTTAGTTTTGATGAAAAACCATTGCTAAAAATGATGGGAAAAATGGAAGCACAAATTAGTGGTAGTTTGCATTATGATAATGTTGCGCCATGTTTTCTCGGTGGCATGCAGCTAATGGTGCCAAACCAAGAAGTCATTGCTCGTAAATTACCGGCATTTGAAGAATGCTATTACGTGATGGCTTATCCTGGCATTGAAGTGTCAACCAAAGCTGCTCGCGATATTTTACCAACAGATTACTCTCGAGCTGATTTAATTAGCTTTGGACAAAATCTAGCAACCTTTGTTGACGCCTGTCATCGAGGAGATAAAAGCCAAGCTTATTCGGTATTAACCGATGTGGTTGCTGAGCCTTATCGACAATCAATTTTACCAGGTTATAGCGCAGCAGTCGCTTACCTTAAAGAACATGGCAGCTTAGCGGTAGGAATTTCAGGCTCAGGTCCGACGCTTTTCTGTGTTACTGATGATAAAGATAAAGCCGTTCAGTTTGCAGATTGGCTAACGCAGAATTATTTACAAACATTAGCAAGCGGCGTAAGTGAAGGCTTTGTCCATATTTGCCAACCAGACAATCAAGGTGCGGTTAGCTTGGCGTAACCGCGCGGTTATTTTTCGATAAAAGATCAGGAAATAACCATTTTATATAGGAATTTAAGTGTGAAATTTTATAATTTAAAAGAAAATGACGAACAAGTAAGTTTTGCTGGTGCGGTAAAACAAGGTTTAGGCCGTAATCAAGGGCTATTTTTCCCAGAAACTATTCCAAGCTTTGACAATATTGAAGCATTGCTTGCTCTGCCGATGGTTGAGCGCAGCGTAAAAGTACTTTACCCTTTTGTTAGCGATGATCTTTCAGAACAACAGTTAACTGAAATAGTTACCGATGCTTTCAACTTTCCGGCTCAAATTCAACCCATCAGTGAAGATCGGGCCATTTTAGAGTTATTTCATGGGCCAACATTGGCATTCAAAGATTTTGGTGCCCGCTTTATGGCCAAATGTTTACAAGCATTTAGCCAAGGCAAAAAAATTACCATTTTAACCGCAACTTCTGGTGACACGGGGGCGGCTGTTGCTCATGCCTTTCATGACATTGACAACATTGATGTGGTTATTCTTTACCCTAAAGGAAAAATTAGTTTATTGCAGGAGAAAATGTTTACTACGCTTGGCGGCAATATTAAAACAATCGCCATTGAAGGAACATTCGATGATTGCCAGGCTTTGGTAAAACAATCTTTTGATGACCAAGAGCTAAAAGAAACTATCGGTTTAAACTCGGCCAATTCGATTAATATTAGCCGTTTGCTTGCACAAATTTGCTACTATTTTGAAGCGGTTGCCCAGCTTTATCGTCAAAAAGGCCGTGAGGCACTTAATGAACTTGTTTTTTCAATCCCTAGCGGTAACTTTGGCAATTTAACCGCTGGACTTTTTGCTAAAGCACTGGGTTTACCGATTAAACGATTTGTAGCCGCGACCAATGCCAATGACACAGTACCGCGTTATCTCCAAACCGGAGAATGGTCACCAAATGATACCGTAGCGACTATTTCAAATGCCATGGATGTCAGTAACCCAAATAATTGGCCACGGGTTGAACACATGCTGAAAGCGGGGATTGTAGATAAAGATTGTGTTAGCTCAGTATCTATTGATGAAGAACAAACGCAAATGACCATGATCCAATTAGCAAAGTTAGGTTACATTAGTGAACCACATGCTGCTGTTGCTTATAGAGCATTGCAACATAATGCTCTTGATGACGAGTTTGGGGTCTTTTTAGGTACTGCCCATCCGGCCAAATTTAAAGATATTGTTGAAAACACCTTAGGACAACCGATTGGTTTACCAAAAGAGTTGGCCGATTGTGCAAGTGAAACCATTCTTTCCACAACCGCATCAACTGAGTTTTCAGAGCTAAGAGCATATTTACTGGCTTAGTTACATAGTTTATATAAAACCGTATAATTATAAAAAGGCAGTTTTTACTGCCTTTTTTATGTTCAGGATGAACGGTATGTCACGATCACATGGATGTGAAATAGTGGCAATTTTCAGGATGGAAGACATGCAATAGATGGTAAAGAATGATGTTCCAATATATATTAGCGAATCAAAGAGCTATGAAATGACAAAATTAAAACCGCAATGGCAAGCAATAGTTGCCGAAGAACAACAGCAAGATTACTTCCGTAGTTTATCTCAGGCTGTAAACCAGCAAAGGCTAAATGGCGAGGTTATCTTCCCATCAGAAGAGGATGTTTTTAGTGCCTTTTCTACTGTTGATCTAACTGATGTTAAAGTGGTAATACTCGGACAAGACCCATACCACGGCGTTGGAAAAAATGGTACTTCTCAAGCGCATGGTTTAGCTTTTTCTGTTCGCAAAGGCATAAAAGTGCCACCATCTTTAGTCAATATATACAAAGAACTTAGCCAAGATATTACCGGCTTTATCACACCAAAGCATGGCTACATAGCGGAATGGGCAAAGCAAGGCGTGTTGCTACTCAATACCGTATTAACCGTCAAGCAAGGACAGGCACATTCTCATGCAAAGCTGGGCTGGGAAGTTTTTACCGATAAGATTATTAGCGAACTTAATGAGCAGAATCCTGGCTGTGTATTTATGCTTTGGGGTAGTCATGCACAGAAGAAAGGTAAAAACATTAATCAGCAAAAACATTTAGTGCTCAATGGTCCACATCCTTCGCCATTGTCGGCTTACCGTGGTTTTTTCGGCTGCCAACACTTTTCCAAAGCAAACCATTGGCTTAGCGAGCAAAATATAGCTGCTATTGACTGGCAGATCCGCGAGTAAGGCTTTGTTATTGGAAAATTATTTCGCTATTTATATATTTAGAAAATTAATTTTCATATTTACCGTGAAAGCAACCCCTGCTTAGAGATAAATTCCTATAAATTTCTTTAAGTGAGTTTAATATTGCTTATTGTGCCGTCTTTGTGGTTTTAAATTGCTAAGAATGTGGTAAATGCTAGTATGTTTTTAATTACTGCTATAAGCGAGAGCATTTGCAATGTCTTTGGAAAATTATTTTCTACCATTTCGAAAAAATGTCATCGGACAAAATTTAAGCCATAAAATAAATGGTAAAGCATTAGATATAATTTATGCCGATTGGACGGCTAGTGGCCGTTTATATCAACCCATTGAAGACTATCTTACCAATGAATTAGGTCCTTATGTAGCCAACACACATACCGAAACCAATTTAACGGGTAGCGCCATGACGCATGCTTATCATGATGCGCAATATATTATTAAACGTCATGTTAACGCTTGCGAGAATGATGTTTTGATCACCGCTGGTGCAGGTATGACGGCAGTGGTAAATAAGTTTCAACGGATTTTAGGTTTACGTATTCCCGAGCGTATGCAAGAGCAAGTAACGTTTTGTGAAAGTGACCGACCAGTGGTTTTTATTACTCATATGGAACATCACTCAAATCAAACCTCTTGGTATGAATGCGATGTAACACTAGAAATAGTAGACCCAGATAGTGATGGTCTACCGTCGTTAGAGCACCTTGAGTTATTACTAGAAAAATACCAAGACCGAAAAGTAAAAATAGGTTCATTTTCAGCCTGTTCTAATGTTACTGGTATTAAAACACCTTACTATCAATTAGCCGAAATCATGCATCAGCATGGTGGTTTATGTTTTGTCGACTTTGCTGCGTCAGCACCTTATGTTGATATTGATATGCACCCAAGTAACCCGAAGCAAGCACTAGACGCTATTTATTTTTCTCCGCACAAGTTCTTAGGCGGTCCGGGTAGCTCAGGCGTATTAGTTTTCAATAAAGTACTGTATAAAAATAAAGTGCCAGACCATCCTGGCGGCGGTACCGTGACTTGGACTAATCCTTGGGGTAAACATAGCTTCTTCAATAATATTGAAATGCGCGAAGACGGTGGCACACCGGGTTTTTTACAGTGTATAAAAACAGCATTGGCAATTAAGTTAAAAGATGCTATGGGGGTTGAAAACATTCATCAGCGTGAAGCTGAAATAACCCATTATGTTATGGATACATTAGCGAAAAATGATCAGGTTGTGATGCTTGAGCCTAACATTCGTGATCGCTTAGCCATAGTTTCTTTTTATGTTCGTGGTGCTCATCATAATTTAATTGTTCGATTATTAAATGACAAATTTGGTGTACAAACTCGGGGCGGTTGTTCATGTGCCGGCACGTATGGCCATATTCTACTGAATGTTGACCAAGATACTTCGTCAAAAATAACCGAACAAATTGATTCCGGTGACTTTGCTGAGAAACCGGGCTGGATCAGGGCTTCATTTCATCCAACAACCTCAGACAAAGAAGTGGCTTTTGTGGTTAATGCGATTAATCAAGTGACAGAAAATTTAGTCGCTTGGAGTAAAGAGTACCGTTTTAATCCTGCGACGGGAGATTATGAGCACAGTAGTCTTGAGGTAGAATTCCCAAGTTTAGCTAGTTTTAACCCTTTGTCTAACCATGAAAAAGCACCAAGTGCAGAACTGGCTGAATCGCCATCATTTCTACGTAAAATTTTTGGTTAATAGTAGGGGCTGTTGATCTTTCGAGATTACTTTTGCAGCATTTTGTTGGCTATTAATAAAAGGCAGAGGCTTTGTCATGTGGTTATTCCACATAAAAAGATGATAACGCTGTAAAAATAGCCAACAAACGTTGTCCGAAGAATTCGGCCAAAAGCGCTTTACTCTTTGTTGAGTCGTATTTGCTTAAAATGACTAGGCCACATACGACTCGCCGCGATTAAAACGCTTTTATCTCGAACAAAATTTAACCGCGAAAGATCAACAGCCCCTAAGGTAATTGCTCTGGAGTTTTTGTCGGTTATTAGTGCTAATAGCCGACAATATCGTGACTTAAACTTTTTATCGCTAATCAAATACCACCATCATTTCAGCGGCCTCACAATGACAATCATTATGGCAAATGGGGCATTCGTATCCCGCTAAACTTAGCTCTCGCCACCGGTCTGGATGTTCTTTAATTAATATGCCACCACACTTAGTAAAATATTTCACTGCACTGTTACCTGGGCTTTGTTTCCATAAATGACTAACGCCAGCGTTGGCACCTTGCTGCTTTGCAACAGCAATTGAACGTTTTAAAAGTTCGCCACCTATGCCATGACCACGATAATTTTCATCGACAGTATTACATTTAAAATAGCAGACTTTCTCGGCGGCAACCGGCCATAATTCCGGCGAACACCACTTATCAATTTGCCATTGCTCAACAGCATAAGTAATTCGAAAACCCACAAGTTTATCATCATGGTAGACCACAAAGCCGCTATTGATATTGTCTTTTAAGCCCTTTTCATACCAAGCTTTCATACTCGTTTGGTCAAGGTAGCCTTCACCGTGAACATCGCTAGCTAAACGTATAATTTCATTAAAGTCGGTAGGGGTTAGTTGTTGGTAATTTAGCGTTATGCTCATAAAATTGATTTTTCCATTTGCTGTTACAGCATTGTACTATTTTTTTTGAGATACTTTAATATTGCAGGTTATTAAAAACGTGCATAATGTCTGTTTTAACAGTCAACTTGATATAATTACGTAATCAGAATTTGGAAGTGAAAATGTACGATCCGTTACACCATGTCTCACCTGGCTGTGATCAGCCTTACCCGGAAAGTTATTGGGCCAATATTTCTGGCAGTGCGCCAGAGCATGATGGCGCTGTATCACAAGATATTGATGTCGATGTTGCGGTTATTGGTGGTGGCTATACTGGCTTATCATGTGCATTACATTTAGCACGAAATCACGGCATTAACGCGCATATTCTTGAAGCAAACCAAACAGCATGGGGGTGTAGCGGTAGAAACGCAGGCTTTATTCTTAAATCTTCCGGTCGAAAGTCCTATAGTCAAATGGCTAAGCAATGGGGCGAAGAAGTGATGCGCGGTATCTACAAGGAAATGGCTGCCGGCGTTGAAACGGTAAACAGTTTAATTGGCGAAGGTATAAATTGCGATCAGCAAAGTGCCGGCTATATTAAAGTTGCTCATAAAGCTAACAAGCTCAAAGAATTGATTGAATTGGCGAAACTTCAGCAGAAAATGTTTGGCTATGATGTCGAAATATTATCGCAAAATGATCTGCGTCAGCAGTATATGGATGATCGCAATGCTTATGGCGCAATACGTTATCAGGACGGCTTTGGTTTAAACCCATTAAAACTCGCTTGGGGTTACCAAAAATTAGCTCGTCAAGCAGGCGCTAAAGTTCATTGTGCTTCACCGGTTGAAAGTTGGCAAACACGTGATAATAAGCAAGTGTTGCAAACACCAAACGGTACTGTAACGGCGCAAAAAGTGGTTATTGCCACCAATGGCTATACACCTAAAGGTTTTCACGCACTAACAACTGATAGAACCTTACCGGTACTTTCGCAAATAATCGTTACTGAGCCGTTAACTCAAGAGCAGCTCGCCGCTTGTAACTTTCTAACTTCTAATGTGGTGATGGACACGCGGGCATTAAAGTATTATTACCGAAAGTTGCCTGATAACCGGATTTTATTTGGCGGCCGTGGCGCGATCACAGGTAAAAGTGCCGATGATCCTTATTATGCACAGCGTTTGCTGTCAGTGTTAAAAACCAGTTTCCCTGCCTTGAGCAATATTAATTATAGCTATGCGTGGTCTGGCTGGATTTGTATGGCGCTTGATGATTTACCACACATTTACCAGAACGAAGAGCAGTCAGTGTTCTACAGTATGGGCTATTGTGGCAGTGGCGTGTCATTTTCAGTGCAAGCGGGTAAACGTTTGGCAGAGAAAGTAGCAGAGCAGCAAGTGCCTAATTTGCCTTTGTATAATAAAGCTCTACCTAAGTTCCCCTTTGCTCCGCTGAGGCGAGTCGGGCAATGGGGCTATTTTCATTATGGCAAAATTAAGGATCAATGGTTCTAAGTTTTTTACTTTATAAGGGCCATCTAATCAACCCTATTGAGTCGCTGACCTTGTTTAAATGCTGTTATATTGGTCGCGACCAAATTCAATAAAGCTTGCTGAGCCTGCGTGCTTGCCCAAGCTATGTGGGCGGTTATTTTTAATCTAGCTGATTGAGCCGCTAACAGGATATGATCTTTTGGTGGCGGCTCTTGCTCTAATACATCCAAAATTGCACAAGCTAATTGCCCGTTATTCAGCGCATTAAGTAAATCTTTATTGTTAATTAAGGCGCCGCGAGCAGTATTTATTAATACCGCATCGCTTTTCATTTGCTGAAATATATCAGCATTAAACAGACCTTCAGTTTCTGGAGTTTGCGGGCAGTGTAAGCTAATAACGTCAGCATGTTTCAATGCCTGATAAAATGCCACTCGGTCTGAACGTATAGATGTCGCGCTAGGTCTTTCGGCAATTAACACTTCCATCTCAAATACTTTGGCAATTTCGGCGACTTTCTTCCCAAGCGTGCCATAGCCAATAATAGCGATAGACTTGCCTGCTAGCTCAATACTGTCATGGCCATGCAGACAAAACGTTTTACTTTGCGACCATAAGCCTTGTTGGCAGTTAGCATTGTGATGCTCAATTTGGCTGTAGTGCGATAACAATTGAGCAAAGACATATTGTGCGACGGAGTTTTTTGCATAACCACTGACATTGGTTACCGCGATGTTAAGTTCCTGCGCCGCTTGAATATCAACGTTATTAATGCCGGTGGCAGTAATACAAATTAATTTTAACTGCGGCAGTTGTTGCAATGTTTCACGGTTAAGCTCGACTTTATTGCTAAGTATTACTTCTGCATTGATACAGCGAGAAATAATCTGCTCGGGAGCTGTGATTGCATGTGACGTCAACTCATCGACGGCTTGTGCTATTACTGAAAAATCGACTTGATGACTAAATGTTTGAGCATCTAATAAAACGGCTTGCATGGCGTGACTCGGCGGAAGAATATAGCGTAAGCTTATATTAAACAAAAGAAATGGTCGATGATCACAATAATCATTTTGACAAAAATAAAAATGCCTTAACGGTTTTCCCATTAAGGCATTTAGATTGCTGATAGGTCTTTATTACAATACTGTCTCAGCGCAGTGGTGTTAACCTGGGCGACCATCTTCGCGCGGTTTTAACAGCATAGGACCATAAAAAAACACAAATAGTGTAAAGGCCAGTATCCAAAAGAAACCACTGATATCAATAAACATCAGGGTTTTTTCTGGAAACCCCCAAGGACCAAAACTACGCACTAAACTTGCTATTACCATAGCAGCAAATGCTAAGGACATCAGTTTAGGTGGCTGTAGCATTCTTCCGGTATGACCTAAAGAGACTCGAGAAATCATCGCAAGAATAACACCGCCAATACCGCCGACGGTAATTAAATGCCAAACATGGTTGCTTGGAATTTCTGGTATTAAATAACTCAGGCCAAGTAATGTTAAACCAAAAGCCATGGCTTTAATAGAAAAGTGCAACGACCACAATAGCGGCACACCTAAGGTGATCCATGGGCGCCATCTTAACCAGCGAATTGCTTGAAAAATGCCAGCCAATATTAATATCACGCCAATGTAGAAATTGTTCATGCCAATAATAGGATGAAGTAGTAATAATATGGTAACGAGTGCAAGTGAACCATTGGTTAACTTATCTAGCCAAGGTAAAGGCGTTGCTTTGGTTGTTTTTGTTCCGTTTGCCGTAAACATGGGGGCAACTCGGCCAGCCATGACTGAAATAAGCAAAGTGACTAACATAACACCCGCATAGCCAGCGTATTGAGTTGATACCGTTCCAGGATAATAAATACTGGCATGCATTTCTGCATTGGCAATTGTGAAAATGGTCAGTAATGGCACAAAAAATAAATTGCGATACTGCTTAATGGCTAAGATAGGTTTGCCAAGAATATAAGCCACACAAGGCAAAAAGGCTAAGTCGATAAAAGTGGTTAGGCTTGAGCCAAGTAAGTCTGGAAATAGTAAGCCGATACGCCCAGCAAGCCACAAGAAAAACAGGCCAGCTAATACCTTACCTCGAACACCAGGAAGTCCCGTCCAGTTTTGTACGGCGGTTAGTAAAAATCCGGCAATAATGGCACAGCCAAAACCAAAAATCATTTCATGAATATGCCACCAATAACCACCACCTAATGGGTTAAAGCTGACAGTGCCTCGATACATCAGCAGCCATAAAACAATGGCGATAACACTAAAAAGTGCGCCAGCGAGAAAAAATGGCCGAAAACCCAAGCGAAATAATGGGGTAATTTGTTGTTCTTTGTTTAAGTCGGTAATTTGCATCATCTGCGTAACCTTAAGAGCTAAGTTGTGACTATCATAAATGAATAAAAAATAATTACTTTGCCGTATATCAAATAACGACAGCTTCAATGGTGAAACTAAGTCGTTGGCAGCTCTAGCTCAACGATTTGTTCAGCAATGAGTTCAATTTTAGTCGACATTAGTGATTGAGCATCATACAAGCCTCTGTTGTAATAAACAGCACCCAGCTCCTTACTAAAAAAATCGAGCAAAAAGTCGGCATCAAATTGCCCTAATTCTTGGTCTAATTCGCGCTCAAAATAGTGTTGTAATTTGTCGATAAGTAAGGTTTTTTCGGTATTGGTAAATTTAATTGCTGACATTGCCAAGTTTCCATTAAAGATAAGTCAAGGATTTTGCTTGCATGCATTATACTCTCATTAACCTTGGTAATTTAAGTGAATAGTTGTGAGTAAATCGTCTTTTAAACAATGGTGGCATACCGACTGCCAATTTTGCCGTAAATCTCGAATGATTATTTTCTGGCTGATCTTAATGTTGGTTGCAGATAGCTTATGGTTTGGTTTAATTATTCACTAAGATGTTTTGAAACTGTATAGGAGAAAAAACATGGGATATCGCTGGACAGACTCTTTAGATATAGCATTAGATTTAATTGAAGCACACCCTGATGTTGACCCAATGAAACTGCATTTTCCGGAATTAATGCAGTGGGTTTTAGCATTAGAGAACTTTGAAGATGACCCTAAACATTGCGGTGAACGCGTACTTGAAGCAATTCAGTTAGCATGGATTTCGGAAGCTGATTAGCACAAGTGTCAGGTTTGATCTTCTAACATAATGTAACTAATGCTTAGTGATTGACGCATATCACTTTTCAAACGTATTTATTTGACTATAATGTGAACATCATTATTCCTATGATGAATTCTCGCCATTCACTTAAACTATAAAGAACTGCCTCAACTATGACATTAGATAAAAATAAGCGCCCATTATATATTCCTTACGCTGGCCCAAGCCTACTCGAAACCCCGTTACTAAATAAAGGTAGTGCCTTTAGTGAAGAAGAGCGTTCTCATTTTAATCTTACCGGATTATTACCACCACGATTTGAAACCATAGATGAGCAAGTTGAACGTGCTTATATGCAATATCGTAGTTTTCAAACTAACTTAAATAAGCATATCTACTTACGCGCGATTCATGACAACAACGAAACCTTGTTTTTTAAATTAGTGCAAGCACATTTAGCGGAAATGATGCCGATTATTTACACCCCAACCGTTGGTGATGCATGTGAACAATTTTCTGATATTTATC
Organism: Colwellia sp. SU-HH01172; assembly: GCF_057553355.1. Taxonomy (NCBI): domain Bacteria; kingdom Pseudomonadati; phylum Pseudomonadota; class Gammaproteobacteria; order Alteromonadales; family Colwelliaceae; genus Colwellia; species Colwellia sp. SU-HH01172. The sequence continues at coordinate 144,652 of NZ_BAAJMB010000009.1, read as the reverse complement.
GTAGTTCTCGCGGCCTGTTTGTTTCTTATGATCAACGTCATCAACTAGATGATATTTTACGTAATGCCACTAAAAACAAAGTAAAAGTTATTGTTGTAACCGACGGTGAGCGCATTTTAGGCTTAGGTGACCAAGGTATTGGTGGTATGGGGATCCCGATTGGTAAATTGTCGCTTTATACCGCTTGTGGTGGCATTAGTCCTGCGTATACCTTACCAGTAATGTTAGATGTTGGTACCAATAATGAAAAATTATTGAATGACCCTATGTACATGGGCTGGCGTCATCCTCGTATTGCGCAAACAGAATATGACGAATTTCTTGAGATGTTCATTTCAGCTATTAAGCGTCGCTGGCCCCATGTTTTATTGCAATTTGAAGATTTTGCTCAACCCAATGCTACGCCATTATTAAAACGCTATCGTGATGAAATTTGTTGTTTCAATGACGATATTCAAGGTACGGCTTCTGTTACTGTTGGAACTTTGCTGGCGGCTTGTCGCACCAAAGGTGACAAACTTTCCGAGCAGCGGGTTGCCTTTGTTGGTGCCGGCTCGGCCGGTTGTGGTATTGCCGAACAAATTATTTCGCAAATGGTTAGCGAGGGCATTTCTGAGCAACAAGCGCGCAGCCAAGTGTTTATGGTTGACCGCTTTGGTTTACTTACTGAAGGTATGAATGGCTTACGCGACTTTCAAGAAAAACTAGTACAAGCTAAAACTGCGGTCAATGATTGGCAAGTTGAAGGGGAATACGCGTCATTATTAGAAGTGATGAACGGTGCAAAGCCAACGATTTTGATCGGTGTTTCAGGTGTGCCAGGTTTGTTCACTGAAGAGGTCATCAAAGCGATGAAATCTCATTGTGCTAAACCGATTGTTTTTCCATTGAGTAATCCTATTCGACAAGTTGAAGCGACACCAGAGCAAGTGATTAACTGGACTGAAGGTGAGGTGGTTATTGCCACCGGAAGCCCGTTTGCACCGGTAGAATATAAAGGACAGTTATTCCCAATTGCGCAGTGTAACAATAGCTATGTTTTCCCGGGTATTGGCTTAGGCGTTGTTTCTGCCAACATTAACCGTATCACAGATGAAATGTTAATGGCGGCGAGTGATATGCTAGCGCAAGCCTCGCCATTAGCTAATACCGGTGAAGGTGAATTATTGCCACCATTGGTAGAAATTGCTGATTTAAGTAAAAAAATAGCCTTTGCTGTCGCGAAAGTGGCCTATGAGCAAGAATTAGCATTGCCGATGAGTGATGAGCAATTGCTGGCCAAAATAGAACGTAACTTTTGGACACCGGAATATCGTCAATACCGTCGTATCAGTATTTAATTCATTACAGATAATTAAGATTAAAAAGCGCTCATTTTTATGAGCGCTTTTTCATTTTGATAATTAAGTGTTGCTAATAACATTGGTAGTAACGCTGTAATGTTAATCTTAGGTAAATAGGCTAAAAATGATAACTCTAGGCATTTGGTTTTAATTCGTCTATAATCGCGCCAAAATTTATACCGTATTTTAATTCTAATTTTATTGAGAGGGCTATCATGGCTATCGAACGTACTTTTTCTATCGTAAAACCTGACGCAGTTGCTAAAAACTTAATTGGTCAAATCTACAACCGTTTTGAAACTGCTGGTTTAAAAATCGTTGCTTCTAAAATGGTTCATTTATCAAAAGAAAAAGCTGAAGGTTTCTACGCTGAACATAGCGAACGTCCTTTCTTTGGCGCTTTAGTTGAATTCATGACTTCTGGTCCGGTAATGGTTCAAGTTTTAGAAGGCGAAAACGCTGTTCTTAAAAACCGTGAAATCATGGGTGCTACTAACCCTGCTGAAGCATTAGCTGGTACTATCCGTGCTGATCTTGCTGATAGCATCGACGAAAATGCTGCTCACGGCTCTGACGCTTTAGAATCAGCGGCACGTGAAATTGCTTACTTCTTCGCTGACGAAGAAATTTGCCCACGTACTCGTTAATTTTAAACTTTACATAATGAGCGGCTAATTGAATTAGTGGCTATATGTGTTTAAAAATTAATTTGAAGGATTTTACTGATTAATCGGTAAAATCCTTTTGTCTATTTTAAGGCAATATAAAATTGAATGTTTTTATCAATAAGCATGTTGTTGAGAACATTGATTTTTGTATAAAGTAAAATCGCTAAATTGTTTGTTTTGTACGAAAAGCGTACAATTTGCCCTGTAATTTTTGTAGTTTGAGAAGCTTTTTATCATGACTGATGTAACCGAAGTTGTAATGCCAGAGAAGAAAAAAATTAATTTACTGAACCTTGACCATCAAGGCATGCGCGAATATTTTGCTTCAATTGGCGAAAAACCATTTCGTGCCGATCAAATTATGAAATGGATGTACCACTTTGGCTACGATGATTTTGAGTTGATGACCAACTTAAATAAAAAATTACGAGAAAAATTACAACGCAATACCGAAATCAAAGCTCCTGAAATTTCTGAAAAACAAGTTTCTACTGACGGTACAATTAAATACGCCTTGCGCCTTGAAGGTGGTCAAGAAGTTGAAACCGTCTGGATCCCTGAAAATGGCCGTGCAACCTTATGTGTGTCATCACAAGTAGGCTGTGCGCTGGAATGTACTTTCTGCTCAACGGCTCAGCAGGGATTTAACCGTAATTTATCTATGGCGGAAATTATCGGCCAAGTATGGCGAGTGGCCAATGATATTGGCGCAACTCGTATTGCTGGTACGCGTCCGATTACTAACATAGTGATGATGGGCATGGGTGAGCCGTTACTCAATATGAAAAATTTGATCCCTGCACTTGATACTATGTTGAATGATTTAGGTTATGGCTTATCAAAACGCCGCGTAACCGTCAGTACTTCAGGCGTGGTGCCTGCATTGGATATGCTAAAAGAAAAAGTTGATTGTGCCTTAGCCATTTCGGTACATGCGCCAAATAACCTTCTTAGAGATGAATTAGTGCCTATCAATAAGAAGTATCCATTGGAAGAATTTTTAGCGGCAGCGGGTCGTTATATCGATGGTTCAAAAGCTAATAAACAAGCGACTATTGAATATGTTATGCTTGATCATGTTAATGATAGCACTGAGCAAGCTCATGAATTAGCGCATGCGTTAAAAGATTTGCCAAGTAAAATTAACCTAATTCCATTTAACCCTTATCCGGGCTCACCATATAAGCGTTCAAGTAACTCTCGTATTGATCGTTTTGATAAAGTACTGCAAAGCTACGGTTTAACTGTGATCACCCGTCGTACTCGAGGCGATGATATTGATGCTGCCTGCGGACAATTAGCCGGTGATGTTTTGGACAGAACCAAACGTGCAGGAAAAAAAGACGTGAAAGCTGATTCAATTTCAGTAAAAATGGTTTAAATTCACCTGTAAATCATTATTAACTAAGTGACTTCTTTTTTTATTATGAATAAATTATCACCAATTTTTATCGCGTTGCTGACAACAAGTGCTTTAACGGCCTGTGTAACGCAAAACTATGGTAATGATAAAAATACGCCAATAATTGAAAACGAATCAAATAATAATGAAATTGCTATGACCCGCATATCATTAGGGTTGGGTTATTTGAAAATGGGTAATACTCAGCAAGCGAAGTTAAATTTGGAGAAAGCGAAACGCTTTTCGCCTAATTTAGTGCAAGTTTATACCGCTTTTGCTCACTATTATGAAACGGTTGATGAACCCGAGCTGACTATTGAAGCGTATGAAAAAGCATTGTCACTTAATGGCGAAGATGCCGATACACTGAATAACTATGGTGTTTTTCTATGTCGCCAAGAAAAATACGCCCAGGCCGAGCAACAAATATTAAAGGCCATCGCCATTCCGAGTTATATCTTAGTGGCGCAAAGTTATGAAAACTTGGCTTTATGTCAGTTAAGAGCGAAACAGTTTGATAAAGCACAAAGCTATCTTGATAAAGCTATTGCCCATAGCCCTAATCGAGCTAGCTCTTTGTTGCAAATGATACGGTTACAATACGCAAAAAGCGATTATAAGTTGGCGCAAAGCTATCTTCATCGCTATGAAAAATCGACACGAAGATTTACTTCCGATGCGTTAGCGTTAGCGTTTAAAATTTTTCAAAAGCAAGGTAATAAACGTACGGCAAAAAATTATGGCAACATGCTAGTAAAAATGTTTCCACAATCATTTGAAGCCAAGCAGTATATTTTAAATGAACTTTATCAAATTGATGCGGACAAACTAGCAAAGGACTATCAAGCGTCGTTAAATCTTGGTCAGGAGACTAAGAAAAAGCGTGTTGTTGTGCTCTCTCCGAAAAAGTCGTCGCCGGAAGTTAGCGGAGCATTGAGTGCTAATGGTTTAAAGCCTATTTTATCTAACTCTGTTATGCCAACGGCGAAAGAGGCTAGTAAGCAGTTAAAACCGGAGCAGGCGAAAGAGCAACTAAGTCAGCGACCAGCTAAAGCTGTTGAAATTGCTGATGAGTCAAGCAAGGGGAGTCAGGTGTCAGCTAGACAAGTTGAGGCTAAACCGCTGAGCACAACTGAAAGTACTATCTCGGTAAAAGCTGAGTTGAAAGACGAAGACGATAAACAAGCAGCCGTGGTTTCGTTACCGGTTCATATTGTGCAGAAAGGAGAAAGCTTATTTTCCATTTCTAAACAATACAATATATTTATGAAAAGCATTATCCGCTGGAATAAATTAAGCCGCCCTTATAAATTGAGGATTGGTGATGTGGTATACCTTGCAGATCCGAAATCGGCCGCGTCGCAATAAGAGTAAAAAATTAGATGAAACAAGAGAGCAACATCTTGAAAAGTGAACAAGAGGTATCAACAGAAATTGCTGATGATATAGAGGTTGTTGGTCCTGGCCGTATGCTTGCTGAAGCGCGAGAAGCTATCGGGCTTAGCCAGCAACAAGTGGCGGATAAGTTAAATTTTCGAACAACGTTAGTACAAGAGATTGAAGCTGAACAGTTTGATCTGAGTTTACCGGCCGCTTTTAACCGCGGTTATTTAAAAAATTACGCTAAGTTAGTCAATGTTGCGCATGAAGATATCCTAAATAGTTACGACCAATTAGGTGTGGCACAACGACAATGTGCTGAAATGCAAAGTTTTTCAAAAGGCACAGAAAAGCAAGCAGAGCACAATATGTTAATGTGGATCACTTATTTGATCTTAATCGCTTTAGCGACAGCAACGGTTGTCTGGTGGTATCAGGCGCCGTCGGTGCAACCAACGCCGGTATCAGTTACTAGTGCAAACAATGTCAGCCAGCAAAGCGAAGGGGTTAATCAAGTATTAGAGACGTTATCGGCCCCTGTTGCAGGCGAAAACACTGAATTAACCACATTAAATTCACAATTGAATGCTGACGTTGCTAAGCAAACAGACGCTAGCAAAAGTAATGAACCAGAAACTAGCAGCACAGATAATCAACTACTGGCCAATAATGAATTATCGCCTGTGGCAATAGCGGAAGTTAATCAAGACTCTACTATCGATACGGCGCAGTCGGCTACTGAGCAACTAGGTGTAACCCAAGAAACGAATGTTGGCACATTAGCTAACCTTGTTTTTACCTTTTCCGGTGATTGCTGGGTTAATATCTATGATGCAACTGGAGAGCGTGTGGCTTGGGGGGTAAAAAAATCAGGCTACGTTATGCGTTTTTCAGGACAAGCCCCCTTTAAAGTCACTTTAGGCAAACCTGAATTAGTGCAAATCGAATACAATAACGTCGCTGTTGATATGACAGGTTTTAATGTAGGTAATATCGCGAAGTTTTCGCTACCTCTAGAGCCATAACACGTTATTAATACCATTTTATAACCGTAAGATTATTGAAATATTATGTTTAAAGAATCTCCAATTATTCGCCGAAAATCTCGTCAAATCATGGTCGGCAATGTTCCGGTTGGTGGTGATGCACCGATCACCGTACAATCAATGACCAATACACTTACCACAGATGTAGCGGCAACCGTTGCGCAAATAAAAGCCCTTGAAGGTGTTGGCGCTGATATTGTTCGTGTCAGTGTACCGACAATGGATGCCGCAGAAGCTTTTCGCGAAATTAAACGCCAAACTAATGTTCCTTTAGTTGCAGATATTCATTTTGATTATCGAATTGCGCTTAAAGTTGCTGAGTACGGTGTTGATTGCTTACGCATTAACCCAGGTAACATTGGCCGAGAAGATAGAGTTCGCTCGGTAGTAGAATGCGCGCGTGATAACAATATTCCAATTCGTATAGGGGTGAATGGCGGCTCTTTAGAAAAAGATATTCAGGAAAAGTATACCGAACCAACACCAGAAGCCTTGTTGGAATCTGCTATGCGTCATGTTGATATTCTTGACCGCCTTAACTTTCATGAATTTAAAGTTAGCGTCAAAGCTTCAGATGTATTTTTAGCAGTGGGGGCTTATCGTTTGCTGGCGAAACAAATTGATAACCCATTACATTTAGGCATTACAGAAGCGGGTGGCTTGCGCTCCGGCTCAGTAAAGTCTTCTGTTGGTTTAGGTTTGCTACTTTCCGAAGGCATAGGTGACACATTACGCGTCTCTTTGGCTGCAGACCCTGTTGAAGAAATTAAAGTTGGTTTTGATATTTTAAAATCATTAAAGCTGCGTAGCCGTGGTATTAACTTTATTGCTTGCCCAAGTTGTTCACGCCAAGAATTTGATGTGATATCAACGGTAAACGCCTTAGAACAACGCGTTGAAGATATAATGACACCGATGGATGTCTCTATTATCGGCTGTATTGTTAATGGGCCTGGTGAAGCAACTGTGTCAGATCTTGGCTTAACTGGCAGCAGTAAGAAAAGTGGCTATTACCTTGATGGTATTCGCCAGAAAGAACGTTTTGACAATAATAATCTTGTTGACCAGCTTGAAGAGCGTATTCGCGCCAAAGCCAAGTTATTAGACGCAAGTAATAAGATTGATGTAAAAGAAGTCGATTGATAATCGTTAGTTGACTTCAGTTATGCGCTGTTATTTACGTTTGCTGGCAAACTGCCTATAATGCTGCGCGCGACGATGATAAAAACAACTAAATTGTTCTTTGCACTGGCAAATGAATAGATAATTGAACAGATAAACACAAGCGGGAAAAAATACGTGAGTAAAGCAATTCAAGCAATTAGAGGTATGAACGACTGTTTACCTGCTGAAACGGGCATTTGGCAAATGGTAGAAGCCGTATTGCGCCGAGTCGCTAGTAATTATGGTTTTGCTGAAATACGTATGCCAATTGTCGAGTCGACAGCCTTATTTAAACGCTCTATTGGTGAAGTTACCGATATTGTCGAAAAAGAAATGTACACTTTTGACGATCGTAACGGCGACAGTTTAACCTTACGCCCTGAAGGCACCGCAAGTTGTGTGCGTGCCGGTAATCAACATGGCTTACTATACAACCAAGAGCAACGCTTATGGTACATGGGACCTATGTTTCGTCATGAGCGCCCGCAGAAAGGTCGTTATCGTCAGTTTCACCAATTTGGCTTAGAAGCCTTTGGAATTGCGACACCTGATATTGACGCGGAAGTCATTTTGTTAACTTCTCGACTTTGGAGGGAACTTGGCATCAATGAATTTGTCACACTAGAGCTAAACTCGTTAGGTTCCAATGAAGAGCGTGCAGAATATCGAGACGCATTAGTGGCATTTTTAACTGAGAAAGAAGAGTTCTTAGACGAAGACAGCAAACGTCGTATGCATACTAATCCACTAAGAGTTTTGGATAGTAAAAACCCTGATGTGCAAGCGGCATTAGTAGGAGCACCTAAGTTAGCGGATTACTTTGGTGAAGAGTCAAGTGCTCATTTTACCTCGGTTTGTCAGCGTTTAGATGCTGCGGGTGTTAACTATGTTGTTAATGACCGCTTGGTACGAGGGTTAGATTATTACAACCGTACTGTATTTGAATGGGTAACAAGCAGTTTAGGTGCACAAGGAACTATTTGCGCTGGTGGACGTTATGATGGCTTAGTGGAACAGTTAGGCGGTAAGTCTACCCCTGGTTTTGGTTTTGCTTTGGGCATTGAACGTTTAGTCTTAATGCTAACCAGTTTAGAAAAAGCAAATAATGTTAGAGCGCAAGTTGATGCCTACGTTATTATGTTAGGTCAAGATGTTGAAATTAAAGCGAATGGCCTAGCTGAGCAATGGCGAGATCAGGTTACTGATATTCGCATTCAATGTCACTGCGGTGGTGGCAATATGAAAAAACAAATGAAGCGCGCAGATAAATCGGGTGCCCAAATAGCATTGATTCTTGGGGAAGATGAAATTGCTCAAAATACGGTAACGGTAAAATATTTACGCGGACAACAAGAACAACAAAGTTTGCCACTTGAGCAAGTGCCAAGCCTATTAACAAATTTACTTTAAGGGTTAGTTTTGGATATACATCAAACAGAAGAACAACAAGTAGAAGCAATCAAAGGTTTTTGGAAAGACAATGGTAACGCGATTATCGCAGGCTTAGCGATTGGTTTTGCTGGTTTTATTGGTCTTAATTATTACAATGAACATAAGCTGCAACAAGAGGTAAATACCTCTGAAGCATACCAAGTGATGCTTGATGCCGCGGCAAAAGATAGCGCGTCATTTGAAGCGGCCGGTAAAGCATTTATCGCAGAAAATAATGACTCTAGCTATACCATGTTGACGGCGATTGCTTTGGCAAAAGAAGCGGCTGAAAAACAAGACTGGCCACAAGCCGAAACGTATTTAACCACAGCGATTGAAAAGTCAGTTGATGATAGCATTAAAGCTATTGCGACTGTGCGTTTAGCACGAGTTCAGCTGCAACTTGAAAAATACGAACAAGCTTTAGCAACGATTTCTACATCCTTGCCTGCGGCATTTACGGCTAGTGTCGAAGAAGTTAAAGGTGACATCTATTTCAAACAAGATAAATCTGAACTAGCGCGCAATGCTTACCAAGCGGCAATCGATGGCGCAGGTGAAGGTACAAATCCAGCGTTACAAATGAAGCTAGACGACTTAGCGCAAGTAGTTAACCTTAGCAAATAGAGAGAGTGAGTATGTTTAACAGTTTACGCTTTAACAAAAAACTCCTCGCTATATGTGCGTTGTCGGTTGGAATTTCTGCATGTTCATCAACCGATGATGAAAATGAAGAGCTTAAAGTTGCAGAGTTAACCGAAATAACTGAGCGCTTCGAACCTGTAGTTAAATGGGACGTGAGTGTTGGTGATGGCGTAGGTGACTACTTTTCTCGTATAAAACCGACGGTTGCCTATGGCAAAGTCTTTAGTGCAAGTCGTGATGGTGACGCTTATGCGTTTGATGAAAGTACTGGCGAACGCGTTTGGGATGCCGATTTAAGCGACATTGATAATCAACGTGGCTTTTTTGATGATAAACGCTCCGCTTTACTTAGTGGTGGTCCGGTTGCTGGCATCAACAAAGTTTTTTTCGGCAGTGAAAACGGCGAAGTATTTGCCCTTGAAGCGGAAAGTGGCGCCTTGTCATGGCAAGGTAAAGTGAAAGGTGAAGTGATTGCTGCACCAGCATTAGATTCTGGCAAATTAATTGTCAATACCTCATCTGGTGTGATGAAAGCATTTAATGCCTCTAATGGCCAAGATGAATGGCAAATCGAACAAGACGTACCACCACTAACTTTGCGTGGTATTAGTGCTCCTGTTGTTTCTGGTGGTGGTGTAATTGTTGGTGCTGCCGATGGTTCATTGTCGGTTTATATACTAGAACAAGGCCGCCAAGGCTGGACGGTTGATATTGGTGAAGCGACAGGCTCAACTGAACTTGAGCGTGTTATTGATGTTGACTCAACGCCTTTGGTTTATGGCGAAAATATTTATACTGTTTCTTCTCGTGGTAATTTAAGTGCCGTCGAGCTTCGTTCAGGACGGGTATTGTGGCAACGTCAATATTCGTCTTTTCGTCAAATAGCCATCGGCGGTAATACTATTTTTGTTACTGATGTCAAAGGTCATGTTTATGCCGTTGATCGTAATAATGGTTTGGAATTGTGGAGCCAGTTATTATTGACTAACCGCGGTGTTACAGGCCCGGCAGTATTAGGTGATTATGTTGTTGTTGGTGATTTTGAAGGCTATTTACATTGGTTAGATCAAAGTACCGGTGAGATTGTGGCTCGTCATCAAGTAGACGGTAGTGGTATTTTTGCAACGCCGACGGTAGCGAATGGCGTATTGTACAGTCAGTCGCGCGACGGTGATTTAGAAGCGATCACCATTCCAGAGTAAAATATGAGTTATCCCTAAGTTAATTGTATAACTAAGGGGATGGACTAAAATTATAAACGGCTCCAGTGCAAAAGGTACTGGGGCCGTTATTTATTGGTAAAACCAAGATAATGACTTCTTGGTGAGATGAAAATTGAGGTGAGCATGCTTCCTGTAGTAGCACTTGTTGGTCGTCCGAATGTCGGCAAATCAACACTATTTAATCGATTAACGCGCAGTAGAGATGCGTTAGTAGCTGATTACCCTGGCTTAACCCGTGATCGTCAATATGGTAAAGCGGAAGTTGAAGAACATCCGTTTATTGTTATTGACACTGGCGGTATCGAAGGTGATGAAAAGGGCATAGATGCGCTGATGGCTGAGCAGTCATTGATTGCCATTGATGAGGCAGATGCTGTGCTATTTATGGTTGACGCGCGCGCCGGTTTAACCTCTGCCGATCAAGGCATTGCCACTCACTTACGTAAGCAAGATAAAAAAGTATTTTTAGTTGCCAATAAAGTCGACGGCATTGATGCGGACTCTGCGGTAGCTGATTTTTATTCGCTTGGCTTAGGTGATGCAGTACATCAAATTGCCGCAGCACATGGTCGCGGTGTTACGCAACTGTTAACCTTAGCACTGACACCTCATATTGAAGAACTTGGTCAGCCGAAAGCGGACGAAAATGACGAGTTTGACGGCGATTACGAACAAGAGCTTGATAATGATGCAATAGATGAAGCAAATATTGCCCAAGCGCCAGAAGAAACCGACACTATTAAATTAGCGATTATTGGTAAGCCTAATGTTGGTAAGTCAACATTAACTAACCGAATTTTAGGTGAAGATAGAGTTGTAGTTTACGATATGCCTGGCACAACTCGTGATAGTGTTTATATTCCAATGGAACACAATGGCAGGCCATATACTTTGATTGATACGGCTGGTATTCGTCGCCGTAAAAATGTCACCGATGTGGTGGAAAAGTTTTCTGTTATTAAAACCCTACGCGCTATTGAAGATGCCAATGTGTGTTTACTAGTGATTGATGCCCAAGAAGGGATTAGTGATCAAGATTTAAGCCTATTAGGTTTTATTTTGGAAGCAGGGCGTTCGTTAGTACTAGCGGTTAATAAATGGGATGGCTTAGATGATCATGTTAAAGATCGTATTAAATCAGAGTTGGATCGTCGTTTAGGCTTTATTGATTTTGCCCGTATTCATTTTATTTCGGCACTACATGGCACGGGTGTTGGTCATTTGTATGAATCGGTTGAAGAGGCATTTGTTTCTGCGACTAAGCGTATTTCTACCTCTATGGTCACTAAAATATTAGATATGGCGGTATTTGATCACCAGCCACCTATGCACCAAGGGCGTCGTATTAAATTAAAATATGCTCATGCTGGTGGCTATAACCCGCCAATTGTTGTTATACACGGTAACTTGGCGAAAAACTTACCGCTATCGTATAAACGTTATTTAATGAATTATTATCGTAAGTCATTAAAAATTATGGGCACACCGATAAGAATTGAATTTAGAGAAACCTCTAATCCATTTGCTGGTAAGAAGAAGCTAACTTATACCGAGCAGAAGAAGTTAGCGCGAGCAACGCAAGGTTATAAAAAAGATTAATTCTTGCAATTACGCATTTACTTAAGGCCGGTAGTGATATCGGCCTTTTTATTTATAAGACTTTTACGGTTGAGAATATTGCTTTTAAGGCATGTTTTCGCTAATGTAAAAATGCTATTTTAAATAAGCACCTAGGTAGTTTTACCGTTAGTTTGTCAGGGATGTTATGTCAGATAATGCAATAAAGTTGGATACTGTTAGTCGGCTTAGTCGTAACTTGGCTTTGCTAAACCCTGGGGCGATCGTAACGCTTGATATGTCGACGCCAGCAGGTCAACGTGGCAAGTTCAGGTCAACTTTTATTGGCTATTCACCCAAAAATTATGTCTTAGTGCAATACCCAGACGGTTCTAAGTTGGGCAACTTCTCGCAATATATTACGCAAGGCATGGGAGTTACCGTTCGAGGACTGATTGAAGGGCATGAAGGGGCTGTGGTTGCATTTGTTTCAAATGTTAAGCAAACCATTCAAATCCCATCAAGGATCATTGTTTTAGAGTTTCCTCGTGAAGTTAGCTTGCAAAACCTACGTTCATCAATGCGGATTGAGACTTATATCAAGACAAAAATAAAAGTTAAAGATGAATATTGGTCGTCGGTTATTTCTGATATTTCAGTCACAGGTTGTCAACTTATGGTTAATAATGGCGAGCAGTTAACTTTGGCAGAAGACAAGCCACTTGAAATAATCATTGAAGACTTTCAAGGCTTGAAAAATATTAAACTGGAAGCTGAAATATGTAATAACAAACTTCATGCTGACGGTGTTTCTCTTGGCGTAAAGTTTGGTGACTCTAGTAAAATTGAAGTGACAAAGCTTTTACAACAGGCTGTTATCTCAACAAGCTAAATATTCGTCGCTTAAGTTTGGCGTTTTTGTTAGCTACGGCTACTAGAAGCTAGCTTTAGATAGTAAAAACCAGCCCGCGCCTTGCTTGGTTATTTAAAAAACTGCTTATTAAAAAAAACGGCTTATTGTAAAACTAAAACAGCCAATTCCCACATCGCTAATAATACTTAGCGAAATGCTTATTCTTCAGTGTCATTAGCCTAGTTACCTAAGCGTATCTGGCTGATTTGGCAATGCTCTATGGTCAAGTGAATATTTATTGATCTACCTCATCATTATGCCGAGTAACACCTAGATGAAACTATATTGATCTTCTAAGTTTTAATTATTAATTAAGCTGCTCGCAAGGAGATCACATGAAAAGTTTATCTATTGCTATTCTGATAATTGTTGTCGCATTTGTAATGGGCTGTGAACAAGGGGTTGATTCACCAAGAGGTTTTAGTCTGCCTGAAGGAAATATTGAAAATGGCAAACTGATTTTTCTGAAATACCAATGCTTGTCTTGCCATCAATTACCTGATGTTGAGCCACCAGCTGAGCTTGTTAAAAATCCAGAAATCTCGGTTAAATTAGGTGGAAAGCTAACTCAGGTTAAAACATATGCTGACTTATTAACGTCAGTGATTAATCCGTCCCATAAGCTTGCTAGGGGTTATCGCCTAGATACCATTCAAAAAAATGGTGAGTCTAAAATGCGTAATTATAACGATGTAATGACAGTGACTGAATTAGTCGATTTAGTCACCTTCCTGCAAAGCAATTATGAGCTAGTGCCGTATCAAAAATCTAACTACCAATACTACCGCCAGTAAAATGCATTAATTGTCATTGCTAGGAAGGAAGCTGAGGTTATTGAATTAGGAGAAATGTTATGAAAAAGCCTTTATATCTTGTTGCTGTTGATGGTAGCGAGTGGGGTGAACGAGCGGCTGAACGAGCAATAAGGCTTGCTGAACAAGTCGGTGGGCGAGTTACCTTACTGACGGTAATGGATTGGTCACATTTACAGTCAATGATGCTAGATGGTCCGGCAGTCAATACGCCGCCATTTAACAAGGAAGAAGAAGAGCAGAGTACGTACAAGCGAGTGTTGAATTCATTAATGGAAAAGTATGCTGAAATCGATGTTGAGATATCGGCGGAACTTTTATGGGGAGATCCGGTTGAGGTGATACTTGAACAAGTGAAAGTGGTCCAAGCGAATATGTTATTTGTCGGTAGGCAAGGAAGATCTCGACTTATAGATTTATTACTTGGCAGTGTTGCTAATAAACTTGCTCACCGAGTTGGTATTCCAATTGTATTAGTGCCTTAAAGTCAGTGCGGCAAAAATTATTAGGCTTTTAAAAGTGACAAAGCATAACTTAGCATGGCTTAATTATGGCTAACGAAAAGTACCTAATATAATTAGCTAAAAAGATATTTCGTTAGGAAATATAGTGGCTGCAAACATAAAAGTAGGCATCTACAGTGCAGTTATGCATTTGTAAGTGGTTTTATTTTACGGAGGTTATGGCTGCGATTGGCTCGTTGTTACCTTCGCGTTGATCATGCCATCGCTAACTTCAATGCTGATATTGTCTTCAGGTTTTACATTAGTGACACTTTTGATAATTTTGCCACTATTACTGCGCACAACCCCGTAGCCACGTGCAATTGTTGCTAATGGGCTGACTAAGTTGAGTTGCTCACATTGTAAAGCAAAGTTCTCTGCTTTGCTTTTAATCATACGTTGTTGGGCGGTAATTAATCGCTGTGTTAGTTGCTCGGTTTGTTTTTGCTCTTGTAATACTCTGCTAGCAGGTGACAGGGTATGCAATCGCTGTTGTAAATACTGCGGCTTTTGCTTTAGGCGATTAAACTCTCGTAAAATAACACTCTGTAAACGTAAGCTGAGCTCGTCCGATTTTTGCTGCTTATGTTGTAGTTGTTGCTCTGGATGAACTTGTTTTAAGCGATGGTTTATCGCCAGTAAACGCTGAGCAGATGTTTGTGTTGTTTGCTTTATTGCAATGCTTGCTCGTGATATTAGCAGGCGGTTCTTTTCGTGTAATTCTTCAGCATCTGTTGATATTAGTTCGGCAGCGGCTGAAGGTGTTGGTGCTCTTAAATCAGCAACATAATCGGAAAGCGAAGTATCTATTTCATGGCCGACAGCGCTAATGGTTGGAATAACAGAATTAAAAATAGCCCTGGCAACCATTTCTTCATTGAAGGCCCATAAATCTTCTAATGAGCCTCCGCCACGACCAATTAACAAGACATCTACCTCATTACGCTCGTTGGCTATTTGTATTGCCTGAGATATATCAAACTTGGCTTGCTCGCCTTGTACCAAGGCCGGATAAATTATGACCTCTAACAGTGGGTTTCTACGCTTTAATACCGTTAATATATCCTTTACTGCTGCGCCAGTAGGAGAGGTGATAACACCGATACTTTTGATCGCTTTGGGTATTTGCTGCTTATGTTGAGCATCAAATAAGCCTTCAAGATGTAACTTATTTTTAAGTTGCTGGTATTGTTGCCTTAGCAAACCTTCACCGGCAGCTTCCATTTGCTCAATGATTAACTGGAAGTCGCCACGCGGTTCATATAACGATACTTTTGCGCGCACTAATACTTGTTGACCATTTGTTGGCTTGATCCTAACCCGGCGATTATTGCCTTTGAACATGGCGCAGCGAACTTGTGACTTTTGATCTTTTAATGACAAATACCAGTGTCCAGAGCTAGCAGCAATAAAATTAGATATTTCACCACATAACCAGACGGTATTTAATTCACTTTCTAGAATAAAACGTACTTTTTTCGTTAGTTCACTTACTTGTAGGATATGCTGTTGAGCCATAAATATTATACTTTTTGATTGTTCAGGCGTAATAACGATGTAATTGCTAAGTATTATATATTTGTTTTAACAATCTTCGTAGATTATTTTCGTTTTATTGCAATTTTAAGTTTACCTTAGCAGTGAAAACGGTTAAAATTCTGCCGCAATATTTCCTCCCTAACCACTCATTTTAGAGAGATGTTGCGATGCTAAGAATTGCCCAAGAAGCGTTAACGTTTGACGATGTTTTACTGGTACCTGCTCATTCTAAGGTACTTCCTCATACTGCCGACTTAAAAACCAAATTAACTCGAAAGATTAATTTAAATGTACCTATGATTTCTGCGTCGATGGACACAGTAACCGAAGCGCGTTTAGCTATTACTTTAGCACAAGAAGGTGGTGTTGGTTTTATCCACAAAAACATGACCATTGCTGAACAAGCGAAGAATGTTTCGCAAGTTAAGAAATATGAAAGTGGTATTGTTTCTGACCCGGTAACGGTAAACCCTGATGCCACGATTGAAAATACCATGCGTTTAGCGGACGATGTTGGTTTTTCTGGTTTCCCCGTTGTTGACGTCAACAATAAGCTTGTTGGGATTATTACTGGTCGTGATTTACGTTTTGAAACAGACCTAACTAAACCTGTATCAGCTTTGATGACCAAAAAAGAAAAGTTAGTGACGGTTAAAGAAGGCGCGTCACGCGAAGAAATTTTAGGATTAATGCATGAGCATCGCATTGAAAAAATCCTAATGATTGATGATGCCTTTACCTTGAAAGGTTTGATTACAGTAAAAGATTATCAAAAAGCAGAAAGTAAACCTGATGCTTGTAAAGACGAGTTAGGTCGTTTGCGTGTTGGCGCTGCGGTTGGTGTTGGCGCAGGTACAGACGAGCGAATTGATGCCTTAGTGGCTGCTGGTGTTGATGTGTTGTTAATTGATACCTCACATGGTCATTCACAAGGGGTAATTGACCGTGTTGCTGAAACTCGTAATAAATATCCTGAACTACAAATTATTGCCGGTAATGTTGCCACTGGAGCGGGCGCTAAGGCCCTTGCTGATGTTGGCGTTGATGCGGTTAAAGTCGGAATTGGCCCAGGTTCAATTTGTACTACACGTATTGTTACCGGTGTAGGTGTGCCGCAATTAACCGCCATTTCCAATGCTGTTGAGGCGTTAAAAGGCACAGGTATTCCAGTTATTGCTGATGGTGGTATTCGTTTTTCTGGTGATATCGCTAAGGCACTCGTTGCCGGTGCTCATTGTGTGATGGTTGGTAGTATGTTTGCTGGTACTGAAGAGTCACCGGGTGAAGTTGAACTTTATCAAGGCCGTTACTACAAATCATATCGTGGTATGGGGTCTTTAGGCGCAATGAGCCAAAAAGAAGGTTCAAGTGATCGCTATTTCCAAAAATCAGATGGCGAAGCCGACAAACTGGTACCAGAAGGAATTGAAGGCCGTGTTGCATATAAAGGCCCTGTAGCGGCTATTATTCATCAGCAAATGGGCGGATTACGTTCATCGATGGGCTTAACAGGTTCAGCAACTATTGAAGAAATGCGCACTAAACCTGAGTTTATGAAGATCACGTCTGCTGGCATGGGCGAGTCTCATGTACATGACGTTACCATCACTAAAGAAGCGCCTAACTATCGCATGGGGTAGTCAGCTTGGTTGAGTTGTTTTCGCTTGATTGGGGCGTTGTAAGTACTGATTGACTAACGTTAACTCCGTACTTTCGCCTTGAGCTAGCGCAAAAATAATTTCAACGTGATGTTGATAGAAAAAGATACTCAATGATGATGAAAAAACTCATTATCAACAAATTCAAATAGGCTGGACTATAACTCATATTGAGAAAGTTCAGCCTGTTCATTTTATAGCTTTATAAAGATAAGTAGGAAAACAACATGAGTAAAGACATTCATGATCACCGCATACTAATTTTAGATTTTGGTTCACAATACACACAGCTGATTGCCCGTCGCGTACGTGAAATAGGCGTTTATTGTGAGCTTTGGGCTTGGGACGTAACACAAGAGCAAATAAAAGGTTTTAACCCGACCGGTATTATTTTAGCCGGTGGCCCTGAGTCGGTTACTGAGCATGATTCTCCACGAGCACCTGAGTTTGTTTTTAATGCTGGCGTACCGGTTTTAGGTATTTGTTACGGCATGCAAACCATGGCCGAACAATTAGGCGGTGCGGTTGAAAGCTCAGAACATAAAGAGTTTGGTTATGCCGCTGTTGAAGTTATTGCTAAGTCGGCATTATTTAATGCCATTGAAGATAGCATTAGCGCCAACGGTAATGCCTTGTTAGATGTTTGGATGAGCCATGGTGATAAAGTTTCGGCGATCCCTGATGGTTTTACTGCGGTTGCGCAAACACCTAGCTGTAAATATGCGGCAATGGCTAATGAAGAAAAGAACTTCTACGGTGTACAGTTCCACCCAGAAGTCACTCATACCAAACAAGGCTTACGTATTTTAGAGCATTTTGTGGTTGATATTTGTCAATGTGAAAAACTTTGGACATCAGCATCAATTATCGAAAATGCTATTGAAACCATGAAAAAGCAAATAGGCGATGATGAAGTTGTTCTAGGCTTATCTGGTGGTGTTGATTCATCAGTAGTGGCGATGCTTTTACACCGTGCCATCGGTGACAAGTTAACCTGTGTATTTGTTGATAACGGTTTATTACGTTTGAACGAAGGTCAACAAGTGATGGATATGTTTGGTGATCACTTCGGCTTGAATATCGTACATGTTGATGCTGAAAAACGTTTCTTAGACCGTTTAGCCGACGAAAGTGATCCTGAGAAAAAACGTAAAATTATTGGTAACGTCTTCGTTGAAATTTTTGATGAAGAAGCCGGCAAATTAACCAACGCTAAATGGTTAGCACAAGGTACTATTTACCCTGATGTTATCGAGTCTGCTGCATCTGCTACCGGTAAAGCCCATGTGATCAAATCCCATCATAATGTTGGTGGTTTACCTGAAGATATGGAGTTAGGCTTAGTTGAACCATTGCGTGAATTGTTCAAAGATGAAGTACGTAAAATAGGCCTAGAACTTGGGCTACCATACGATATGCTTTATCGTCATCCGTTCCCTGGTCCAGGACTAGGCGTACGAATTCTTGGCGAAGTGAAAAAAGAATACGCTGACTTATTACGTCGTGCCGATGCTATTTTTATTGAAGAATTACACAACCACGACTTATACAAAAAAGTTAGCCAAGCCTTTACCGTATTCCTACCTGTACGCTCAGTAGGCGTAATGGGCGACGCGCGTAAATATGATTGGGTTGTGTCATTACGTTGTGTTGAAACTATTGATTTTATGACTGCTCGTTGGTCACACTTACCGTATGAATTTCTAGGTCTAGTGTCTAATCGCATTATCAATGAAATTGATGGTATCTCACGCGTTGTTTACGATATTTCAGGTAAGCCGCCAGCAACAATAGAGTGGGAATAAAGCGACTTTCTTTTTTGTTATTTCGCCTTATTTCGGCGTCGAAAGTACTCACTGACTAGCGTCAGCTCCGTGCTTTGACGTACAGGATGTACTAATGCCGTGACAGCATGGATGCTGAAGAACGGTCAACTTGAATTTGGATGCTCTACCTACGTTTTCAAAATAAGTTATGGCTTATTAGCTTTACTTGATAAAACCCCAAAACTGAATAGCTTTGGGGTTTTATTTTATGACCAGCCTCAACAGGGAGCACAAATTAGTTGAGTGTTTTAACGAAAAAACAGAGTTTTTTATTTTTGAGCGTATGACTATATGTGATGAAATAAAAAGCAGTACAATGAAGATAAAAATTCAATTAAGAGGTGTTAACTAAAAATGACTATTGAAAGATTAGAAACTAAACAAAGAATGAGCAGAATTGTTAAGCATAATGGTACTATTTACTTATGTGGACAAGTCGCTGCCGATGCCACGAAAGGTATTACTGAGCAAACTGAAACTATGCTTGCTAAGGTTGATGCATTACTCATACAAGCAGGTAGTGATAGAAAGCACATCTTATCGGCAACTATCTATGTTAAAGATATGAGTTACTTTGCTGATATGAATGCTGTTTGGGATGCTTGGGTACCCGAAGGTTTTGCCCCTGCACGCGCTTGTGTTGCTGCGAAAATGGCGAGAGAAGCCTTGTTAGTAGAAATATCAATAATCGCAGCTGAAATATAGAAATACCAGTTAATTACAGCCTAGATACTTGTAGCAATAATTTATTAATGGAGTGAGTTTTTTGAAGCTTTCTAATCAGTATTATCAATTAGGGAAAGGTTTTTACCACGAAACGTTTCCTTCACCGGTTTCAGAGCCAGAATTATTACTTTGGAATGCTCCGTTAGCGCGGGCTTTAGGCATCAATTTTTCTGTAGAAGAAAATAATGAGTTGCTTGGGCAGTACTTCTCTGGTAATCAATTGATTCATGGCAGTAAACCTATAGCTCAAGCTTATTCTGGACATCAATTTGGTCACTTCAACCCACAATTAGGTGATGGTCGTGCCCATTTATTAGGTGATATAACAGATAAGCAAGGTAATACTTGGGATATACAGCTCAAAGGCTCAGGTACCAGCTATTTTTCGCGTAGCGGTGATGGCCGGTGTGCATTAGGCCCTGCACTACGTGAATTTATTATGAGTGAGGCTATGTTTGCCGTAGGCGTGCCAACCACTCGGTGTTTGTCGGTAGTTGCTACTGGAGAGGCAGTTTATCGAGAAAGGCCGTATCCTGGGGCTGTGGTTACACGTATTGCAGCAAGCCACATTCGTGTTGGTACTTTCCAATTTTTTGCCGCACGTCGAGATATTGAGTCACTTAAACAGCTTACTCGCTTTGCTATAGAGCGCCACTTCCCTGAAATAAAACTAACAACACAGCAAACTGACAGCTCGACTGAAGTGCTACTCAGTAGTCAGAATATCCTTGATTTTTTTGCTGCGGTACTCAACAAACAAGTGGCGTTAGTTGTTTCATGGTTACGAGTTGGTTTTATTCATGGTGTGATGAATACCGATAATACCGCTATTTCAGGTGAAACCATTGATTACGGTCCATGTGCCATGATGAATCATTATCATGCTGATACCGTTTTTAGCTCTATCGATAGAAATGCTCGCTATGCCTTTGGTAATCAAAGTAAAATAATACAGTGGAACATGGCGCGTCTCGCTGATTGTTTATTACCACTGGTCGATGACGATGAAGATACAGCATTAGTGAAAATCACACCATTATTACAGCAATTTGCCAATGATTTGCAGTATGGTTATTTTGAAATGATGGTGAATAAATTAGGCATCGCCGATTTAGCAGAAGGTGATATTGAGTTGGTTAATGACTTGCTGGCTAGAATGCAGGAAAAAAAATTAGATTATACCCAATATTTTGTCACCTTGGCTGAAAGCTTAAGTCAGGAAGAAGTAGATAATTTTATTGAGAATGCAGCAGGAGCGGAGCGGTCAGAGCAGGAGTTATGGCTAACACGCTGGTATAGCAGAATTTCTGATGATGTTAATGCGGCTAAAGCTCTAATGAAAAAAACGAACCCGCTAGTTATTCCAAGAAATCATCATGTTGAGCGGGTATTAGCTATCAGCCAAGAAAGTGGCTATTTATCAGCGTTACATGAGTTCTTAACGGTAATACAGCAACCTTATGATAACTTAGCGCAAACCCAAGCGTATCAAGATGCACCGATTGATGGCGATGAGAATTACCATACCTTTTGTGGTACTTAAGCTCCATTGAAATGATGTAAAAGCTGCTGTTCATTTTAACTATCGCCAAGCAGCTTCATGTAACTTGGGTATCTGTAAGATCAAGACAATAGTAACTTATTTTTATCGGCAAGAGCTAAGTGTTTTTATGTCCAACAAGGTATGATAGGCGCATTAATATCAGATTATTTTAATGTGAAATACTCATGACTACTTTTACGCCTGCTATTCAAACTTCTCAATTACACTCTTCGCTTAAGCAAACTTTTGATTTTGATGAGTTTAGAACCGGGCAAGAGCAAACCATAACTCAGCTATTGAACGGGGACTCGTCATTAGCGATATTTCCAACCGGTGCCGGTAAGTCTTTATGTTATCAATTAGCAGCGATTAATTTACCCCATTTAACTTTAGTAGTATCGCCATTATTAGCGTTAATGAAAGATCAGTTAGCGTTTTTACATGCTAAGGGGATTCCTGCGGCGAGTATTGATTCAACCTTGTCATTTGAACAAAGTCAGCAAGTTACTCGTGATGTTCGTTCTGGCAAAATTAAAATATTAATGGTCTCAGTAGAGCGTTTTAAGAATGAACGTTTTCGCCAGTTTATCGAGTCGATTGCTATTTCGATGCTAGTGGTTGATGAAGCCCATTGTATTTCTGAATGGGGCCATAATTTTCGCCCCGACTACTTAAAATTACCGCGTTATCGTCAAGAGCTTAATATCCCGCTAGTGTTGCTATTGACCGCAACAGCAACGAAAAAAGTCAAGCAGGATATGGCGCGTAAATTTGCCATTGCGTCAGAGCATATAGTGCAAACGGGCTTTTATCGAAGTAACCTTGATTTGTCGGTGTTACCTGTTGCTGAAAGCCAAAAAAATCAAACCTTACTTGAGGTAATAAATCATCATAACGGTAGTGGTATTGTTTACGTTACTTTGCAGCATAGCGCTGAAAAGGTTGCAGAATTTTTGCAGCAGCAAGGGCTACAAGCACAGGCGTATCATGCGGGTTTTAAAGATGAGGTCAGAAAAAAAATCCAACAAGACTTTATGCAAGGAAATACCCGTATTGTTGTTGCGACTATTGCGTTTGGTATGGGCATAGATAAATCAGATATTCGTTTTGTTATTCATTATGACTTACCCAAATCAATCGAGAACTATAGTCAAGAAATAGGTCGTGCGGGCAGAGATAAGCAACACTCTGCTTGTTTTACGTTAGCAAACCTTGATGGAATTCACACCGTAGAGAACTTTGTTTATGCCGACACGCCAGAGCGCACTAGCATTGATTATGTATTGCAAAATATTCGCAATGAAGTGCAAGATGGCCAATGGGAGCTGCAAGTACTGGCTTTGTCTAACGCCAGTAATATTAAGCAATTACCTTTAAAAACTTTACTGGTTCAACTAGAGTTGATGGGAATTATTACCGCTAAATTTAGTTATTTTGCTGACTTTAAATTTAAGTTTGTCACGCCAAAAGAACAAATAATTAGTAGCTTTAATGCTGATAGAAGTGAGTTTTTAGCGCAAGTGTTTAGCTGTGCGAAAATGAAAAAAATCTGGGGAGAGCCTGATTTTGAACTGATGCATTCTCGCTATCAAGCGCCAAGAAAAAGAATTGTTTCAGCGTTGGAATACTTAGCTGATCAACAACATATCGTACTGGAAACCAAAAAGGCGACTGAAGTTTTTAGTGTCAATATGGCGGCGTTAGATAATGTCGATTTAGTTGAACAGCTTTATCAGTACTTTGCTGAAAAAGAGCAAGCTGAAATAGAGCGCATTAGCAAACTCGTGCAGTTTTTCCAAAGTGGTCATTGTTTAACAAAACAATTATCGCATTATTTTGACGACCAATTGGCTCCTGAAAACTGCGGACATTGCTCGGTTTGTCGCGGGCAAGTGGCAATATTACCGTATTCAAATGAGCAACAGGCGGTTAGTGCAGAAACCATTGCACTGGCGATTGGACAAATACAGCAGCACTTTTCGAGTTTAAAAGCTAACGCAACCACATCGCCCAAAGGTTTATCTTTCGACACTATTTGTCGGTTTTTATCCGGTATGAGCGTGCCGCTATTTACTCGCACTAAAGTACGTCAATTAAGTTACTTTGCCGTATGTCAGCACATGCGTTACGCTGATATTAAAGCGCAGGTAGTAAGTATTTTAAGATAAGATCAAAAAAGGCACTTTATCAGTGCCTTTATGTTCAGGATGAACGGTATAGCGCGGGTGCATGGATGCACTGGAGCGTATATGTTCAGGCCTTTCTCAGACATCCTGTCTTTCAAGGCATTAGTGCATCCATGCACGTCGATGAACTGTATAACGCGGGTGCATGGCCGCTCTTAGGCATCCTGCCTTTCGTTATTAGTTAACGCGTCTTAGTGGCTATGTCCACAACCGCCTTCGCCATGCACATGACCGTGCTCTAATTCTTCTTCAGTGGCATCACGAACTTCTAAAATTTCCACGTCAAATTTTAAATCAATACCGGCCAATGGATGATTACCATCAACCGTAATTTCATCTTCTTGGACATCAATAACGATAACAGTTTGTTCGCCTTCGTCAGTGGTTGCACGTAGTTGACTACCGACGTCTAAATCTTCAATGCCGGCAAACATGGCTTTTGGTACGGTTTGTACAAAACCGTCTTCTCTTTCGCCGTAAGCGTTTTCTGCCGATACTTCTACTTCAAATTTGTCACCAGCTTCATGGCCAACTAATTCTTCTTCTAAACCTGGGATAAGGTAATGAGAACCTTGGATCACGGCTAAAGGGCTATGATCATAAGAACTATCAATTAAGGTGTCTTCACTGTCAGATACAGCATAATGTAATACAACAACTTTGTTGTCAGAAATTTTCATAATATGTCCTATTCGGCGTCTGAGCTTATATTGTAAGGGAGTGGGGAAATAGTTAATCCCGTATGGTGTTCTTTTATGCGTAATTCGGTCGACTCATCAATGTCATTGGCCAAAATCGCTTGAATGTATGTTTGTTTGTCATCTGCTTGATATACCGCGAGTACGTCACCAGCCTTACGCCAATTTTCACCAAGCTTTTTCTCAATTATATCGCCAGTATTGGCATTAACTGCGTTGCCGGTAAGGGCAAATAGCGCACGTTTGTTTTTCCCTAGGTATTGCATTCTAGCCACAGTTTCTTGGCCTAAGTAACAACCTTTAGTAAAACTAATACCGTTAATGGCTTGTAGGTTAAGCATTTGTGGTACGTACTCGGCAATATATTGCTGTGAAAGTATCGGGAAACCCTCAGTTATTTCTAGTAACTGCCACACACTATTGTCGTAAATAGGGAAATCAAACGTGGCTGAAATTTTTACTAAGTTATCTTTACTATCAATAATTAAATAACGATCTACTGCGCCAGCAAGGTAAACCAAAGTTGTTGTTTCTTGTTGAATAACAGGTGTTAACGTATCTGGAACTTGGCTAAATAATTCGGCCATTTTAGCGTTAGCTTGGCTACCAGCAATAGCAAGATAATTTATATCGTTGGCTTGTGATATTTCAACCTTGGCGAAGACACCAAATTTTTTCAGTTCAGCTAAAGATTGTTCGATAGAGCTTGCAGGTTGCAATAATAAATATTCATTATTACGTTCAATTAAACGAAAGGCAGAGAAAACTTTACCTTTAGCATTACAATGTGCGCCAGTGAGTAGCTTTTCTTGCGCTAAGGTATTGACGTCACAAGTAACTTGTCCCTGTAAGTATTTAGTTTGCTCTTCACCCGTTAAAGATATTGCGTTAAAGCTGTCGAGCGAGATGGCAAATACTTGGGGTAATTCGTTATAACTAGGTAAGTTACTGTTCATGTTATTGATCATCCGGCAATAATGCTGAAAAAGACTGTTAAGACAATAAATGAGGGCTATTATTGCAATTACAAGCATATAACCGATTTTTTCTGCTATTTTATTGTTAGAGAATTATTCCTAATTTGATGATCAATTCGTGGCTATTTTTAGCTTGAGTTTGTTAGAATACGGCAAGATTTAATTAATTAGGGTGATGTATGTCATTAACGGATAATAAACCTCGGCTTCGCTGGGCTTGTCGACGCGGCATGCTAGAATTAGATGTGCTATTTATGCCATTTGTGGAAGAAGCATATGATGCACTTTCAGCAGAAAAAAAAGCGATTTTTGAGCGTTTGTTAGAGTGTCAAGACCCTGAGTTATTTGCTTGGTTTATGGGACATGAAACTTGTGAAGATGAAGAGCTTAACGCCATGGTGCAATTTATACTGCAGCGCATTAAGGTTTAATATTAAGGTATCGCCTTCTGCAATTAAGGCGATATTGAAATTTGTAATAGCATTCGGCTGCTGCTATATTTTATTGCTATTTACAATCGGCTTTAAACTGTGGTTTGCCATTGCTTTAGTCGTTATCGTTTTTTTTCTTGTTAGTTTTCGTAAATATGTTTTTCTGCTATCACAAGCTTATTCATCAACTTGTTTAAACAAAACTTCATCTTCACAATGTGACTTTTTCTTATTAACGGATATTGGGCAATGCCAGTTTAGTCACGAGCAAAAGCAACAGTTATCATCAAGTTCACAAATTAATTTATGGGGCTATTGGCTGGTTTTTACCGATAGCCAGATAAAAAGTCGATTTATCTTCAAAGATAGTTTATCTGAAAAAGATCAAGCTAGAATGGCTCGCACCATTATGCGGGTGCAACAACTAGGCTAGCATAGTGCAGAAATTTATCTCTTGAAATTAGCTGTGATATTTTATGGTTTTAGAATGGTAATTTTTGCTTCATCAGCCGTTTCTGGAAAGTCGAGCGTGTAATGCAAACCGCGACTTTCTTTTCTATTTAATGCTGACTTAATAATTAATTCTGCCACTTGTACTAAATTACGCAATTCGAGTAAGTTGTTACTGACTCTAAAATGGCGATAATATTCTTCGATTTCACTTTGCAATAATTCAACTCGATGTAACGCGCGTTCAAGGCGTTTAGTGGTGCGAACAATACCTACATAGTCCCACATAAACAATCGCAATTCGTGCCAGTTATGTTGAATAACCACCTCTTCATCGGAATCTATGACTCGACTGTCATCCCAGGCCGGTAACTTTATATAAGCTTGTTTATGGTTGAGTTTTTCTTCGATATCTAATGCCGCTGCTCGAGCAAATACTAAACATTCTAGTAATGAGTTACTTGCCATACGGTTTGCACCATGCAAGCCGGTATATGATACCTCGCCAATGGCATATAAGTTATCGGTATCTGTTTTGCCTTGCTTGTCGATCATCACACCACCACACGTGTAATGTGCAGCAGGTACAACTGGCATAGGTTGCTTGGTAATGTCTATGCCCAATGAACGCGTTTTTTCATAAATAGTAGGGAAATGCTGTTTGATAAATTCACTTGATTTATGACTGATATCTAAATACATGCAGTCAGCACCAAGTCGTTTCATTTCATAATCTATGGCGCGGGCGACTATGTCTCGAGGCGCTAACTCTGCTCGCTCATCGAAGCTCGGCATAAAACGACTGCCATCAGGACGGCGTAAAATAGCGCCTTCTCCGCGCAACGCCTCGGTTAATAAGAAAGTGCCTGCCTCAGGGTGAAATAAACAGGTAGGGTGAAATTGGTTAAACTCCATATTGGCAACACGACAGCCCGCGCGCCATGCCATAGCAACGCCATCACCACTAGCAACATCAGGGTTTGAAGTGTATTGGTAGACTTTACTGGCACCGCCTGTGGCTAAAATGGTCTTCTTAGCAAAAATGCTTTCAACTTTTTCGCTATTTCGATTCCAAACATAAGCGCCAATACATGCTTTTTTTCCGTTTTGGTTGTTTTCATCGCAAACTAAATCTATAGCATTGTAGCGCTCAAAAATTCGAATTCGACTATGATTTTTAACTTGTGAAACTAAGGTGGTTTGAATGGCTTGCCCTGTAGCATCAGCAGCATGTAGTATTCTACGGTGACTATGGCCACCTTCTCGCGTTAAGTGATAACGTATATCACCATTTTCTGCTGGAATATCACGGTCAAAATCAACGCCTTTATCAATTAACCACTCTAAGCACATTTTTGCATTTTCGGCGGTGTATTGTACTGCCGCTTCGTCACACAAACCGGCACCGGCAATTAAGGTATCGTTAACATGAGCAGCAATGCTGTCATTTTCATCAAATACAGCAGCAATACCACCTTGAGCATAAAATGTTGAGCCATCATTAACTTGGCCTTTACTCAGGATGACTACATCGGCATTTTTAGCTAAATGCAAGGCTAAGGATAATCCTGCTGCGCCACTACCGATAATTAATACGTCGCAATTGTGTTGCTGATTCATATATTCTTGAAATTAAGGTACAATAATTGATAGCTCAATATTAACTTTTATTGCAGTGACAGAACAGCACAAAACAATTTTTATAAATAAAATTTAATTTTTTTCAATATTTATCGAACTTTTTAGCGCAAGGCTAGTCCTACTTTATGCGTTTGCCATGAGCCAGATGTAGAAAAGTTAAATGGTTAGTAGGAGATATGGCTCAAATGAGCGAACAGAACGTTGACCAAAAGTTGGTTGAGCGGGTACAACGTGGTGATAAAAACGCATTTAACCTGCTGGTAACTAAATACCAACATAAAGTAGCAAACTTGGTGTCACGCTATGTAAAAAATCATAGTGATGTACCAGACATAGTACAAGAAGCATTTATTAAAGCTTATCGGGCTTTACCTAATTTTCGAGGGGATAGTGCTTTTTATACCTGGTTATACCGTATTGCGGTTAACTGTGCGAAGAATCATTTAGTTGCAGGAGGGCGTAAGCCACCTGGGTCCGATATCGATGTAGAAGATGCGGAAATGTATGATTCAGGTGATGCGTTACGTGAAAATGCCTCGCCAGAGAAATTATTACTGACAAATGAAATTAAAAGTGTCGTATTTAAAACCATCGAGCAATTGCCGGAAGATTTGCGTACTGCAATCAACCTAAGAGAGTTAGAAGGTTTAAGTTACGAAGAAATAGCAACAGTTATGGATTGTCCTGTAGGGACTGTTCGGTCAAGAATATTTAGAGCGCGTGACGCTGTAGATAAAAAAATAAGGCCATTGTTGCAACAGTAGTAAAACCATTAATAAATCATAGTCGAATAACTATGATATAATGTGACAAAATTTTATTTTGTTAAGTAATTAATAAAGTGTTAGTTTTTAAGGTGTCATTATGAGTGAAAATAAGTTTGAGACAGTATCATCGGTCGTTGATAGTTATCAGCCAAACGATGAAATCATTGAGGATTTACTCAATGACACTGACTTGTCTGCAACTTGGGATCGGTACCATTTAATGGGCGATGTAATGCGCGGTGAAACTTCTGAGGTGATCAACTTAGATTTATCTTCAGAGATAGCATCGGCAATAGCCAATGAGCCTACTGTATTGTCTCCTCGACCATCTAATAGCTTGGCTGGAAAACTTAAAGCCAAAGTTGTACACCTTGCAAAACCATTTGGTCAAATGGCCATTGCCGCTTCTGCTGCAGGCTTGATGGTTATGGGGGTTCAACAGAACTCAGCAAATAATGATGTGATATTACCTGAAAGCCAAGTGGTCAAAACAATTCCCTTAGGTGGCATTGCTGAGCCGGTGAGCTTGAACTTTCAACAAACCAGTCGTACCAGTGAAAAGCAGGCGTTTGTTGAGCAACAACGTCGTTTCCAAGCATTATTATCTGATCATCAACAACAAGTTAAATTAAGCTCTATTGATACGAGCAAACAAACTCAACAAGAAAAGGCTGAAGAATCGGCTAAATGAAATTAATTCGTAGTCTGCTGTTACTGGTAACCATAAGCACATCTGTAACAGCGAATGAAACTGACCAAGCCGAACCTTGGCTTGAACGTCTTGCACAATCCTTGCAAACTCTTAATTTTACGACTTCTTTTGTGGTTGTAAAAAATAATCAAGCTGAACCCTATCACTGGTTTCATGGTGTAAATGAAGCGGGTGATGAGTTGGAAATTCTTTCTTTACTTAATGGCCCTCGACGCGATATTTTACGAAAGAAAAATATTGTTAGCTATATTGAACCTGAATTATCGCCGTATTCTGTTGTTTCTCAACAAATTTCTGGACCTATTCCTGCCATTTTACGGACCGATGCAACAAGACTTGCTCAAACCTATGATTTTATATCGGTTGGTCGAAGTCGAGTATTAGGGCGTCCAGCGCAGCTTATTCGTATAGTATCTAAAGATGCACATCGATATGGTCACTGGTTATGGTTAGATCAAAAAACCGGTATGTTGCTTAAACTGGCCTTGGCTTCTCGCACTGGTCAGTTATTAGAACAAATTCAGTTTACTCATTTGGATATTACCTCTGAAATAGCAGAAAGTTTGCAGCAACTTCAGCAAACGACATTGCCTAAAGTGATTGAAATACCTGAAGGTTATCAGGCACAAACCTTACGTTGGCAAGTGAAATGGTTGCCGGCGGGCTTTAAGCAAATTAATGCTAATCGCCATCGTATTTCCGCGACTAAAAAACCAGTCGAGTTTATGCTGTTTAACGATGGTTTAGTTGATGTTTCGGTTTATGTTAATACCAGTGAAGAAAAGCAACGGGCCACTGACTACGTGATGGACGGTGCCACTGTTGTCTTGAATCAAGTGGTCAATGGTTTTGAAGTGAGTGTTGTTGGGAAGATCCCAGCAAAAACAGCCAAAGCTATCGCAGATTCTGTTGTCTTAACACCTAAAACAGCGCCATGATTGAAGAAAGTGCCACTGTTGTTGCCATTGAAAATGACAATGTAACCGTTACCAGCGAGTTAAAGTCAGCTTGTAGTGGCTGTCAGCAGGTCGATAATTGTGGTAGTGGCCAGATTGCTAAAGCTTTCCCACAAAAACAACTGACGCTTACCGTCAAGTCAACATTACCTTTAAATATTGATGATAAAGTTATTCTTGGTCTCAATGAATCGGCATTATTGTCATCGGCATGGCAGGTGTATTTATGGCCGTTACTTGGCTTACTCATTGCTTCATGGTCTGGTCAGTGGTTGGTGAATAGTGGTTTTTTCCCTCACGAATTTTTTGCTATTATTTTTGGCTTTTGTGGCGGATATGCTGGATTCTTGCTGGCTAAACAGCAGCAAAGTAAGCTTCACAAATGCGCTGAATTAGCGCCAAAAATTATTCGTCGCCAAAATCAAAATATCGTGATTACAGAAATCACTGATTGAATCGCAACAAAAGATAGCCCCAGCGCGCTAAATTAGCTAAAATCTCGCCATTATTGAATTAACTACAAGCTTATTTGACTTTCCATTTATGAAACATATTCGAAATTTTTCTATTATCGCCCATATTGATCACGGTAAATCAACGCTTTCAGATCGTTTGATACAGCACTGTGGCGGCCTACAAGAACGTGAAATGGAAGCCCAAGTACTTGATTCAATGGATATTGAACGCGAACGTGGTATTACCATTAAAGCGCAAAGTGTAACACTAGACTATAAAGCGAAAGACGGTGAAACTTATCAGCTTAACTTTATCGACACGCCAGGGCATGTTGACTTCTCTTATGAAGTTTCACGTTCGTTAGCGTCTTGTGAAGGTGCGTTACTTGTCGTTGATGCTGGCCAAGGGGTTGAAGCGCAAACCGTTGCTAACTGTTATACCGCTATTGAAATGGATTTAGAAGTTCGTGCAATATTAAATAAAATTGATTTACCACAGGCTGATCCTGAGCGTGTTAGTGAAGAAATTGAAGATATTATTGGTATTGATGCGACAGATGCTGTTCAGTGTTCAGCTAAAACCGGTATTGGCATTGAAGACGTATTAGAAGATATCGTTGAAAATATCCCTGCACCAGAAGGTGAAACAGACGCACCGTTGCAAGCCTTGATTATCGATTCTTGGTTTGACAACTATCAAGGGGTTGTATCATTAGTTCGAATAATGAATGGGGAAGTCAAAAAAGGCGATAAAATGGTGGTGATGTCGACAGGACAAACCCATATTATCGATAAGGTTGGTATTTTTACCCCTAAACAAACTGATACAGGCATACTGAAAACCGGTGAAGTAGGTTTTATTATTGCCGGTATTAAAGAAATTCATGGTGCGCCGGTAGGCGATACTATTACTATTTCAAAAAAAGAAGCAGAAACTGCGCTGCCTGGCTTTAAAAAAGTTCAGCCTCAGGTATATGCGGGGATTTTCCCAATCAGCTCTGATGATTATGAAAACTTTCGTGATGCGTTAAATAAATTAAGCCTTAATGACGCTTCTTTGTTCTTTGAGCCTGAGAATTCATCAGCACTAGGCTTTGGTTTCCGCATTGGCTTCTTAGGCATGTTGCATATGGAGATTATTCAAGAGCGTCTTGCCCGTGAATATGACCTTGATTTGATCACCACTGCACCAACGGTAAATTATGAAATTGCCTGCACAAATGGTGAAATTTTATCGATTGATAATCCGAGCGATTTACCGGCGATTAATAACATTGACGAAATTCGTGAGCCAATTGTGCAAGCGAATATTCTTGTGCCGCAAGAGCATTTAGGTAATGTGATTACCCTTTGTATTGAAAAACGTGGTGTACAAAAAGATATCATTTATCACGGGAATCAGGTCGCGGTAACCTATGAATTACCTATGGCTGAAGTGGTGATGGACTTCTTTGATAAGCTGAAATCGACCAGTCGTGGTTATGCCTCATTAGATTATCATTTTGTTCGTTTTGAAGCGGCTGATATGGTACGCGCTGATGTCATGATTAATGGCGATCGCGTTGATGCTCTAGCCATGATCACTCACCGTAGTAACTCAGTAGCGCGCGGGCGTATGTTAGTGGAAAAACTGAAAGAACTTATTCATCGACAAATGTTTGATATCGCCATTCAAGCGGCAATTGGCAACAATGTTATTGCCCGCACTACCGTTAAGCAATTACGCAAAAACGTAACGGCAAAATGTTATGGCGGCGATATCTCTCGTAAGAAAAAGTTATTACAAAAACAAAAAGATGGTAAAAAGCGCATGAAGCAAGTGGGTAATGTAGAAGTGCCACAAGAAGCGTTTTTAGCAGTACTTAAATTGGACAAATAAATAGTTAGTTGGTTAACTAAGTTATTAATTAAATCTAACGTAGGAATAATATGGCAGTTTACTTTTCAATATTTTTGGTCATTGTTACCGTTATTACGGGCATAGTGTGGCTAGCGGATAAGTTTTATTTAGCGCCACAACGCCAGCTGAAACTTGTTAATGCCCAAGAACAATGTGAAACACCGTTAAGTGACGATGTAACCGCAAAACTAACCGAACCCTCAGCATTAGTTGATACCTCGGTACAAATTTTTCCGGTTATTGCCTTTGTCTTGATATTACGCTCGTTTATCTACGAACCATTTCAAATACCTTCAGGCTCGATGATGCCGACGTTACTTGATGGTGACTTTATTTTAGTTAACAAATTTAATTATGGCTTGCGTGATCCAGTCGCTCGAAATAAGTTTCTTGAAGTCGGTTTGCCTGAGCGTGGTGATGTTGTCGTTTTTAAATACCCAAGAGAACCACAAATTGATTACATTAAACGTGTTGTAGGTTTACCTGGCGATCGAGTGATATATAAAAATAAAATTATTTATATAAAACCGGCTTGTCAGGAGTCTGACGAAAAGTGTCCGGGCTTTGAGCAAGTCACACAGTCATTTAAAAACAAAACAGACTATAGTGATGGCAATATGCCATTAACACGTTATACCTCAACCATGGGCGATAAAACTCATGATTTATTAGTCAATGAGAAAATTTTGCCACGCACACAACATTACTTTAAACAAAGTGCTACCCAAGCCAATGAATTCGTTGTGCCTAATGGGCAATATTTTGTTATGGGTGATAATAGAGATAACAGTTTAGATGGTCGCTTCTGGGGCTTTGTTCCTGAAGAAAACTTAGTAGGTGAAGCTGTTGCTATCTGGATGAGTTTTGACTTTGAACGCGATTCTGAAAGCCTTTTACCTCGATGGGTACCAACAGGCGTGCGTTTATCTCGCATTGGTGGAATTGAATAATTGTGTTAAATACTCCTGTCGCTATTGCGCGGTTATCGAAAAAAATAGGCTATAGTTTTAAAGAGCCAAAGTTATTGTTGCAAGCGCTAACGCACCGAAGTGCAAAAGGCGCGCACAATGAACGTTTAGAGTTTTTAGGTGACTCAATATTAGGTTTTGTTATTGCGGAAACTTTGTTTAAGCAGTTTCCACAACATGCTGAGGGTGACTTAACTCGTATGCGCTCAAGCCTAGTGAAAGGGGTTACTTTAGCCGAAGTAGGGCGTGGTTTTGATTTAGGACAACACCTTATTTTAGGGCCAGGGGAGTTGAAAAGTGGTGGACATCGCCGTGACTCAATTCTTGAAGATGCCATTGAAGCTATTATTGGGGCGGTGTATTTAGATTCTGATCTCCCCACCTGTCAGGCGTTAATATTGTCTTGGTTT
Source organism: Colwellia sp. SU-HH01172 (assembly GCF_057553355.1). Lineage (NCBI taxonomy): Bacteria > Pseudomonadati > Pseudomonadota > Gammaproteobacteria > Alteromonadales > Colwelliaceae > Colwellia > Colwellia sp. SU-HH01172. Next base: position 110,722 of record NZ_BAAJMB010000009.1, on the reverse strand, counting down.
GAAAAGCGCTTGAGTGATATAAAACCAGGCAATGAGCAAAAAGATCCGAAAACTCGCTTACAAGAATATTTGCAAGGGCGAAAAATTCCGTTGCCAAAATATGACGTGATCAATACAACTGGGCAGTCACATAACCAGCAATTTACCGTACGATGTACAACCAGCGTACTCGAGAAAGAAGTGATCACAAAGGGCAGTAGTCGCCGTAAGGCCGAACAATCAGCTGCATTGCAAGTTTTAACATTAATCGAACAAGCCAAGTAAGCTTTTCGACACTTTAAGTTGATAACAAACTCATGACATCAGAACAAAAGTATTGTGGCCTTATTGCCATTGTTGGCCGTCCAAATGTAGGTAAATCGACCTTGTTGAACAGCTTACTTGGTCAAAAGGTGAGTATTACCTCACGTAAGCCACAAACGACTCGTCACCGTATTTTAGGCATTTTAACCGAACAGCATCATCAAGCGGTTCTGGTTGACACTCCTGGCTTACATTCGGAAGAAAAGCGTGCGATTAACCGTTTAATGAATCGTGCGGCAAGCAGTACGTTAGCAGAAGTTGAAACCATAATATTTTTAGTTGAAGGTACCCATTGGACAAGTGACGATGAAATGGTACTGACAAAAATTAAGAATAGCGGCGCTCCGTGTGTGCTGGTAGTAAATAAAATTGATAACATCCAAGACAGAGACAGCTTGTTACCGCATTTACAAAAGCTTGGTGCCATGCATGACTTTGCCGATATTGTGCCTATTTCTGCCAGTAAAGGTGATAATGTTGATGCGATTAAAGATATTTGCTTAAAGGCACTGCCTGAAGGAGATTTTTGGTTTCCTGAAGATTATATTACTGACCGTTCAAGTCGATTTATGGCCTCGGAAATTATTCGTGAAAAACTGATCCGCTTTACGGGTGATGAGTTACCGTATTCAACCACAGTTGAAATAGAGCAGTTCAAGGTGGATGAAAAAGGTATTTTGCATATTAATGCTTTAGTGTTAGTCGAGCGCAATAGCCAAAAACGTATGGTTATTGGCAATAAAGGCGAAAAACTAAAAGTGATAGGGCAAGAAGCAAGACGCGATATGCAAACCTTGTTTGACCGTCAAGTATTTTTAGAAACTTGGGTGAAAGTTAAGTCCGGTTGGGCTGATGATGAGCGAGCCTTAAGAAGCTTAGGTTATGGCGATGACTATTCAGGCTAATGAAGGTTAAAAATTTAGTTTAACTTACTTATTTTCACCGAGCGTTAAATGCAGGAAACTACTCAGTTAGCATTTGTTTTACATAGTCGACCTTATCGAGAGAAGCAAGTGCTTGTCGACTTGTTAACTGAGAATGATGGTAAAGTGGCGGCTTTGAGTTATGTCGGTCACTCAACTAAATCAAGTAGAAAAGCCTTATTACAGCCTTTCCTTCCAATTAATGTAACTTTGAAAGGGCAATACGGCTTAAAAAATTTAGCGCGAGTAGAGCCTGCTGGAAAATCAATTCTTTTAAAGCAAAATGCATTATTTAGTGCATTTTACCTTAATGAATTATTAGTCAAACTATTGCCGGAAAACATTTCCTGCATCGAGCTATTTCAGCAATACCATTCGAGTTTAACTGATTTGCTTGCAGCAAATAAATTAGAAATCACCTTACGTCAGTTTGAAGTGACACTATTAGCTGAACTAGGGGTTTCTTTTGACTTTTCATTAGTTTTTGAACACACTGCTTCAGGGTTTTATTATTTGCCTGAAGACGGTTTTATTCCCGCTTATACAGTGCTTAAACAAGCTTGTTATGATCGAACGCACTTACAAGCTATTGCGCAACAAGATTTTTCTAATACCGCGACGTTAGTAACATTTAAAGCTTTAATGAGGCAAGTCATTAATCACTTACTCGGTGGTGTGCCGCTGCATAGTCGCAAATTATTTAGCAAAAAAACATAGTGGCCATTTTGAACAGTAAAATTTAGTAGTTAATAAAGAGATTGAATATGAATGATATTTTATTAGGCGTAAACGTAGATCATATTGCAACATTGCGACAAGCTCGTGGTACTAATTACCCTGATCCGGTTTATGCTGCCGCTGTCGCTGAGCATGCTGGCGCCGATGGTATTACCGTGCATTTGCGTGAAGATCGTCGTCATATCCAAGATAGAGATATTCAGGTCTTAAAACAAACCTTGCATACGCGTATGAATTTGGAAATGGCAGTGACTGATGAAATGCTTGATATTGCCTGTGACGTAAAGCCGGTTTTCTGTTGCTTAGTACCAGAGAAAAGAGCTGAGTTAACTACCGAAGGTGGTTTGGATGTCGCAGGTCAACAAGATAAAATAAATTTAGCTGTTGCCAAGTTGGCAGAGTCTGGCATTCAAACAAGCTTATTTATAGATGCAGATAAAAAGCAAATAGATGCGGCACTGCTGAGTAAAGCCCCTTATATCGAAATTCATACCGGTCAATATGCCGATGCTGAAACCGAAGACGAGCAACAAGTTGAGCTTGAGCGACTAATTGACGGCATAAAGTATGCGCATTCGTTAGGGCTAAAGGTAAATGCCGGTCATGGTTTAAATTATTTTAACGTTAAAGCTATTGCCGCCATTCCAGAAATCATTGAGCTGAATATTGGCCACGCTATTATTGCTCGCGCTGTTATTGACGGTTTGGATAAAGCTATCCGAGATATGAAGCGTTTAATGCTTGAAGCGCGCGGCTTAGCTTAAATATATCAATTAGAAAAGGTTACGATTTTGTCGGTTATCGGTATTGGTACAGATATAGTTGATATTCGCCGTATTGCTAATATGGCATCGAATGCACAACTGCGCTTGGCTAAGCGTGTGTTAACCGACAATGAACTCCAGCGTTATTTAGCTATTAAGCAACCAGAGCGATTTTTGGCAAAACGTTGGGCTGGTAAAGAGGCGGCAGCTAAAGCTTTAGGCACAGGTATTGCCGCAGGGATTTCATTTCAGCATTTTGAAGTTGTTTCTTTGGATTCTGGCCAGCCGATACTTGAGTTGAGTTCGAAGGCGCTAGTATTAGCAGAAGAGCTCGGTGCAAAAACTTGGCATATCTCGCTGTCAGACGAAGTGAAATATGCTACCGCTTTTGTTATTTTGTCTGCTTAGTCCGAATTGTTTTTGGCAAATTTTTGCTTCAGCTACAAGGTCAGAACGCTATTAATTGGATTGATTTTTATCATTTTCTTGTGAAAACCTTTAAGCACCCTAAGCCTTATTCAGTTTATATAACCTCTGATGCTTTTTTGTTACTGAACCTTAGTGAAAATTATTTATTGCAATAATATCCAGCTAGAATTTATTTATGTTCTATACTTAAATGACGCTTAGTGGAATTATTCATTGGTCGTTGTTGATTAGGAGCTAGGATGCAGTCGCAAAAACAACCCATTGTCGATCGAAGACAAGAACCGCCTGAACAATCAGTTTGGTGGTCTAAGCTGTCTTTGGCGCAAAAATTTTCTGCTAGTAGTTTAGGTAAATTTGGCTATGAGCTTCGCTTTGTGCGTAATGAACAAGGTCATAGTTTAGCAGTGCTAATGTGTAACACTGGTGTTGCTGTGATCACAGAAGATGGTGATATTAACACTTCCCCTAATATCTCAATTCGTTAGTTAGCAAGTCTTTGTTGGCGTCGTTTATTCGTTTACTTTCTTTTTGCGAACTCATTCATTTGTTTTAAAGCTTTTTAATGAATGCTGTTGCATCTTCTAGCACTAAATCTATTTGTTCAAAAAACTCAAAAAACTCAAAAAACTCAGGCTCTAAATCATCTAGGGCTATACCGCGTTTTAATTCCGTCTCTAGTTCATGAGTAACCTTGCCCAAGCTAGGTACGCCTGAATAGCAGCATGCACCATTAAGTTTATGAATTAACACTTTAAGCTGTTCAACATCTTGTGAAATTAGCGCTTCAGATATGTTTGTTTTGCTCTCAGGGAGACTATTCACTAAACCAATAAACATATCTTTAGCTAAGGTTTCTTTTTGGCCCGCGCGTTTGAGGGCTAATGACCAATCAATAATTGATGGCCGCTGGTTTGCTATCGTTTTAGTGCTAGGTTTGGCAAAGGTGTGTCCGTTGTCGTTTGCTAATAAACTTGGCTCGCAGTACTCATAAATCGTGTGATGTAGCATGGCTTCATCAATAGGCTTAGTCATAAATGAGTTAAAGCCTTTATCCAATAGTCGGTCTTTTTCTTCGCCTAAGACATGGGCAGTCACCGCTATGATTGGTGTTTTTTCGTTTAGTGTTTGCTGTCGAATGATGGACAATGCAGAAATACCATCGAGCACTGGCATTTGAATGTCCATAAATATGATGGCAAATTTTTCATGGCGACATAATTCGACTGCTTGTGCGCCGTCAGTAGCTGTAGTGACTTCAAGCACCTGTTCAAGTAGTAATTCATTGATCAGTTTTAAGTTTGCTTCATTATCATCAACGGCTAGAACTTTTATTGCGACTTTTTGCTCTGGTAAATCAAAAAATTGCTCTAGTTTCGGTTTCGTTATCGGCAATAGGGCTTTATGTAATCGTTGAGTGGTGATTGGCTTACTGATACAGGTTTTTGCACCACTAGAAATAAGTGCTTCATGTAAACTCGGTGAGTTGCTATTGATTGCTAAGTGAACCGAAGGAATTAAATCTTTCAAAGTGAAGATAAGCGCTTTTAATTCATTGAGTGCCATCGGGGTTACGTCATGTCCAATCAATGCAAAGTCAAAGTTTGAAATGCTCTTTGTGTCTGTTAACAACTCTTTAAATTCTTCCAGTGTACTTAGACACGTGATTTGCATTTGCCAACTTGATAAAATTTCGGTGGTGGCTAATCGACTTGCCGAATGGGGCTCGTAATATAAAATAGTTTTGTTTGCTAAATTTTCCGGTATCGGTAATTGTAATGCTGGTATTGGATTTAATTCACATTGAATAGTAAACCAAAACGTCGAGCCTTCATTCTCAATGCTTTCAAAGCCAATGCCACCGCGCATTTCTGATACTAAACGTTGTGAAATGACTAAGCCAAGTCCTGTACCACCGTATATGCGAGTAACACTTTTATCACCTTGACCAAAGGCTTCAAAAATTGAATTTTTTTGCTGATCAGAAATACCAATACCTGTGTCTTGAACAGTCACCCGCATTTTATATAAGTTTTTCGCGATAACATTGCCATCAATATTAATATCAACGGCACCTTTATCAGTAAACTTAATCGCATTACTTGCCAAGTTAACGAGTACCTGTTTGATGCGCATTGCATCGCCAATTAAGGAGTCAGGTAGTTGTGGGCTTACGCGCAGCGATAACTCAATATTTTTCATATGAGCACTTGGCGCAAGCAATGTCAGCGTTTCTTCTACCGACTCTCTAATGGAGAATGGAATATTTTCAATCACCATTTTGCCTGCGTCGAGTTTAGAGAAATCTAAAATATCATTAATGATTGATAGTAAATTTCCGGCTGAACGCTCAATGGTCTGTAAGTGATCTCGCTGGGTATCGCTTAATGGCGTTTTTAAAACCTGGCGAGTAAAGCCGATAACACCATTAAGAGGAGTGCGCAGCTCATGACTCATATTTGCTAAAAATTCAGATTTAACCTTGTTAGCATCTTGTGCTTTTCGCTTGGCAATATCCAACTCAACGTTTTGAATTTCAAATTGCTCTAAGCTTTCTCGCAAATCTATCGTCGCTTGGTCGATGCTGCGTTGCATTTCATCTTGGTAATCGCCTAGCGATTGCGCCATGGTGTTAACACCATTTTTTAAAAAATTTAATTCACCAATAAGTTGACCGCTGATGCGACTTTCAATTTTTCCTTCGCGTATACGATCAATTGCCAATACCATTGAAGATATTGGGCGGGTTACACTGTTGAGTAATTTAAACGAAAAAAATGTGCAGATAATAATCCCCGCTAATACGATAAAAAATGTGGTGATTAATAAGTGTTGTTGTGCGTATTTGACGGTACTTTTATCTATTTGTATGGCGATATAACCAATGACATCATTATGGTTATTTGACGTGAGCTTGTTATCACTTTGGGTGAATTCATCGATTATTGGTGCTCGATAGACAAGGTGATCACCAAAATCATCAAATTGAGTACGAGCAGGTAAGTTTTGTCCTGCCTTTATTCGCATTATATGGGTGTCACCATGATAGGCACTGGTAACAAAGACTTGGTTGTCTTTAGTAAAAATGGCAATACTTTTGATGATATCGGATTGGCTGCGGTGACTAAAACCAATGAGCGTTCGTAAATGATCGCGTTTTCTTTCTAGTAAAGGTGCGGCGCTGCTAATTGCCAAGGGGTCAATAATACTATTGGCTCTTAGGTGAATAAATTGATCGAGTTCGTGGTATCGGTTGTAGGACAAATAACCTGCAACAATGATACTGATGATTGCCGTTGGAACGATAGTAAGTAAAATTACCCAATCTTTCAGGCTTATTTTATGCATTTTTTGCCGAGCTTTAGTGTAAAATCATTGGGTTAATAATTGTATAATGGCACAGTTCTAGCTAATACCAAATAGAAAATAATAGACTACGGCAGCAAATGTTTAAATTTCGTTGCTGGTTGATGGTAAAGATAAATCACTATGGCAAATTTTTTTAAAGCAAGCCCTAAGAAATCACAAGCTCAACAGCAATTAACCTTAACCGTGCAGCGGTTAGATCAGCAAGGTTGTGGGGTTGCTTATATGGCGAAAAAACCAGTTTTTATTGACGGTGTTTTACCTGATGAAATTGCTGAAGTAAAAATAAGTCAGCAAAATAGTAAATATGCCAAAGCAAAACTAATTAAGCTGGTTAAAACGAGTGTCGAACGTGAAGAGGTGAAATGTCGGCATTATTACCAATGTGGCGGCTGCAATTTACAGCATTTAAAATATGAAGCGCAAATTGCTTATAAACAGGAAAAAGTAACACAACTATTTTCTCGCGAAAAAATTGTCGAAGATTTGCCATGGCAAACACCGATAACCAGTGATGTTTGGCATTATCGACGCAAAGCTAGAATTGGCGTGCAATACAATAAGCAAAACAAGCCCATTATTGGCTTTCGCCAACGCGAAAGTAATAACCTGGTAGAAATAAAATCCTGCCCCGTTTTAGTGACTGAGTTTTCCAACATATTTATTCAGTTGAGAGAAATTCTACCAAAGCTTTCAGGTAAGAATGCCATCGGACATGTTGAAATTATTGCAGCGAAGCAAAATGCCGTTGTTATACGACAGCTGAGTAAAATATCGAAAGCAGATCAAGAACTTTGGCTAGAGTTTGCGAATGAAAATCAATATTCACTTTTTATCGACGATGGTAAGCAGGTGGTGCCAATGTTCGATGATGCAGCCTTAACTTACGCTTTAACTGAAACATTAAATATTGAGTTTTCTGCAAATAGTTTTATCCAAGTAAACCATAAAATTAATCAACATATGGTGCAACAGGCGCTAACTTGGTTAAACCTTGAACCGGATGATGTGGTATTAGATTTGTTTTGTGGGCTAGGGAACTTTAGTTTACCTATCGCACAACGCGTTAAGTCTGTTGTTGGTATTGAGGGGGTGCAAGATATGGTTAATCGGGCAGCAAACAATGCCACAATAAACGATTTAAAGAATTGTCAGTTTTATCAAGCAGACTTAAATAGTGATTGGCAAAATCAACACTGGGCAACTCAGCCTTTTAATAAAGTGTTACTTGATCCAGCACGTGCAGGAGCTTACCAAGCCTTAGCGCAGTTAGTGAAGCTAAAAATTAAAACCTTGGTGTATGTCAGTTGTGATCCCACGTCTCTTGCGCGTGATGCTAAGCTTCTTATTGAGCAGGGTTATAAAATTGAAAAAATAGCGATAATGGATATGTTTTCACAAACAAAGCATGTTGAAACTATGGTAATGTTTAGCATATAAATCGCATATTCATATTTATCAACGTTTATCAGTTAAGTTAAGTCTAAGGTAGGGAATTCCATGGTTTCAGTGCGTAAGTCACATCAAATGTCAGAAGCAAGTTTTGAACAGTGGCTAGACACATTGGATTTAAACACCGCCAAAAAAAGCGCATTAGAAGCGCTTTGGCAAGACGTTTATCATTTTTTTGAAGACAATAGCCAGTGCCAAACAAAATCATTAGAAATGGTCGAGATATTATCGGGCTTAAATCTAGATACCGATTCGTTATGTGCCGCCTTTATTTGCCCGCTTTATGAATATAATTGTATTACGCTAGAATATATTGAAGAGCATTTTTCAGCGCAAATCTATTTACTCTGCAAAGGCGTAAGCCAAATGGAAGCGATTAAAGCGTTGCAGCACTCGCAATCGAAGCAAGTAAGCGCCAATCAAATAGACAATATTCGTCGAATGTTGCTTGCTATGGTTGAAGATGTTCGCGCGGTAGTGATCAAGCTTGCCGAGCGTTTATGCCACCTGCGCTTAGTTAAAAATAGCGATGAAGAGAGTAGAGTTCTGGCGGCGAAAGAAACCGCCAATATTTATGCACCACTAGCCAATCGCCTTGGTATTGGTCAATTAAAGTGGGAATTGGAAGATATTGCTTTTCGCTATCAGCATCCTGATGTTTATAAAAGTATCGCGAAGCAACTGGATGAAAAACGCCTTGATAGAGAACGCTACATGGGAGACTTTGTCGAGAACGTATCTAATCAGCTGAGAGAAGCCGGCATCAAAGGCGAAGTGTATGGGCGCCCGAAACATATTTATAGCATCTGGAAAAAGATGCAGCAAAAATCGCTCGACTTTGAACAGTTGTTTGATGTTCGTGCGGTTCGTATTGTTGTTGAAGAGTTGCAAGGTTGTTATGGCGCACTGGGTTTAGTACACACCAGTTGGAAGCACTTACCTAAAGAATTTGATGATTATGTTGCAACGCCAAAAAGTAATGGTTACCAGTCAATTCACACTGTTGTTATTGGCCCAGAAGGTAAAGCGATTGAAGTGCAAATAAGAACTCAACAAATGCATGATGATGCTGAGTTGGGTGTAGCTGCGCATTGGCGTTATAAAGAGGGCAGTGCGAGCGGAAAAACCTCAGGTTTTGATGAAAAAGTTAGTTGGTTAAGAAAAATTTTACAATGGCAGGAAGATGTTTCTGAAAGTGGTGAGTTAATTGATGAGTTGCGTAGCCAAGTTTTTGAAGATCGCATCTATGTATTTACCCCAACTGGCGATGTGGTTGATTTGCCTAGTGGCGCAACACCGTTAGATTTTGCCTACTATATTCACTCGAATGTTGGTCATAGCTGTATTGGCGCGAAAGTTTTCGGTCGTATTGTGCCATTTACTCATAAGCTGCAAACGGGTGATCAAGTAGAAGTGTTACGCAGTAAAACGCCAAATCCAAGCCGAGACTGGCTAAACCCGAGCTTGAACTATATTCATACCCCGAGAGCAAGAGCGAAAGTTCAGCACTTTTTCCGTTTGCTTGACCGCGATAAAAATATTATCGCCGGTAAAGAGCTGCTTGAAAATGCATTAACTAAAGTACAGCTTTCGCTGGCAAAAGTAGATTTAACCATCGCGACAGAACGTTTTAATTTAACCACAAATGATGATTTGCTGGCCGGTATTGGCTCAGGAAATATTCGTCTACTACAAGTGGTTAATTTTTTACAGCAACTTGATTCAAAAACTAAGCCGGTAGAAGAAATTGACCCGCAAAGCTTGGTGCGTCAGCCGCAACAAACAACTACACAGGCGGCAGATAGCAATGGTATAACCGTTTCTGGTGTTGGTAACTTGTTAACGCATATGGCGAAATGTTGTCAGCCGGTACCCGGTGACGAAATTTCTGGCTTCATTACTCAAGGGCGAGGAATATCCGTACATCGCCTTGATTGTGAACAGCTTGCTAATGCCTTAAATCAACAACCTGAACGTGAAGTTGATGTGCAATGGGGTATAGACAATAAGCAAAGTTATCAGGTCAGCATTAAAATAGTCGGTAGCGATCGCCAAGGATTATTACGAGATATATCAACGATAATTTCTAATGATCGGGTTAGTATCATTGGTCTTGAAAGTAATACTGACCATGCTAGACAAAGTATGAGCATGATCATAAAAATTGAGATTAGCAATAACGAAGCGCTAATGCGTTTAATGAGTAAGCTAAATCAACTTGATGATGTTATTGAAGTGAATAGGCTGTAGGTAAACTGAACAAATGAATGAAATGATGTTAGTCGCGCAACCGTCGATGGAAAAATTGCGTTGGATCATGCAGCAATTGAGAGATCCAGAAACCGGCTGCCCATGGGATATAAAACAAACATTTACCTCCATTGTTCCCCATACCATTGAAGAAGCTTACGAAGTGGCTGATGCCATTGAACAAGGTGATTTTTCTGAGCTAGAAAAGGAGTTGGGAGATTTACTTTTTCAGGTGGTATTTTATAGCCAGCTTGGCGCTGAAGAAAAACACTTTGATTTCGATAGCGTTGTCGCAGCCATCTGTGAAAAACTTATTCGTCGTCATCCCCATGTTTTTGCCAGTAGCGACTTTCAGTCTGATGAAGAAATTAAAGCGAATTGGGAAAATGAAAAGTCGAAAGAACGTCAGCAAAAAAATAATGATCAAGGGCTGAGTATATTAGCTGATATCCCCAGCAACCTGCCTGCGCTTTCTCAAGCCGCTAAAATTCAAAAACGTTGTGCCCATGTTGGCTTTGATTGGGATAACATCGATGATGTCTTTGCAAAAGTTGAAGAAGAAGTACAAGAAATTAAACAAGAGCTACATCATAATGACGTCGCTTTATCAGAAGAGTTGGGAGATTTAATGTTTGCTGTGGTTAACTTATGCCGTCATGCCAAGCAAGATCCCGAAGCTTTATTACGGCAAGCGAATAAAAAATTTACTAAGCGTTTTTATGGTGTTGAAAGAAAAGTAAAACACTCGAGCAAAACCATTGAACAACACTCTTTAGATGAATTAGAAGCATATTGGCAACAAGTAAAAGTTGCTGAAAAGCCTTAACCTTGCAACTAATAATTTATCATTGATATCACATATTGAATATGAACAAGCTGAGGTAGACATGTCTGCAATACCTGTTTTAGTTGATTGCATTTTATCGTTAAATCAAAATATCGCCACGTTAACGTTTGACCGCCATGATGTGCGAAATGCTCTGACCAGTACGGCAATTGCCGATGATATTGTTAAGACGGTTGAATGGATAAATAAAACACCAGAAATTGCTGTGCTCATTATCACTGGCGCGGGCTCTGCGTTTTCATCGGGTGGCAATATTAAAGACATGGCTGAGCGCTCGGGAGATTTTGCCGGCGATGTGCAAGAATTAGAACGACGTTATCGAGAGGGCATTCAACGTATTCCTTTGGCTTTGCATAAACTTGAGGTGCCGGTAATTGCCGCTGTTAATGGCCCTGCAATAGGAGCAGGTTTCGATATTGCCAATATGTGTGACATTCGTATTGCGTCAACAAAAGCCAAGTTCGGTGAAACCTTTGTTAATTTAGGTATTATTCCAGGCGATGGTGGCGCATGGTTTATGCAGCGCTTAATCGGCTACCAAAAAGCAGCTGAGTTAACTTTTTCTGGTCGGGTGATTGATGCCAATGAAGCAAAAGAAATTGGCGTGGTTTTAGAGCTTACAGAGCCAGATAACTTGCTGATTAAAGTCAATAAACTTGCTAGCGAAATAGCCGCTAAACCTGTTGCGTCTTTGCGTTTGACGAAGCGTTTAATGAAGCTAGCACAACGAACTGAATTACCAGACTTTCTCGATATTTGTGCGGTATTTCAAGGTATGTGTCATAACAACCCAGAACATTTAAAGGCGGTGAATGTTATGATTGAAAAACTAGCAAAGTAAAAGAAATTAAGGTTTTCATTAGTTATGAAAACCTTAATGCTGATCTTATTGAGTCTGCGCGATAGCGAAAAATTAGCTGCTTGGCCTAGCTTTTTAAAACGGCACTTAACTGATAAATAAAGATATCAATATCCGTTTTACTGATATCAAGGTGAGTGACTAAACGCATAGGGTTACCTGCGGTTAATAAAATCCCTTTAGTTTTTAATTGCGCGACAACGTTTTCAATTTCAATACCGTTTGCGAAGCTTGCAAACACCATATTAGTTTCAACGTGATTTTCATTTACGCTAATATTGTCTATGAGATTTAATTGTTGTGCTAAATATTTGGCATTGTCATGGTCTTGTTGTAACTTTTTTGGATTATCTTCAATCGCTATTCTTGCTGCTGCGGTGATGATCCCTGCTTGCCTCATGCCTCCGCCCACAACTTTTCGCCAGCGTTTGGCATTTTTTATTAATGTTTCTGAGCCTAATAAAAGTGAACCAATGGGTGCACCTAAGCCCTTTGATAGGCAGATTGACATTGAATCAACGTGCTGGCAAAGCTCAGTAATATCAAGTTGTAGTGCCGTTGCCGCATTATATATTCTGGCGCCATCTAAATGTAATTGTAGGCCATGCTGACGGGTAAATTCACTAGCCTTCGCCATATATTCCAATGGCAGCACTTTGCCATTGATAGTGTTTTCGATGCTGAGCAATGTTGTACGAGCAAAATGGCTATCATCAGGTTTTATCGCTGCCGCTAATTTTTTAAAGCACAAGCTACCGTCTTTTTCATTCTCAATCGGCTGCGGTTGAATTGAACCTAATATGGCGGCACCACCGCCTTCAAATTTAAAGTTATGGGCTTGTTGGCCACAAAGATATTCATCGCCACGTTGACAATGAGCCATTAGTGCCAATAAGTTAGCTTGTGTGCCTGAGCTGCAGAACATCGCACGGGCAAAGCCATGACGCTTTGCTGCCCATGCTTCTAGTTCATTTACGCTTGGATCATCACCATAAACGTCATCACCGACCTCGGCGTTTGCCATAGCATCTCTCATTCTTTGACAAGGGCGAGTAACGGTATCAGAGCGAAAATCAATCATGGAGGGCCTCATTAGTAAATTTTTATGCTGTAGAAATTAAAAAAGGCATCAATAGTGATGCCTTTTTCGTTATTATCGCCTTAGCTTATTCTGCAATATCGGCATTGTGATAAACGTTTTGTACATCATCACAATCTTCTAACATGTTGATAAATTTTTCAAAGTTGGCTAAGTCTTCTTCACCAGAAACTTCAGTATAGGTTTGTGGTACCCAAGTGATTTCTTCAACTTCTAGTGAATATTCAGGCATAGAGTTGGCGAATTCAGTTTTGATTTTAAAAAACTCAGTATGTGGCGCATGTACTGTAATAATGCCATCTTCTAAGTCGACGTCAGTAACATCAATATCAGCCATCATCAGTGTTTCTAATACGGTTTCTTCATCATCACCTTTAAACGCAAAAACGGCTTGATGATCAAACATGTGTGAAACCGTGCCAGATGAGCCGATTTTAGAATGAGTTTTAGTGAAACATTGACGAACATCTTTTATCGTGCGATTACCGTTGTCTGTTAGGCAATCAATAATTACCATACAGTTACCCGGGCCAAAGCCTTCATAGCGCGCTTCAACGTAATCTTCACCGCCAGTACCTTTGGCTTTTTCAATGGCCTTATCAATAACGTGTGTTGGCACTTGATCTTTTTTGGCTTTTTCAATCAAGCGGCGTAACGATAAGTTTGTGTCAGGGTCTGGGCTGCCGTTTTTCGCAATGACGTAAATTTCTTTACCGTATTTTGAATACACTTTAGTTTTTTGACCTGCTGTTTTGGCCATAGATAATTTGCGGTTTTGGTATGCTCTGCCCATCTGAATACGTCTCGTTGTTCATGATTAAAATTTCTATGGCTAGATTCTAACGGGTCGTGTCAGCTATTTCTAGTATTGTTCCCTATAGAACTTTCATATTTTAATAAAGCATGGGAAAATTTGTCTTAGATCCGTAATGAGCGAATAGCGATGAGTGAATTAAATGTTGTGATTGCGGCTGATATTTTTGGTGCCAGTGCAGAGTTTAGGGAATTATGTCAACAAATTAGCCTAAATGAGGTTGACGCGAATGTTATTTTTCACCCTATTGGCCCATATCAAATTCAGCCAGATAATTTTCTATCAGAAAGTGACGCCTATCATTATTTCTCTGAGCATGCTGGTGTTGATGCCTACAGTCAAAAGCTCATTGATCTGCTAGAAGTGATTGACGGCCCTAAGTTGCTTATTGGCTTTAGTGTAGGCGGTAGTGCTATTTGGCAGTTAATGCCGAAGTTGGTGCGTTATGATGTTTTATCTACTGTTTGCTTTTATAGTGGTCAGATTAGGCACATGACTGCCATAGTGCCTACGGTACCTTGTCAGCTAATAATGGCAAATTCAGAAGCGCATTTCTCAGTTATTGAATTGCTTGAAACATTGCGAGACAGAGCAAACCTGCGGTGTGAACAAAGCGATTATCAACACGGTTTTCTAAATAAACTATCCGCTAATTACCACGCATATGGAGCGGAGCAATATCTCAACACAATTCGAAATTTAATATCAGAAGTCTGGTCAGCTATTAGGTAATTCACATTTGCATTATTAATATTATGTTTAAGCACTATAATGACTTGTTATAGTGCTGTGCTTTAGCGCTATTTTAATAATTTATGTTTTTGTACGTGTGTACTTTTTCTGATAATTGCTATTACCTTGATGCTAATTAAGTTTTTCGTTTTTTTTATTGTGAAAAGAATCTTAGAGTGAGAAAATTATCCTCAATGAAATACTAAAGGCAAAGGTAATAGCATTGATATTTCTTTGTTATTGGTTAGTACCAATAATTTTCTGGTGAGATGTTGAAGTGACTTAAATAACTTAGGTTTTCATTATTCATTGCCATAGAGCTTTACTTAATCGATATGTTCAATATACAGGGAGTTATTGTTGCGTCGCGTTGTTTTAATCATTATAAGTTTTATTTGGTCTTTAATGTGCTGGTCCGCACTTTGCGCACCATCGGATAACGTTGCCATTTTTTACCCAAATGTTGCTGAGCCCTATAAATCTATTTATCAAGAAATCGTTTCGGGTGTTGATAGTGCAAAAAATACTGATCAGAACCAAGAACAATTGTTTACCTATGTACTTGAAAAAAGCTTTGATGCACAAGATATTATTCAAAGGTTGCACAGCAAAGAGATTAAAAAGGTTATAGTTTTAGGACGCTCTGGGCTAAAACTAGCACGAGCACTGCCGAAAGATTTTGTTGTTATTTCAGGGGCCTTACCGATAACACCCAATACAATGGCGGGTATCAGTTTAATAACTGATCCAGAATATTTATTTAAGTATTTAACCCAGGTAGCGCCGAAAGTGACCACGATTCATGTTGCCTATAGTCAGCAAAATGACTGGTTAATTGATTTGGCTAAATTGGCTGCAAAGTCTCAAGGTTACAAGCTAAACGTTAAAAAGGTGGTTTCGACTAAGCAAGCTGTTGAATATTATCAAGAGTTGTTTGATGTGGGCTTGTCGCCGAATGATGCAATATGGTTACCTATTGACCGGGTTTCTTCACAAGATAAAGTTACTTTGCCGTTAATACTTGAAAAGGCTTGGGCTCAGGAGGTTGTTGTTTTTTCGAGTAAACCCTCTCACGCTAAACGTGGGGCGCTATTTTCAACTTATCCAGATAACTATGCGCTAGGGCAACAGCTTTATAAAATGATCAGAGAAAACGATAGTCAATCTTATCAAGGCGCATTCTCAACATTAATCTCGACACTGTTAGCTGTAAATTTACGAACCGCGGCCCATTTAGGCTTCACGTATAGTAAAGAGCAGCAAGCAAACTTCCAATTAACTTTTCCAGAGTAATTATTATGTCGTTAGCTGGCTTTTTATTAAGTTCCAAAGTTAGTTTTAAGCAGCAACTACTTATGTTGTTCTTTGCTAGTTTTGCTTGCTTAGCGATTGTTACTTCGGCGATTACCGCATGGCAAACAAGTATTGAGCTAAGAAAATCGACGATAGAAACGGGTCTGCAAATTTCAAATAATTTAGCTGATCGCCTTATTTTAGCGTTACTAACGGCGAGCGAGGAAAATGCCCGAGAAGCGATAGATAATGCATTAGGCTTCAACTCAGTTGACAGTATTGCGGTCTACAAAGAAGATGGAAATATTCTGGTTTACAATGCAAAAAATCAAAATAAAGCACCAAGTCTTGATTTGAAAATTGAGTTATCAACTTCACAGCTTTACCAAGAAACGGCGTTTAATTGGACTTTTTTTGCACCAGTAAAATATCTTGAAGAAACCGATGATATCGCGCTAATTGAGCCAGAAGACTCTGCTCCTAAAGAGCAAGTGTTAGGGTACGTGCTGGTTGTATATAACAAACAAGCACTGCAGACTGTTCAACGTTCAATTATCATTAATAATATAGTCATTGCGGTCATCTTATCTTTGTTACTTTCCTTGTTAGTGCTTTGGGTTTTACATCGTTTAACTACGCCTTTACTGCGATTATCGCAAACTATGGCAGAAGCAAGAGATTCTGGTCATTACACCAATGCTGATGTTTCTGGACCAAAAGAAGTTCGCCAAATGGCAAGCATTTATAACCAAATGATGACAACCTTAGGTAACCAGAACTTAGCGTTAGAAAAAAATAGAGATACTTTGGAATCGGAAGTGACATTTCGAACTAAAGAGCTGGTTATTGCACGCGATGCCGCCCTAACTGCAAGTAGGTTAAAATCAGAATTTTTAGCCAATATTAGTCATGAATTACGCACGCCGCTGCAAGCTATTATTGGTTATACAGATCTCGTTCGTGAAGATCTCGAGCTAGAGTGTATGGATGTTCAAGCTAAAGATTTAGGGAAAAGTATTCGAAGTGCGCATGTGCTATTAGCATTAATTAACAACATATTGGATTTAGCGAAAATAGAAGCGGGAAAAATGGATTTAAACCTAAAGTCTGTTGATATAAAACACTTAGTGAGTGAAACCATTGAAACAATAATGCCTATGGCTAATGCCAATGAAAATACCCTTATTGTAGAAAATAATGTTGACCAACAGGTATTGAATTTAGACCGCCAAAAAGTGATGCAAATCCTACTAAACCTATTAAGCAATGCCTGTAAATTTACCTCCAAAGGCCGTATTACTTTTATCATGAGCAATAACGAGGAACAGCTCTTTATCACTATTATTGATACCGGAGTAGGCATTCCTAAAGATAAATTGGAGTTTATTTTTGATAAGTTTACGCAAATTGATGGTAGCCAAACTCGAAAATTTGAAGGTACTGGTTTGGGAATGGCAATAACAGAAAAATTTTGTACTCTGATGAAAGGGGAGTTGGCGATTAATAGTGAGTTAGGTGTTGGTACAACAGTAAAGGTTATTATCCCGATTAGTTGATCAATAAATATATATATTTATTGAAAAATATTAATGATTCACTAGACTTAACAAAAAATCAATTAACTTTTTAAATGTCTTTACGATTTCAAATATACAAGGTGGTTTGCATGTTATTTGCCCGAAAAGTTCTCAATTCTACAATTGTGTTAGCTTTGTCGTGCATTGCTTTTACATCAGCTGCGAATGTCAATAATTACGTCGAACTTGAAGAGTCGTTAGCGGACTTTTATGGTGACGAAGAGTTTATTTCTCTTGCTACTGGCAGTAAAAAATTAGTTAAAAAAGCGCCTTCTGTAGCCTCTGTTATAACGGCTGAAGACATACACAATATGGGCGCTAGAAACTTATCGGAAGTACTTGATACTGTGCCTGGCTTGCATGTTTCAAAAAGCGGGCAAAATATGGCTCCGGAATTTTGGTTTCGCGGCATATCCACAACCTTTACTCCACAAACCTTATTTATGGTAAATGGTACATCAACGAAAAGTGTCGTTCGAGGCGACAATCACACAGTTTGGGGCGAGTATCCCATTCATGCCATTGAGCGGATAGAGATTATTCGAGGCCCAGGCTCAGCACTTTATGGTGCCGATGCATTTTCTGGTGTGATAAATATTATCACCAAAAAAATTGATAAAAATAGAGCGACTGAAGTCGGAGTTAAAGGTGGTAGCTTCAATACCATAAATACTTGGTTTAACAGTCAATTTGAATTAGGTAACTGGCAATTCGCGGCTAACTTTGAATACTTAAGTAGTGATGGTTATGAAGGTAAAATAGAGGCTGATGCTCAAAGTGCTTTTGACGATTCAGGTCAAGCTTTTGGTGTACCCGCAGTGTCATTGGCTCCGGGGTTTTTAAATGTAGGTTTTGATGCTATTGATGTTTGGCTTGGCGCGGAAAATGACTTGTTTAATATCGATGTTGGCATTCAGGATAGAAGCAATGTTGAAACCGGGCAAGGAGCGTTAGAGGCGTTAGATGATTACGGGCAATCTAGTTCGAATAAGTTCATTGCGAGTGTTTCATTAAAAGAAATGGAATTATTTAAAGACTACTTTATGACGATTAAAGGTAGTTTTTATGGCTCAAATCAGCGTATCGAAGAAGATCTTAGATTATTGCCCGCAGGGGCTTTTTCTGGTGGGTTTCCTGATGGTTTGATTGGTAATCCAGCCTGGAAAGAAGAAACCACTCATGTTGAAATAAATGCTAGATATACGGGGTTTACTAGTACTGAAATAAGCTTTGGTAGTGGTTATGAACGACAAAATTTGTATCAAGTGACTGAAAGTAAAAATTTCTTTGCCGATTTTAGTCCACGACCTAATGGTGTAGAAGATGTCTCTGACACAGATGAAGTTTTTATGCCAGAAGCCGATCGAGAAAGTCATTTTATTTACGTTCAGGGGGTTATGCAGCTAGCACCTGATTGGGAGCTAACCGCAGGTGGACGTTTTGATGAATATACCGATATCGGCTCAACCACGAATCCTCGGCTTGCCCTTGTTTGGTCAACAAGCTTAAATTTAACCACTAAGTTTTTATATGGTCGGGCATTTAGAGCACCATCATTTGCTGAGTTGCTAACTTTGAATAATCCGGTTGCTCTAGGGAACCCTAACCTAACCCCAGAAAATATAGACACAGTAGAGTTGGCGTTTAATTATCGTTATTCACCTGAATTGTCATTGGATTTTAATATTTATCGATATGAAATTGAAGATTTGATCACCTTTGTTCAAGATGGCAATACAGGTACGGCAACAGCTCAGAATCAAGGACAGCGAAGCGGCCAAGGTTTTGAAGCAAGCTTAATTTATCATTACAATGACGATTTAGTATTTTTCAGTAATCTTGCTTATGTTCAAGCCGAAGATGATATTGTCAAAAGTAATGTTGGAGAGCACCCTAGTTTACAAGCCTATGCAAGAGCTGAATGGCAGCTAACTGAGCGTTTCAAACTCAATAGTCAGCTCAGTTATATTGCCAATCGTTCAAGAGTTCCCGGTGATACACGAGCAGAGTTGGATGATTATACCTTAGTCAATATTACCGCAAACTATCAGCTTGCTGTTAAAGGTATGCATTTGGAAGTGAGTGTTGTTAACCTATTTGATGATGACATTCGAGAGCCAAGTTCGGCCAATATTACTGCCGGCCAAGTTAATATTCCCAACGACCTACCTCAAGCAGGGCGTAGCGTTTACTTAGCAATCAGGAAATCATTTTAACTTGATAATGTGTGGTTGATAATTCAAGTAACGATGCTTTTTTATCATACCAGTTAAATAAAGCTATAACTCAATGAACTAAGGTTAAGCTATAGCTTTTTTGTGTAACGCCTTAGATTGCATCGCTTAAGTTATGAACAGCAACTAAAGCCTTTAACGACATTTAGCTCCAAGCCCGTTTAGCTGCACCAGTATAAGAAATGCGGTCACAGCGAATGGGCAAGAAACTGCCTTCAGGGTTTTCTTTTGCCTCAATAAAACAAGGTGGCATGCCGGCAATAACCAAAGGTGTCGTAAATAAGTGGAATTCATTTGCTGAAAACCCCAAATCGGCGCCTAAGGCACATGTAATCGCTGCACCATTTATACGTAGCCCTTTTGAGCTTTTCATATAATGTGCTACCTCTAAAGCTAGTTTTAAGTGTTCTCCGTCAGCCAAACCTAACTCTTTGGCAAAATTGACCACATGCGGAACTCGCTCATCAATATTTGCCAAGGGCCGACCATAGCCAAAAATAACTTTATGCTCGCTGAGCTCAGTTTCAATTATCTTTTCAAGGCTTGTTCCTGCCTTTCTTTTAGCAACGGTTCGAATAAAAAAATCAATACCAAGCTTCATAGGTTTACCACCATAAATTGACGCTTCAAAAACTGTCATACCTATGCTGAGAGCTAAAGATGCTGTACTTCGTGATGAAGCCGCAAGAGCCGTTATATGATTTGGCCAAATGGCTTTATCGGGGTAGCTGGTACTAACCCAAATAAAGTTGAGTAGCTTTAGCTCGTTTTCACTAAATTCACGTCCGGTAATACCAAAAGCAAATAGCTCCAACCATTGTTTGTTTTTCAGTTGATGATGCAGATCTTTTCCTCGATATACCACTCGCTCACCCAGGAAACCTTTACCCATGCGGGTAACAATCGTATCTTCGTGTTTTAATTTTGTATTAATGCTCATAAGTCAAATCCTTCTATAGTCGGAGTTCCCATAGTTCCAGGGTCATCAGTTAATATGGTGTTTTGGCCAAAAAATGGAAACTTCTTCCATCCTAATTTTTCTTGCTCTAAAGCATGTATAGCAGCACCAGGTAAGCGTAATATTAGGTACAACATTTCTGCCTGTTTGGCGTTTAAGCCTAAATCAAATAATGCGCTGGCAATGACACCTGCCATACTCAATGGACATCCTGTGGTTTCTTCGAGTTGAAGCCGATGTTTGCTCAGCCAAGCGATAGCTCCGTTTGGATAGGTTTCGGCTAAATGTGCAAGTGATTGCAAAATAGGAGTAGGGCAGGTTTTGCCATGAGGCTCAAACCCCGGCGCATGCTCATACTCTGACCAAATATCAACACGGGCATGGGTATCGTTTGGCGCAACAAGAAAGTTTTGCCACGCTGTTAAATCACAAGCCAATTTATGCCAATGTTCTACGAGGGTGAAAATTTCTCGGGCACCACCGTATTGACCCGCCCCGACGCCTAAAGCGGCAATAAGGGAAGCAGCGGCGGTTGAGCCACCTACACCAGCATTCATAGCAGCGCGAATACTTTCATCACGCATACCGGGATTGGCAATTACGATAGCTATTTTTTCGAGTAATATTGCCTGTGCAGTGTTTGGGCGCTCACCCGTAAACAATAAGTACCAATATTCACTTAAACTAGCCTTGGGTAAAATATCTTGATAGACATCATAACCGTAACAGTAGCAAGTTTTAGCGGCAAATGGATTGTCTTGTTCCGGTTCTTCAAACCAGATACTTGATTGGTAGTTGGGTTTATTTACCGGCATATTTTTCGTGGAATTAGACATGTTTTATCCTCCTGGAGTTGCTGAATGGTTTGCTAACCCTTTAACTCGTTGAGCCATTGGGGGAACTTCTGTTGGATCTATATGTAAATCAATCATGGTCGGAGCTTGTTTGTTACCTAAACGTTGCCAATTGATATTCATGAGTTCATCGACAGTCTTAATTTGAATGCCTTCTATGCCCATGGCTTCCGCCATTTTTGCGTAATTGATCTTAGGTAAGGTAAAGCCTATTTGTTCAGCGCCGCCGAGCTTTTGACCGTGCTTAACCATACCTAGCGCGCCGTCATTAAATACCACATAGATAACTGGTAGTTGGTGTTGCAATGCTACGGTAATTTCTTGGCCTGCCATTAAGTAGCTGCCATCCCCCGTTATGCAAACACTAGGTTTGCAACTGCCGATACAATTACCGACCGCAGCGCCAATTGCCCAACCCATAGAGCCAAAACCCATGGCGATATGATAATGTCCGAGTGAATTACTGGTGTGATGATAATGGGTAAACCAAGCCCAAACATTACCGGCATCGAAATGCAGTCGATACTCGGCTGGAATTTGTTTGGAAAACTCGGCAACCACTCGCTGAGGTTTCAAAGGCAGCTTGTCTGAGTAACAGCTTTTGGGCGAATTTAACTGCACTTGCGCACCACAAATGGCTTTTTGCTCTAAAAAGTGTTGTTTTGAGTTTAGAGGCGCTCCCCACGTTTTGCCCCATTTTACCCCTTGTTTTATATTGCTGTTAAGTTGTATGAAAATAGCCCGTAAATCACCACAAACGTGATGCTTGGCCATTGGGGTTCGCGAAAAGTGCTCATGAGTTTCGTCAATATGAACTAACTTTTCACTTAATAGCGCTTCATTCCAGCCATTGGTGCCAAGTTCCGACATTTGCGTGCCAATAGCAATAATGGTGTCAACAGATTCGTCAAGCAGGGCACTCTCTGCACTTTCGTGGCCAGCAAAACCAAAAACACCGTAGTATTGTGGATGAAAGCAGTCAATCCAACGCTTTGCCGACGGCCCCGTTGTGATGACGGCATTGGTTAATTCGGCAAACTCTACAATGGCATCTATCGCCTTACCGCAATCTCGACCGAGAAATAAGGTGATACGTTTGGAACTACTGAGAATATTGACCAGCTGAGCAATTGCATTGTCATCAACAAGTTTGGCTTCGTTGACCAAATGATTTGGATTTAAGGTGGGGAGCTTGTCAGCTTTTTCTCGTAAAATGTCAGCTGGAATACTGATATGAGATGGGCCAGACGGTATTCTGTAGGCGGCCATTATTGCCGCGACGAGTTTAGTGTTGATTTGCTCGCCGTGGGAAATTAGCGTGTTATAGCCGGTGCAGTAGCGAAAAATACCGACAGTATCAATGGCAGTACAGGACGATTCTTGTAAGGCATTTTTACCGAATTTAGGCAAAGGAGTTTGGGCTGTGATAACTAACATTGGAATGTTATCGGCATAGGCTGATGCTATTCCTGTTAGTAAATTTGTGCTACCTGGGCCGGTTGTGGCACAACAGACACCAAGTTTTCCGGTTTCTCTGGCGTAGCCTTCCGCCATGAATGCAGCGCCTGTTTCATGTCTTGCGACAATTATTTTTGGTCCGCCATTTGGTTGATTGCGTGCGATAGCATTATAAAGTGGTTCAATAGCGCCACCAGGAACACCAAAAATATAATCTACTTTAAGTAACTTTAAGTACGCTATGATCAGGTCAGCATTGTCCCATGAGGTGGTGCTTTGGGGGCCGGTAGGTTGATCGTTTTTAAGTGGTAATGACTGAGTCATAATTTCCTCTCTTTTTGCTAAGTTGGATAAAACCAACGGGAGCTAAAGTTTAGGAATAAAGTCAGTCAGATAGTATGATTTAAATTAACTCTTTGAGTTGTACTGCCTTTTGGTTTGTGGTCGTGCACTCTTCAATAGGCAGTGGTTTTCCTAAGTGGTAACCTTGTGCATAGGTTACGCCTATTTTTTCTAAAATAATCAGGGTTTCTTCGTCTTCAACAAATTCCGCAACCGTTTTTTTACCTAGTGCAGAAGCCACTTCATAGATCGCCTTTACCAAGGCAAGGTCGACGGTATTTGATGCTAAGTCGACGACAAAAGAACCATCAATTTTTACCGATTGTGCTGGAATTTGTTTTAAATAATCAAAGGTGCTAAAACCAGTGCCGAAGTCATCAATAGAGAACTCACAACCTAACTCGCCAATGCGCGAGATAATTTTTTTAGTTTCACCAATATTGCTCAAACTTGCACTTTCCGTTAACTCGAAAATTATACGTTCTGCGGCGACGTTGTTGCTTATTAGTGCTTCTTGAATGATAGGAACTAGCTTCTCATCACCAAACCCTTGTGCAGATAGGTTAATAGCAATTTTATGTAGCTCGGGGTGCTTAGCTAAATATTTAATCGCTTTGGCAATAACTTGTCGATCCAATAACTTCATATCTCCTTCGCGCTCTAAGGCCGGAATGAATTCCCCCGGTGGCACGATCTTGCCATCGAGCTCGAGTCTCACTAACGCTTCGTAATAAGAAATCTCACGTGTGGAAATTTCAACAACTGGCTGAAAATATAGAACTAAATTATCGTCTGCAACGGCTTGGTGTAATTTTCGCACCCACTCCAAACTGACTTGCAGTTCTTTACTGTGGATATCGTCTTGATCGTAGATATGTGCCATATTACGACCCTGTTTCTTCGCGGCGTAAAGTGCAATGTCCGCTTGTTTCATATACTCTTCAGAGTTTTCTTCGATACCATTTATTTCAGAGATACCAATAGAGCAGTTAACTTTGAAGGTTTCACCATCTATTTTGCAGGGATACTCGTCGAGTAATTTACAAATGCCATCGGCAAGCTTTAACGCCACACTCTGATTAGTATTCGGCAAAATAAGGGCAAATTCATCACCGCCAATACGAGCAAAAAAATCGGATTTTCGTAATCGATTAACAATTAATGTTGAGATATTTCTTAAAACACTATCGCCATGATGATGACCGGCCGTATCGTTAATCACTTTAAAGTGATCTAAATCCAAATAAAGTAAAGCATGAGGACCGCTGCCTCTCTTAGCTGTGGCGGAATATTGGCTTAATTCAATTTCAAAATAATGGCGATTATATAAACCCGTTAGACCATCATGCATTGCCAAATATTCTAAATCTCGTTGTGCTTTCTTACGCGAGGTTATGTCATCTATGGTGCCGGAAATACTGTAGCTTTTATTATCATTACAAAGGGTTAGTTCTAGGCGAGCTTCTACCCAGAGATCGATATCAATTTTATTTTTCAACTTAAATTCAAAGTGTAGAGAGTTTACTTGCCCGGTCAAAATGGGTTGCAATTGCTCTTTAGTATTTAAATTTGAAAACTCTGGCGGCACAATAAAATCAAGTAAAGCCATTTGAATGGAGTTACTAATTTTAAAGCCCGTTAATTTTTCCCAAGCCTTATTGAGGAAGGTGATTTTTCCTGAGGTATCAAGTTCAATAACAACACTGCCTAATTGATCTAATAATAATTGGTGGGCATCGTGTATTTGTTTATATTCAGATTGACTTTGTTGAAGTGATTCAACTTTATTGGCAAATTGCTCGTTGCTGATCATAAAATCTTCGCGACGTGTTGCAGATTCACAAACTCTTCTTAATTGCTCCGCTCTAAATGGCTTAGTTACAAAGTCAGCGGCACCGTTTAGCATCAACTCTTCTGCTAACTCCATGGTATGGTTTGCGGTCATAATAACGACCGATTGAGCAGGTTTTTCTTGCATTATTTGCTCTAGCACTTGGTTACCAGATACGCCAGGTAACATGACATCTAATAACACTAAGGCATAATCATTTTGACGCCATAAATTCAAGCCAGATTCGCCGTCAGGCGCGCTATCAATAGTGAAACGACTCGATAAAATTCTTTCAACTAAATGTCGGGTATCAGCGTTGTCTTCGATAACCAAAATAGAGGTTTTTGTCATATCCTCTAACGGTATGAGCTGATTCTCATTAACTATGTCTAGCAGTTTATCGTGCTCTTGATAAGGCACGAGCTTATTGATACCAAACTCTCTTGCGGTGGTACTTGCTATATGCTCGCACCAGGTATTTGCGACAATAACAAATGGTGTTTCTGCAGAGCATTTGAGTACTCCTGAGCGGATCATTCTCGCCAGACGCCAACCATCGAAATTGTCTAAGTGAATGTTGCTGATAACAAAGTCTATTGCTTCATGCTTTAATATTTTGATTGCATCTTTAATTTTTGAGGCAACAATAATCTTGTAAGACGTACTGTTAGTTAGCAGCTGATTCAAAACATTCAATTGCTCTAAATCAGTATTTAACAATAAAAGTTGCTTCGGTTTAACAGGAAACACCATAGAGCCTCATCCATGAATGACGTTGATAGGAAAGAACATTGAAATAACTATATACCATTATAGCATGTAATAATGCTAGTAAATGTCACTGATTGTAATCAAGTTTTTAGTGATTAGTGAATATTTACCTTATATCAATAGTTCACATAAATTCTAATAGGTTGCAGCAATGAAAGAGATTGAGTAAGACGTTAAGTTTACTATGAATAGTAAACATTTAGAAATAAATTGACCTTAACTCATGTTAACTAACGTGATTTTCAGCCAATCTATCGAGCTGGCATATTCAAACGTTATTTTTTTGCGTAGTGTTGAATATAATCAACAATGAAACAGGAAGTTCTATGGATAAATTCTTTAAAGCTATTGCCGCAACCCTGTGCAGTATTTCATTTTTGGCATCAGCCACTGAAATTACGTTATCTGCGTCGAATGATTTTTTGCTAAAGGGAGATTATTTTTCTAGTAATCAAGCAAGCAACTATTCGGTATTGATGTTGCACCAATGCAATTACAATCGCAGTATGTATGCTGATATTGGTCAGCAACTATCTCAACGTGGCATTAATGCACTAAGCCTCGATTTTAGAGGCTTTGGCGACAGTGTTAGTGAAGAATTTAATATTGATAACATTCAGCAACTCCCTCAACCTGAAAGGCGAAAAGCGTGGCGAGCTATGGCTAAATATTGGCCTGATGACGTATTGTTAGCCTATAAATTTCTGCAAAGTAAACTGGTAGACTCTGGAAAAATAGCGGTGATTGGGGCAAGTTGTGGCGGCTCGCAAGCAATAACATTGGCTGAAAGTCAGCCCATTGCGGCACTAGGTTTTTTTTCTTCCGCTCAACGAGAGGAAAATATTGCTAAGTATGCGCAATCTCTTGCTGAAACGCCGACACTAATTATTGTCGCAGAGCAAGATGTGAGAACATTTGTTAGTGGTAACAAGCTATTTGAAAAGGCGCAACATCAGCAAAGTAAATTAATCGCTTACAAAGGTGACGAACACGGTTACCCATTACTGGATAAAGACCCGCACTTAGCAGAAACCATAGTTAATTGGCTTGAAAAGCAGCTGAAAAAATAGACGGTTTAAATATTGAAAATCTAAGCTAGAGCAATTCGGCTAGCTTAGGTTTTCCACGCTAGCAATTTTAAAGTTATTTCTTTATCGAAATTGCTTAGGCCGATGAACTTAATCGCTAGATTAATTGCAGCGATTAAGTTTTTTCCAACGATTATCCATAATAACCTATCGCTAGTGATAAATTGATAAACCTAACTCTTCAGCAAGGTTTGAGACTAAGTTAGTACCAACGACTGAGTTGCCGAATTTATTGAGAGGTGGACTCCAGGTACAAATAACACCGTAATTCGGTACGATGGCGACAACACCTCCGCCAACGCCACTTTTCGCTGGTAAGCCAACAGAAAAAGCAAATTCACCTGATTGGTCATACATACCGCTTGTTGACAATATCGCATTAACTCGGTGAGCATCTCTTGCTGAACAGATCACTTTATTGGTTTTAGGATCGACACCCTTGTTGGCTAAAAATAATAGACTGTTTGCCAATTGTTCGCAGCTCATAGCTACTGAGCATTGGGTAAAATAATGACTCAATACATCCGGTATGTCGGCTTCGATATTGCCGAAACTTTTCATTAAGTAGGCTAATGCTGCGTTTCTATTTCCGTGTGATAATTCTGATTGGTATACGTGACGGTCGATGTATACACTTTCATCACCGGCAAGCGAGCGCATAAAACTTAAAAACGCCAATTTGCTTGCTGAAAAATGGCTGGTGAGCACGTCTGAAACTAACAGCGCGCCGGCATTTATTACCGGGTTTCTAGGAATTCCTTGCTCCCATTCCAGTTGAATAATTGAATTGAATGCTTGCCCTGATGGCTCCATATTGACTCGTTGCCACAAGTCGTCACCGAGCCGATTCATTGCCATGACTAAGCCAAATACTTTCGAAATGCTTTGAATAGAAAACGCTTCGCTGTCATCGCCGGCGCCAACGACATTGCCATCTATTGTTGCAACACTAATTCCTACTTTTGTCGGAGAGATTTCCGCCAGAGCAGGAATATAATCCGCAACTTGACCTTGAGAAAATTCATTTCGTTGTGTGTCTACTAAGCTTTGTAATTTAGCTTGTAAGTTAGCTATGTTTTTAATCATATAGTGAGCTTATAAATGATGTTAATTGGTAAACAAAAAAGGCATTAAGTGGCGTTTATTATGCATAATTAACTTTACTTGCATAGCCTAGCCATTCTTTTCGACAAAATAGCCATGTTACTTATTGTTGGATTATTCGATATATATTTTCATAGTTTTGGCGACTATTTAATTTACTTACATATAGCCACTGATAGATATTGATAGGTTTTAATTTTTAGCCATTGATTTTTATTATTTACCAGTAAACTGTAATTACTTGATATTTAACACTATGGCTGTCAAAGGATTTTACAAACCAATATCGACTTTTATGCAGAACCCACTTATGTTGTTGAAATTAGGGTTAAAAATTTAATTGGTATGATTGTTGTAGGTTGAGAGAAAGTGAATGAATTGACACTTATCTGTCAACGCTTGGTAATAAGCAATTAAAGGAAACAATCAATGAAAGTAAAATTTTTGAAAGCTACGTTTGCAAGCTTAATAATATTGCTAACTAGTACGTTAAGCGGTGTTGCAAACGCCGGGGTGATTTTATCTATTGATTCAGTTATTGAGAACTCAATGGGTGAAAATAACTGTTGTAATGACTTTTTGGTAGATATGTTGAATCAGCAAGGGCTTAGCAGCAATTATGTTAGCGGCGTAACAGATTTTGCGACATTTACCTCATCAGGTGTAACTCATAGCGCTAGCGATGCTACAAGTTGGTTGAGTGCCCAAAGTGTACTTTCTGGTTATTTAATTTTTGATTTAGGGGCGGAATACTCTATTAACAACTTTGTTATGTGGAATGGTGCTGGCGGTATCAATGCAAGTGTTAATGGTTTTAGTTTAACAACGTCATTGGTTAGTGACTTTAGTGTTTCAACAGCAGTAGGCAGCTTTAACGGCCAACAAGATAACTACGATGCGACTGTTTATGGCATGACCAACTCATTTGCTCGATATGTTAGGTTAGATATTGAAAGCACTTTTGGAAATAGTTGCTGTACTGCGATTGGTGAAATAGCTTTTGATGTTGGTGCTAGAGTTAACTCAGTACCAGAGCCGTCTACGTTGGTTATTTTTGCACTAAGTATTCTTGGGCTAGCGTCACGTCGTTTTAAGAAATAATCTTAATCTAAGTTTTTCTTTCAAATCTTATAAAACATCGGTTGTCATGATCGGTGTTTTTTTATCTGTAATTTTCCTTAATAAAATTTTATTAAATTTAATATTTTAAGTAACCTATAAATTTTGTATGTTTTTGTCTTTATTGCAAAGCCTAGCTATATCTTAGTCTGAACAATAGCTTCGTTTTTAGTGCTTTAATATGGCATTTTAAGCTCTCTGTTTAACCAAAAAGAAGCTGTTGGCCAGCGTTGCTCTAAGGCATATAAATGAGCCCTGTTTTGTAGATAAAGTTGGTATCGGTGTTTGACCTGTTGAGAGAAGGTGTTTTGCTCTTTAGCTTGGAATTTTTTAAAAACGGATACAACTTTATTCGCTGCATCAATGCCATCGCTTAAGCCTTTGTAAATGCCTTGTGCAACAATAGGATCATAGCTGGATGCGGCATCGCCTATGGCGACCCAGTCTGCTCCTTCAATGCGGGTTAATAAGCCAGAATAAATTGGCCAAACATGATATTGATGGTTTTGCATGGTTAAACTGCGCAGGGTAGGGCCAATGAAGTTGGTTGCTCGCAATGCGCGGTTAAAACCCTGATAATTATTCTCTCGTAGCGCCGACAGATTTCCTTTTTCAGTTACCATCATACTAACGATACGATTATCGGGTAATAGCGCGTTGTACCACCAGCCATTTTCTGTTGCTTCTAAAAGTACTTGCTTTGAAATATGTCCATCGACCAAGGTGGAAAATCGTACTGCGGCATAGAGTTGATCTTCTACTTTTTTTTCAACACCAATAGATTTGGCAAAATGGGCCGAAGACCCGGTTGCATCGATGACAAAACGGGCTTCTACCGAGTGCTCTGATTTATCTATGGTACTCATTAAGCTTAGAGAATAGCCATTCTCATGTTGAATTTTTCTAGCATCGATAAAGCGTAATGAAGGTGGTATTTCAGCGCCTTTGCTAATGGCTTTATCGGCCAGCATTTGGTCGAACTTCTTTCGGTTTAGCCGCCAAGCTGCACCTAATGGATTGACAATGAAATCGTTATAGCCAACATCATCTTTTCCCCATACTGATGCAAAGCCAGGACAACGAGCATGGTTGTCGCCATGAAAGGCTTTAGTTAAGGCAAGTTTTTCTAGCAAAAATAGAGTCTCGGGTGGACAACTTTCGCCAATGCGTTCGTGTTCGGCTGACTTGCTTTCAACTACTAACACCGTTAGTTTCATTTGCTGAAGAATGGAGATGGCTGCTGCTAAGCCAGCAGGACCACCTCCAAGTATGACAACATCGTAGCTTGTTTTTAAACTCAAGAGGTTAAAATTTCGTTGTTCGTTCGGGAGGGTTAGCATTGAACGGCCACTCAGGAACAGGATCTGTTGCAACACCTGGTTTGGTTAACTGACTTTGTACTTCTAAATAAAGCTCAGGTGAAAAAACCTTGTCATCGAGTTCAATATTGGTGCCTTGAATTATAATTCCTATTTTATCCCATTCTTGCACTGAGTCTAATGGGTCTTGGAAAGTTGCTGCAGACGCGGGGTTGTTTGCATAGGTTCCCGGACCACGAATTGACCATTTTTGTTTTGGCAAGACATTGTTAATGACTTCTTCAGCCACGTAGACCGCATCGGGTCGCTGAGATGGCCAAGACCAATACAAGGTGGATACTGCGCCATTACTTTTGTTTACGCCGTCGGTATTAATCGCGGTTGCGTGAATGGAGCAAGAGTTGTAATCCGTTTGCCAAGGAGTGGCCATAAATTTAGAAATATCACCAGGTTGCAAGCCATCGGTCATTTTGTGTAATGGGATCCAACCCATTTGTAAAAAAGGTATATCCTCGCCGTCTGTTTTGTCTTTCTTCGGTGGTTTTTCCGCCTTTGAATAGTCTAATGGTTGTTGTTTGATGCGAAATGGACCTGAGCCAGATGTTTGCCAATCTTGCATATAAATGTCTTTGTCGAAGATGGTATAGCTAACCTCGATGCCTGGAACATAGCGTCCACCAAGGCAGTTTGACATTGATGCCATATCGATAAATTCGCCAGCACCTAAAGGTGAGTCACTACTTTTTTGAAACTTATTTTCACTCCATTGTTCAAGTAAAAAATACTGTGTTTTGGTTACTGTTAAAAAGGAGGTTCCGGCTGCGCCTAACGATAGCGGCATAAGAGGTGCGCCAATGTTGGTTTCGTCTTTATTGGGGTTACGCAAAAAGTTCAATGCAGCCATAATCGTCTTATTTGGATCATCGTCAGGAGATATTGAATCTACGGCTGTATGGGCTTTTAATGCCATTTCAGGTAAGTTGGCGGTCCAACGTTGCAGCGTACAGGCGATAAATACCGGCTTAATATCACGAGTAAAATCAGGCAGGTATTTTTCGTTGTACTCGCCCGTCTTTTTATCTTTAGGCTTTTTGAACAATTTTGGCTGTAAATCGAGATCGCGTACAAACATGTCGTACACATCGTCCCATACCGATACTACGTTGCGGATTTGAGGTGCATAGGAAGGATCTCCACAAACAACCCATGCGCCGAATGCTTCTTGGCTCGGACCTTGGTCAAACTCTAAAGTCACTGAAACTGGGCCATCTGCCGCAGAGTCGAACCAACTGACATTGTTCAAATCTCCTGTCATTTGAACCGGAACTCCATATTCATCATACTGACCGACAGCATTACCTGAGCTCGATAGTACTAGCAAGCGGCCTTTATTGTCCGTTAGAATTTCACCTAAAGTGTCGAGTGGGCCATTGGGTTCGAATAGTCTATCGTTAGAATCCGCAGGGAAACGTGTTGGGTAATTTGGTAACTCCTTGATACCACAATCTTTACTTAAATATGAAGGTGTCGTTGAGCTGTCAAACTTAGCGGAGTTGTGGCCTTGCGGCGTTGCACTAATTGCCCGTGGTCCAGGGTCTATCATCAGCCTATTTAACCGGTAGGAGGACTCAATATCGCCATGTACTTCTGGGTTACGCACTTGGGGGACTTGTCCTTTTGCATAAGCTTCAATGCCTTTATTATTGACAACGTTGTAGGCAGCGGCCTTCTTGTTGGCAAGGTGGGTGGTCCAAATCATGTTTGTTACGGTTCGGCCATCGGGCAGCTTAGTCCCTAAAACGACTTCAATTCCGCCACCATTGGGGTAGGTATCTTTCTGTTTTACGTCATAAGCATAAATACGAAAGCGAGCGGCTTGTTTTTTCAAATTTCCGTCTTTATCACGAAGATCTTTACTGGAAATTGTTTTACTTTCCGTGCCTTTTTTAATCGGAAGCCCGCCGGTAACATCGGTATCTTTTTGTGGTAAGCCAGCACTTGTTTCTGGTGCGATTATGTAGTCGTCACTGGTGCCAAACCGAGCGAAATTGACCGTCGGATGCACTCTGAATATTGTTTTATTTTTCATGATATTCCTTATCACTCGTTAGAGAAGACACGCTCAACTGAATTTGGGAGTAACCTTGTGCTGCCAACAATTGCGCAATGAACCGCCGACACTAGACATTACTACAAAGAAATCTTCGGGATTTTCTCCGCTGAATAATGCCTCAAGTGTCCCCCTTAAATCAGTAAAGTTTTTGAGCAAAATTGCTTCGATTTGTTTTTGCTGTTTGGTGTAATCCGACGCTTTATCGGCCTTGAACGTTTTCGGGAGCTTTAAGTTTTTTACTTCATTAAACTTTTCAAAATGATCTTTGTCCGGTTCAGTATCGTCTGCTGTATTTTGGTAAACTGGCGGAATTGTTTCATCCTTTTTAGAAACGCCTTCGCCTTGATCAGTAATTAAATTAATTAATAACTCTACTTGATTAAAGCCATCGGCTCCTGAGTTAGTAATCGTCATATTTGGCATATTTCGATAGAGTGCACTGAAAAAGTCGACTTGTT
The DNA here is from genome assembly GCF_057553355.1 of Colwellia sp. SU-HH01172. Classification (NCBI taxonomy): domain Bacteria; kingdom Pseudomonadati; phylum Pseudomonadota; class Gammaproteobacteria; order Alteromonadales; family Colwelliaceae; genus Colwellia; species Colwellia sp. SU-HH01172. The sequence goes on along the minus strand of NZ_BAAJMB010000009.1, from coordinate 77,630 downwards.
TAACGCCACCTCGAATGTCGGCTTTGTGTCGCTCAGCGCCGAAACGAAGAGCTTCATAAAATGCTCCAATGCTGCCGTATTCTTCAACATTGCTGCGAAGCTCAATACTTTTCTGCGTTTCATAAATAGGGATTTCTATTAGACACATAGCATTTATATGCTCTTTATCTAATGGACCTATCTCAGCGGTGTAGGGTAGGTAAGGTTTAACCGCTTCAGGAGGATCTAAGGTAAAATCAAGGTACGGGATTTTGGTTCCCACATATTGTGGCGCAGCCAGTGTCGGTGATAAACCGTAGGCATTAGCTATGTTTGCGGCAGATTGCAAATGAAGCATCTCCTGATTAAGTACGGTACGCATTAATTGGTAAGATTTTTCGGACTTGTCTTGTATGGAGTACATGGCGGACATGTAAAAAGGAATTGTCCAGAACTCTAAATTTACTGCGGCTTGTAAATGATCGCGAAAATGATCGAACTTCCATTCGTGTTGGCTTAATTTCATAAATATTCTTCCATGTCAATTTATTCAACTCGCACTAATCATAGGTCACACTTTTTGATTGGGCAAACTTGTTAATGAACTTAGCAGCGAGAGTTAAAGTAAGCATGGGCTAATCGTATTGCAGCCATTAAAATAAGTGCTTAGGCTCGGTCAGACTAATCAGTGTTGTGTGAATTAGTGACATAGAAAAGGCACAAATCAACTCGTATCGTCATGATCTATAGTGCTTATTTCAGGCCTGCTCTGTCTATATTTTGATTGTAAATTCCGTACGACAAGGCTTTGTGTTTTTCGTCAATATTTGATGAAAAGTTGGTGAGCCTATATATGACAGGCGCTATTTGAAGCAAAGATATTTGATGCTAACTGCTAACACTAAGCATTAGATCAAATGCATTCGAAGTAATGATTTCAGTGGCTTATTGATATTATTTCTAATAAAGAGAAATGTCGGATACTTAATATTATTGTTGATGTACCAACATATGATGAGCAGTATATTTTGAAATATAAACTTAGTACGGCTGGTTGAATAAACTTATTTTTAAGCTTTCGTGAGTTAAACAGCCGTACTTATTGGTGTGTTTTATGATTTTTCATCTTAATTATTTACTACCTTTGCTGTCGTAAGTCTCTAGTATTCATAGAGTAGTCTTTTTGTTCAACATCCCATTGGCTGATATCTAGGTGTTTGACATCTCTAATAAAGCTTATCGTTGAGCTGACGGCGTTAAGAAAGTTATGAATCATTGTATTATTCCTTTATAAAAACAATATTTATTAATCTGACAGTTGTGCCGTGCTTTCTACTTTCATATCAGACATTATTTGTCTAATAAATGCTAAGTTGTTTTCAGTAGTGGCATTATTATCAATTGCAACAGCTGTGCTAAAGTCACTTAGCGCGCCATCAAAATCAGCATTTTTGTAGCGGGAAACACCCCGATTACTATAATTTAACGATTTAAGGTAAAGTGCCTTTTTAGTGTTTAAAGCTAGCTCGTCAATACTGTTAATCGCTTGAGTACAAGCTGACTCAGACGCTTGGCTATTATTCGACTGTAAATAAGCAACACATAAGCCCATTTTCTTATCGTAAGAATTGTTGGCTTTAGCGCGAGCAGTTAATTTTTTTAAACCTGACTCAACATCACCTTTCACAATATCGTTACTGGCGACAGCGTCTTTTACTATCGCTACTTGAAAAACCGGCTTGCCAGCAAATGCCGATATTGAACTAGTCGCTATTAGGGTTGAAAGTAATAGCTTTTTTAATATAATTTTACTCATTTTGTTACTCCAGTTAGTTGTGTACCACGTCGATACACAACTAATATAGAAATATAAAGTAAGGTAAACAAACGATTAAAATGCACTTGTTGAGTGAATAAATTTCACCTGTATCTTTGGCTCGTTGTGGTCATTAACAGGCAAATGTTTGTTTTACCCAATCAGCAAATAACAGCAACTCTGCTTTGTTTTCAATATTGTCATGCTGAATTAAGTAATACCTATCCTTGGTAATAAGCTCTTGGTCAAATAGCTTAACGAGTGATTCTTCACTAAACCAGGCTTTACTCATAGGCAAAGGCACAAGAGCGATGCCCATACCTTGTTGTGCAGCCCTTGCCACACCAAACATACTGTCAAATTGTATAATTTGTTTAGGGTCGAAATCGTTTATGTTGAGGTTGTCGGCCCATTGATGCCAAGACCATGGCCTTGAACTATGCAGAATAAGCGGGGTATTTTTCAAAGCAGTGAAACCGGTATTTTTTAGTTTTTTATAAAGTTTTTTATTACAAGCTGGTGCGTAGCGTATCGGAAATAAGTCGTGAACAATTTTTGCATTAGGCTTGCCATTGGCGAGTACGATTGATAAGTCGGCAGTTTGTGAAGACTCACTACCAGCTTTTACCGTTTCTAATTGTAAGTTGATATCGGGATTTTTTTCAGACCAAGTACTCAACCTTGGAATGAATAATTCGCTGGCGAAAAACTCCGGTAAACTTATCACAAGAGTTTGATTTTGTTGCTTGTTAGTAAACTCGGTGATCGTTGCTTCTAGATCGTGAATGATGGGTTGTATCGATTGATAAAATTGCTTACCGGCACTGGTAAGTTCTATTGAGCGAGTGCCTCTTTTGAATAGTGTAATTGCCAGCTGGGCTTCCAATTGTTTTATCTGGTGACTGATGGCTGAGGGTGTTAAAAACAATTGGTTTGCGGCATGTTTAAAGCTTAAGCATTTTGCGGCAACGCAAAAAGAGCGTAAGCCGCGAATAGGTGTTTGAATAGGCATGTGTTTTTAATAAGTAATGACGACGGTTACTAAATTGCAATAGCTACGCCAAAAAATTAAGTGGTTGATTATGTTGGTTTTAATATTAATGCATAAATGATGAGAATGATTGCCTTGCACTGATTTAGTGATACTGCACTAAAATGATATTGGCAAGAAACTGGAGCAAGAAAAAAGGACATCAATAGATGTCCTGAAATGAAACAAATTAACAATATGTAATGTTTTAAAGAATCGGGGGAGATTCAAAAACAAGATAATCTTAAGCGCTACAACCATCGACAACAAACGATATAAATTCACCCTATAGGTGAGTTTTTCTCACTCGTTAGTGCGGAATAAAGATTTTTAGTGACGTTTCAATTTTAACCTCGACAAATAATGTGAGATTACGGGTTATTATTGATAAATATTTAGCAAATACTGTTAAAATATTTGGGGTTAAAGCTCTTTTAATTAAGTTGCCATCGTCTAGCTTACTGAAGATATGCAAAAAAGCCTTAACGTAGATGCCGAGGTTTTGTTATTAGAAGCTATTTATTAGCACCAATGAGTAACAGCTTGGTTTGCCTGCCATTGAGGTACCAAACCCCTGATTGATCAAATATCGCATCTTCCTCTAACATTATTCTGATTTCTTTTTTCCACGGCTCAATATAAACTGCATTGTTCAGTTCAATGGAATATGCGGTATTTAAATGTAGCGGATAATCCCCTGAGCCAGTCACGCCTCCTTGCGAATCCCACATGCCAAGTGTTGTACCTGCAGCATGTCCATGATAACCAAGAGGGTGGCTATAAATAGTTGGTTTTAATCCTTTTGAAATTGCCTCTTTTCGAGAACGTTTCAATACCTCATTACCTGTTAATCCAGCTGAAAACTGTCCTGTAAAAATATCTTGAAGTTTATTACCAGACATTAATGCGTTTTGTAAAAATTTTGGCGCTTGTTTTTCATTTGCTTTTAGCACATAAGCATGTTGTTGAGTGTCGGTATTTAGGCGCAAATAAGTAATGCCAAAATCTACGTGTAACAAGTCACCCGGTAAAATAACCTTTAAATCATTACCATTGGTAAAGCTAGACTCATGATCAAAGGCTACGGAATCGCTACGCTGTATTGACACGCTAGGATGAAACCAAGTTTGCAGTTTTAGCTCACGTACTCTTTCCCTAAACCACCAAACAACGTCATCGGTAGTTGTTTGGTTTGGTGTAATGACTTTACTTGAGAAACCTTCAGCAATTATATTGTGAGCAATTTTAACGATATCTTTATAAACAGTGATTTCTTCTGGAATTCTTTGCTCTAACCAGGCAACGGCTAATGGCTCAGCCGATACAAGTTTCGTTTTAGAGTCATCTGGTAAATGTGCAAGTAGATGTTCTTTATCTGTTGCAACAAGTCCATCGGCATGCGCCCAATGCTTTGATTGGTTGATGCCAATCTTATTCGGTTTATGTTTTTTAATTAAATCGCTAAGTGCTAGCCATTGATTAGGTTGTTTCGATTTATCCCAAGCTTTTTCAAATACATCACCAACCTTATAGGGTGCTATTGCGTAAGCCCCAATGCTTTGATCTTCTTTTCTAGCAAAAACAAGTATGGTGGTTCGGCGGGCCGATATCCAAGTAGCAGGTAAAAGCGTTTTAATAATGGGGTCTTCATTGTATTCTCGGCTAATGGTGATCCACATATCTATATTATGTTCATTCATCAATTGAGGCAGAATTTGGTCAATACGTTTGACTATCATGTTATCAATAAATTTTGCTCTATCGCCCATCGATAATATCGACTTTGATGGTTCAGATGAATTTACCGGCATTGCATAGCTAGTGATAATCAGTAATAAAACATAATTGAGATAACGCAAAATAAATCCCTTTTGTTAATTATTATAAGTATTGAAAACGAGTACCAAGTTACTAGTTTTGCTAACTCATTACCAGCCAGAATAAAAACAGCTAATAATTGCAACAGTACTTTAAAAAAAGCAGTTAGCATTAAATAATAATATTACTGACTACTTAAGAAAGTGAGCGTTTAGCGTAGACGTGATACTTCTAATTTTGTCCTCAGGTAATTCTGTTCTGTTACTAGTTATTTTAGCGATTTTGATACTAGTGCCATTGTTAAAACGTAAAAACTTATCGAGCGATTCTTTTAAATTAAAGATAAATCCTTCAGTGTTATCAGTTTCTAAATGAAGATTAAGAATGGTTAAAACACCAGACTTTCTATCCATCTTCGCATCCATTCTCCCCGAAAATTCTGTCCTCCATAAAAGTGGCAAACTGAAATAGCCAAACTTTCTTTTATTTGCCGGCAGGTAGCACTCAATTTGATAATCGTAGTTGAACAGTGCTTTGGTTCTTTTACGTTGAATAAGAATATTGTCAAAAGGGGAGAGTATTTTTACTTTATCTCTATTTATTTTTTTCTTTAGTAAGTCATTAATAGTGGGCAGGGCAAAATAGCACTGATTTTCAACAGTGACTTCAATTAATAAACCTTCTTCAAGCATTTGCAGACAAAATTGTTTTATCGGCTTTTTAAGGCCTTTTAGGAGATAACTTATCTGCTCTGGCGTGCCAATAGCGTTTGCGTTTAAATAGTTAATTATTAAGTGCTGAAAGTATTCTGCTTCGCTCGGTATTCTAGTGTCTATGTTTGCTGGCAGTACTCGCTCTGTTAGGTCATATACCTTTTGAAAGTTTTGCCTTTTTACCACCATAAGCTTACCTTCCATGAATAGTTGCTCTAGTGCTTTCTTGGCAGGTTTCCAGTCCCACCATCCGGTTTTAGAGCCTCTAGTATCTTTAAAGTCTTTTGCTTGTAACGGGCCTTCTGCTGTGATCCTTTCTAAAACATGTGCCATGCTTTTTTCATCTTTACTAAACCAATGCAGCTCTCCTTTTGCAATCGCGTTCTTTCTTGGCAGGCTATAACGGTAATCTACCATGGGTAAATATGACGCTGCATGTGACCAGTATTCAAAAATTTGTTTATTTTCTAATAGTTGCTCTAGATGAGTAGGCTGATAGTTTTCTACACGATTCCATAAACTGTGGTGATGAGCACGTTCGACTACAGAAATTGAATCAATTTGGACGTAGTTCATTGCTTCAATTGCTTTATAGGCCGCTTCTTTACCACTTTCTATTTTGCTTTTTTTATGAATACCTTGGCTGAATAAAATTGCTTTTTGTGCATCTTCTAAACTAAGGGTATTTTTCATGTGATAAATGACATCCATATGAGTGTTGTTTTAGATTGTAACAGCAAAAATAACCTAGTGAACTACCATGAATTTAATGTGCTGAGTTGGTGTTAATCTAACTGCGTATCAAGTACTGAGATCAAGAAATGAAAACAAGGTACACCACAAATGGGTTTTCATTGATAAAAGCGGTAAAAATCCACGTAAACATTCTACTATCGCTATTCTTCGAGCTATTCAAAATGCTGGTATTGAAGATTTTCGTCATACGTGTGCTTCAAGGCTTGTACAGAATGGTATGACGGTTCAAGAAACTGCACATATTTAGGGCATACCAATATTGCTACAACTATGCGTTATGCACATTTAGAGAAGAATCAGGTAACTGAGAAAATGAAAGCAGTAATTGATCGGTTTAATGATTAATGAATGAGGAACTAATACAAAAAGATGATCTGTTTTCTTCGAAGTTTTTAGCATTCGGAATTGGAGAGCCACAACCAAGCTCTTTATCTCTCAGTGTTGTTTCTCAACCAAAGCTTTGAGTAAGAATACGGCATTTCGATTGATTTAAGGAGTCGGGTGGATTTTGAATTTTTTGATCCGTTAAGTACAAATTCATCCCTTTTAAATTTGAATGACTAATATCTACGTTATCAAGGCTAGTCCGCAATAATGAAGCACCACGAAGATCTGCACCTCTTAAATCTGCAAAACCATCCGCAGATCCATAGAAGTGTGTATTTACTAAAGTTGCCTTATTTAAGTTTATACATCGTAACTGAGGGCCAATTATTGCTCGAGTAAAGTCTGCCGAAACGAAATCGCTATTATTTAAGTTTGTTGTAGCCAGCTGTGCTCCCACGACATAAGCACTTGGAAAAAAGGAAAACTCAAAATTTCCATCTGTAATAATTATACCACCAAGATTACTTTCTTCGTTGTGCATTTGCGAGGAAAGATCAACAAGTGTCATTTCTACCGGCCTACAGTCGTCTTGTTTCACTGAAATATTTTCATGAATACGACCTCGTATATAAGAGTATCCAATTTCAGCTTTCATATCACAACCCCAGTTATCACTATGGGAGGATATAATTTTTTAAATTTCGTTATGAAGATTGAAATGGCCACTATTGATTAAGGTTCTAGGACTTCGGAGTAATGCCATATAAATTGTATAAGGGGAAAATAGAGTAGGCTTGATTAGGAGTACAGAAGAATATTGTAAATCGGCCAACCCTTTTAATGAATAGTTTTTTCCGCTACTACTTAGCTGTGAAACCAATGTGTTAAAGTTTTGCGTAAATTCGTCATAACCCGTTTTGTACATAGAACTAGCTAGATAATAACATGAGACATAAAGTCCTATGATAGCTGATATCGCTGTTATGCTTGTTTTTACTGACAAATCTTTTAAACGAAGAGATTCCGACAACTTACTGAGCATGTTTTTGAGATTGGTAGTCGATTCTTCATTCATGATATTTACCTTATTATTTTTAAGCTATATACGTATCTGAGTGCTAGGTAACGTTTTAGGAAAGCGCATGTGCTTTTCAATTTATCTCTTAAAATTAGCACCTTAAATAGTTTATTACCATTATCACTCAAGCTATTAAATTAAAACGTTCTAAGACAAATAATGAAGCGGTGTTATATATGTCAAATCGCGTCAGAATCCTCGTAAGCATTCTACTTTAGCTATTCGTAGAGTAATTCTAAACGCTGGTATTGAAGATTTCCGTGTCCATAATTTTCGCTACACATGTGCAAGTTGGTTAGTGCAAAATGGTATGACGGTTCAGGAAACTGTTCATTTTAGGGCATTCAAATATCGCAACCACTATACGTTACGCAAATTGAGAAAAAATCAGGAGGCTGAGAAAATGAAAGCAGTTATTGATCGGTTTAATGACTAATGCTTAACTATTGTTAGTAGTAGTTTAATCAATGGATTGAGAATGAAAAAATTATACATGTTAGAAACCAGCAAATTGCTGCCAGGTGATCTGATCTTAACTTCTGAAAAATCCAAATTAAGTATGCTTGTTAGGCTGGGGTTATGGTCAAGGTTTAGTCATGTATCTATGGTTGTTTCAGGTGGTCTTTATATAGAAGCGTTAGGTCTAGGAGTAAGAGTAAGATCATTAAATACTATATTAGTTAGTAACATTAAAGTATTGCGATACGGTGATAGTAACTCTGCATTAAACGCTTCAGAAGCTATTAAGGAATATTTGCATTCAGAGTACTGGTGGCAAGGTGCAGTCAAAAGTCGGTTTAGGTTAAACCGAAAAGATTCAAACACTTTATTTTGTTCAAACTTAATTGCGTTATCATTTAGTGATATTGGCTTGCCTATATCTCAAATACCACCTAGTAATATCACACCTAAAGATATTGAGCGCTCTAAGTCCTTTACTGATATTACAAATGATGTCGTGTTTAGGCCTAAGCATATTCCTATATTTCTCAAAGAAAGTGACTTTCAAACTTTATCAGATATTGAAACACTAACAATGCAAAAAATTTGTTTATCTATAGATTCGTGGGCTAGCAAGCAAGATCTTGAAGTCCCTTATGGCTTCTTAAAAATATTGAAGTTTTTATATACTATTGATGACAAGGTATTACAACAAAAATTAGATATTGTGATAGTAGAAGCACTTCGGGAAAACCAGCTTACAGATCTTATTCAATATGCGCGAGATAAAGTAATTGCGCCTTTGGAACAAGTATTTTTAAAGTTAAAGAAAACAAGTCACAGCAAAGAGACGGTAAGTGTCGATTACTATTTGATGGAAAGCGGCCATAATTCTCTTTTAGAATCACAAAAGGTATTAAGTGAGAATTTAGAGATATACAGGGATTTGTTTATGCAATCAAAGCTAATGTCTTTTGAGATTATGACAGCATATACCGAAGCATTATTGAAACAGCATGATTATGTTATCCGCTATATAGTTGGAATATTGAATTACTATTACGAAACTTACCCGCAATATTTTGAATAGCGCGTTAGCTTCTCATTAATTATGATCTGCAAACCAACTGATTTCACTGGTGCTAATACCCAGTTCGGATATTTACACCATCAACTAATTTACACAATAAATTACATCGCAGTTTTAGCGGTTTATAGATCAACACCAATACCCTAAGCAACGGATTAAATCCTTTTTTACTTGCCCAATTTATCAAAAAGTACTGAATTAATTATTTAATACTCGATAAATGAATCAATTGAAATTAACTTACCTTAGGTAAAATTAGTGCCCTATGTGGGGTAATTCTAAATGGTGTGTATTTCTTGCCTATTAACTTCTTGGTATCACAGGATTAAATCACATATGGGGTGCAGAATAGGTGGGGTAGGTGCTTTTATTGGTGCTAGTGAAATTGACTATAGAATTCGACCAATCGATAGATACAAAAAAGCCCTAACCGAAGTTAGGGCTTGAATGAATGGTGCCGACTGCCGGAGTCGAACTGGCGACCTACTGATTACAAGTCAGTTGCTCTACCAACTGAGCTAAGTCGGCACACAAAACTGTGTGCGATAAATTTAACTTTAAAAGTAAGTTTATCTTGGCACCGAATTACAAACGGTAATTGTAATTCTACTCTTTACTAAGAGTGAAAATGGTGCCTCGACCCGGAATCGAACCAGGGACACGAGGATTTTCAATCCTCTGCTCTACCGACTGAGCTATCGAGGCACAATAACAACCTAATTGATTGTCCTGTACGTTGTCTTCTTGGCTGTGCCTTGAAGACGGGGCGTATTAAACTGTTTTTCGTTTACCCCGTCAACCCTTTTTTTTAAATAAATGTTTGTTTGCCGTTTTTTTCTACGCATTGCTCTTTTATGGAACAATTTAGCTAAACATTTTACTTTTTAAAGGCTATTTATCGCTATTAAGCGGTATATAGTGTGTAAGTGCCTATGATGATAAAACCTGTGCCGGCGATATAAGAAAGTATTTTTTCATCAATGTAAGCAGATAAAAAACTACCAACAAGCACACCAACCGCCGTTGCAACAATTAAAGCAGCAGATGCGGCGGTAAATACCAGCCATTTACTAACGTCTTTATCAGCAGCAAACAACATAGTTGCTAACTGAGTTTTGTCACCAAGTTCTGCAATAAACACCGAAACAAAGATAGTGGCGAATATTTTCCAGTTAATGGCAAACTCCATTTACTTCTTCTCAGGTGTGTAGCCTTCAATTTCAGGCTCTTTGCCATCAAAAAGGTAAGCAACCATGGCGGTTTCTAGAAAAGCGCGATCGTCAGGATTCATCATGTTCATTTTTTTTTCATTAATTAACATGGTTTGCTTCTTTTGCCAGTTTCCCCATGCTTCTTTAGATATGTTATCAAAAATTCTTTTCCCAACTTCCCCTGGGTAAAGTTGAAAACCTAAGCCTTCGGCTTCTTTTTGTAAGTTTTGACAAAAAACAGTACGACTCATAATAATTTCTCTTTGTGCTGATAAATTTAATATTTAAAATTGGTTAAATGGGTAATTGCTGCAGTTGCGTAATTAATTTTTGTGTTGACGCCGCTAAGCCAACCGAAGCATTAGTGGTTAAATTATACCACTGCAAAGTGCTATTTTCGCTGATTTCTTTTGCAGGTAATATTTCACAATCCACTATTATCGGCTCTATATCTAAATGAAAGTGGCTAAAAGTATGACGGAACTTATCTAATGGCTGTGAGGATAGTTGCTGTAAATTTAGTTTTTTCAATAAATTGTCTAAAGAATCAATTTCTGATATTTCTAGAAAGCACCATAATCCTCCCCATATCCCCGACGGAGGACGTTTTTCCATCAATACTTGTTGCTCAACGCGCGGGATAACCATAATAGTATGCTTTTCAGGAATCACTTTTTTTGGTTTTTTTTGTGGATAATTGGCTTGCTCATCTCCGGCAAAAGCAAGGCAACTGGTTTGTATTGGGCAAATATCACAGTTGGGTTTGGAGCGGGTACAAACCATAGCACCTAAATCCATCATGGCTTGATTAAAGCTAGCAACGCCTTTTTTTGGGGTTAGTACTTCGGTAATCGGCCATAAAGTTTTCTCATAAATGGCTTGTCCAGTATGTCCTTGCACCTTATAGCAACGGGCAAGTACCCGCTTAACATTACCGTCTAATATTGCGTGATGTTTGTTTAATGACAGGCTTAATATCGCTCCAGCAGTAGATCGGCCAATGCCGGGTAAGGCGATAACCTGCTCGATATCATCGGGAAAGACACCTAGATACTGATCGCGAATAATTTTCGCTGACTTATGTAAGTTTCTTGCGCGAGCGTAATAACCAAGCCCGGTCCAATGGTGCAAAACAGTATCTTCATCAGCATTGGCTAAGTCAGTGACCGTTGGAAAGCTTGCCATAAATTTTTGGTAATAAGGGATTACCGTAGCAACTTGAGTTTGTTGCAACATAATTTCTGAGATCCAGACACGGTAAGGCGTTTTGTCTTGCTGCCAAGGCAAGTGTTTTCTACCCTGTAACTCGAACCAGTTTAAAACTTGGTTTGAAAACAACTGAGCAGATTTGGCGGATATTGTGGTTTTATTTGTCATAGCGGCGACAGTGTAGCGAATAAAGCTAATATTTTCATTGCAAAAATTTCTATTGCCACTATGCTCTCGACCATAAGATCAACTGAAGATAATAATTGCTCGTTGACTAAATTTAAAGGAAACCAATAAATGAAAATTAATGCTAAAAACCGCAGTAACCGTTTACGTAAAAAATTACGTGTTGATGAATACCAAGAGTTAGGTTTTGATCTTGCTTGGAAACTTGAAGATGGCACTGACAGCGAAACAATCGATACGTTTTTATCTAAATTTTTCGATGAAGTGATTGAGCCAAACGGCTTAGGTTTTGGCGGCGAAGGTGATACCTTGTGGCATGGTATTGTTTGCACACAAAAAATTGGTAAATGTACTGAAGAACATCGCCAACTAGTAGAAAAGTGGTTAACAGATAATGGTGCAAGTGCTGTTAAAGTAAGCCCTTTATATGACGTTTGGTGGGCTGAGTAAGTACTCGCTTAATAAACGGTTAAGAGAATGCATGATTATTCTTGTTGGTAGCGATACCGTGATTGAACTTTGCTCACTAAACAAGGATAATATGCGGCCAAATTTTGATGACATATTTAAGTAATTGATAGCACTATGACTGAAAGAACCCATAAAACTGTTGAACAGGCTGAACAAGAAGGCAAGTACATTCGAAAAGTACGTAGCTTTGTTAAACGTGAAGGTCGCCTTACCAATGGTCAAGCAAAAGCACTTGAGCAATTTTGGGATACTATGGGCTTGAACCACGAAGATGGTTTGATAAACCCTAGCCTATTATTTGGCAATGATAACCCTGTTGTACTTGAGATTGGCTTTGGCATGGGCAAGTCTTTAGTTGAAATGGCTAAAAACGCACCGGAATTGAACTTTATTGGTGTTGAAGTGCATCGCCCTGGTGTTGGTGCCTGTATTGCATTGGCGCAGGAAGAAGGTGTTAATAACTTAAAAGTGTATGAGCATGACGCTATTGAAGTGCTAGCTGATTGTATTCCTGCTGAATGTTTAACGACAGTGCAGTTGTTTTTCCCTGATCCATGGCATAAAAAGAAACATCATAAGCGTCGCATCGTACAAGCAAGCTTTGTTGAAGCTATTCGTGAAAAGCTTAAAGTTGGTGGCGTTTTTCATATGGCGACTGACTGGGAAAACTACGCAGAATGTATGTTAGAAGATATGACATCTGCACCAGGTTACAAAAACCTGTCAGAAAATGGTGATTATGTACCGCGCCCTGATTCTCGTCCGTTAACGAAATTTGAAAACCGTGGTCAAAATTTAGGTCATGGTGTTTGGGATTTACAGTTTGAAAAACTAGCTTAAGGGCTTAGCTTTTCAACGTAGAAAGAGAGCCTAGTGCTCTCTTTTTTGTGTCTATGATTTATGCAATGTTATGAACAGCTGGCTAGTCTATATAACGACTAAACAATAACCTTACCTGTGCAGTTTGTCTCGCTCAATATGAAATAAGTGTTGGCTGTTGCGTAAATTACCTGTTTCCTTTAACCACTGTTCAGTGATTATTTCTCGCATCAATGCCGCTTGTAAAATTCTGCCAGTAGAAGCGGTCCAGTAAGCAATGGTTGCCTCTTGGTGTACATCGTTATTGGGCTGTTGTTCTGAGCGTGTGAGTTTCATTTCTTCAATAATATCAGCAATAACTTTTGGCTTTAATTCTTGCATTACTTGACGTCTAAATTGGGTGAAGTGTTTAGCACGCATAAGTTGCCATATTAGCCAAATTAAAAATATAACCGCGATTACTATAATAAATTCCAAAACTTCTCTCAACTCATACTAATACTCTTCGGCGCCATGATAACAGTATTTATAAATTGCCTACATTGTTTTTAAAGTTTTTGACGCTATCAATTATTTGCCCTTGAGTTACACTGATAATGATCACCTTTTGATTGCAACTGATTGTTTAAGGAGTAACTTTTATGCGTTGTGGTTTTATTGTTTTAATTTTTAGCTTAGTGTCAGTGGCGGTAAATGCTGATAATTCAGTACAAAAATTGTTTAAAAAGGTCAATGGCAGTGTTGTTGAATTGCATGTTCAAGCGTTGGCACAACCGATAGCTAATCAAGTTCAATATAAGGTTAGTACAGAAAACTCTTTAGGCTCAGGTGCTGTGATTAGTAAAAATGGTCGCATTTTAACAGCGGCGCATGTTGTTGATAGAGCCACCAATATTGAAGTGATTTTTGCTGATGGCTCAACCACGTCAGGCCATTTAGTTTGGATCAACGCCATTCTAGATCTAGCCATGATCCAAGCGGCCGAATTGCCTAGCAACATAAAGCCTTTGCCTCTAGCAAAATCAAGCAATTATGAAGTAGGGGAGCAAGTGATTGCTATTGGTGCACCTTATGGTGTCAGCCATAGTCTTTCTGTTGGTTATTTAAGTGGTATACGTGATAGAGAAGCCATTCCTGGTAGTAATATTATCCCGCGCTTTATTCAAACGGATGCGGCAATAAACCAAGGTAATTCTGGTGGCCCAATGTTTAATAGCGAAGGCGAAATTATCGGTATTGTCAGTCATATTTTGTCGCAAACAGGTGATAGTAATGGTTTAGGTTTTGCTATTTCGGTTGATTCTATTCATGAACTCATTGCGACAAAACCAGCGGTTTTTGCTGGCTTTATTCCACATATTTTAACCGAGGCAGAATCTAAGGCACTGAATAATCCCTATGGCCACGGTATGCTTATTCAGCAAGTTATCCCCGGAACATTAGCCGCTAAACTTGGCTTTAAAGGTGGTGAGTTAAGCGTGATGATTGGTGAAAAACCTTTGTTATTGGGTGGCGATATTTTATTAGAAATATCTGGTCGAAGGTTAACCGATTTAGCATCCGTGATTAAGTTACAACAACGGTTTTCTCATTATGAAAAAGGTGAAAAACTAGTCTTTACATTCTTACGTAATGGCGAGAAAAAGCAAGTACAGTGGATTGTTGACAGGTAAAGTAATTTCCAAGCTAATAAGAGGCCACATGGCCTCTTTATCATTCTCAAATCACCGCTTTATTACATATAACTACATGACTATTAAGTTCTTATGTTTTTTTATCTAACATTTTTGCATCGAATTTAGTACTCATTATTTTGAAATTTTAACTCCAATTGATTTAAAAGCTAAATAATTAAAATTTAAGTAGAAAAATGTTTTGTTACATCCTACTCTGATATTGAAGGTATTTACTTTAAATGGATTTTCTCGAAGCCTGCGGGGCTGATATTAATTATAAAGTAAGCCGTAACAACTTGGTTTACTTAGTTTAAAAGAGGTAAATCATTTTGAGTAAAGAAGTAAAGTTTGGTGCGTCGGAAATTCTCCTTTCGACCACAGATCTAGATAGTCACGTTAAATACGCCAACAAAAAATTCTGTAATATTGCGGGATACTCACTAGAAGAAATGGTCGGCCAACCTCATAACTTGGTCCGTCATCCTGAGATGCCAAAAGCGGCATTTAAAGATCTTTGGTCGTTTATTCAAGCGGGAAACTCTTGGATGGGGCCAGTTAAAAACCGTTGTAAAAATGGCGATTACTATTGGGTTAATGCCTTTGTTACGCCGATCAAGGATGAGAAGGGTAAAGTACATGAATACCAGTCGGTTAGAACCAGCCCTGAAGCGGAAGTTATTGAACGAGCAGAAAAGCTATACCCTAAAATGAATGCTGGTCGTCCTGTTAGACAAGCTAAAAGTCAGCAAGACGCAACATTATGGCTGCAGTTGATGTTGTTTCTTCTAGCCTTATTATCTTTAGCCTCAGTCGTCATGAGTGAAGGTAACTTAATGCTTAATCTGAGCACTGCGCTAATTTCGATTGCTGCTGCTTTTACAATGTTTTTTTGGCGCAAAAAATATCGTGTCGTGGTCGATGAAGCTAAACAGGTTTTTGATAATTCATTAATGAGTTATCTTTATTCAGGTAATAGTGATGATGTTGGTGCGATAACTTTAGCGTTAAAAATGCGTAAGGCAGAGTTAAATGCAGTTGTTGGCAGGGTAAGTGACGACTCCGCATCGATTACCAATAATGCTCAAGAATCTTCTGAACGAGGCAGTGGTGTTGCAAGAATTCTAGGTGAACAAAAAAGTGAAACCGAGCAAGTTGCTGTTGCAATTAACCAGATGCTATCGACAGTGCAAGATATTGCTCAGGTTGTTACGAGTGCCTCGGATAGTGCCCAGCAAGGCTTAGATATAAGTACCGATGGCCAAGCTGTGGTGAAAGAAACAATTAGCGCAATCAATGAATTATCATCTCAACTAAACGAAGTTGAAAGTGCAATAAGTCGTTTGATTAACGGCAGTAGGGCGATTACAACTGTGTTAGGCGAGATCAGTAGTATTGCCGATCAAACCAACTTACTGGCCTTAAATGCGGCTATTGAAGCTGCCCGAGCTGGCGAGCAAGGTCGAGGGTTTGCGGTAGTTGCTGAAGAGGTTCGTGCATTAGCGATGCGTTCACAACAATCAACAGAAGAGATCGGAAAGTTACTCGAACAGCTAGAGAGAGAATCAGACTTTGCCACGCAAGCTATGACTAAAGGTAGCGAATTATCAAGTAATTGTGTTGAGCAGGTAAATAGAACGGGTGACTCGTTAACGAGAATAGCGTCTGATGTTTCGGATCTTGCCAATATGAGTATGCAAATTGCCGCTGCAGTAGAAGAACAATCGGTAACGGTTGAACAGATCAGTCAGAATATCGTCTCAATTCGCGATATGTCTTCGGACAGTGAAGCACATGGTCAAGAAGCCGTTCAGTTAAGTGATAAGTTATTACGCAGACTTAATCAGCAAACTAGATTAGTGGCACAATTTCAAAGTTAAGGATTAAGGGTTAACTTTTGAGTGAAGGTTACTATGAGCTTGAGCGGTAAGTTTGGCCAGTAAAATAAAAAGGAAGCAATTATGCTTCCTTTTTTAATCGTCTTAAATTAATGGCTAATTTAAGGTAATTGGCGTTGTGCTGTTAAGTAGTCCTAAACCGGATTGTTGGTATTGTTGTTTAAACTCAGCAATATCCTTGGCGAGGAAATTGTTGACCTCAGTGACGCCTTTTTGCAATGCCGCTTTACCTTGTGCTAAATACAATTCGGCAGTTGGTGACGGTTTCCCATAGCGACTACCGACATAACCCCAAGCGGTAAATATTTTCGAACTAACTTTATAGCTTTCATCGACTATGCCGTTAGTTTTTGGAATTGAACGTAAGCTTTTATCTAGCTCGGCAATTTTCTTAATCAAGGTTTTTGCCTCGCTACTTAATTTTGCGGCCGGGGTAGAGTCTTTAGCTTCTGTTTTCGCTACTTTTTCTAAGGCCTTATCAGCCATGGCTTTAATTAACTCGACATCTTTTTTACTGTCTACCAACGCATGAGCGGCTTTAGTTAATGTTGAGTACATATCAACAGCTTGATGCTGTAAATTATAGCTAGCCGTTAAGTCTTGCTCTGAAACGTTAAAGCGTGGATCTTTTAAAACCGTTGCCTTAGTTTCAAGTTCATGGTCGTTTAACTTAACGGTAATGCTGTATGTACCAGGTACAACTTCAGGCCCAGCGGATAAAATATCTTTATCTTCTTTAGGCTCATCTCCCGGCATATTTAAAGCACCGTCAGATTCTAGTCCCCAAGCAATGCGGTTGATCCCCTGTTTTATTTTACTAACAAAAGTACGAACGACTTCGCCTTGGCTATTCTTAACAATAATTCGTGCTTTGTCTGAAAGCTCTGGATTATCTTTTTTGGCTTCATCATTGTTTTTAGATTTATCTGCTTTAGCTTTTTCTGCTTTTTTCTTAGCTGCTTTAGCAATGAGACGAGCTTTTTCTTTGTCTTCATCAGGGTGCGCTAAGTGTTCGCCTGAAGCCATTAATGTTAACGTCACGCCATACGCTTCATTTTCACCAACGTAGGCAGCGTCACCCCAGAAGCGAGATGATGGTGCACGATTAGTAACATACTGCTGGCCATCAGAAACGCTTAATAGTTTTAATGGTGCTTTAAATGACTGTTCAGATAAGCCGCGCAAAGCGCTGTAATCGTCAATAACAATAATCGAACGACCATGCGTACCCAGTACTAAATCGTTTTCACGTTGCTGTATTGCCATATCCATTACAGAAACGGTTGGTACACCGTCGTATTTAAACCATGAGTCACCGGCATCTGTTGAAGCATATAAACCTAGCTCAGTACCTAAGAATAAAAGATTTTCATCAACATGATCTTGTTGCACGGAAAGGGCATAACCTTTAATATTTTTCGCGGTTAAATTGGTGAATTTACTACCGTATTTTGATGCTTTGAAAATATAAGGTTTCATATCTCCACGGCGATGATTATCTATAACAATGAAAGCCTCATCAGCGTTATAAAGTGAAGGGGTTATATGAGGGATAAATGCATTTTTTGGCGCTTTTCGAACCTTCTTCTCCGCACTTTTCCAGGTTTTGCCACCATCTTGTGTAACATGAATTCGTCCGTCATCCGTACCAACCCAAATAACACCTTGTTTTATCGGGCTAGGGGCAATGGTAATAATTGCCGTGTTATTTTCCGCAGCGGTAACGTCAGGTGTTAAACCGCCAGAGTCTTTATAGCGCTGAAATTCGGGATTGTTGGTGGAAAGATCGCCTGAAATAACTTGCCAAGTTTCCCCCCTGTCAGTTGATTTGTGTACAAACTGACTGCCGTAATAAATGGTATCTTGATTAAACGGGTCTTGTGCTAGACCAGCATTCCAGTTAAAACGTAATTCAGTGTCAGCATTTGGTGGTGGAGGCATAATAAGGTTTTGTTCGCCGGTATTAATATCCCAACGACTTAAGTATCCGCCTTGTGATTGGCTATAGCCTTTGGTGACATCATCTGGAAATGGCATAGCATCAAAACCATCACCAAAGCCGATTTCTTGCCAATGTAGGTTACGAATTCCTGCACTGTCCCAAACCTCAGCAGGGCCTCGCCATGAGCCATTATCTTGTAAACCACCATAAATATTATATGGATGCGCGTCATCAACACGGATATGATAAAACTGTGAAATTGCTAAGTTTTGCACAAAGCGCCAGCTATCACCTTTATCTTGAGTAATGGCGACACCGCCATCATTACCTAAAATTAAGTGTTTTGAGTCTTTTGGATTGATCCACAAGGTGTGATTGTCGATATGGATAGTATTACCTGCGGCACAGCAATCAACTTTGTCAATTTTACTAAAGGTTTTACCACCATCAATTGAGCGACGAATAAAGGTCGCTATATTATAAATGACATCAGGGTTGTTAGGGTCAACCTCTATTTCTGAATAGTAAAATGGTCGATCGGCAACGCCGACTTCATTGTTAACGGTTCGCCAACTATTACCGCCATCGTCTGAGCGCATTAAAGCGCTTTTTTCTGCTTCAATTAGCGCATAAACAATATTTGGCTGACTTTCTGCGATATCAAAGGTTATGCGGCCTAAATCGCCTTCGGGTAAGCCGTCTGCAACCGTTTTTTCCTGCCAAGTTTCTCCACCATCAAGTGAAATAAATAAACCTGAGCCTGGGCCGCCTGATTCAAAACGGTCGGGCCAACGTCTAAATTGCCACATTGACGCATAAAGCTTATTGGGATTGCTTGGATCCATTTTGATATCGGTGCCACCTGTGGTGTTATCAATAAATAGAATTTTCTGCCAGGTTTTGCCACCGTCAATAGTTTTATAAATACCACGGTCTTTATTTTCTGACCAAAGTGTTCCTAATGCTGCCACGTAGGCGATATCGGGGTTTGTAGGATGCAAGGCAATACGGTTAATGTGCTCGGAATTTGCTAAGCCCATTTTCTGCCAATTTTTACCGGCATCGACAGACTTATAAATACCGCCACCAATAGAAACCGAGTTACGGACATTACCTTCGCCAGTTCCTAGCCAAACAATATCTGGAATGGCCTGATTAATTGCAATTGCGCCAGTTGATGCATATTCTTCGTGTTCAAAAATTGGTGTCCATTTTAGTCCGGCATTTTCAGACTTCCAGACCCCACCTGAAGCCGCAGAAGCGTAGATAATACTCGGGTTTGAAATGACGGCTTCTATATCTGATATCCGGCCACTTGTTGCGGCGGGGCCAATATTTCTAACTTTTATGCCCGAAAGTAAATCTGTGTCTATGGTGGCTGATGCGCTAGTAGCAATAGTTGCGCTGAGCATCAAGCAGGTAAGAGATTTTTTCATCGATATTCCCTGTTATTTATAGCGGTACTTATAATCACATTACTTGCAATTAAAGTAGGTGAATAGAGTAAGTTTCTTATATTTTTCTTACTTTATGTTGTAACACTTTTTAATCATTGATGTCGCATTGATACGGCAAATTGTTTAATTTTTACGTTATATTACCGCTAAAGTAGCGTGATGTGAGCTTGTGCTGTGAAATTCTGCTATCAGAAAAAACAGGAAATAAAAGAGCAACATACGCTAACAGTTGCTCTTGATGAGGAGTGACTTGTTATGCTGCCTTATACTTTAAATTGAGCGCCTTCATGCATTAATAGTTTCGCTTTTAAGGCTAAACCGCCAGCATAACCCGTTAACTTGCCATTACTGCCGATAACACGATGGCAAGGCACGATTAAGGCGATTGGATTGGCACCATTGGCAGCACCGACGGCTCGCACCGCTTTTTCATTGTTAATATGTTTAGCAATCCAAGCATAGCTTTTCGTTTTACCACAGGGGATTTCAGTTAATGCTTGCCAAACTTGTTTTTGAAATGCTGTTCCGTCTGGGGCTAACGGTAAATCAAATGTTTTTCTGTCGCCATTAAAGTACTCAGATAATTGCTGAATAACTTGGCTGAATTTACTGCTATCTTCAATTAAACCAGCAAAATTAATTGGTGACTTTCCGGCTTGAAAAGCCAAAGCACTTAAACCTTGGTTGTTAGCCGTTAAGGCAATATCACCCAGAGGTGACGGGTAATTACAATAGTACATAAGCTGTTACTCCTTGGTGTTTGATGCGGCACTGTCGCTAGCTAATTGCAGCGACTGCCATAAATATATGGCAGCGTAAGCTCGCCAAGGCCGCCAACTTTCAGCTAGCGCTAATATGTCTTTGTTCTTTGGTTTTATCTCATCAATGGTAAGTGCTTTAATAATGCCTAAGTCGGCACTCGGAAAAGCGTCTGGATCACTTAATCCGCGCATACCAATATAGTTGACGGTCCATGGACCGATACCTTTTAACTTAGTTAACGCCGCTTCTAATTCTTCTATGGTTAATCCTTTAGCAAAGATGCCTTCGTTTTCTTGAAAAAAGTTAACCCAAGTTTGCAAAGTGGCTATCCGCGAGCGGGTAAGGCCAATTTCTTGGTAATCAACGTTGTTTAATACTGAAATTTTTGGAAAATACTTTGTGGTATTAATATGGGCTGGCTTTTCGATATCATCAGCGTTTGCACCATATTTCTCCGCAATACGTTGTGCGAGTGTTGTTGCCCCTTTGACGGATATTTGTTGCCCTAAAATCGCCCTAATTGAGAACTCAAAAATATCCCAACAACCGGGTAAGCGCAGCCCTGGGAACTTTTCTATTACCTGCGCAAGTTTTTCATGCTTTTTTAAGTGTTGATGAATTAACTGCATATCAGCATCAAGGTCGAACATGCGGCGAACTCTAGCAATAATTTGATGTAGATAGCTGTAATCGGTTAACTTGACGGTTAAATTTAGAGCGTTTTTCGATTCATGATGGCTCACTTTTATCCAGCCGCGACAATCATCAAGTTCAAGAGTACGAAAATAATGTTCTTTAGTAATATTTTCGATATTGCTCATCTGCCGAGAGCGGAAAAATCCTAACATTAGTGACCAGTCAAATGGCGCTTTATAAGGTAACAAAATAGTGACTTGGCTGTCAGACGAAATGGCCTTACTGCCTCTGATCTCGCTTGGCGTACTTTGGTAGGCTTTCATAATGACTTCATTAAATCGACGTATACTATTAAAGCCAGCAGCAAAGGCAACATTGGTAATACTTAACGAGGTTGAAACTAATAACTTGTGTGCGAGTAAAAGGCGTTGCTGATGAAAAAACTCACTTGGTGGTAAACCATAATATTGCATGAATAATCGACGGATTTGCCGTTCGCTGATGTTTAATTGTTCGGCACATTTTTGTAGATTGTAATTGTTTTCGTAATAAGACTGGCTTATTTGTCTTATTTTTTTCGGCAAAGGTACATTAGGTGCTAATTGTGGAAAGCAGCGCTTGCATGGACGAAAACCTGATTGTTGCGCTAATTCCGCACTTTCATAGTATTTTACGTTTTCCGGTTTAGGCGGGCGAGCAGGGCAAACGGGCCGACAGAATATACCGGTAGTGAGGACCGCGGTAAAAAACCTACCGTCAAAGCGAGCGTCACGACTTAGTCGTGCATTCTCACATACCTCAATACTTAACATAGTTTTCCTTATTCATTATTTCTTGTGGTGTTATTTTACTGCTGGCAATGTAAATGACTGGCGACAATCGGACAAGACCTAAAATATAAATTTACACTTGCGCTTAGCCTTTTTGAAGTATGCCGGAAAATTTGCACGGTATATTTATCCCGAGCTCAGGTTGTTTAACAAAAACTCACTTCTTCTTAGTGTGACTTTTCGCACTTTTGTTTTCTTTCTGAATAGATTATTCAAATAAGAAAAATATAAAAATGTCATGATTAATCACTGTTTTTAAATAAAAACTCAATGCTTTTTAACATTACGTCAGTGATTTTTAACAATACGTAAGCTTTTAATGAGTGTGGTTTATATAGTGAATAATGAAATATAAAAATAATTAAGTCAGATAATCGCATCGGTGATGTCTAGGCAATAAAACAAAAATAAATAATCTATATAGCCATTAATAAGAGTGCGAGGGGAAGTTGTCATGAAGGTTCTATTAGATAGTCGTTGTGGTCGGTTTTACGGAAAAAAACATCGCGTTGCACAAGCGGTAATTTCAGCCTTGTTACTTTCACCTTTATCATATGCTGCAGAAGAGCAAGCAATAACAGAAACAGAAACAGAAACAGAAATTGAAGTGGTTACCGTAACCGCGCAAAAACGGGTGCAAAATATATTAAAAGTTCCGGTAACTGTCAGCACCGTTAGTGCCGATACTATTGAAGAAAGTAGCTCAGTTTTACTGAGTGATATTGATAAGTTTATTCCGGGCTTTGAATTTTCAGATAGCAATATGACGCAAGCAGGTGTCACTATGCGTGGTATTTCTAGTCCTAATATCAGTGTTGGTGGTGATCCTTCTTCGGCTACATTTTATGATGATGTCTATATGCCAAGGGCGGCACAGAATGTTATTTTTTCTGATATGGCACGTGTTGAAGTGTTAAAGGGACCGCAAGGCACCTTGTTTGGGCGAAATGCCGCGATGGGCGTGGTAAGTATGGTGCCTAATGCTCCACATGCTGATTTTGAAGGTTTCGTAAAGGCAACCTTAGGTAGTGATAATTTACAGCGTTACGAAGGTATGGTGAATCTGCCATTGAGTGACAACTTCTATCTGCGTGCTAATGTCTTAACTAATGCTCAAGACGGTATTGTTGAGAATGTTTCTTCGCCAAGCTGGAATGATAATTTTAAAAACTGGGATTTAGGAGAGCGAGATCATACTGTTGCCCGCATATCCTTGTTGTGGGATATTTCATCGGCCACTAACTTTCAATTGTCTTATGACTGGGACGATCTAGAACAAGCGCCACCGATGGCAATAGGAATTAGTGAATTTGCCTATAATAACGGTCAAACGCTATTTGCTAATAAAGCGGAAAATGATGTCCGCAATGGTGTGGAAGCACGAGATATGTATGGCATCACAGCCAAGTTGAACCATGAGTTTAATGACCAGTGGTCAATGAAATATGTGTTAAGTTATCGTGATTGGGAAACGGAAAATCGCCAAGATGAAGACGGTACTGCAGAAATTACCCGCTACTTTGACACCTCGAATAATGAAGATTCAGACATCCTTTATACCGAACTTCAACTTAATTATGTCAGTGACAAAATTAATGCTGTCGCTGGCTTTTCTTACTCTAAAGAGAAGGTTGGTCAGACGACAGAGTTAAACTTAACCGCTGATACCGCTGCGCGACTGATCACCGGTGAGCTAAATAACTTTATAAAAGGTGGTGTCGCTGAGCAAATAGCTGCCATGATCGGCGGTACTTCCGATGCACATGCCGCCGGCGCTTTTGGTCCTGGTGTCACTTTTGCCGGTGCGGTTGATAGTTTTTATGCACTATCTGGTTTTCCTATGGACCATATGTGGAACCCTGATGAGTGGTCAAATGCGTTAAATGCACTTGGCTTTGCCGAAGACATTATGGCTGCTATCGGTATGCCAGGACAGCCGTTATTGGCCGATGTGGTGACGGCAACAGGCGATACCACCTATCAAATTGTCTCAGCTCAGCTTGGTATTGCGGAAGTGTTTGGCCCTAGTTATTCCGGGCAGTGGTGGAGCGAGTCGGTTAATAACACTGGTGATTTTACCAACTGGGGCATATTTGCCGATATTGATTATGCGATAACCCAGCAATGGAACGTGATTGCTGGCCTGAGATATTCACAAGATAAAAAGGACTTTACTTGGAATATTCCAAAAACAACCTTTGCCCAGCAAGTGCCTGGCGTGAGTAATTTGTTATTTCCCGAAGTGGAGCTAAAAGCTTCGGACGATTGGGATAAAATTACCGGTCGCTTAGTAACCAGTTATCAATTAAATGATGATCATATGATTTTTGCCTCATATTCTACCGGCTATAAATCAGGTGGCTTTGATTCTTTAACGCCTAGTACACAAGCCTTTGAGCCTGAAGATACTACCAACTATGAACTTGGTTACAAGGCGATTTTATGGGGTGAAGTGGTAGCTAATGTTAGTGCTTACTACTTAGAGTTGGATAACCTGCAACGAAGTGTTGATTCGAAAGTACCAGGTTCATCACAAGCGATACCAACAATCATCAATGAAGATAGAGAAATTACCGGTATTGAATTTGATTTACTGTGGTCAGCAACGGATAGCTTAACCTTAGGTGTGGTTTCAGAAATACGCAGCACAGATACCTACACACCAGAATTTTATAACGGTGAAGGAAGTTTAATTTCTGCGCAAAAATCTTCAGTTAATGCTAGTGCGAACTACACTTTTACGTTCGATTGGATGCCGGATCTTGGTTTAGGTAATACAAACTTCCACTTTGATTATGTTTTTGTTGAAAATATTAATGATGAGGAGGTTGGGATTGAAGATTACAAACTCGCTATTCCTGAGTATTTAAAAGATATGAAATTGTTAAATACTCGCATTTCATGGACTAGTGATGACGATACCTTGGAAATCGGCTTATGGGGGAAAAATTTATTGGATGAACGTTATATGCTATCTGTTGGCGGTTTAACGGCGGATGTTATTGGTACGCCGCATGGTCGTATTAATCGAGGTTTAGAAGCCGGTATCGATGTTAAATATTCATTTTAGCGATTGCTCTAAATAAACTTAACTATGTTCCGTATGTGCCAGTGTGCTCATTTAGCGTAAATGAAGCTTTTTCTTTTAAAATAACGCGACTATCGCGGTAACGTTTTGTTTTAGCCCGATGAAATAATCGGGCTTTTTTTATGTGCAAGCAATTTCCATTTTATTAATGACCTGTTTAGTATGGTAAAAACTACCAATAATAAGAATAAAATATATTTAAACTATGAATGATATAACAACATTTTTTGCCACATTCTCTTTTGCTCAAGCGGTGTTATGTCTACTGCTGCTGTTACCCAAGCAAAAAAAGAATCCTTCAGTTCAACTTTTTATTGGCTTAATGTTCTGTGTTTCATGTTATTTATTGCGTGATATTTTTCCGGTACTTATTCCCTATTCATTAGCTTGGTGGTTGGAGAAAATAGGTGGTAATGCATTGCCAGGTGTATTTTGGTTGGTGAGTTTAAGTGTTTTTGCTGATCATGTGATATTAAAGCCTTGGCAATATCTATTGGCATCACTGACCTTAGTGATCCCGCTTACCTTAATTGTCGGATCTTTACTGTTTGGGGTAAATATAAACCAATTCTCTATGCTTGGGCTTACGGCAAAATATGGCGCTATGGCGCTTGAATTGGCGTTAGTCTTTCATGCATTAATCATTGCCGTTAAACATTGGCGAGATGACCTTGTACAACAGCGTCGCTATATTCGAGGCGGGGTTTTAAGCTTGTCAGCGGTTTATATTTTTATGGTGATCTTTGCTAGCCAATTGCTGAACCTGCAATGGTTAATGCTGGGGGTTATGATTAACCTTGTTATGGCCATTCTGATTACCGGCGTTAATTTTCTTTTATTTAGCCTTAAAGATGGCAGTCTTTTCGTTACCATTGAACATTCAAATATTAGTCAGCAAATAGCAAATCCTCCCAGTAAAGAGTTGCTTAAAATTACCCAAGCAATGGCACAGGAAAAGCTCTATCGTCAAGAGGGAATAACTATCGCCAGTTTTGCTAAACACTTAGCAATTCATGAATACAAGTTAAGGCAGTTGATTAATGGTGAATTAAATTACCGTAACTTTAATGATTTTTTGAATTTCTATCGCATACAAGAAGTGAGCAACAACTTGATTTGTGAAGAAAGTAAAACCACACCCGTGCTAACGTTAGCGCTGGAAAGTGGTTTTAGAAGTTTAAGCTCATTTAATAAAGCCTTTAAAGCAACTTATGGTGTCACACCGACGGAATACCGTAAAAAGCACCAGTAATTTAATTATTTAACTAGTGATAAAGAATAATTCGTCAGACTTTTCTAGTTATTCGTCAGCTTTTTAACGTCCAGCATCATATAGTCAGAGCATGTGTTTTTAAGACAAGAACTGACATATGCCACAAACCCGCAGCTTTATAGCTCGGTCTTTAATAGTTAAGTCTCTTATTGTTAATGACAGAGTGTTTTTCCATAACAAACTAATGCTACAGGCGATTTATGACCGCGTGAAAGACTTTGGCTTTGCTTTCACTTTGCTAGTTTTAGTTTTTTCTCAACAGGTGTTGGCAACGCAAGTGACGGTGCCTGAGATAAAACAAATGAGTGCAGAAGCGCAGCAACAACTTGTTGTTTGCAAAAGTTGTCATGGCGCTGATTTGCATGGACAAGAAGCGTTAAAAGCGCCGGCAATTGTCGGGCAATCAGCCGTCTACCTAACTAATCAAATTAGTAAGTTTCAGCAAAAATTTAGAGGCGCGCACGCGCAAGACATTGCCGGACAACAAATGGCTGAAATCGCCACGTCTTTAAATGACATCACAGTTATTGAAGAAATTAATCATTACCTTAGCCAACTAACTTATTTTCCTAGCGCAGCTAGCATAAATAACTCGCTAGCGCCTGAGCAAGTGAATGCGCTTGCCAAGCAATTGAAGCAGGGCAGCAATTATTATCAAGCAAAGTGTGGTGCTTGTCATGGAGGTCAAGGGCAAGGTAATGACAGAATGTCGGCGCCGCGACTGAATAACTTATCTTCATGGTATATATCGAAACAAATGGACAACTTTGTCAACGGTATTCGAGGTGAACATCCTAAAGATAAATACGGTCGACAAATGGCTATGATGGCAAAAACGAGTCGTGGACAAGAGTTAGAAAACATTATCGCTTTTATTACGCAAATAAATAATTCTCGTGAACAACAAGGTGTTCGCAATGGCCAGTAAAATATTTTCCATCGCTGTTGTTTGTTGTTTACTTACAATAGCGGCTAACGCTGATGTCGTCGATCGCTCTATTTTCAATAATAATAAAAGTCTCCAAAAGCCGGCTCAGCAATCAAAAGCCGCTTTTACTTTAAATACTCAATGCCCGCCAAGTTTTGAGTTAACAGCTGCCGGTGTGTGTCGGCTATTGACTCAATATCAGTTTTACAATTCGGTACAAAATAGAGGTTTAGGTGGCACGAAAACGTCCTTACCGCCACACAGAGATGGTTTCACACCAGCACAAATTGATTTAGGACGTTATTTATTTTTTGATCCTTTGTTATCCAAAAATGGTGCTATTTCTTGTGCCAGCTGTCATCAGCCAGAAAAAGGCTTTAGTGATGATCTTGATCGCAGTGTTGGCGTAACCGGAGAAAAGGTGACACGCAGTGCGCCATCATTGTGGAACGTAGCATTTTTAGATAAGTTTTTTTGGGATGCAAGAGCAAAGTCTCTGGAAGAGCAGGCTCAAGGGCCACTATTTGATGAAAAAGAGATGGGCAATACACCAGAGCAGTTATTAGCGTCTCTACGTGGAAATAGTCAATACAGACAATTATTTACGCAAGCGTTTCCGAAGGCGGATAAATTGCAGTTAGAGCAAGTTTATACCGCACTGGCAGCGTTTCAAAGCTCGCTGATTTCATTAAATAGTCGTTATGATCGCTATGCACATGGCTATCATCAGGCATTAACAAAAAACGAAATCGCCGGCCTAAATGTTTTTCGATCCTTTGTTGCACGTTGCGCAGAGTGTCATCAGCCCCCCCTATTTACCAATAATCAAATCGCGGTGATCGGTACGCCTGAGCCTGATGGTCGAGAGCGAGATATAGGCGCCGCGAAAACCTATAATGCGGTAAAATTACGTGGAGCATTTAAAGTACCAACGTTACGTAATATCACTAAATCTGCGCCATATATGCATTCAGGTCGTTACAAGACATTAAAAGAATCCATCGAATTCTATAATGATGGTCGAGGCAACGCTGTGCCTGATGGCGAAAAATTGTATCTGCATTGGCATATTTCTGAGCCTAACTTGGCTGAAGATGAAATTGATTTGCTGGTTGAATTTTTAGCAACCTTAACTGATGAGAGTCTTACGCCCCAAATTCCTCATTCTTTGCCTTCAGGTTTGGCACCTGTTGATGAACAATTTCAACTCGAGTTAATGAAAAGTGGCCGGCAACCGCAAGGTAAATCTAATACGTCATCTAGCAAATCTATGCTAGCAGCAGATATGAAATCAAAAACGAATAATAAAAAAATAAGCGAGCGAAGTGAGGAACAACATGAAATTAAGTAAATTTATCACAGCAATATTAATTGCTGTGGCATTTGCTGGAGGTTTATATCTTGGCATTAGTCAAAACAATACTCCAGTGATCACTAACAGTGGCGCTGGTGCAAGTTATGGTGGTGGCTACGACAAGAGTGCGGATAAAGAAGTTAACCAAAAGAGCAAAAGTGCCGTTGCCGAGCGGACAAAAGCAGGCACAACTCATGTGGTTGAAGATGGTCAATCGATAATGGCTGCGGTGCAACGGGCTGAGCCCGGGGACACCATTCAAGTCATGCCCGGCAAATATCATGAAACGGTTTATATCGACAAAGACGACATACGTATTATTGGCGTTGTTAAAGAAGGAAAACGAGCAACATTAGATGGTGAGAAAAAGCTTAATGACGCGATTTTGTATTCCGGCAATAATTTTGTCGTCGAAAATATGCAAATTACCAATTATAAAGGTAATGCCATTATGGGGCAGGCCGGTAATAACTTTGAAATCAGAAACAATATTATTATTGATACAGGTGTTTACGGCATTTTTCCACAATTGGGTAAAAATGGTATCGTAGAATACAACGTAATCTCAGGCATTGAAGATGCTGCGATTTATGTTGGTATGAGTGACAATATTCATGTTGTCTATAATGATGTTTTTGACAGTGTTGCTGGTATCGAAATTGAAAACTCGCGTCATGCCATAGTTGAAGATAATTATGTGCACAATAATACCGGTGGAATTCTCGCTTTCATTACGCCCGGCCTACCAATAAAAACCACCTATGACGTTATTATTCGTAATAATTTTATTTCCGCTAATAATCATAAAAACTTTGGTGCGCCAGGCTCTACGGTTGGCGGAATTCCTGCAGGAACGGGGATCTTGGTGATGGCTGCCGACGATGTGGTGATTGAAGGTAATATTATCTCTGGCAATAAAACCGCCGGTATATTGATCACAGACCATCATAACGCACCCAATACCACCATAGATCCTGAGTCAGATCCAAGCCCAGATCGAGTGATGATTTTAGATAACTTAATGCTAAATAATGGCTACGACACCATAGACGAAGTTAAGGCATTAATGTTGACTGAACTTAAGCAAGGGCAACCAGACATAATTCGCGTCGGTGAGAGTAATGATAGTTGTATTATTAACCGACACCGTTATGTCTCTGTTGGGGTTAATAGCTGGAAAGAGTGTGAATTTACCAATACGGCGTCGGTTGATAGTTATTTGCTTGATGAGCCGGTTGCGCCACGTATTATTGACCCGTCAGAGCGTGGTAAGGTAGTTTATCAAGGAATTTGTGCCGGTTGTCATACCTATACTGGTCGCATGATTGGTCCTCCGGTACAAATTATTCAAGCATTATATATGGATAATCCACAAGGCATCGCTGACTACATCAATAAGCCAATTAAAAAGCGCGATGACTATCCAGAAATGCCACCGCAAAATTATTTAGATGCAGAAACCCGCATGGCTGCGGCGAAATATATGTTGAGTCGAACTAATTAAGTGTAAAGCCATCATTTCCTCAAACATAATTTAATGCCCTGTTGTCACACGCAGGGCTTTTTATTTTGTAGAACCTGTGCCGTCAGTAATTGACTAAGTTGATATATTTTATTTTTGTATACATTATGCAATAATGATTGGCATGATTAATTATTATTTTTTAAGAGAACACTATGCTAACGATAAATGCTGAAACGGTTAACCGCGCACTCGCGTTTCCAAAACTTGTTAATGCGCTTGAGCAATCTTTTGCTAGTGATATTACCGTACCGCCACGCTTACATTTTGATATGGCTAATCCAAAAGCCGAACGTGAAACAACCTTGCTGATGATGCCAGCGTGGCAAGCGGGTGAAGTTGCAGGAGTTAAAATTGTTACCGTGGCACCTGAAAACGGCAGCAAAGGCTTACCGTCAATTCAAGGCAGTTATTTGTTGATGGATATTGATACCGGTTCCATGATGGCGATGATGGATGCACCAGCATTAACGGCTAGAAGAACAGCCGCCGCTTCGGCATTAGCTTCACGTTTTTTGTCACGTGAAAATAGTGAAACTTTACTGATGATAGGAACCGGAACCTTATCAAGTAAGCTTATTGAAGCCCATGCCAGTGTAAGGCCAATTAAAAAGGTTTATGTTTGGGGTCGAAACAAGAGTAAAGCAGAAGCTATTTGCCAACAAGTTGCGCACCTTGAAGTAGATGTTCAAGCAATTGACAACATTGAAGACTATATTGCACAAGCAGATATCATTTCTTGTGCCACCCTTAGCAAAGAACCGCTAGTGTTTGGTAAGCAACTACAACTAGGCCAACATTTAGATATGGTCGGCTCATACCGTCCAGATATGAGAGAAATGGATAATGATTGCTTAACGGGTTCAAGACTATTTGTTGATAATTTTGAAGGTGCTTTACGTGAAACTGGTGATATGGCGATACCGCTAAAGCAAGGCGTGATCACTAAAGAGCAGGTTGAAGCAGACTTATTCTCGTTATCGAAACAAGAATTCAACATGCAAAGAAGCGATGAAGACATTACGGTATTTAAATCAGTCGGCCATGCTTTAGAAGATTTAACAGCTGCTAAACTGGTTGCAGACTATGCAAAATCTCAGCAGGTGTAAGCGATATAAGCTTTAGCCAAAATGTTTTAAGTAGAATTATCAATAAAGAAAAATATATACGGTCATTCCGAGTAATTTATCAAGCTGTTCAGGAGCTGTTGATCATAAAAAGTTCAACAGTCGTTACGATAACCATGAAATTTGTCACTTTGATATTTGACTTTACCACTCACTGCTATATAACTAGTGCTATGACGTAAGGAAATATATAACACGACAATTATTAGTGTTATACAAATAGCAAATGGGTTTCATGGAAAAGGTAATGTCGAGTAAAGGCGCTTTAAATAATAAGTTAAGCCGACGTGTATTTGTCTATATTTTCTTATGCAGTGCTTTTTTATCTGTATGTTCTACCATTATTCAACTTTACGTTGACTTTCAGAGCGGTGTAAGCGCACTAGATGAACGTTTTCAAAATATCGAGCTGAGCTTTAATCAATCAATATCTACTAGTTTATGGGATTTTAATGAGCCGCTTGTCGAACAGCAAATAGGCGGTATTCAGCGCTTACCCGATATTCGCCATGTAAAAATCACCACCAGTTTTGGCAAAGTATATGAAGTTGGAGAGGATATTGCTGCGCCTCCTAAAGTTGAAAATTATCCGATAACTTTCGAAAATAACACCATAGGCACTATGGTTATTACCGCTGATTATCAAGATATTTATCAGCACCTTTGGCAGCGAGCTGGCTTTATTGTTATCTCTGAATTTATCAAAATTTTTATGGTGGCATTTTGTACTTTCTTCATTGTCCATTGGTTGATCACTAAGCATTTATATCGCATTACGTTATATTCAAAGGAGCTAAGTGGTCAGAACTTAGATGAACCTTTAACATTGCTTAATCGTAAGCAAGAAACTGATGAACTTGATGAGTTAGTCAATGCGATTAACAGTATGCGCTTAACATTGAAAAATGACATTATTCAGTTAGAAGATGCAGAAAATGCGCTAATAAATTTGAACGGTGATTTAGAGATTAAAGTTTATGAGCGCACGGCAAAATTGGCCGAAAGTAATCAACAACTGCAACAGTCATTAAATGAACTGACATTGGCAAAAGACCAATTAGTGCAATCAGAAAAAATGGCTTCTCTTGGGCAATTGGTGGCAGGGGTTGCCCACGAAGTTAATACTCCACTAGGTATCTGCGTTACTTCAGTCAGCGCTTTAAAAGAAAAAATAGCAGAATTGAATCATGCCTTAATTGAAGAAAAATTAACGAAAAAACAGCTGACTTCAATACTCAATATGTTTGTAGAATATGAGCAAATCATCGAACGCAGCTTAAATAAAGCGGTTGATTTGATCCGAGGCTTTAAGTCAGTTGCCGTTGAACAGCATACCGACCCGAAAATTAATATAAATTTGGCCCAACACGTCAATGACGTGGTCAATACCGTTAAAACCTTATTTAAACAAAAAAACTATACCATTAAGGTTAGTGTTGATGAAAAACTTAATTTAGTGACTTACCCTAGTGCCTGGAACCAAATACTGACTAACTTTTTAACCAACTCACATATCCATGGTTTTGAAGACCGTATTGATGGTGAAATCAGTATTGACTTTCAAGCCAATGACGAGAGCCTAGTGTTGATTTATCAAGACAATGGCAAAGGCATTAACAGTGAGGTTAAAGACAAAATATTTGACCCGTTTGTTACTACTAAACGCGGTTTAGGGGGCTCAGGTTTAGGGATGAATATTGTTTACAATTTAGTCAATACTAAACTTGGTGGTTCAATAAAAATTAGCGATAGTGAGCATGGTTGTTGCTTTGTGGTTAAGGTGCCTTTGTTGAAAGAAGCCGAAGAAATTCAGGCAATAAAAAAAGGTACGCCTAATTTAAAGATCATACCTTAGATTCATACCTTAACTAATATCACAGTTAAGTAGCGTATTAATCATCACCCAATAAGGTTAGCACCATATTGGTATAGTTCACTAAACCCAATACTTGTTGGTTTTCAATCACGGGTGCTGTGTTGATGCCAAAGTTTTCGAACAGCCGTGCGCAATAACGGACATCCATTTCGGGTGATACAGATAATAATGGTTTCGCCATAATTTCGTATAAATTTACTCGTTCAGGCGAACGATCTTTTGCGACCACTTGCTTAGCAATATCTGATAATAGTACTAAACCAAATTCATCGTTGTCGTGACGTTTGTTAATAATTAACGCCGAAACATTATGTTGTTTGGCTAACTTTATGCCTTCTGCGACAGTAACCATACCATCGGTAAAGCAATAACTGTCGGTGCTCATTGCATCTTTAACTTGCACTAATTTATGGCTCATAGCTCTTCCTCAATTTTACCTTTTAAACGTTCAACTTGATGGGCTACACCTACAGCATCCTGTATATCAATTTGTATGGCGATGCCTTTGCCGGGTTCTTCATCAAAACCCGCAACGCTAGCAATGCGTTCAAGTATTTTACGACATAAATGTTCTTCAACAACAAACATCAGTACATCACGTTGTGTTTCCAGCTGCATACCAAAAAAGGTTCGTTGACGTTTAATACCTTCTCCACGCGCGTTATTAATAATGGTAGCGCCGGTCGCCCCTGCCATGCGAGCTTCTTTCATTACCATCTCAGTAACGGCATCTTCAACAAATGCAATGATCAATTTAAAATGCATGTTTCATTCTCACTGTTTAGTTAGTCTCGTGTTCGAATTTGAGTAATTTGTGCGTACGCCATTACCGCAATAATCGGAAATAAACTGGCGAAAGCAATCAGGCCAAAGCCATCAATCAAAGGACTTCGCCCCGGTATGGTGCTGGCTAAGCCTAAACCTAAGGCGGCCACCAGCGGCACTGTCACGGTAGACGTCGTTACGCCACCGGAATCATAGGCGAGTGGCACTATCATTTTTGGACAGAAAAAAGTTTGTATTACCACCACAATATAGCCGCAAATAATGTAGTAATGAATTGGATGACCGACCACAATACGATAACTTCCCAAGGCTATACCTATGGCAACCCCTATGGCAACAGCGATACGTAAACTGTTGGCTTTAATACCACCACCGGAAACTTCCTCGGCTTTTAGGGCGACGGCAATTAGGGAGGGTTCAGCAATTGTCGTGCTAAATCCAATGGCTGCAGCAAAAATATATACCCAAATATAATTTGCCCAATTTATCGCATCAGCGGCTAGCGCTTCAGGGTTAATGAACTCAGGGGCGGTTAATTGCTCAGCCATCATTTTTCCTAACGGAAACAAGGCCTTTTCTAAACCCAATAAAAATAATGCTAAACCAATTAATACATAGAAAAAGCCAAAACCTACTTGCTTGACATGTGGGATCGGGCGTCGAATGACCAACAATTGAAAGACCAGAATTATTGATAATATCGGCAACACATCAACAACAGTTGCTTTTAACGTCTCGAAAAACTCTATCAGTAATGTCAAATTAACAAGCTCCGTTGAAAATAGAAAAATATGTTACTTTCATTAGCTTAATACCATGCCGTACGCCATCACAAATATCATCGGGGTTAAGGAGGCAAAGGCGATTAAACCAAAGCCGTCTATCATCGGGTTTCTGCCTTTAATTGACGAGGCTAAGCCAACACCGAGTGCGGTAACTAATGGGACGGTAATTGTTGACGTTGTTACCCCGCCAGAGTCGTAGGCAATACCAATAATCCATGTTGGCGCAAAGGCGGTCATAATAACGACCAGCACATAGCCACCAAGAATAAGGTATTGAATTGGCCAGCCACGTATAATTCGCAATACACCAATAACGATTGCTAGCCCTACGGCAAAGGCAACTGTGTAGCGTAAGCCATTGGCATACTCATTTTGGGCGATGTCGCTTGCCTCAATAATGCCACCACTCGCGGCCACTGTAGCGGCTTCAGCGGCAACTGCAATAAGCGAAGGTTCAGCAACCGTTGTTCCAAAACCTAAACAAAAAGCAAAGGTTAGTAACCAGACAATACTGCCTTTTTTGGCAAAGGCTTTGGCCATAGACTCGCCGATGGGAAATAACCCCATCTCTAATCCATAGATAAAAAAAGTTAAACCAAGCACCACCAATATCAAGCCAATAAAGATATCGCCAATATTTGGCATAGCTTGCTGTAAAACTGCAAATTGGAAAAAAGCGATGACGAGAACTATTGGCAGTAAGTCTTTACAACTGCCGAAAAGTGCTTTGAAGAAAATGATAAGCTGTTGGTTCATATCGCTAAAAGCTACCAGAAGAAAATTTTATTATATGAGCTGAGTTAAAGTAGTTTATTGATCCAAAACAAGCTCAACGTCCGTTGTTAATTAATAGTAACACAGAGCTTTATTTCTGCCGTGACATTATCCCTATTTCTGGTTACTTTTTGTAATTTATGATTATTTTTTAAAATTTCTCAGTAGTAAGTTGATTGATATTAGACAAAAAAGTATGCGGTAAGGGTCCATAAAACGCCAGCTAATGAAGCGGCTAAGGTCGCTGGCACTAATTGTGACTTCACATGGTCCATTAGATCACAGCCTGTGGTCATAGAACTGAGGATGGTGGTATCTGAAATCGGTGAACATTGATCGCCAAAAACACTGCCATTAAGCACAGTGGCAAAACATAGCATCATAAACAATTCTGGGTTTGCCAACGCATGACTTTGGCAAATTGCCCATGCCAAAGGCATTGCTAATGGAAAGGCAATGGCATATGTCCCCCAGCTAGTGCCCGTAGAGAAAGCGATGACCATAGTAATGAGCTGTAAAATAACCGGCAGGCACCAAAACGGTAGTTGTTCACCGAGTAAAGAAACTAAAAACAAGCCGCCACCTGTTTCTTTACTTATGCTACCAATAATAACCGCTAACATTAAAATCACCGAAGCGAAGACGACGCCTTTTAAACCCTGTGTAAAGCCTTCAATTACATGATGTAAAGACATACCTTTGATGATGGCAAGGACAGCAGAAAGTAATAACGCGGCACCAAAGGCCCAGTTGATTTTAGGCGAACCAAGTAAGACAAAACTGCCAATGGCAATGGCGGTTAGTGTCACTAAGGGCAAGATGAATTCTATAATATGTGGCGAATAGCCTGGTGGTACATCAGAATGTTGTAACTCTTTAGCACTTAAGGGTTTTGCCGTTGGTGCGTCTAACATTCCTTCTTGTTCGGCACGGCTTTTAGCTTTTCTAATACGTTTACCGGCAAAGGTGGTGATATTGAGACTAAGTAAAAATGTCCCGGTAACGGCAAATATACTATAGAAACTAAATGGAATACTTTGAAAGAAAAAAGCAATACGATCGGCTTCGGTGGCTAAAAAAGAAACACCAGGTATAAATATCAAAGCTTGCACGTAAGCAGGCCAAGCATTAAAGGCGAGAATAGAGGCGATAGGAGAGGCGGTTGAGTCAACGATATAGCTCATTTCCTCATGGCTGACTTTCGCTTTATCGGCCAGTGGCCGCACGGTAGTGCCTACTAAAACTGTGCTCATAGTGCCGCCTTGGAAGAACAACACCCCTAATAACCATGAAACTAATTTCGCCGACTTTCGGCCTTTTACAAAATGTTTTGTCATATAACTGGCAAAGGCCTGAGCTGCGCCCGTTTTTGACCAGATGCCGAGCAAGCCACCCAGTAACCACAAATAAAGTAGTAACAGCGCGGCGGTACCTTCTTTTGCTAAGTTAGGGATAATAACCTTGTCGGTTAAGTCATAACGTCCCAAGATAATTGCACCAACAACAATGCCCCCAAGCAGCGCAGTTAAAGGCTCTCGGGTTAATAAGCATAAGATGATGGTGATAAAAGCAGGTAGTAATGACCAAGCGCCAAAATGAAAGGCAGGCTTAAGTAATTTAAGCTGGCTATTGTCATCTTTTACCCATTGCTGACTTAACGCTGGTATGTTGTTATTGTTGTTTAAGTTCTGCTGATTTAACGGCGAATTCTTGTAGTCAACAATATTGTCGATAATGACCTTTTGACCTTTATAAATATAACTGGAAACACCTTTAACATCAGTACTGACATCATAAACATAGCTTTGCTCTACCCAGAGCGGCGCAACTGACAGTTTTATATAAATCGCTGAAAGCACAGCAAGTATAAAGAATATGAAGGCAATTTTATTATGGTTAGTTGTCATTATTCCACGCTTTTAATTATCATTATTTGCACGCATATTTAATTTACAATAACAGAAATTTATCTAGTTACTAGCGCTTGTTGAGTTGGAGGGAATATTTTCTCTGATGGTTTTTAACAAAACTTGTTAAAAGGTGCTGCAGCCAACGACGGGGATGAGCCGAAGGCCACAGCGAAAAGGTGATGTCATTAAACAGCGAGATTAATTAAAGCGGCTGATACAAAAAGGTGAAATATCAATATCAGTTTTTTGTTTAGTCATTATCTGACCAATCAGCTTGCCTGTGATGGCTCCCAAGGTTAAACCTAAGTGTTGATGACCTAAGGCAAAATATACCGCACTGTGTTTTGGCGCTTGGCCAATAACCGGCAGTGAATCAGGTAAAGAAGGCCTGCAGCCCATCCAACGTTGCTCTGAGTCAGCATTTTTGGGGCTGAATTTAGGTATATCCTTTAATAACTGTTTAGCATTTTCGTAAAGCATATTCGCTCTTTTCATGTTGGCGGCTTGATGTAAACCAGCGAATTCGACAGTACCAGCGAGGCGAAGCCCGTGTGCCATAGGGGTGATAATAAACTTTCGCTCTGCAGAGGCGACTGGGCGATTTAACTGTGCACTTTCCACTGCGGCTAAATCTAAGCTATAGCCACGTTCCGCCTCCATGGGTAATTTATAACCAAGTTGCGCTAAAAGTGATTCAGACCAAGCGCCAGTTGCCACCACAACTTGATCAAAGGTTTCCACGCTATTTTCTGATTGTCCAGCTATGTTGTCTTGTGAAAGTAAATTTATTTGCACGCCATTTTCGTTGGTACTGATATCGCTCACTTCGGCTTGAATAAATTTACTGCCCAGTTCTAGCGCTTGATTGGCTAATACTTGACATATTGCATATGGGGTTGCGGTGTGCGCTACGTCGGTAAAGTAAAGTGAATAATTAATTGCTTCACTTAAATTTGGCTCTAGTAGCATGGTTTGTGCGCGATCAAGTAATTTAACTGCAACGCCTGCACTTTTATAATGGTTATAAACCTTAACCGCGTTTTGACGATTATTGCTTTCAAACACTAATAAACTGCCTTTACTGGTTAGTAGCTGTTCGGCTTTAGCTGCCCGTAGCAATGGCTTATAGTATTCAATAGCATGTTTATTAAGAGTTTTTAATGCTTGGCTGTTTTTTAAACGCTTACTGGCGAGCATATTGGCCATAAACTTTAAAAACCAAGGCAAGGCTTTAGGAAAATAGCGTGGAGAAAGCGCCATGGGTCCTAATGGGTCTAGTAACAATTTGGGCAACTGCCAGAGCAAACCTGCTTCTGCAAGTGGGAATACTTGCTCGGTGGCAAAATGGCCAGCATTTCGCTTTGAACAGCCTTCGCCGATGCCAGATTTGTCAATTAAGCTAACTTGAAAGCCTAAGGACTGTAGTTCTAGTGCACAGTTGATACCGATAATCCCGGCACCTAATACCGCAACTTTTCGTTGGCAGCTATTTTGTTGTTCTTGTTGATTATTCATTTTCAATATCTTCTATTTAACGTTCTTGCTGAAATATTTCAAAGGGCAGGAAGCCAAGTTAGTTGTCGTTACCTTAAGATAAAGCCTTGTGGAAAAATATCGTCTTCACTAAGCATAAACTGATGACAGCCAGTTATATAGGCGCGTCCAGAAACGCGTGGCGTAACAGCAGCTTTACCATAAAAGTCATGTTCGTGTTGAATGCTAACCGTCATCTTGCCACCAACAATGCTTTCTATAACCACATCTTGTGCAACAGCTAAATTTTCTTTCTCCCTTAATAATGCTGCGCGTGCACTAACGCCGGTACCAGTTGGCGAGCGGTCGACTTCGCCATCGGCAAATACACAAACATGACGTGAATGTGAACTAGCTGAGTCAGTATTATTTGAATAGAAAATAGTGCCGTATAGAAAACTAAGGTTTTCCTCAGTTGGGTGGCAAATTTCGTAGCTATTTATTACGGCATGTTTGATAGCTCTGCCGACACTAATCAGTTGCTGCTGGTTTTCCGGTGTGCAAGCTATGTCGAGCGCGTCGGCATCAACATAAGCATAGTATGCGCCACCAAAGGCAATGTCGTATTTGATCTCGCCGAACTCTGGTATTGAGATAGTTTGATTTAGCGCTTCAACAAAAGATGGGACATTATCGAAACTGATGGCGAGTTTGTTATTGGCATCGAATTCGGCATAAGCCTTAATAAAGCCAGCAGGGGAGTCGATACCAATAACTTCATGTTTTTTCGGCATGGCTAGAGCCTTGCTTTCAATGGCAACTGATACGGCGGCAATAATGCCATGTCCGCACATACTGCTATAGCCTTCATTATGCATAAACAAAATACCGAACTTAGCCTCATCAGTGCAAGGCTCAGTGATTAATGCTCCATACATATCGGCGTGGCCACGAGGTTCAAACATCAATAATTGTCGTAAATTATCTAAGTTGTCGCATAAGTATTGCCGTTTTTCCAGAATACTATTACCTTTAATTTCAGGATAACCATCAGTGATGATACGTAAAGGCTCACCTTCGGTGTGAGCATCTATTGTGCTAATAGTTTGATAATTTAAAAAATTATGAGTATTAAACTGCATTTTATTCAACCTAAAAAATAAATTTTAATGCTTACACTTGTATGATTGAAAATATTGTATACAATATGCGATGTTATTTCTAGCAATAGTTTTAAATAGCTAAATACAATTAACGGAACGAAAAGGCTTATGAAAAATATTAACTGGAAAGGGGTCTATCCAGCAGTAACAACACAATACTTTGATGATATGTCAATCAACTTTGAAGCAACGCATGCTATGGTTGATAGCCTAATTAAAGAAGGTATTGATGGATGCAGAAAATCGAATGATTAAAGGTACTTATTTTTGTCTTGATGCGCACACTTGTGGTAATCCGGTGCGTTTAGTTACCAGTGGACACCCAAACCTACGCGGTAACACTATGAGTGAAAAGCGTCAGGATTTTTTGGAAAATTATGATTGGATACGCCAAGGGTTAATGTTTGAACCCAGAGGACATGACATGATGTCTGGGGCATTCTTATATCCTCCTTGTTCTGATAATGCTGACGGCTCGATATTGTTTATTGAAACCTCAGGCTGTTTGCCAATGTGTGGTCACGGCACTATTGGCACAGTTACTGCGGCATTAGAAAATGGCTTATTAACGCCAAAATCTCCGGGTAAATTAGTATTAGATGTTCCGGCTGGACAGATCAATATTGACTACCAAATGACCGCGGAAAAAGTGACGGCAGTACGTTTATATAATGTTGCTTCTTATCTTGCCCATCAAGATGTGGTACTAGACGTACCGGGTTTAGGCGCGTTGACGGTTGATGTTTCCTATGGCGGTAATTTTTACGTGATTGTAGAGCCGCAAGAAAATTTCCCCGGCATTGATGAATGGAGCGCCGGCGATATTCTGCATTGGAGCCCAATCATTCGTGCGATCGCTGGGCAAACACTGGAATGTATTCACCCTGAAGACGAAACCGTATGCGGTGTATCGCATGTGTTATGGACAGGGAAAACCCAAACCTCTGGCTCAGACGCTGCCAATGCAGTGTTTTACGGTGATAAAGCCATTGATAGATCGCCTTGTGGCACAGGCACCAGTGCTCGTATGGCGCAACTTTTCGCCAAAGGCAAACTAAAACTTGGCGATAGCTTTGTCCATGAAAGTTATATAGGTAGTCAGTTTGTTGGCAAAGTTGAAGACGTGGTTGAATTGCACACCGCAAATGGTCCAATCGTGGCGATCAAACCTAGCATTCAAGGTTGGGCGCATGTGTTTGGCAAAAACTGTATAACAATTGATGATAGTGACCCTTATGCTAATGGCTTTGTGGTGACTTAAATAAAGTTAAAAATAGCCTAACCTAGAGCAATGATTGAATTTGCTTTACAGGCAACTTTAAAAATGAAAAAAAATTTAAAGAGATTATTATGACAATTACAGGAAAAAATTTGATCGCTGGACAATGGTCTGGTGAAACTGAAAACGGCTTTGTTGCTTTTAATGCTATTGAAAATGTTGCCATGACAACAACATTTGCTGATGCCAGTTCACAAGAAATTGATGATGCTATTGTTGCCGCTCAACGTGCATTTTCTAGTTACAGCCAACTGCCTGCAACTAGACGCGCGGCTTTCCTAAGAACCATTGGTGAGCAGATTTTAGAATTGGGCGATGAGCTGGTTGAAACAGCATGTGCGGAAACA
Source organism: Colwellia sp. SU-HH01172 (assembly GCF_057553355.1). Classification (NCBI taxonomy): domain Bacteria; kingdom Pseudomonadati; phylum Pseudomonadota; class Gammaproteobacteria; order Alteromonadales; family Colwelliaceae; genus Colwellia; species Colwellia sp. SU-HH01172. The sequence continues at coordinate 35,803 of NZ_BAAJMB010000009.1, read as the reverse complement.
GGTTTACCGGCAATGCGCATTCAAGGTGAACGTGGCAGAACCGTTGGTCAATTGAATTTATTTGCTGATCTTTTAGATAACGGCGAATATCAAGCTGTTGTTGATTTAGCTGACGCTGGACGCTCGCCATTGCCTAAACCAGATACTCGACTTGGTTACTTGCCGCTAGGGGTTGTTGGCGTATTTGCCGCTAGTAATTTTCCATTAGCGTTTTCAACTGCCGGTGGTGATACCGCCTCTGCGCTTGCTTCAGGTTGCCCCGTGGTAATGAAAGCACATGCCGCACACCCTGCAACAGCTGAGCTTATTGCCCAAGCGATTTTAAAAGCTATTGAATTGTCTGAGCTTGATGCTGGGGTATTTTCCCTTATTCAAGGTAAGAACTACGCCATTTCAAGCCAAATCGTCACTCACCCATTAGTAAAAGCAGTTGGTTTTACGGGCTCTGAGCGTGTTGGCATGATACTACAACAACAAATTAATCAGCGTCCTGAGCCAATTCCATTTTATGGTGAGCTCGGCAGTGTTAATCCGCAATTTATTTTAGCGAATAAGTTAAATAATGACGCGAAAGAAATCGCCACAAATCTCGTTGCATCTCTTATGATGGGACAAGGTCAGTTTTGTACTAGCCCAGGTATCTGGTTTGCCATTGAAGGTGAGCAGTATAACCAGTTTGCTGGAACTGCCGCCGCAGAAATATCTAAAACGCAGGCTGGAGTTATGCTGACACCAGGTATCGCTAATTCCTATAAACAAGCGGTTAGCCAATGGCAAGATATTGCGGGGGTGGAATTATTAGCACAAGGTCAAGCAGGTGTTGAGCATTTTTGCCAAGCTGCTTTGTTTAGCACAGATTTAGCAACATTCTCTAGCAATGCACTACTTCAAGAAGAAGTTTTTGGTTCTTCAGCATTAATTGTTAAATGCGCTGACTTTAATGAAATGATGCAAGCAATTGGCTTGCTTAAAGGCAATTTAACCGCCAGTATTCATGCCCTTGATAGTGATCTTGCAGCAGCCAAGCAAGTGGCGAACGCAGTAGCACACAAGGTTGGACGTTTGATTTATAACCAAATGCCAACCGGTGTTGAAGTTTGTGCGTCGATGAACCATGGTGGTCCGTTCCCAGCGTCAACCGATGTTAGAACCACCTCTGTCGGTAGCGAAGCGATAAAACGTTTTCAACGTCCTATTTGTTATCAAAATATGCCGACAGAGTTATTACCTGAACTTTTACAGGATTAATTTCTGTTTATATTTCAATGTAGTAGCATATTAAATAAAAAGAGTTATGGGCAATAACTCTTTTTTTTTGTGTTTGGCGTCCGGATCTCTATAATAGCGGTAACATTTTTAGGAAGCCCTTTATGAGCATAGTATATAAAACCAGAACTCAATTAGTTGTTGAAACACTTAGAGAAAAGATTTTAAGTGGTGAAATTAAAGCTGGTCAACCGTTACGCCAAGCTGCCTTAGCAGACGAGTTAAACGTTAGTCGTATTCCGGTACGTGAAGCGTTATTGCAATTAGAAGCGGAAGGTTTAGTGGCATTTGAGCCGCACAAAGGGGCAACCGCAACTGAACTCAACGCTGATCAAGTGGACGAATTATTTGAATTACGCGCTATGCTTGAAGCGGATTTGCTGGCAAATTCTTTACCGAATATCAGCGATGAAAAACTTGACGAAGCAACAGAGTTACTGAAAAAACTAGATAAAGCGCTAGGGAAAGAAAACGCTGCTAATACCTGGAGTGAATTAAATTCAGACTATCATAACTGTTTGTATTCAGGGGCTGAACGACCACAAACTCAAGACTTAGTTGATACCTTAAATAAAAATGCCGACCGTTATATTCGCATGCACTTATTATGGGCTGGCGGTATTTCTAAAGCTGAGTCAGAGCACAATGAAATTTTAGCCTTATGTAAAGCCCGTGATGTTGAAAAAGCGGTAGCGCTACTTAAGCAACACATCTTAGGTTCACGGGACGAAATTAAAGCCTTTCTTAATGAACGTGAATCAATTATTAGTGGCTAACAGCTAACTTTTATAAATCTTATCAAATAGTATTAAAACGGTTTATATTTGCTTGAAATGCTTGATGTAATTTTGAGCAAATATTGACTTTTTGACGATAAATCTATAGTATTCCCGCGCCTTCAAGCCCCGAAAGATAACGATTTTCGTTTAGGTTGCCTATCATTAAGACAATCTCGGGTATAAAAAACAAAGTATTTAAATACAAGCCGACTTTTAGTTAGCTTGTATTTTTGATGTTTAATCAAAGTTGAGAAAATAATGTTTGAATTACACGCCAGTAAAGCGGCAAATTTAAAAAATGATGTACTGTCGGGTCTTACCGTCGCGTTAGCATTAGTGCCTGAAGCCGTGGCTTTTGCCTTTGTTGCTGGCGTTGAGCCACTAGTTGGCCTATATGCTGCCTTTATGGTTGGTTTGATTACCTCTATTTTCGGTGGTCGTCCAGGGATGATTTCTGGTGCTACGGGTGCTATGGCCGTTGTGATGGTGAGTTTAGTGGCAATACATGGCGTGGAATATTTATTTGCTACTGTGGTGCTCACAGGTGTGCTGCAAATACTGGCAGGCCTATTTAAACTCGGTAAGTTTATTCGCTTGGTTCCGCATCCTGTTATGCTCGGCTTTGTTAATGGTTTAGCCATCGTTATTTTCTTAGCACAGCTCGGTCAGTTTAAAGTGATAAACGATGCCGGCGTGATGGAGTGGATGCAGGGTAATCAGTTATTTACCATGGCTGGTCTTATTGTTTTAACTATGGCAATTATTCATTTCTTGCCTAAATTAACCAAAGCGGTACCTTCATCACTCGTGGCAATTGTGGTGGTAACTATTTTAGTACAAAGTTTAGATTTAGATGCCCGCACGGTTGTTGATTTTGTTCGCGATATGACGAACGACCCAGCGGCGTCAATTGCCGGCGGTTTGCCACAGTTTAGTATTCCTAGCGTGCCATTTAATTTTGAAACGTTACAAGTTATTTTGCCATTTGCTTTAGTGCTAGCAGCTATTGGCTTAATTGAGTCATTATTAACACTGACCTTGATTGATGAGCTAACGGGCACTCGCGGCCGTGGTAATAAAGAATGTATTGCCCAAGGTGCGGCAAATACAGTGACTGGCTTCTTTGGTGGTATGGGCGGTTGTGCCATGATTGGACAATCGATGATCAATGTTAATTCTGGTGGTCGTGGCCGTGCATCAGGCATTACCGCGGCATTAGCCTTATTAGGATTTATCTTATTTGCATCGGGATTAATTGAGCAAATTCCACTAGCCGCGCTTGTTGGCGTGATGTTTATTGTTGTTATCGGTACGTTTGAATGGTCTAGCTTCAGAATTCTAGGCAAAGTACCAAAGGCTGATGCTTTTGTTATTATTTTAGTTTCTGGGGTAACAGTTGCGACAGACTTAGCTATTGCGGTTGTGGTAGGGGTTATTGTTTCTGCATTAGTGTTTGCATGGGAACATGCGAAACATGTCATGGTTCATCGTTCACTAGATGAGAAAGGTTCTACTGTCTATGACGTCAGCGGGCCATTATTTTTTGGCTCGGTATCAAGCTTTTTAGAGCAATTTGATATGGATAATGACAGCGATGATGTGATTGTTGAGTTTAAAAATTCTCGAGTGGCGGATCATTCGGCAATCGAAGCCATTGATACCTTAGCTGAACGCTACATTAGTCGCGGTAAACAAATGCATTTAAAACACTTAAGCAAAGAATGTACGCAATTACTGACTAAAGCCGGTAGCTTAGTGGAAATCAACGTCATTGAAGACCCTGATTACCATATCGCAACCGATAAGCTGGCCTAGGCTTCTTTACTCGTGTGATTGGGTTATACTTAATCACACGAGTAAAATAATTTATCAACCTTGGTTAAGTTTTAATAAATGCAATTAGAGTTTTTTGATGTCCCGAGTCCTTGTATTGGTATTTGTCAGTCTGATGACAAAGGTCAGTGTTTGGGTTGCTTTCGAACTCGAGATGAACGCTTAAATTGGACATCATTAGATTCGAATCAGCGTCAAAAAGTGATCAAACGCTGTCAACAACGTAAGAAAAGAAAGCAATCTCCAGCAAAAGCAAAAGTTGTTGAAGTAGCAAACAGCGTCGAAGCGCAACAACCCTCGTTACTTGACACCGCAAGTAAAAGCCAAATAGACAATAGTAGTGATTTAGATTTTGGTGATTTTGAATTATAGCGGGTTACGCTAAACCCATTTACCGCAGATAGTTGTTAATTCAACGCAATTTTCTAACCTAGTTTCCCCATCTGACTTGTTGTTGGCAAGTTTTCATAATATTGTAGCTATTATGTTAACGCTGATGCGTAGTTAAATACTTTAAAGCAGAAGCCACACTCAATAATAATAAAAATTCATATCGAATAACTGGGAAGCCTAATGTTTTTCATCGAGATATGAAACACAATAGGAAAATCGTATGCAAAAACTTCTTCCACCTTTTGCGATGGCCGCAATTTCTGTTGCCTTAACCGGCTGTTTGCAGAGTGAGCAGCAAGATGCAAAAGTCGAAATTAATAAAAACCCTTACCCAAGTACGTATCAAGCTTTACCACAGCAAAAAACGCTAATTAAAAACGCCACGATATTAACCGGCGTGGGAACACGTTTGGACAATGCTGATGTATTACTCGTTGATGGTAAAGTCAGCCAAATTGGTAGCAGTTTAACGGCTGCTGGCGCAATAGAAGTTGATGCAAATGGTAAGTGGGTGACACCGGGCATTATTGACGTTCATTCACATTTAGGTGTCTATCCAAGCCCGTCAGTTGAGTCGCATTCTGATGGCAATGAAATGAGCTCTCCTAATACTTCAGAAGTATGGGCCGAGCACAGTGTTTGGCCACAAGATCCTGGTTTTCAAGCCGCGCGTGCAGGCGGTATTACAACCTTACAAATATTACCGGGCTCAGCAAACTTATTTGGTGGTCGCGGAGTTACCCTTCGAAATGTACCAAGTGAAACTATGCAAGGCATGAAATTTCCAGATGCACCGTATGGTTTAAAAATGGCTTGTGGAGAAAACCCTAAACGCGTTTATGGCGGTCGTAAAGTTTTACCGTCAACACGTATGGGCAATATGGCTGGTTATCGTATGGCTTGGGCAGAAGCGACAGAATATAAACGCGCTTGGGAAAAATATGATGCAGATTACGCAGCCGGTAAAAATCCTGAAGCGCCAAAACGTGATATTGAATTAGATACCCTAAAAGGGGTGCTTGATGGCGATATCTTAATTCATAACCATTGTTATAAAGCCGAAGAAATGGCGATGATGATAGATTTAGGCAAAGAGTTTAATTATCGCTCAGGTACTTTCCATCACGCTATTGAAGCCTACAAAATTGCTGACAAGCTTGCCGAAAACGGTAACTGTGCAGCGATGTGGCCAGATTGGTGGGGCTTTAAAATGGAAGCTTATGACATGGTCCATGAAAATGTGGCAATTGTTGATGCCGTGAAAAATTCTTGTGCTGTCGTACATTCCGACTCTGCAAGCACCATTCAACGCTTGAACCAAGAAGCGGGTAAAGTAATGTATCGTGCAAATGATAATGGGTTTGATATTAAGCCGGAATTAGCCATTACTTGGATCACCTCAAATGCGGCAAAATCTTTGGGGCTAGCAGATGAAACTGGTAGCTTAGAGGCAGGTAAAAAAGCGGATGTAGTTATCTGGAATCAAAATCCATTTAGTGTATACGCGCAAGCTGAGCAAGTATTTATTGATGGTGCTAAGGTATACGATCGTCATGATGAAAAATATCAAGCGAAAAGCGACTTTTTATTAGGCCAAAGATAAGGTGAAAACAATGAAGCATTTTAAATTATTTAAATCATCGTTAATTGCTTTGGCACTAGCGAGTTCTCATAGCAGCTTTGCTGAAAGCTTCGCTATAACTAACGCAACGGTTCATACCGTGACTGAACAAGGCGTTCTTAACAACGCAACGGTTGTTGTTGAAGATGGCAAGGTTATCGCTATTAATCCTGACAGTGTCACTGCAGATACTGTGATCGATGCCGAAGGTAAAATTTTAACACCTGGCTTTATTGGCTCTATGAATCAATTGGGTCTAGTTGAAGTTGGTGCAGTATCGAGAAGCCGCGATGCTCGAGACAAGAAAGCCGATATTACCTTTGACGCAAGTTTAGCGTTTAACCCTCGCTCCACGGTTATTCCATATAGCCGTAAAGGCGGCATAACTAGTAATGTTGTTGCCCCACGCGGTGGCGACGATATGTTTAAAGGTCAAACTTTTGTGGCTGACTTATCCGGTGAATTTGATAGTGTGCGGATAAGTAATGATAATGTGATTATTGACCTGGGCGCAAAAAGTAAAGGTTCAAGAGCATTAGCGCTACAAAAATTGCAAGTTAAGCTTGAGGATGCCGCTAAAAAACTAGCGAAGGAAAAGTCGAAAAAAGATACTAAAGACAAAAAAGAAGGCAAAGATAAAAAGGATGCTAAAGAGCCTAGCCGTGAGGCGAAAGTGATCAATGCCTTGCTTGCTGGTGACAAAGCGTTAGTTGCCTATGCGGATAGAGCAACAGACTTATTGGTACTATTGAAACTTAAAGCAAGCTACAGCCTTGATTTGGTGCTGGTTGGTGCGGCAGATGCGGTATTAATTGCCGACAAAATAGCTGAGGCGAAAGTGCCTGTAGTGATGGCCGCACTGGACAATTTACCCGGCAGTTTTGACTCACTAAATGCTTCATTAGAGAATGCAGCCAAGCTAACTAACGCAGGTGTAAATGTTGCTTTAACTGTTGATGGCGATACTCATAACTTGTATCAACTGCGCTTTCATGCCGGTAATGCCATCGCAAATGGCTTATCACGTGCTGATGCTTTAGCTGCTGTTACCGCTAATGTTGCCGATGCGTTTAACTTAGAGAGCGGCCGAGTTGCCGTTGGTCAAGCAGCAGACTTAGTGTTGTGGAGTGCGGATCCATTCGAATTAAGCTCATCTGTTGCTAAAATTTGGATTGATGGCAAAGAGTATTCAACCGAAAGTCGACAAGATAAATTGCGTGAGCGTTACATGCGAGAGAGTAACATGCCAAGAGCTTATTCTAAGTAACCTGAGCTCGGGACAAGCAAAATGCTACAGCAGCGCTATTAAAGCCTATTTCTGCGTTGTTTAAGTTGCCAATAACTCGTTATTGGGCACACTTAAACGCCTTGAACTCGACATAAATACCACTACTGTCGATTGAGTGTTGATAATGCTTTGAAACAGTTATGTTTTTCATTCTCATTATCCCGAGTTCAGGTTAAGTAGCATGTTCGCTTGGTAAAAGTGAATGTTTGACTAAAACCACGCGCAGGCGTGGTTTTTTTATGTAAAGGTTTTTTGCTATCTTGCGGGTGCACGCAGGTAGGAGCGCATAGTCGCATCACTAACTGGGTGAAGTTTCAGCTACTCAGTTGCAACAACTCTGGGGAGTGATGAAACCCCGCTGGAATACTTTTGTGCTTTCATCCGCATTTATGATCTTCTAAACTGTTAGCTTAACAAGTGTTGAATATAAGTGGAAGCCAATGACATCAGAAGTATTATTAAAAAATGAATTTGGTCATGCAGAGTTATACCAACTAGGTGAAAGTCTGCGAGGAATAAAATTTTATCACGATAAGTGTCAAGGTGCGGTAAGTTTATATGGTGGCCAGGTATTGTCGTGGCAACCCCAAAAGCAACAAGCTATTTTTTGGTTAAGTGATGATAGTCAATATTCGACATCACAGGCTATTCGTGGTGGCATTCCTATTTGTTGGCCTTGGTTTGGTGGTGAAGTAAAGTCTGCTCAAGGCAATATAGATAAAGCCAATAATCATGGTTTTGCTAGGCAAAGTCAGTGGCATTTAGATGATATTGAAGTAAATGAATCCGAAGTTATTATTGTGCTGTCCTTAAGTGGCAAACATTATTCTACGCACTGGCCAGCGGCTTTTAAATTAACACAAACCTTAGTGTTTTCTGAACAATTTCAACAGACATTGACCATGACAAATTTATCGGAACATACCGTTGAATATACTGCGGCATTACACAGCTATTTTTGTGTCAGTAATCCTAAGCAGGTTAGTATTCAGGGTTTTGATTCTTTTGCTTATGATGACAAGTTATCAGGGAGAAAAAAGCAAGTTTCAACGCTTGAAAATTGTCTTGGTCCAGTTGATCGTATTTATCACAACGGTGATAGTAAAACCATTATTGATAACGGTTGGCAACGAGCAATAACCGTGACCAGTGATAATTGTCAGCAATGGGTATTATGGAATCCAGGTCAAACCGCAACTACCATGCCTGATATGCATGCACAAAGTGAGCAAGAGTTTGTTTGCTTAGAGGCGGCAAATACTCATTGGCAAGCCATTGCTAGTCAAGCTAGTGTAAGCATTAGTCAGCAAATAGTCGTTGACAATTTTTAATGCTGTTTGGATGTAAATCGCTGTTCTAGTTAAAAATTACACTCTGGTTTCGGCCATTATTTTTTGCATCATAAAGCGCTTTGTCGGCTCCGGAAATAAAATCATTGATGGTTCTATTTTCAATAGGCAAGTGGCAGATACCAAAACTGATTGTTGTTGAGAATGAACCACTAGTGGTTGAAATAGGAAATGAAATACTGGCGATTTTTTCTCGAATACGTTCAACAATGACTAATGCCTGGCTAGCCGTAGTTTCAGGCAATAACATGATAAATTCTTCTCCACCCCAGCGGCCAATAACATCAATTTGACGTAAGGTTTGCGATAACTGTTCCGAGATTATACGTAGTACATCGTCACCAACTAAATGGCCATAAGTATCATTAATTTGCTTAAAATTATCAATATCGGCTAGCACAACACAAAGGCTGTCATTAGCTTTTGCTATGTCATCAAAGCGCCAGTGAATATGACTGCGATTAGGTAATTGGGTGAGAAAATCAGTTTCAGAATCTTTTACTAATTTCGATTTAAAATAGCTAATGATATTCAGTAAAACAATATAAAAAATAAATGAGATTAAAAAGAAAATGACAAACCGACCAATAAATATTTTCCAATATTCATTTTGTTCTGATGCTGGTGGTGAGACGATAAACATACGCCAGTTTAATTCTTGAATCGGCATTTGGGATATCAGTAAACCATTTTCAGTGGTATACATGACTTCGTTACTTAAATTTAAATCTGCACGATTGTTGGTCGTTAACGATTGATACCAATCAAGGTCACTTAATCGCGCAATAGCGTCTTTTCTATGATGACTCTCGGTTTTCATGATGGCGTTGGAAGATAAAGTAATAATGTTATTTTTATCAACAAAATAAAGCTCAAAACCGAATCGTTCACTGAATTCCTGAAACTTACCAGCAAAATAGTTTAAATCAATAGCAACACCGGTAAAGCCTAAAAACTTGTTATCTTGATTTAGTATTTTACTGTCAAAATATAGGTGAGGGTCTTCGGCATTGCCAATATCGGTGAACTGATCGCCAGGAAGATCTTTTAGGCGATGATACCATTCAGCGGCATCGCTACTCAGTTTGGTTTCTTTGGCATTAGAGTCCACCATTAAGTTATGTTTTTCTAACGCAATAAAGGCCAGCATATTATAAGATTTGGAAATTCTTGCTAAGTATGAAATTAAGTATTCTTTTTCAATTTTATCACTAGCGGCGTAGTCAATAACCAGTTGATTGTTAGCCATAAAGTTGGCGACACTTAGCGGTCGAAGAATTTCGCTGGTGACTAAGGAAAATAATGGTGTTATTGCGGCATGTTGCTGTTTATTATGGCTATTAATAATCTCTCGGAAGGTAATATACGAGGTTAGAATGACGGTGATTATGGTGACAAAAAAAGTTACAGCGATGTAACGATCAAACTTATTTCCAAACTTCATGCAGTGTTTTCGTTAGCCAATGTCTATGTTTCTAGTTTATTTATAGCGCGATTGTAAAATTTAAGCCATGTTTTTATTATGACAATGTTAATTCAATAAACATAGGTAACGTAGGCTGGCTAATTTATCCGTAAGTATTTCTGTAATAAGGCCTGGGTAAAATTGGTTTTTAGGTAAAAACCACGCGGTAAGGTTTGAAAAGGTTGACCGTGGCGATTAAATGCTTGGGTTTTCGCTTGGCTATTGGCGGCTTTAGGCCGTAACTGCAACACTTGCCCATGTTTACCGTGAATATTTTCAACATCACCTAGTACTATCATATCGGTTAATTCTTGCCAGTCGAGTGCCAGTAACTGCTCCTCTTCAGCGGACGGAGACCAAATAAAGGGTGTGCCAACAAGTCGTTGTGCCACTGGAATTTCGCGCTCAGAAATTACCGGCACCCATAGCACCCGAGCCAATTTATTACGAATATGGCTAGTTTGCCATTGTGCCCCGACTAAACCAGTCAGCGGTGCGACACAAACAAAAGTTGTTTCCAGTGGTTTAGCTTGATAACTAATGGGCAGTGACTTTAGTTCTATGCCTAAATGCGGAAAATCTGGCTCAGGTCGAGAACCTGCACTCGCACCTAATACTTGTTCTAGTAGTAGGCCAATCCAACCTTTCTCTCGCTTTAAATTTTTTGGTACCGCGACATTAACTAGCTCAGCTATTTCCCCAAGTGTCATGCCTGCTAAGTCTTGTGCACGGGCAAGTAATTCTGCTTCGTTTTTAGGAATATTGATACTTTTCAATGAGCTTTCTTCTATCGCAAGTGTTAAGACTATTATTATGTATCTCGACGGCTTCGAGCAAGCGCATTATGACAGTGAATTTTCTGTACTTAAAGCTCAGCAAATAATTAAACCAAGAGCTTGATATAGAAAAACAATGATTTCTAGCAATATTTATTTGCTCCAAGGTGCAGAGTATGGAAGAATCAATGACATTATTAATGCTGTCAGGAGTTCCTTTGATAGATGCCGAAGGCTATCGAGCCAACGTCGGCATAGTAATAATCAATGACAGGGGACAAGTATTTTGGGCTAGGCGTTTTGGTCAACATTCTTGGCAATATCCACAAGGTGGTGTTGACGAAGGTGAGTCTGCTGAACAAACCATGTATCGGGAGCTAAATGAGGAAGTTGGTTTAAAACCTGAGCATGTTAAAATTGTCGCAACCACCAAGCACTGGTTAAGATATAAATTACCAAAAAGGTTAATTCGGCACGAGAGTAAACCCGTTTGTATTGGTCAAAAACAGAAATGGTTTTTACTAAAATTAACGGCACCAGAGTCGGCAGTTGATTTATTGCATTCAGATCACCCTGAATTCGATGACTGGCGCTGGGTTTCGTACTGGTATCCGGTAAGGCAAGTTGTGTCATTTAAGCGTGAAGTTTATCGTAAAGTGATGAAAGAGTTTTCGCTAGCAGCCATGCCAAATTATCGTCAAGACCGTCGTCGACGTCGAGCTTAAATATTATTGGCCTTAGATTATTATTATGTAATGTAAATAGCTCACTGCGGTGAGCTATTTAGTTTAAAAGCTTTGAATATTGAGGAAATGTTATGAAAAAGGATGTCATAGCAAGTTCTGTTAACAGGATTTAACACTGTCTTTACTGAGCTTAGGCTAATGTTAATATCACATACGTACTGAACCTACCTGCAAACATATAATTATAAGGATTGTAATGCTAACCACTCTGCGTCGAATAGTCTTAGAATTTAGTCAAGCTGCTGAGCTTGATCAAGCCTTATTACGTTTAGTGACGCAAGTGAAAGATGCACTATCCTCCCAGTGCTGTTCAGTATATTTAGCCGATCACCAAAAGCAACATTTCATTTTGATGGCTTCAGATGGCTTGGCCGAAGGTGCTTTTTGCCGCACCAGTATTGGCTTTACCGAGGGGCTTATTGGTTTAGTGGGCCAGCGAGAAGAACCGATAAATATTGCCAATGCCCAGCAGCACCCTGATTTTATACACGCCCCAGAAGTTGAAGAAGATCAATACAATGCGTTTTTGGGGACACCAATAATTCATCAGCGGAAAGTGCTCGGTGTGCTGACGGTACAACAAGAACAAGCGCGTTTCTTTACCGAAAATGAAGAAGCTTTTCTGGTCACGCTCTCTGCGCAGTTAGCAACAGCGATAGCAAGCATTGAAGCACAAGGCTTGATAGGGCTGTACGATTATAGCAAAAATGCGATTAAAACCCTTAAAGGTATTGGTGGCGCACCAGGGGTAGCAATTGGCGAAATGATCGTTGTGCATCCATCCGCTAACTTATCGACAGTTGCCGTTATAAAAGAAGCCGATAGTGAGCAACAATTGCATCGGTTTAATGACGCAGTGCGCAACACTCTTGCTGATTTTACGGTTATGGGCAGTAAATTAAAAACCATAATCTTAGACAATAGCCTAGATATTTTTGAAGTTTATAAACAGTTACTTGAAAGTGATAATTTTAAAACGGAAGTTATCAATAAAATTACACAAGGCTGGAATGCAGAAAGTGCATTGAAATTAGTGGTTGATGGTTATGTTATACAATTTGAAGCTCTTGAAGATGACTATTTACGCGAGCGAGCCAGTGATATAAAAGATCTAGGCAATCGGTTGTTAGAAAACCTGCAAAACCTTAAGGCGCAAGAGCAGAAATTACCACAACAATTTGTTCTGGTTGCCGAAGATGTAACCGCCTCTATGATTGCTGAGTATCAACATCAAGGCTTACTTGGCATTGTTTCATTGAGCGGCTCAAATAACTCGCACGCAGCGATTTTGGCTAAGGCGCTAAATATTCCTGCGATAATGGGGATAGAATATATTGCCATTCGTCAACTGCATCGCCAAGAAGTAGTGCTCGATGGTTATTCTTGCCAGCTACATATTGCGCCGAATGAGGCTTTGATCAATGAATATCGTCATATTTTATTAGCCGAAACTCAGCTACAAGCGCAGGTTAGCAAAGTAGCACACTTGCCTGCAGTCACTCTAGACGGCCATCGAGTAGGGTTGTTGGTTAATAGTGGTTTGTCATCGGGCTTTGAGTTTTCGCATAATGTTGGCGCAGAAGGGGTCGGGCTTTATCGCACAGAAATCCCTTTTATGAACCGAAGTTGTTTCCCGTCTGAACTAGAGCAAACTGTACTATACCGGCAAGTTTTAGAGTCATTTTCTGGTCAACCTGTAACCATGAGAACATTAGATGTTGGTGGTGATAAATCACTGCCTTATTTTCCTATTGTCGAAGCAAACCCCTTTCTAGGCTGGCGTGGTATTCGGATCACACTTGATCATCCTGAAATATTTTTAGTGCAAATTCGCGCTATGATGAAGGCAAATCTTGGGCTGGAAAATTTAGCGATTATGTTACCTATGATCTCTAGTATCAGTGAAGTCGATGATGCAAAAAGGCTTATTAATCAAGCATATTATGAGTTAAGTGCGGAATTGGCATTAACAGCAGGCGAAATTTTAGCGAGACCAAAAATCGGCGTGATGATTGAGGTGCCAAGTATTATTTTTCAAATGGACGACTTAGCCGAGAAAGTCGATTTTTTCTCCGTTGGCAGCAATGATTTAACACAGTATTTATTAGCTGTTGATCGTAACAATATTCGCGTGGCAAGCTTATATGAGTTTTATCACCCTGCGGTTTTGCGAGCGTTAAATTACATAGCGCAAAAAAGTCATACGCGAAAGGTACCACTCTGTATTTGTGGAGAATTGGCAAACGAACCCGCCGGTGCATTATTGCTTATGGCAATGGGATATAATGACTTAAGTATGAGTGCACACAGCCTTGCCAAAGTAAAATGGGCAATTCGCCATGTTGAGTATCGAAAGTTGCAACAAATTTTGGCAAAAGTGTTAACCTTTACCAGCCCCGTTAAGGTTCATCGTTACATGAATGAACAATTATTTACATTAGGTTTAGAAGACTTTGTTCATACGCGATTATAATGTCTCGCTTGTGTTGAAATTATCCAACTTGTTCTTTTAGTTATGGAAGCTTAATCCGTGTCGATGCTCTTAAGTGTATTTTTAGCTTGTACTTTACTTGGCGCCGTTGTCGGCTTCTTTGCTGGCGTGCTCGGTATTGGCGGTGGCTTAATCATAGTTCCTGTGCTGGTTTATCTATTACCTTCTTTAGGCGTCAGTGCTGAATTGGCTTTTCCAATGGCATTAGCGACGTCGCTTGCGTCGATAATTTTCACATCATCATCTGCCGCTATTGCTCATCATAAAAATGGCAATATTCCGTGGCGTGTAACTAAATGTATTGGGCCAACAGTGGCAATAGGGGCGATGTTAGGCGCTGTTATTGCGGGGATGTTATCACTAGACGCATTAACATTATTTTTTGCCACTGCGGTGTTTATGTTAGCGGCATATATGTTTTTATCCATTAAAGTTGAACGAAGTATCGCCCAGCCAGCAAATTGGGTTTTACAGCTCATTGGTTTATTAACCGGCATAGTGGCGAGTTTGATGGGCATTGCTGGTGGCGCAATTCTGGTTCCAGTTCTAATGTACTGCTCGTTACCTATGCGCCAGGCAATAGGCGTTGCCACAGCAAGTGGTATTTTGGTGGCTTTATTTGGTGCTTTCGGCTATGTTGTGATTGCCCCTGAACAAGCTAACCTGCCGGCGTGGAGTCTTGGTTTTATCTATTTGCCAGCGTTATGCGGTATTGTCTTAACGTCGTCATTGTTTGCTCCCATTGGCGTCAAGGTTGCGAAAGTACTGCCTGTACCTTATTTAAAAAAGGGCTTTGCAATATTTTTGATGTTGGTTGCCATTAAAATGGTGCTTTAAAACCTGCCGAGAAAAATTTTGCCTAGTTGGTGATTATTAGGCATAATTTTACCTAACAGAAAAATGCAATTCAAAAATACTACTGGTTAAATTTAATAGCCAATTATTATCGCATTTACCTCCCCGTTTTATTGATTTTTTAAGGAAAACCTAGTGAAAGCATACCTTGATTTAATGCGCCATGTACGTGACGAAGGCATTGAGAAGTCAGATCGAACCGGTACGGGAACTAAGAGTATATTTGGCCACCAAATGCGTTTTGACCTAGCGAAAGGATTTCCACTTGTAACGACCAAAAAATGTCACTTAAAATCCATTATTCATGAATTATTGTGGTTTATTAAAGGTGAATCAAACATTGCTTATTTGCAGGAAAATGGCGTAAAAATTTGGGATGACTGGGCTACTGAAGACGGTGAACTTGGTCCTGTTTATGGTGTGCAATGGCGCAATTGGCCAGCTGAAAATGGTGAGACAATTGATCAACTCGCCCAGCTTATTGATGATCTGAAACATAATCCTGACTCACGCCGTCATATTATTACTGCTTGGAACCCAGCGTTGTTGCCCGATACGTCAATTAGCCCTGATGCTAATGCAGCGTTAGGAAAACAAGCATTACCACCGTGCCATACATTATTTCAATTTTACGTACTTAACGGTAAATTGAGTTGTCAGTTGTATCAACGTAGCGCTGATATATTCTTAGGAGTACCGTTTAATATTGCTAGCTATGCCCTGTTCACTATGATGATTGCGCAAGTTTGTGATTTAGAACTCGGCGATTTCGTTCATACGTTTGGTGATGCCCATTTGTATTTGAATCATCTTGAACAAGTTGAAGAACAATTATCCAGAGAGCCTTTACCACTGCCGAATATGTGGATTAACCCAGCAGTTAACAGTATTTTTGATTTTACCTTTGAAGATTTTGAGTTGCAAAATTATCAGGCGCACCCTCATATTAAAGCGCCTATTTCGGTATAGTCGTTTACCTATAAAAAAGGAGCTAACTAGCGCCTTTTTTATTATGGTAATGATGTGATTTAGCCATGCATACGGATAAATTTTGCCAGTAAAGTGTCTTCATCCTCAACTTTATCTGGATCAGGCTTGATGCAGTCTATTGGGCAAACCGAAACACAGGTCGGTTTGTCATAGTGTCCGATGCATTCGGTGCATTTATCGACATCAATTTCGTAGACATTTTCACCCATTGAAATGGCTTCATTTGGACATTCTGGATCGCACATATCGCAGTTGATGCAGCTACTTTCTATGAGCAACGCCACTAGCTATTTGTCCTGATTTTGTGCAAATGGATGACGTGTTGTGCCACCATCGGTTAAATAGCGCATAATAATACCAAACGATAAATCAAGCTCGGTATCGAGTGCGATTGCAACTTTGTGGCCTGAGCCTTTTGCATCGTCAACCGGCTCACCTTTCAAGTTTTGCATTGTGGTCAGTGTAAAGCTTAAATTGCCGGCAGGCGTCATAAGTTCAAGCTCATCACCGACTAGAAATTTATTTTTAACATCGATTTCGATCAAACCGCTTGTTTCATTTCGCCCGATAACTTCACCAACAAATTGTTGGGTATCACTTTTTGAGTAGCCGTAGTCATAATTCTGCGTATCGCCGTGGCGATGACGTTGTAAAAAGCCTTCGGTATAACCACGATGCGCCAAATGTTCTAAGTCAGTATTTAATCTGCCGTTGAAAGCTTTGCCATTGACGGCATCTATCATCGCTTGGTTATAAATTTGCGCGGTACGTGCACAATAGTAAAAAGACTTAGTGCGGCCTTCAATTTTTAAGGAGTGAACACCCATTTTAACTAAACGTTCAACATGTTCTACAGCACGTAAGTCTTTTGAATTCATGATATAAGTGCCGTGCTCATCTTCAAATGCTGGCATATATTCACCCGGACGGCCTTGCTCTTGCAGTAAAACAACATCTTCAAAAGGTTTCTGCTCTGGCAGATAAATTTCAACAGGTTGTGTCGCTATAATATCGCCCGTTTCGGTTTCTTTAGCCGGGTGGCTGTCGTATTTCCAACGACAAGAGTTAGTGCAGGTACCTTGGTTTGGATCGCGCTTGTTAATATAGCCAGACAATAAGCAACGGCCAGAATAAGCCATACAAAGTGCGCCATGGACAAAAACTTCAAGCTCTATCTCAGGACAGCGGAAGCGAATTTCTTCAATTTCATCTAATGATAGTTCACGTGAAAGAATAACCCGTTCAATCCCTTGTTGATGCCAAAACTTTACTGTTGACCAATTCACTGCATTGGCTTGCACCGACAGGTGAATTGGCATATCAGGGAAGTTTTCTCGAACCATCATAATTAAGCCAGGATCTGACATGATTAAGGCATCTGGAGCCATTTCGATCACTGGCTTGATATCACGCAGGAAGGTTTGAAGCTTACTATTGTGTGGTGCAATGTTATTAACAAGGTAGAATTTTTTACCTAAAGCATGTGCTTCGTCGATACCTATTTTTATGTTTTCCAAGCTAAATTCATTATTACGCACTCTAAGAGAATATCTTGGCTGACCTGCATATACGGCGTCTGCTCCATAAGCAAAGGCGTAGCGCATGTTTTTTAGACTTCCAGCAGGGGATAATAATTCAGGTTTGAGCATGACAACATTCAACATAGTAAAAGCGGTCGCGCATTATAATTTACTTTAGTTACATCATCTTAAATTTGTTGAATTAACTTGATCTTGATCAAAGTCTGCAGTGAAAAAATTTTACCGTAAATTGCTTAGTCATTAATGTTCATTGAAAAAACATCAAATAATGGCTGTAATTTCAATATTTTGTGCTAGATTAATTTATAGCATAACACTAATAAAAAAGGATGATTTATGGGCGCAGAAAATGCACTTTACACAATACTTGTTGAAAAAATTAAGCAAGATGCTTTGGTATTACCCACCTTACCTAAAATTGCCTTGAAAGTTAGAGAGGCGGCGGATGATCCGGAAATTAACCTTGGTAAAATGAGTGAAATTATATCTCAGGATCCCGCGCTGTCTTTAGGCATGCTTAAAGTGGCAAATAGTGTTGTTTTTGGTCGTACTGTTAAAGTTGAAAGCGTAACCCAGGCTGTTACTCGTATTGGCTTAAGACAAATCAAAAGCATTGCAACGGCGATGGCAATTGAGCAAATGTTCGTTTCTAACAATGCCACTATTGCGGAATATATGCAGAAGTCGTGGAATAAAACCGTTGATGTTGCTGCGGTGGCAATTACACTGATGACACTGTATTTGCAAAAAAATAAACATGCTGCATTCACCCTCGACACCATAACATTAGCTGCGTTAATACATAATATCGGTGTTTTGCCAATTTTAACCGAAGCAGAAGGGCACCCAGAAGTTTTTGCGAATCCGGCTTTTATCCAGCAAGCTATTATTAAGTTTTCAAATGAGATTGGCATTGAAGTAACCAAGGCATGGGAGTTTCCTGAGGAATTCACTGAACTGGTAAGTGCGTGGAACGATTTATCAGTGTTACCAAAAGATGTCCATTATCTTGATTTTATTCGTGCTGGCGCGGTTTACCATGAAATATTTAAAAGTGACTCGACGCGTGAGATTTTATTAAAAAGTTATGTGACGAAAGGAATTTTGCCTGATGTTGATTTTATGGCGTCAGAAGAGTTTGAAAGCTTGTTAGCTGACGCCAGAGCTATGTTTAGTTAATCTGCCTCAGTGTTAAATAAAAAAGGCGCTAAAAGCGCCTTTTTATTTGAGCATGGAATAATATTATTCTTCTAAATAATCACTGGCTTTAAGTGAAAATTCAGCTAATAAATGATCAATAAACCGGTTAAGCTCTCCAGCCATTAATGCAAAGTCTGCATCGAGTTTAGCGACAACGTCATCGCTATCAATATCATCGTTTTGCTCTTGAATAACGTCGTAGAATTTAAGACGCTTAACCGCGAGGTCATCACATAAAATAAAGGATAAAGACTCATCCCATTCCAGTGCAACTTTAACGACATATTTATCTGCGTCGAGATGAGCTTTAATTTCTTCACTGGTTAAGTCTTGGTTTTTTACTCGAACCACAGCGCCATCATCACCTAAGGCGTTAAATTCTGCTTCCATACCAAGCTGGAAATTTGTACCTAAGTTGTTTTCGATTAACCAATCGGTCATCACTTCATCAGGTGCTTTTTCTGGAGAAGGTGTGGTAACTGGTAAGGTGCCCAATGATTTACGCAACAGGGCTAAAAAGTCTTCTGCTTTACCTCGGCTACTGGTGTTAATAACAATAATATTATGAGCGGCATTAATATAGGCTTGGGTGTCGCTAAAACGAGAAAACGCTCGTGGTAACAGTTCAAAAATAATATCTTCTTTAAATTGCTCTTTTTCTTTTTTAGTTGCGCCACGTGACTGCTCGGCTTCTAGTTGCGCCACTTTTTGCTCAAGCATATCTTTAATAACGGGAGCAGGCAGGATTTTTTCTTCTTTGCGCGCACACAACAGGTAATTGCCATTAACAGCATGTACCACGGTTTGGCCATGCTTACCTAGAGCATTAACCCAACCAAAGTGTGATTGCTCTGTTGAGGCACAAGGAGTAAATAAATGCTCAGACAATTGTTTTTCTAAATCAGCCTCTGAACATTCAAACGGGCGGGTAAAAGCAAAAAAGTAAAGGTTTTTAAACCACATTGAGATAATCCTAGGCCCTAACATTGGGGGCGAATAATTGAAAAACGAGCGCCATATTACCGCAATTATTCACCTTGCGCACGCCAATATTTATTACCATTAGCCGCTGCAATAGGCTGGCAATTATTGCATGCTGCTAAATTCGATGTCGTAGCGAAGTCCTTGCTCTGGCGCTGAACTGGCGGTGATTTTACCATTTAAGGTGTCTTCTACTAGATCTCTGACAATATGGGTACCTAAACCTGTGCCTCCTTGACTAGCGGCTGTGGTATAAAAAGCATCAAATAAATGGCTAAGCTGCTCTTCCGACATACCGTGACCATTGTCTTGATAGACGATATGAACATGGGCGCTGGTCAGTTGTACTGAGATGGTAATAAGCCCACGATTGATGTCGCTAAAACCATGAATAATCGAGTTGATGATCAGATTAGTAAATATCTGAGAAAATGCCCCGGCATGACAATAAATTTCTGAGTTTTCAGGGCAGTCAATTTTAATCTTGTGGCTGGTTTTCTTTAATTTTGGGTGCAGGGAATGAATGATTTCATCAAGATATTTGCCAATATTCACTAAGCGAATTTTATCACTAATTTGGTCAACAGCCACTTGCTTATAACTGGTTATCAGCTCAGATGCTCGTGCTAGATTGTTAAGAAGTAGGTTGATGCCTTGTTCAGAATTTTGTGTGTAGTCATTAAGAACGCGTTTACTCAATTTGTTGTTCTCAACATCGGTTTTAAGTGCCGCGAGTAAATCCGCTAAATAGCTTGTTGAGGTAATACTAACGCCAATAGGGGTGTTAATTTCATGAGTCACTTCTGCAGACATATTCCCTAATATTGCCATTTTTTCTGCATCGAGTAGGCGTTCTTGTGCTTTATTTAACTCTAAAATTGAGTTTTTTAATTCGTGATTGGTGTTAATAAGGGTTTTTTCGGTCAGGCTTCTGCGACTATTTTCTGCTTGTAACTTACCTTGCTGGTCTAATAACTCTCGCTGCTGCATTTCCATTTTCAGCATAGTAGTGCTTAATGACGAGGTTTTTCTCGCGACTTCCTGTTCCAGCATTAAATTTTGTTCGTCAAGTTTACTGTTGGCGGAAATTAAATTGCTTTGTGCTTGTGCTAATTGCTCTTTATAGACCACCAGTTCATCAATTAAATTGTTGTAGGCATTTTGTAAAATATTTAATTCATTATTTTCATAGTTAATAACATGTAATTTCGATGCCTCTGGGTCGTCGATATCAAATTGATTTATTTGTTCGGTAAGTTCGTTAAGTGGGTTAGTAAGTAGTTGGGAAAAGGCGATGGAAAATAATAAAACTAACGCTGCTGTTTTCACCATGGCATTGCCAATTAGAAAATAAATACCGACTTGAATGCGGTTAAAAATAACTTCATTACTTGATAGTAGGGTGACAGAACCCACTTTTGTGGTACGGCCGGAAAACTCAAATATAAGTGGAAAGGAATGACCAAACAAACCGTCACTACTTGAGGTAACGTTAAAGTATTCATTGTCGGATAAGCCATCATTCAAAGATTCAATATTTAGTGTTTCTTCATCAGCCACTAGGCCCAATTGTGCAATGATTTGATTATTTTCATCGGTAATGGTGATGCCCTTGATCATAGGGATGGCCACTAAACCATCGGCAATATCTATGGCTTGTTGGGTGTTTAGCTCCCAAACTGCTCGGGTTAAACTGCCACTAAAGGTTTTCTCAAGTGTTAAAAGTTCACTGGTGATGTGGCTTTTAGTATTAATATATTCGGCACCTATTTGTACACAGGTGACGAGAAAGGTGAGAACAAAATAAAATGACAATACTCGTGCAAGTAATTTTCGTGACAGACTAGTAGTTTTCATTAAATATATCTTTTATTTCGCTTTTCTTGATTTTAGCGGTTTTATAAAAGGTTAAAAGTTTTTTTTTAATTTTCTTATTTAATTATCAGAGATTCGCGCTGACTTCTTTGTTTTTTGTCATTGTTTTGTCTAAAAAAATCAACAAAAACATCATGAAATTGCCACAAAAATATCAACAAAGTTTATGGTTTTTGTCATAATTAGACCGAATTATTTTCTTTATGTCACAAAAGTGTCATAAAGCTTTGGCAAAATAGCCGCAATTATTTTCTAGACATACTTAATTTAAAGGTATCTACATGAAACATACGTACAACAAAATCGCCGTAGCACTTTTGTCTTCTTTATCGCTGTCGGCATTTGCAGCTGATGTTGACATTTATGGTAAAGCCAATCTTTCAGTGCAATCTTCAGACGAAGGTGAAGGCTCTTTTACCGAAGTAAAAAGTAATGCTTCGCGCATAGGTTTAAAAGGTACGCATGACTTAGGTGATGGCTTAACGGTTATTTATAAAGCTGAATTTCAAGTTGACTTAGATGGCGATAGTGAAAAAGGCGATAGCATTACCGACCGTAACCAGTACGTTGGTTTAGCAGGAAGTTTTGGTGAAGTGTTGTTAGGTAAAAATGACACTATGCTTAAGCAATCTCAAGGCAAAGTAGATTTGTTCAGTGACTTAAATGGTGATATTAAAAATCTTTGGAAAGGTGAAAACCGTTTGGCTGATACGGTTTCATATAAAACACCAACCTTTAACAATTTCCGATTAGGTGTTACTTACATTGCTGAAGATGCTGTTGATGCTGAAGATGGTGTTTCTGTTGCAGTGTTTTATGGTGATAGCAAACTGAAAAAGTCTAAAATCTTTGCTTCAGTAGCGGTTGATTCTGAAGTTAATGGCTATGACATCACTCGTGCCACGGTGCAAGGTAAAGTTGGCGGTGTTGTGCTAGGCGCTATTATTCAAACACAAGAAAAAGTAGATGGTAGTGCTGAAATGGACGGCTTCATGGTTTCAGCTAAATATAAAATGGATAAAGTGACGTTTAAAGGTCAATATCAAGCGGCTAATTTTGATGGCGGTGATGATAAGTCAGGTATCACCTTAGGCGCTGATTACTCATTAGCAAAGAGCACTAAGCTTTATACATTTTACACCAGTTTCGATATGGATAGTGGTGCAGATGAAGATTACCTAGCGGCTGGTATTGAATACAAGTTTTAGTTAGTCATTCTGTAAATAGGCTAGGGACTGTTGATCTTTGTTTATTAATTCAGCTGAGAGTTAAAATTGCCTTAATTAAGGCGAAAATGGTGCAATTTAGTCATCTAAATCAGTCATTTTTAACGCAAAGTAAGGCAATTTTAGACTCAGCCCTCTGGGCAATGACTATTTTTAACGCTAGCAGCATTAGAATTTCACTTATTTGGAACAACCAAACATCGTTCATTCTGCTTTGCTAACGTTAAAAATAACCTATTGCTGAAAATATAAACAAAGATCAACAGCCCCTAGTTATTATTTATTAAAAAGTCGCTTAATGCGGCTTTTTTCTTGCCTATTTGAATAGCTTAGCCGATCATGACATTAATTTTATCGGTGTCATGAAACTGTCACAATAATTTATCACAATGTTTGGTAGACGATTTTTTATTTAGGCATCAGGAAAGATACATGAATAGACAGATTTTAGTTGTAGAAGACGAAGCGCCGATCAGAGAGATGATCACCTTTGTATTAGAGCAAAATGGCTTTAACGCCATTGAAGCTGAAACGATTGAACAAGCACAAACAAAAATTAAGGAACCATATCCTGATTTGATTTTGCTTGATTGGATGTTGCCCGGTGGAACTGGGGTAAAGCTTGCTAAGTCGCTGAAGCAAAATGAATACACTCGCTCTATACCTATTATTATGCTGACTGCGAGAGCCGATGAAGATGATAAAGTGAAAGGGTTTGATGCCGGCATCGATGACTATGTCACTAAGCCATTCTCTCCTAAAGAACTTATTGCACGGATAAAAGCCGTTATTCGTCGAGTTGCGCCAACCGCCCTTGAAGAAGCCATTGAATTTCATGGTATCAAGTTAGACCCAGTTGCACATCGTGTTTCGATTAATGATAACAACCTAGATTTAGGGCCGACAGAGTTTCGTTTATTGCACTTTTTTTTAACGCATACTGAGCGGGTTTATAGCCGAGAACAGCTATTAGACAACGTATGGGGCACCAATGTTTACGTTGAAGATAGAACCGTTGATGTTCATATTCGACGTTTACGTAAAGCGATTGCAGGTGAAGGTCATGAAGACTTTATTCAAACCGTGCGAGGCTCTGGCTATCGCTTTTCTGGTAAAACCAAAGACCGAGTATAATTATTAATTTATGCCTTTTCGTTTATCTTCACGCACTATCATAACTCGCATTGCTGCTACATTAATTGTCGGTGGCACTGTTGGTTATATCTTTGGAAATGTCTTCTTGGCGTTGGCGTTAACCTCAACGGCCTTATTGCTGTGGAATTACAATCATCTATTTAAATTAATGGATTGGTTATGGCAAGGAACGTCGATTGCGCCGCCACAAGCGCGAGGAATATGGGGACGAATTTATGATGGGTTGTACCATCGCATTAGAAAGCAACGACAAAAACAAAAGCAATTAAATGAACGTATTCGTAAATTTAGAGATGGTGCTGAGGCGTTGCCAGATGCGGCGCTGGTCCTATCAACAGAATTAGCCATTTTATGGGGCAATAAAAAAGCCTCACAGTTAATTGGTATTCGCTGGCCTAGTGATGTTGGTCAGCGTATTGATAACCTGATCCGTTTTCCTGAATTTGCTCATTATTTGGAAGACGGCAGTTATGAAAGCCCATGCGTTATCATGTCGCCGGTAAATAGCGAAGTGCAATTAGAACTGCGCATGATGGCATATGGCAGCGATCAAATTTTATTGCTGGCTCGTGATATCAGTAAAATTCAACGGCTCGAAGAAATGCGCCGAGATTTTGTTGCCAATGTCTCTCATGAACTTAAAACGCCGTTAACTGTGGTGCGTGGTTATGTTGAAATGGTTCAGGCAACTGACAGTGCGCTGGAACCTCATTGGCAAAAAGCCTTTGCAACCATAGAGACGCAAGTTTCTCGCATGGATCGCTTGGTTGAGCAGCTGTTGGTGTTGTCGCGAGTTGAAAATAATCTCGAAGACGATAATCTTCAACAAGTTGATTTATCACGTTTAATTTTGACCATAGTGGAAGATGTGCAATGGTTAAATCAGGATAAAAATCATACAATTACCGATGATATTGCCCCAGATATTAAAATTAACGGTAATGAGCATGAGCTAAAAAGCGCTTGTATGAATTTATTATCAAATGCTATCGCCTATACCCCAGAAAATGGCACTATTAATGTGTGTCTAGCAAGTGACGGTAATAAAATACGCTTTAGCGTAAAAGACAATGGCCCGGGCATTAAACCTGAACATGTTAATCGCTTAACGGAACGTTTTTTTCGTGTTGATAAGTCTCGTTCGCGAAATACCGGTGGCTCAGGCTTAGGTTTAGCGATTGTTAAGCATGTATTAAATCATCACAATGCCGAGCTTTCGATTGAAAGTGAGTGGAATAAAGGTAGTGAATTTATCATTTACTTTTCGTTGAAAAAAGAAAATAAATAATATTTCAATTACTTACCGGTCTGTTTTTCTTTACGTCTTTATATTTCTTAAATATTAAGCACCTTTATATAGGTGCTTTTTTGTTATTAATAATTAATGACGATTTTATGACTGCTGTAATATAAGTGTCACAAACTTTACTTATTATTGTCATATTCGAACCCTATAGTGTTCACAAATTAATTTAAATTCTCATCGGAGAGTAACATGAGTTTAAAACGTGTTTTAGGTGTTATTGGTTTAACCAGTGCGTTAAGTTTTAGCGCATTAGCAATTGACAGTAATTTACCTAGCTATAAAAAAGTCAGTGGTGTTTCAGGTAACTTATCTTCTGTTGGTTCAGACACTTTAGCCAATATGATGACCTTTTGGGCCGAAGAGTTTAAACGCACTTACCCAAATGTTAATGTACAAATTCAAGCGGCAGGCTCGTCAACGGCGCCACCGGCACTGACTGAAGCAACGTCAAACTTAGGTCCTATGAGTCGCAAGATGAAGTCTCGTGAAATCGAGGCATTTGAAAAGCGTTACGGCTATAAGCCAACACCTGTGCGTGTTGCTATTGATGCCTTAGCGGTTTTTGTTCATAAAGATAACCCAATCAAAGGTCTACGCATTGATCAAGTTGATGCGATTTTTTCTAACAACCGCAAATGTGGTGCAGAAAAAGACGTTGACCGTTGGGGAGATTTAGGTCTAACAGGGGAGTGGACAGGTAAAGATGTACAGCTTTACGGTCGTAACTCAGTATCAGGCACTTATGGTTACTTTAAAAAGAAAGCTCTTTGTAAAGGTGACTTCAAGAACAACGTAAATGAGCAACCCGGCTCGGCGTCAGTTGTACAATCGGTATCAGCGTCATTAAACGGTATTGGCTACTCAGGTATTGGCTATAAAACATCTGGTGTTCGTGCATTACCATTGTCGAAAAAAGGTGATAATTTCGTAGAAGCGTCAATGGAAAATGCGGTTTCTAAAAAATACCCACTTTCTCGTTTTCTATACGTTTATGTTAACAAGCACCCAAACAAGCCATTAGCGCCTATGGATGCAGAGTTTTTGAAAATGGTATTGTCAAAATCAGGTCAAAAGATTGTTGAAAAAGATGGCTACATTCCATTACCAGCATCAGTCGTTGCTAAAGAATATAAAAAATTAGGTTTATCTTTATAAGTAAAGCGTAAACTGACTAACGCGAATTTTAGAGCCCACATTCGGTCATGAATGTGGGCTTTTTTGTTCTAGTATGTGCTTCAATATTTGAAGAATCGGCAAAGATATACCCGTCGAGCTAATGAAAGTTCATTTCAATATTTATACCGTGTTTTGCTAGGAGTTGTTGCTCATTGACTAAGGTATTGGCTATTTGCGGACGCTGAGCTAGCCATTGTCGGCCAAAACTAAGTAATAGCTTTTGTTGCGTAATGGTGATTGCGGGGAAGTGCTGATTACTTGAAAAGCGTTGTTGGCTCAAAATAATACTTAATCGTAAAATTGTTAATAATTTAACTAATAAATTTGGCTGTAGCTGCTGCCAGAGTGAATTTGAGCTGGTCGCAATTGTTTTTCGTTGGTTGCCAACGAGCCAAGCTAATGCCTGTTGTTGTTCTTGATTAAAACCGGCTAAATCAGCATGAGCTAATATATATTCGCCATGTTTATGATAGCGAGTTGAATTGATATCATAGCCAATTTCGTGGACATGCGCGGCGGCGATAAGTAGCTCATAATAGATAGGCTGAGAAAGTTTCCAGCTGGTATGCACTTGCGCAAAGATATGCTCAGCGTAAGATTTAACTAGGTCTACTTGTGTTAGGTCAATATTAAAGCGGCGGGTTAAGCTATTTATGGTACGTTGGCGAGTATCATTATGAGAGCTGTTTTGTTGTTGCTCAAACAGCACACCTTCTCGCAGGGCATATTTACAGTAGTCAATTTCACTAATTTCAAGCGCCTCCATTAAGGCAATTAAAATTGCTACACCTGCGGCGATGACATGATTTCGTCCCGGTTTTAAGCCTGCTATGTCTATTTTTTCAATATTGCGGCAGGCAATTAACTTGCCTTTTATTTCATGTAAATGTGTTAAGTGAATTGGCTGATTAATGTGGTGATGGTGATTCACTATTTGGTATATGGCTTTTATTGTCCCTGAGGTGCCAATAACTTCTTGCCAAGTTAATTTTTTATAGCGTTTTACCATAGACGCAATTTCGACTTTAGCGGCAGTAATGGCGTTATTAAACTGTCGCTTGGTCATTTTATTATCAGCGAAGAATGTTTTACTGTAACTAACACATCCTAACGTTAAGCTGGCCAGCGCGAGAACATCGGCTTGTAATCCTATGATACATTCCGTGCTGCCACCGCC
The DNA here is from genome assembly GCF_057553355.1 of Colwellia sp. SU-HH01172. Lineage (NCBI taxonomy): Bacteria > Pseudomonadati > Pseudomonadota > Gammaproteobacteria > Alteromonadales > Colwelliaceae > Colwellia > Colwellia sp. SU-HH01172. The sequence goes on along the minus strand of NZ_BAAJMB010000009.1, from coordinate 8,314 downwards.
AATATCAAGCACCAAACGTTGCTTTGTTGAAGCGCTATGATAATTGACGCCACGATAGATCAGCCGCGCTTCCTCATGCCCAGAGATGACTTCAATGTCAAAGGGAAAAACTTGCTTTGCTATCGATAAAAACTCATTGGCATTTTTTGCTGTTCTTAAGGTATAAGTTGCGACAGCGCGAAAGTTTGTTGTATTAAGGTGGGAAGTTGAGCTAGACAAACTTGCTAGCGTCGCTATACCGCGCATTATCGCTTCATTGGAAAGGTAATTATTATTGTCTAACCCTGACGCTAGTTTTACTTTATATTTCTCACTGTGCACTATTTGGATATGCTGATGGATTTGACGCGCGAGAACAAAATGAAAACTATTGGAGCCGATATCGAGTGCCGCAAAGTAATGGTTATTTTCTGCTGCTTTTGCTTGCGTTGATAACGTCATCTCGGGCCTTATTGTTGTTGGTCATAATAACTTTTTACTAGCAACCTTTAGGCATTGGCTTTTCTATCGCATGCAAGTAATCATAAATTGCCAGTTGTGAGCGCAAGACCGGTTTGTTAGCTTGCTTTACGTATTGGTTGTCTTGTTTGTCATTAATTATTCGTGCCTTGGTGTTATCCGATAGTTGTAAGTTAATAATATCAATAATACGTGCTTTTAATGTTTCGTCATAAATAGGGCATGCCACTTCGACTCTATGATCAATATTTCGTACCATCCAATCACCCGATGAAATAAAGACTAGTGGTTGATTTTGATTATGAAAAATCATCACACGTGGGTGCTCTAGAAATAAATCGATAATTGAAATAACCGTGATATTTTCACTTAGGCTTTTTTGCTCTGGCACTAATGAGCACATACCGCGGATCAATAGTTCGACTTTTACTCCAGCATTACTGGCGCTATATAGTTTGTTGATCAGGCCTTTATCAACTAAGTTATTTAGCTTTAGGGTAATTTTAGCTTTTTTCTGTTCTTGCGCAAATTGGATCTCATTATCGATTAGTTGATAAAAACGCCGACGCGAGGTTAGTGGCGAAACAATTAAGTGGTTGAAGCGAAAGCGTTTATAACTATGTGATATAAAAGAAAATACGTTGTCGACTTCTTGGCAAATTTCTTTATGTTTAGTAAATAAGGAAAAGTCGGTATAAGTTCTGGCATTGCTTTCATGAAAATTTCCGGTGCCAATATGGGCATAACGAACTGTTTTTTCTTGTTCTACGCGGGTAATTAAACAAAGCTTCGAATGAATTTTTAGTGTTTCAATACCAAATTCGACGTGGATACCCGCGTCTTTCATTATCTTTGCCCATTCAATATTGGCTTGCTCGTCAAAGCGAGCACGCAATTCGACGACTACAGTCACCTTTTTACCATTTTTAACCGCTTCTATTAAGGCATTAATAATTTGAGAATGCTTGGCAACGCGATAGATATTAATTTTAATTTGTTTCACCCAAGGGTCATAAGAAGCTTGCCTGATAAACTCAGTAAAATGACGAAACTTATAATATGGGTAGTACAGTAAAATATCTTGTTGGCTGATAGCGGCAAACACTGAGGTGTTGGTTAAAAATATTTGAGCATCTAAAGCATGAATTTTTGGGTTTTCTAAAGCAGGCGAAGCTAAATTCGGAAAATGGATGAAATCTCTAAAGTTTCGATAAGGAATTCCTGGCACTAAATTATCTAATTCCTTTACTTTTAGTGACTTAGATAAAAAATTCACCATATATTTTGGCATATCTTGATCGTAAACCAAACGCACAAGATCGGCTTTTAATCTTTGCTTTAAGCCCTTAGACATTTGATCAAGTAAGCTTTCGTCTAAGTCGTCGGTTAGGTTATATTCAGCATCACGGGTGAGCTTGAATGAAAAAGCTTCAATGCTCTGATAATCAAATACGGCTAAAAAAAGCTTCTCAAGGTATAAATGTACGACATCATCGAGGAGCGCAATGTGTTGACTATTACTTTGCTTGTCGCGGGGTAGTTGAATAAAGCGATCAGTGTCTTCATGCGGTATTTCTACTAGCGCATATTGCTTAGTGTTTTCTTGAACTAATGCTACTAAAAAGTAGATGCCATCGTCGTCAATACAACTTGCCAAATGAGTTTTTGAATGAATAATGATGGGCGTGATATGACGTAATATACGGTGATTAAAATACTGTTCTAGCCAAGCAAGTTGGGATTTGGAAACTAAGGTTTCATATGCGGTATCAGCATTATTTTTAAATATTACTTGGATATTTTCTTGCTGAAGCTTTTCGAAGCATTGTTTTGATACTTGCTCAAATTGCAACGTTAAGGCCTGAACTTTCGCAATTATTTTTTTATGCAATGCCCGCCAATGATTTTTTGCATCTTCCTGTGCGCCTTCAAGCAGGGCTTGGCGACGAATATTAGCAACACGCACGCGGAAAAATTCATCAAGATTGGCGGAGTAAATACCGAGAAATCGAATACGCTCAATTAAGGGGACGGTATCGTCCGCGGCTTCTTGCAGAACTCGTTCATTGAAGGATAACCAACTTAATTCTTTATCGAAAAACATAACAGTACCGTTTATCTAATGAAAACAATTATTAAATAAAACAATAGTATAGAGTTTAAGTTACCGTTTTATGGCGAACAGTAACTTATGACTAATTTGAGTCACTATTTATCAAACGGTTATCAGTGACATTTTAACGGGAAATATCAACCATTAGGTCATCGGCCAAGTGCTCTAATGCATCGATCAAATGGTCAATATCTGCACCATTTACCGCTATGGTGACTTTTGCTTTAAATAATTTATGGCCAGCATGTGGCGCGCTTTCTTGCGTACTGACTAACTTGAGTAAATTGCCACCTTTATGGTGAATAGTTGAAGAAATTTCTTGCACTATACCGGCTCGGTCATTTGCCGTTAATTCTAAAACTACCTGAGTTTGAGGTGCAACATCAGCGTGAGCTACATGCTCAATTTGCATTTTAAAGTTTTCTAAACCGGCAAGTTCGTTTGATAATGCTTGAATATGTTCACTAGCACAGGCGATTTCGACAACGCCCGCAAATATTCCCGACATTTGCTGCAAACTAGATTTTTGCCAGTTACCTTGATGCTTGTTGATAACATTAGATAAGGTATCAACTATGCCGGGGCGGTCAGCGGTAATAAATGAGATAATAAGGTGATTCATAACATGTCCTTTGAAAATAGTAATGAGAGGTTATTTGGGCGCTTTATTGCTCGGTACGGGTTAATTGTGACAATTCTTTATGTAATTGCTCATCATCGCCTAGGTTAAGTTCCACTAAACGACGTAATAAGCTAACACTGTCGATATCTATGCCATTACATTGTACGCCAATTTCATTGCCTTCTTGGTGTACCACGGCGATGCTCATGGAGATAATGGCGTCGGCATTATCTAACTGAAACGACAGTAAACCAAGTTGACGAGTTAATGTTAAACCTTGGCTGTCGAGGGTAATGAGGGCACCATTTAGTGAAATATCGTGAACTCTGGCGTCAAACTGATGTTCATCTAATATCAGTTTTGCCTGCATGGAAAAGAGAACTCGTGTAAATTGACGTCGATTTTGCATGAATTTTAAGCTTAGCCAAGTGATATACTCAGCATAGCTCGGTTTTAAAAAAAAGGCACCTTAATTAATTCATTAAGGTGCCTTTATCTTGTTATTTACTAAATAGTTAACTAACTAATTAGCCTATTTTTTTATATTTAATTCTATGTGGTTCTAGCGCCGCAGGACCGAGCGTTTTTCTTAACCATTCATCATATTCAGTAAAGTTACCTTCGAAGAAGTTTACTTGGCCTTCATCGCGGTAATCAATAATATGTGTTGCAATGCGATCTAAGAACCAACGGTCATGGGAAATGACCATAGCGCAACCTGGGAATTCCAAAATGGCTTCTTCTAGTGCGCGTAAGGTTTCAATATCTAAGTCGTTGGTTGGCTCATCGAGTAAGAGTACATTGCCGCCTGTTTTCACTAACTTAGCTAAATGCACACGGTTGCGTTCACCACCGGATAATTGGCCAATGATTTTTTGCTGATCAGTGCCTTTGAAATTAAAACGGCTAACGTAAGCACGTGCCGGAATTTCATAGTTACCAATTTGAATGATTTCACTGCCTTCTGATATTTCTTGATAGACAGTCTTCGCGTCATCCATGTCGTCACGGAATTGATCAACACTGGCAAGCTGCACCGTATCACCAACACTAACGGAACCTGAATCTGCTGATTCAGCGCCTGAAAGCATTTTAAATAAGGTCGATTTACCTGCACCGTTAGCGCCGATAATGCCGACGATAGCACCTTTGGGAATACTAAAGCTTAAGTCATCAATTAATACTCTGTCGCCATAAGATTTGGTTAAGTTGTCAACATCAATGACTTTGTCACCAAGGCGTGGCCCAGGTGGAATATATAATTCGTTAGTTTCATTACGTTTTTGATTTTCATTACTGGATAATTCTTCAAAACGCGCCATACGAGCTTTACTTTTCGCTTGGCGACCTTTTGGATTTGAGCGTACCCAGTCAAGCTCATGCTTAATGGTTTTCGCCAAGGCATTTTCGGTGCGTTTCTCTTGCTCAAGTCTGGCATCTTTTTGTTCAAGCCAATTGGTGTAGTTACCTTCGTAAGGAATGCCATGGCCGCGGTCGAGCTCTAATATCCAGCCCGCGACGTTATCAAGGAAGTATCTATCATGGGTAATTGCAACAACTGTACCTGAATAATCATGTAAGAAACGTTCTAACCAAGCCACTGATTCAGCATCCAAATGGTTAGTTGGTTCATCAAGTAGTAGCATGTCAGGTTTTTCAAGTAACAAACGACAAAGCGCAACACGACGACGCTCACCACCACTTAATACGGCAATTTTTTGTTCCCATTCAGGTAAACGTAAGGCGTCAGCAGCACGTTCCAAAACGTTATCAATGTTATGACCGTCTTGGGCGTTAATAATATCTTCAAGTTCACCTTGCTCTTTTGCCAGCGCGTCAAAGTCAGCACCTTCTTCTGCATATTCGTTATACACTTGGTCAAGGCGCGCCATGGCATTTTTAACTTCCGATACTGCTTCTTCTAACGCTTCGCGCACGGTTTGATTTTCATCAAGTTGAGGTTCTTGTGGTAAATAACCAATTTTAGTGCCAGTTAAGGCGTTAGCTTCACCTTCAAACTCTTTATCAACACCTGCCATTATGCGCAGTAGCGTTGATTTACCTGAGCCGTTTAGGCCCAAAACACCAATTTTCGCACCTGGGAAAAAAGAAAGGGAAATGTCTTTTAAAATAGTGCGTTTCGGTGGAACGACCTTAGAAACGCGGTTCATTGAGAAAATAAACTTATCTGGCAATGCCATGAGAGAACCTTTTGTTTTAATGAAAATTATATTGGCGATATTTTAGGTTAATAGTGACCTGATTAGCAAACAGCTTTTATCATCAACGGTGAGTTGTTGCTTTTGCCAACAATTCTGGCAAAGTTAAAAGCTATCATATTTGTTGGTAATTTTTGCCAAGGTACCATTTGCTTGAATTATCGCTAACCCTTGATTAAAAGCGGCGAGTTTTTCAAGATAGTTATCAGTGTTTTTAGAAACGGCAAGGTAATAGTCTTCATTGGTTAATGTCCCGGCAGAATCAAATGTGGCTCGCTGTTTAGGATAATGTTTTTGCATAATGAATTGTGCCATACGTTTATCTATTAGCGCGAGATCAATACGGCCAAGCACGAGCTTTTTGATATTCTGCTCATCAGTCAGCACTTTGGCTAAATTGAGTTGAGTATTTTGGATAAAGCTCTTCGGGTAAGCATATTTTTGCACAGTGCCTATGGTGTAAGGGCTTATGTCTGAAAAATTACCATAACTTACCGGTAGCGACTTGCGCTTAAAAAATATTAACTCTGATTGGGTGAAAGGCTGAGAAAATTCAAACCATTGCATTCTTTGTTTTGAGTGCCACAAAGTAACCCCGTCAAACTTACCTTGTTTGGCATACAGTAACGCGCGGCCAAAAGGTAAAATATCAACCGTTACTTGATAGTTGACCGCAGAAAAAGCCGCCTTAATGATTTCTACATTTAAGCCTTTTACTTGTTCATCATAATAATTATAAGGCGGGTATATGGCAGTTATGAGTCGAAAGCTTTGCTTTTTAATCGTTTGTGGTTGCGCGGTATTTAAGGCGTAGCTAGGAATAGAAAACAGCATTAATGTTAACAATATGAATGCTATTTTTTGTTGATGAAGGCTTTGTTTCGGCATAATTATTCGCTTGAACTTGCTCCGAAAGTTTTTATTAGTCAAGCATATATACCTGATTTCTGCCGATAGATTTTGCTTTATATAATGCAATGTCTGAACGAGCATAAAGATCTTGGAAGCTAGTGTCGGTGGCTTTAATAATGGATACGCCGACACTAATTTTTATTTCTAGCTGTATGTTTTTTTCCAATATTATCGGATTTGTGTCTAGTAAGTCTCGCAGCCTTTCCGCTGCTTTTTGGCATTGGGATTTAGATGTGTTGGGTAATAATATCGAGAACTCTTCGCCGCCAATTCGGGCAAATGTATCTTCTGCCCTAATGGTGGGGGTAATGAATTGTGCTATTTTTATTAATGCTTGATCGCCGATAGGGTGGCCATACTTATCGTTTATGGCTTTAAAGTAGTCAACATCAATTGAGATCACGGCGAGCTGATGTTGATGCCGAACGGCTCGATTGAATTCACGTTTTGCATTCTCGAAAAAGTACCGGCGATTATATAGTCCGGTTAATTCATCAGTATTCGCGAGCTGTTTAAATTTTTCCTTTAATTGGTATAACTCAGTGACATCGGTAGAAAAGCCGATTAAGGTTTTGGTATTTTCCTTAAAATCGCACGGTACTTTAATACTTAAATAATGATGTATCTTGTTGTCAGCACCGAGTGAAGCTTCATTGATGGTTATTTTTTCATCATTTTCAAAAACGAGTTTATCGGTTTGCCAGAATTGATCTGCGAATTCTTGTGGAATAACGTCAATATCTCGTTTACCTATAATTTCTTCAGCCGTTAAGCCAAAAAGCTCAGCCACTTTGCTATTCACATAACGAAAATGACGTGTGGAGTCTTTCATATAAATATAGGCGTCAACATTATTTAAAATAACATCAAGTAAATGTTTTTGTTCGCGGTTTTCTGCTTCAAGTGCTTTTTGTTCAGTGATATCTGTTGATATACCGCACAAGCCTATCACTTTGCCTTCATTGTTAAATAACGGCTTTTTGATGCTTTTATAGGTGTGAATTTTCCCCGTTGCCTTAACATGATTATTTTCTTCAGATTCAACCGTGATCTTGTTGTTAATGACATTTAGGTCGTTTTGCCGTAATTCATCAGAGACATCAAGGTCGAAAAAATAGCTGTCATCTTTGCCAATAATATCTTGAATGGGCATTTGAAATAGCTCAGCAACATCAGCATTCACATAAATATATTTACCCTCTAAATCTTTAGTAAAAACATATGCGTCGATGTTATTAAGTAATTCGGACATTGATTGTATTTGTAACAATAATGCGGCGTTATCTTGGTTTTCTTTCTCTTTCATACTCACTTCCAATCATTGTTACTTGTCCTACTTCCCCTGAGTTAGCTTTATAATCGTTAAGCTATTAACGCAGGAACCGATAACAATCACTGACTAATAATGAAATGTTCTTAATTAATATTTCATTATAGCTATCAATATCAGCCTATTTATTTATAAATGCAAATTAAATTTCTTACTAGAGTCTAAATTTGCTTTCTCAATGGGGTTCTATGGCAGTGCACAGCTGGTTATCAGCAGTGCAACTGTTAGGAAGTACACTGAATATAGCGGTAATATATTGGTAGGGAATATTGTTGTTTTTATCTTTGATGCGCTAGGGGCTAAGTTAAGTTTCAGCTTTCGCCCGCAAACTGTTAACGGCATATGCCATTGCTTTGGCATAGTCGGCTAATTCGTAGCCGTTAATACGTGTTTGTAATTCGTTGATTAAATCTAAACAAACTTCTGGGTGGCTTTCCAAGTTTTTGAAGTTATTCTGATGTTTACGGCAGGTTTCATCGGCTAAGTCCATTGCTACTACAAGTAATAATTCCATATCACATCCCGTTGATACAGTTGTTAACGTGGCATAAGAATATCGCGTTAACATTATAAATAATAGCAAAAATGTTCAGAATTAATTTTCTACTGTCGTTGTTTTTATATTTTTTGTTAGGGTTGCAACCCTAGGGGCTGTTGAA
>NZ_BAAJMB010000008.1:0-241814 GCF_057553355.1 Colwellia sp. SU-HH01172 | reverse complement strand
GCTCCTTTTCAGAAAACCCAGCTTATGTTGGGTTTTCGTCCCCGTGGAGGGGTTCCCGAGTGGCCAAAGGGATCAGACTGTAAATCTGACGGCTCCGCCTTCGGTGGTTCGAATCCACCTCCCTCCACCATCATTCTAAAACCCGTAACTTTTGTTACGGGTTTTTTCGTTTCTGCTTATAGAAGATTCATCTTATGTGAGCAATGCACTTCGCTGCTTTCCCATTTACTTTATAGCCGAGTTACATATTAGATACAATTATCCCACTTTTCAGTATTGTTGTATGGAGATAAAAGGAGGAAAATCATTTTGTAAGTAAATATTCACTTAAATTTAAGTAATTGTGATCTAAGTGAAATTTACGAATATTAGCTTTAAGGAACGCCATCATGAAAGAAATACTAATCGTTGAAGATGATAACGTGGTGTCTCTTACTTTAAAAACTCAGTTAGAAAGTAAAGGTTTTGAGGTTTCTCAAATTTTTAACGGTTCAGGCGCGTTGCGCAAAGTGATAAATACCTTTCCAGACTTAATTTTACTAGATATTGGCTTACCTGATATTAATGGCTATGAAGTTTGTAAACAATTAAGAGAATTTTATCAAAGACCTATTATCTTTATTACCAGTTATGACGATCCATTAGCTGAAATAAAATGCTTTGAAGTTGGCGCGGATGACTTTGTTTTAAAGTCGGCACCTTTCGAGGTACTTTATCAGCGAATAAAGCGTTTAGGCATACGACCAATTGAATATAAGCCCGCTGATATTCTTGAGTTTGGGGAATTAAAATTTATTCCAGATGCGACTGATTGTTTTTATCAGTCAAAACCTTTGGGCTTAACACAAGAAGAATATGAGCTGTTTTATTTTATTGCCACTAAGCACAAAAGTGTGGTTTCCAGACAAATTATACTGAAAGTTTTAAAAGGCGCAGACTATGATGGTATTGACCGTTCAATCGATATTAAAGTTGCCAGAATTAGAAATAAGCTTAAATCAGTAGGATTACCAACGTCACTGATACAATCAGTACGTTCAAAAGGCTACCAGTTTTATTATACCGCGATAGCAGAAGCTATTCCGGTAGAATAACCTCTCGTTCGATGATTGCTGTGGTAAGTACAAATTAAAGATGTCTTATAAGCACTATCATTGCACTGAAGCTTTCTATACTGTATTCTGCACCGCCGTTTGACATTGGCTCAAACCCCTGCGAGAAGAGTATATTCTATGAGTTTTACCGATTTAGATTTATCTGCCCCGATTCAAAAAGCTATTGCTGAAAAGGGTTATGATAAACCATCACCAATTCAAGCTCAGGCAATCCCTGCCGTACTTGATGGTAAAGATGTAATGGCAGCAGCGCAAACGGGAACAGGTAAAACAGCTGGCTTTACACTACCAATCTTAGAGCTTTTGTCGAAAGGTGAAAAAGTTAGAGCAAATCAAGCTCGAACCTTAATTATTACGCCGACTCGTGAACTTGCTGCCCAAATAGCTGAAAACGTTGAAATGTACGGTAAGCATTTACCACTTAAATCGACAGTCGTATTTGGCGGCGTCAAAATCAACCCTCAAATGACACGTCTGCGCCAAGGTGTTGATATTCTCGTTGCTACACCGGGTCGTTTATTAGATCTCTATAATCAAAATGCCGTTCGATTTAATCAGCTAGAGATATTAGTTCTTGATGAAGCCGACCGAATGTTGGATATGGGCTTTTTGCGTGACATTAAAAAGATTTTGTCGCTACTACCAAAAAACCGTCAAAATTTACTATTCTCAGCAACGTTTTCTCCAGATATACGCGAGCTGGCTAAAGGCTTAGTGAATGATCCGATAGAGATATCGATCAGCCCAAAAACCACCACTGCCGAAACGGTTGAGCAATTAATTTATTCGGTTGATAAAAATAAGAAGGCACCGCTTCTTACCCATTTGATAAAAACTAATAACTGGCAGCAAGTTATTGTCTTTATGAAAACTAAGCACGGTGCTAATAAGCTGACTAAACAACTTGATGCCGCTGGTATTAAAGCTGCCGCTATTCATGGTAACAAAAGCCAAGGTGCTCGAACAAAAGCGTTAGCACAATTCAAAGATGGCAATATCAATGTTTTGGTTGCTACTGATATTGCTGCACGCGGTATTGATATTGACCAACTTCCACAAGTGGTCAACTTCGAGCTGCCAAATGTGCCTGAAGACTATGTTCATCGCATTGGTCGAACAGGGCGTGCGGGTTCAAGTGGCCATGCGGTGTCATTGGTTTGTGCAGACGAAATTGATTTACTCAATGATGTACAACATGTAATTCAGACCCATCTACCTAGAGAAGTTGTAGAGGGTTTCGAACCTGTGCATGCTTTGCCAGAGTCACGAAAGTTAAGACCTTTGAAAGCTAAAAAGCCTAAGAAAGTTAAGCAAGCTAAAAAAGAGCATGTGGAACATAAAGATGGTCAGCGTTCGGGTGATGTTGCTCGCGGTCATAAACCTACAGGAAAGAACAAACGTCATACCGGTAATAAATCGAATAGTCCTTATGCCAATAGCCCGGGTAAAAATAGCAATAATAGTGGCGGACGTCGTCGTATTAAGCCAACAGCAACATAAATCGTCGTTATTCAAAAATGCCAAACGCCTATTGGCATTTTTTATTTTGACGATAAGTTATTTCTGGGCGAGTAATTTGTCGAGATTATTGGCAAAGGTCTGCCGATCAGCTTGACTGATTGGTGGCGCACCTCCTGTTTCTATACCGCTTGAGCGCAAGGTATCCATAAAGTCGCGCATGTTAAGGCGTTGACGAATATTACTTTCAGCATATAACTCGCCACGAGGATTTAACGCTAAACAGCCTTTTTCAACAACCTCAGCGGCTAATGGAATATCGGCGGTGATCACTAAGTCATTTACCGTAGCTCGTTTGACAATTTCGTTATCTGCAACGTCAAAGCCTGCACTCACTTGTACAAAACTAATCACCTTTGACGGTGGCACTTTCAAATAGTGGTTTGCCAGTAAAGTTGTCGGTGTTTGTGTGCGCTCTGCGGCGCGAAATAAAATTTCTTTAATCACTACAGGACAGGCATCAGCGTCTACCCAAATTTTCATGGTTTACCTTTAAATTTTAACTATGACTTAACTGATGGTAATGTACCTCTAAACACTATGCATTGTAAGCTTTGCACTTAATTGAGTAGACTTGTTTTGTTAATTAACCCAATAGGAAAGTAAATGAACCAACCACAACGCGATATCACCTTAAGATTTTTAGCTGAACCACAAGATGTAAATTTTGGTGGTAAAGTTCACGGTGGTGCGGTAATGAAATGGATTGATTTAGCTGCCTATGCGTGTGCGGCGGGCTGGAGCGGACGTTATTGTGTTACTGCCTATGCTGGTGGCATTCGTTTTGTCGCCCCTATCCATGTTGGCAGTTTAGTGGAAGTTGAAGCGAAAGTTATCTATACCGGAAATTCTTCTATGCATATTGCGTTAGAAGTAAATGCTTGTGATCCTAAATCGTTAAACCGTCGACTAACCACACATTGTATTGTGATCATGGTTGCAGTTGATCAAAATGGTCAATCTGAGAGCGTACCACAATGGTTGCCGGAAACAGACGCAGACATAAAGCAACATGAGAGTGCGAAAAAACTGATGGAAATGCGTAAACAAATCGGCGAAGAGATGCAAATTTTTGTAGAATAGACATCTTCGAATGAATGGTCATTTTTGATAGGAAAAACTGTGTTAGAGCAAACTCAAGTTAAGCAAATATTGCAAATGGATGATGCCGAACGTGCAACTTACTTTTTCAAGGAAGCTGTTGCTAACAATCAGCTGTGGATACTAACCGATGAGCATGGTTGTGTGATGCTTAATACTGAGGAAGAAGATTGTGTACCGGTATGGCCTAATCAAGAATTTGCTGAAGCTTGGGCAACCGATGACTGGCAAACCTGTCAGCCTGAGGCTATCTCATTAAACAAGTGGTTTAGTCGTTGGACGCATGGTCTAGCAGATGATGAGCTCGCTATCGTGGTTTTTCCAAGTCAGAATGAACAGGGGCTGATTTATTACCCTGACGAGCTTGAGCATGATCTTAAGCAGCAACAATCAAATAAGAAGCGATAAGCCTTGATGAGTTTCTCTTCTTTAGCCTTAAATAAGTCGTTAACCGATGTTGTCAAAGCCTTGGGTTATGAACAACCAACGCCGATTCAGCAACAAGCGATACCGGTAATTTTAGCCAATAAAGACATTATGGCGGGTGCACAAACTGGTACCGGAAAAACAGCTGCGTTTGCCTTACCTATTTTGCAGCGCTTAAGCGAAAATATTCCTGCGCACAGGCCAATACGAGCATTGGTGTTAACGCCAACCCGTGAGCTTGCACAACAAGTTTACAAAAGCTTTGTTCGCTATGCGGAGAACACTGAGCTGAATATTGCGGTTGCGTACGGTGGTGTTAGCATTAAACCACAAATCGCGGCAATAGAAAAAGGTGCTGACGTACTGATTGCTACGCCGGGGCGTCTGCTAGACCATATTATTAATGGCAGTGTTTTATTGATTGATCTTGAAACCATCGTCTTTGATGAAGCCGATAGAATGTTAGATATGGGCTTTAAAGATGAAATTGATAGAATTTTAAATAGACTACCACCTGAAAGGCAAACACTTTTATTTTCAGCGACTTTTGATGACGCGATATTTAAACTCAGTAAAACCTTATTGAACGAACCTGAGCTGATTGAAGTCAGTGAACGAAATACTGCTGCAGCTAAAGTTGAGCAGGTAGTTTATACCGTTGATAGCGATCGAAAGCGCGAGTTAACCTCGTTTTTAATTGGCTCAAAAAACTGGCAGCAAGTGCTTATTTTTACTCGTACTAAGCAAGGTGCTGATGCGCTTGCAAAAGAAATGTGTAAAGACGGTATTAAGACCCAGTCAATTCATGGTGATAAATCACAAGGCGCGCGTGATAAAGCGCTAGCTGAATTTAAAGCAGGTAAAACTCGGGCGTTAGTGGCTACGGATGTTGCTGCGCGTGGTATTGATATAAGTGATTTACGTTACGTGATTAACTACGAATTACCCTATATTGCTGAAGACTATATTCACCGTATTGGCCGTACTGGTCGTGCCGGTAACCATGGTTTAGCGGTTTCTTTAATGAGCCCATCAGAAACATGGTTACTCGAAGCGGTAGAAGAGGTGCTTGATTCTCGCTTAATGCAGCAATGGTTGCCTGGCTATGAACCTGATCTCACCAAAACGGAAACCTCTACTCGTAAAAATACTTTAGGTAAACAAAAGAAGCAGGGCAGGCAGAAAGCCTTTGGCGATAAAAGTAAAGCAAGACCTAATCGACAGCGTCGACGCTAAGATAATGTTGATGATAAGTTGGCTATTATTTTAGTGGCCAATTCATTAATATTTTTGCGCCACCAGCGTCGTTATTAGCCACTGAAAATTGACCACCGTGGTTATGTATAATTTCAACGCAAAGTGCTAAGCCGATGCCAGAGCCGTCATTTTTGGTGGTGTAAAATGGTGTTAGTACATTGTCGAGGTTGGCAAAGCCAGGGCCATTGTCATTAATTTCTATAACTTGCTCGTCATTTTGATAATAAACATTAACCTTTACTTCAATGCTCGCTTGGCATTGCTCAGCATTCTTCAAAATATTTATCATTACTTGTGTTAATTGCGCTCGATCACCAAAACATTGTTCATTGCCGTGCATTGATATTTGGCAAGCCGTAGCGTCTATCATGGCTTTTGCTTCATCTAACAACTCAGTAAATGAAAACCAACTTGTTTTAGGTATAGGTAGTTGTGTCAATTGGCTATATTCACTAATGAAAGTTAACAAACGTTGGCTGCGCTGCTGAATTCGGCTTAGCACTTTACGGGTTTGCGCTTCGTTTAATTGTTCAGCGCATAGCAAAGTATCTGTCATTGAATACATAGGAGTCAGCGAATTGCGTAGTTCGTGACTTAATACCCGAATTAAGCTTTGTTGATTATGACTTTGTTGTTGGTTCAACAAGGGCGAAATATTGATTGAGGTAAATAGCCACTGTTTTTCTTGGCTGTTATTATTGAGTTGATAACTAATGGTTTGGCTTTGCCATTTATCATTAAATTTTTCATGCTGCAATTGCTCGTTCTCTAAGCTAAACCCCAACGACTTCGCGGAACTATTTACTAACATTGGTTGGGCAATTTGTTGATTCATTGCCTCATTTCGATATAACAGCTTTAATTGCTGATCAAATAAGCAAACAGGAATTGGCCATGCATCTAAAATATTGCTGAGCACATGATTAAGTGTTTGCTGTTCTTTGTTTTTAGCTAAACGCTTGGTGGCTAATTGATGTATTTCTTTTTGTAGCTCTAATAATAAGTTGTCAGGATGCTGTTTTTTAAAGGAAAGGTTAGCTTCATTCTCTCTTAACACTTGGGTATACGTCGTTAACTGCATTATGGTCTGGCACCAAAAATGGTAACAACGCCAAGCTAACCAGATTAACGGATAGCTTAAAACAAAGACTAAGGTTGTTATGGCAAGCGTACTCCAGGCCATTTGCCAAGTCAGTGCAGCAATTAAGGATAAAAGGGTAACTACCGTCAGGCTTAGTCCGGTGATTAGCCACTTTTCATGACTCAAAGATTTATCCTTAATTTACTGGTTAGCATCAAACTTTATGTTAAATTTTTCTAAGCGTCGGTACAAGGCGTTACGTGATATTTCCAATAACTTAGCGGCTTCAATAACATGACCTGAAGTGGTTGCCATGGCTTTTTCAATCAACATACGTTCGGCTGTTTCTAAAGGTTGCAGCATTACCTCATTATTTGCGTTTGTATTAGCATCAAGTAGTAGGTTTTGTGTCGATATTACATCTTCCACTGTTAATAGCACGGCTCTCTCGATTACATGGCCCAACTCTCTAATGTTACCCGGCCAATGATGGCTTTTAAGTTTTGCTATTGCCTGACTGTCGAGCGTTAACTTGGGTTTGTGATATTTTTTACTAAAGCTTTCGATAAAATTCTCAGCTAAAGCTTGAATATCTGCCGAGCGTTCGCGCAATGGCGGTAAAGTGATCACTAAGGTATTAAGCCGGTAGAGCAAGTCTTGACGAAAGTCGCCATTAACCACCAGTTGATTAAGATCGGCATTGGTGGCGCTGATCAGTCTAACATTAGCGGTTTGGGTTTGGCTTGAGCCTAATATTTCATACTGACCTGATTCTAATACCCGTAATAATTTCGGCTGTAAATTTAGCGGTAGTGAACCTACTTCATCAAAAAATAGGCTGCCTTGATCGGCGAGTTGAAAGCGGCCAACTCGTTGTTGCTTGGCGTCAGTAAATGCGCCTTTTTGATGACCGAATAGTTCACTTTCAAACAAGTTGTCCGGAATAGCAGCCATGTTGACAGAAATTAGCGGCTGACTGCTACGTGATGACAACTGGTGAATTCGCTCTGCTAAAACTGATTTTCCTGTGCCATTTTCACCCAAGATCAGTATGTTGGCATCAGTGGGGGCAATTTGCTTGATCAACTGCTCAATAGCTTGCATGGCGGGCGACTGACAAACCCAATGCTGATCTGTTGTCGGTAGATTTTGCTGTTGGCCTTTACTTAAAAGTTGTCGATAGCCTTGGTGTTCTTGTTTGATACGTGCAAAGTTTAGTTGCTGCTCAATACTATTAAGTAACTTTTCTTTTTGCCACGGCTTTTCAATAAAATCACAAGCGCCTTGTTGCAAACCTTTTACGGCTAATTCAATGCTGCCCCAAGCGGTCATTAAAATAACCGGTATATTACTTTTTTCTAGTTGCTGAAGAATGGCTAAACCTTCTTGCCCGCTCGTAGTATCGCGGCTAAAGTTCATGTCGAGTAGAATCAGATCTGGCTTTTGTCGTTCACTTTCAATAATCACTTCTTTTGCAGTGCCTGCTTCTATGGTTTTGTAGTTATTGGCAGACAATAATAATTCAAGCGCGAGACGGATATCTTCGTCATCATCGGCAATTAAAATAGTGGCTTGTGGCTTAGTTGTATTCAAAATGTTCCTTAATTATAACTGTACTCGAAGGCATTTCAGCCGACGAGTGTACAGGATAAATTTAACTGTGTTCAAGCAGCTATGAATAACTCATAGCTGTTGTCACTATTCTTCACGTAAAGCTTGCATAGGATCTGTGCTAATTACGCGCCACGCTGGTGTAATTACCGATAAAACAACAATAGCAATTAAACTTATGTCTAAACTCGACATGGCTAGCCAGTTAAATGCTGGCAGTATCTCTAATTGTTGCTCTAAAGCTTGGTAGACAAAAACAGAAATGACAAAGCCTAAACCTAAGCCGATGAGTAACATCCATAACGCATCTTTTAAAATAAAGCCAACCAACTTCATTTGCTTAGCGCCCGTTGCCATACGCACAGCTAATTCATACTTGCGCTGATTGGTGGTCATTTGTGTTAACCCTGCAACACCAATTGCCGCTAGAAATAAGGTCAGTAATGTCATAATAACGACAATCCACATACTGAGGCGCTGCTCTAATGTTTGTTCATTCCAAATATCTTCGAGAGAACGCACCGTTAAATTACCTAAACGTGGAAATTGGCGCGTTAATTCTTCTTCTAACATCTCTGCACTGATGGTTTGACCATCAGGCATCATCACGGCAAAGTTTATTAGCGCACTATTTATTCGATGTGAATAAACAGCTGGGAAAGCTAATGCCTCTGTAATACCTGTTCGGCTAATAGTATTACCGCTAATACCATTGATAATTGGCTGAATGGCATCTTCTCCTCTATTTAGTGCCACAGTTTTACCAATGATTTCTTGATAAGTTAAATCAGGAAATAGTGCCTTTGCCATGTTTTCATCAATAACAATGCGACTCTCGTCGTTATCAATTTGTGCCTGCGTTAAATTGGCTCCAGCAAGTAATGGAATTTTATAAGTATTAAAGTACTCAGCACTTAAAGGTTTCATTTGATACGTGATACGTTTGCCACCATTTTCTTCTGAGCGGTAGCCTGATAACCTTATTTCATTAGATAGTGGTGCGCTAGAGTTGACGATAACCTTGCTGTTAGCCACTTTATTTTCAATAACGGCAGCAATGTCGGTTAATAAGCGATTCATTTCACTGTCGTGGTAGTTGTCAGTATCTGCTGTTAGTTGCTCACGCCATTCTTCATCGTTAATGAATAATTCAATACTGTAACTATTACCCAGTTCATAGCCGACATCCCGATAGACAGATTGATAACTTTGTAGAGCCACCATAATTGAAGCCGTTAATAACACAGACGCGATAGATAACTGAGAAACCATTAACACTTTACTCAGCCATTGGTTACTTTGTGCTTGAATGCCTTTACCGCTGCTGTTGAGGTTATCAGCAATTGCATGCTTATTAATATCAACCAGTGATAAGGCACTAAATAAGATGTTTAAAACAAGGATGATCAGTAGTGATATTAAAATGGTTGGGGTATTAATACCTATATCGTCAATCATAGGCAGGCTATCACCAGCAATTAGCGGTAAGCTTTTAATTGCCCAGCCGGCGACAAGTAAGCCAACTATCGCAGCCAGTAGAAAACTTGGTAAATTCTCTAAGAAAACTAACACTCTAACTTTAAATAAACTGGCACCGAGACTGATTTGAATGGCGAATTCTTTGGTGCGACTTTGATAATGAGCGATAAATAAGTTTAATAAATTTAGTGTCGCCATAAATAGTAAGCCGCATACAGCGAAAAACAGCGCGACAATAAGATCTTCGGTATCTCCGAGTAGATTACTACGGTAGGGAGCTGTTCTAACAACCTTATTCATGCTGTCCATGAAATTTAATGTTTCTTGCAGATTGTCGTTGTTAATGTTGTCTTTAACGTAGTCGAGTAGCCATTGTTCAGTTTGCGCTTGGCTTGGCAGGGTTATGGTACCGCTGGCGCTTTTATTAACTAAATAGCTAAGATCATTCCTAATAGCTCCGACATCTGCAGGCTCAGACAAAGTCGCCTTTAAGTCGGTAATAAACCAGATTTGTTGTGGAAGTATCACGTCGTTACTCGTCACTGACATAACATCTTCAACGATGCCTGCAATAATATAAGACTGATTGTTAACTTCTAGTTGCTTACCTAGTGCAGATTTAGCGCCTGAAAACGCGTACTGCCATAAGCTTTCTGATATCCAAACATATTTTTCAGGTGCCGCTTTAGTGGTATTGTCGCCTAATATTAAATTAGTGCCTAAAACGTCTAGAATATTATTTGAGGCATTATATTGTGTGGTTGGGTAAACAACATTGTCGATAGTAATATCTTGCTCTGACGGCGAAATGCCTGCCCACTCACCTAAATCAGGAAAGGTTTCTTGAAATGATGCCAGCCTTCTCATATTCCAATAGGAAATGCTTAGTACTTTTGATGGTTTGAAGTTCAACTCGAAAGTTTGCAATTGCGCTTCGTTCTTTACGCCTTTTAATGGTTGATACAATAGGGTGGAAGAAATGGCAATGACACTTAATACCGCACCTAATGTTAAACCTAAAGTTAGAATTAAGGGAATGCTCAATTTAGGCAGAGAAAATACTCGGGCGATACCGCTAACAAGCGATTTTTTAATTAAGCTCATGCAACCCCCTGTAAATTCTTTTCGCTATTGATTTGTGAAACAATTTTTCCATCCAAAAGCTGAATTTGTCGGCTGGCACAGCGAGAATAGCGACTGTCGTGAGTCACCATTACGATAGTGGCGCCGTCAGCATTAAGTTTTTCTAGTAATGCCATCACTTGATCGCCATTTTTGCTGTCTAAGTTACCGGTTGGCTCATCAACTAAAATCAGATCAGGGTTGCCCACTAAGGCACGGGCAATGGCGATACGTTGTTGTTGACCGCCAGAAAGCTGGTTTGGTCGGTAATTTTTACGGTGCAACATATCAACTTGTGATAGCACTTTTTCGACACGCTGTTTAATTTCAGCTTTGCTTGTTTTTCTATGCTCTAGTGGTAGCGCGATATTGTCAAAAACAGTTAAATGGTCGATAAGATTGAATGATTGAAAAACATAACCTATATGTTGATTTCTGATCTGCGTTCTTTGATCGACCTTTAGTCCGCGAGTATCAATATTAGATATTTTATAGTCACCTTCACTGGCGGTATCCATTAAGCCCATGATTGATAACAAGGTAGATTTACCACAACCGGAAGGTCCAGTGATTGCTACAAATTCACCCTGGTTAATGGTTAGAGAAACTCCTTGTAATGCATGGGTTTCGATCTGTTGACCATCATAGTGCTTATGGATATTTTTTATTTCTACGACTGCTTTCATTAGATTTCCTTATATAACCCTGTACGTTATATCGTATTTTTGTTGTTTTAGTTAGGTTTGTTGAGCTTTAAAGCTCAACAAACGTTAGTGTTCGATTGTTAACTGTTGAAATTGGCTGTATTTGGAGGTGTCACTGCTGACAATTTCATCTCCTGACGTTAAACCACCCGTAATGACTAATCGCCCCTGTGAAAGCTCAGCAAAGCTAACATCGCGCTGGCTTAAGGTGTTTTCTGCCGTTTTTACAAAAACCGACTGCTTACTTTGGGGTCTGATGCCCGACACTTGATTAATAAAAGTGGCGTCTGTTTGGTGCTTAACAAAAACCTGTGCTGAGATAGTAAGAGATGGTCTTGCATTTGATGTTAACTCACCGTCGATAATGGCTTCTGCTAATACAGAGCCATTGGTGACCACACTTTCAATGCGAGTAATGTGGGCAGCAATTTTTCCTTTTTGGGTATCAATAATTACTGGAGCGTTTATATCTATTTGATCGGCTTGATGCTGCGGTAAACGTAGTCGGGCAATTAATTGTTGGTCGCTGCCAACTTTTGCCAATGATTCACCTAGCTGTACGCTTTGACCAAGTTCCACTGCTAAATTTTGTAATGAGCCGGCGATACCCGCCTTAACTTGCATATCGCCGAGTTGTTCCTCAAGTAAAGACAGCTGTGCTTGTTGTTGAGTCACAGTAATGTTGCGTTGAGTCAACTGGTAGCTTTGCATATCAATGAATTGCTGATATTTCTTTTTTTCGAAGTTAAGACGTTTCGACTGCTGTTTTACCGCAAGTTCTGCTCGTTGTAGTTCAATTTTTGATGCCACACCTAAGGTCATTAAGTTCTCATTAACTGATAATTCTAGCTTAGCTTTCTCGATTTCAGCTTCAATATCAGCAATGCGACCTTGGTAGTTTAGTCGTTCGTTTTGCTGCTCATATTTAAAGGCTTCTCGTTGTGCCTCTAATTGCGCTAATTCTCCTCGTGCCTGACTCACTTCTTGCTCTAGCTTAGGGTTAGAAAGTGTTAATATAATGGTGTCTGCGCTAACTTTAGTGCCGGGACGAACAATGATCTCAGCTACTTTCCCTAGTGCTGGCGCAGTTAGTAATCGCTCCCGTGCTGAGGCAAATTCGCCATAGGCATTGCTATATATGTCAACCGGACCCGTTTGTACTGTTTGTAATGTAATTTCGTTTGCCATGATGGTTTTGCTGTTAGTGCTTGTTACAGCATGGGCAGCATAAGCAAGGGAAAGTACAAAAAGAGTAAGTGCTAGCCATTTTTTCCATTGTGTTTTTTGTTGTAATTCAATTTTCATGGTCAGTATTCTTGATGAATGTTGAATACGGTATTGAAATATTTGTACCAAAAGTTAAAAGTCCATATTTAACAATTGGTTAATTTATTTTTCACTGTTAGGAAGTATATAGACTTGTTCGGTTTTGAAGAGCTGATGTTCGTTTTTGAATAGCAGGTATACTCTTGTCATTTCTAAAAAATAGCTTCAGAGCTAAGTTAATAAATTATGGCGGGGGGGCAATATGCAAATAATGGTTATTATCTATTAGAAAAATGACAGCCCTAAATTTTTTGAGCTATTTAGGGCTTTGGTGATAGGTAGTTAAAGGGTAAATAGGTAGGCTACTAACTGATTATATTCAGCAAAGAAATTGTTTCTGTCGAGTGATGTGCTGTCAATTAAGTACTTACCATTAACTACCATGGCAGGTACGCTGGTAAGCTGGCGATTTTTCGATAGTTTGTCTTGTACTTTTTTCTCTTTTTTTGCCTGACCGATCACCGAAAAGTTCTTCATACCTTGGTCAAATTTTTTGCCATCTCCGCCACTTAAAACGAAGATATTACGAATGTCTTTTTCATTGGAAATGGTTGCTCTATCGGTTTGTAGGTATTTAAAAACAGCGGCAGAGAATTTGTCATCTATCCCCGTTTTTTCAGCAACAATCAACGCTTTGCTGAGCATAAATTGTACTTCTTCAGAAGTATGGCCCATGAAGTCAACATGCACTTTATTGAATTTGGCTTGTGCAGGCATTACCTTTTTAAAGCCATCTAAATAGGGTTCATAAGCGCGACAAGTCGGGCAGTAATAAGAGAAATATTCACTAAGCTCTGGTGAGGATGTTTTCTTTTCTGCAACAACGGTATAGTGTTTTCCTTCTTCAAATTTCATGGCTTGGCTGTTAAATACGACGGCAAGTAACAGCGTTGTTGTTAACCCGGTTATTAATTTGATGATTTTTTTCATGCTTACTTCCTGATTTTTATTTTTACATACACTAAATTTATGTGCTTTTAGCATACAAGCAACGATTATAGACAGTGTCCAACTTAAAATGTTCAGTAAACAAATGTAAAAAATAATTTCAATAAGGTAGATCTGCTTATGGAAATTAGTAGTTTTATCAAAGGTTAAGATTTTTGGCCCACTCGACAATTTGTAGGCCAATGTTTTCGTCCCAAACACCAGGCTTACCGCTAAATGAATCTTTTGCCGATACGTGAATAGTGCTCCAGTGATCGAGTCCAGGGTATTTATGTAGCTCGGCCTGCGTATTGTTTTCCGCCTTTAATATTCGCATTATCATGTCGTTATCTGCTTCTGACATGATCCAGTCATTGCTGCCCCAACGAATTTTTACTGGGACAGTTAGTTTTTGCCATTGACCCGAAAAATCAAAATCTTGCAGTTGGTGATAATAGCTCATCGGGCGTCCGTACATATGGTTTAACCCATGGTAGTTGTATTGAACAAGGGCAGGGTTTTCATCAATGAGTTGTTGGTAACTTTTCTTTTCTATCAGCATGCCGTAATACAAAGGGATATAGGCTGTATTCATTTGCTGACTTATTTTACTTTCAGAAAGGCCTTGCATACTTTTGATGCGACGCTCAATTTCAAGCATATGTTCAAACCAAGAGCGAAAGAAAGTACCATCGGCAATAACGGCATTTGCTTGGTACTTATTTGCGAGGTAAGGCGCGATAGCACTACCCATACTGTTGCCATAAATAAGAATTTTTTCTGCATCAACATAAGGTAGTGCTTTTAATGATTTAAGAGCGACTTCGTAGCCAGCAAGCTCTGTGTTGAAATCTGTTTGTGAACAGTTGCCCTCACTGTCGCCGAGTCCTGGTTTTTCAACTCGCATAACCACCATATCGCTTTTTGTCACAATAGTTTTTAATAAGCGACTGTAGTTGGATTTTCGTGAAGGTAATAACTCGATACTGGAGCAGCTTAAGCCTTGTATAATCAATATCGCTGGTTGTGGCGCATTTGATTTCGGTTTAGTAATGATGACACGTTGTTTAATGCCGTTTGGGTTTTCTATTGTTTGATAATAGCTTGCTAAATTTTGGTAATGCTCCTTAGCCAGTGGAGGAAATTGCACATTAGTAAGTTGTATTTCATTGTTTCTCAGGTAGCTAATTTTATAGTTTGTGTCTGCAACAAGGGCATCTGTTGCATCGTACCAATCTTCATTAATAAGGAATGTTTTGTTGTTTATGCTCTGGATAATATCGCCATTGCGTAAACCTGAAAGGTAGAGTGGGCTAGTATTATCGAGTTGAGTAATTTTTTTACCAAGACTTGATTTGTTATTTAGCGCTACAGTTGAGAATTTTGCTTGCCAGTGTGCTCGCCGCTTGAGTTCTTTTTGGCTATTTAATAATTTAACTTGGGTTGTTGTTAGCGATTGAGCAGCGTAAACACTTGAAAAGGAATAATGACTAATGTTAACGATTACTAACGAGTAGAGAATTATCGCTTTAACTTTTTGGGTATAGTTTGCTGAAATTTTCATATAACAATTAACCTTTATGTGAGATGAAACACTTACTTTTAAGGTTAAATGTAATCGTTAAGTTATTTATTTTGTTATATATTTATATGAACACTTAAGGTTTTTATTTGAAAGTATAGGTTTTCATGATTAGCTTTTTCCAAATTGATGGTAATGTTAAACAACACAGCCAAGCCTGTTATCTTTTTGGGTCTAGGCCATTAAGCCATGTAATTTTTTGGCTGGTTTATTATCTTGCTTTTAGCTTAATTTGGCTTAAAAAAGATATTGGACTGTATGCCTCTTTTTATCTGGAATTTATTTTACTGCCACTCAGAATGATGGCGGTATATGCGATGATCTATTGGTTACTGCCTAACTTTTTATTACAACGAAAATTTCAGAAGTTTTTTGTTAGTTATGCAGTGTTGCTTATTGTTTCAGGTTGCTTGCTTCGGGTTTTTGATCATTATTTTTATCAGCAATTATTATTAAATAACAACAGCAACTTACTCGACTTTTCAAGCTTAGTACGCAACATAGTATTGGTTAATAGCACAATAGTATTTGTTGCAGCGTTAAAAATTTTACAATTGTATTTTATTGAGCGCGAAAAAGTTGCAAGCTTAAGAGACCATAAAAATAACAACGAACGGCAAACGAGTGACTCGTTACTGACCTTAAAAGCTAATCGCCGAGTTCACCACGTTAAAGCGTCACAAATACTCTATATTGAAAGCATGGGAAATTATGTGAGTTATTTCTTGGCCAATGGAGAAAAAATAGTGGTTTATTGTTCTTTAAAATCGAGTTTAGCAGCTTTGCCAGAGAACTTTATTCGATTGCAACGATCTTATGTTATTAATACCCAGCATATTCAGTCTTATAACCACGAAAATGTTGTTATTAATGGCCATACATTACCTAGGGGGCCTGATGTACTGGATCAGCAATTACAGCCGTCGAACATTTAAACATACATTAGTAAGTAAACAGTCCGTAGATAAAATAAGGAATTAAGATGCGAAGTGATGAAATAGATTTTCAAATTATTGGTCAGTCGATGCAACTCGTCGAAGTAACGTTAGATCAGGGTGAAACCGTTATAGCGGAAGCTGGTGCAATGAATTACATGGAAGATGGGATAGAGTTTGAAACTAAAATGGGTGACGGCTCGGATGCAAACCAAGGTGTGATGGGCAAGTTATTTTCCGCAGGAAAGCGCATGCTTACGGGTGAGTCAGTCTTTATGACCCATTTCTCCAATCATCACCATGAGCGAAAAACGGTGGCATTTGCTGCCCCTTATCCCGGCTCAATTATTGGTGTTGATCTTGCTGAAATTGGTGGTGGTGTCACCTGCCAGAAGGATGCATTTTTATGTGCAGCACTAGGGACAAAAATTGATATTACTTTTAATAAGCGTTTAGGCAGTGGCTTCTTTGGCGGTGAAGGTTTTATTCTCGAGCGGCTTGAAGGTGATGGTTTGGCCTTTATGCACGCTGGCGGAACGATTATTGAAAAAGAATTAAACGGCGAAGTTTTGCGTGTAGATACTGGCTGTTTAGTTGGTTTTAGTGACGGTATTGATTACGATATTGAAATGACTAAAGGCTTGAAAAGTATGCTATTTGGTGGCGAAGGCTTATTTATTGCTACGCTATCGGGTCATGGCAAAGTATGGTTGCAGAGTTTACCTTTTTCTCGTTTAGCTGACCGTATTATCCAGCATGCGCCAAATATCGGCGGCAGTAATAAAGGCGAGTAAGTTTATAACATTACCGTCTTTTATTGAGGTTGAGTTAGACAGTGTTGAACAATCGAAGTATTTGATATTGAGTACTGTCTATCTAAATCTTCTTAAGTTTTAGTCCGTTTAAATTGAGATATAGGCTAACATGGCGCTCATATCACTTAGTTTATTGCAAAGGTTTTAGTTAAATGCCCCGTATTTTAGTTGTGGAAGATCGTCCTGATATTCGTTTGAGTTTAACGATTCTACTCGAAGATAATGGCTACGAGGTATTTGAAGCTGAAAACCCGCAAGTGGCACAAATATTATTGAAAGAAAAAGATATTTCTTTGATATTGTTGGATATGAATTACGCATTAGATACTTCATCCGGCGAAGAAGGCTTAGCATTTTTAAAATGGTTGCAGTCAGTGCAAACTTCGATCCCCAGAATAGCCATGACGGCATGGTCTAATACCGATCTCGTGGTAAAAGCGATGAAACTTGGCGCGACCGATTTTATTGAAAAACCTTGGCGTAACAAACAACTATTACACGTTATTGAACAGCAGTTAAATTACAATACGTTGCAAGAACAAAACACTCAGCTAAAGCAGCAATTAATAGATACGGGTAATGAAGAGTATCAATGGCAATCTGCATGTATGGTTAAATTGTTAAAAAAAATAGCGGCGGTGGCGAATACTGACGTTAGTATTTTATTAACAGGTGACAATGGCACGGGGAAAAGTGATTTAGCGCGTAGCGTTCATCAGCAGTCGTTGCGGAAAGCAGAAGCATTAATTTCAGTTAATATGGGGGCGATTTCAGAATCACTTTTTGAAAGTGAAATGTTTGGCCATAAAAAAGGGGCTTTTACCGATGCGAAAACTGCCCGTATTGGCCGTTTTGAACTGGCTGAAAAGGGAACTTTATTTCTTGATGAAATAGCTAATATCCCTTTGTCACAGCAAGCAAAATTATTGCGAGTGCTGGAAAGTGGCGAGTATGAAGTCTTAGGTTCTAGCGAAACAAAAAAATCGAATATTCGGATTATTTCGGCGACCAATGGCAACTTTAGCGAGTTATTTGATAATGAACTCTTTCGAGAAGATTTATACTATCGTTTAAATACCATTGAATTTAGAGTGCCGTCATTAAAAGAACGTAGTGAAGATATTATTCCGCTGACTGAGTTTTTTATTACTAAATTTAGCCTTAAATATAAACGTAACCATAAAACCTTAAGCACCGAAGCACAGGATGCATTGATCGCCTATCATTGGCCAGGGAATATTCGAGAACTCTCGCATTTGATTGAACGGGCATTATTGTTAGCGGAAGATAATGAAATAACACTGGATGACCTGCACTTATCAAATAGACCTAGTACGAATACCTTGCCATTAATGACATTAGAGAAAGCGGAAATTACTCTGATTAAACAAGCATTGAAAACTACTCATAACAATATACCCAAAGCGGCCGTATTGTTAGGTCTTACTAAATCTTCAATGTATAGACGAATCGAGAAACATGGCCTTATTCAAAACTAACTCCTTAGAACGTTATCTACAATTTAAACTGTTATGGTTTTGTTTGCCGACAGCCTTATTTTTTGCATTATGGGCTTGGCAAATTGAGCTTAAGTGGCAGTGGATTCTGTTAGGAGAGCTTTTACTGGTATTGGCCTGTTTATGGTTTAATGCCAGTATAAAAACTCGCGTGCTTAAAGCGTTTACTCGAGCTACTTTGCATCTTGACGCTATCGCCCAAGAAGATTATAACCAATTTGCTAAATCATCTTTTAGTAGCGGTAAAGTCAAAGAATTCCATGTGCAACTCAAAAAATTAAGTGAACAGTTACAACAACAAAAATCCCATTACGATCAACAAGCTTTTTTAGTTTATCAATTGATTGCCCAATTAGAGGCACCTATTTTAGTGTTTGACCATAAACAACAATTGGTTTTCGGTAATGAAGCATTTGCTCATTTATTTAAGCGGCCGTGGCAGATGTTACGACATGCGTCTGCTGAATTTTTGGGCTTAGAATTAGCTGATAATCATTGGCAGTTTTTGGACGACTCTTTACGGAAAAGGTGGCAAATAAGAAAAAGTGAATTCATAGACGATGGGCAAACCCATCAATTGTTGGTATTTATTGATATAGAGTCTGCGCTTCGTGAAAACCAACTGAACGCTTGGCAGCAGATCATAAGAGTATTGACTCATGAAATTCGCAATTCCTTAACACCAGTCTCTTCGATGGCAGAAACCTTGTTAGATAAAGCAGACAATGAACGTGATAGGAGGGTGTTAAATGTCATCACTGAACGTTGTAGTCACCTACAAAGTTTTGTAAGTCGCTATTCGTCACTATCTCAACAATATCAGTTGAATTGCCAATGGTTGTCGGTAGAGCATGTCATTAAGTCAGTCGCCAATATGTATGAAGGCCTTAACATTAGTATCACAGGTACGGCTGACAAAGTGTGGGCTGATGGTGAGTTTTTTGAACAAGTGCTGATCAACTTAATCAAGAATGCACAGGAGGCTGGCGCAAAGAATGTATCGTTGCACTTTGATCGACAAGAACAGTTTATTGTTATCGATGTGGTTGATGACGGGCATGGTTTTAATAACTTAGAAAACCTTTTTGTGCCCTTGTATACCACTAAGCCTCAAGGACAAGGCATTGGGCTTAGTTTTTGTCGCAGTATTATTGAACAACATCATGGTGTTTTGGAATTACATAATAATGAAAAACAGGGCGTTACTGTTATGATCATTCTGCCTATCCCAATTTAAAGCTTAGATATCCGACCTAGCTGTTAAAGTATTTGGCTTACTTTTATCTTTACTATTTATCGGTCTCCTGATGTTGTACCTTCTTTTCGTGGCTTTGCACGCTAGCTAGAATTCATCTCACCTTTTACCTTTTCATTAGAAAAGTACAATGGCAATGCAGATGTTAACGTCGAACTAAAAAAGAAAATTATCTCGCCATAAGTTTTTACTTAATGCTCTAATATTGTGCCTAATTTGGCTTAATAGAAAATACTTTAGTTGTTTAAAATTAAATCAATAAAAGTCCGATAGTGAACTTTTTGTAGTTCGATATCGGACTTTTTGTCTGTTTTTAAACTTGCTTGTTAATTATGTTGTTGTTTTTAATATATTTAAATTTTGGTATGAGAATCGCAATGTAAAAGATTAGGTGATATTGAATTGAAAGATTGTTTTATGGATATTGTGAAGAAAAAGGTAAAAAATAAGCTTGCTAGCCCGAAGAATTTAGCGCTAGTTATTGGCATTTTACTGATTATTACACTGATTGTATTTGCGAAATCAACGCTTAACATGGTGAGTTTAGCCAAGAAAGACCTACTATTTGCCACGGTAAAAAAAGGCGATATTGATGTGACTGTTGAAGGTTATGGCAAGTTAACATCTGATAAGCTCCAACTGATCACTTCACTCACACGTGCAACAGTTCAAGAGATCATTTTGAAGCCAGGTGCGGCTGTTTCAAAAGAAAGTATTATTGTGAAGCTAGCGAATCCTGAATTATTGCAGCAAGTAGAAAATGCTCAACAGGAACTATCTCAGATAAAGGCAAATTTAAGACAATTAAGAGTTAACCAACAAAGAGAGTTGCTAAATGAAGATAGTCGATTAGCGGAATTAGAGTCGAGTTTTGAAAGCGCAAAGCTAAGAAGAATTGCCGAAGAAAAACTGGTTAAAGACGGCATAGTGTCGGAGCTAACGTATAAAGAAAGCTTACTGAATGAAAAGCAATTAAGTAAACGCATAAAAATACTCCACAAAAGAGTGGCTCAATTATCTCTCGTTCACCAAGAGGGGATCAACATTCAACAAGAACGTGTTAAGCAACAGCAAGGAAAACTAAATGTTGCACAAGACCGATTAGATAAACTGAATGTTAAAGCGGGTTTTGATGGAGTATTGCAAAGGCTTTCTGTCAAACTTGGCCAAAGCTTGGCTCCAGGTGAAGAAGTTGCGCTTATTGGCAGTGTTACTGAGTTGATTGCTTTGGTGCGTGTCCCGCAAAGTCAGGCTCAGTTAGTGGAAATTGGTCAGCAAGTAGAGGTTGATACACGGCAAGATAAAATTGCCGGCACGGTAGTCAGAATTGACCCAATTGTTGCTGATAATACCGTTGAGGTTGAAATCTCTTTACCAAAGTCATTACCGAAAAGTGCACGGCCACAACAAAGTATTGATGCCAAGATCACCGCGGCAACATTAAAAAATGTTAACTACATTGAACGTCCGGCAAATGCTAAAGCTCAAACAAGTGTAGCGCTTTATAAGTTAAATGAAGACGAAACATTAGCAACGAATACCTTAGTTAAATTTGGCGAAAAAACTGGCCGATTTATAGAAATACGTGAAGGTGCGCAAGTAAACAGCCGATTTATCATTTCAGATTTAAGTAATTATGCAAGTCAACAAATTACCATTGATTGATTATGAATTAGGGCGTGTTGATCTTTGCTGTTTGCTTTTGCAGCAGTTTAAACGCTGTCCTACGGATTTTTTTAAATGCGCCTTGCTCTTTGTTACAAGGGATTTACATATGCCTGCATGGATGCAGGTAATTAGAACAACGCAGGAGCAGTTGTCGAGAATAACTATGCTGCACTCCTTGCGTCTCGAGCAAAACTCATTTAATTCGAACAAAAATTAAACATGAAAGGTCAACACGCCCTAGTATTTTTTCAATAATTTAAAAGTTTAAAGAAAGGAATAAAAATGTCACAAGCAATATTAGAGATGAAAAACATATCTAAAGTCTTTGAAACAGAAGAGCTAGAAACTCATGCCTTAAAAGATATTAGCTTTAGTGTTAACAAAGGCGATTATGTATCCATTTCTGGCCCGTCAGGGTGTGGAAAATCAACACTATTATCAATTATGGGTTTACTAGATGTTGCTACCGGAGGGGAGTATTTAATCGAAGGAGTTAATGTTACCGCGTTGAGCCTAGATCAAGCCGCTGAAGTACGAAACGCAAAAATTGGATTTATTTTTCAATCGTTTAATTTGATCGATGAGTTGTCTGTTTTTGATAATGTCGCGCTACCGTTACGCTATCACAGTGAAAAGCCGAATAACCAAACGATTAAAGATAAGGTTACTGACTGCTTGGAAAAAGTAGGCCTATCTCATCGTACGTCCCATAAGCCGAATCAGTTGTCTGGTGGCCAACAACAGCGTGTCGCCATTGCTCGAGCTTTAGTCGCCAATCCATCGGTATTACTGGTTGACGAACCGACAGGTAACCTTGATTCAAAAAGTGGCGATTTAGTAATGGAAGTACTTGAAAAATTGAATGATGCGGGAACAACAATTTGTATGGTAACTCATGATCCTCGATATGCGGATATGGCCAAAATAAAAATACAGCTGCTTGACGGCACCATCTTACAAGCCCCGCAAGCAAAATTAGCTGGTTAATGATTAGCGCAAAGTTCAACCGATAAATTTTGGTAAATGTAAATAAAAATGACTGAATTACCCTAGGTATTTTCAGTAAAGGCAGGTAAATATAATGAATTCACTTTTTTATCAAATTAAACAAGCATGGCTAAGCTTAAAGCAAAAGCCAGGGTTTGTTTTTAGTGTGGTTACCACAATGGGGATTACATTGGGGGCCTTGCTATGTGTTTTAACGCTCGCGTATGTAATGCTAGTTAAGCCTTTACCTTATCCTGATCAAGAAAGGCTTTACCGTGTTGAGCATCAATTGATCAGTAATGAAAATAGAATAGATGGTCGTGCATTTACTTACCCAAATTTGATGCATTTGTATAATAGCCAAGCGACTTTTTCGCAAAGCGCATTATCGTATTTTGACGCGGCAGTGCTGACATCAAAAGCTGACGAACCTATGGTAACCATATCTTATGTGACACCTCAATGGTTTGATATTTTCGCGACAAAGCTGGCTTTGGGTAGAGCCTTTGAAAGAAGTGAAAGAGCAAACAGTTATAACCCCGTTGCAATAATAAGCTATCAAATGTGGCAGGAAGAATATGCTGGGCAAGATAATATTCTTGAAAACAAGCTAGATTTCGGTGGAAAAAGTTATCGTATCGTTGGCGTTACGGCTAAAGAAAATATAGAGCTACCGTTAGCGGGCCCTGGTTACAAAACCCAAGTTTATGTTCCATGGGACTTTAATCCTTTTAGCGAGGAGCAACGTTTGGCGTGGGGCAATGATGACGGCGGTTTAGCTTTTGTTGGTAAGCTAAAACCTGAACTTGTCGCAAATTTCTCAACCACACAAGTAAATCAAACATTAACCAATTTAGTCAATGATAACTGGCAAAACCAAGTTGCCAGTACTGAATTTTTTAAAGATTGGGGCATCAGGATTGAAGTTAGCTCGTTAAAGTCATTTATTGTTGCTGATGGAGAAAAAAGTGTTTATTTGTTAATTTTGGGTGCCTTGGGTTTAGTGCTTATTGCTTGTGCAAATATCGCCAACTTGTTTGTTTCACGAACGGCTGAACGTCAGCAACAATTGGCAATAAGAGCGGCAGTAGGCGCTTCTAAAAAACAGCTATTTCACACAATAATGGCGGAAATAAGCGTTATTATGCTGTTATCTATCGTCGTAGCGCAAATATTCACCTTTATTGGATTTAATATTCTTGCTTATTATCTCGGGGATTTTTTGCCGCGTGTTGATGAGCTTAATTTAAATAGTTTCTCTGTCGTTGCTTCTTTGGTGTTACTACTCCTACTGACATTATGTTTCTCCTATTTATGTCGAGCAATGATTAATTATCGTTCGCTTAATTCAATGTTGCAATCGAGTGGTAAAGGCAATGGCATTCAAGTCTCTAAGAAGGTCAGGAATATACTAATTAGTAGTCAAATAGCAATAGCGACATCGCTAATTTTTATTAACGCCGTGTTATATAAAGATGCCAATGATTTGGTCACGCAACCTTTAGGTTATAAAACGGAAAACATTGTGGCAGTGGTTCTCTCATTAAATAACATTGCAGGTGATTCTCGCGCTGCAAAATTAACGGAATTGAAACGAAAATTGACTAACTTGCCAAAAGTTATTGATGTCAGCCAAGGAATGCGCCCGTCCATTTTTGGCACTACCGCGCTAACAGATGATGCCTCGAAAAAGCGCTATACAGCAGGTTCAAAGGATGTTGATGATAGATATTTTGATATCATTGAACAGCCTATTATTGCTGGCGAAAGTTTCACTGCCGCAGACATTAAAGATGACAATGACGTGATGATTATTAACGACATTTTAGCACAGCGGATAGCGCCTAATAGCAGTGCAATAGGGATGAGATTCAATAATGGCACACGAATTATCGGTGTGGTAAAAAGCATCAATATCCCTGGCCGAGAAAAAGCCACTTCACGCTTTTATCGACCAGCAAGTTTGGCGAGAAATATGCTGCTAATTAAAATGAAAACAGAGCAAGTATTATCGCGAGAGGAGTTAATCAGTGTGCTAAAAGAGGTTAGCCCAAGTTTAAGTTTATTTAGCTTGTCATCGCTGGAAGATTATAAAAATGAGCGTTTATTTGCTCCTATGACAACCGCAATAACTACCGTGGTATTGGCTATTTTAACTTTGTTTTTATCTGGCCTAGGTTTATATGGAATATTGAGTTACTCCAGCCAAATGCGTCGTTTTGAAATAGGTACAAGGTTGGCGATTGGCGCAAAAGGTAAAGACATTGTCGCCCTAGTTTTTAAAGATAATGCCGCGGCGATAATAGCAGGGGTTTTCCTTAGTGTATTAATTTTACTGGGCTTATATGTCGGGTTTAGCAGTAGCTTGGTTCATTATATCAGCGTAGAACTCGCGCCGTTATATATGCTGACATTAGTATTGATTTCTATCATATCCTTTATCGCCTGTTATATACCGTTGCGTCAATATATTCAAAAACCAGCCATTCACTCGTTACGAGGCAGTGATTAATACTGATTTATCTCGTACGTGCTAAATGATTGGCTCCCTAACAACAGATAAGTGTTTATCTGCTGTTAGGCTTTTGTATAACTTGTACATCGATGGGAAAAAGTCGATTACCTCCAAGAGTAGAATAAGGAATTTACGGGCATGCATCTATTTCTCTATCAGCTTAAACACGCCTATTTAAGCCTTAAGAAAAAACCGTTCTTCGTTTTTAGTGTTGTTGCAACCATGGGCTTTACACTTGGTGCTTTACTATGTGTGCTGACCTTAACTTATACATTGTTGATTAAACCATTACCGTATCCAGAACAAGATAAATTATATGTAGTTGAACATCACATTAGTGATAATACTGTTGATGGGATTAACGCGGCGAGCTTTACTTACCCTGGCTTACTACATCTTTATAAAAATCAAACAATATTTCGTGAATCAGCGTTAGTTTTTTATGGAGAAGATGTTGTAACGTCTGAGCTAGAGCAGCCAACCATAGCAACAGCTTATGTGACACCCGAATGGTTTGAAATGTTAGATGTTCCTATGGCTTTAGGACGCCGATTTGAGCAAAGCGAAGCGCTAAACACTAACATTCCCGTGGCCTTATTGTCCTATGATGCTTGGCAAAATGAATTTTCTGCCGATCCTCAGATTCTAGAAAAGAATCTAGTTATTAACAACGTTAGCTTTCAAGTGATAGGGGTTATTGCACAAGCTTTTGTGGAGCCTGAATTGTCAGCGGTGGGGGTGAGAAATCAAATTTTTATTCCTTGGGATTTTAACCCCGTAGAGCAATTTATCCGTGATTCATGGGGTAATATTAATGATGGCCTACATTTTATTGGCAAGCTCGATACTAGGTTATCTGAGACGCAAATTAATCAAGTATTAACACCTTTAGTTAATGATATTTGGCAAGAAAAAGTTGCAGATGACAGTTTTTTCAATGGTTGGAATATCGTCGTAAAAGCAAAGGGATTTCAAACGGTTATTTTGGGTGAATATGCTAACACTGTTTATTTATTGCTGATCGGTGTTTTAGGGATAGTATTAATTGCTTGTACTAATCTCTCCAATTTATTCATATCGCGTGTAGCTGAGCAACAACAGAAGTTGGCTATAAATGCCGCAGTTGGCGCAACTAAAAGCGACCTATTCATTGCTATATTTATTGAAATCGGTGTTTTGATGCTGCTAGCTATCATCGTTGCTTTAATTGTTGCTATGGTTGGAGTCTATTTGATAAAGGAAATTCTGTGGCAACAATTTCCTCGTGTCGATGAATTGATAGTAAATGGGGGAATGGTCTTTGTCGGTTTTACGATTGCCTTATTACTTACTTTTATATTTTCGCAGATAAGTTGCCGAACGATCCGTTATCACGCTTTAAATTTAACATTACAATCCAGTGGTAAAGGAACAGGAATACAAGTATCAAAAAAAATTAGAAGTCTACTTATTGCTAGCCAAGTCGCTATCGTTACAACATTGGTTTTTGTTAATTTAAACTTGCTTCAAGGTGCCTTAGAGAAAATTAATCAATCGTTGGGTTTTGAAACAAGCGATATTATTAGTTTAAATTTATCATCACCCTCAACAGAAAATGTCAGTCGCGATGCAAGTGTGCAGATAATGAGGGCATTTTCTGAGCAGGTAGCGGCATTGCCACAGGTAGATATGGTCAGTCAATCGGCATCGCCACTAGGTGGATTTGGCTATACTTCTATTACTGTGGGGTCAACAAATCGCAATTTCACACCGTTAGGAATATCTGCCGATCACCAGTACTTTAATATGATAAAACAACCTTTAATTGCTGGTGATGATTTTACTGAACAACAGGTAAAAAGCGGGCAGAACTATATTATTGTTAATGATGTCTTTGCCAATGCACTAGCATCGGAGGGAGATGTTATTGGTATTAAAGTTGATATTGGCGATGGCCTCTCTATGCCTATCGTTGGCGTTGTAAAAGGCATAAAAATGCCAGGCATTCAATCAGTTCCTATGCGCGTATATATGTCTTCTTCATTGAATGGCTCACGATTTTTATTGAAACTGAAACAAGGTCAAAAAGTCACACGAGAACAAATAGCTGGCGTGCTCAATGGGGTGACAAGTCAGTACAATATATTTCAGATGCGCTCGTTAACAGAGCGTCGCTCACAAATGCTATTTACTCAATATGCGATCGCAACGACAACCGCGGTACTGGCGACGTTAGCTTTTTTTCTTGCTGTTATTGGCTTATATGGAATACTTAGTTACGGTGTCCAGATGCGTCGTTTTGAAATAGGAACGCGGTTAGCAATTGGCGCAAAAAGAAAGGACATCATTAAGTTAATTCTTAAGGATAATGCTGGCTCGATAATAATGGGGGTATTCATTAGCACACTTGCGTTGTTTGGACTTTATATAATTTTTATTGGTAGTTTGAGTCAGTATATTCGTGTTGAAATTGTTTCTTTATATATGACAACGTTAGCCTTAATCGCTTTGGTCTCTTTTTTCGCGTGCTATATCCCGTTACGTCAGCTTATTCAAAAGCCAGCAGCTTATTCATTGCGTAGTAGTGAATAAGAATGTGCTAAGTCGATTTTTACTGTTCTAATTTATTTTACTTGCTTCTCCAAAGCATGCTGGTGAAGTGAAAGTTGATGGGATAATGTTAACAAACCATAGGGTTGGATATGCTGCATTGGCGATATTTTCACTGTCATATGTAATGGTCATATTTGAAGAAAATTGCACATGCGAAAATCTAAGTTAGTACTATTAGCTGCTAATAGCTGGGGTTGCATTGATGGGAAAGGCGCGTGGCCAGTATACTTTTTTTAGTCATTTAAAATGGACACCTGTCATAGCATTAGGCT
Organism: Colwellia sp. SU-HH01172; assembly: GCF_057553355.1. Lineage (NCBI taxonomy): Bacteria > Pseudomonadati > Pseudomonadota > Gammaproteobacteria > Alteromonadales > Colwelliaceae > Colwellia > Colwellia sp. SU-HH01172. Next base: position 214,009 of record NZ_BAAJMB010000008.1, on the reverse strand, counting down.
ATTTTGCCATTATCCAGATGCACTTTTGGGTGAACGGTTAAGGGAATAATCTATTTAATCGCTTTTAGCAAAGTTAAATATTTTGCTGAGCAAGCTGGTTTGCGCTTGCTTTATATCTTCAGCACTGTAATTAATATTCAACACTTTAATGCGCATTGAATAAGTTGCACCATGCCCCCAAGGCCACCATATCATTGCAAGCGCTGGTGTTTCAGCCGTTGCTGGCCGAGTAAAAATTAGTTGTTTTTTATTGAGGCGGGCTAATTCACCAAGCTCTTCTTTTAATGCTTTAGGCGCTTTTTTGATATTTTTATTATTCCACTCGTCGCTAAATAACTTACGAAGCTGAGCTAAAACGCGTTCTTTTTTTTCCCAGGAAAATTCGGCTAATAACGCGGACATTGGCTCTTCCCAACGCCAGTTGAGTTCATCACCCAAGGGAGCGGTTATGGTGTTGAAAATGACATCTTGCTGCGGGTTATTCGGCACAAACAGTCCCTGTTTATTGTAGTAAATTAATTATAATAGTTTGATACTAACATTTTCTGCCTGCTTGTTAAGATTTTTTAACAACGGCGACAGCATTGTATTTATCGATACATTGCTGGCAAATACAGGATTTTTTTGCCAGTTCTTTTGGCACTTTCGTCAGTAATTCTGGCTTAATATCGCTGCTAACACACCAGCACTCGTCAATTCCATTTACCCCGCAATGATTATTTTGTTGGCATAAAGGGCATTGCATTGGATCGATTGGAGAATTCATGATGGCAACTCTTAGTCTTTAACTGGGTTAATTCGCAGTTTTGGTCGATTCCCGAAGGATTAACGAGGGTTTAAATACTTGCTGTATTTGTAGTTCTTTAGCTTGATAAACTTGTTTCAACACCAGCTTTGCCGCCATTTTTCCCATTTCATTCACTGGGTTTAGCATAGTTGTCAGCTTAGGGTGAATATAGCGAGCAAAGATAACGTCATCAAAACCAACAACAGATAGATCATCGGGTAAAGATAAACCATGCTCTCGTGCATAGGTCATGGCACCTGATGCCATTTCGTCATTACCGCAAACTAAGCCGGTAAATGTTTGCTGGCGATTTATTAGTTGCGCAATGGCTTCACTCCCTCCAGTCTCTTTAAAATCAGCGGTATAGAAAAGTGATTCATTGAAAGGAATATCGTATTCACGTAACGCTCGTTTGTAACCTTTGAAGCGCGCTTTCGCATCATATTTATGCTGGGGACCAGCGATACAAGCGATGTTTTTATGGCCAAGCTCTAATAATGACTTGGTTGCTAAATATCCCCCTAGCTCATTATCTAAGCTGATACATTGGTCAGACAGGTGTTCAACATAACGACTGATAATAAATATTGGCGTATTGCCTTTACTCAGTTCTACTAAATATTCATCGGATACCGCTTCGACATGTAAAATAATGGCATCGCAATTACGGCTGATTAGAAACTCAATTCCTTCTTTTTCTTTTTCTTCAATACTGTGCCCGGTGGTGACAATAATATGTTTACCGGCAGCGCGTAGCTCGCTTTCTACTCCTGCCATCATTTCACCAAAAAAGGCACCGTCAAGTTCAGCAACAAGTAAACCTATGCTGTTGCCGCGGCTAGAGGCAAGGGATTGGGCAATAGAGTTTGGACGATAGCCAAGTTCTTTCATGGCAGAAAGCACTTTCTCGCGTGTTTTATCACTGACTTTTGCATTGCCATTCATCACGCGTGATACGGTGGCAAGTGATACTTTTGCTAATTCCGATACTTGATAAATGGTCGCCATGATTTTCCTTTTATTTTCAGTGGGCAATGCGAAAATTCAGCATTGAATAATATCATACCTAGTTGGGCATTAAAGCTCTATTAATGAAAGCTTAATGACTTATTTCAAGTAGCCGACGAGATGCTAGCTCTTTGCCTATTTGTTGATTTTTTTCACTACTGAGTGGATACATTAGCATTAATACCGCACTAACTAACGCAAATGCCGCGGGTATCCAACTCATCAGTAATTTCATACCCGGTAAAGAGGCGGAAATAGTGCTTGGATCCATGCCATTGTAACCGTAGGCTGCTAATACTATTAACACTAATGCTCCAGCAAAACCGCCCCCGGTTTTTTGCACGAAAGTTCCTGCAGAATAAATTAACCCGGTTGCGCGGCGTTTGTTTTTCCATTCGGAATAATCAGCGCAGTCACCTAACATAGTGAAAAATAATGTTGGCATCATAGCGGCAAAAAATTCTGCACAGCAACCTAAAATGAAAATGGCGGTAATATTGTCACCCCCTAACCAAAAGAAGGGAATAGTGAATAGGGAGCTTGCCAATAAAGCAATAATGAAAAGTTTTGGTTTGCCCCAACGCTTGGCTAAATAGTTGGTTGATAGTGCCCCCAATATCGAAACTAATAGCAAGGCGATAAAATACTGCCCGGTCATTAACTCATCACCAACATAATATTTAAAGTAATAAGCGATAACACCGTATTTAACGCCATTAAACATCATGGTAAGAAAGCCAAGCGCTAGTAAAATTAGCCATGGTTTGTTGGTAAGTAAATCAACCATATCACGTTGAGTACCGGAGAGTTTTGTCGTTGGAGTATTAATAAAACGTTTGATTACGAGCCACATTGCCGTCATAACAATGACGAAAAAAGTACCGCTGTATATGTCTCGATAGTAAAAAAATAAGGTGGTGGCGAGTAAAGGTAAAATAATAACGGGTAGGTTTTTTGTTAAATCCCTCAGCTCTTTTGCTAAGCCCTGATTATGGCTCGCTTTAACCGTCACTCTTTCTTTTGTGGTGGTAAAGGTAATGACTAATAAAAATACTAAAATGGCGGCGAAAATATACATAGTTATTTGATAGCCTTGAGCGTCGTTACCTTCGCCAAAATAAGCCACCAATTTAGGTAAAAACCCCATCACTAACAAGCCACCAGCGAATGCTCCTGCGAAACGAAACCCAGACAAACTGGTTCGTTCGGTATCAGAAGAGGTCATCACGCCCATTAAAGCGGAATAGGGGACGTTGTTTATGGTATAGGCCAATGTTAAGCCGATATAAGTGACATAGGCATATACGAGCTTACCATTGTCACTAAAGTTGGGGGTGCTAAAACAAAGCACCATAAAAAGTCCTAAAAAAGGTGCAGAAAATAAAATCCACGGGCGAAATTTCCCCCACCTTGTTTGTGTTCTGTCCGCTATCATCCCCATGATAATGTCTGTTACACCATCGGATAGGCGCACAACTAAAAATAGCATCGCGGTAGCTGCGGCGGTAATGCCAAAGGTATCAGTATAAAATACTGCAAGGTAGGCTAGGGCGCCACGCCAGACTAAATTTGCTGCAGCGTCTCCAAGGGCATAACCTACTTTTTCTTTAAATGGCAATTGAGTGATGCTATCGGTCATATTATTATTCTTTTGGTTAATCTATTCTTGAGGCTATCAAATTACGATAGGCTAAACCACTGGCTTTAATGGTGCGACATTGCGTTTGATAGTCAACATGGACGATACCAAAACGTTTTTTATAGCCTTCAGCCCATTCAAAGTTATCCATTAAGCTCCAAGCGAAATAGCCTCGAATATCGACACCTTGCTTGATAGCGTTTGCGACCGCAGATAAGTGCTGGTTATAGTAGTCGATTCTATCATTGTCGATGATTTCACCATCAATGTAGTGATCATCCATCGCTGCGCCATTTTCGGTAATAAATACTGGGGGTAAGGTATAACGAGTATCTAGGGTGGTTAGTAGCTCAGTAAAAGCATCGGGATAAATCTCCCAGCCGATATCGGTGCGTGCGACGTTAGCAAGTTGGACTTCTTCGAATATCGTACTCATATTATGACGGTATACGGCTCTGGTATAGAAATTAACCCCTAAAAAATCAAGTTCTTGAGATATTATTTCCATATCACCAGTTTCTATTTTTGGTTGTTGATTTTTCGGTAGTTGCTTAATGATGTCGGGATATGCGCCGTCTAATATTGGTTTGGCGTACCAATGGTTAAAGTAATCGTCTGCCCATGTAGCAGCAAACTTGTCTTCGGCGGTATTTTTTTCAGGATAAGCTGGGGTAAAATTTAAGACAATGCCATTAAGCGTATCTGGGCTATGCTTTTTGAGCGACTGCATTGCCAAACCGTGGGCAAGTAATAAGTGATGTGCTGCTTTTTTTCCATAGTTTATATTTGCATGACCAGGCGCATGAATACCCGCTTCATAACCTAAGTAGGCACTACAAAAAGGTTCATTCAGGGTGGCATACGCATGTACTCTGTTGCCCAATGCTGCAATCGTTTTCTCAACATAATCTTGAAATTTATAAGCCGTTTCTCGATTTAACCAACCGCCATCATCTTCAATATGTTGCGGTAAATCCCAATGATAAAGTGTTACATATGCCTTAATACCTTTAGCGTTAAGGCGGTCTAAAATTGCAATATAGTAGTTGATGCCGATGTTGTTTAAGCTGCCATCTTGTTTAATGATTCGTGGCCAAGACAATGATAGTCGGTAGGCATCCACCCCGAGTGATGAAATGAGTTCTAGATCTTCCTGCCAACGATGGTAATGATCACAGGCAATATCGCCATTGGAATTGTCGGCAATTTTTCCGGGTGTGGCGCAAAAGGTGTCCCAAATGCACGGCAACCGTTCAGCAACACCTCCTTCAATTTGAAATGATGCGGTCGCGACACCGTAGATAAAGTTTTTTGAACGCATTGGAGAATTTTCAGGCAAAAATAAGTTTGTCATGATTACATCATCTTTTGGTGTTATTAGCTCAGAACGGCTGGCCGCTCCATTTAAATTTCAGTTGCTCTTTTAAGTGACAAAAGTAGCGCTTATAGTTGTTAACTGTAAGCGCTTACATTTAGCTTGAAAAAAAAATCAATTTCTGCAAGAATGAAAGCGCTTACATTTAAAATGTTAGTGGCTATTAAATAAAAGATCAACTGCTTTTTATTTAATCGATACGAATTAATACAAAAACTAAGATTATTGATATTGGGTTTGAGGGGGCAAGATGGCAGAGTTATCAACACAAGTGGCAGCATCAACAAATTATGATGATGAACCAGGTAAAGACTATCGCTTTGCGTTGGGATCGTTAACAACGCTTTTTTTTCTTTGGGGTTTTATTACCTGTCTCAATGACATATTAATTCCACACTTAAAAGCAGTATTTGACTTGTCGTATAGTCAGGCGATGTTGATCCAATTTTGTTTTTTTAGCGCCTACTTCTTAGTTTCAATTCCTGCCAGTAAAATTGTTGCAAACTTAGGTTTTCAAAAAGGTATTGTTATTGGTTTGCTGGTGGCAGCCGTTGGTTGTGCAATGTTCTATCCTGCAGCATCTTTACATAGTTATGGTGTTTTTCTCGCCGCATTATTTACTTTGGCCAGTGGCATCACTATTTTACAAGTTTCAGCAAATCCCTATGTCAGCGCTCTTGGACCACAAGTTACCGCATCATCTCGATTAACAATGACACAAGCGTTTAACTCTTTAGGTACAACGGTTGCGCCATTCTTTGGGGCCTATTTAATATTGGATCAAGCGGCCACAGCAATGTCAGCTACTGAATCAGCACAATCAGTACAACTGCCCTATTTATTGCTTGCTTCATCATTACTGGTACTGGCAGCTTTATTTGCTTGGTTAAAGTTACCTGATGTTACAGAAAATTCAGTTGATACAGCCGTGCAAAATGAAAAAGGTAGTGCATGGCATTACCAACATTTGCCTTTGGGGGCATTGGCCATTTTTCTATACGTTGGTGCAGAGGTGGCAATAGGCAGTTTCTTAGTGAGTTTTTTATCACAAGATAATATTGCCGGTATTGTTGAAGCTGAAGCCGCTAAGTATGTCGCCTATTATTGGGGCGGCGCTATGATTGGGCGCTTTATTGGTGCTGTTGTCATGCAAAAAATTGCTGCAGGAAAAGTGTTGGCCTTTAATGCTGTAGCGGCAGTACTGCTCCTCGCTGTTGTTGTTTGCACAGATGGTAGTGTTGCCATGGCGGCAATTTTACTGGTTGGTTTATGCAACTCAATTATGTTTCCGACGATTTTTAGTCTCGCACTCGCTGGGTTAGGACAACACACCAGCCAGGGCTCTGGCATCTTGTGTTTAGCGATTGTTGGTGGCGCAATTGTACCACTATTACAAGGCTTTTTGGCTGACATGGTGGGCATACACGTTGCCTTCATATTACCTATGTTCTGCTATCTTTATATCGCCTATTATGGTGTTAAAGGGCATAAAGTTGTCGAAACAGTCGAGTGAAACTAACGCTTTAAATACGTATACATATTAGAAAAATTTAAGTTTAAACTTGGGAAAATGATAATGAAAATAGCCATCCAGCAATTTTGTAGCGGTAAAGACCACTTAGCCACTAAACCTGTTTCTATATTTGCGAGAACCACCTTAATGGCCACTATGCTCGCTACGTTGGGTTGTGTGGATGTTAAAAATGAACCTGACAACGGTGAAAATAGTAACCAAAGCACTGTCCAAGTTGAAACACAAGCGGCGGTTGCTGAGTTTTGGCCTGTGATACCACAAGCATTGAACTATGATGCCGAGCTTGAGCTTAAAATTAAAAACATGCTGAAAGGGATGACCTTGGAGCAAAAAGTCGCGCAAATGATCCAGCCGGAGATCAGAGACATTACCGTTGAAGACATGCGTAAATACGGCTTTGGCTCATACTTGAATGGCGGTGGTTCGTTCCCAGATAATAATAAACAAGCAACGCCACAAGATTGGATTAAACTAGCAGAAGACATGTACCAAGCATCGGTTGATACTAGCCTTGATGGCTCTGCTATTCCGACCATGTGGGGAACGGATGCGGTTCATGGCCACAATAATGTGATAGGAGCAACATTATTCCCACACAATATAGGTTTAGGGGCGGCAAACAATCCTGATCTTATTGAACAAATTGCGGCAATTACTGCAGCTGAAGTGATGGTTACTGGTATTGATTGGGTGTTCGCGCCCACCGTAGCCGTTGTGCAAGATGACCGTTGGGGGCGTACCTATGAAGGTTATTCTGAAGATCCGACTATCGTGCGTCATTATGCCAGTGCGGTGGTTAAAGGTTTACAAGGTTCGCCAGAAAAAGATTTCCTTGCTGATAATCGAGTGATTAGTACCGTGAAGCATTTTCTCGGGGATGGTGGTACGGTTGCTGGCGATGATCAAGGCGATAACCTCTCAACTGAACAGCAATTATTTGACCTGCATGCCCAAGGTTATGTTGGTGGTTTAGCTGCGGGTGCACAGTCGGTAATGGCATCGTTTAATAGCTGGCATGGTAAGAAAAATCACGGTAACAAATATTTGCTGACAAATATTTTAAAAGACCGAATGGGCTTTGATGGCTTTGTTGTTGGCGACTGGAATGGTCACGGACAGGTTAAGGGCTGCAGTAACGAAAGTTGCCCGCAATCGGTGAATGCCGGTTTAGATATTTTCATGGTACCTACTGATGCTTGGAAGCCTTTATATGAAAACACCATTGCACAGGTAAAGTCGGGTGAAATAGCGCAAAGCCGTATCGATGATGCTGTAAGTCGTATCTTACGCGTGAAATTACGGGCTGGTTTATTTGAAAAGCCTAGTCCGGCAGCGCGAAAGTTATCAGGTAAAACCGAGTTAATTGGTCAAAAAAGTCACCGAGAGGTAGCGCGACAAGCAGTACGTGAATCTTTGGTGATGCTGAAAAACAATAATAATGTTCTACCGATAGCCGCTAATAGTCATATTTTGGTGACCGGAGACGCGGCCGATAATATCGGTAAACAGTCGGGCGGCTGGTCAATTACTTGGCAAGGCACGGGTAATAAGAATAGCGACTTTCCTGGCGGGAATTCGATTTATGATGGCATCAAACAGCAAGTTTCTTTAGCGGGCGGATCTGTTGAATTAAGCCAAGATGGTAGCTTTAGACAAAAACCGGATGTTGCCATTGTTGTTTTTGGTGAAGAACCTTATGCAGAAGGCCATGGCGATCGCGATAACTTAGAATTTCAGCGTGGTAATAAAAAAGACTTAGCGTTGTTGAAAAAACTCAAACAGCAAGGTGTCGCTGTGGCATCGGTATTTATTAGTGGGCGTCCGATGTGGGTTAATGCCGAGCTTAATGCCTCTGATGCTTTTGTTGCTGCTTGGTTGCCGGGTACTGAAGGGCACGGCATTGCGGAAGTGTTATTAACTAAGGCAGATAATAACGTCAATTACGATTTTACTGGCAAGCTTTCGTTTTCTTGGCCGGCTACTGCCGAGCAAACGGCAACGAACCATTATGATGTGGACTACCAGCCGTTATTTAAATTTGGATACGGTTTGACCTATCAGGATAAGGTGATGATAGAAAATACCTTAGATGAAACCGTACAAACAACACATAATAAATTGTCAACGCTAACCCTCTTTGCTGGCGCTGCTAAAATGCCGTGGCAAATGCGCTTAACCTCAGGTGCAGAACGGTCGGATATAACTTCAAGTAAACAAACTTTAGGGGCAATAACCTTACAAACTTTAGATAAAACCGTACAAGAAGATGCGCGTCGTATTTCATTTGATGGTACAGAGCTAGCGCATGTGTCTTTGGTCAGTAACTTCCCAGAAGACTTACGCGCTTATATCGAAAGCAATGCCACGCTGAATTTTTCACTACGGGTAAATTCCGAGATTAAAGATGAGGTGGGCTTAGCAATGGTATGCGAACAAGATTGCCAAGGCTCGCTTGCGTTAAGCGAATATTTACGCCCTTTAGCCGCAAGTCAATGGCATGATGCGGCAATAGATTTACAATGCTTCCAACAAGCGGGAGTAAATTTTGCGCAAGTGATCAGTCCTTTTCAATTAAGCAGCAGTGCTGCCGTTAGCTTAAGTTTTGCTGATATCGCCATAGTGCCAAATAACATGGCCAATGCCACCATGAGTTGCTCAGGAGAATAGCACTGCTAAATTACTCATAGATAGTTAGCGGAAACGTTGCATGATTACAATTTGTTGCAGTATCCGCGCAGTTTTACAACAGTTTTCCTTGTTGAGTTGGTTAAAATAGCACCAATTAAAGCTTAACTGAGCAGGGAGCAAAAAAATGCTAACGTCTGTGGGTATTAACTTCACTATGAAAAAAGTGACCATTATTTATTACGGAGATGAGTCGCTTGAATTACAGCATAGTGTTGAGAGCTTTCCGCAATTAAAAACCGGTCGAGTAATGATCCCTGAAAGTTACAAACAGGATAAGTCGATTATTGCTGTTTGCGAAGGCGATGTTAATATTTTAAATAAATTTGGTGAAAGAATAGAATTTCATGGCAACAACCAAGCCGTATAATTTTATTCCAATAAGAAAAAGCAGCCAATAGGCTGCTTTTTTGTTAGATAACGCTGTTATCTACAGTTCTGAAGAGCAATATTGTTTTATAAAGTCTTCGTGCTCAGGTAATTGTTCTACCGCTGCTGAAATCGAAGTCTTGATCGTTGAGAGAAAGTTTTGCAATTCGTTATCATTCATAATATTGGCTATTTGATGATATTGCATTGGCATTAAGCCCTGACCCAGCATGACTTGCGTCCAAGAATCAACGCGGAAAATATCACCATCATCTAAGAAAACTCGACCTGTTTCTTTAAATAATTGTATTTTATGTGCCAGTGAAGATGGAATGTCCATATTTTGGCAATGCTGCCAAAACTGACTATCTTGGCGATGATTGACGTGATAATGCAAAATAATAAAGTCTCGAACGGCGTTTAGCTCAGAGTCTAGTTTACTGTTATATTCGTTAACCGCAGAGGTCGTAACACCATTATAGGGAAACAGCCTTAGCAAACGCACAATGGCGGTCATGATCAAGTGGATACTGGTAGATTCGAGCGGCTCGATGAAGCCACTTGATAAACCAATAGCAACACAGTTTTTATGCCAGCCTTTTCTGCGTCGACCAGTTTTGAATTTTATTACTCTAGGCTCTGTAATGGTTTCGCCTGCGATATTGTTGAGTAATAATGTTTTAGCATCATCATCCGTCAAATATTTACTGCAAAACACTAAGCCATTACCGACTCTATGTTGCAATGGAATTTGCCATTGCCAGCCAGCATCATGTGCTATCGAGCGGGTATATGGACGCGGCTTTGAGATTGACTTTGTTTGTACAGCAATAGCACTGTCACAGGGGAGCCAATGTGACCAATCCTCGTAACCGGTATGAAGCGATTGTTCGATTAACAGTCCCCTAAAGCCGGTACAATCGATAAAAAAGTCAGCAGCTATTTCTTGCTCAGATGCCAGTGTGATAGTGCTAATGTTGCCAGTGTCTGGGCATTTATCGACTTGAGATATTTTGCCTTCGATACGGTTAACCCCTAATTTTTCGCTGAACTTTTGCAAATATTGGGCATACAGTGTGGCGTCGAAATGATAGGCATAATTAATTGGCGTATCTTTGCTTAAAGCAAATTTGTTTTGTTTCGCTGCTTGTAATTCAAAACAGTACTCACCGAATTCCTCTTGATGGCCTCGGCTGCGACCATGTAGCCAAAAGTGATGAAATTCTCCCGCCCAACACTCTTTGCCCGTGACACCAAAAGAATGAATATACTGCTCGGCAATTTCTCCCCAGTTTTCAAAATTGATGCCTAATTTGAAAGTAGCATGAGTTGCTTTCATGACTTCTTGTTCATTGATACCAAGCAACTTATGAAAATTTTTAATTGGCGGGATGGTCGCTTCGCCAACGCCAACCGTGCCAATATCGTCAGACTCAATCAAGGTGACTTTAATATCATTACCAAGCAATTTGGTAAATGCTGCAGCTGTCATCCATCCTGCAGTGCCCCCACCAGCAATGACAACGTGTTTAATTGCAGAATTTTTCATGATAGGTCTCTTATTTTTGTTGCTGACAATAATAGTCAATTAATGTGCGATTAGTCGGTAAGCCATGCAAGAACTGTTGTTTTTGTGATTGAACTTTTGCAAACAAGTTTGTAGCAAGTTGATTATTTTCGAATTGGCTTTGGTATTCGCGCGCGAGGGTTTTAAAACCCATGCCATAAAGTACATATTGATAGCTTGCCGATGGAAATACTTCCTCGTTTTCAATAAAGTCGTAGCGACTTGGTGCTTGGTATTTCCATAAAGCAATGAGTTCGGTTAAGCGCTCAGGTATGCTTGATGCTAGTTGGTTATCGCACCAATACTCACTATCGCGGCGAGCACTCAAAATATAATGCAGCTTTAAGAACTCGATAACTCTTTGCCAGCGATAGCTAAAACGGCTGTTAAATCTTTTTGCCACAATAGCCATTTGCTGACGTGTGCGCGGCAGTTGTTCACTTATCATGGTTACTGAAAGTTCAATCATCGCCAGTGCTGAGGCTTCAAGTGGCTCAATAAAGCCAGCTGACATGCCGACAGCAACACAGTTTTTGTGCCAAAATTTCTCGCGATAACCCGGAGTAAAAGACAGTTTTCTTACGGCTAATTGCTCACTTTCTTTTTCACCGATTGAAGCGGCGATATAGCGACGAAGTTGTTGTTCAGCATCGGCATCACTGATATGGCTACTTGAATAAGTATGACCGACACCACGCCTCGACGGTAAGCCTATGTCCCAAATCCAGCCGCTGGTTTGCGCCGTAGAAATGGTTGCTGGGGCTATTTGATTGTGTTGTGAGTAGGGCACTTGTGTTGCTAAGGCACTGTTATTAAATAAGACATGACCTTGCTCAATCAGTTTGATATTAAAGTGCTTGCTGATCAATAAACCCGTACTACCTGAGCAATCAATAAATAAGTCACCGGCAATAGTTTGTCCATCTTTCGTAGACAAAGATTCAATGTCGCCAGTAGGGCTAGAGGTTATATTTTCTATGTGCGCACGAATATGCTTAACGGCGAGCTTTGTTGTGCAATGTTGTTGCAATAAATTGGCGAACTTACCCGCATTAAGGTGATAGCCGTAGTTAGTTACTCCGGCATAATCAGGTGTGGCAGCTTGCTTAGGGGCTAGGCCAGCTTCACAAACATAATGTTGAACATTGACCGTTTCGGCGTAGCTAAGGTCTGAATGAGTTGCTTGCCAGTGTTGCTGTAAATTAACTTGGCTATAACCTTCAGGTGTCATAAAAGGGTGATAATAAAATTCGCCATTATCATTGTCTCGCCAATTAATAAACTTTGAGCCTTGTTTAAAGGAAGCATCACATTGTTGAATAAATTCAAGCTCGGAGATACCAATCTTATCTAAAGTATTGCGCATAGAGGGCCAAGTGCCTTCGCCAACGCCTATGGTTTTTACATCAGGAGACTCAATTAGCGTAATATCTAGTGACTGTTGTTCAGCAATATTGTGCTCTGCAGCAATAAGGCCTGCGGTTAGCCAACCGGCACTACCACCGCCAACAATGACAATTTTCTTTACCGCTTTATCCATTTTATTGACCTAATATTAGGAAGGGTTAATAGCTAAATACTATTTACCTTTAGTGGACTTAATTATTTGTTACTAGTGAAATTAATAATGTCATTTAATACAAAAAGCCGCAATGTTGCGGCTTTTTTATTTTACTCAATGTTAGAAGGTGTAACGTGCACCTAGTGCATAACGTGCGCCCAAATCTTCTAAACGCCAAAGTTGTACTTTGGTACGACCATGGGTGCGTGAATCTTCTTCGGTGATATTAATTCCCTCGAAAAACACCGATAAATTTTCAGTTACTTCATAGGCAACATTGAAATCAATTTGTGAATAGGACTCGGTATAGCCAGGCTCATTAATATATTGAGCTTGAGTATTTAAGAAACTATCACGCCAGTTATAAGCGATACGTGCTTGGAAGCCGTCTTTCTCATACATGGCAACAAGGTTAGCGGTATCACTTAAGCCAACAAGTGCAAATTGCGTTACGGTTGGATCACCATTATTGTCAAAACCGATATCACCATTGACCGTGGTATAGTTTGCTTGAATACCAAAGCCCGTATCGCCAAAGAAGTGTTGCACGGCGAACTCCATACCGTAGATATTTGCTTCTTTGTTATTAACGTATTTAGATACCGTGAAATCCATAAGTGGATCATCAGAATTCGGCATAATATCATATGCTTGCTCAAATTCTTCGGCGGTCATAGAGTCGAAATCGACACCATTTTCCATTGCCGCCACCATAGAGAATAAATTGGTATCGGTTACTTGTAGGCCAAGTGCTTCTAGTGCCGCTTGGGCTGCTAAAGCACGAGGTCCAGCGGTGGCATCTCGTAAGCCATAGACATTTTCAATAACGGGTTCACGACCGGTAAAGTTACTGACGCGCTTATCATAAAAGCCAATCGAAACATAACTGGTATCTTCGAAGTACCACTCTGCTGAAATATCGACATTATTAGACTCAAGCGGCACTAAGCTTGGATCGCCACTTGACGCTGTACCAAGCTGTGCTCCAGCTAAAATGGTTGGATTACTTGGTCCACTAACACCGCCTGGCGCCGCACTTAATTGGTCATAACGAGGACGGGCAATGGTTTTGCTATAAGAGAATCGAGCTTTAACGTTGTCGATAACTTCTATATCAAAATCGAAACTAGGTAATAAGTGATCATAATCTGCAGAGCCAGAGAAATTCTCAGTGCTACCACCGTTTTGAACATTGAAGTCATTATTTCCTTCCCAAACTACAGCTGTTGGTAAAGCAATATTATCTGTCGATTCCACATCGGTGCTTGCATAACGTAAACCAGCACTTAAGTTGTAAGGCATACCACCTAACTCGCCAGCAAGTTCGAATTGGAAAAATAACGCGGTAACGTCTTCTTTAATTTTACGATTAGTGCTGTATGAGTCATGAGCTAAAAAGTCAAAGCCGTAGGTGCCAGCTGCCCAAGCACCTATTTGTGATGCACTACCCGTTACACCTTCACCATAAACACCTGAAGTGCTGTAGTCATCAATTAGGCTGGGAATATTAACCGGTGTTAAGAAATCTTCCGGAAGCTCGCCAGGATTTTCAACACCCCAGTTACCCATGGTATGGCGAGTGTCTGACTGTAAAGCATGACTTTCCATTGAGCGTGCTTCAATACCAAATTCGATACTGCCTTCATCAAACTCATAAAGGCCGCTCAAACGTACTTGATCAATTTCGGTTTCTTGTTGTGCACGAGTTTTATCTAAAATTGAAGTACCAATGTCTGCGTTGTCTAATTGGTTGTTACAGTTCAAGCCGCGACTTGCTGCACAATCATCAAATGTTACTAACAACTCAGGTAGGCCATTGTTAAAGTTAACACCTTGGCCTGCCACGATATTGGCACCTAAACCGGCGTTAACCCAACTACCATATTCAGCCCCTGGGCGACTATCAGCAGATGAACTGTGGCCATCAAAGGTGACGGTAAATTGATCATTCACTTCATATTGTAAATTCAAACCGATAGATTTATTTTCATTAATTTGATTTAACTCTTGTTGTGCTAAACCTAAATCTCGTGGTGCTTGATCTCGGCGCTCTTCGCTATAACCAACTGGTGTTTTTACCGTATTGTCATCAAAGGTTAATGCAGATTTATAGGTATCCATCCAAATAGATTGCTCTGCACGATTAGCATGGATGTCTTGTTTCGAGTACGTGTAATCAAGCGTTGCCGTTAAATTGTCTGCTGGTCGATATTGCAAAGTTACTTGAGCATTGGTGCGTTCGCGTTCATTGTCCTGTACAAAGTAACGTAAATCAGACGGTAATGAGAATAGTTGTCCTGCTGCTGGCGCATTGGTCAGGACCGCTGGCGTGCCATCCTGTTGTTGTGGAATGCTGGAAATATCTTCATAGGCATTAGTACGCCATTGATTAACAAACGCCCCCGCAGCTGAACTATCACGTCGTTGAAAGTTTGCTGAGATAGAGGCGCCAAAGCGTTCCTCTTCATCTGTCCAGCTCAATAAACCGGACAGCTCAGGTGTAACATCGCTGCCGACACGGTTGGTTGTGTCATGTAATGCTTTAACGCCAAAGCTTGCTTGTGTGCCTGGATTGTCGAGCGGCTTGCCGGTAACAATATCGATTGTTGCACCAATACCACCAGTGGCAGTATCTGCTCTACCTGTTTTATAAACTGAGACAGATTTAATCGCGTCTGAAGACAAGTTGGCAAAATCAAAGGCACGGGTACTATTATCGCCAAGTGATGCACCCGGCATAGTACGGCCATTTAAAGTGACCATATTATAATCAGGACCGAAGCCACGTACTGTTACCTTGCTACCTTCACCATTGGAACGATCAATAGAAACACCGGTAATACGTTGTAATGACTCTGCTAGGTTGGTATCAGGAAACTTACCAATATCTTCTGCTGAAATAGCGTCAACGACACCACTGGCATCGCGTTTTAGTCTAGTCGACTCTTTAATGCTAGAGCGCATTCCGGTAACTTGGATGACCTCAATTTCTTTTTCTGCGTTTGACGCCTCTTCCGCATATACTGGTGCAACAGAGCTTACGCCTAAAATTAGCGATAAGCTGGTAGCTATGCGTGACTTTTTATATATTTTGTTATTCACTTGCATCTCCCCTCGAGACATTTAATCACATTCAACCTAAGTATTCATAAGTAATTTTGTAAGCGCTTACATTTTGTGTGTTTTTTAAAAGTTCGGTTTTATCAATTTATATTTGTAAGCGCTTACATAAAGTTAGTTGAAAATAATATTAACGTCAATATTTATTTGTATATAAATTGAGCTTTTTATTTTATCTTATTGATTATAAATACTTTAAACTATCTTGTTGGCCTTGTTTTGATTGAGGCTCTTGGCTTTTTCGATAAATATTTAACGCTTTAAATATTTAATAATTTATTTTTATGAAAGCGCTTTCATTTTTTATTGGTTTATGATTAAACTAAATAGTGAAATGAATAATTCTGCGGTGTAGTTTAACTATCACTGAAGAGTAATTGACTTTATTGTGGTGCTATTTTATCTGTAAAGATAGGAATATTTTATGCAAGCTCTTAAGTTAAAAGAAAAAATATCGTACGCCTGTGGCGACGTCGCGTCCAATTTCTATTGGCGGGTATTCGACGTATTTCTCTTTATTTTTTATACCGATGTCTTTGGTCTTCATCCAGCCGCTGTTGGCACTATGATGCTAGTAACTCGTTTAATTGATGCATTTTCAGATCCCGTTATGGGAGCATTAGCCGACAGAACACAAACACGCTTTGGTAAATTCAGACCATATTTATTGTGGGGAATTTTACCACTCGTTGCTGCTGGTGTGTTGGTATTCACTGTGCCCGATTTACAGGACGACGGTAAGTTAATTTGGGCCTATGCCACCTATATATTTATGATGCTGGCCTATACCTTTATTAATGTGCCGTACGGGGCGTTATTAGGGGTCATGACCGGCGATAGCCAAGAGCGCACAACGCTAACAAGTTTTCGTTTTATTGGTGCCTTTTCTGGTGGTAGTTTAGTCGCTTATTTAACCCCTACGTTAGTGAATCAATTGGGTCAAGGCGATCAGGCGCTTGGTTGGCAAATGACCATGGCACTGTATGGCTTGGTTTCGGCATTGCTATTTATTATCAGCTTTTATAATACTCGTGAAAGAATCGCACCACCTGTCGGCCAAAAAACCGCCGTTAGTACCGATATTAAAGATCTATTTAACAATAAACCTTGGATAATATTATTTAGCTTAGCGCTAATTGTCATGATGACAATTACCTTGCGAGCTAGCTCAGGTACCTTCTATTTTAAGTACTATGTTGGCAGGGAAGATCTGATTGGTAGCTTCTCCTTTGTCTATATGATTTCGTTGGCATTCGGTGCAGCGAGCACGCCAATTCTAACTAAATTTTTTGACAAACGAACTTTGCTAATGGTGTTAATGGCCATTGTTGCCGTTTTGTCTAGCGCGTTTTATTTTATCGATAAAAGCCAAATCAGTTTGATGTTTACTTTGCAAATTATCATCGGCTTTTGTTTAGGGCCAAAATCACCTTTGGTTTTTTCTATGTATGCGGATACTGCCGATTACTCAGAATGGAAAAATGGTCGACGAGCGACAGCAATGATTTTTTCTGCTGCTGCATTTGCGCAAAAACTTGGCGGTGCACTGGCTGGAGCCATGATGGGGTGGTTACTGGCATCAATGGGGTATGTTGCCAATCAGGTGCAGTCTGCTGACTCATCTAATGGCATCGTATTATTGATGACACTTATTCCTGGGGTCTTTGCCCTCATTTCAGTTTTTATTATCCGTTTTTACGCTCTGTCTGACGAAGCTGTGCATGAATTGCAAGTCGAGCTGAATGAACGAAAATCGCTTGAGGAGTTAAGTTAAGTGATGAACAGTAAGCAAGCATCGGTTACCAGCATATTTCCGTATCAGCACGATTTATTGACCAAAAGAATTAATTGCTTTGATCCCGTTATGATGAAGTTTGCCAGCGGTTTTTTATGGAATAAAACCATGATGATTCATATGAATTGTCGTGGCTATGCGGTAAGTCAATTTATGCAACCTGAGCCGAGCAAATATTCCGCTGCGCCCAATATTGAAGCTAAAACCTTTATGCAACCTGAGCAGGGCTATTTTTCACACCACCCCGGACGTTTTTTTTATGTTAAGTGTCATGATAGCGGGCAGGTATTTTCTTTACCTTATGAACCTATGCGTAAACCATTGGAAAAATTTACTTTTTCAATTGGTTTGACGGATATTGTTTGGCGCATTGAACATCTTTCGATTGAATTTATTTTAACTTTATCTTTGCCAGTGTCAGGGAGCCAAGAACTGTGGCAATTAGAAGTTAAAAATTTAACGAATAAAACGAGAAATATCAGTATATATCCCTGTTTTTCGATAGGTTACAAGTCATGGATGAATCAGTCGGCGGCCTATCATGCAGATTTAAATGCCATAGTAGCTAGCAGTATCACGCCATATCAAAAACTTGAAGATTATTATAAAAATAAGTCGTTAAAGGACGATACCTTCTTTTTGGCTGAACAACCTCCGACAAGTTGGACATGTGACCAACAGGCATTTGAAGGTGAAGGGTCAATACAATTTCCTGATGAAATTAAAGCAAGCAAACTTGCTCAAAGCAATGCTTATTATCAAACGCCGATAGCGGTTATGCAGTACGATGTTGCGTTGTCTGCCCAAGAAAATAAGCAGTTTAAGTTTGTTTTTGGTGCTTGTAAGAATTTAGAGGAAGTGCAGAGCATCCGAGAAAATTTCTTTGAAAAAGCACAGGCGTTTGATGAAAGTAATGCTAAATATCAAAACTATATTCAGCAATCACAGCAAAGTTTTTCTCTAGAAAGTGAAGATGTCGCGCTCAATCAATTTGTTAATCATTGGTTACCTAGGCAAGTATTTTATCATGGTGACAGTAATCGACTGACCACAGATCCACAAACGCGAAACTATTTACAAGATGCGATGGGCATGTGCTTTATATCGCCAGAAAAAACTAAGCAAGCATTGTTAACAACGCTCTCACAACAAAAGCGCAATGGCTGTCTTCCTGATGGCGTATTGCTGCATTCCGATGCACAGATTAAGTACATTAATCTTATCCCTCATAGCGATCATTGTGTTTGGCTACCTATTTGTTTGCAGGTCTATTTAGATGAAACTAACGACAGAGATTTTCTAAAGGAATTAGTCGGATTTAAAGATCATGACGAACTAATAACGGTTGCTGAGCATGTTGAATTGGCGATGGACTATTTACTTCATGCTACCGATGCGCGCGGCTTAAGTTACATTGAACAAGGTGATTGGTGTGATCCACTTAATATGGTGGGTCATAAAGGCAAAGGTGTCTCAAGTTGGTTATCATTAGCAACAGCCTATGCGGTGAAAAAATGGTGTAGTATTTGTGAATCTTATGGCTTAGCAACAAATAGTAAGTTAGCTGAGTATCAGCTTGCCGCGCAAGCAACGAATGATGCCGCCAATAAGCATTTTTGGGATGGTCGTTGGTATGCTAGAGGTATTACAGATGACGATAAACATTTTGGTGTTGCTGACGATCCGCAAGGAAGAATTTACTTAAACCCACAAAGTTGGGCAATGTTAAGTGGCGCGGCGACTAGCCAACAAGTTGATTGTTTGCTCGATGAAATTAGTCAGCAATTAGCAACGCCTTTTGGCCCTATGATGTTAGCACCAAGCTATACCAAAATGAGAGAAGATATTGGCCGCTTAACGCAAAAATATCCGGGCACCGCGGAAAATGGCTCCGTCTATAACCATGCCAGTATTTTTTATGCCTATAGCTTATTTCAGCATGGCTACGCAGATAAAGCCATGGCGATTATTCAGCAGATGTTAACTAGCGAAAAAGATGTTTTAGTGCGACAACAATTGCCGGGTTTTATTCCTAATTATTATCGTGGGGCATACCATCAAAATCCAGATATGGCCGGCCGATCGAGTCAGCTTTTCAATACCGGAACGGTTGCTTGGTTGTATCGAGCAATCATTGAAGAATTATGTGGTTTGAAAGGCAACGCCGGAGGGTTAATTATTAGCCCTAAAATTCCCACGCACTGGCAAAACTTAACCGTTAAGCGTAAATTCTTAGGGGCTGATATTTTGATGAAAATTACCCGAAGTAAAAAAGTTAAGCAACGAATGATAGTGGCTGATGGCGTGCGATTAACGAAAAATAAACTGGAAAATATTCAACCGGGAAAGCAATACTGTTTAGATGTTGTATTGCCTATAACAAGCTAAATTGTTTTGAAAACAATCGTTGCGTAACCTTGGTGAGTATGAAGCGTAAATATGACTAAGCTATTTATTATTATGGGCGTTAGCGGTAGCGGTAAATCAACCATCGCTGCTCAAGTTGCCAATGATTTTAATTACGACTATATCGATGCAGATGATTTTCATTCTGACGAGGCAAAAGCAAAAATGTCTGCTTCAGAGCCCTTGACGGATAAGTTAAGAAGCGAGTGGATGCAGCGACTAACACTATTTTTATCAAAAGAATCACAGCAAGATAAACCACTGGTTTTAGCACATTCATGTTTAAAAAAAGTGCATCGAAATATGTTACGTACGGTTGGCTTTCAGTGTCATTTCTTTTTCTTAGATGGCAGCGAGGCATTGATCAGTGAGCGCATGAAAAATCGTAATGGACACTTTTTTCCAATGTCACTGTTGCGTAGTCAGTTTCAGGCCTTAGAACACCCGAAATTATCGCAGCGTGTTAGAGAAGAATTAGATATCAGCTTAGTTAATATTGAACAAAGCTCTGCTGCGATAATATCGCAGATTGAACAAAAGGTTATGGCACTAATTACCAATTAATCTTTTAAGGATATATAGATAAATACTCTTGAGGTTTTTATGAAAATTACATTAATTAAATATACGGTAAAAATGTTGGCGTTAAGTGCTGGCTTATTTGTCATCAATAGCAGTTATGCAATAGAAGCTAAACAAACAAAAGTAGCGCCTGCTATCGATGGCTTTATGGACTCGTTATGGCAAGCAGCAAAGTGGCAACCACTTAATCAGCATATTTTAGGTGACATGCCCAGTGCTGAAGACTTTTCTGGTCGCTTTAAAATCATGTGGGACAAAAACAAAATTTATCTTTTAGCGGAAATTCAAGATGATGTACTTTTTGATAATCATCCTGACCCATTAAATGCCTATTGGGATGATGATTGCTTAGAAATTTTTATTGATGAAGACAGATCCGGTGGCGAGCACCAATTTAACTTCAATGCCTTTGCTTACCATGTGGCACTCGACAACCAAGCGGTTGATATCGGCTATAAAACTAAAGATGGCCAACCTGATTTTATGCTGCTTAATGACCACCTTAAAAGTGCATGGAAGCGCCAAGCCACAGCACCACATAAACTTATTTGGGAAGTAGCTTTAGATGTTTACGATGACAGCTTTGATTACGTAACCACTAGGGCGGGTAGTAAAAAATTTAACGATGCAAAACCAGTAACATTAACTCCGAATAAAGAACTAGGTTTCATGCTTGCTTATTGCGATAACGACAGCAGTGCCAGCCGTGAGCATTTTATCGGTTCTGTGGCGATAGAGCCTAAAAATGGTGATAAAAACTTGGGTTATAAAGATGCGGGTGTTTTCGCGCCATTAACTTTGGTTGAGTGATTTGGAATAGAACTATATTACTGTAACGCTGATCGAAATTTTTGAGTCTTCGCTTAATTTAATGACTACTTAGATTTAATCTACACCAAAAGCACTATTGCATTCCAAACAATTAATTGGGCTTTGAATATATAATTGTGGTTCTGTTCTTAGTTGCCAACAGTAACTGCCCTCTAAGGCCCCTTTTCCTTTAATTATTTCCAATTCTCTCGCCATTAGTCTTTGATTATTGCTAGTTAAACGCTCTATTTGACGAAAAGCTCTAGCTGCAGATTTATGTTTAGGCCTAGACGAAAGCGCCTGTTTTTCTATGTTATCTGGAAATTTTATAGGTTTATCTGAAAGTTCTTCCAACATATAACCCAAAAAACCGAGCCAATTTTCTTTCTGATTAAACAAAAATAAAGGAAGATCACAGTTTTTAAATACAGAAATAAATTCTATCCTAAGGGTCTCAATAGAGAAAATACAAGAAGCGTTTTTAACAAATTCTTCAGTGCAAGAGCGTGTGTCGTTCTCAATGCCTTTTAAAAATAAATCAGTCATTTTCACTAACATATTATAGCAAACTGAAGAGCCAGATAATTCAGTGTGAAACATCCAATTGCAAAAAAAATTCAAATGTTGAAACTCTTGTTTTAATCTTTTCTTTTCAAGGTACTGCCGCACATCTGAGAAAATTTTGACAACTTCGCTTTGCGAAATATTTTTTGTACTACTCATCTTAGATAGTGAGCTTTTTAAACTTAAAACTTGTTTACTCATAAGTGACAGTAATTCACGTTAAATCTAACCGTTGATTGTGGAAACGTCTCAGTAATATCCGTCTCATAAATTTCACTTAATATTACATAATTTCAAAGCTTTAGAAGCAACAAAGTGAATTTATGCTCTGTGTTGGATAACGCAGAGCTGTATTAGTGAAATCCAGTATAGGACTCGCATCTTGACCCTAAGTGCTTAAATCCGCTACTGTTACTGGCAATTATCTTTATGTGAATGCAGGAACATTATGGTTAATGTTGATGTGGTACAAACAATCGCCGCAGTGCCAAGTGAAGTGAGTAAAATATTACTCGATCATCAAAATGCCGGGCGGTTTTTTGATGCCAAGTTTTCAATTGCTAAAACTGCCGATGAAGGTGAAGTTTTTGGCGGCAAGGGTGCTATTCGTAATTTAAACGTCGCTGGCGTTAAATTTTCAGAGCAAATATTGATTGCTAACGATAACCATATTCGCTATGCCATTGTTGGTGATCGACCGTTGCGTGGTCATCAAGGTAATATCTATCTTGAGGAACAAAACCCTTCTTCTACTTCGGTTCGCTATACTATTGTTTGTCAGGCGCCTAAATGGCTGCCTGATAAATTGGTTGAGTTTTTATTGTCACAAGCGATGAAAAAAGCCTTAGTTAAAATCAACAAACATTTTTTAGCGCTGGCGAATTAAGAGAAAACCCGTAATGAAAACATCCTACCTGCTAGCAATTGACCAAGGCACAACCAGTAGCCGCGCTATTATTTTTAATGCGTCGGGTGAATTAGTCGCAAGCGCCTCAGAAGAGTTTGAACAAATATTTCCTGACGATGGTTGGGTTGAACATCAGCCAGAAGCCATTTGGCAAACTACGCTTGCAACCTGTCGAAAAGTTATCGCGAAAAGCGCTTTGCAGGCTGAAGATATTCTGGCTATTGGTATTACTAATCAGCGTGAAACCACTTTAGTTTGGGATAAAATCACGGGCGAGCCGATTTACAATGCCATTGTTTGGCAAGACAGGCGTACAGCAGAGCGATGCAAGAATCTACAGAAAAATGCAGACATTGTTACTAAGGTAAAAGACAAAACAGGGTTACTGCTAGACCCTTATTTTTCGGCCAGTAAAATCGAATGGTTGTTAAATAATGTTGCTGACGCTCGTGAGAAAGCAGAAGCTGGAAAGTTATGTTTTGGCACAGTGGACACTTTTTTACTTTGGCATTTAACCAAAGGAAAAACATTCGCCACCGATGCTACCAATGCCTCTCGTACCATGTTGTTTAATATTGTTGATAATTGCTGGGATGACGAGCTATTAACCCTATTTAATATTCCTAAAACCATGCTGCCTGAAGTCAAAAATAGCGCCGATGATTTTGGTGTAACAGCAACAGAATATTTTGGTCAGCCAATTGCCATTAGCGCAATGATTGGCGATCAACAAGCAGCGTTAGTTGGCCAAGCGTGTTTTGCAAAAGGCATGATGAAAAGTACCTATGGCACGGGTTGTTTCGTGATGGTAAATACTGGCAAGCAAGCGCAATACTCGCAGCATAAAATGCTAACCACCATAGCGTATCGCTTAGCTGGCGAAATAACCTACGCACTTGAAGGCAGTATTTTTATGGCGGGTGCCACCATGCAATGGATACGCGATGGTATAAAACTGATTGAACATGTTGAGCAAAGCCAAGCGCTTGCCGAGTCGATGACAGCGGAAAATCATGTTTATCTTGTGCCTGCGTTTACTGGCTTAGGCGCGCCACATTGGCAGCCTGATGCTCGCGGTGCCATTGTTGGACTAACACGAGATTCAGGCATTACAGAGATTGTTACCGCGGCTTTAGCCTCTGTTGCTTATCAAACTCGAGATTTATTAGTTGCACTGCAGCAAGATGGTATCGACACCACACAGTTACGCGTTGACGGTGGCATGGTGATTAATGATTGGTTATTACAGTTTCTTAGCGATATTTTAAATTTAGTGATTGAGCGACCGAAAGTTACGGAAACCACTGCGCTAGGTGCGGCATTGCTGGCTGGCTTACAGCAAGGCTTATTCGAAAATGTTGAACAAGCGGCTGAATATTGGCAAGTTGAAAGTAAGTTCTGCCCTAAAATGAGCGAGGAAAGTCGCGCTCGTCATTATCAAGGTTGGTTAACGGCTCTGGATAAAGTGCTGGATTAGCACTCATTTATCTATGGTAAGATATTGCACTGTATAAATAAACAGTTTTAGCTGCTATGCTAAGAAAAGATATTATTTTTAACTGTTTAGATAACGTATTTGCTTTGAAATTATATATTGCTGAAAAACCCAGTTTAGGTCGCGCTATTGCGGCGGCATTACCAAAACCACAGAAAAACCAAAAAGGCTATATTGAGCTAAGTAATGGTGATGTGGTGAGTTGGTGTATTGGTCATGTGTTAGAACAAGCTGATCCTGAACATTACGATGCCGATTATAAAAAATGGCAAATGCAGCATTTACCTATCATACCCACGCAATGGCAGTTAAAACCGAAAACCCAAACTCGCTCGCAATTAACGGTTTTACGAAAATTAGTTAAACAAGCGGATGAAATTATTCATGCCGGTGATCCTGATAGAGAAGGGCAATTACTGGTTGATGAAGTGATTGATTTCTTAAAAGTATCGAAGACGAAAAAACAGCAAATTAAACGTTTACTGATTAGTGATTTGAATTTACCGGCGGTTAAAAAATCTTTAGCAAACTTACGTAGCAATCAAGACTTTATGCCCTTGTCTATTTCTGCGCTAGCGCGTTCTCGGGCTGATTGGTTATACGGTTTAAACTTAACTCGCGCCTATACCTTGCAAGGCCAAAAAGCGGGCTTTAATGGCGTACTTTCAGTTGGTCGAGTACAAACACCTATTTTAGGTTTGGTGGTTAGGCGTCAGCAAGAAATCGACAATTTTGTCGCGAAAGACTTTTACGATGTTCATGCCCATTTACAAACCGCAAACCAACAGCAATTCATCGCTAAATGGCAACCGAGTGAAGCGTGTCAGCCTTATATGGATGAAGAAGGGCGAGTGCTTAATCGTGCCTTAGCTGAAAATGTAGTTAGCAGAATTGAAAACCAGCCAGCAGTCGTGACCTCGGTTAGCGAACAAGAGAAAAAACAAGCCGCGCCGTTACCTTATAACTTATCTGCCTTGCAAATTGATGCCGCAAAAATCTATTCGTTAAATGCAAAATTGGTGCTAGATGTTTGTCAGTCATTGTATGAAAAACATAAGTTAATTACTTACCCGCGTTCTGATTGTCGTTACTTACCGACTGACCACCATCATCAGGCGATAAGTATTATTTCAATGTTGGCGAACTCCAATGAAAGCTACGGCGCATTTGCTAAGAATGCGAATGCAGCATTAAAAAGTAAGGCATGGAATAACGCAAAAGTCAGTGCTCATCACGCGATTATTCCCACTGAAAAGTCAGCCGCTAATATTTCCTTAAATCCGTTTGAGAAGAATGTTTATTTTCTCATTGTGCGTCAATACCTTGCCCAGTTTTATCCGGCGTATGTGTTTAATCAATCTAAGGTGGAAGTGCAAATTGCTGGCGGTATATTTTCAGCCAATGCGAAAACGCCAATAGCGCAAGGTTGGAAAGTACTGTTTCAACGTGCGAAAAGTAAAACAGCTAAAGCTGATGCTGCTAATCATGGTGCCGAGCAACAGTTAACAGAACAATCATTACCTAAATTAACGCAAGGTGAGCAACTGCATTGCCATCGTGGTGAATTAATTTCTCGGATTACACAAGCACCTAAACACTTTACTGACGCTAGTATATTGGCGGCGATGACAGGGATTGCCCGTTATGTTACCGATAGCAGTATCAAGAAAATGTTACGTGAAACTGATGGCTTAGGCACGGAAGCAACCCGCGCTGGTATTATCGACTTATTATTTAAGCGTGGCTACTTAGAACGCAAGGGTAAGAGTATTCATGCAACCGCGATAGGGAAGTCGCTGATCAACGCATTGCCTGTGGCGGCAACCTTGCCAGATATGACCGCACACTGGGAAGCAACGTTGACTAATATTAGTGAAAAAACCAGCCGTTATGATGACTTAATTACACCGCTAACAGAAACATTGCACGGCATGATTGCGCAATCAGAGCAGCAATCTTTCGCTGGGCTACCCAAAGTGCCATTTAAGCGTAAATCAAAAGCTAAAAAGCGTTATACAAAGCGCCAATAAAAAAGCCTCAGAGATTGGGGCGATGTTTCTTCAAAGTTTCACTGCCAGTTAAGGAGTGGCTAAAGTGTTGGCAATGTAATTTTCAACGACTGTGGTCAATACGTTTAGTGGCATAGAACCGTTGCCAATCACGACATCATGAAAGGCTTTAATATCATAAGCGTCACCAAGTTCGTCTTGAGCTTTTTGGCGCAACTCAAGTATTTTTAGCATTCCTGTCATATAAGCGGTCGCTTGCCCAGGCCAAACACTATAACGAGCAATCGCGCCGTTAAAACCGACGTTTTCAATATGATATTGGTCTGCTTGGTTATAACTCCAGCCCTTACTGTGAATGCCGGTATCAACAACTAAACGAGCTGCTCGCATGGCTTCAAATTGTAAGCGACCTAAATCACCTATTGCATCATTGGCGTACCAATTAGCATCTTTTGCTAATCGTTCTGCGTACAAGCCCCAGCCTTCAATGAATGAGGTAAAATTACCTTTTTTTCTAAATAAAGGTAGATCGAGTTCGTTAGCGAGGGCAATTTGTAAATGATGTCCGGGTACAGCTTCATGATAAGCCAATGTTGGCATTGTCGTGTAAGGGGAGTTTTGTGAAGTATTAGCATAAAAAGCACCCGGGCGAGAACCATCGTCTGAGCCGGCAATATAGTAGCCACCAGAAGTGCCACCAATCACGACAACTTCTTGCACTGGCAAGATATTAAAAAGCTTAGGAAGTTCAAGGTATGCATCGGCAATTAATGATTCATAAACAGCTTTGGTTTGGTTGGCAGGAATAAGCTCGGCGTCATTGTCAACGCGAGCATAAAGTTGTGCAATGGTTTCATTTTGTGGGTAGCCAAGTTGGTCAAACAACATTCGCATTTCCGCGTGTATTCTTGCTAGTTCGTCAATACCTAATTGGTGAATTTGATCTGCGGTTAAATTGCCAGAAGTATAATAGTTCAGCGTGAAGTCATAAAAATCCTTACCGCCCGGAAATTGACCAAAGCCTATTTGACTGGGAGCCTCATTTGCTAAGGTCGCCATTTTACTTGCTAAGCTCGCATAGGCGGGGATGACTTTTTCATTAATGGTTAAAATGGCTGTATCGCGCAAGCTAGTTTTGTCGGCATCTGAAATGTTATCCAAAGTAGATAATTGCTGATTAAAAGCCTGATAATAACTGGTTGCAGAAGCAGTAGAGTTTGCGATGCCAGCAACTAAGCCTTGTGAATAATTCAGTGTTACGGTTGGTTCAATAACACCTGCTGCTTTGCGAGCATCGAGTAAGGTTTCAATTTGGCCGAAGCGTCTACCGAGTTGATTGAGTAATGTTAAATAAATATCAGCTTGTGCCTTATCATTAAAGGTAAAAGCTTGCGTGAAGAAGGTTTCAGTACTACCGGGCCAGCCAAAAAATCCATAGGTAGCGGGGTATTGAAAATCTTTAAATTCTATCCATTGAATTTTAGCTTGTAAATCAGCACGATAAACATCGTAGGATACTTGCTGGCTTTGAGACAATGAGGCACGATCATAGTTTTCTAGCTGTTGTAAAATAAGCTGGTAAATCGCTTTAGACTGTTCATTAAAAATGTCTGAGATATTACTAAGCTGCACGGTTTCGCTATCAATTTGCTCGAATAAACCGTCCGATATCAAACTTTCACTGTTACGTAAGCTAGTAACATTAAATGCTTGGGTGAAAAAGTCATCAATATTTGCCGTCGGCAGTTGGCTAGAAATTTGTGCAAGTAAAGTGGTGGTGTCATCTAGAACATAATCGTTTACTACCGGTAAAGTGATCGTGGGCGGTGTGACCACAGGAGCTGGCGTTGTTGAACTGTCGCTACTGCTACTTGAGCCACCACAAGCACTTAGTGATAGGATGATTGCTGTTGCTAATAAATACTTTTTCATATTACACCTATATTGTTCGGTTATTTTTTTATAATTTTTAGGTAACCACTTATCCATCTTATGGTAATTTCATTTAAATGGCATAATTTAACTTTTCTATAAAGGCATTACATTTGAGCGAAAATTATCTTTAACTACTGGCACTTAATTGAATTTATGGATAAAAAAATAAATTTTCAAGGTTAAGATTGACGGTTTAATTTAGCTATGAAATTGTATCAATTTATGACAAACATATGTCGCTCCTGACAATGTTTGCTGATCAGTGAGTTAACTCGGAATTCGTTATTTTTTAATATTGGCATAGTATTAAAGTAGTGTTCAATGCAATTTTCTTGGCTATGCGTATTATTTTATTGTTCTTTGTTTTGTTTTTTATTTGTGTAAATAAAGCTTGGTCGGTAAATGAAAAACAATTTTCATTTTGCTATGAAAATTGGCGGCCATTTGTCTATTCAAATTCAGTCGGTGAAGCTGAAGGCTTACATATTAGTGCTATAAAAAATGCATTAGCGCCACTAGGTTATCAACTTGTTTTTATTGAGTTACCTTATATGCGATGTTTGAAGAGGGTACAGGCGGGTGAAATTGATTTCGCAATTCATGTTGATGAAATGGATGATATATTGCTAATAGATTATCCCATCGGCAGTTGGGATTTGTTATTTGCATATCAGGCTAGTTCAAAGGAAAAAGTGGTTGGCGATAAAAATATTAAGATAGGAAAAGTTGTTATTGCCAGAGATTATAATTACCCGCAAGTTGTTCTTGATATGCTTAAAGTCAAATCAAAGCAAATTCTAAAGCGCTCTTTTTATACTCGTAATCAGCAAGACGTAAAAAACTTGTTTAGATTAGTAGAGAATGGTTTTGTTGACGCCATTTTAGTTGATAAATCATGGGCGTTATTTGAAATGTCTCGGCAAAAACTTGCGATTACGCTCAGTAAGCATGTCTTGTATTCACAGCCCCAGTATATTGGCTATATTAAGCAGAATAGTGCCGCCGCGGAAAAAATATTTCAAGCGTTGACGGCACATGCCAATCAGTAGCTAGTCAGCTAGCGGTTGGTTAATTGTCGCCGGACTTGCAACAAATATGTTAAACGGTAATGGCTCATCTAATGCGCTGTCATCAATAGCGACCTTGATAAAACCTGATTGCTTGAAAAAACTGCTCAGCTCTTCTTGGTTGTTATCACTGCTCTTTAAATTCAGTGCTTGGTAGTAAGCTTTGTTTTCCTCGGTTTCACAATCATCAGCATCGACAAATAAATGCATCGGCATGCTCAATACTGAGATAGATTGCGCTTTAGCGTAGTGTTGAGCAATTTCGCTAAGTAGAAACTTTGCCACACCTTGTTGACGGTAGTCAGGTAAAACGCTGATCGCTTCGAGTAGGATATGATTTTTAGCTTTTGTATCTATTTTAACTTTTAGTTCTTCGGCTAAATCGGCTGCGATATTCTGCTTTTTGAAATACACATTAAGGGGAACTTCCCAATCTGTTGGGCCCGCTTGCGCAAGTAACTCATAACTTTCATCAGCACCACGATGCTTATTTAAGGTGATGATATCAAGTTCTGCTTTGGCGATGACTTGGTTATCGTCATTTTTGACGTTGATCTCTTGTGTAAGCTGCCAATCAAAGGCGTTTTTAATTTCTGGTTTACTAAATTCGATAGATAAGTTCATGTTATTTATGTGTTATTTGTAACTAAGTTTGCAATTACTGTTAACAACTACCTTTTGTTAATAATTGGAGCAATTCGTGCTGCACCAAAATAAAGAATATGCCTGCGGTTATAACATTACTGGTAGCTTCATTCTAGTGAACAAGAGCGCTTTTGGATAAATATCGATGAAGGTATTTTTTTGCACATTGAATTTGCTTATTTTTTGATCTAGTTGTACCCTTGGGTTAAAGGGGTCAATAAGTTTCAAATATTCTTGCTGAAATTTTTCACAATTGGAGGGGCGTTTGGAAATAATTATAAATATTGATGACGAAACGCCGTTATTTACGCAATTGATTGTGCAAATAAAACAAGCTGTAGTATCTGAGAAAATTAAGGTGGGAATTCCTTTGCCGTCCATCAGACAGCTAGCTAATGATTTAGAGATTAACCATAAAACGGTTGCGAAAGCTTATCGAATTCTAGAGCGTGATGGCGTGATTGAAACTAAGGGTTATCGCGGCACTTTCATTCACCCTAATGCCATTGCCAATTGCGCCAATGATATGAATCAAGCAGTTAATAAACTGTTGAAGGAAACGCTTGAGCAATTGAAAGAACTCGGTGCAACGAATTCTGAAATCCGCATTGCTTTTAATCGTTTAATGAACAATAGCCATAATTAAGGAGTCGTCATGTCAGAGCATTTTTTATTATATGTTGTTTTTGCGAGTCAGGTTTTTGTCATATCGTATTTACTACCGTTAAAGCTGCGTTTACGGGCGAGTGAAATAATGGCCAACTATCCAGCGGATGAATACCCTAAATTATATCCGTTGAGTGTTGAAAAAATTGAAAAGAAAATTAATCAATTGATGTTAATGACATACGGGGGACTCGTATTAGGTGTAGCGTTAATTGTGCATGGGCTTTATCTGCAACCAGCTGAAATGCTGGGCTGGGATAGTCAGTCAGTGATCATGATTTACTACATGCTACAGGTTGTGCCACTAGTATTATTAGCATTATTTGGCGAGCGTTATTTTAGTAAAATGCGCCGAGTTAATGATGCCGTGATCCGTAAGGCAAAACTTGCGCCACGCAGTATTACTAGCTATGTATCTAAAGGCTTTATTGGCTTAGCGATTGGCGTTTACGTGATGTTTATTTTATTGGTGATTTATGTCAGTCAGCATCCATTTGATGGCTTTGCCGGGTACGTCAATATTTTAGGTATTACTTTGTTAAACGCGTTTTTTGGTTTAGGTATCTATAAATATGTCTATGGTAAAAAAATTGACCCACACCAAAGTGATGAAGACCGCTTTAAGCAAAGTCGTCGTGTCGTTCAGTTGATGCTGTTTTTTAGTATTGCCGCCACGATCAATATTTCAATGAGTTTTTTGTTATCCACATTTGATTTGAGGCACTTGAATGATGTTGTTGCCAGTGTTTATTATCAAATAATTATGTTGGTGCTGATTTGGCCAAGCTTGCATGAAGATGGCAACTTTGAGGTTTATAAAGCCAATAATTAGCCGCTAATGGGTAAGAAAGTATTCTCGATAATACTTTATAAAGATTGGGTCATTACGTTCACTTTCTCGCCAAGTGGTTAAGGCTTGTTGGTACTCAATGGTCGGCTTTATTTCCTTCAGTATCGTATTTACTTTTTGTATGACCTGTTTACCCCATGCATTTTTGGGGCATGCCACTGAGCCGACGTCATAAAGAGGGATATTAGCAATCGGAAAGGCGGATAATTGCACTTTTGCCTGGGGATTACTTTTTAAGTAATGCTGAATTTCAAAAGGATAAGCGATTGTTACATTAACTCTATTGAGTTCAACCATTTTAAATATGCGGGCGAGGTCGATATTTTGTAAAGGAAGAAGTTTCTTTTTCTGGCTGTGGGTATTAAAAATATTATCAATGGCTTGACCATAAGAGCGACCTTGTACGTGCCCGACGGTAAGTGATTCATGGTGCAAAAGCTTTTCCAAATTCACTCTGTTATTTTCTAAAAATGGTGCGACCGTATCAAGCTTAGCAATAATTCTATTAGTTGGATTTAGAATTGAAGCATTTGACAAATACATGTTTGCTTCGCGCTCAGGCGTGATATAGAGCGCGGGATGACATACCTTATGGCCTGATTTGATATCTGAAATGGCTCTTGCTAGCGTCGTAGCTGGCATTTCGTGCTGATATTCAGGCATTTTATCAATAAGCAATTGCAGGGTTTTTTGTACAAAACCTTGGCCTTTATTTTCACCGTAATTAAATGTACCGGGTGGCCGGTGATAGGTTTGCCATAAAATAGTTTCTTTGCCGATAGCCGAAAAAGGTATGGCGGCTATTAACCAAGCTATACCCATGAAAAATTTTCGGTACTGCATTTGCGCTGTCATTGATTAATACAACTAAGAAATTTAGTTTTCACTATACCTGATAATTGAATGCCTGAGCAAAAAATATATGTCTTAGCTAACTCTGAGCGCTATTGCACAATAACTTCTTGACCTTCGTTTAAACGTTCCGCTCCTCTGATTGCCACTTTATCTCCGTGTTTTAACTCGCCTTTAACGCTGACTCGTTCAAATGTACCATTACCAACTTCAACTGGTAGACGGTGTACTTTATTATCTCTGTCAATTTTTACCACAAAGGTTCCGTCTTGGCGCAAAATTAATGCATCGCGATGCACCGTCAAGCTATTCTTATTTACTTGAATAGGCACAGTAACTTTCACCAATTGACCGGCTGCCCATGTCTCATTCAAATGAGAGGGAATATTAATGCGCACTTCAAAGGTTTGTGATTTTGGATCGGCACTTGGAATAAGCGATGTCACCTCGGCATTGATTAACTGACCGTTAGCGGTAATATCTAGCCCATGGCCTTTGCGTACATAAGCAAGATACTTAATCGGCACGTAAAGTCGAACTTCTAATTGTTCGGTGTCGAGTATTTTCAGTAGTAAATCACTGCGGTTAACGTCGGTACCTGCTCGAACAATACGTTCGGTAATTACGCCAGAAAAAGGAGCGGTGATTGTTGCCCGTTGAATCTGATCCTCAATTTGCTTGAGCTTTAATTCCGCTATTTCAATATCTGCCATGGCCAAATCATACTGAGATTGGTTTTGATCTAATTGAAACTGAGATGCCGAATTGGTTTGTCTTAGCTTTTCTAAACGCTGAACTTCATTTTTCAAATAACGAACATTTATTTTGGCGCGTTTAAGCTGGGCTTGTTGTTCTAACTGCATTAATTTTAATGGTAGCAAGTCCATTTTTACTAACACATCTCCTTGTTGTACCAAGGTGCCTGGTTCTGCTAACCATTCAATTCGGCCATTAACCCCAGCGGTGATTTGTATATGTGAACGGCTATGAATAGTGGCCATTAAGTCTGTCGTTGCACCTAAACTCATTTCTGTCACTTGATCAACTTTTACTGGTTTCGGTGGTGGCCCTTCGGCGGCAATACTCTGACTGGCAAATAAAATCGCGACACTAAGTATGCTGGTGATGGTTTTCTTCATTATAAACATGGAATATTCCTTAGTGATTGCTTGCTAATGGTGCGGCCTTGGGATTAAGCTCGGCAACATTATCTTGTTTGTTTTGTTGGTCTTTATCTGTGCTTGAGTTATGTTCTCCTAAGCGTAATAAACTAGGAAATAACACTAAGGTAAAAATAGCACTGATGCTCATACCGCCAACAATAACCGCCGCCAAACCACGATAGATTTCACTACCGACACCTGGCATTAACATCAGTGGCAACATACCAAATAAACTGGTTAAGGTACTCATATAAACTGGGCGGGCTCGAATACGCACAGCTTGCGCCACGGCACGTCTTATCGGTAAGCCTTGGCGTTCGCCTTCACGAGTTTGGTCCACTAATAAAATAGCATTGTTAACCACTAGGCCAAGTAAAATAATGAAGCCTATCATGGTCATTAAATCAAGTGACTGGAAGGTAAAGACATTAAGTAAATTCAATGCTAACACGCCGCCACCAACTGCCATCGGCATTACCAATAATACTAAAACGCTGTCTTTAGCCGACTTAAATAATGCTGTCATTAATAAAAATAGAATGATCAGCGCTAGGACAAAGTTCTTCAACATATCTTGGATAGCTGCGGCCATTTCGTTGGCATTACCACTTAATAAAATGGAAGAGTCTTCTGGTAAAAGCGCATTCATAGACGGCATAACACTCGCTTCAATGGCGGTTAAAGCCTCTTCAAGTGACATATCGGCCGGAGGTGAAACTTGTAAACTAATGGTTCGCTTACCGTCAACACGTCTTAGTTGCGTTGGGCCAGCAGTGCGGGTGATATCGGTTAACTCGCCAATAGTTTGCACACCTGCCAGTGGTGAATGCATTGGCAGTGATGCTAATTCATCAGGCGTATTCCATTGTTCACCGCGCAAAATTACATTAACCCGTTCATTACCATCAAAGTATTCACTGATAAATAGGCCGCTGGTATAAGCGCGAATAGCATTGGCGACATCACGACGGGTTAAACCCGCTTGTGAAATCCGCTGGTCGTTTGGTACTAGTTTTAATTCTGGCTCCGATAAACTTAGGCCTGGATTTGGGAAGGCGGTAGTGTTTGCCATATTTTTATTAATGGCATCAATGCCGGCTTGCGCTACGGCCATTAAACTTTCGATATTAGGACCTTTGATATCAATATCTATGGTGCGGCCATTACCACCACCAGAAACATTAATCATCGAGCCCCTAAATAAAAACACTTGTGTGTCAGGTAGGTCAGACAATACTTTTGTTCGTATTTCTTGCATTAACTCTTCAACGCGGGTTGGATCATCTGAATAAATAAAGCCACCCGTGGCACCAGAGCCAAAAGAATAAAAGTTATAACTTTTAATTTTTGGCATTTTTTCGCCAGTTAAGTAGGGCGCTAATCGCTCTTTAACTAAGCTAGCAAACTCATGCTCAATAAAATCAACATTACCGCCCGGTGGCATATTTAAGCTATAGAAAAAACCATCAATAGGTGCTCGTGGCATAAAGTCAGTTTTCGGCATCATCAATACGGTGATAAGTATAGAGCCGCCGAGTAAGGTTGCGATCCATGCAAAGCGTTTAGCGGTAGAGTTGGTTAATCGCATCACTAAACTGGTGAGTTTTTCCCAATAATGTGCATAAGGGTCGACGGTCTTATCTGTTTTAAGCCAATATTTACTTGCGATAGGAATAATTGTAATGGCAGAAACCAAAGAGGCAATGACTGCAATTGAGAGTGTTAGAGCTAAGTCAGAAAATAGTTGCCCTTCAATACCTTTCATAAACAATATGGGCAAAAATATCGCGACACTCGTCGCCGTTGACGCAAACAACGCACCGGTTACCTGTAAAGCGCCTCGCATAACTGCTTTACCGTTATCCATACCTAAACTGCGTAGCCGTACAATATTTTCTTGTACGATAATCGCCGCGTCTAACACTAAACCAACGGAAAATGCTAAGCCGGCCAATGAAATTACGTTTAGGCTGCGTTCAAATGCGGCTAATGCAATAAACGATACCATAAGCGATACCGGAATCGTTGCGGCAATAATCAAGGTATTGCGCATGCCGCGTAAGAATAACCAGAGAATAATCAGGGCTAACAATACCCCCAAACCTAAATTGTTTTGTACTAGTTTCAGGGCATTACGAATATGTACCGAAGAATCAAAACTTAAGTCAATTACTAAACCAGCTGCTTTCATTGGCCCAGCGTTGAGCTCTTTAATGGCAATATTAATTTCATCAAGCAATGCCACAGTGTTGGCATCATTTTGCCGTTTTAAGGTAAAATAGTATGAAGGTTGACCACTACGTAAATTAAAGCCAAAACGATCAACTAAAGTGTTTTCAACAGTGGCAACATCTTTAAGGTAAATAGGGCGGTCGCCACTGAAACTGATGATCATCTCTGTTAAGTTTTCGACACTATATTGCCCGGAAAAACGTACGGTATATTGTCTTCTACCGACATCAGCTACACCTGCTGAAACGTCACTAGCACGAGCTATGGTGGCACTAATATCGGCGATAGATAAGCCCAGTGAAGCGGCGCGTAATGGGTCAAAAGTAATACGTAGCTCACGTGGGCGAGAACTGTTTAAATTCACTTGCCCCATGCCTGGTATGCGTGCAAAGCGCGGTTTAACAACATCTTCAATTAATTTTTGGTACACCCCTAGATCAGAATTTGGATTATCTGGTAGGGTTTTAATCATTAAAGACGCAGTATTGGGACCGCCGCGACCACCACCGGCTGATACCACAGGCTCAATAGCATCTAGTGGCAAAGGGGGCGCTTGGTTTAGGTTATTAATAACATCGAGCATGGCACGCTGCATATCAGCGCCGACATCAAATGTTAGGGTGATGTTACCAAAGCCACGTTGAATGTTGGTGGTGACTTTTGTTACTCCTTGGGTGTTTTTTACAACGTTTTCAATGGGTTCAATTATAACCGATTCCATTTCGGCAGGTGCAGCGCTACGCCAACCCGTCGATATGGTAATTTGGGGTTGCTCAATATCAGGCGTTAATTGAATTGGTAGCTTAAAAACACTCATCAAACCAAATACCATTACCAAAGCAACAATCACGATAATAGCGGCTGGATTTTTTAAAGCATTGCGCGTTAAATTCATTTTTAATCCTAATAAATTACATTAACAAGATTATAAAATGTTACTTTTTCTTTGCCCCTAACCTTAGGGTAAAGCGTCGGGTTTTTGCGACAAAAAGCACATTAGATACATTTGTTTACATTCATACGACTAGCACGTCTACAGGACTAATCTTTGAGAGTTTAGTCCTGTTGTCATAGTAAGACGTGATGACGACCTGAAAAGTTGATTTTATTTAAGTGAAACTTTACTTGAAAAGGCCCTTGAAAGTGTTGGATTTATTTACACTGTTGAAATTTACTTAGTGAGAGTTGTCTGCTGAATTTTCTAATCTCTTAATAAATTTACTTTATTTTTAAAGGGCACAATCCATGCTTGTACAAAAATCGAACTGCAATTTACTTGGATGTAAAGGGATTAAAATGAACAAGATTAAACATACTATTTTGTTATTGGTTTGTAGTTTTGGCTTAATGATAAGCCAATTTTCCAATGCGACGATTATAACTAACAGTTGTGCTAGCGCTACTGAATGTAGCTTAGATGAACTCATTAATGGCGGTGGTAGCATTAGCATTGATGATGTCGCGTTTACTAATTGGCAAGAAATTGTCAATTCCGTTTTTGAAACTGACGGTAATACTGATAATGATGATGTGGTCGATATTTCACAAATATTTGTTGCCGGTATTGACTCAATTGCAACCGGAAATCCAAATGAATTCACGTTAGGGTTACAATTCTTTACTACCACAGGTTTTTCACTGCCATTTTTACTAGATCCTGTAGAAGAGTCAGAGTTAGAGCTGGATGTGGAATATGATGCAACGGCATCAGGTACTACTGAAATTACTGCGACAAAACTGCAACTAGGCAATCGAAATTTAGGTTCAGATGATAGTTTTGTTGAGGTTAACCTTGATTCAGCTGCATTGCTTAACTTACAAGTATTTGATGAAAATATTTTTGGTGCTCCTGCCGATCAGTTGATGGATGATACGACCTTTATTTCGGCTCAAACCAGTCTTGCTTTAAATTCGAATATACAAGTAGGTACTTTTGTTGACGGTGATGTTGAGCTATTTGATTTTTCAATTCTATTGACTGTTCAGTCAGATGATCCTGTGTCTAGCGTGCCTGAGCCTTCGGGCATAATACTGTTGTTATTGAGTTTAACTCTGTTACTGACAACTCGTTATCGAAAACCGTTTTAGAAACATAACTTCACTTTTTAAGATAAAAATTTCAATTTAATTAGCCTTTTCTGGCTAATTAAATTGCATGGTCTCGGCAATATTTAGTTGTCGACTAACACTTGCCTTTGTCGGTCTGGTGATTCCAGCTTGAGTTGTAGGAACTAGCCTACCGTGTCTTCAGGGCACTGGTAATTACAAGGACTTACTATGTTCAAAACAAGGCTATCAAAAAAATGGCGCGGCAGAGCTTGTGCCGGAATACTGTGCATACCTATGTTGTCGTCGAATGCGTTTGCAGGCAGCGAACCCTTTATTGGGGATATTATGTTATTTGGCGGAAACTTTTGCCCCGTAGGTTGGACCTCTGCTGAAGGGCAATTATTAGCGGTAAATCAATTTGATGCGCTTTTTTCACTGTACGGCACGACTTATGGAGGAGATGGTAGAACGACTTTTGGATTACCTGATCTTCGTGGAAGAATAGTTGTTGGTGAAGGGCAAGGTGTCGGCTTAAGTAATCGGCGCTTAGGTACCAAGTCGGGCAGCAATAATTTTGTGGTGACGGCAAGTAATCTCGGTGGTCATAGCCATGCAGCAACGACAACTTCTCAATTTGGTGCATCAAGTGCCACGGGGACGGCATCGGATCCCGCTGGCCTAGTTTTGTCAGATGATAATGGTGACGATATTTATAATAACGCGGCACCTAATGTCACTATGAGTGCTGCGAGTATTTCGTCGACCACCAGTGTTGATTCAACAGGTGGCGCTGCAAGTACCACTTCTGTTCAGCAGCCATCACTAGCAATAACCTATTGTGTGGCATTGGTTGGTATATATCCATCGAGAAATTAATTGTGACTAGATAGGGAAAGGTGAAATATTCCAATCTCTAGGAGAGAAAAATGAATTGTTCACGAAAAATATTACTTATGGTTAAAGCTATGATTTTAACCAATATACTTGCATCGGCTCAGGTGTTTGCAGACGAACCTTTTATTGGCGAAATTCGTCAATTTCCTTATAACTTCTGCCCTCGTGGTTGGGTAGATACTAATGGCAGTTTATTAGCCATTTCTGAAAATACCGCGCTTTTTGCGATTATAGGAACAACTTATGGTGGCGATGGACGCACGACTATGGGTTTACCCAACCTTAAAGCTAGAGTGGCAAAAGGCGCTGGTAATGGCCCCGGGCTGACGAACGTGGCTCTAGGAGAGCTTAATGGCGTCGAAACATTTGCCTATACTGGCGGAGTGCCGGCACATTCTCATAGTGCGGCAACGACATCTACTGTTCATGCTTCTTCTGCCGCTGGTAATACATCAGCCCCGTCAGGGGGAGTATTGGCAGATGATGGTCGTGATCGTATTTATAATCAAGAAGTGCCTGATGTCACGCTAAATGCGCAAACCGTGCTTTCAACCACCACTTTGGCGAACTCCTCTTCTGGAGCAAGCACTATAAATCGCCGCCAACCTTCTTTAGGTATGCGCTTTTGTATTGCAACCATTGGGCTTTTCCCAACCCGAAGTTAATTAAGGAAAGATTAAAATGATTTTTATTAAACGAATCGTCAGCAAATTATTGATTATTGTCGTTGCTGCTTTTGGTGTCAGTAGTTTTACAGCAAATGCTAGTAGCAACCCTTTTTTGGGGGAAATTCAAGTAACAGGAACTACTTTCTGCCCACGTGGCTGGGTTGAAGCGAATGGACAGATATTGCCGATAAACCAAAACCAGTCGTTATTTTCCTTATTAGGCACAACTTATGGTGGTGATGGCAGAACGACTTTCGCTTTACCTGATTATCGAAGCCGAACTCCTGTTGGGATTGGCACGGGGACCGGTAATATCGGTGATATTTCCTTAGGTGAAAGAAGTGGTCGGGAAAGCATCACAGAAAATATTATTCCGAGTCATACCCATACAGCAACAACGAACACTATGATAAATGCCTCCTCAGGGCGCGGAAATACATCGCTACCAACCAATGCCGTTCTAGCGGATGACGGTGCCGATAATATTTATAATGGCGAAACGCCAAATGTAAATTTATCTAGTCAAGTCATAACGTCTGCAACGGTTATTGGAGCAGCGAGCAATACCCCGATAGATAATATGCAGCCGTACCAAGTTCTCACAGTATGCATTGCATTGCAGGGGCTGTTTCCGTCGAGAAATTAGTGAACTTAGGACATTAGATTTTAAATACAATGGTCTCTGGGCCATTGTATTTAATATTCGCTAAGGTTGCGATGGGGCTAATACTTTACATTAAGTGCCATGATAGCCATTTTTTTAAGGAGCAACAGAGTTCTAAACTGAAAGAGCAATTGACTCTAGCTTGTTACGTGGTCATCCTGAGTATTAATCCGTACCGTAATTTCTGAAAGTCGAGTCCAGCTTTGTAAGGTAACTGGCAAGATAATAGCTGCTTCGACAAACTCCCATGAGTAGCTAACAATAGAAAATATAGTTCCAGCGCTGATTTGTCCGTCAGATGTTGCAAACCATAAATTGAATACCACCATCGCAAGCAATACAATAAAAACACTGCCATAAAGAATCGCTTCGCGATCTGATAGTTTAATTTCCATTTTTTTCAGATAGCTAAGATGGGTAAATAATTGAACCGGAGACTTAGTGTCTAAGGTGGATACTTGTTGTTCAGTTTGTTTGTTATAACTTCTGTTAAGAGTGTAAAAACCTTGGTGGAATAGACTATAGATAGTTATTGTTAATATCGCACCAGTAAAAGCCGCTAATGCTAATACCGGATTAAGAAAGTACAGTACAAAAAGTGAAATGATAAATTGAACACTGGCATTAAGAGCTTCTGGCACACTTTGTTCTAAAAAATCGACTAACTCTCGCCCCATACCTATTCTAGCATTAAGCACAGATACAGGCAGATTTTGGCTGGTGCTGGCGATATCTGCTTGTACATTGACACGAATATCGCCATAGGCACGAGTATCATAAAATCGTCTGATGACACTCATGGTAACTAACGCGATGAGAATGGCAATTAAGACCAGTAAGGCATCGGTTTGGCGAGCTAATAATCCATCAATAGCAAAGCCAATAAACAGAGGCACTAACGACATTAGGGTGATTTCCAATGTCGTTAATAAAACATTAATAGCGACTGAAACCTTGTTATTAGCAATGATATTGCCGATAGAGATAAGCTTTGCACTAGACATTTAGCGGTACCTGCTGCTGTGTCGTTGCATCAGACATACGTTCTACCGGTTTATATTTGCCATAACTGAGCAGTATCGGGATTAATATTAGAGTAATTGGTGTCGCAAAAATTTCACCGAATACTAAAGAAACTGCCGCGGGTTTTAAATATTGTGCCTGTTCAGAGGTTTCACTCAGTAAAGGTAATAAACCACACACGGTAGTTACGGTAGTTAAAAATATTGCTCTTAAGCGGCTTTTTCCTGCTTCAATAAGCGCATCTTTTACCGATAAACCGGCAAGGTATAATTGATTAAACCGGGTCATTAAGACGAGAGAGTCATTAATAACAACACCGGTCATGGCCATCATGCCAAATAATGACAATAAGCTAATCGAAAGCCCCATAACGCCATGGCCATATATCGCCCCAGCAAAACCGAAAGGGATCACAGACATGATAATAAATGGTTGCCAGTAAGATTTTAGCGGAATAGCCAACAGCACATAAATAAGCAATAGTGTAAGCAGCATGGCTTTTTTGAACCCAGATTGTACCGCAAGAATTTCCTCAAATTCCCCTGCGGCCTGAATAGTGACATTAGGATATTGTTCATGCAACTTAGCTACAATTGACGATCGCAACTGTTGCCAAACTTCTTGAGGCGAAGCAATCGACTTGTCTTGTCGCCAAAAAATAGAAACCACTTCATTTCTATTTTTTCTATAAAGTACTTCAGGCTCGCGACTATAGGTAAAATCAGCAATTTCAGATAATGTCACATATTGATTTCCTGTCACGAGAACGGGCGTTTGCTTAAGTTGTTGTTCAGTTTTTCGCGATTGTTCAGGTAAGCGCAGCATGACCAATGATTCTTCACCTTGGTCGAGTAAGCGGTGCAATTCAATTTGGCCAAATGCTCCACCAACCAAATAAGCCAATTGTTGTTGGGTTAAACCTAAGCTGATGCCTCTTTGATTCAAGGTGACTTGTAGCTGTCGTTTACCTACTTGTGAGTCGTCAGAAACATTATTGACGCCTGCTATTTCAGCCAATGATAGCTTTAATTGCTTTGCAACATGTCTTGCTAAATCTCGCGAAGGCGCGCTTACCGTCAGGAATGTACCTCCAGCGGGCTCTTCTGAAAAGGTAAATTTTTGTGCGTAACTCCCTTCTAACAAACCTGTTTGATGTTGCCATTCTTTTAGTAATTCATTGCTCGGTATTATCTTCAGAGCTTCACTTGATAGCTCGATGGTTATTTCTAGTTTTTTTGCACCTTCCATCGAAACTAAATAGCTTGTGATCGCTGGGCCATGAGTTTTATATTGAGATGAAAGAGCGGTATTTGTTGCTCTTATTGCTTGTTCTAGAGGTTTAATATGTGATTGCGTTAATGACAGTGCTGCGTCCTGATCCATATCAATAACAAGTTCAGCAAAACGTCCTGGAATTTCAGGAAAAAAAACGCTTCTAATTGTTCCTTTTGCCATAGCACCATAGGCGCCAACCACTAGGATAAGAAATAAAGCTAAACATGTGCCCTTGTGGTCAAGCGCACATTTTAACCAGGGTTGATAACAGCTGTTCGAAAACCAATTTAGCGCATTATTCGCTTTTTCTCGTGTGATTTTAAGCCATCGATTAAAGCTATTTTTACCTCTGGGTGTGTTTTTTAAGACTAAGTGTGTTG
This sequence comes from Colwellia sp. SU-HH01172, assembly GCF_057553355.1. NCBI lineage: Bacteria > Pseudomonadati > Pseudomonadota > Gammaproteobacteria > Alteromonadales > Colwelliaceae > Colwellia > Colwellia sp. SU-HH01172. Next base: position 171,433 of record NZ_BAAJMB010000008.1, on the reverse strand, counting down.
GTAAAATGAATTTACTTTCAATGAGTGAAAAAATTAATGCAAAAATAACGACAGCTGAGAATCCGGCTAAAATTTGAGCCAGCTCATTCTCTATCCACAACATTGGCGAAAATGCGGCAATGGTTGTTAGTACACCAAAAACGGTAGCAACAGAAACAGCTTTTACGCCCTGATATGCAGCTTCTTTAGGATCGGTGTATTTTCCTCGAGCATGATGAATTGACTCACCTACCACAACCGCATCATCTACCAAAATACCTAATACTAAAATCATGCCGAATAAGGTGATGTCATTAATGCTGTAATCAAAAGCGGGAACACCCATTAGCCATATAGCGCCAGCGATAGAAATTGGAATGCCCATAGCAACCCAAAGAGCAAGACGCACTTCAAGAAACAAACTCAAAAGAACAATAACAATTAGCAAACCTTGCCAGGCATTCGTGCCAAGTAAGTTCAATTGCTCGTCAATATAAGGTGCCATATCAGCCATTATTTCAGTTTGGATTGTTACAGGCAGTTGCTCTTGAATATCAGCAAGCACAGTTTTGGCGGCATCGCTTACGTCTAGCAAATTATCTTTTTGACTGGTAGATATCATGAGTGCAATCGCAGCTTGTCCGTCAAATCGCACTAAGCTATCTGTTTGTGCATAGCCACGTTTAACGTTCGCAATGTCGGATAGCTTAACCACAGCGTCATGATTGCTGATAACGGGAATTTGTTCCAATGCAGGTAATGTATCGGCGAAATTATCCGCCTTTAATATAATTTTCCCCCGTGCGGTATCTAATTCACCACTGCGGTGCGCCAGTGACTATTGATGAATGATATCGGCAAGATTTTGATGAGAAAGACCGTATTTTTTAAGCTCATTTGAATCTGGTTCAATAATTAATTCTTTGCGGCGTTTGCCCAAATTAGTTACTTTTGAAATAGACGGATGTTTTTTGAGAGCATTCTGAACGAATGTTGAAACTTGCTGTAAGGTTTGCTCGTTATCGCCACCATATATAATGATAAATGATGCTAAATTACCAAACTCATCTTGATATATTTTGGGGCGTTCAGCTCGCTCAGGAAAGCCAACGATAGCATCAACTTGGTTACGTACTTTTTCTAACAGTTTAGCTAAATCAATGCCGGTATTTTTCTTTACTCTAATGGATGCATAACCGGCATAGGAACTGCTGGTGATACTTTTTATACCGGCAACACCACTGATGGCATCTTCTATACGTTGAGTGATACTTTCATCAACTTGTTTGGCGGTGCCACCTGGGTAGGTAACCTCTATTATTAGTTGTGAAGCGGGAATTTGAGGAAAGCTTTCTACCCTTAACGATGTGAAGGATAAGTAACCGGCAATCAAGGTAAAAGCCATCAATAAATTAGCGGCAACAGGGTTATCTAGAAACCATTTGGTAAGAATATTCATTACTTGGCTCCTTGTGCCACAATGGGCGTAGCTTGCGCTGGTTGTCCCGCTATCATAGTACTTAAAGGATAAAGAACGACTTGACGGGTAAGCTCAGCATTTTCGCTAAAGGTAAACATGACTTCGGTTGCGTTTTCTTCCAATAATTGGACTTTTTCTAATTTCAATTCACCGTTTTGAATTGTCCAAACCTTATTGTCTCGGGTTAATACGGTCGCTGGGGTTACTACCGCATTGTGGTATTCTTTGCTGGTAAAAGCGACATTGACTTGTAGATCTGGAAATAATGACAAGTGGCTTTTGTAGGGGTTATCAATTGTGAGAAATAGCTCTCGTTGGCGTGTTTGTCTATTAAGTTTAGGTGATAAGTAGCGTAGGTAAGTTTGCCATTGGTTGCCTTCGACGTCCGTGATTTCTGCTGATACTTGGCTAATATTAACGACCTGTTGCCACTGTGATTGTGATAAATTCACTTCAACATCTACAGCGTCGGCAGAAGCGAGTGCATATAGATGCTCGCCTTGGTTCACTTGTTTCGCAGGTACGATATATTTGTCTAAAACAATAGCGTCAAACGGGGCTTTAATTTTAGTATCATTAAAACGTTTTAGTGCTGCTTGATAGCCCGCCTGTGCGGCCTTCAACTCTGCTTTTGCTGCTTCAACATGCGGCTTGTGAAGGCGATAATCATTTGTTGAATCGCCATTTTCTAGGCGCTTGGCAACAGTTTGTTCATTGATAAAACGGGCCAAGTTAAGTTTTGCTTGTGCAATTCTCGACTCTGCACTTGCTAGCGACGCTGTGTAATCAATATCTTCAATTTGAGCAATGACCTGATCTTTTTTGACAAAGCTGCCGGGTAAAACATCTTCAAACGGCTTAACTACTCGGCCACTAACGTTGGCGATGAGATCAATTTTCCATCTAGGTTTTATGGTGCCAGTTACTTTAATGTTGGGGCGTTTAGTGGTTGGTGTCACGTTAACAACTGTGACCTGGTATGCAGGCGCCATTTTTTCAGTTGCAGGTGCTAGCATTGAGCTGTCATCGAGCAGCCATAACACCATGACAATACCTATAATTGCTATCAACACCTCAATCAATTTCGACTTCATTTTATTTCCTCTAACACTTCATGATACTATTGTGAAACACTGGTGTATCATAATGCTTTTGATTTTATGATACAATCGTGTTTCATAAGATGGTTTTGAGGATATAAGAATGGTTGATGCAAGAATTCAGAAATCTCAACATGCGTTGGTACTTGCGGGATTAAAATTAATAAATGAGAATAAAGAAATATCTTTAAGTGATATTGCCAAGGAAGCTGGTGTTGGACGCGCCACCTTGTACCGTATATTTAGTAGCAAAGAAGCACTAATTGAAGAGATCGCACTATATTGCTTAAATGCATTTGAGGATGCTACTCAATCTATTGATAAACTTGCAACGTCAAGTATTCATGCGTTTGAGTTATTGTTCGAGTTTGCTATGCCGCTTACCGAAGAATCCCAGTTCCTGTTCTCGTTAGACTATTTTTCAGAGGAAATTCCAAAAGTAAGCCAAATCATTGACAAGCAAGATAGGGAATTATGCGAACTAATCGACTATGCGAAAAGAAAAGGAGAAATTGATAAAAGCTTGCCGACGAGCTGGATTTTGAACTATGTTGAAGGACTATTTTATACTGGTTGGATACAGCAAAAGCAATTCAATACCTCGGTGCAAGAATCCGCAAAATTAGCGTATAAATGCTTTAGTCGATCGGTACAATCATCTCTCTAAAAAGGGTAATCACTAGGTAGAATTTTTCTTATATTTCATTACAGGACCTGCTTTTATTATGTGAAGAATTTTGAGTTGTTGCAAAATCAATGACTACAATATTAATTTTAATCAATCTTCTAAGTGGATATAGAAAATGTGCCGAAATAAATTTACTAGGCATATATCAGCCTTGGAAAAATTGTCGGGCAATAGGCAACTTCCATAATATCTGCACATTTCATCGTTACAATTTAGTTACATCAAAAAATGTTTGAAGCTAAGGAATTTGTAATGTATCAGGCTAGATTTTCTCGTTCCATATTCCGAGTGGTTAAGATACTCGGCTTAATATTGTTAACCGGACAACTCCTTGTTGCTTGTGGTGGCACTGATGATAGCGACGACGGTGGTCTTAGTGATGGCAGTGATATAATTAATAATGCGCCGATAGCAAATGCGGGTAGTGGCCAGAACGTATCAACAGGAACACAAGTTTCATTAAGTGCAAGTAATAGTTTTGATGTCGATGGCGATAGCCTCAGCTATAACTGGACGTTCTCTTCATTACCAATTGGTAGTGGTGCTTCATTAGCAAATGCAACAACAGTCAACCCCAGCTTTACGCCAGATATAGATGGCGACTACTTTATTTCTTTAGTGGTTAATGATGGCACTGTCGATAGTACTATCGATAAAGTTATCATAACGGCAAGCGGAAATAACGCGCCTGTGGCGAATGCTGGAACAGATCAAATGATTTTAACGGGCAGTCAGGTGGTGCTTGATGCCAGCAATAGCTCTGATGCTGATGGCGACAGTCTCATTTATAACTGGTCATTCTCATCTGTACCAACCGGCAGTAACGCGGTATTAGAAAATGCTGCCACAATCAGTGCAAGTTTTACAGCCGATATAGATGGTGATTATATTATCGCTTTGATTGTTAGTGACGGTGCCGAAAACAGCAGTGCTGATTCAGTAACCGTTAGCAGCTCAACGACATTGAATTCACTTCAAGGCTACACCTTGTTTTCTCCGATGCAATCAACCGAAACCTATTTAATTGACGAGTTAGGAAACACGGTACATACCTGGCAAAGTGATTATCGCCCTGGTTTATCTGTTTACCTTTTGGACAACGGTGAATTATTAAGAACGGGTGCTATTAACAGCAAACCGACAACGTTCGCAGGCTCTTATGGTGGCTCAGCAGGTATTATTGAAATATTAGATTGGAACAGTAATGTGATTTGGAGTAAAAGCCTAGCGACTGAAGAATATTTTAGCCATCACGATGTTGAACAACTTCCTAACGGCAATATTTTAGCTATTGTTTGGGAAGCAAAAACAGCTGCGCAAGCGTTAGCTTTAGGCCGAAGCAATGTTTCAGATGACAGTTTATGGGCTGATGCTATTTATGAAATTTGTCGCGCCAGTGCAACAAATAATTGCATTGACGGTGAAATTATATGGCAATGGAATACATGGCAGCACGTGGTTCAGGATGATGATAGTAGTATCAGTGAAACCTATGTGAGTAATGTTAATGAGCATAGCGATAAAATTGATTTAAACTTTTTCAAAGGCTCAGGGGGGACTGACTGGACACATATTAATTCTGTTGATTATAACGCCGACACAGATCAAATTCTGGTCAGTGTGCACGGCTTTAGTGAATATTGGATCATAGACCATAGTGACGCTAGTCGAGGAATTATTAGTCGTGTCGGCAATCCGTCAGCATATGGTGAAGCTGGAGAGCAAGTGCTTTTCAGCCAACACGATGCACAGTGGATAGATGATTCTGCCCCTGACGCGGGTAATATTTTAGTGTTTAATAATGGTCAAAACAGACCCGAGGGGAACTATTCATCGGTTGATGAATTTTGTTACTCAGAAATTAATTGTGTGCAAGGTGAATTAGTTGCAAGTTATTACGAAGGCCCAACGGGGGATTTTTATGCTAACCACATTTCTGGTGCTCAACGGTTAACCAATGGCAATACTTTGGTCTGTGAAGGAACCAAAGGCCGCTTATTTGAATACGATACTAATCATGATGTTGTCTGGGAGTTTATCTACGACTCGCAAATATTTAAAGTCTCTCGGTATTTAGAGGATTATTCTGGTCTACAGCAGCTAAATTAACTGCTGTTTAAAAATCATGTGCTGCGACAGTATAGTTTGCCTGTAACGAAAGATATTGACCTAAATTTTACCCACAGATGAGAATACTAGTTCTCAATGCCATGACTTAAATAAATTTTCGCAGCACTCAATAACCTTAGTTATTTCGACTTGCTTAAAAATACCTTTAGTTTGACGCTATAAATATAGCCAGCTATTCGGTTGTTTGGCTTCTTAAGCACGGAGGCGCAGGCTTCTTTAGACCCATTCAATAATGGGATTATTTTCCACCTTAAAAATATTCCATTTAATTAAAGCACTTCAACATAACAAATACATTTTGTTTACAAGACTTATTGATATGATATAACATATCAATAAGTCTGCAAGAAGTTAGTGTAAAGTTCAATGTGTTAGATAGGAATAGGCAGAATTAAATTCTTTTCAGTGCATAACAAATAAGCACTCTTTGCTTGAGTTGTTCAAAAATAAAACGCTACGCAGGCTAATAATATAAAGGGTTTTGCGCTTATTGATTGACATCAATAAATAATCTATTTGGCTAGAAGGCTCTAGCCGCTAACTCTTTTATCAATTTTCATCAAAGCATAATTTAAGGTTTTATCGTGCTAAAAAATAATTATCTCGCTATATCAATTGCATTGGCATTAACTTCACCGGGGGCTTGGAGCACAACAAACTCGACGGCTACTGAAAAGCCTCCTCTTATTGAACATGACAAAAAAGTTGCCAGTGAAGAACCGGCATCTGTCGAAGATATTGAGAAAATAAGCGTTATTGGTCGCTCATTAGGTATCCAACAAGCAAGCCAACTATCAACCTATGTTCTTTCGGATGAAGAACTTGTTTATCGCCGACAAGGCGGGCTCGGTGAAACACTTGCCGGACTGCCTGGCGTGCATCTGGATAATTTTGGTGGCGGTGCATCGCGTCCTGTTATTCGAGGTCAAACCGTTCCTCGGATTGAAATACTAACTGATGGTGCAAAAATATTTGATGTCTCATCAGTATCGCCCGATCACGCTATTACGGCTGATCCGTTATTGCTTGATGCCATTGAGATCCAGCGTGGTCCTGCCGCTGTTCGATATGGTGGTAGTGCTGTTAATGGCGCAATTAACCTGATTGACGGAAAGATTCCTAAGGAGCTGCCATCTGGCGGAATATCGGGGGCAGGCGAAATTCGCTATGGTAGTGGTAATGAAGAGAAAACAACGGTCGGGCGTATTACCGCAGGCTTAGGTGATTTTGCTGTGCATGCCGAAGGTAGTTTACATACCAGCGAGGACTATGATGTTCCCTCTGACTTTGGCAGTGATGAACTGAAAGATTCCTACTCGGAGGGCTCAAACTTTGCCATAGGTACTTCATGGATTAGAAATGACGGTTATATTGGTATTGCCTATTCGCGGCAAGAGAGTGAATACGGCTTACCAGGACATTCACATGCCAATGGGGTTTGCCATACGCACGGAATTGACCTTCATTGTGAAGCCCACGGTATATATGCAGATGCATTTCTTGGAATGGATGATTCGCATACCGCTTATATAAAATTAAACAATGAAAGGATTGATATAAGAGCTGATTATAAGGACTTGTTCCAAGGCATAGCACAAACGCGTCTGCGACTTTCCTATACAGATTACGAGCATGATGAAATGGACGGCGATACTCAGTTTGCTAGTTATGCCAACGAAGTTTACGATGGTTTGATAGAGTTAACGCATAAGCCATTGCTGGGTTTTATTGGTACATTTGGCATGCAGTATAGCGAAGGTACATTTAGTGGCTTAAACCTTGATAATGAGCATCAAGGTAGAACTTCTCACGATTTAATTACTAAGAATGTTGGCGTATTCCTCAGTGAAAAAAGCTCTTTTGGTGCGCTTGAGATAGAACTTGCGGTACGAAAAGACTGGCAAAAAATCCATGTTGATAAACTAGCCTACAATGAATTTTGGGGCCTAGAAGATACAGAGTTCCCGCCAGAATGGATTGTCATGATGGAAAATTATTATGATGACTATTTTGAAGGCGCATACCCGACATCGAAACAAAAACCATTTTCAGCATCACTGGGTTTTACATGGCAACTGGGAGATGGGTATTCGACAGGGCTAGTGCTTAATCGCTCCCAACGTGCGCCTAGTGTACGAGAGCTTTATGCTAACGGGAATAACCTCTCAACAAATAGTTATGAAGTCGGTCTTGCCAGTTCATCATTTGTATCGGAAACTTTCCCTGAAAATAGTACCGACTTTGTCGAAACTACTAAGTCAGTTGATTTAGTACTCAAGAAAACAGGAGGACAGGTAGAGTTTGAAGTGGGGATTTTCTATCAAAATGTTAATGATTATATTTTTGCCCGTCTTATTGAAGAAGAACAAGTTGGCGATATAACCCACCGTTATTTACTTTACACGGCCGCTGATACAACCTTCGCAGGCATTGATGGACAAATTAGCTATCACTATTCTCCTACCTCACGTATAACACTTTTCGGTGACTACGTTGATGCCGACCTTAAGGCCGAAAATGATAATTTGCCACGCATTCCGCCTGGCCGACTTGGTGTTCGCTATAACTATACTGAGGGCCTTTTATCTGCCGATGTTGAGTACGCTAAAACCTTTGCACAAAATGATATAGCCTTGTACGAGAGTCGCACACCTAGTTACAACATGCTGAATTTCACAGTAGCTTATCAATTGGAATTGAGTAGTGGTAACGATGCCAGTGTCTATCTTCGCGGCACTAACCTGACCGATGAATTAGCCTATACCCATACCTCTTTTGTCAAAGATCAATCGCCGTTAAGAGGGCGTAATGTTGTGCTTGGCATGCGTTATTCTTTTTAAATTGATTTAGAGTGTTCGGCTACTTAGTTGTGCACGCTAATTAAAACATTGCTTTGTAAATTTACCCATTTTACTGCGCGTAACTTAAGCTGTAACCGTTTTTACATTGCGGCATATATAGTGTTACTCAATTTGAAATGGGTTTATCTACAATACATAACCTAGCTTTTAATAGAAGATCTGCCTAACCAGCAATGATACAATGCATCAATAGTCTAATGTACTGATATTACATTAGGCTATTGAGTTTATTTGAGATTTTTATCGGTATCATCCAGTTAACTGCCTAAAATGTGAAGATTGCACTTTCTTTTGAAGAAAATGAAATGCTAAAGAACATGGGGTCTGGTCAAGTATTAGTGCCTATAGTCAACTTGATAAAGCTAAGCCAAATTGTTGATAACAATGATAAACGGCTGCAAAGGGATAAAGATTTTATTAAATAGTATGCGACAGTGGAGGCTAGTGCAGTGAATAAGCAACAATTATCTAAAATAATGAACAAAGCACAGGACATTTGTACACATTCTGGTGCACGCTTAACAAAAAAGCGTAAAGAAATTTTGGAACTAATGTTGCTTTCCGGTACGCCATTATCAGCTTATGAGTTGACCGATCACTATAATAAAAGTACTGACTCTTCTATGCCGGTGATGTCGGCTTATCGAATGCTGGATTTTTTAGCAACAGAACAGCTTGTCCATAAACTCAGTTCCACCAACAAATACATTGCTTGTTCTCATATTGCTTGTAGTCATGAGCACGAAATACCACAATTTCTTATTTGCGGGAAATGCGAAAATGTCAAAGAAATTGCCATTGCCAAGCGCATTACCGATGAATTAGACCAACAAGTTGCTGATGCAGGTTATAAGCTCATTAATTCCCAATTAGAATTAAAATGTATATGTGATGAGTGCTTAGCGATGGAAAGCTAAATACCACGTTTTATAAATTATGAGCCAATTTAAGCAATTTACCGTCGCTTAATTGTAATTGCTATTAAGGCGGCGACCTGTATTCCAGAAATCTATATTAAAGACATTGGTTGATGATGCCTTGAAAAACTTCAGTTGCTGTTCTTTTCAACATGCTGAATTTCCAAAAAGGCTGTTGACATTGACCATGCAACAAGGCTGATCCCCGTTAATGATTCTACGCTGGTGAATAAGCGTACTAGGCCTTGGGGCACAATGTCTCCAAAGCCTAAAGTGGTAAATACTGTTGATGAGTAGTAAAAATAATCTGTGACTGAAGTTAATTTACTGCCGGTTAACGAACCAAATTTAGGGTTTGATAACATCAACTTATAAGCGAAAGCGAAAATACATATTTCAACAATATGAGCAAAAATAAGGCAAAGCATTACCTTAAATATTCTGCTTCGTCCAATTTGTTGCCCAGACATTCTACTTCTCTTTAACCACAGCATAACTTGCGAATGTATCCATACGCTGATCACTATCGTAAAGATGGCGATCAGCCATTCGTAAATAAAGTAACTTACCTCCATAACTGTATTTTCAGTATTATGCTGGTTTTGTTTTATAAAATAGCGAATAAAGTACAGGCAAGAGCACCATGGTTAATAACGTACCAAACGATAAACCTGCCATAATGGCCACTGCTAATCCTTGCCAAAACAGATCGGGCACTAAAGGTATAACGCCTAACACTGTTGTTGCAGCTGCTAAAAATACCGGTCTGACACGAGAAATTACAGCATCAATAATGGCTTGATGCGGTGATTTTCCATCAGCCTTCTCTAGGTTGATTTGGTCGACGAGTACGATGGCATTTTTTATCATCATGCCAGATAAACTCATAACGCCAAGCAAGGTCACAAAACCAAATGCCGCACCGCTCATTTGTAAGCCAGGCGAAACCCCAATCATAACAAACGGGATGAGTAGCATGATAATTACCATAGGGCGAAGTTCATTAAACAATGCAACCAAAATAAATAAAATGATGGCTAACGCAGGAACCACACCTGGAATTAATGATGCTTGAGAGTCAATGGTACTTTTATGCTCACCAAACCACTCTAATTTATAACCTTTTGGTAATTCTATTTGGCTAAACTCGTCTAATACTGAAGCTCTTAGTGCCGCGACTGTTGTATCAACAGGCGTTGCTTGCACCGTAATTGCCCTATGGCGATTATATCGCCATATTGTTGGGTTAACCCATTCAGTGGCAATACCATCGGTAACTTGGCCTAAAGGTACTGATATTGACTGGTTTACTGGTTCAATTTGCAGCGTTTCTAAGCTATTGATGCTTCTTTCATCAATATTTTCTCTTACTATAATAGGTAATAGGTTGTCATCTCGACGGTAAGTTCCAATAGTGAACCCGTCATAATAACGTTTAGTGGTATTGGCAAGGTCCGAGCGAGAAATGCCTGTGCGACGACCTTTTACTTGATTATATTCAGGTACTACATCTAATACTTGTTGACGCCAGTCGGTGGAGATTTCTTTAGCAAGTGGTGATTGATGTAAAATTGCCATACCTTTTGCCGCTAAGTCTCTTAATACTTCAGGATCAGCATCAGCTGGACCAATAAATCTCGCTTCAAATTCCCATGTTAGTGCCGGGCCTACGGTGTATTTTCTGATCCGAGTCATGGCATCAGGTATATTTTCTCCTAACCATAATTGTAGGTCGTCAATAACATTTGCCATGTCGTCAAGTTCATGGACATTGACAATAAGCTGTCCATAGGAAGAGTTAGGTTTTTCAGGGTCTACCGGTAAGTAGAAGCGTGGTGAGCCTTGACCGATAAATGCAGATACCGTTTGCACTCTGTCATCAGCCAATAAATAGTCTTCTATAGGAATGATGCCTTTCGAGGTTGTTTGCACTCGTGTACCTTGTGGACTCCAATAGTCCACCATAAACTTGGTCATTGCTGAACTTGGGAAGAATATTTGTTTTACATTACCAAATGTACCTAAAGCAACAGCTAAAAGCGCCACCATACTTATAACCGTGAGTAAGCGTTTTTGTAATGAAAACTCGAGCAAACGGCGAAAGCCAGATAACAGCTTACCTTCAGAGTGGTTCTCTTGAGCGTCATTATGCAGCATATACATGCATTGCAGTGGCGTTATCGTTAGTGATATTACCCAGCTCACCATCAATGAGATGGCAACAACAATAAATAAGGCGCGACAATATTCGCCAGCACCTTCAACTGAGGCAAAGATAGGATAAAAAGCCATGACGGCAATCACAGTTGCACCAAGCAACGCCATCGAAGGTCCTTTCGCGGCTTCAACAGCGGCCTTTTTCTTATCTAATCCTTTTTGAATTTTAACAACATAGCCTTCAGCAACAACAATGGCATTATCTACCATCATGCCTAAGGCTATGATTAACGCCCCTAATGACATGCGGTGTAGATCAATGCCAAAAACTGCCATCAAGATAAACGTGCCTAGAATAGTTAAGGTTAATGCAGTACCAATAACTATGCCCATTTTCCAACCCATAGCGATGGTGAGGACGACCAATACGATGGCAACGGCTTGCATGAAATTAATTAAAAATGACTGTACTGACTCGTCTACGGCGCTTGGTTGCCAATGAATAGGTATCATTTCTACACCAACAGGCAATCGTTCTTTAACTTCTGCTAGTTTTTGTGAAACGCGTGCACCCATTTCTACGACATTGGTGCCTTCAATAGGAGATATGGATAGTACAATTGCATCTCTGCCGTTAAGGCGCATTGTCGCGGTAGAGGGTTCAACATAACCTTCACTGATTGTCCCGATATCACTGATACGAATAAATTCGCTAATATTGTCGCGAGACTGTCCGTGAACTAATAAATTGCCAATATCTTGTGGTGTTTTGAAGCTGCCTGAAGGCTGAACATTTAATCGGTATCCGCCTGACTCAATGTGTCCCGCGTCAACAATAAGGTTTTGGTTGCTTAACAAGGTGGTAATTGATGCGCTTGATAACCCTAAACTCGCCAATTTGCTTTCTGATACGTCAATATAAATTGCCGCTTGCTGGTCACCCCATAGGCTAACTCGAGCAACGCCTTCTACCAGACTAACTTCTTTTTGAACTAATTTAACGTAATCATGAACTTCGGTATTATTATAACCATCACCAATAACACCGACCATGAGTCCATATACAGCACCAAAATCATCAATTACTTGAGATGAGCCTGCGCCTTTAGGCAACTCACCTTGAACATCACTGACTTGACGACGTAATTTGTCCCAGACTTGAGGTAATCTGTCTGCCCAATACTCGGCTTTAATTGACACGGTAATAAGTGAAGAACCAGCCATTGATCGAGAGTGTAATGAATCGAGTTCAGGCATTTCTTGCAATGCATTTTCTATGCGATCAGTGACTTCTTGTTCAACCTCTGTTGGGGTTGCCCCATAATAAGGCGTCATGATCAGCGCATTTTTCACGGTAAATTCAGGATCTTCTAATTGCCCTAATGAAAAAAAGCTAAATATCCCAGCTACCGTTAGCAAAATAACACTAAATAAGGTTACAACCTTATTTTTGATAACAAATTCAGTGAGATTCATAGTTACTTTCCTTCGCTTTCTAGTAGACGAACCTTTTGCCCTTCTGTTAAAAAATGTACGCCCGCTGTCGCTATCCAGTCTCCAGACTTCAGGCCTTGGGTAATGGTGACACCTTGGTCTATTAAATTGCCTTTTTGTACTTGGTGTTTAGTGACGGTTTGGGAGTCTTGGTTATATAGCCATACATAAGTTGTTTTGGCGTCTGTAGAACTAAATATTGATTTTAACGGCACGATAACGGGTTGGTTGCCATCAGTAGCACGAATAACATCACCTGTTGCGTTACCTGACATACCCGGAAGAATATCAACACCAACCGGTGGCTCCATAATTATACGCACTTGGAATGTGCGAGTTGACTGCGATGCTTCGTTACTGACTTCCTTAATTTTTGCCGGTATGGTGACATTAGGGAAAGCATCGAATGTTACTCGAATATTTTGTACGTAAGGTAAGTTTGAAATTAAGTTTTCAGGAATATTAACGTCCATTTCGATTTTAGACATATCGACCACGCGAAAAATCGCAGAGTTGCTATTTATATCTTGAAAATTGTCGACGAAACGTTGCACGACGACACCATCAAACGGTGCTTTTAAGGTGGCATAACTTAGCTTATCTTCTGCTGCGTTTAATAGGGCCTCTGAAGACGCTTGAGCAGCATCTGCTTGTTCAAAAGTCGCTTGGCGCAAGTCGATAGTAGATTGGCTAACTGCACCTGGATCTGATTTTTGAATGCGTAAAACCCTTTCATATTCTACTTTTGCATTTTTTAGTTGCGCTTTTGCACTGGCCAATCCTGCTTTAGCATTGGCAACTTCAACTTCAAAATCTCTTTGGTCAAGCACGGCTAATACATCACCAATACGTACTTCTTGCCCTATTTTTACCGGCATTTTATCGAGTGTGCCTGATACTCGAAATGACAGGTCAACTTCTTGTGTCGCTTTTGCAACACCAGGAAAACTTTTCCCAGCAATTTTTTCAGCAGAGCCGATTTGCATTGCTTTTATTGGACGTACTACTTCTTTTTGTGGCTGTGCTGCCGGTTGGCAAGCAGTTAACACTCCAAGGGCTATCAAGGTGGTAAAACTACGGTTGATACTTGGGATAAATTTCATTCTGTTCTCCGAAAAATACTGTTTTTTGTGTTATCGCTGTATGTATAAGGATAGATTAGTTCTCTAGGTTATTATCCCAATCTGTTCTTTGTGTCATTTGAGAAATGGTCGCTTTGTTTAATGAAATCGGGTCACTTAACTCCCATCCACCACCCATTGCTTTGTATAAAGATACAACATCTAACGCTATTTGCCCTTTGGCTTGAGCTTGGTTTTGTCTGACATTCACCAGTTGGCGTAAAGAGTCTAGTACTGACTGGTAATCTGTAGCGCCATCTTTGTATTGCTCTAATGCCAACGAGGTTGCGCGATCATAGGCTTGTGCACTTTGAGATAGATGACTCTCTATCTGTGTCGATTTATCTAGTGAAACTAGCGCGTCTTCTGCTTCTTTTACTGCGCTAATTACCGTGTACTTATAAGCTTCTATCGCCTGTTGTAGTCGAGCGTCTGCGGCTCGCACATTGTTAGCAACGCGTTCAAAGTTAAATATATTCCATGAAAACCCTAATCCGGCAGTATATTGGAGTGCGTCACTACTCAATAAGTCACTGGTTGAACTACCTGAAGAACCGCCAGCAAGTGTTGGAATGCCCGTTGTTAATGAATACCCTAAGCTTCCAGAAAGTGAAAATGTTGGGTAATAGTCTGCCTCTTTAACGCCAAGCTCGGCATTTTGCAATTTTGCCAAATATTCAGCAGAGCGAATATCAGGTCTACGTCTGAGCAGATCTACAGAAATGTTCACCGCATTTTGATCATCAAATTGTGGGATGCTCAAAGAGCCATTTAACTTTGCCAATATCGCCATTCTGTGGGTACCGAGTAAAACAGCGAGTGCTGTTTCCATTTGGTATAATTGTTGTTCTAAGGAGGGGAGTTGTGAACGCGTTTCAAATACTAAGGCACGGGCTTGTTGTAGATCTAATTCGGTTCGTCCGCCATTTTTATACCAAACTTGTGCGATTTCCAGTGAACGTTCTTGCAATTCAATATTGTTTTTTAATAGTGAAATACGTTGTTGTAGTGTTCGTATCCCAATGTAATTACTTGCTACTTCTGCCGTTACCGAAATCAACATATCGCCATAGTCTGCCATCAAAGATAGATGACTCGCATTAGCAGACTCTCGTTGGCGCAACAATCGCCCCCAAACATCTATTTCCCAGCTGCTATCAAATCCTAGCGAATACATTTCGTTATTATCTAATGGTGACGGTGAGGAATGCTCACTTTGGCTGGTTGTTGAAGCGTTGCCATTGAGGTTTATATTAGGAAGATTGTTAGCATTAGTTAGCCCTAAAATAGCCCTTGCTTCGACAATTCTTAATGCTGACTGTCTTAAACTAAGGTTTTCCTGTTCAGCGTGAGAAATCAAAGCAGTTAGCGTTGAGTCGTTAAAGTTTAACCACCAAGCTTTCCCTGAGGCTTTTGATGCTTCCTCGTTGTTATTGAATGACCACTTTTTTGGAACATCAACTTTTGGCTGGATAAAATTTGAACCAATTGTCGTACACCCAGCTAATACTGATACAGCTACCAAGGAGCCTAGTTTTTTTTGCAGTTGTTTAACCTGTGGAGCGATATAAATTTTCATTGTTTGTTCTCTCATTAATCAGTGATTAACTGACAAGTGCTCTGATAGGAAAGCGTGTCATTATTCCGCCGGAAATCACTAGTTAACGTCATTGTGCAATAAATAATGTTGCATTTTTCAAGTATAGTTGCAAATGCAATGGTTGCCAATGATATAATTGTGAAGGCAAGTAATCAATAAGTGTTAGTCGCTTTTATTAACAATTGCTGAAGCTAGATAAAAGCATATAGAAGCTGTGTATATAAATTAGTACCGTGGCTATACTTTTTAGCGTAAAATTACAGCCAGATTTTTATGTTGTGGGGATCATCAATTGGCAGAAGAACGCGATGGCGCTAAATTACCTAGGATCAGTAGTTTTGGCTGGTTAGTAGCTGTATTGGGAGCGGATTTGGCTGATAGCCTCGATAAGCGACTAAAAGAAATCGGCTTGAATTTGGGTTTGTGGCCAACACTGTTTGCCCTTTGGGAAGAGGATGGTTTAACGCAAAAAGAACTCGCGACCCGATGCAGCACAGCACATTATACAACTACTCGGGTATTAGATTCTCTTGAATCGTTAGCATTGGTTAAAAGGCATCCTCATCCGAGCAGTAGAAGGGCGCATTTGGTTTACCTTACCGAAGAAGGCAAAGCCCTTGAAGAAACTGCTACTGCACAAGCAATTGACTGTAACGCTGAGTTCATGTCGGCACTTTCGTCTGATGAACAAGCCCAAATAAAAAAGTTATTACTGAAAATTTTAGCAAATAGAAATGTAGGTATTGGTTAAATTAGCAATAACTAGTTGTCAGTAAAACAATAAGCTTGATTAAACTTGGTTTTTACAAGTACATAGCGCAATAATAGAAGTTATTTGATTCGCGAGTCTAGTTTTAACCATGCCAATGCGTCTGTTTTATTATAGAAATATTTATAGCTTAGATTTAGGGGCTGGAAGATTTTATCAACTATTTCTTCATGGGTGTGAATTGCGATAAGATAAGCATAAGATAGGCAACCTTTTTCATCGCACAATTTAAGAAAATTTCTAACATCCTCAAGAGCCTCCCATACGAGTAATGTTTCTTCACCTAATATCAATAAGAGTTTCCAGTATTTTGAATTTTCATTTTCGACTACTTTTAGTGTGTCAATGCAACTTTGTTGTACACCCTCCAAATTAAATGAACCTTTAAGGTCTAGGGTGATTACATTGTTTTCAACTGTTATAGAGTAATCGCCATGAGCACTAAACATAGGTGGTTGACCTTAATGAAAATATTGATAGTAAGGAGTATTTTCATTAAGTGTAGGTTTTGAATGTAGAAAGGTAAAGTGAATGCCAATATGGACATTGTATTTTGATTGTTTTAGACAAGTGATTATTACACTAGGAATGATGGCGGACGAATGTCAGGTTTAATGCTATAGCTGCCCTTTAATTAGACAGACTATAGCTTTGATATTCGCCCGGTGATGTTTTTTTGATTGTTATGAAAAATATGGTTTTTAGTTACGTTTTTTATTTTTAGAGATACTAAGCCCATCTCTTAAGTTTAAAGACATCAAACTTATATTGGTAAAACCTGCGAATAACTCAATTCCTTGTACTATGTAAAATGTAGTACCAAAACTTCCCGACTCTGCTAGCATTTTTAAATAAATAGCGGCAGGGGTCAGTACTAAAATTCCATTTGCCGCGATGAATGGCATCCGGCTCTTCTTCTTGCCTATCACACCTGATTTCGCCTTAGGCGCTAGTTTATGGCCTGTGCCGCCGGCAATAGCCATGGCAGGAATAACGAACCATATAGCGTAAAAAATATAGGTCTTAACTGTAATAATTAGTGCTTGGTCCCCGATTAATTCTGACACTATGCTACTAATGAAAAATATTGATATAAGTATAAGCGCGGTGGTTGCAGATGCTGCGTGTATCTTGATTAGTGTGTTTCTCATAGTCTTTCTCCGGTTACCAAAGTGAACGATATTTCATGTGACATGAACGACAAGTTGAATTTGCCGTATCTACAGCATGCTCTAATTTATTAATGTCGCGAACTTTACTGGCGTTTTCGACTTGCAGATATAGCAAAGACCAGTTATCCAATTTGTTTTCAAAATCAGGCCAATTTGCCCAAATTTTTGTTTTACTTCGCCCATCTCCTTTTGAATGCTCAGGAAATAATTGTTTAAGTTTTAAAACATCTTTTGCTAGGCGATTAGCAAGCTCTGCGGATTTTACCCAGTCCGCATCGTCAACAAAATCTTCTAATAACTCAGAATCATCTTCTATTTTTTTATAAAGTTGCTGACGCTCGTCGACGACTAATTGTTCAGCATAACTTGGACAATTAAAAAGCAATGTAATTAAGCCAATAGACAACAAATTCTTCATATCTTCTCCCTTATCGATCAAATTAAATATGATGACACTATAACTTGCATATGATACATTTGCAAATGCAACTATATTTTTGAGGTATATATTTTGAAAATTTGGGACTTACCAACAAGAATTTATCATTGGCTTCAAGCACTTATTTTTTTGGTGTTGGCCTTGAGTGGCTTCGAGTTATTTGGCTCAGAACAATTACATGAAAAGTTTGGGGCTGTTTTGACTGTATTAGTTTTTTGGCGCCTTGGTTGGGGAGTAATCGGAAGTGACACCTCGCGCTTTGTAAACTTTACACCTAGCGCTAGTAAAATATTGGCGTATGTGCGAGGTAACGCTAAACAGAGTGTTGGCCATAATCCTCTAGGCGCATTAATGGTGTTAAGTATGCTGATATTACTATTATTTCAGATCATATCCGGGGTTGTTATTTCGCAGTTTATCGATGGTAAAAGTTTGTTTGAAAGGCAAACGCTTAAGATGTTAAAAAGCATACATGAAATTAATGCCTGGGCCTTAATAATATGCAGTTGCTTTCATGTGTTAGCGATATTGGTTTATAAACTCAAAGGCAAGCCTTTGCTTATGGCAATGATAACGGGTTCTACAAATAATATATCTTCAGCTCGTCCAGAACTCGCCAGCAAACGCAGAGCCGCTATGTTATTGATGATGACCATATTGTTTATGATCCTAACTATTAACCTACTGAACTAAGGATATTACTTTGTTGTTACTTGATGTGTTTAATGGGTGTTTATTCATATGAGCTTTGGCTGGAAAATAGCCGTATTGGCAGAAAGCATGAGTACGAGTTTAGACAAGGAGCTAAGGCAAATAGGTTTAAGTATTAACCAATGGCCGACACTACTTGTATTGTGGAATGAAGATGGCTTAACCCAATCTGAATTGACAGCGCGTAGTAATACCGCACACTACACTACGACTCGTTTATTAGATACGTTAGAAAAGATGAAGCTTGTAGAGCGCTGCCCTCACCCAACAAGTAGAAGAGCGCACTTAGTTTATTTAACTAAGAAAGGGCGAGCACTTACCAAAGAAGCGGTTGCAAAAGCGGCTTTAGTAAATGAGCAGTTTTTTAGTGGTTTTACTAACAAAGAGCAAGAGCAACTAGAATTACTGGTTTTAAGAATGATTAAAGCTCAAGATGCCCAATTGCAAACAATAGCGCTGTAGGTACTATCTTTTTGTTACCTAGTTTAATATTGGGTTTTATGGTTTATGCTTGTTTAACGAGTGTGCTATGCAACTTGCCCACATGCTACACCGCTACTCCAGGCAAACTGGAAATTATAGCCTCCTAACCAGCCGGTTACGTCAATTACTTCACCAATAAAGAATAAGCCTTTAGCTTTTTTCGCTTCAAAAGTTTTTGATGAGATTTCATCGGTATTTACACCACCTAAGGTAACCTCGGCAGTGCGGTAACCTTCTGTGCCATTCGGTTTAATTTGCCAATGGTGCAGGTATTGTTCAAGGTACGTGATTTCGTCATTGCTGATCTGGTTTATGGCTTTATCTGAAATGTCTTTTTGTTTAACAAGCGCTTCAACAAAACGTTTTGGTAACACGGTCGTTAGCATATTTTTTAGTGATTTTTGTGGGCTGGTATCTCGCCATTTTGCGATGAGATCTGTAATTGATGATTCTGGTAATAAATCAATGGTTACTGCTTGGCCTGCCCGCCAAAATGAAGATATTTGTAATATTGCCGGGCCAGACAAACCGCGATGGGTAAACAATATATTCTCTTTAAAAGTCGTGCCGTCTTCACTGGAAATTTCAGTGAAGATACTAATGCCAGATAAACCCTCAAATTTTTGTTTGTCGTGATCATGCAAAGTAAAAGGCACAAGTGCTGCTGTGGTAGGGAGAACATTTAAGCCAAATTGTTCAGCAATTTTATAACCTATCGGTGTTGCACCGAGTTTCGGCATAGTTAAACCGCCAGATGCAACCACCAATGATTCACATTGATAATCTTCACCACTGGTTTTTAAAAGATAACCGGTATCATTTTTTGTTACCGATAGAACCTCACTGCGAAGCGCAACATTAACACCCGCCCATTCACATTCAGTCATCAAAATATCAACAATGTCTTGCGCGCTGTTATCACAAAATAATTGCCCTAAGGTTTTATGGTGATAATTAAGACCATGGCGGTCGACAAGTTCGATAAAGTCTTGCGCACTATAACGACTTAACGCTGATTTAGTAAAATGAGGGTTTTGGCATAAGTAGTTTTCAGGACTAGCATTTTCGTTCGTAAAGTTACAGCGGCCACCACCAGAGATCAAAATTTTTCGACCAGGTTTTTTGCCCATGTCAACAACGGTTACACTACGGCCACGATAACCAGCTGTTGCTGCGGCCATTAAGCCTGCTGCACCGGCACCAATAATAACGACATCAGAAAATATCAACGAAACAACCTAATTTATGCTGTAAAAAGGCGGCATTATACGTGAGAAGCATGATGAGTGCGAGTCAGGTTAAAGTGGCAATTTTTTTAACCTGAACTTAACCTTTATCTTGTTATAATCTTACCAAGTTAGAATTCTGGAGGGAATTTATCGTGAACCAAACACAATCAACATTATCGGGTACAACAAAGTTATTACACATTATCATTGCGTTAGGCATGATAGTTTTGCTGGCGGTCGGCATTGTAATGAGTGAATTTGAAATATTTGCTCTTTACGATTTACATAAATCTTTTGGCGCAATACTGTTTGTTTTAGCGTTAGCTCGTGTTTTATGGCGAGTTAAAAAGGGCTGGCCAAGTGCCGTTGGTGTCATGAGTAAAATTCAGCATGCTATTGCTAAGGCTATTCACTGGATTTTGATTATTTCTACTGTGCTGTATCCATTATCAGGTTTAATGATGTCAATTGGTGGCGGACATGGTTTAGCTATTTTCGGCTTAGAAATCGTAGCCGAAACAGTAGATGCAGCGGGTGAAGCTATCCCCGTTAATGGTTTCATAGGTGGTTTAGGTCATGATATTCATGGTTTGATTGTTTATTTTGTTATTGCCGCAATTGTTTTACATATTATTGGCGCCTTGAAGCATCACTTAATTGATAAAGATGCCACCATTACCCGTATGTTTTCGTTCAAATAATCACAACTTAAAAGCTGCGGCGTTGAAAATGGCAAGAAGGTGTCTTCTTGCCATTTTTTATTTGTTTAGATTTTTCATAATGTAACTCAATTCATTTTTTTGACGTTTGTCAACTTACTCGCGATATCAGCGTTTCTATCGATATATTTTTTGATGAGTTTTCTCTAAGCCTTTAATTGTCTGCTTTGTAAAGATAAGTATGGTTAAGTAAAGAAGTGCAAAGATGGTATAAATTCGAGAACTAATTCCTAAAATGTTGCTCTACACAATGCCCATCATAGTTATTTGTTGAGGGCGTTGATTAACTGCCAGTTACCTCTGAGCAGTCATGGCACTTAATTTTATTGGAAAAAAATATGAGTTTTAAACCTAGTATATTTTCAACCTCTTCATCTGCAAAGCTGCTTGTGCTCGCATCAGCAATTGCATTTGTAGGTTGTGGCGGCAGTGATGACAGCTCTGATCCCGGTTATGTAAAGTTTTATAATAGTTCGAAAAATGCCCCAGAAATTATCCTTACTCTTGATGAAGATTTAGAATCTGACGACGATGATGATGATGATAATTTTGAAGTGACTTTTAGCGGTATTGAGTACACGAAAGCACTGAGCAATTTTGAAATCGATGATGATACTTATTACTATGAAATGGGCTGGCAGGATGAAGATAGCGCCGACCGAGATGATTTAGAACTCGTCGCCGAAGGCCAAGTTGTTGTTGAAGATGAGACGATACAGTTATTAGTTTTAACGGGTGATGTTACATCAGCACAAGTGGAAACCTATAGTATTGAAATGATCGATGATGATGATGATGAAGACGATGATTTGTTCAATCTACGTTTTTTGAATTTACATCCTGATTCAGCTGGTGTTGATGTTTATATGTCTGAAGCAGATGAAACATTCAATGAAGCAAATTTAGTTGGCACATACACTTATACGCAGTTATCAGATAACCAGAAATTTGACCAAGATGAGTATGTTTTCTATATCACCGAGGCTGGTAGTGAAGAAGTGCTATTCACTTCAGATGACATTGATTATGCGTACCCATCACAATATGTGATGATTGTACGGGAAAATACTGGCTCTGGTACGTCTCCTTATGCAATAGACAGAATGTCTAACTCATCAATTACTGAGTACTTAGATACTCAATCTGAAGCTAGATTTCGTGCGTACAATGCGATAAAAGAACATGAGCTAATTCCTAACTATTCAGGTACTTTTGACATTTATGTTAACGGTGTAGATGAAGAAGCAGAAGTAACGGCTCTTGAGCGAGGCGAATATAGCGAAACATTAGTCCTAGAAAAAGGGGATTATAGCTTAGATTTATTGATCCCAGGCACCAATGAATCACTACTAAGCAATCATTTATTAGGTTTAGCAGAAAACACCAACAAAACTGTATTTTTCTACCTAAATGAAGAAGATGTTGACCACGATGGCGACGGTGACGTTGATGAAGATGGTGACGGAATCGTTGATGAAATTGAAGTTGAAATACATTCACTGGTTGTTGATAACAGTACCCGCGAAAGTATTTACGATCATCAAATTACCATGATTAACTTAGTTGATGATGATGACGATGATATTGACTTTAACTTTGTTACTTTTTACTTCGTTCGTAGCGATGAAACGATAGAAACAGCGTTATACAGCCGCAATGCTGTGTACACTCAGCCGGAATCAATTAACTTGCAAAACAATACCTATCAAGTGTATGCGGTAGCAGAAGTTGATAGTAGCGAAATTATTTTAGATAGTTTTGAATTGATTTTAGATGAAGAGTCAGACGAACTATTTTTTATCGTTGAAGATGATATTAATGAACCAACCGGCTTTAGAGTCGAAATCATTAAGCAAACGGAAGCAGAATAAAGGTTAATGACCCTTTGGTAATGAAAGATTACTAATATTTCAGCACTAAAAAAGGCTTGCATCTGATCCCCTGCAAGCCTTTTTTATGTTCAAAATAAACGGTATGACGCGATCACATGCTATAAGAGCGCGTCGACGTTAAAATTAAACTCGTATTATTGCGCCGGTAAGTCCGTCATAATGCTGCCAGCGTTACCGGTTTTTGCCATTTCTGCTAAATCTTTGTCAACAAAGAATAATGCATGACCATCATGACCCACCAAGTTGATTTTATCCAAGACACTTTTAAACAAGGTTTCTTCTTCATGCTGCTCTGCAACATACCATTGTAAAAAGTTAAAAGTAGAGTAGTCCTGATTAGTAAAAGCTTGGTGTGCCAAACTGTTAATATGTTCAGTAATTTCACACTCGTGCTGATAGGTTTTCTCAAATACGTCGGCTAACGATTCAAACTCATGTGGTGGCGCATCGATGCTACCTAAAATTGGCAAAGCGCCAGTTTCGCTAACGTATGTGAACAAACGCGTCATATGGTCCATTTCTTCTGCGGCATGCTTACGCATAAACATTGCAGCACCTTCAAAACCTTTTTCTTCACACCATGCGCTCATTTGTAAGTACAAGTTAGAAGAATAAAACTCTAAGTTAATTTGTTTATTTAATTGCTTAACCATTTCAGGTTTTAACATTGTGCTACCTCGTTGTGCGTTTTATCACATAAATTATGCTGCCAGTGTGCGTGATTATGCAGTATTATTCAAGTTAAATGTTGCAAAAACCCTTATAAAACAAGGCCTGTAGGCAAACGCGAATTGTTATTGTTTATATTATTCTAACGGTTTCAACTGACTTATCGAATGATATCAGAACAAAAAGGAGCTTCTGCTCCTTGTTGCTTATCTATCGTCAGTTTTGGTAACAAAAACTATCAGTCTAAGTTTAAGCGCGTAAGACGATTTTATTTGATGAGTTTTATAACTGGTTTAAAATAGTTTCAGCATTACTGATTTCAAACTCTTTTGGCTGTTCAATATTTAAATTTGTGACGACACCATTGTCAATGATCATAGAATAACGTTGTGAGCGTAAGCCACCAAAAGCCGCAGTTTCCATTGCTAGCCCTAATGCTTGAGTGTAGCTACCGTCGCCATCTGCTAGCATCATTAAGTTTTCGGCATTTTGTGCCTCTCCCCATGCCGCCATAACAAAGGCGTCGTTTACTGAAAGACAAATAATGGCATCAATACCCTTGGCTTTTAATTCGTCAGCAGAAACCACATAGCCAGGCAAGTGAGCGGCGGAACAAGTAGGTGTGAACGCTCCGGGTACGGCAAACATTACGACTTTTTTATTGGCAAAAAGCTCGCGGGTATTGTGAGTGATCATTTCGCCGTTTTTTAATTCTTGTAGCTGCCCTTCAGGCATAGTGCTATTTACTTGGATCATATCGGTCCTGTTTTATTTAGTTAGAGAGAGGAAGTTTAACGGGTTTGCAAAGATAATTTTTGTCGTGCGCCGCGCGTGCGCAGTCTTTACAGATGAATCTAGGTTTATCGACAATATGGGCAAGTTCATGCAAACCCTTATCAATTTCTTTTTTTTTCCATTTACATAAAGATTTTGCCATGCAGACACCAGCTTAATAACGCTTCTTTTTATTCTAGAATAATGCTGGGCTCTACGCACGTGAATATGGATGATTTTTAGTGTGATTAGAGTTTTAATCTTTGCTATTAACTTGCTTGTTTTAATGTCTGAGAAATGCCAGAGACATGATTGTTAACATCTTGGGCAATATTCTCTGCTAATTTTTGTGATTGATTCACTTCTTGATCAACATTACTCATCGCTGTTTCAAAGGTGATGAAATGCTCTCGCTGTAAGGTAATTTGCGCTAGGGTATTACGAGCGACGTCTGCGGAAACTTTTGCTTGCCCGGTGACTTCAATGGCGGTTTTTTGTAATTCATCGGCGATAGACTGTTGATTTGCCGACGCGGCTTCAATATCAATAATGGTGGCTTGAATGGAATTTGTTGCTTTCTGCAATTGTTCTAGTTTTGCTGATATTTGCTGTAACGACTCTTGTGTTTTTCCAGCTAATTGCCTGACCTCATCGGCGACCACAGAAAAGCCTCTGCCATGTTCGCCAGCTCTTGCTGCTTCTATGGCCGCATTCAGTGCCAGCAAGTTGGTTTGATCGGCAATCGCGGCAATAACATCAACGATTGAAGTGACACTATTGACAGACTGTGAAAGCGAGGTGATTGCTGTTTTACTTTGTTGCGCAGCGATATTGGTTGATTCACTGGCTTTTAGTACTTGGCCGACGCGATCTTGACTGGCTTCCATGGCTTGTTGAGTTGCTTGTGCATTACCAACAACTTGGCTTGATAAGTCATTAACAGTCTCTGTTGCTTGCCCTAGAGCAGCCATTATTGCGCGGGCTCCTTGTACGTGTTCACTAGTGCTCGCCGATGACTGATAAATATTATTGACTTGGCTGTCCATGGCTTTTAGAGCTTTGGCAACAAGGTCGAGTTGATGTGCTTTTTGGCGGTCATCATTGGCGAGTTTATTGACCATTTGATTGAAGCTGGATGAGATTTCCCCCAGTTCTGTTTTTATTGAAATGCCTTCAATGTTGTCAACTTTTCCTTGTTCAACTAACGCGACAAAGCTGTCTCTTAATTTACGCAGCGGGTTTAAAATAACAGAGCGTTGTAACCAATAGTTGGCAATTAGAAAGATGATTAAAAAAGCCGTTAAACCGATAACAACAAAAATAAGCTGCTGGTTTAATGTTTCTTGTTCTTGAATAACGCGCGTTTCACCCGCCAAAATTATTTCTTCAAGTTCGGCAACATCACTAACTAATTGTTTAATTCCGGCTTTATTACTACGCGTTAGCTTTAGTGTGTTATCAAACTCGTTAATATAACGGGAAGACAGTGTATTTATTTCATTAATGGCTTCTTCGACAAGGTCTTCGCTGTCATCTTCATCGGCAAAGAAATCATCTTCATCCACCTCGGCAAAAATCGCTAAATTTGGCATATTATGTAGATTTTTTGTTAATGCATTTAATTCTTTTGATATTGCATTAAGGCGACTTTGATCATTGATATTATTTAGAAAATATTTTTCTCTGGCGTTAATGAGTTCATTTAAACTGCTGGAAATATTATGATTTAACGCCAAATAAGTCAGTTTCTGTTCTGCTGATATTTCTTGGCTTTGTTGAGCGTATTGTGCGATTGCGTAGTTGAGTGACAACATGCTTTGCTCAGCGTTGCGAATAAGCGCTAATGGGTCACCACTTAACTTGCCTAAGGCACGGTATTTGGTGTTGATATCATGTTGCAAGCTTGCTGTTTTTTGTTCGATACTTTCCGTTAATGCTTGCAAGTTTATTTGTTTAGCGTATTGATTAATATCGCTTAATTGTTGTTGTGCTGGGGTTAGCAGCCCAGCATCACCCGACTGCAAGTATTGCGCTATGGTACGGTAAAATGTCACTGTGGTGGCTGATTTTAGCTCTTGATAGCTCGCTAAGTGGGCACGACTTACGGTTAATGAGTTGCCAACATGATACATAGTCGTTAAAAAAACTAGCGCGAAAAGGCTAATGGCTATCACTGAAATTCTTGAAAAGCTTGAAACTCGCACTGGCATCCTACCTTGTCACTAACGTGTGCTAAAGATGCTGAATTCTCACGTTTTTATGTGACAGTTAAGTTACGGTTAGATGACAGTAATATGACAATTTCATTGCTGGTGCGGATAAAGAAAACTGTTTTCTGGCTGAGTATAAACTTGAACGCTTTTTAGTTATTTTTGGGGATCGCTTGGTTAACATAAACATCAAAGCGATTTTTTTTCATGTTAATGCTAGTTGAAGGTTTCTTGTTGTTTAAAGGTGGTGCATAGCTTGGGCGTTTTACTACCACGCGATATTTGGCTAAGGCTAAGGCCGGTGTTAGCAGATTGTCGGCATCAAGATCTTCACCAACCAGCGCTTGAAATACGCGCATTTCCTTTTTTACCGCGGCAGACTTTTCTCGGTGCGGATACATAGGATCAAGATAAATTACATCAGGCTGTTCAGCTAAGGTCATATTTTCTATCGATGACGCGTGAATTAAGCTCATGCGCTCGGCAATATCATTAACGTCACTACTGAGTTTTGCTCTTTCAAGACCATCTTCAAGTAATGCCGCGACAATGGGCATGCGCTCCATCATAGTCACATTACAGCCTAAGGTCGCGAGAACAAAGGCATCTCGTCCTAAGCCGGCTGTTGCGTCAAGTACCTTGGGTGTAAAACCGTGCTTTAGGCCGACAGCCTTGGCAATGTCTTGACCTCTACCACCACCAAATTTACGTCTATGGGCGGTTGCACCGTCGACAAAGTCGACGCATATCGCACCAAGCTTTGGTTCGTCCAATTTACTTAGCTCTAGACGCTGCAGATTTACCTGCAAAGCAAATAGCAATTCAGGATGTTTTTTAATGGCGGCAATATCACCGAGATAATTTAGTTGCCATTGCTTGGCGATTTTTTTTGCTTTTTCGCTATCAACCGAATCAACATAGACAACGGCAAGGTTATTTATCATCAGTTATGTCTTCTACATGAACAAAATTATCGCCGGTTGAATAAGCGATTAGCCGACTTAGCTGGCTAAGCGATAAATCACATTGTTGCTGCCATTGATTAAAACTGTTTTGGATAGTGTGTAAGCTAGATTTAGTTTGAATACCGCCACTGATTAAATCGTGGGAACGAAAATAGGCTTCTACGTCACGGCTTAAAATAAAGGTATCTTTACCTAATGCTCTTAACGCATAAGGCCCGGTATTGCCGCCAAGGCGTTGGCCATGCTTTTTCAAGTGTGCCCACAAGCCAATAATGTTGTCACTAGGCCATTGCGCGATAAATTCAGCAAAACTATGGCCGTTTTGTTGTTCTTCAAAGATCATTTGGCCATTAGCTTTAATGGTTTTAACTTTATTGAAGTTACGAATAATGGCAGGATCACTAGCTTTACGTTCCATCATTTCTTCAGGCATCATCAAAATCTTTTCAATATCGAAATTGAAAAAACTTTCTTCAAAGTTTGGCCATTTATTTTCAACCACGCGCCAAACAAAACCAGATTGAAATATCTTTTTAGTGAACTCCGCTAATATTCTATCGTCGCCAAGTTCAGCTAAGAATTGATCTTGCTTGCCTTCACCCAGTAACAAGTTGAGTTTCGCTGCACCGCCTTTGCGAGCAGCGGCGCGTTGATAAATATCGTCAACCTTTTCTACGGCCATTTTAATTTATCCTGTGATGCCGCTGTGGCGCAACAATGCTTCAATTTCCGGTTCACGCCCTCTAAATGCTTTAAATAAGTCACTAGGTTCTTTTGAGCCGCCCATTTCAAGGACATTGGTTAAAAAGTCGTGTCCGACGTTTTTATTAAATATGCCTTCTTCTTCAAAACGAGAAAAGGCATCACTTGATAACACTTCAGCCCATTTATAGCTGTAATAACCCGCCGCGTAGCCACCACCAAAAATATGACCAAAACTGTGTTGAAAGCGGTTAAACTCCGGCGCTTTTACGACCGCATATTCTTCGCGTACTTGGTTTAACACATGCTGTATTTCATCACCTTTTTCTGGTGAATATTGTGCGTGCATTTTAAAGTCAAACAGGCTGAATTCCAGTTGACGGATCATTTGCATGGCAGATTGGAAATTTTTCGCCGCTAACATTTTATCTAACATGGCTTGCGGTAATGCTTCGCCAGTTTGGTAATGGCCTGAAATAAATGCCAGCGCTTCTGGTTGCCAGCACCAGTTTTCCAAAAATTGACTGGGTAATTCAACCGCATCCCATGGCACGCCATCGATACCAGAGACACCTGAGGCATTAATTTGCGTTAGCATATGGTGAATGCCGTGGCCAAACTCATGGAATAGGGTGACTACTTCATCGTGAGTAAATAACGCGGGTTTGTCGCCGACAGGGCCATTAAAGTTGCAGGTTAAATACGCAACTGGGTATTGAATATCGCCGTTGCTTAACTCGCGACGACTAACGCAATCATCCATCCAAGCACCACCGCGTTTTTTCGCTCGAGCATATAAATCAAGATAAAAGCTGCCACGTAATTGCTGATTTTCATCAAAAACATCAAAGAATTTAACATCTTGATGCCAAGTATCAATGTCTTGTCGTTCGCTAATATTTAATCCAAATAAGCGATGTACTACTTCAAACAAACCGGCAACCACTTTATTTTCAGGGAAGTATGGGCGTAACTCTTCGTCTGAAATAGCGTAGCGTTCATGTTTTAGTTTTTCGCTAAAGTAAGGCAAATCCCATGCTTGTAGATCATTTTGTTGAAACTTTTCCGCGGCAAATACTTGCACTTCTGCTAAGTCTTTTTGACCCTGAGCTTTTGATTTTACGGCTAAGTTTTCTAAAAATCCCAGCACTTCACTGGTGCTATTGGCCATTTTTGTTGCCAGGGATTTCTCGGCGAAATTATCAAAACCTAACAACTGGGCTAGTTCATGACGCAATGCTAATAACTCAGCCATAACTGGGCTGTTGTCGTATTCACCCGCATTTGGGCCGATATCAGAGGCGCGAGAAACATAGGCGCGATACAGTTTTTCGCGTAATTCGCTGTTGTCACAATAGGTCATTACCGGCAAATAGCTTGGAATGTCTAAAGTGAATAACCAGCCAGTTTTTTCCTGAGCTTCAGCAAGCGCTTTAGCCGCTTCTTTGGCGCTATCGGGTAAGCCAGATAATTCTTTTTCATCAGTAATATTAACGCTAAAAGCGTGAGTTGCATCGAGTAAATTATTACCAAAACTTGAGCTTAATTCAGATAAACGCGTGGCAATTTCACCATAACGTTTTTTATCTTGTTCATTGAGCGCAATCCCCGATAATTTAAAATCTCTTAGGCCATTGGTAATGACTTTTTGCTGAGCTTGGTTTAATTGGCCAAATTCTTCACTTTCGCTTAATTGCTGATATGCGGCAAATAAGCCAGCATGTTGGCCAACAAAAGTGCCATATTCTGATAAAAGTGGCAAACATGATTCGTAGGCGTCGCGCAATTCATCGCTATTTACCACAGAATTCATATGTGAAACCGGTGACCATAACTTACCTAAAACATCATCAACTTCATCAATAGGCGCCACTAAGTTAGCCCAAGTAAATTGCGTATGGTTAGCTAATACATCGGCAATTGTTGTTTTACAGTTGCCGATAGCTTGCTCAACCGCAGGTTTGATATGTTCAGGCTTAATTTTAGAAAAGGCCGGTAATGTACTTTGGGATAGCAGAGGGTTGGTCATAAAAATCGCATATTAGCTAAATGATGTCATATATGTAATGGCAACTGAGTCGATAATCAAGCTTTAACGAGATAGTTTTATAGATTTGTCGGTTATGGCAGATATTTGAAATTTAAATGCGCAATGTCATGTCATTTGCCTAGAGAAGTTTGCTATGTTGATTTAAGCGCTTGAATTTTAGTTTTTTCAGTCCAATATAGTGAAAGATAACAACACAGGAATAAAACCATGACACAACATTTTGACTACATTTCTATTGGCGCCGGTAGTGGTGGTATTGCCTCGGCAAATAGAGCCGCACGCTTAGGTAAAAAAGCCGCTGTGATTGAAGCTAAGCACATTGGTGGTACTTGCGTGAATGTTGGTTGTGTACCGAAAAAAGCCATGTGGTATGCCGGACAAATTGCCGATGCATTGCACTATGCTAATGATTATGGCTTTAAAGCGCCATTGCAAAGTTTTGATTGGGCTACCTTAGTGAAAAATCGTGAAGCTTATATTGAACGAATTCATGCCGCTTATGCCCGTGGCTTTGCCAGTAACGATGTAACCGTGATCAACGGTTTTGCAAAATTTGTTAATAAAAATACCTTAGAAGTGAATGGTGAGCTTTATACGGCGGACCACATCACCATTGCCACTGGCGGTCGCCCTAGTCGTCCAAGCATTGAAGGGGCTGAATACGGTATCGATTCGGATGGCTTTTTTGCCTTAACCGAGCAACCAGAAACAGTAGCGGTTGTTGGCGCCGGTTACATCGCTGTCGAACTTGCTGGTGTCATGCATGCATTAGGTAGTGAGTCACATTTACTGGTTCGTAAAGAAAAACCATTACGTGGCTTTGACGATATTCTTAGTGATACTTTAGTTGAGCAAATGGCAAAACATGGCCCGACACTGCACACCATGAGTGTGCCAACACGTGTTGAAAAGCATAGCGACGGTAAACTAACGATACATTTAGAAAATGGTAAATCGATAGGGCCAGTTGATAGCCTAATTTGGGCGATTGGTCGTGAACCGGCAACCGATAATATTAATCTTGAAGCTGCCGGCGTTGAACTTGATGAGCGTGGCTTTATTCCAACTGATAAATATCAAAACACTAATGTTAATGGTATTTATGCGGTAGGTGATAATACAGGTCGTGCGCAACTAACGCCTGTTGCTGTCGCTGCAGGACGTCGATTATGTGAGCGTTTATTTAATAATAAGCCTTATGAACATTTAGATTATTCAAATATTGCCACGGTTGTGTTTAGTCATCCGGTAATTGGTACGGTAGGTTTATCGGAAAAAGAAGCCATTGCTGAATACGGCGAGGAGCAAGTTAAAGTCTATAAATCGCAATTTACCGCTTTATATCAAGCTATTACCGAAGATTATCGCGATCCAACTCGCATGAAGTTAGTCTGTGTTGGCAAAGAAGAAAAAATTGTTGGTATCCACAGTATTGGTTTTGGTAGTGATGAATTACTACAGGGGTTTGCGGTCGCAATGAAAATGGGCGCAACCAAAGCGGATTTTGATAATACTGTTGCTATTCACCCGACCTCGGCGGAAGAGTTTGTGACTATGTAAAGTAGTATTTCCCTCTAACAATGTTACTTAGTTAGAGGGAAATATTGATATTTACTCGACAAAGGCAGGTAAAACTCGTTCTGCAATCTGAGTGAATATCATATCTTCTCGATCATGGCCGGTGATCACAATAATCAAGTCAAGCTCATCAACTACTATGATACGTTGTCCACCACCGCCCCAGGCGAATGTGGCATTATAGCTTTTATCGCCAACCGTAATATCGGTTTGATACCAAAAGTAACCATAACGGAAGCTAACAGGCATCCAATCTTCAGTAGGTTTAACTAGGCCACTGGTGGCTTTTGCTAAGTAGCTTGCTGAAATAAGTTGTTCGTTATTCCATTTGCCTTTGTTAAGCACGACACTGCCTAACTTAAGCATATCGCGAGATGTCATGCTCACGCGCCAACCTGCTTCTGGAATGCCACTAGCGTGAGTTTTCCAGGTGTAGTTTGTGATGCCCAATTTATCGAGAATTTCTTTTTTCAGGAAATTTTCGGCGCTACCTGGCACGACAGCGTCAATGACTGCCATCACCAATATTGGATTGTAGTTGCCATATAAATATTGCTGTGACTCCGAGGTAATAGGCCCACTAAGTTCAAGCAGAGACTGAACTAGTAGCTGCCCCTTAATCGCCGCCGGATTTTTCTCAAGCTCTTGCCATTTTTCAGGGTCAACACTAAGTCCACCATGCATGGTTAAGGCCTTATGCAGGCTGATTTTTTCTGAGCCCTCAACAAGTTTTGCTGTATCTAGGTCTTTTAGAAAACTAATTAGTGGTTTTTGCAAATCGGCCATTGTTAGATAACCTAACTGAATAGCACGGCCCAGTGCCATACTGGTGTAAGCTTTAGTTGCAGAGGCTTGCCCATGATATAAATTGATACGACCACGCTTGTAATAAGATTCGAATAACAATTTCCCTTGATGAGAAATAAGCATGCTGTCGTAGCTACCATGTTTATCGTTTGCGATCTCTTTAGCCAGCTTGATAACCTCATTTTTAGTGCTGCTATCAAGGTCTAACTCACCGACTGCAATCCTGTCTTTTCTTACTGCTGGCGTGGTATCGATAAAGGCTTTCTCAAGATATGGTAGATCCCAAAAAGACATTTTTGCATCTTCAATAGATGCTGTAGGTGCAAGTTCTGCACTTCCTGCAATGTTTGCTGCAACCATATTGCTAACAGTACTTAATAGCGCAGCAGCAATAAGACTTTTAAATTTTATATTAATATTCATAAATGACAGTAGTTCCGCTTGGTTAGGTTTATGATTTTGGTCTAAGGGTTTCAATAATTTGCGCATCTACCCAGTAAATATCGTTATTGTCGTTATCTTCATCTATAGCTCGGTTAAAAAGAATATATTTGCCATCAGGGGTTACACTTGCATAAGCATCCCATTTATCAGAATTGATTTTATCGCCCATATTTATCGCTGGCCCCCAAGATTTATCTTGTTGACGAAAACTGATGTACAAGTCAGATCCGCCATATCCGCCTTCGCGTTCACTGTCCCAAATTAAGTAGCTTTCATCAGGTGCAATAAAAGGGTGAGCTGTCCATTTACCCGTATTGACGATAGCGCTCATTTTAACTGGAGGTTGGCGTTGACCATTTTTCAGTGTCGATATACGGATAATGTCACCACTTTTGGCATCGTCAAATACATAGGTACCTTTTGCAGAGGCAGACAGGCGCATAATGCCCCAGTCCTTTCGGTCGAACATAGGTCCAAGGCTTTTACGTTCCGACCAACTATCGCCTATGCGATCTTTATAGCCTTTTGCCATATGCATACGTTTTCCGTCAGGGGAAAATGTAATTTCACCTCGTCGAGGGAAGTCTATGTACTGCTGCCAGATATTGTTTTCTTGTCTAAAGCCAATAACCGTTATTTGTGGGTATTTACCGCCCTTGGTGGAGAAATAAAACTCTTTCATGCCCGGCGCGAATACACCTTCAATTTCCCAGCCATCTTTGGAAATAATACCAGGGGCAAAAGGCTCTGCGACTAAGCCTGGTGGAGTTTGCCCCAAATAAGGACCTTCCAATTTTGGAAACTCATCCTGGCTATAACTTTTACTGTTCATGATTAGCGCAGCGCCTAGACAAAGTAGTGAGGGTAAAATAGCTTTCATGATTTATTCCTTATTTGAGACTAAAGAGGGGTTATGTTTGGCTAGTGATTTAGCTCTAAGGGTTTCAATAATTTTTGCATCCACCCAGTGCATACCGGCATTTTCATTGCTTATAAATCGGTTAAATAAAAGATACTTGCCATCAGGAGTTACAGTTGCTCCACTTTCTGAGGCAGTGGTATTTATTGTCTCTCCAAAATTAATGGCTGCTCCCCATGTACCATCTTTCTGCCGAAAACTAATAAACAGATCCGCTTTACCATATCCATTCTCTCCTTGTTCATCCCATATTAAGTAAGATTCATCGGGTGCAATAAAGGGATGCGCGTTCCAGTCGCCAAAATCAATATTCACAGCTTTTGGTTTTTCATATTTACCATCTATTAAGCGAGAATAATGAATGGGAGTTGATTCATTTGCATCATCAAAATAGTAAGTACCGTTAGCGGAAGACATAAGGCGCATGATACGAAAGTCTTTAAAATAAGGTCCTAGGCTCTTTATTTCAGACCAGCCAGTATTGGTGCGCTCCATATAGTGTTTACCTAAGTGCATAGTTTTGCCGTCTGGCGTGATGATAGGTCGACCCACTCTAGGGCCCAGCAAAGACTCGTGCCATTGATTGTTTTCTAACTTGAAAACGCGTAACGACCACTTACCGGTTTTGTTGTTTCTGCGAGTGAAATAGAACGCTTTCATATCAGGCGTGAAGAAGCCACTATGGTCACGGTGTTCTGGCGAACGTTTGCTGGGAGCAAAAACTTTAGGGATTAATCCTGGCGGCGTTTGCCCAACATAAGGCCCTTCAAGCATAGGCAGCTTATCATTTGCATAGTTTTTGCTACTTGTCATTACCAGAGCAAGCAAAAGCGTGAAAAATAGGTTAGTTAGTTTCACTTTGTTTCTCCTTTTTCTGCATATCTGACAACCATTTCACACCGCGAACACCTAGCATAGGAAACGAATCGCTATGGCCAGAAGACTCAACAACAATGTGCTTGATTGAAGATATTGCGTTATATTTTTTATCTTTTAGTTGGCTTACAAAGCCTTCAATATGTGGAGTTAATTCTTTCTCAAGTTCACCGTAAGAAATAAAAACGTTGATCCCTAATTGCTTATTTTTTAACGCTTCACTTTCTTGGGAAAAAAGCTCATTGGCATTACTCCATATACTTGGGCTGCCGAGGATATAATTTTTAAAAGTATTGGGTTGCGCTATTAATGCATACGTGCCAAAAAGGCCACCAGCGGAAAAGCCTAAATAGCTGCGATTGCTTGGGTCGGTTCGGTAATTATTTTCGATCAGCTTGAAAACATCGTCGCGAATAAAAGAAAGGTGTTTACTAGCTTGGCCAAATTTTATTTTTGGATGTTTAGGGTTAGTTCTCTTCTTGAATGAGTAGTCGCCGAAACGGCTGAAATGCGCACCATATTTTTGCTTGAGCTCTTCTGGAATATCTTTTTGCCAAGAGATACCCACTAAAATAACGTCTTCCATTATATAAGCGGTGGCAGCAGATAATAGTTCGATATGCCACACTGCGTCAGTAAAGTAAATGACAGGATACTTTTTGTTCTTATCTTCGTCATATTTTTCAGGCAGTTTAACGAGCAGTTCGTACTGCTTATTAGATTGCTTATCCGTGATCGGAAGAACATGTATGTCTGGCATTTCGTACGGTGATTGGTCAGTATCAGCAAGTGCCAAAAAAGGGATTAGCACTACAAAAAGTAAGATTATATTTTTTATCATGATTACCTCGGTGATTTACTCTGAGCATTTAAGGTTGAATAAAATGTGAGTATTCACCTTAACTAATAGCGAGCAATTTACTTGAGGTTGCACTGATTTTTAGCTGATTTTTAGCTGATTATTAAAAACACAATAATTATCAATTGTTTACAATGTTGAGTTTGGTTGTGTTGGCGTTTATGCTATATCATGTATCTTGTGTTGATTTAATACCAAGTTGATTAATAAAGTTGGTATAGTTTTTAATCGCAAACGTTAGTGGTATCAGAGGATTTATGGCAGAACAGTATTGGATTGGTGGATTTTTTATCGATTTATCCCGAAATCAAATCACCCAAAATAACCAATCAAAAACACTTGCTCCTAAAGCATTGGCTGTTCTTACACACTTGGCTGAGCATCAAGGACAAGTGGTTAGTCATGAGGCATTGTTAGCTAATGTTTGGCAAGGAACCGTAGTATCACCCAATTCACTGCAACGAAGTATCGCGCAATTGAGAAAAGCACTGGGCGACGATGGCAAAGTTCAAGTTTATATAAAAACCCATGCTAAACAAGGATACAGTTTAGAGTGTGATGTTAGGTGGCATGATGGTGTTAGTAAGAACGTATTTGCAGCAATTTCCAAAGATCAGGCCATAACTTCTGCTAACGAAATGGCTGTCGACCAAGTCAATGATAGTGACGTCGATGATGATGTTACCAATGCCAGTAAATTAGCTGCCAATAATAGAGATGAGTCAACGACATTGAAATCGAGATTTCTTTTGATGACGATTGTCTTTGGCATAATGATTATTGCAGTTATCAGCTATCAATTTATTGCCCCTAAGCCGCCAGCAAAATTATCAATTGGAGCGTTACGTGCATTGACAACGACAGATAACAAAGAGCATTCAGGTGTTTATTCACCTGATGGAGAATACATTGTTTTCAATCGTTATTCAGAAGAGTTCTGTGCTAGCAGTAATATTTGGGCAAAAAATATTAAAACACAAAAAGAAATCCAACTGACAAGTAACATGGGGAAATATGACAGTCATAGTTTCTCTAAAGATGGGAAAAAACTGGTATTTATTAAAACTGAAAACTGCGACAAACCCACTAATCAAAAATATTGTTATAAATTAATGACCTTGGATTTTGACAAGGCGCTGAAATCACCTCAAACGCCAAGTTTATTAATGGAATGTAAAAATTCAAGAATTGCTCGCTCTAAATGGCTAAATAATAATAACGTTGCCTTGTTGCAGGAGCTTTCAAATCATTGGAAATTAATCAGTTATTCGATAAAAGATAACAAAAGCAAGGAGGTATACTCGATAGAAGGCGGTCAGATCATTGATTATGACTATTCTGTTCAAGATGACATTATTGCTTTAGTCAGTGTTCACAATGACGGCCAAAACTATATCGAAATAATTGAACCTGACGGTAAACTTTTATCAAGCCATCTAATTGAATATCCGTCAGAAATACCGAATTTAAGCTATATCTATCCAAATTTTTCGCCCTTGGAAAATCAACTTGTTTTTAGCACGGGCCGACAACTCTTCACATTATCTTATCAAGGTAAAATAGCCAAAATTAGCCTGCCGCTAGACGAGCCCGCAGGCTCGCCGACATTTCATCCCGGCGGTAAAAGAGCACTAATGATAAAAGGACATTGGGATAGTGATATTGGATTATTTTCCTTAGCGAAAATAGCACATTCACAATCAACAAAAACTCAAGAAAATCATTCTGCTATTGTGCAAGATACTAGTTATTCGATACCGATATCAGAGATATTAGAACGCTCAACTCGTGAAGAAGGCAGTGCTATTTTTCAGCCAAATGGCAATTCAATTGCGTTCATGTCTGATCGTTCTGGCGAAGATCAAGTTTGGATTCACGATGACAATGGCATACAGAAGCTTACGAACTTCCCAATTGATACTCGTATCACAGGATTGAATTGGGCCGCTGATGGACAAAGCCTTTTAGTCAATGCTAATAATGTGCTCATTCAGGTTAATCTCGATTCAAGTGAGAAATCATTCCCATCCGCTTTCCCTGTTGTGCAACTTTTTCAATGGCACAGTAATAACAGCAGCGCTTTAGCGTTAATACGTATTAAAGGCATATTAAAATTTGTAGAGTTCAACATGGAGAACTCAGAATTTAAAGTTATCACAGATAAGAAAATAAACTGGGCGCAAACAAGCGAAGATGGTCGATTGATCTATACCGATCACATGGACAGGTTTTGGCAACCGGGTCCCGCTGAAGACCAACTGATTGAAGCGTTAGAAAATCAAGGAAGTGACAAGCGATTCATTATAAAAGGTAACGTTATTTATGGTATTAATGAGCAGCAACAACTGTGGTCTTATGCGCTTAATGAGAATAGATTTGAAATCCTCGGCAAGGTATCAGATAAGGTTGATTTTCTAACTGACATAAATCAGAAGCAACTATTGATGACAGTCCGTGTTTCGGCGAAAAAAGAAGTTGCGGAACTCACCTTGAATTAACTGAACTGGAAAATACATATGAAAACCCTTGTAAAACTAATGATAACTGCATTGTTAATAGTAGGTATGTCATTTGCTATAAACGCAGAGGATGCTCATCATAACCATGATACATTATCAATAGAACTGTCTTTGAATAATGGTGCTAAGTGGCAAATTGATAACAGTTTACATATAGGTATGAGTGGGATAAAAAAAGAAATGATGGCGAATTTAGATGCCATTCATTACGATAAGTTTTCTCAAAAGCAATATATTGCAACTGCTAGAAAAATTGATAGCCAGCTAAGTTATTTGTTTAAAAATTGCAAATTACCAGCGCAAGCAGATGCTCAGTTGCATATTTTGCTAGCTAATATTATGCAAGGCAGTGAATTGATGAAAAGTAGTGAGACGCCAAAACAAGGCGCAATTAAGATTATTCAATCCTTAAATGATTATCCGCAGTATTTTAATGACCCAGCATGGCAAAGTTTAAATCACTAACACTTGGTCGTGATGAACTTTCCTGATCTTTATATTAGTGGCTAAAAAATCTTGAATGTTTTTAATCGCTGTTACTTTTCTTCAGCGACAATATTGTTCTTTTTATCTTAGGGGCTGTTTATCTTTCGAGATTACTTTTGCAGCATTTTGTTGGCTATTTATACAAGGCAGAGGCTTTGTCATGTGGTTATTCCACATAAAAAGGTGATAACGCTGTAAAAATGGCCAACAAATGTTGTCCGAAGGATTCGGCCAAAAGTGCTTTACTCTTTGTTGAGTCGTACTTGCTTACGACTGCATGGACGCAGAAGGTAGGGCAACTCAGGAGATAAAGCCGAGAATGACTAGGCCACACACAACTCGCCGCGATTAAAACGCTTTTATCTCGAACAAAATTTAACCGTGAAAGATCAACAGCCCCTAATATTTGCAATCGACAAATAATTTTATTTGTCGAAATTGAGCTAGCCCTTACCAAATCTCGCTTATGTTTTTTTGTTATTTCAGGGTGTCATAAAACTGCAAAAATAGTTTAATAATTGTCTGGTAATGGGGCTGTTTTCTGTTAATCTCTTAGCTCGCTTATTTTTATTGCTCGATAATTGAGCAGTAAAGTTTAAGCACGGACATTAAATTATCCACATAATAGAAAAATAATAAAAAATATGTGAAAAGGATTTCTGACTCACCTTTTTTCATCAAAAACAAGAGCTTAAAAATATGTTGCCGTAAAGTTCGCCAGAGCCTTATGGTCTTTCCCCGTGCTTTTCAACAAACTTATCCACAATTGCTGGCAAATGATGTGATTAAATAGAATGAAGTGCTAGAGAGAATTTTCTGATTATGGCATGCTTAGCGCATCTTACTATAAGCCAATAAATTATCATGCCAACTTCTGACCAATCGCCACTCATTTTAGTTGATGGTTCATCTTACTTATTCCGCGCATACCATGTACCATATTTGCAAGCCTTGTCTACTTCAGATGGTCAACCAACCGGTGCTATTACCGGCGTATTAAATATGATTAAAAGTCTGAAAAAAGATTATCCCAATGGCAATGTTGTGGTGGTATTTGACGCTAAAGGTAAAACTTTTCGTAATGACATGTATCCAGAGTATAAGGCTAATCGACCGCCGATGCCGGATGATTTGCGTAGCCAAATTGCGCCGTTACATGAAATTATTGCTGCGATGGGTTTGCCACTATTAGTTATTGAAGGGGTAGAGGCTGATGATGTTATTGGTACTTTGTCACATCAAGCAACCGTGTTAGGCATGGAAACCGTCATTTCAACTGGTGATAAAGACATGGCACAGTTGGTTAATCAGCATGTACGTTTAATCAATACCATGACGAACGTAGAAATGGATGAAGCAGGTGTTATTGAAAAGTTTGGCGTTCGCCCAGATCAAATTATTGATTACCTAGCTTTAATGGGAGACAAGGTTGACAATATTCCGGGTGTTGAAAAATGTGGCCCAAAAACCGCGGTAAAATGGCTTACTGCCTATCCTAGCTTAAAAGAAGTGATGGAAAATGCTGATGCAGTAAAAGGCAAGGTGGGTGAAAATTTGCGAGCTGCATTACCTCAATTACCACTGTCTTTTGAATTGGCGACCATTAAACTTGATGTTGAGCTTGAACAAAGCGTCGCCGAAATAAAGCCTGTTGCCGCAGATGTCGATACCTTAAAAGCACTCTATGAAAAGTTTGAACTTAGAAGGTTATTAGCAGACTTAAATGCTGGCGATAAAGCTGAAACAGGCAGTGATGTAGAAGTAGAAGATAATGACGTAAGTACAGCCGAAAATAATATTGATGTTGATTATGACATTGTCCTTAACAAAGCTGACTTTCAAACTTGGTTGGAAAAACTAACCAATTCTGAGGTATTTGCCTTCGATACTGAAACTACCAGCGTCGACTATATGAAAGCTGAGTTAGTGGGTTTGTCTTTTGCTGTTGAAGCCGGAAAGGCAGCGTATGTTCCTGTAGCACATGATTACTTGGATGCCCCTGAACAATTAGATCGAGATTGGGTTTTAGCACAACTTAAACCGTTATTGGAAAGTGAAACGCAAAGCAAAGTAGGGCAAAATTTAAAATACGATGCTAATGTCTTGTCTCATTACGACATCG
This sequence comes from Colwellia sp. SU-HH01172, assembly GCF_057553355.1. Lineage (NCBI taxonomy): Bacteria > Pseudomonadati > Pseudomonadota > Gammaproteobacteria > Alteromonadales > Colwelliaceae > Colwellia > Colwellia sp. SU-HH01172. Next base: position 130,512 of record NZ_BAAJMB010000008.1, on the reverse strand, counting down.
CGATGAAAGGCATTACCTTCGATACTATGATCGAATCATACTGTTTAAACAGTGTTGCTACGCGCCATAATATGGACGCCTTGGCTGATAAGTATCTTGGCTATAAAACCGTACATTTTGAAGATATTGCCGGTAAGGGAGCGAAACAGCTTACTTTTAATCAAATTGACCTAGAAAAAGCAGGCCACTACGCGGCGGAAGATGCTGATATCACCCTACGTTTGCATCAAGCAATTTTTCCAAAATTAGCGAAAATTACTACTCAACTGTCGGTATTCAATGATATTGAAATGCCTCTATTGCCGGTATTAGCACGTATGGAACAACATGGTGTTTTGATTGATTGCGACATGTTAGATCAACAAAGCCAAGCAATCGGAGCACGTTTATCCGAACTGGAGATTGAAGCGCATAATTTAGCGGGTAAAAGCTTTAATTTGAGTTCACCTAAGCAGCTACAAACTATTTTGTTTGAAGAGTTAAAGATTCCTGTGCTAAAGAAAACACCAAAAGGTGCACCATCTACCGCGGAAGAAGTCTTACAGGAGTTGGCACTTGATTACCCGTTACCTAAAATTATTTTAGAAAACCGTGGCTTAAGTAAACTAAAATCTACTTATACAGATAAGTTACCTTTATTGGTTGATCCGAAAACAAACCGGGTACATACCTCATACCATCAAGCTGTTACCGCCACAGGGCGTTTGTCGTCAACAGATCCTAACTTACAGAACATTCCAATTAGAAGTGAAGAGGGGCGGAAAATTCGTCATGCTTTTATTGCGCCGAACGATCATAAAATAGTCGCGATAGATTACTCGCAAATTGAGTTACGTATTATGGCGCATTTGTCGGATGACCCTGGCTTAGTGAAAGCGTTCTCAGAAGGTAAGGATGTTCACAAGGCCACGGCAGCTGAAATTTTTGCTGTGTCGCTAGATGAAGTCACCAGCGATCAACGTCGTAGTGCGAAAGCGGTTAATTTTGGCTTAATTTATGGCATGTCGGCATTTGGTTTAGCGAAACAATTAAGTGTGCCTCGTCATACTGCCCAAGCGTATATGGATAAATATTTTGAGCGCTATCCTAATGTGTCGCAGTATATGGAAGATACACGTCAACAAGCCACTGAAACCGGTTATGTTGAAACCTTGTTTGGTCGTCGACTTTATTTACCTGATATTAAATCCAAGAATGGTATGCGTAAAAAAGCGGCTGAACGTGCTGCTATTAATGCGCCAATGCAAGGTACAGCAGCCGATATTATTAAAAAGGCTATGCTAGCGGTTGATGCTTGGATTTTAGAACAAAATGATCCTCGTATTAAAATGACCATGCAAGTGCACGATGAATTGGTCTTTGAAATTCATCAAGATATTGTTGAGGAAACGACTGCTAAATTAGTGGAAATTATGAATGCTGCGGTGGAAATGAGTGTACCTTTAATTGCCGAAGCAGGTATTGGCGACAATTGGGAGCAAGCCCACTAAGCGATTAGTGTAAAATAGCAGATAGATAAATTTACGATGAAATTTATTTTTGCTAAAGCCGCTCTTATTAAATAACACCAAATGATCCCTTCATGGTGTGTTTCTTTTTAGGCCTCTGCCCAGAGGCCTTTTTTTCGTTTGAAAATCAGTTTATCCGTAATGTCGATTGCTAATTTATCCCGAGTTCAGGTTAACTTAAATAGCCAATTTTGAAGCAGACGCTGGTTTTGTGATAAAAATACGTCTTGATGTAAAAAAATTACAAAATAAGCTTTACAAGCTTAGAGTTCTTACTCTATAATTAACTTGTTCCTAACACGAACGCTTGTTGTAATAATTTGTATATTTTAGCTTTCCTCATAGCTTATAAGCCGATAACTTTAGTTGTCGGTTTTTTTTTGCTTTTAAAAAAGCAAAAAAGTATTTGGGATAGCGACTGAACAATTCAGCAATGCTTTTTGATGAAAGCAATATGTTGTAATAAAACTACAGTAAGCTGTTGCTTAGTACTACTTATCTAGTGGGTCAATAATGGCTTCTATTTGCGGCGGCTTGCTGCGACCAGCTTTTCGTAAGGCGTCTCGTAACACATATTCTATTTGAGCATTTAGGCTACGTAGTTCATCGTCTGACCAACGCTGCATAGCGGTCAGGATTTCTTCGTTGATACGTAACGGGTAAGCTTTCTTTGCCAAAATTAACCTCTAATTCAAAACTAAGGCTCACATTGAGTGAGCCTTCTTATTTTAATATAAACTGCCAGTATTGACGATAGGCTGAGCGGCTTCATCAGAACAAAGTACTACCAACAAATTGCTGACCATAGCGGCTTTTCTTTCGGCATCAAGCTCAACAATATCTCTTTCAGCCAAACTTTGCAGCGCCATCTCCACCATGCCTACCGCACCTTCAACGACCTTTTTGCGGGCTGCAATAATAGCCATGGCTTGTTGTCTACGTAGCATGGCATTGGCAATTTCAGGTGCATAGGCTAGATGGCTGATCCTGGCCTCAATAACTTTCACACCCGCTTTTCCTAAACGATCTTGTACTTCACCCTTTAATGCTTCTGAAATTTCAATAGGGTTACTCCGCAATGAAATTCCCTCTTCTTCATGGTGATCATAGGCATAACTGGTGGCTAAGTTACGCAGTGCCGATTCACTTTGAATTGAAACATAATCTTCATAATCGTCTACTTGGAAAACGGCTTCAGCAGTATCAACCACTTCCCAAACAATAACTGCGGCAATTTCTATTGGGTTACCATTTTTATCGTTTACTTTTAACTTGCTACTTTCAAAGTTTCTAACTCGCAGTGATACCCGCATTTTTGTGTAAAATGGGTTTGCCCAGCGCAAGCCTGACAGATGAACTGTGCCGGCGTATTTACCGAAAAGTTGCAAAACTCGGCCTTCTTTTGGGTTGACCATAAAGAAACCAAACCAGCCAATAAATATAACGATATTTAATATTAACCCGATTATTGTCAGAACAGGGTTATTTGGTAATGAGTAAACTGTCAAACTTAACGCGCTCAGCTGTACTATCAATAAGACAACTATAAAGCCAATACCGTTGGGTGCTTTAACTTCATTTTCTGTAAACATATTGCATTCCGTTGATTTTTATAAAGTGATATCATTTTGATATCACTTTTGTGTTTTTGCAAGTTTATTTTCCAAAACAAGGATGTTGAAGAAAAATTAATAAATTTAATCTTTTATTTTTCAATGACTAATCAAGTGAATTTAATTTAAGTGATTTTGATCAATAAGGTGATTTTTTCACCTGATATTATAAGTACAGTATTAAACAACGGAGAATTATTATGGGATGTTGTGGTGGATGTGGTGGCGAAGGCCATGAGCCAGTAGCAGAGCAAGAACAAACTGAAGAATCAGTAGAAACAACTGAAGAAGAGTAAGTTTGCCTCGCAATAAATTATAAAAGCAGCAGTAGCTGCTTTTTTATTGTCCAAAATTTACCTTGATAAGCAATATGCGTATAAAAACTAGCGAACTTACCGCATTAAGTTGCGGTCTATAGTTGAATAAGTTAACTAGGCTATTGTGCATATTATCAATATAGATAATATAACCAACAATAAAAAATAATATCGCGATTGAATCGAGGAAAATATTTTGAAGAAATGGACGTTACCATTACTACTAACCTGCATAGTTGCATGTGAAAATACCAATAACAAACAAGCTCAAGCCGAAGCTTCAACTATTGCGGGTATCACCTTTGTTGAACAAGTGATTGCCGAGCCTGGAAAAACGGTTATTCCTTATCAAAAATACACTTTGGATAACGGGCTAACTTTAGTTTTACACCAAGATAGTTCAGATCCTTTAGTTCATGTTGATATGACTTACCATGTTGGCTCTGGGCGTGAAGAAGTTGGTAAGTCAGGTTTTGCTCATTTTTTTGAACATATGATGTTTCAAGGCTCAGAGCATGTCGCTGATGATGAACATTTCAAAATAGTCACCGAATCGGGTGGCACCATGAACGGCACCACCAATAGTGATCGTACTAATTACTTTCAAACGGTACCCGCGAGTCAACTAGAGAAAATGCTGTGGCTAGAAGCTGACCGGATGGGTTTTTTAGTAGATGCCGTAACCCAAGAAAAGTTTGAAGTGCAGCGTGAAACCGTTAAAAATGAACGTGGCCAAAGCTACGATAACCGGCCTTATGGCTTGCTTCGCGAGCGTGTTGCCGAAGCTATGTATCCAAATGGGCATCCATATTCATGGCAAACTATTGGTTATATCGAAGACCTTAATCGGGTTAATGTTAATGATCTAAAAGCCTTTTTCTTGCGTTGGTACGGCCCTAACAATGCCACGCTAACCATAGGTGGTGATATTAACGTTGCAGAAACCCTGGCGATGGTGAATAAATACTTTGGTAGTATTCCGCGTGGCCCTGAAGTGAAAATGCCAGAAAAACCACAGTTTACTATTGAGGCTGATCGCTACATTTCCCTTGAAGACAATGTTCACTTACCACTTGTTTATATGTCTTATCCAACGGTTAGTGTTCGACATGAAGATGAAGCAGCACTTGATTTACTTTCCAGTATTTTAGGTGGTGGTAAAACTTCATTACTTTATAAAAATTTAGTCAAGAACCAGCTAGCGGTACAAGCTTCAGTTAGCCACCCTTGTGCAGAATTAGCCTGTACATTTAATATGTTAGCGCTGCCACATCCGGCTTCAGGAAAAACCTTAGCCGATATGGAAAAGGTTATTCGCGACAGCTTAGTTGAATTTGAACGCCGTGGTGTTGAAGATGATGATTTAATAAAAGCTAAAGCAGCGATGGAGGCTAGCTTTGTTTTCGGCTTACAGAGTGTTGCTGGTAAAGTTAGCCAACTTGCCGCCAATGAAACCTTTAAAGGTAATCCAAATTATATTGAACAAGACATCGCACGTTATGCCAATGTAACGAAAGCTGATGTGATGCGAGTGTTTAAAAAATATATCAAAAACAAACATGGCGTTATCATGAGTATCGTCCCTAAAGGTCAACCAGAGCTAGTGGCAGCGAAAGATAATTTTAGCCCCGCTGCGCGGGTAATACCTGAGCAATCTGTAACATCAGATGCAGATTTAAACATTCGTAAGGCGCAAGATAACTTTGACCGCAGTGTGATGCCAGTTGCAGGGGTAAATAAAGCGGTAGATGTACCACAAATGTGGCAAGAAACTTTTGCCAATGGCATTAAAATTTTAGCGACACAAAGTAGTGAAACGCCAACAACATCGCTGTTAATGAAAATTCCAGCCGGTCATTATTATGAAACTGCTGACAAAGCGGGTACCGCAGCATTACTCGCAGCAATGTTAAATGAGTCAACGACTGAGCGTAGTGCTGAAGACATGAGTAAAGCGTTACAAAAACTCGGTGCTTCAGTAGGCATTTCTGCAGGTAATAAATATTTAACGGTCAATGTAAATACCTTAACAAAGCACTTAGATGCGACGTTAGCATTAGTTTATGAAAAGCTTACGGCGCCAGCGTTTTTGGCCAATGAGTTTGACCGCAATAAAAATAATGCTATTCAAGGAGCGATCAATGGCAAAAAAGATGCGGGTTATTTAGCGTCGAATGCCTATCGCCAGTTACTGCATGCCGATAATATTGCCGCTACCTCTAGACAAGGCTCAGAAACATCATTGGCAAATATTCAACTTGATGATGTAAAAGCCCTTTACCAACAACAGTTGAAAGCAAAAGATAGTCAGATCATCTTAGTGTCAGATTTAGATAAGAAACAGGTTCTAAAATCGTTAAGTGTATTCAAACCTTTAACTGGTGCCGGTAAAAAGCTAGCAATAACCTTACCTGAATCTGAGGCTAAGCTAGGTGTGATTTATTTGGTTAACAAAGACAATGCTGCGCAGTCGGCTATTCGTGTTGGTAAGCGCTCACTGACACAAGATATTACTGGCGAATACTATCGCGCTTACTTAATGAACTTCCCGCTGGGTGGTGCTTTTAATAGCCGCATTAATCTAAATTTGCGCGAAGATAAGGGTTACACCTATGGTGCCCGCTCTTACTTCTATGGTGATAAATTCTCAGGTACATACACAGCTAGCGCTGAAGTTCGTGCTGACGTCACGGATAAATCGATTGTGGAGTTTGTTAAAGAAATTCAAAACTATGCTGACAATGGTATTAGTGATCAAGAACTAGCCTTTATGCGTAATGCGATTAATCAGAAAGACGCGTTAAAGTATGAAACACCAAGTCGTAAGTTAGGTTTCTTAGCACAAATATTAGAGCATGACTTAACGGCTGATTTTGTTAAAGAGCGCAATAAAATTGTCGCGCATATTAGCAAAGAAGAAATTAATGCCTTGGCGAAGAAACATTTAGATTTAAGTCAAATGTTGATGGTTGTTGTTGGAGATGCAAAAATATTGCGACCACAGCTTGAAGCCATAGGTTATCAAGTGTTTGATTATGAAATTTAATTTCTATTTGGGCACTTAATTAGTGAACTTACTAATCATAGGTAGAGTATAAAAAAAAGCCGCTTTAAAGCGGCTTTTTTTGTTGAAGTTCGCAGATGGCGCTAACTGCCGGTTAACTGTTTTGCGGGTGTTGCCATGGCATGCAGTTTTACGGCGGCTATTAATTCATCAGCACAAAATGGTTTTGTTAAATAGGCGCTGGCACCAAGTTTGGCGGCTTGCTCTTGGTCGGCTTCATCATGTGAGCCAGAAAGAAAAACAATGGGAATGTCGTTACGTTTACTTATCGACTTGATGCGTTTACAACACTCAAAACCGTCCATTTCAGGCATTTGAATATCGAGAATGATCAATGATGGTTTGAATGAGGTTAATAAGTTTAAAGCTTGTAGGCCAGATTTTGCGGCAAAAATTTTGCAACCTAGAGGTTGAATGATATTTGAGACCACACGGATGTTTATCGAGCTATCGTCGATGATGAGAATATCCGTGTTTAAACTATTATCTTCCATAAATTCATTGTCTTAGTTCCTTTAATTAGCATCATATCTGTTCAATTTTAATTTAGCAACACTGACCAGATGATAAATAGTACATAGATAAAATTAATGATATTCAATATGTTAATTAAGATACACATGCAAAAGACTGTCGCTGCGGAATCAGCACCGACAATCTTATAACATACGTTATGATTAGCGCTTACTTGGGTACTTTGCCGGTGTTGATTTATTCGGTAAAGTCGCCTGCATAAATTCGCGAATATCTTGGTTTGCAGACTGTAAATCTGGGTAACGCAAATACATCATATGGCCACTTTCATAGCCTTTAAAAGACAATCTATCTCGCATTTTTCCACTTGGGTCAAGTTGCCATAAGGTATATTTTGCGTCGAAGTAATTGGTGGCACCGTCATAATAACCGGATTGGATCATGACATTTAAATAAGGGTTCTGTGCCATAGCTAACCTAAGGTTTTCACCGGTTTTATTTTTACTTCTATCCCAAGGGTGCACATTGCCGAACATATTATATTTAATATCGGTTTTATAATTTAGCTCTTCCCGCAGATAATAGTTAATGGCAGGAGTAAAACTGTGCAACCAAGAGGTTAATTCGGCATTGTAATCAGGACGACTGCCGGTTACTTTTTCATCTATGCCTAAATAGCGAGAATCTAGTCGGCCAACTGTTTGCTCACGGTCACGTAGTATTTCTTTCCAAAAATAAGACGCTTCAATGTCTAAATTATTACGCAAAACTTCTTGTACCGATAAGCCTGAATATCGCGCTACTTGTTGGGCAATGGTTTGTTTTTCTTCGGCAGAAATAAAACCGCCTTTGGCGAGAGCCGGTAAGTAATTTTCAACAGTAAACTGTTCTATTTCTGGTAAAATTTCTAACAAATCTTGATTTTGCAGGTCGTCGGCTAATGCTTTGTGATACCAAGCAGTTGCGGCAAAATAAGGTAGGCGGTTAGCGGCTTTTACTGGCCCATCTCGTTTGATGCCAATATCGGTCGGGGACACTAAAATTACGCCATTAAGGTACATCCATTGGCGTGCTTGTAATTCTAATGCTAAACCTGACACGCGCGTTGTTCCGTAACTTTCACCAATTAAGTATTTAGGAGATTGCCAGCGATTATTGCGGGTAACAAAGGTATTCAGCCATTCAGCTAAATACTTTACATCGGCGTTAACGCCAAAAAACATTTTCTTTTGCTCCGCTTTTGTTGGCATTTTGCCATCTTTGTTTGGTAAAACGCGCGAGTAGCCAGTATTTACTGGGTTAACAAAAACAATATCAGCGGTATCTAGAATCGAAAAATCATTCGTTTTAACGCCGTAGGGTTGCAATGGGTAGCCTTCACTATCGACATTAAGGACTTTGGGTCCCGTATAGGCAACATGCATCCAGACAGATGCTGAACCTGGGCCACCATTAAATGAAATAAGTAGTGGCCGAGCAGCTCTATTTTTTACTTTTGAACGTTGGTAATAGGTATAGAAAAGCGTCGCCGTTGGGTTACCTTCTTCGTCCCAAACCGGTTGCGTACCAGTCGTTGCGGTGTAATCAAATTTTTTGCCATTAACTTTGGTGCTATGGCTACTCGTGCTACTTTCATCAATCGCAATTTTGCGTTCGAATTCTGCGTATACATTTGCAGAAAGTAAAAATGCTAAACTAAAGCCAATTAATATCGTTTTAATGCTCATGGCATATCCTCAATGGAAGAAGAAGTTTTATACTATGTTTTGAGCCTACCTGAGCGTTAGAGTAATGTCACAAATAAAAGCTAAATGGCTTATTTCTAGCGATTAATTACCTGCGCAGAGTAATCATCATTGACTAACGTTTGTGTAAATAAACCACAATAATTTGTTCGCCATTTATTGACATTTTGGCGTTGTTTTCGCTTATCTTTACTAAATGTTGGGCGGGAATCGTGCTGGTGCTATTGCCATCATTTAACTGGAAAGTTTTATGTAAGCTGTAGATAAAACATAATTCAGCATTTTCAATGTTATAGCTTTGCTGATTTTTTAAGCAGACAACGCTAGCAGATATACTTTTGCTGCGGGTGATAACATTAAAGTCAGTGATCTCACCTGAAGGTAAATTGCCAACCGTTTTATTACCGCCGTCAAAGGTAGCGTAATCGAGTAAATGGGTTAATTTATCGATCTTGCTATCGTTATGCTGCAAGTTTATGCCATCACCCGCAATTAAAATCAGGTTTCGTGTGTAACCAGAAAAATTAGAAAAAATGCCATCTTCTACCACGCTGGCCATACTCAAGCGCCAATCAAAGTCATCTAATGTGCCGCTGGAGTTGATAGCCATTTCAATGGTCTCTCCTTTGCCGTTTTTCCATGGCACGGTTTTGAATTGTGTTGGCGAAATAATCTCAATCATGGGAAGTACCTTAAATGTGGCGTTAATTGGTTAAGTAACGCTAAGATCATAGCGTGAATGCTAGCTCACTGTTAGTGTCTAATGACAAATATTTTTTTGCTTTTTGGCCGATTAAATTGTTGAAAATAATATTATGAATTGAAATTTCATATTTTGTTACGCTTGTTATCGTTACGGCAGCTAAGTAACAATTGATTAACAAAAGATGCTTTGTTAGCATGCGCGCTTTCTTGTTTTGTTAGATTGATAATAAAAGGATATTATTGTGTTTAAAAAATCACTACTTGCACTTTCTTTTTTAGTTTTACCGTTAACCGCTTCTGCCAATTGGTCGGCGGGTGCTGGCTATGCGAATATATCAGACAGTGAAGATGGTATTGATCTTTCTTTGGGGACTATTTTTGGCTCTATCGCGTATGAGTTTTCTCAAGAAAATAGTCCATTGTCATTTGTGCCTGAATTACGCATTGGTACAGGCGTTTCAGATGATAAAATTGACTCAATAAAAATTGAAGTAGAGAGCTTTACAGCGTTTTCTGTGCGTGGCCAATACAACTATGACAACGGTGTATATTTATATGTTATGCCGTCATACACAAATCTAGATCTTAAAGCGAGTTCAGGTGGTGTATCGGTTAGTGACGACGATTGGGAATTTGGTTTTGGTGGCGGTGTTGGTAAAAAAATCAACGATAAAACGAGCATCGAAGCGTCATATGAAAGCTATGACGGTACCGACGTTGTAACGATAGGATTTAAATACGCCTTTTAATTGGGCGTTAAAAATATCAACACAAAAAAGGGGAGCGTTGGCTGCCCTTTTTTATGTTTCGAGGTGAACACTATGTCACGATCGCTGGGATGTAACATAGCGACGATAGAGTGCTATGCTTTAATCACCAAGTACATTTAGGCTACTTACATAGAAATTTGCATCAACCTTAACTTTGTTGTTTTTGCTCTCTAAGCTTAATTTTTGCCATTTACTATTTGGCGACAACCAAGTGCTTTCACCGTTAATTGACACTCGAATAGGCATATCAAAACCCTCAATAGCATTGCCCCAACGATATTGCATTTCGTTATTCTTAACGAAATATTCAAAGCTAGGAATACGAATGTCGCGTAAGTATTGGTCGAATATTTTACTGAAATTCTTACCTGCTTTTTCACTGATATAGTTTTCTATCTGGGCCGTATCTGCAATGCCATGATAAAATTTCTTATTTAGACCCCGTAAAATTCCGCGCCAAGTATCATCGTTATCAATAATTTGGCGAATAGTGTGTAACATGTTGCCGCCTTTGTCGTACATGTCACTAGAGCCTTCTTGGTGAATACCATATTTACCGATAATGGGGCTTTTATTTTGAATATTTAAGCGTTGACCGCGAATGTATTCAAATGCTTTTTCTTTATCAAAGTGATACTCCAAAAACAAACTTTCGGAATAGTTAGTAAAGCTTTCGTGGATCCACAAGTCAGCAACATCATTGTGAGTAATATTATTGGCAAACCACTCATGTCCTGCCTCGTGCACAATAATGAAATCGAACAACATACCTGGGCCTGCTTGGCTTCGGTCAGTACCCAAATAACCATTTTGATAGCCATTGCCATAGGTTACAGAGCTTTGGTGTTCCATGCCTAAATATGGCGCTTCAACAAGCTTAAAGCTGTCTTGATAAAATGGGTAAGGGCCGAACCAATATTCAAATGCTGCCATGGTGCGTTTTGCGTCTTTGAACTGTGCTTTGGCTTTTTCTAGATTATCGCGCAGAACATAATAATCCATATCGAGTTGACCTGACTCACCAGCAAACTTTTCGCCAAAATGAACATAATCGCCAATATTGATATTGATGCCGTAATTATTAATTGGGTTAACAACTTGCCAATGGTAAGTTTTAGTTTTAGCGGACTTATTATGATCAACTTTAATTAAGCGCCCATTGGAAACATCCATTAAATGCTCTGGCACTTCAACACTGATCAAAGCGCCATTGTTGGGTTCATCATAGGCATGATCTTTGTTTGGCCACCAAATACTAGCGCCGACTCCTTGGCAAGTAGAGGCGATAAAATCTTTGCCATTGTCATCTTTTGTCCAAGTTATACCGCCATCCCAAGGAGCACGAATAGCCTCGTGTGGGACACCTGAAAAGTGCATAGTCAGTTGGTACTCTTTACCAATTTCTTGCTCTGCTCCCAGTGTAATAAAGTAAGAATAACCCAATTGTTCGACAGCAAGTGTTTTGCCATTTTGCTCGACTTTAGTCAGCTGCATCGGCGCTTGTAATTCAATTTGCAGACGTTTTTGTTCAGACAACACCTTATACTTCATGGTATTCGTGCCAGCAATGCTTTTAGTTTCTGGGTCAATTGCAATATCAAGGTGATAGTGTGTTAAGTCCCACCAAGCTCGCTCGGGGGTGATTGTGCCCCTGAATATATTTTGCTGATGATCATCTATCGCACGTTTAGGGAATAACTCAGCAGTAACACTGTTGGCCGTTAGCAAGCTAGATACAATAAGCAGTGAAATTAATAAAGTAGGTTTCATGTGAGTAATCGTGCCCTAATGGCGTGGAAAATTAGCCTTTGATATTAGCAATGAATGAAGAAGCAATACAATGGTATATTGTATTTAATTTAATTTTCGCTGTGGAATGCGCCGTAAAAACCTCTGGCAGGCTTTTCATTATTTTGTCAGGCATAAAAAAAGCAGCGATATACGCTGCTTTTTCTTTTAAGTTATCGAATTTTATCGTCTTCGATAATTTACTTAAGTGAAGACATGTATTGTGAAAGAGCGTTAATTTCTTCATCTGTTAAGTTGGCAGCAACACCTTGCATCATGCCGTTGAGGTCATTATTACGAGTGCCATTGCGAAACTTTTCTAACTGACTTTTCAAGTAATCAACACTTTGATTTGCAAGGGCAGGGAAGCCTGCACTTGGCATACCTTTGCCGTTAATACCATGACAAGCAACACAAGCAGTAACTTCCATTTCAGAGTTACCACCTAAGTAAAGTTTCTTGCCATGAGCATTGTCACTACCGTTGCCCGCTGTTGCTGGTTGGCTGGCATAAAATGCAGCTACATCAGCCATGTCTTGTTCGCTAAGTGTCATTGCCATGCCACCCATTACTGGATCAACACGACCTGCTTTACCCGCAGATGTCATGCCCAATTTAAAATCAACAAGTTGCTTAGCTAAGTAGCTTGCACTTTGTCCGGCAAGTTTTGGATACATAGGCACTAAACTATTTCCGTCAGTACCATGACAAGCAGCACACATAGCTGATTTGCTTTTACCAGCTTCGGCATTACCTTCAGCGGCATTGGCAGTGGCAACTGCGCTTAGTCCTAATAAAACAGTCATGATAAATTTTTTCATTGGGTTGGTCTCTGCTTGTCGTTAATACGATAAATTATTGAGTATCTTTATTGCTTTGGCATTCTACACGATTTTCTTGAATGTGAAATATCGGTGTGAAAAAAATCATCGCGATAGCAAGTAAATAGATCACATTCAAATAAAAATTTGGCAATAAAAAAGCAGCGGTAAACGCTGCTTTATATTTAGGCCTTTCTCAGACGTTCTGTCTTTCTAGGCATTAGTGCATCCGTCTTCGTTGACGAATGGTATGCCTTGATCACATGGATGTGAAGCAGAGGCAAATCAACTAAATAAATTACTTCATCGCGGCCATGTATTTCGCTAATTCATCAATATCGTTAGCTGAAAGTTTAGCGGCAACACTTTGCATCATGGTATTGTAATCGTTGTTACGTTCGCCATTTTTAAACTTCAATAATTGTGCTTTTAAGTATGCTTCATTTTGGCCAGCAATCGTAGGGAAGCCAGCTTTGTTCATGCCTTTACCATTTGCACCATGACAAGCAACACAAGCGGTAATTTTACGTTTAGCATGACCACCAAAGTAAAGTTTTTGACCAACATCAGAACCGGCTAAATCAGCAACAGTAGCTTTTTGAGCAGCAAAGTAACTGGCAATTTCTAACATGTCTTGCTCACTTAGTGCTGCAGCCATAGGCGCCATTACTGGGTCTTTACGAGTACCTGCTTTAAATTCTTGTAATTGCTTAACAATGTAGTCTGCGCTTTGGCCAGCAAGTTTAGGGTAAATAGCAACAGGGCTGTTACCATCAGCGCCATGACAAGCAGCACATGTTGCTGCTTTTGCTTTACCGGCAATCACTTCATCAGTAATTGCAGCCACTGGCATAACTTTGCGAGAAACCACGTTTGCAACGGCAGCAGGATCTGCAAAATAGGCGGCCATGTCGGCAATCTCATCTTCTGTCATCGCACTGGCGAATTGGTTCATTGCATAGTTAACGCGCGCTTTCGTTTTGAAGTTAACCAATTGCTTAGCAATATATTCAGGGTGTTGGTTAGATAGGTTAGGGTAAATTAGTACCTCACTATTACCTTCACTGCCGTGACAACCAATACAAGCACCAATACTTCGAGAAGCATCGCCTAGTTCATATAAGCTTTTTCCCGCCGCCGGATTTGGTACATACGCAACAGGAGCAGCAGTTGCTGAAGCGCCAGCATCTGCTGTGCCGCTATCTTGGCTTGCACCATCACGTGGTAAACTCGCAAAATAAGCTGCAACGTCAGCCATATCTTGCTCAGAAAGTGGTGCAGCCATTGGGCCCATTAATGGGTCTTTACGGTCGCCCGATTTGAATGCTTTTAACTGTTTAACAATATAGTCTGAATGTTGACCCGCTAAGTTAGGGTAGGTATCTGTAGAGCCAATACCGTTTGCACCATGACACGCAGCACAAGTGGCTGCTTTCACTTTACCTGCATCAGCATCGCCCGATGCAGCTACAGCGATATTAATGCTTAATAGTGTTAAAATTAACGAAGTTAAAATCTGTTTCATAACAAAACTCTCAACATGCTTTTGTGTTTTTTATTGAAGGTATTCAATAAGCCGAAAAAATTGGCGACATCATACACTATTAACGCCCTTTAGAGGGGGTTTTAGCGAAAAAATTTGCCTAAAGTCTAATACAATTGCATCTTTAGTACTAAAAAACGATATAATAGCTTTTTTATTTTCACAGTTGGATCTTAACCTTGTCATCTACAGCCATTCATCTAAGCAAAGCGACTTTTACTATTAGCGCACCCGATATCCGTCGTTTACCAGCAGATAGCGGTATTGAAGTGGCATTTGCAGGGCGTTCTAACGCAGGTAAATCAAGCGCATTAAACACACTTACCAATCAACGTAGCCTTGCTCGCACCAGTAAAACCCCTGGTCGTACTCAACTGATCAATATTTTTGAAATTGCTGAAAACAAACGTTTGGTTGATTTACCAGGCTACGGTTTTGCTAAAGTGCCAATGGAAATGAAGAAAAAATGGCAAAAAGCCTTAGGTGAATATTTAGAAAAGCGTGAATGTTTGAAAGGCATAGTGGTGTTAATGGATATTAGACACCCGCTTAAAGACTTGGATATGGACCTAATTCAATGGGCTGCTGAAGGTGACCTACCTGTGTTAGCGTTATTAACTAAAAGTGATAAGCTTTCTCAAGGTAAAGTTAGCGCGCAAGTTCTTGCCGTTAAAAAGCAATTAGCTCAGTTAAATGCCGACATTAAAGTGCAAGCATTTTCGTCACTAAAACGTACCGGTTCAGAACAAGCCAACGCTGTAATTTGTGATTGGTTTCAAGACGAGAACATGGCGCCATTAAGTGAAGAGCCAATACTTGAAGATTAGCCGATAAACACTCGGCTTTTTTTGTTTTCAAGCGTCAACTACTTTTCAGGCAGTACCCAATCGGCTCTTGGAAAGTGGCAGGTGTAACCATAAGGCACCTGCTGCAAATAATCTTGATGTTCCGGCTCAGCTTGCCAAAAGTCAGTGGCCGGGGCTACTTCAGTAACTACCTTACCTGGCCATAGTCCCGAGGCATTAACATCATCAATGGTTTTTTCTGCCATCGCTTTTTGTTCGGCGCTGGTATAGTAAATGGCTGAACGATATGAACTACCTCTGTCATTGCCTTGTTGGTTTTCTGTTGTAGGATCATGTATTTGGAAAAAATACTCTAGAATTTTTCGATACCCGATCACCGCATTATCAAAATATATCTCAATGCCTTCAGCATGGTTGCCATGATTTCGGTAGGTAGCGTTTTCTATATCACCACCGGTATAGCCCACCTTAGTTTCTGTTACGCCAGGAAGTTTGCGAATTAGATCTTGCATGCCCCAAAAGCAACCACCCGCCAAAACTGCTCGTTCAATAGCCATATCTTATCCTTCCACTTGTGCCAAATATGCTTCATAACCCTCGGCGATCATATTGTCGCGATGAATAAACTTAAGTGAAGCAGAATTAATGCAATAACGTAAGCCACCTTGTGCAACGGGGCCATCTGGAAACACATGCCCTAAATGACTATCACCATGCGTTGAGCGAACTTCTGTGCGCACCATGCCGTGAGTTTCGTCGGTAAGTTCATTAACATTGGCTTTTTCAATGGGTTTACTAAAGCTAGGCCAACCACAACCTGAATCAAACTTATCGGCCGAAGCAAATAAAGGCTCACCTGATACCACATCAACATAAATGCCCACCGCGGTATTTTCTAATAACTCACCAGTCCAAGGGTGCTCGGTGCCACTTTCTTGCGTTACCCGATATTGCTCAGCGGTTAATGCCGCAATAGCTTCACTCGATTTTTTGTATGATGACATAAGTACTCCTTAATCTTTTGATAGCAGATTTATTGAATATAGTTGCAAGCCGCAAGATAAATATATCGATATACGCACTGCCTAACAATAGACCGGACAATTAATGATAAATTCGTCGACAAGAAGATTTCAAGGTATTTGAATTGCCGGCATAAGTACAAGTGTTGCTAGGTGAATTTCGGGCATAAAAAAACCGATGACAAAGTGGCCATCGGCATAATTAGCTTGGGGAAGCTAGAATACAAAATTAATACAACAGGTGTTCTAACGAGAACAAATTTAGTATAGAGCAACAACTCTATAAAAGTAAAGCCTTTACTCTAAAATACATTGTAAAAATGTAAATTTATTATTTATTGGCATTTGTGGAGGTGTCATAAAAAATGCTGTGCACGATAGGGTAGTTATTCCCTGCAACATTGCTTATATTTCTTACCACTTCCACAAGGACAATGTTGGTTTCGCCCTATTTTTCCAGATGCAGCCAGTCGCTTAGTTCTAAGCTTCTCTGCTAGCACTAGTAGGCGCTCTATATCTGGTTCCTTTTCATCGATAATAATATATGACCACTCAACATCGTTTAGCTTCCCGTGTTCATCATAAAATAATTCAAGAAGTATTCGATTCTTATCTTGTGTAACCAACATTGAAGCTTTGGTATGTTCAACCGCAAGTTTAGGATCATGGTCTACATAAAGGGCATGCCAACAGCACACTGTGATTCTTGATTCACCATATGTTGAAAGTGGCTGCAATTGCTTAGAACTCATTTGCTTTATTAGCGCTTTTTCAACACCTTCAGTTAAACTGCTTCTCCAATCACCACTTAAGTCAAGTAAATCACTGACTATTTCAGTTCGTTGTGGCTTAGCACTTTTTGCAATTAACTCAATAATATCAAATAAAAGTTGGGGCATTTCCTGCTGTAAAGGGGACTCTATTGAAGGGTTTTCCAATTTATCTGAAAAGAATATATCCACATCGGTTCTATAGCCGTTGAAGTTTATCGCAGCTTCAGAATTTCCCTGCAAGTTTTTTGCATGTTGAACGTATGAATTGTGTTTCAGGTAAAGACCAACATGATCTAACTCATCATCCGTTTGAATTACTTCTGAAGCAAAAGATCTCATTCTTTGCTTAATGAAATGCATAAATATTAAAGGGTTTGTAAAAATATCAGCATAAACTCTTAAATCATCTATCGATATTGCCCAAACAGGTACTTCACCAACATCAATATTTAGTGGCTTAAGGTGCTGTGATTGTGATGCTAGTTCTGTAAAGCTATCTAATGTAATTGGACAAATAGTAATGCCACTATAATCATTAACAGAAAGTTCGCTAATCTTCTTATGATTTTCATCGAATATCTCAACCGAACCTTGGCTATTTAAATATTCAACAAATCGACTTCCCTGCATGGCAGGTTTTAGAATTAAATTTTGTAGAGATTTAACATAAGCAGGAAAGTCAGTAGCTGGGGATGTATAGGTAAATGCACCTGCCTTAATTTCTAATATAAAGAGATGACCATCAAATATAATAAGTCCGTCTGCTTCACACCATTGTTTGCCCCCTTGTTTTCCTGTGTACCACCTGTAATAGACAGAATGATATACATCTGCTGTTGGTAGGAGTTTTTTAAAATAAGTAAACGGTAATTGCTCTGAAACTTCTTTTTGTTTTTTATTCCAAGTCGGCTTGTATTCTGGTTTGTGAGAACAGATTGCTCTCTGTAATACTCTGTATAAATGGTCTAATAAATTATGTAGATCGAAACAATAATATGTATTGTTTATTTTTATGAAAGGTCTTTTGAAGATAGGCCAAATGCGTAACGGCCAGCCACTGAATTCACCATCAGCAAAAAAGTCGGAATCTTGGCCTACCTCCCAAGATAGTTCGTTTAACAACTTTGAGGGTAAATTAGTTGTCTTATTCAAATCGTAAAGGTCAAAGCCAAAGCATTGACCAAAAACTCTCTCTTGCCAATTTTGCCAATCATTGTCCTTAATTACTTTCGCCATCAATTGAGGCATATCCAGTGTAGGGTGCTCTCTGATAAATGATTCATCTAGTTTCTCTAATGTTGCATGTCTAAATTTATCCATATGGGTAATAGCGTCACTTAGGCCAAACGTCATCGAATAAATAATTTTGGACATTTCAACTATTAACTGATCGGCTTTTATCCCATAAATTTCATCTAATATGTCTGAATGCGATGACAATAACTCTCTTAACGAAACCTCTTCATGTACAAGGTAACGGTGTCCTCGTACATTGCACCAATACATTTGAGCTTTATAATAAAACTCTTCAACTTCCATATCCAAATTTGGGTTAATTTCTCTTCGTTTTGCAGTACTACAAATTTGATATTCAAGATTGAGTTTATTGAATAATTTTTCTACTAAGCCATATAATTGTTGCCAGTCTTCCTCTGAAACTTCGTTTTTTTGGGTTGCTGCTGGATTGGCTGAAGCTATGATACTCTGAATATAATCAACCATCCGAAAAGCTATTGAATCATCACTACCATACTCAGCTTCACTTTTCTTGCCTAAGCAACTAGCTGTCACTAGAGTACGTGCTCTCAATAACAGTTGTTCTGCTGGTAAAGTAATGACTAGCGAAACAATAGATGTAATTAAAGCATCAATCTCATCAACTATTATTGGGAATTGATCCTGTAATTTTTGTTGGAATTCTTCAAATTGATCTTTTTCCCAGTTTGTCTCCATAACTGTATTTTTACCATACCGTGCCATTTTCAATGGACCAGCAGAAAAGTAATCGTCTGGTTTTTCAATTCTTTTAGACATTTAAGGAGCCTTATTTAATATATTTCTACAATTGGGAAATGCACTACAGCCCCAAAATTCATAGCCTGCATTCTTACCTTTGGAAGCCTTACGTAATACCATATCAGCACCACACTTTGAGCAAGATTTAGTGTCAGATTTCTCCTTCACTATTTCTTTAACATGCTTAACGTGTTGATGGTTGGTTTTAATACTTCTCTCTAACCGACCACTTTCAATTTGTTCAACAATGTCTGTAACTTCGCTTTCACTAAAAGCAATTTCACGTTTACTTTTTATGTAGTCAATACCGCCTCGCGCAAATCTTACGTTATCAGGCATTTTTGTTTTAAAGGCACTATCACCAATGAAGATAATGACGGAAAAAACGCTCTCTTTCTTTGTGCTTAGACAAGTTTCTAATGTTTTGACGTGCTTATAGTTTTGATGCAAGGGGTTTTGAAACTTCGATGTATGCTTGTAGATCTTTTGCGTCCATTGTTTTTGGTTTGTACTACCAAAAATCCATCCTTTCATGTTCTTAGTTTCAACAACAAAAATTCCGTATTTTGAGACGATGACGTGATCTATTTGAGTGGTGCCATCTTCGGTTGGCAGTGTTACATTTTTAATAAGATGGTAATGATTTTTGTCTAAGAAGAATTTGATGAGTAAGTTTACTTGCCACTCACCCAGCACACCTTTGAACCATGCTGATTTTACCATGACAGAAAATATGAATATTGGTATCAGATACCATGCGGCATTGAATATCATGTTAAGGTAAATTGACAAATCCATTTGTTACATCCCTATTGAAAACTACTTGTTAGCGCGGTAAAAATGGCGATTAATATCGCGCCTAAAAAGGTACAGGTAAACCATGGAAATGACCTTCGCCTGAAAGCAAAACCATGTGTGGCTGAATATCCATAACAAATTAAGTACAGCCAAATATCGTGAAACTAAAACCGCCTTGCAGTAATGATTTAATCGAGATTTCAGCTCCCGTATGTATTGGCGTAAATGGCATTAATCAGTTAATTCTTTTACATCAACAACCCAAGGTTCTAAGCGACTACCCCAGCTGATATCAACAGCATATCGAGGTGGCGTAAGATCTTGTCGATCAATTCTTTTTAATTTAGAGAGAACTTCCACGTGCTCTGCGGGAACCATAATATTCCTTACTGATAAGTGCTTTAACAGCAGACTATAGGTTTTGTTATTGTTGTAATAAGGCTGGGTTAAACCTTTAACAATAAGTATATTTTTCTTATCAGAAAATTTATTGGTCAATGACTCATAATCGGCAGATGCTTCAATAAAAAATAAACGGCTGTTAGTTGTTTTTTCTCTTTCTAAGCTTTCACTATATTCCTTTTTCTTACGACTGCTTGTGTTATTTGGGTTTTCTTTCAAAGCCACCATAGCGGTTTGATATTTATCTTCCGCTTTTATGATTTCCGCTTTGTGTAGAGCTCCGTCAAACTCGAAGGCCCAATACAGTTCTCGCGACTCAACCCAGTAATTGTCTTTGTCATCAGCTTGAGTAAAGCCAAGGGCTAATAGTTCATCTTTAGTCAAGCTTATGTCTCTAGAGTTATAAGGATAATAGGTTTCGTTGCTCTTCGTAGGCGTTCGCCAATTGATGGAAAGTGACATACCAGAGTTCTCTTTTCGAGCACTGCTATTGTATGGAAGAGAAAGCTCCCTTTCGGTGAGTGTTAATTGTGCTGTTGCTTCACCCATTCGGTTATAGGCAACACCAGCTAAAGTCACCAAATTAGTGCCAATAAGAATAGTTAAGCCGACTAATAAATACTTTTTCATTATGCGACTCCTTCGCTTAGATTGCTTAGGCGAATTCGTTTAAATATCATCAAGGCAAGCAATGCAGATAAGCCTAATACGAAAAAGAAGATATATTTAGGCATCCAATCCCACCACCAATCAAAGAATTTTGTGTAGAGGAATAAGATAAAAAATACATTACCTGTTTTTGTTACTTCTCCCCAATGGCGTTTAATACCTAACCAAATTGCTGATGCAGACAATACAAAACCAATAAGTTGGTAAAAGCCTTCTATTGTATTGGAAGACCAGCTTAAATAACTTATTCTCCCCCAATTAGAGAGTATTAATATTGGCAGGAATATCATTATCATCGCCATAACTCGATAGATAACTTCAAAGCCAGAAAAGCGTTTGTGATTAACCAATTGCGGAAGCATGAATATAAGCAGGCTAGGGATGAAAAAGTTTTCAGGTCTTTCGCCAAAGCTGATCCAATACATGCCACTCCAAGTGCCAATTTTCATAGCAATAAAACTACTGATACTGACTATGCCAAAAAATAATAGCAATCGTGCATTGCAGGCGTATGCGAGTAAGAAAGCAAAAGCAGCCCATACAACAAAAGCATTGGGTGAAGGGGTAATATTAAAAATTTGTCCTAGCATGGAAAGATTCAATACAAAGCATGACAAACTTACCAAAGCTGCGATTTTAGAGAAGTAAGAACCTTTTTCTTTTTGAGTAAGGTGTAATGACAACAAAAACAATAAAACGGGTGCAATAATTAAAATGCCCACTTGAATTGGAGTGCTAATATATCCCCAAAACTGATAGAACAAAAAGAAGATACTTATCGCCATGGCTAAAGCACCAAACAGTGACGCTATTTTCATACCTAGCGTTAATTGTTTGGATTGGATACTGGTGTCTACGTCATAAGTGGAAGATAACTTTTGTAGTAGCTGACGATGATAATCCTGAATTTTGCTTGTCTGAACAGGTGGAATAGCCAATATACCATCATTTTCTAGTTCAAGCATTTCCTGTTGAAATGCATGAATTTGATCAACGCGGTGTTGCGCATCTGCTTGAGAAAACAGCTTTTCTTCCATGTGGACATTCTCCTAAATAGATTCTCATTCTGCCGCATTTAATGATAAAAACAAACAAAAACAGATTTTTCATGACTATGTGCTTAAAGATTTTTCATTCCAAGTATTCTACATATTTCAATAGGCATAGATTAGATCAATAACGATGATGTAAAATACCGCTATTCAGTCAATGTAATTTATATAAACACTTGAGGCACAGGTAGTAAATGTTGGGTAATTCAAGCCAGTTCAGTAGCGACTATAACGAGCACGGCTATTTTGTTATTAGAGATTTTCTTAATAGCGCTGAAATTTCATCTCTTAGAAAAGTGATATTAAAGTTTCATGAATTATGGAAGCAAGATAATGCGACTTTCTATCAAGAAGAGGCTTTTAATTCTTCTTTAATTACCGGCAGTAAATATTTAGCGTCGGATGACCGTGTGGCGCTTTTTAATTTTATCAGCTCTAAAAAAATGATGAATATTATTGATTCGGTTATAGCTACTAAGCCGGCGTTTATGAATACGCAATTATTTTTTAATCCGGTTAATCCTCAACTTAAAGATTTCTGGCATCGAGATTGTCAGTATGACCATGACGTTGAAGCACAAAAAAAGGTGATTTTTGAGACGCAAGTATTACATCTTCGAGTGCCGCTATTTGACGAGCTAGGCATGGAGCTAGTTCCTGGCACGCATAAGCGCTGGGACAATGAAGAAGAATTTGATGTACGTGAGGAAAGAAAGGGAAAATTAAGTAGCGATGACCTTTCAACAGGCAAGGCAATTAAGTTAGCAGCAGGCGACTTGTTAGTTTTTTCGGCTGATATGATACATCGTGGGCTATACGGAATGGATAGATTAGCGCTAGATATATTAGTCTTCGATTCAGCAGCAGATTATGTCGACTATGTTGATGATGATTGCTTACCAGATTTGGCAATATTGGAAAAAATTGCCGATCCTAGATTATTTAACAATACACTTTCACTAAAAGCGATGAGCTGATTATTTAACCGAGTGGATTATCAGGTATACGCCGCAGAGTTTTAATTGAGCAAGCCATAGCATTTCTAGCAAGTACACACACACCCGAAAATTCGGATATGCGTACTTCAAAAATATAGTTAGCCTATTGAACAGCCAGTTAAGGTGTCGAATAACCTTCAATATGCTGAATAGGAATGTTGAAACACTTGGCTTCTCGTTCTACACATACTTGCTTTATTCCTGGTGATGCGGATATTGCTAACACTTCTGACATAGAAAGTTCTGTTGTCGGAATACCGTCAAGTTTAGTTACTAAGTCTCCTGCTTTTAAATCATAGTCGCTGACTGAAAAACTAGGGGAGACATAGCGAATGACAAATTCACCACTACGTATTTTACGTAGCTCTAACCCCAGCAAGTTATAACTAACACTTATTTGCTGCTGTGGCTCTAAGTACATTTTGTCGCTGGGATAATCAATTACCGTTTTGTATTGGTTTAATAGCGCATTGCCGATGACCCAGAAATCGTCTTCGTCGTCATCTTTACTGGGGATCAGGTTGGTTTTAATATTCGGTATTTTAAGACTCCCAAGTTTAAGCTCTGGTAAGGTAACCCGTTCATGCTCCACTTTGCCGCTTAGGCCAAAGTCTGCGGCGATTATTTTTGCCGAATCAATGGTGATATTTCGATTTTGGGTAAACTGAGAGGATATTTTCAAATAATGCCGACTACCGGTGTCGATAATAAATTCCCCCGCTGCACTGTCTGTGTCGTTAAATGACAGTTCACCTTCAATGGATATTTTGCTGAGGAAAGTGTCTAAGTTAAATGACTCTGCATTTTTTCCTGCTTGATATGGACTTTGGCTGACGATGACTTGCTTTTTCGACTTATCGAATTGCCAAACAAAGTGCTTCATCATGTCGTGACCTATAACGCCGTCGACAAATGCTTCATCTTCGCGTAAAAAATATGGACTGGTTGATATTGGGATGTAAGCGGCCTTCATGCCATTGAATTGCACACCGGCCATATCGAGACTATCAACATCTGTTTGATATGCTTTGGTACCTTCCTCTTCTCCCCAACCCGATAGTGATAATTTAAAGCCTTCGGGTAAATTAAGCTCTTTAACTTTTGGGGTGTCAAAAAGTATCAAAAAGCTGGCGCCAGTATCTATTAGAAATAATAACTCTTCGTTGTTTACCTTGGCATAAATGTAAGGCTTCTCTCCGATAAATCTTGCCTTCAACGCAACGGGTTGAGGGCTGTTAATAACGGGCTCTACATTAGAATTTATTTGCAACATTCGTAACGAGTTAAGGGTGTCACAGCCTGTTATTGAAATCAGTAAGGAGATAAGTAATGTGCCGTAAAGTAATTTCCTTAGCATTGGTTTACCTAAAAATTGTGGATGTTAGGTGATAAGTTACTCCTTTTACTGTGAAATTTTTGTGAAACGCTAAGTCGTGCTGAAACTAACTTACACCTCATATTTTTAATCGATATTTTATTTCGCCATCCTTGGCTTGCGGTAAATATTTGATGCTGATAAAACTTATGATATCTGCATTTTATACATGGAGCTTACTTGCTCTTTAATTGCAGTATCGAAGTTTTTATATAATAGCTTGTACGTTGGTGCAAGCTCAGTACTCGCTTGTGAAATAATATCATCAAGCTTTTTGCCCGTTTTGTAGCCATCTTTTACCGATTGCCAAACACTGGCTAATAAATTTGCATCGCGTTTGACTGACTTTAGGGTGGTAGCACTACCATGGCCAGTTAATACCACACTAGGCTTCAATTTTACTACTTTGTTTAAGGTTGCAATTAAATTAGGCACGTTAGCGTTTGGAGTAATAATTGGCATCCAATCTGAGCTCAAGACATCGCCGCCGAAGATAATTTTTTGTTTTGGTAACCACATTAAAACATCACCTTGAGAATGGCCATCACCAGAAAATATAAACTCAACATTCATGCCGCCTAAGTTACGCTTTTCAGCTTGAGTTAGCAGCAATAATGGTTCTGCTAACTGGCTAGTTCCCGTTGCACCTTTGGTCATACGAGAAAAGGCTTTGACATCGTCTTTGCCATACTTGTTC
Source organism: Colwellia sp. SU-HH01172 (assembly GCF_057553355.1). Taxonomy (NCBI): domain Bacteria; kingdom Pseudomonadati; phylum Pseudomonadota; class Gammaproteobacteria; order Alteromonadales; family Colwelliaceae; genus Colwellia; species Colwellia sp. SU-HH01172. The sequence goes on along the minus strand of NZ_BAAJMB010000008.1, from coordinate 105,556 downwards.
ATGGTTGTTGCAGCACTTTGATGCGCAATAATTTCAGTGGCAGCATCGGATACTCCGGCATTACCAAGCCAATGGTCAGCATGGCTGTGTGAGTTTACTACCCAACGAACAGGTTGATCTGTTATCGACTTAATAGCGCTTCTAATGCCTTTACCTATGGCTTCTGAAGAGCCTGTATCAAATACCAATACGCCTTGTTCGGTAATGACAAAGTAGCTATTAGAATTCCAACCTTTATTTTCTTCGGTAGGTAAGCCAAACGAAGGTGACATAATGCTATAAACATTGTTGGAAATGGCTGTTGCTGAGAAATCGAAATTGCTGTTTTTTGCCCATGCACCATTGTTGAACAAGCTTGTTAAGGCCGCGGTGAATAGAATTTTTTTAAATCGTTTCAACATGACTTCCTATAAATTTATTAATTATCAAAACCTAGCGCTTTGACGTCGTTAATTTTTTATAGCAAGGTCGTTGTTTAAAATATATGCGTTTGAGATGAATGCGCGATTTATTAAGTTGGCTTTTCATTTGTTCTACTTGTATGTTCGATACCAACTAGTTTATTGCATCGTACTGTAAGTTAGTTTTATGATTGGCTAATGAACTGTAAAAACTGCCAAACAAGGCTACAAGCCGATGCACGATTTTGTCTTCAATGTGGACAAAACACGACGAGTTTACGTCGGCCATTTGCAGAAGTGGTTAAAGATATGGGGCATGAGTTATTAGATACAGACGGTCGATTGTGGCTGACGCTTCGTACTCTGCTCACCAAGCCCGGTCAATTGACGGATGAATTCAACCAAGGTAAGCAAGTAAAATATACGCCACCACTGCGTTTGTATCTTGTGATCAGCATTCTCTTTTTCGTGCTTTTTTCTAGAATATATCAAGTTTACGACCCGAGTAGTGTTTTAACGGATTCGATGATTAGCTATTACTCGAAAGCTATGTTTGTGCTTTTTCCGGTGTTTGCTTTGGTTGTGCAATTGTTTTTCCGGCAAAGCTTCTATATTGGCAATTTAGTACTTTCTATGCACTTGCATAGCATAGTGTATTTAATGCTGATGGTGATTGCGCCGCTGGAAGTTATGGAAAAAAACCATGTGATATTTTTGTTGCTGCAGGTGCCCGCTTCTCTATATTTAATTTGGTATATTTTAACTGCTTTTAAAACCGTGTTTAAGCAAACCTGGCTAATTACATTTAGCAAAGTAGTTGCCATTTATATTATATACATTGCGATGCTAGGCATTGTTTTTGATGTGGTGATGAAGAATATTTTTTAGCAATATTTGGACTATAGTGAGGTTTGTTATCACAATGTCAGTGACTTGAGTACGCTTACTCCGTGTTCTGACATCAACCATGCTAAGACGGCACAGTTTATAATGACGGTGAGCCAAAACACCATTCTAAACTTTTGCTTTTGGGATTTATGTCTTAAGGTTTGTTGGGCAATTGCTGCGCCAGGCCAACCACCGATTAAGGCGAGAAAATGTAACGTGGACTCAGGCGTTCGCCTAGCATTGCGCTTCGCTTTTGCTTTGTCGAAAGCATAGGCAGTAAAAGTGATCACGCTGAGTACTAAGTAGCTTAATAGCAAAATATTTGGTAAGTAACCCATTGCCATAGCAGCCATGATTGCTCCGAGAAAGGTGATAGCAAGGTAGATTGAAAACTTGTTAATACGCTTAGCTTGCTTCTTCCTTAGTTTTTCTCCGGAAAAGGTTGCTTGGTCAGCACAATATCGACCTTGTTTGTCTTTGGTGATAGCGAAAGCAATAATGTCGTTAAGCTGAGGAGTACGCTTACGATTTGCAAAAGCGTTTTTATGAATAAAAACTTGCTCGCCACCGTTATTGGGGGTGATAAAACCAAAAGCTTTGTCATTATCCCATTTTTTTAATTTGCCCTTTAAACGCATAAATTAGTTGGCCTACAAAGCGGCTTTATTGCTCATCACTACAGCATTCATCTTCTAAAAATGAGATCACAGATAGGAATTTATCGTATTCAACGACACAAAAAAGTGTTCTACCTTCGCGACGCTGCTTAATGAGTCCGGCAGAAGCTAAACTCGAAATGTGGTGGGACAATGTTGAACCAGGAATAGATAATTCTTCTTGTACCACGCCAACAGCAATACCTTGCTGACCTGATTTTACTAGGCGTTTAAATATGGCAAGACGAGTAGGGTGGCCTAGCTCTTTTAGGGCTTTTGCAACAACTTCGATTTCCATAATAGCATTCTCTTAATAGTGTGAATCGTCAATATATTTCCATATTACTAGAAATATATTGACATGGAAAGCTTGAAGTTTATAATTCGACAAATCTAGAATTATAGTTTTATGGTGATTTGTTATGAATATTACAGAAGAAATGGTCTTTGATACCTTAAATATGTTTGCTTTTTTGGCGGTTGAATTAACGATACTTTTTTTATTGATTAGTTATTTGGTTGGCGTTTTACAGGAGTATATTCCGCCGAGTAAAATTCAAAGTATATTGAGTAGTAAAAATGGTAAAGGTTATATAGTGGCCGGATTTTTGGGGGCAATTACCCCTTTTTGTTCTTGCTCAACCATTCCTTTTTTAAAAGGTTTACTGAGAGCAAAAGCCGGATTTGGCACTATGATGGTGTTTCTGTTTGCTAGTCCATTATTAAACCCGATCATCATTGGACTATTTGCCGTGACCTTTGGCATTAAAGTTACCCTGTTCTATTTTGTTATCGCTATGGGGGTTTCAATTACTGCAGGTTATCTTTTAGAAATACTAGGTTTTGAACAATACATTAAACATGAAGCCTATATAGAGCCCGCAAATAAAGGTTGTGCCAGCAGTTGTGGCGGAGAAGCTACAAAAACTAGCAAGTGGTTAAGAATTTGGCATAGTACTTGGAGTGATTTTAAAAAGGTATTGCCTTATCTTATTGGTGGCATCGCGATAGGCTCGATAATTTATGGCTTTATGCCAACAGAACTCGTTGCTAGTGTGGCTAGTGATGACAATCCTTTTGCGATTCCCGTTGCTGCGGTGATTGGTATTCCACTTTATATTCGCGCTGAAGCGGTTATTCCATTAAGTGCTGCGTTAGCGGCAAAAGGTATGGGACTTGGTGCCGTAATGGCGTTGATTATTGGTAGTGCTGGTGCCAGTTTAACGGAAGTAGTTTTACTAAAATCCATTTTTAAAAACCAAATGATAATGGCATTTTTAGCGGTTATTTTATCTATGGCAGTTGGTGCTGGTTACCTATATTCAATTCTCTTTTAAATTGCATATGGGTACTCTTATTACTGAATACTTATCTACCGACATCCGTGTTGAAAAACGCGGATGTTGCTTCCGCCACGCTTGGCTTTAAATAAAGTTACTCAATAAGTTATTGCGCAATTATGCACTTTAAACTCATCATATTGAGACAAATTCAGCAAAACTTCAGGTTTTTTTCATATTCAATTCAATTAATTATCGATTTTTATCGGCAGTGTAAAGGCTCTCTTATAAAAAGGAATAATTAGATGAATGTAAATTATTTGATATTAATTTTGCTATTTAGTTTCAGCTACAAAGTTTTGGCAATGGGCGAAGATGAGTTAATTGAGGTAAGTATTGATTCAAAGATAACTAAGCAAAAATTAAGCGTTAAAGTGAGCTTGCCGCGCGACTACAAAGATAATGTTGATAAACACTATCCGGTTTTTATTACTACCGCTGGCGGTAGTCGTATAGACAGTGTTATAGCGCAAGTAAAGTGGTTAAGTCACGTAAATTTTGCACCGATCCCGCAAGTTATCATTATGACGATTCCTGATATCAAATATGAAAACAAAGATAAATTTACTTCGGCAGCGGGGCAAGAAAGTACAGTTTTAGCGTCGGTATTAGCTGATGAGGTATTGCCATATATCGACAGTACTTATCGCACGACAGGTTATCGAATGATTGAGGGCTTTTCTAGTTTTGGTAATTTCCCACTTTACATGTTTCGCCATCATTCCGACCTGATCAATGCCTTTTTTATTTTCAGTCCAGCGTTAGGGCTTGATAAATCTGGGCTTATTGATTCTTTAGCTGATGATTGGCAACTTTCGGCAAAAAGGCAACACTATGTATTTTTGAGTTTGGGTTCTTTTGTTGAAAATAGGCCACTTTTCGAGCAAGCCAAGCGATCACTGAATAAACTCGCTAAAAGCCAACAATTGCAGCTAGAATTTGCTGATTACAGCAAAGACAATTATTTATCAGCACCTAATATTGGTTTGGTTAATGCGTCACAATCGGCTTTTTCAGACCTACAGCCTGATTACCAGATGTTTCATGAACAAGGCGAGTTGGCGTTAACGCAGTATTTTCAGCAATTAAACATCAAATATAGTGAGAATATTGAGATAACAAATAAACTCGTTGATTTGGCGTTTTCATATGCGGAACATGAAAAATTTACTCAAGCGATTGCCGTGATGAAACGCGTAGTGGCAAAAAAGCCAAACAATACTTTGCTAAACTTACGACTAGCGCAAGTGCAAATTAAAGCAAATCACCATGAAGAAGCAAAATTGTCATTAACTAAGGCGTATGAATTAGCGCAACAAGAAAATAATGCTGAAGCGCAATCTTATATCAACAATATAATGTCGAGTCTTAATTAACCTTAGCTTGAGTTAATTAGTCGTTTTTAGCTGAACTAATTGCTGTTGCTCAGCGACAAAGTTATCACTTAGCATGTGGTGTTTTATGGCTGAGTAGTCCGTCATAAAAAGGGCGTTGATATCGTAACGCCCTACGATTTTAGCAGTGTCATTCAGCGGCTCATACCGCCAGATATTGAGCTTTTTATCTTGAAAGTAAAGTGCGAATGCACCTTGGTTGCCAGCCCGCCAGAAATATCGCCATTGCAATGTCAGCGAAGGTAATGCGTTTATTTTAGTTAACTTGCCATGTTGATATTTTTCAAGTTGGCCGGTGGCATTATTGGTGATGAAGATCTCGTGACTAATATATTGCGCCCAATTGACTTCTTTGTTTAACAAAACATGCCACTGCTTTGTTTTCAGGTTAAGTCTGATCAGCTGATGCATATTATTAACTTTTGCGCTAAGTAATACTTGTTGATTATCGGCTTGGTAAAGACGTACTGGGGTAATTTTTATATTTAAGTCGACTGCATCTAAACCTTGTGCTTGTAACCAAAGTTTGTTGTTACTGACAAATAATAAGGAATCGCCATTAAATACCGAGATGTAGTCATCAACAGCTGACGATACATCTGTTATTTGAGTAACACGTTCGTCTGTTTGTTGCCATATTTGCTGGGAGCCAGAGCGATCAGAGAGATAATAAATGCTATCACCAGCCGCACTGTATTTTGCTTTAGATTCACGGTAATTACTGGCACCTATTTCAGTGTCTATTTGGTTGAATAAGTTCCTTTCTCTCGTACTCCAATTTTGTTGGCCAATAATGGCAATATAGTGGTGTTCGCTAAGTGCGATTATGTCATTTACTTGCTGTAATTCCGGTAGAGAAAATTGCCGTGAGTCACCATTTAAGACCATAGTTTTGACTGTGTTTTCATTAAAAATAGCTAAGGAATTGTCGCTTAACCAGCGAACCTTAGCATGGTGAAAGTTTTCAGCTAAAGCGATTGATGTGATAAGGGCAGGTTTGTTGTTATTGTCTGCTAATTTGAGTACTAACAGGCTATCGTCAGCAATTATCGCTAATTTGTTATTGGCGGCGTCGTAGCTATTTACATGACGGGTATTTAATATGAGCGGCGCTTGTACAAGTGTTTGCGTATTTAATGTATGTAACGTGTTGCTTCTATTTTTATCTGTCGAGGTATAAATAAGTGTTTCGCCATTTAGCCATGTCGGTGAGTGATGAAAGCTATTACTACAAGGTAACAATGTCTTTTCTCTGTTGTTTTCAAGATTGAATATTGTCAGAGTAATACACTTTTTATTCTCTGTGTGGCGCAATGAAATTTGGCCAAATGCTAAATGTTTGTTATCACTTGCTAGTGCAATGGTGCCAAAAACATTTAAGTTATTGGCTAACGTTGCAAAGTTAGCAGTGTTGATATTTTGTTTACGCAAACTTTGATAATTATTATTTTTTACTAAATAGTAAATATCATGACTTTGCTTGTTCAAAGCAACACTTTTTACTACTTCACCTTGAACCGTAATTGGTACGACTTTTTCTACACTTCGCTTTTTTTGTGTGGTTTGATGACTGAACATAAATAAGGTCATCAATAAAACGAGTAATGCCATCACCATTAAAAATATAGTTGGTAGTTTTTTATTTGTTGTTTTAGTTTTTGTTGGTGAGTGGGCAGCTTGAAAAATTAAACTGTAACCTAATTTGGGGTGGGTTTTAATGGCTTTTTGGTTACGACCATCGTCATCGAGCAGTTTACGCAATTGAGTAATCGCTTGTTGAATGGTGTTGGGGCTAACTATCGTACTTTCCCATACAACATCAAGCATTTGCTGCTGAGAAACAATATTACCATTTGCCTGTGCTAATAGTTTTAGCATAGCCAGATGTTTTGCTTCAATTGGCTTAATAGTATCGCCTTTAACTAACTCTGCTCTCGGCCAGTTGACCTGATAACCGTTAATGACTATTTGTTCCAATACAATACCTTTTAGCCCCTTGGCTTCCTTGTTTCAGCGAGTTAGTCTGCTTGATTCTGTAGGGGAGATCAATATGGTAATCTTGATTAGTTTTGGATATGGTTGAATTTGCCGCTAGCATTAGTGGTCGATAATTTGTTTGTTGTTTTTAGGTTTAAATATAGGAAATTTATGATGAATGAATCTGAGGTATTTAATTTACTGGCGACAAATAAGCATGAGCGAGGCATAGCGAATTGGCACAAGCTTGATGATACCCAAGGGTTAGAAAGTTTTGGTATTGGCTTAACTAAGTTGCGAAAACTGGCAAAGAAAATAGGTAAAAGTCATGAACTTGCCTTAGCACTATGGGATAGTAATAATTATGATGCCAAGGTTATTAGTTTACTTATTGATGAACCTAAAAAAATTACCCAAGCACAAGTGGAACAACAAGTTGAAGGGCTAGGTATTGGCCTGTTAACGCATGTATTTAGTTCATGCGATGCAACGTTGGCAAAAGCCCCATTTGCTTTTGAACTTGCGAAACAGTGGCGAGAAAGTGACGATTCTATTCGGCGTCAATGTAGTTATGGCTTGATATATGAGTTTTCTAAAAACAAACGCAACAAACAATTCACTGATGATTTCTTTCTTGAATGTATAACTTTAATCGAGCAGCAAATCACGCAAGAAAACTCTAGTGTTCGTATGGCGATGGGTGGCGCATTAATGGGAATAGGCAAGCGGAATTTGCTATTAAACACTGCCGCCGTAAAAGTAGCGAAAGTTATTGGCCCGATTTCATTTGGTGATGGCCATTGTGAGCCGTTTAATGTACTTAAACATATAGATAACCCCGTATTAATTAAAAAACTGAAAGCATAAAAGCGATCAACATTTACTGTGATTGATCGCTTAGATGATGGAGATATCGTTTTTTTATACTAAGAGTGGTGTCATGCTTAGCCTTTCCAAGCACGTAATGGCATATTAATCTGACTATCATTAAACCATTTTATTACGAGCTTATCTCCTGCTTCATTTATTGATTCCGTATTCACATCTTTACCAGAACCCATATTTACTTGCGCATTTTTATTCTTATTAACATTTAGCACAATAGCTAATCGACTACCTTTATTAATAAGTTTGGCGGTAAACCTTGCATTGACAATAGGTATCGTAGTTTTCATATTAGGCGTTAGTAACTGCCGCTTTGACATATTTTCAGCATAACTTGCTCTACTGCGATAATTGTTTAGGTGAAAGGCCTTGCCGTTTTCGTCAATTTCGTAAAAATTGTAGCCGATATCGACGTCTTTCTTATTAATTGCAATGGAAAAGTGGCCGGTAATGGAACCAGCGAGCTCCTGTGCTTGCTCAAAAACATCTGTCATAAAAACTAAACCGTTGGCTTCATTAAGTTGTGAGTTAATTACAGGCCAAGGCTCAATGTTATGTTCTGTTGTTCTATCTGCTAAATCGATAGTTTGACTGAGATAGGCTAATTCTTGCTCCTGTTTTGGTTTTAGTTCAAAGGTTGCTTGTTTGTTTTCAACTGTCGCGAGATAAAATGCCTTTGATTGCTGATTCATTTTTTCTAATGAAGGGTGATGTTGCCAAGTATTGCTGCCCATAAGTTGATAGTTAACTTTATTCTGCAATAACTTAGGTTTGCTTTTGTTGAATAGCAGGTGATCAAACCAAGAAAAAACTATTTCTTCGGTATCTTTTTCTAACGCAACGTTATCAAGTTTGTAGTTACTGTGATGAGAGCGAGGCTTACCTTGTGCTGTTCCATGATTATAAGGACCAATAAGTAATGTATGATTGGCATCTTTGTTATATTTATAATGCCGCTTTAAATAGTCGATAGACGATATTTGCCCACCGTCAAAATAACCAGTAACGCTTAACACCGGAATATTAATATTGGCGTATTCCTGCTTAACAGGCACCATTGCTTGATAATAGTGATCAAAACTTGGGTGCTTTAACCACTTTTGAAACCAAGGGTTAGCTTTACCATCGAGCGCATCAATTTCATTGATGGCACGGCCACTTTTATAAAAGTCTTCCGTTAACTGATTATTTTTTTGCCAGTTGGCATATACACTGTGATCCATCGTCTTGTTATTAGTGACATGAAAGGCCCAAGGGTAATTACCCGTTAAAACGATATTGTTCTCATAAGGTAGCCCCGTTATTAAGCTTGCCGCGGTGTAAGGAGCTATCGCTTTTAAATTTGGGTGCATATGTTTAGCGGCTGCCCATTGTGTAAAGCCGTTATAGCTGCCACCATACATCACAACATTCTTATCACTCCAAGGTTGTTTGCCAATCCAGTCAATAACACTAGTGACATCTTTGCCTTCATATTCCCATGGGGTAATGCTATTTCTACTTGAACGCTTGCCACGTGAGTTAGCAACAATACCGATATAACCATGTGAAGCGGCATGTATTGCGGTTTTTATATGAGCGCTTTCATCAGCGTAAATTGTAAACTGTAATGCTGTGGCAGTTTTTTTATTAATGTTTCTTTTTCTGACAATGGTTGCAGCTAATTCAATGCCTTCAGCGGTCGTGATAAGTTGCTCAGGTTCAATAATATAACGCTTCTGGGTTTCGCTATTAATCAACTGCGTTGCCGTCGGGATTACTCTTGCTAAGACATGATATAAATGACTATTAACAACCAAATTAACTGCTTGTGTTTGCGTTAATGTTGCTAAGTTTTGGTATTGCTTGAAAATATTGTGAACATAGCTTTGAGCTCTACTGACTGACCAACCAAGTGCTTGCTGCATTTGATACAGTTCTTCATCACTTAAGTTCATTAAGGTTGAATTTAGCATGCTGGTCAGCAGCAGATTGAATGAGTCTTGTGAAAATTTAGTCAGTGCTAAGTGAGTTTGGCTATCGAGTACATAATGATGATAAGAAATAGCATTTGTAAAGTTGGTAACGATTTTTAGCAAATTTTCATGCTGTTTTCTAATTGAAAGTAATGCAACTCTATTGAACATATTTTCTTGGCTAATTGACTCTGCAGAAAACTGTTGCGCTAAGGTAAACAATTCGTTTTGAAAGTCTTTATTTAATAATAGTGGCAAGCTGTCTTCCTTAGTGATTAATGTTGCTTTTGATAATGACGCCGGTGTTTTGAATGTTGGCTGATGAGTTTCTGCCTGAGCACTAATGGCCACCATCAGTATCACAAACATAAGCGATAACCTTAGGAAGGTTCGATATTTTTTATTGAGTGATTTGGACTGCTTTTGATACATTTTGATCCCTTGTTGTTGGTACGATGTTTTTGTATTTCTGATGGCAAGAGGTTAATGAGTCATATGAAATTTGTCGTGAATAGCGTCTGACTTCTTGTGACTTTTGATGACCAATATGGCGTTATATGCTATTTTCCAAGCACTTAACTTATTTTTGGGCTTTTGCATGCGTTGGCAGATAGCACAGTACATTTTCTGTGATCAACAACAAACATTAACACTTGATGGTAGCTCTCAGCAGCTAGAGCCTATGATGGTTGAGCTGTTGAGTTACTTTTGCCAACATCCTGATATGGTGCTCAGCAAAGATCGGCTAATTGAACAAGTGTGGTTGGGAAGAATAGTCAGTGATAATGCGGTAAGTAAACTGATCACTAAACTAAGAAAAGTGTTTAATGACGATGCCCGTCAACCTAGGTTTATCGCAACGCTCCCTAAAAAAGGCTACAAATTTATTGCCAGTGTTAAGGCTATCAATGAGAGTGGTTTATCATCTGCTATACATGAAAAATCAGCTGCTCAGACTGCATCTGCCTCACAGAATATCGAGCGCTCAGAACCTTCAAAGATTAAGCAGGTACCAAATACAGCTACGCTGCTGGTTTTTATTGCACTTGCAGCTTTTTATGTCGCTTGGCAATACTTTTTACCTAGCACGCAAAAACTACCTCAGTATGCCAAAGCGATAACAACTGATGCCGGAGATGAGTTTTTCCCTGCTGTTTCTCCAGACGGTAACCGTGTCGCGTATATGTCCGTTCATCAAGGTAAAATGCGATTAAAGCTTAAAAGCTTGGTTGATGAACGCACTGTCGAAATAGTGCATGGCGATGACGTTGGTGTTGGTCCCGCCAACTGGAGTGCAGATGGCAAGTTATTAGTATATTTGATGGCAAACAGTAAGCGTTGCCAATATTTTATCAGTAAAGTTGAAGGCTTAGACGTTAGTGAACCAAGGCTAATTCACAATTGTCCTGCAGGGAGTTACGGACAAATTGCTTTTACTCATCAAAATGATCGGTTGATTTATAGTGAAAGTGAAGGAAGAGATGGCCCATATGTTTTATTTGAACTTAACTTAACAAGTAATAAAATCAAGCGCTTACATCAGCCAGAATTGTTTCTTGGCGGTAATAGTCAATTTGATTTACATCCAACAGAGAACAAGCTGCTTATCTCATCTCCTGATAAGCAACAATGGGAAGGTTTTTATGCTCTGGATTTAGAAACAGAGCAGTTAAGTTTACTGTTTAAACAAGACGCTTATATTTGCTGCGGTATATGGAGTCATGATGGCAATCGCGTTGTATTAATGGGAGAACATCCTGCTTATCAATTGCTTAGTTATGACCTGTCAGGTAATGATAAACAAGTACTTTATTCAGGTAGCCGCCAAATTAGAAGGCCAACTAGGCACAGCAATGGTTTTGATTATTTATTTTCTTCTGGTAAAGGTAACAGTAACGTTTATCTGTTAGATATAGAGACGAAAAATCAGCATGTGGTTGCCAATACCTCTGTTGAGGAGCGACTAGCAACGTTTTCGCATTCAGGCCATCGAATTGCCTATGTCGGTTTAGGAAATGATGCTGAAGAAATATGGTTAACGGATATTGAAGGAACGCAACCTAACAAGCTGACAAAATTTGCAGATAGTCGCCACTATATTGATTTAATTTGGTCACCGAATGATGAGCATTTATTGGCATTAACACTGAATGAAATTCATCTTATTGATGTCGAAACCGGCTTGTTTGAACGTGTGAAAATTCCGCAAACTGAAATACGTGCTGTTTCATTTAAGTCGTCATCAGTTATTTCATTCAGTATCCAAGTAAAGCAACAATGGCAGGCCTATTCGTATTTGTTAGATAAACAACAATTGCTTGCTGAAGATAGCCAATGGCAGTTTATTCAATATCAGCAACCATCAGAAAATACATTGTGGTTAGATCAAAATAACCAATTATATTTTGGCGATAAACAGCAAGCCGTAGTTGATGCAAAAATTCCTAATGATAAATTTATTGATGGTCGACAATTTAATTTAAAAAAACGAGGGAATACTTGGTATTGGTTTGAGCGCGGCAGCAACAATAAAATACAAAGTTATAGTGAACACTTGGGCATACCTAAAACTTTGCTACAGACTAACGTCGGACATTTTGATATTAACGGCAGCAATCTATTATTTGGTAAAACTCAGCAAGTTGATGCGGATATTTATCAAACCCAATCAATTGAAGATCATTAAAGAGTGTTTGGTTCAAGTTGGTATTGGTAAAAAAACGCCAGTTATTAGTCGTATTGCGTGCATTTATACCCTATGCCATAAACTGACTTTATTGGATTTGAGTTTATGGAAACTTGGTGGATTTTTTTACGAATATTTTTAATGTGGGTGTCTATATTGCGATCGGAAATATCTATGGTGTCGGTATAGACCTGATTAAGTATTTCATCGCGAGTAAGAACACGGTCGATATTTTTTAAGAATAAAGCTAACACTTTAAATTCAATCGGTGTTAGGTCCAAACAGCTACCTTTAAATGTTGCGGTATATTCTTCAAGTGAGATGATGAAATCAAATTGCTCAATAACTTTTTTATTTTCATGAACATCCACACGTCGTAAAACCGCTTTGATTCGCGCAATAACTTCTCTTGGACTAAAAGGCTTACAGATATAATCATCAGCGCCAAATTCTAGGCCTAAAAGCCGATCAATTTCTTCATTTTTAGCCGTGACCATAATGATAGGCAGTCGCGAAAATAATCTTATTTTCTTACAGATATCTAAGCCATTAATGTCGGGAAGCATAAGATCTAATAACATTAAATCAACCGTATTGGCTTTTAGGTAATTGACTACGTTAGTACCGCTGTCTAAATGGTGCACATCAAAGCCGTTGTTTTGGCAATAGGCAATGAGCACTTCAGCAATGTTTTTTTCGTCTTCTACAATTAAGATTTTTTGTTTTGTCATTCCGCAGGCTTCTTTTGCGTTGGGAAGGTCATTTTTATACAGAGGCCACCGAGCAACGAGTCAAAGGCTGTGATAGTACCTTGATGTGCTTCTACTATTTGTTTGCATAACGCCAAGCCTAACCCTGAACCACCATGATTTCGGTTACGTGACTGTTCTACTCGATAAAAACGTTCAAATAACTTTTCTTGTGATTCTCTAGGCACTCCGGGGGCGGAATCTTCAATAATGATATTCGAAACCTCTCGATTATAATGGCTTGATACCGTTATTTTTCCGGGCCAATGGGTATAACGACAGCAATTTTCTAGTAGATTTGCAAATAATTGCCTTAACCTTTCTTTATCTGCCAGCATAATACAACGGTTATCGTTTAGTAAACTCTCTAATGAAAGGTAATCAATGGTTATTGAGCTTTGCTCAAATTTAGCGGTAAAATTTTCGATGACATTCATCAGTATGGCAATTGGATTTAGCGAAACTTTTTGGTAGGTTAAGCCACCGGCATCTGAGCTTGATAGTTGATAGAGGTCGTTAACTAAGTGACTTAGTGTGTCAACTTCATCAACTAATAATTGCACCCTTTGTTTATCAGCGGCAAAAATTCCGTCTTGTATGGCGGTAAGTTGAGCTCGAAGTACGGTTAGTGGTGTTCTCAATTCATGGGACGTATCAGACATCCATTGAAAGCGATTTTTTTGGTTTTTTTCTAATGTCTCGGCGAGTATATTGACGTTATTAGATAGCACGCCTATTTCATCCTGTGTTGTTTTGTTAATGCGGTTTTGGTATTTGCCTTCTATCAGCCGGTTGGTGCCATTTATCAGTCTTTTTATTGGTGCGATTAAATGCTGAGAAAATATCAATGCCATGATAAAAGCGAGTGATATTGCAACTGAAGCGATTAAGTAATAATTCTCATATTGTTGTGTTAGGAACTCGTTTTCTGAGTTGTCGGTAAATTTAGATGACTTTAAGCCTAACCAACCGATAATTTCGCCATTCATTTCTATGGCAACTGTGTGTGGATTGTCAGCTAAGTTGCGTTTGCCAACAATTACCTTTTTATTTTTATCGTATAAACTCAATCGTTTGCCAGTTTGCAGAAATTCACTTGGATTAGTCGCATCATGACTTTGCTTTCTATGGTTGTTATGCTCCTTTCTCGGTCGCTCATTCCTAGGTTTTGGCTTGCGATAGTCTTTAGCCGAATTGCGTGGAGGAGGGCGTTTTGATGCAGGGTTAGCAATGTCTCGCCAAACTTGCTCGTTATTTATAATTGGTTGCCAGCTATTGTTTTGTTGGTATAAGGTTATTAGTTGCTGTTGAGTCTCAGCTAAATGCTTATTTTCTGCTTGGGCAATAAAATCATTGAAGCCGGAAGATAAGTTGGCAGCAGTTAACATTAATATCAGCGCGACGAGTGTTAGGTTAGTCACAAAGAAAGCAAAAAAGAATTTATACAGTAACTTCAAACGTAGATGTCCTTTTGTTCTTTAGCTCGTTGTTGGCTTCGGCATAATTTTTATCATAGCATGCAGTGAGGTTTCACATTGTTTTAGTTGTTGAGTAACTGCCGCTGAATTATGCCAAATATTCAACGGCAGTTTTAGCAAATTTATAGTGAAATTTCAGCGCTTTGCCCTGCTGGAATTAGCTGATATTTTGGTTTAACTACGCTGCTATGAACGGCACCTAAACTTTTTGGAAAGCGTATTTTTAATTTTTCAATAACAGCGATATTATGGCTAGAGCTCAGTATCAGCTCACTATAGTCATGATGGTCTTTGCTATTTTTCGGCGCTGAAATTGATAGCAAGGTCAAAGGTACTTTTTGATTATTTAAGATAAGTAAAGTTTCACTAGTCAAAATGTTTTCAATAAATATTTTCTTTTCTTTAGCTGTGATATCTAATGGCATGACCTGTTGAATATCACCGAGCAACCAGGCTTGACTGTTTTGTAATTTAGTCTGCCAACGCGTTATATCTAACCGAACACGCACTTCAGCTTGACCATCTCTTAGGGTAATCCGAGCCGTGGTTTCTTTTAATGCATGGGCATTTGCTGTAACAGGTAAGGCAATTACCAGTAATAGTGCTATTAGCAATTTATTAATAGATATTATTACTGTTGTCATTTTTATATTGATAAACATAATTATTCACTTAAGGTTGCGTTATTGTGATACGACATATAAGGGTGTTATCTGTTTCTAGGTCGCTGCCCCAAATCAATTTGGCGTTATCATCCCAGCTAATTTCATAATATCCGTCTTTTGGACTGACGGCGGCCTCACTATGCTGGCTAGCATAATCCCAAGATGAGTCATTAAAGCTAGCATCTTGCCAATTAGTTGGCTCTTCAGCACTATAGAAAGTACATGGTGCGACGCCAGCAATAGGGTTTGCTTTACTCTCACAGGATTGATCTAATGGTGCTTTGTGGAGCACTTCACATTTCCACTCATCATTACTGACCGCGATGATTTGGTTATTTTCGGTGTCGGTAATTTGGGCGATAAAACCACCGTCACCCATTTGTTGATTATTTTCGCCAATGTACTCTAAGCCGGTATCATTTTCTTTATAGTCTTTTAAAATGAAGTTTAATTGTAATGGGTAGCTGGCAGAAAATGTGGTGGTTTCAGCATTGAATGATCTTTCTGTATCAATGGAAACTGAGTCTTCGATAATAAGCTCACTTTCCAAATAAGCGGCAAACCAGTTATCAGACCAAGCTTCTAATTTGAATGTTTTTTCTTCGTTGCCTTGGTTGCTGTCTTCTTGAGCGGCACGACAAAATGTGCCGGTTTCAATAATGCCGCCATTACTCACGGTTTTTTGCTCAAACTCGTAACAGTAGCTTTCTGTTGTTGAAGGCGTATAGGTTACGTAGTACTCATTGCTGTTATAGGTATATGTCATGGTACGGGTACCATTTTCAGCAAGAGTGTGGCTTAAATTCTCAACACCGCCTTGTGGAGGAGTAAGATTTGACCGAGCACCTGTGCTGTCGCCACTTAATGGCGCGACTCTCGGCAATATCTCAGTATCAACTTCGCCGACTAAACATTGAATGATGTACGGAGCGGTTGTTGAGGTGTGGTAGCGATAGCCAAAATTATCATCAGTTTGACCATTGCAGACATCTAGTTCGCCTTCTGTGATGGTGCTACCGTCAGGGTTGTTGTTTCCGTAAAGTGGATAACCGTCATAACCCCAGCCGATAATGGCATCGTCAGCAGCATTAAGCATACTATCAATCATACAGTTAGGCGCTGCGTGATAGTGATAGTCGTCACCACGTCCTGCGTGTCCGCCACAATTATCCAATTGTCCTAATGCAACGGTGTCACTATTGGCATCGTAATTGTAAATATCTAACTCACCTTGTGCAGAATAGTCGTATATAGGTACACCATTAATTGCCACGCCCACTGCGGCGTCAATAGTGGTTAAATTGCTGGCTAATTGTGGTGACAACTTAATCGGCGCCGCATAATTTGTTGCTGGAACTGGAATTTGCTCATTAGTACCAATGATACCGTTCATTAAGTCGTGATCAGGGTAAGTCTCTGAGCTTATGTAGGCATAGTTATCATCACAGTAGACGTCAACACTTTCATTAAACCCTGAGCTAGTGACTGATTGTTGAATTGTTTCGCAGCGAGTTAAATCGGTAGTGCTGTTTCTTTCATAAGTCACGGAAAGCTCAGCTGTTGCTATTGTTAGCCCTGTCATTGCGGTAAGTAGAGAATCTCTATCGACATATATTGCATTGCTCAAATCCGGCGTGTCAGATAAGGCATACAGAGTTAAAGTATAGGTTTTTAAACCTGGACCTTGTGAGCAAGGGGCAGAATATTCATTGAGACCATTAACACTATTTGTACCGAGATTTCCGTGAATTTCGTTAGTTGCTAAGTTATTGATACTTTGGTCAATATTGTACATTACCCAGTACCAGTGTGTGTCATCCACCGCGGCGGTATGATGCATGATAAGCGCATATTCAGCAGTACCTTCCGGCATGCCGCTCCAATGTAAAGGGGGAGTGAAACTGCTCCCATCACACGTGTAAGTGATGGGTAAACTACTACCGTCGTCCATCACAGTGCTAGCTAAAGTAAAGGTAGTTGATGGCTCAGTTACGGTAATATTGGCTTGCACGGAAAATGCGCTATCGTTAGTGGTTGCAGTGACAATAGCATCACCAGCCGTAACAGCATTAACAAGGCCGCTACTATCTACGCTTGCGACATTGCTATTGCTTGATGACCAAGCTACTGTTTGGTCAGTTGCGGTGCTTGGCGTTACTGAGGCAAGTAAGGTAACCGTACTACCTATTTCCATTGTGATATCGTTAGTCGATAATGTAATGCCAGTAACCGCAACATCTTCATTAACCGAGGTGTCCGTGCCGTTGGTATTCTCGGTTGAGTCACTCCCACCGCCACAGCCAGATAATGAGAAGCCAATTAATATACTGACTATTAGGTGTAAGTGCTTTTGCATAAAAATGCCCTCATGTTTTGTTAATTATCCTAGATAGTGAATGTAACTAAATTGTTGTAGTAAGATTATGAACAAGAAATGAGCATTAAAAATGAAGATTTTGCTGTTTTTAAGTATTTGTTATTATATGTGTTTTTTGTTTTTCTGTTGAAATGTGTGGAAAATGTGTTGTTATTGCTGGGCACAATGACAATAGATGAATAGTGTTCTCTAGATTGTCGATGTTGCCAATTAGTTTAAGTTTAAAATCCCGTTCGAGTTGGCTAGTGATATTTATCGGGCAGGTAGATTGGAAAAAGCGATACTAAGATTAGTTGTATAGTAGAAGTGTTATTAACCCTAACAACACTTCTATTTAGCTTAAGTTATGATTAGTTACATCAACTCCCAAATTTCCCAGCTCTCAAATTGGTACTCTTTTGCAAGTGCTATTGCTTTAGCTTGGTACTTTTCGGCTAAGTCTTGTCGCTCAATTCCTTGATAATATTTGCTCATTTGTTTATACCAACCTGGATAGCTTTGACCTGAGCTTTTTATACTCTGTAAAAGCGCGAGTGCTTTGGCATAATTTTTCTTTTTGTTAAAGCCGTTAGCCAAATGAATTGTCACCATAACCAGTGACTCAGGAAAATCGCTGCTAATGGCGGCAAGTATTTCATCGACTTGCCCAATTTGTTTTGACCAAAACATGTATTTAGCAAACTGGTAAGCCTGTAACCATTCAAACTGGTAGCCAGCCCAAGATTGCTGCTGAGTTTTAAAATGTTGAAGTACTGCTTTATAATCACCAATGGCTAGCATATCAGTGCCGTCTAAAGCGTAGTTTGGCGCTAAAAACTGTAAGCCATCATAAAGCGCTGGCAATGCTGTGGTGAAATGATTTTCTTTTGGATAGTGTTTGAACCGCCAATTCAAATTTTTATCGGCATTATTGCTAAATACCTCAACAACTTTATCAACCCCCATGTCTTCTTCGTTTGCCACTGAAAGAAAAACAGGTGCGTGTAGCTTGTTGGCATTTAGTAGCGGAGTGAGTTTTTCCGGTAAACTAAAGTCATCGAACCACGCGCTTGGACTCATTGATAAAAAAGCATTAAATGGCGTGTTTTCTTGCATCATGCTGTACAAGGTGAATAAGCCACCTAGCGAATACCCTGACAGTGCTTTTTGTTTATTGGTTCGGTAACTCCGATCAACTAACGGCAATAACTCTTCAACTAGGTATTGTTGAAGTTTTTTGGCGTCACCAAATGCTTGATCTTTAGGGTCAGACCAAGTGGTGGTTTTTAAATAGTCATCACCGCCTTGGTTGGCAATGCCGACGACAATCATGGGTGGTATTTTCCCCATGCGAGTTAAGTTTTTAACCACAGCCGACACGTGCTGGAATTGGAAGTCTGCGTCTATGACGAATAGGCTCGCATAATCACGATTATTCATCAAATAGCGTTCTGGAAGCGATACCATATAGCGTCGTGTTTCATTAAAAACCTTGGAGTGATGCTGTAATTCGTATCCTGAAATAATGGCTGTTTTTTCAATGTTGCTAGTTGCCGCGAAGCTTGAAATATTAAACACGAAAGTGGCAAAGAGTAGAGTGCTTATTTTTATCATTATTGTATGACCAGTCTTTAATTAGTGATGATATTTACCATAGCAAATTGTTAAAAAATACTAGGGTAGGTTTGGTGAAGAATTGGTGAAGTTTAGATAATTATCAGCTAAAACAAGCATTAATTTTTTATTTAGCAGAAAATTCTTAATATTTTAACCGCACTTTTCTGGCTAAATTGGTAACTTTTACATACAGATTAATCAGTGACTTAATTGCTATTCATCAGTTAAGATGGCGTTGCAAATGCCGCTTTGAATAAAATTATGATATACACAATTAACAATTTTGAATTTAATAGCGAAAGCTTAGTGCTAAGTTGTGAAGCTGAAACTATTGCTATTCGTCACAATGAAGCCAAGTTATTGGCATTGTTATTAAAATCACCTGACAAGGTGTTTAGCAAGGAAGATATTCTGGCAAACATTTGGCAGGATAAAGTGGTATCAGAGCAAGCTGTTTTCCAAAATATAAGTCATCTGCGCAGTATTTTTGGCAACCGAGCGATAAAAACATTTCCCAAGCGCGGATATCAGTGGCAGTTAGCGTTTACTTCAAACAATATCACCGACAAAATCTCGGCCATACCTGCGCAAACGCTGGTAAATTCTGCGGGTATTAGTCAAACAGTTGCTCAAGCGCCAACGGCTAAAACATTTCTTGGCAAGCCCATCGTTATTGCTGTTACCTTGCTGGTAATTATTTTGTTCAGTTATTTTTCAATCAGCAGTTCTGAAGAAAGTGCGACTCGGGTTGAATTAACTTATTTATCAAACACGGAAACGAATAATTTAAATAATATTCGCTTGGCTGACGATGAAAATTTTGATTTTACTCAGCTAGCAAGTATCAGTAGTGGCGACTTTTTAAGCGCCATTGAAATTGAATATCCTAAACTAAAAATACAGCATCCCTATATTTTAGTAACTGAGTTAAGGGAATATCAGCAACAGTACTATCTTGATTTTCTGATCCGAGGGCCAATTACACAATGGCAAGGGCAGCTATCAGCTCAGTCAGAAATAGCGCTTATTTCAAAGTTTAAAAAACATCTAAAACAAGCATTTATTTATCAACTACTGGCGGAACAAAAACCACCGGAAATTGTGCTGGCGAGCTTAGCTATAGCACATCAAGCGGCACCAGAAGACTTAGTGATACTTAGCGAACTTATTCGTCATTACATTCAGCTCAATGAATTTGACAAAGCTATGGTCATGGCGGAAAAACTGGCGAACAGCGCGCAAGCAAGTGGCAATACTCAGCAACTTGCCAATAGTTATTTATTTCAAAGTGAAATTTTAACGCGTATAGAATTGTTTGATTTAAGCGCTGAAAAATTATCACTTGCGCTAGTAGAGTTTGAAAAGATCAATGATTTAAAGCGTCAGGCTGATGTTTGGAACGCGCAGTCTTGGCTCGATCATCAAAATAAAGATTACAGTGCAGTAAAAGCAAGTTTGCTTAAATCTGCAGCTTTGTCTTTTCAAGCCAGTGATAAAGCGCGTGAATTACATGCGTTGACTTATTTGTCTGTTTTGGCGCATAAGCACCGTGAGGAAAAAGATAAATACCTGTATTTACGTCAAGCTGAAGAGAAAATGACGCAGTACCAATTGCCCAGTTATTACTTTGCCAAAATACCTTTTCACTATGCCATTTATACCGATAATACCGCGGCAAAAGAACCACACTTAAAGCGAGTGTTGGAGCTTAGTGAACTAACTCCCGACCATTGGTTGGCGCAAAGTAGTCGAGAACAATTAGTGAAACTCTACATATCGCAAGGCCGTATTGAGGCGGCGCAAAGTATTATTGTCGCGGCTAAGTCAGATAACGCACAAAATTCGTATCTTAAAACGCTGTTAGCGCAAGTAAATGAGCCTGAAGACACTTTTACTCGTTTTGCCCAAAGAACCTTTGAACAAGCACAATTAGCCGGCGATAAAACCTTAAGTCTAGATATTGCCTTGTTGTTATGTAGTACACCTAATGCGCCGGTGAATTATGATTTCTATTTACAATATATTGATGAAAATGCGACTAAATCATGGCGTCGTCATAATGAAGTTAAGTTACTTGCATTAAATCACTAGCCGCATTATTGCTGTGTGATCCCCGTAAACATTATAATTTTTCAATAATGATATCGTATTGATATTGATTACTGTTACCTTGTCGCTTTGCTGTCATCAAGGCTTGTTCCTGTGAAGATTTACGTTTAAATAAGCCATCTTGTTGATTGAGTGGTTGATCAGGAAAATACATTTGCGTCAGCAATGAGTCGTAGCCTTTTTTACTAATTTTCAGGTGAATATGTGGCGTTCTTTGCTGGTTATCACCTAGTGGGTAAGCGCCTGGGATAATAGTTTTAAACTTATAACGGCCTTTATGACCACTTTGTAATATTGCCCAAGCTTGGAAGTTTTTATCTACAGGCGCGTCACTGGTATCGTGTGGATGATGATATTTACCAAAATGATTGGCTTGCCAAAGATCGATAGTCACATCTTCTACTGGTTGGAGATTTTGATCGAGCACTTGACCAAATATTTCAATCACTTCGCCTTTTGCTGTGCCTGTTTGCCCAGCCACTTTCGTTAAGTCGGCATCTTTATCTTTTTGTGGCGTTATCGGGTAAAACGGCCCTTCAACTTCCCGTGGCGTTGTGGTTTTTGCGATTGCTGGTAGTGAGATTGCTGCGGTTAATGTGCCGGCAATGGTATTTTTAATAACTGCACGTCTACTGATATTTTTCATTTCTTTTTCCTTAATTAAACGATTAGCAATTGTTGACGCCATTGCTAATCGTTATATATTTGCCAAATTCGCTTATCTAACCTCAGTTCGGGTTATTTAAGCGCTAGCCAATTTAGTTTCCAATTATTGTCGCGTGATTTTAAGGTTAGAGTATTTTTGCCTTTATCGAGTAAAATTTTTGTACCAAGCTGTGTTTGCCACTCGTGGTAACCCCCGGTTTGCTTAACGTTTGATGACGCGACTTTTTTATTCTTGTAAAAAACGTCGAAACCTTGAGTATTGCGCGGCGCCGCAACACGATATTCCAGGCTATAAAGTCCCGCTTTAGGAACATCAATTTGATAGGTAATCTCGGCATCTTTTGCGATACCGCCTGCACCCGTTAAATTATAATCACCATCAATGTCTGAGGTTTGAGTTAATGAACTGCCGGAATATTCAGCGGCCCATTGGGCTTCGACTCGTCCGGGTAAATTGGCCCAGCCAGCTTTTGTTGACACAGGTTCACTGTAGTTTCCTTGCACGTTACGCTTGACCGCCACCACTGAGTATTCATATTTAAGCGGTTTTACGTTGTGATCAACAAATTTAGTTTCGGTTAAGTTAGCGGCAAGTAATTTAAACATGCTTCCTGACACTTGATTACGGTAAACACGGTAGCTTTCAATGTCATCTTCTTTGCTGGCGTCCCATGTTAGCGTTACGCCTTTGTCGCTTTGTGTCAGTTTTACATTGTTAACTTTTTCGGGGAAGCCAGGGTGAGCCTGGCGGCGCTTGCTTTCTTTTACTTGAGCAAATGTTAAGTCCGCAATAAACTCCTTAGTATGCTGAGATAACCCCGGCGCTTTACCGTCAAGCGCGAGCCTAAAGCCGTCAACGCCACCGGCAAAGTCTTCAGGTATGCGGCCACGCTGAGCTAATGGCCAATGGCTCCAATGCCAACTGCCGCCACGGGTGGCGCGGTTTTCACAATTTTCACTGAGATGAGCAGAGCCGTCACGAGGTGTTTGGTTATAATTGTCGGCATAGCAATCGGCTAAGTATTCTAAAACATTGCTTAACATGTCGTATAAACCAAACTGATTAGGTTTATACATGCCAACAATGCTGGCATATGCAGAATGGTCGACACAATTTGCTAATTCCCCTGACCAGTTGTAGTAACTCGTATCACCATCACGTTGCAGAATGTTTTCACCACTAAGCTCGGCAACATTGGCATAATCACAAACTTTGCTCATATCTTTGTCGTCACCAAAAAAGTAATCTGTGTTAGTACCAGCCCTGGCAGCATACTCCCATTCTGCTTCTGTCGGTAAACGATAAGGTTTACCTGTTTCTTTCGCTAGCCAATTGGCGTATGCGTTTGCTGCTTGCCAGTTAATGCAAACTACAGGTTGATATTCACTGGTGTTTAAGGCATTCGTTTCCCAATTGCCTTTCGAGTATGGGCGAAACCAACCATTTAATTCATGACGGCATTCTTGTGGAGCGGCATAGTTGGTTGCTTCAATAAATCGTCTGAATTCCGCAACGGTTACTTCGTATTGTGCCAAACTAAATTGTTTAATATTTACCTTATGTAAGGGTTGAGAATTTTCTTGGGCTAAAGAGCCCATTTCAAAACTGCCAGCGGGAATTGTTACCATCACAGGTTCGATCGCTTTCGAAGAAATGCCAGCGTATAAGGCTGAGCTGTTTGATAATGCCAAGGCAGTAACTAAGAGTTTATTTATTTTCATATAAGTTTCCTTTGCTAAGTTGGTATCAGCATGAAAAATCACAGAGAAAAAATCCTAAGAAAAATCTAGAAGTAGTAGTAAATAGAAAAATTATAGAAAAAAAAGTCGCGTTTCTTTCGTAAGCTATTGTTATAGTGTGTTTTGTTTGATTTTATTTTAACAATGAAAATTGTTAAAAAGTTGCGTATTATCAAAGCATAAATGTTTGAATCGTATAATATAGCGGATATTAATTAGGATAAAGTTAACGTATTAAACGTCAAATCGAGCCAGTAGGGTAAATAAAATGAAGAAATATATTTTAGTTTTATCAGCAATGTTAATGCTATTGATGGGATGCACCCAATCAGTTGAAGTGAAACTAGAGCCAGAAGTGGAAGTGTTTTTAAGTGAAAACACCAAAAAAACAATTCGTCTTAGTGAAACTGACGCTGAGCATGCCTTACTAAAAAAATGGTTAGCTGAGCATAAGGATGGCTGGCTTACTACCTCGGGTAAATATTCTGGTGGCGTTTATCTCACATCGGGTGAATTCGGCATTCAAATCACCACAAGTAAAGTGGTGCTATATACCGATATAACCACAACACCAACAGCAATTTATGCTCAAGAAATTGAACGCAGTGAACTGAGAGCGCTGAAAGACTTAGGTAAAAAATAGAATTCATTCTAGGTTAATAGTCTTTGCTCGTTAAGTGTGTAGGAGTAAAGACAATTAATGTTCTAATACGTCGGCTGCTAGAATATCTTGATCAACCAATTGCTGTAATAGTGCTTGGCACTTAGTGCGAGTATTGTCACGCAGCAGTCGCACCGCTGGTGTGATGGATTGTCGACTAGGACAAACAAGCCAAAGCTCGGTGTCGGTGGGCTTAAAATCTGGTAGCACATTCACTAAGGTGCCGTTGAGAAGATCCGCCGCTATATCTAGGGCAGACTTCGTCGCTAAGCCATGACCAGCAACGCACCAACGTCGGACTAAATCACCGTCGTTACCGGCTCTATTTCCGGTCATTTTCACTTTAAATTTATCACTATCAGCAGAAAAATCCCAAACGTCGTGAATTATGTCGTGAAGTTGGTAGAAAAGGCCATTATGTGAAGTTAAGTCGTGAGGATGATTAGGTGTGCCATGTTGCGCTAAATAACCGGGACTGGCACACAATAATCGTGGGACATTACAAATTTTAAAACCATACATATTAGCGTCGGTTGGTGAACCGTAGCGTAAACAAATATCGATAGAGTCACGATAAAAATCAATATTGCTGTCGGTGAGGTTTACTTTTAACGTAATGCCGGTATGGCTTTGCATAAATTCATCTAGCCACGGTGTTACAACATTGCGTCCTAAATCTGACGAGATCCCGATTCGCAACTCGCCATCTACAATGTCTAAATCGTCTTTAACATTGCGCTTTGCTTGTTCCAACATATCAATGGCTTGCTGGCAGTGAGGCAGGTAGCGCTCACCGGCATGACTTATTTTCAGACTACGCGTGGTGCGAGTAAATAATTCAATGCCTAATGTTCGTTCAACGCGTTTAATGGCGGCACTTGCGGTTGCGGTTTGCATATCTAAACTCGCCGCGGCTGATGTGATGCTTTTTTGTTCTGCAACTTTTAATACGACTTTTAGATCTTCAATTTGCATTATTGTCAAAAATTTTTTGATAATGTTTCAATTATTATGATGTTTATTGCTGGTAAATCAAGGGCTATCATTCTTAACAAGTTTAGGCAGTAAATAAATCTACCAACAAATTTAAAAGTGAGAAAGATAATGAAAGCGATCGGATATAGCCAATCATTGGCGATTACAAACCCTGAATCATTAGTGGACATCGAGTTGTCACAACCTATTGCCAAAGGTCGTGACTTGTTGGTGAAAGTAAAAGCAATTGCAGTAAACCCTGTCGATTACAAAGTGCGGTTAAATGCGGCACCAACTGCAGGTGAATTTAAGGTTTTAGGTTGGGATGCGGTAGGAGAAGTTGTTGCCGTTGGTGAAGCAGCGAGTGAATTTTCTCCAGGTGATATGGTTTATTATGCTGGCGATATTACTCGCCAAGGCAGCAATGCAGAATATCAGTTAGTTGATGAGCGCATTGTCGGTAAAAAGCCGAAAAGCTTATCTGACGCCGAAGCCGCTGCTTTACCGCTTACCGCGATCACGGCTTGGGAAATGCTTTTTGAGCACTTGGCAATTAAGCAGCAGTCGCCAACAAGTACAGCGAAATCAAATGAAGTGATTTTAGTGGTAGGTGCGGCAGGAGGTGTGGGCTCTATCTTTGTGCAATTAGCTAAAGCGATAACCGGCGCTACTATAATTGCCACAGCGTCACGTGAAAGTTCACAAGCTTGGGTGCAGCGATTAGGTGCCGATTTTGTTGTAAATCATAATCAGCCGTTAGAGCCGCAAATATCAGCATTGATCGCAAATGAAGATATTGGCCAAGTGACTCATGTGGCAAGTCTAAATAGCACCGCATCATACTTTGATAGCTATATTGAGTTGTTAGCTCCATTTGGCAAAATTGCCATGATAGATGATCCAGAGACGCCACTAGACATTATGAAATTAAAAGCAAAAAGCTTGTCGTTTCATATCGAGTTTATGTTCGCTCGCTCTATGTTTAATGCTGTTGATATGCAAGAACAAAGTCGCTTATTAAATCAGCTTGCTGAGCTTATCGATACTGGCCATTTGCAAACCACAATAGGTAAAAATTTAGGTGTTATTAACGCTGAAAATTTAAGGGCCGCGCATCAAGAGCTAGAATCAGGCACGTCAATTGGCAAGCTGGTTTTACAAGGCTTTTGATAAACGAATGCTATTTAGCAAAATTTTAACTTAACGACTGAATTAACAAGCGAGAACTATCATGACCAAATTAACCATAGTGGCGAATATTACAGCTAAAGCTGACAAAGTAGAACTGGTAAAAGCTGAGCTATTGAAGCTAATTGCCGTAACACGTGCTGAAGCTGGGTGTATAAATTACGATTTACATCAAGATAATGAAAATACAGCACATTTCATGTTTTATGAAAATTGGCAGTCACGTGAGTTATGGCAAGCTCATATGAATAATCAACATTTAGCAGAATACATGAGAGCCACTGATGGGGCTGTTGCGGAGTTTACTTTAAGCGAAATGAGCCATATAGAATAACCTGAGTGAGTGGAGCGTGACGGTAATCTGTATAAAGAATTTATGGATATTGTCGCCTCGTTCAGTGTTATCAATCAATGTGGCAGGCGTCAGCACAGTAAAAACAGCCGGTAGAATGTTTATAGATCTCTTGTGCTACAGCCACTGCGGGGTAGCATGTGAGATAGTCGCCTAAAAAAATTCTATTTTCTTCTGCCGGTATGTGGCTACAATCTGCAACGTGAACCTCATAGGTACCATTGGCTTGTGGGAATTTGCTTACATAATACTGGGCCATTTTTATCTCGTTTAAAAATTTTAAAAATGTTTTGCGTGGATTGTATTTCACGCAAAACATAGCGTTTAAATTAGCATAAGTAAACCTACTTTTGACTAATGGTAAAAATTTCTATGATTTGCTCTATTAATGTTGATTTCATAGGTGGCTCTCTTTTGCTGCCTGTAGCAAATGAAGTTGAGCTAATAGTAAGTATAGAAATAAATAGTACAATTTTTAAAGTTTTCATGTTGTTTCCTTAATTTATTTTGGTGGAATGATTTCCACTTGTATTATTAAGGAAATTGTACTGTAGTGAAAATTAATTGAGTGTGACTAGAGATACACTTGTGGAGTAGCGTGTTAACCAGTTCGAGTTTAGCTATCAGGCGTTAATTTTATACGTAGATTTTATGAGGAAATTAGTGAGCAAAAACAGTATTGCAACTGTCAGGGATTGCACAATATATGGGTAATATTCATACATAAGAATAGAATTTATGCCTGTTAAGTGGCGAATTAAGTATTCTGCAATCATTATGATGATGACTAAAATATTAATTCGAGCAAGCGAATATAGCTGAAGATCAACAGAGACTTGTTTTAATGACTGACTTAGCATTTGTTTAATAAATGATAAATTTTCAAATTTTTTGAAGATTGGTACTCGCAAAAATATTAAATGCCGGGTGATCATATTGAGCATTAACATCGCGATGTAAGAATGAATTCTTGGTGCACTGTAGAGCGTTGTGTACCAATATAATTCACATATTATGCATGTGACTATTGTTGGCAATATCACGTATTTGATAAGTTTGTCGTACCACAAAGCCCTTATTAACCAAAGAGACAATAAGTAAATGAGTGGTTTGACGTATAGGTAGGTACTGAAGAAAAAAACCAACTCTTCTAACGAGCGTTCAAATAGAAAGATGAAAGCAATACTGACAATGTTGGCATTGGTAAGATTAAAGAGTATTAAACCAAGCAAAAAAATAATAAAAAGGCGATCAAAATACTCCGCATAACCGAAGGATAATAGCGCAATAGTTAAAAATACCACGGCTAATATGTTGGTGGTAGCACTGCCAATATATTGCCGTAATATCATATATTACATGCCGAAGAACTTCATAATCTGCACTTTAAATGATAATTGACTTGATTCTGATACCGACTGCCGACACGTAAGCCACCATGAATTGACGACTTCAAGACTAAGTGAGTCGATGGTTTTTGGGTGTTCATTTTCAATCGCCACCACCGTTTCACGGCTGATACCAATTTCGCTTGCGAGAGCCTTTTGTGTAAAGCCAGCCTCTTTTCTTAAACTTTTTAACTCTTTACCAGAAAAATGTGCCATAACAAACCGTTCAAAATACCTACAATTAGTTATATTTTAAGAACTAATATTGAATAGAGCAATGATTTAACCACATCAAGTAAAAATAATTTCTAAAAATAGTGCTTTATTCAATCATGTTGCAACATTTATCTGCTTTCTCGCCCTAAGTATTTAGTAACCATGTGATATGCTAGGGGTAAATATACTTAGATTTACTTTCTGGTTGGAATGAGTACGTGACCTTACTTTTTATTTATTTAGCAATAGCCATTGGCGTATCATTTTTATGTTCAGTATTAGAGGCGGTTTTATTATCAATAACACCGAGCTTTGTAGAACAAATTCAAACTAAAAAGCCTAGAGCAGGGGCGGTAATAGCGAAGGTCAAAAAACGCTTAGACGAATCGCTTTCCAGTATTTTAATTTTAAACACTTTTGCTCATACCATGGGCGCCGCAGGTGTTGGTGCACAAGCTATTCGAGTATTTGGTGAACAATGGGAAACCTTGATTGCGGTATTACTAACATTGGCCATTTTATACTTTTCAGAAATTATACCAAAAACTTTAGGCGCGACATTTTGGCGTGCTTTAGCAACGCCTTCCGCTTATGTTATTTCTTGGTTGGTGAGGCTTGTCTATCCTTTAGTTTGGATATCAACACGGTTAACCAGGTTATTTAAGCAAGGTAAGGAAAATGAAATTACCCGCGAAGAAATTATTGCACTTGCTTCACTGAGTCATAAAGACGGCAGCCTGTTTTCACAAGAAAATGAATATTTATCAAATATGCTGAAATTACGGGAATTGCGCACAGGACAAGTATTTACCCCTCGTACGGTCGTGCATATGCTTCATCAAGACGTTACGGTAACCGAAGCACTCAATCATGAACAAACCAGCCAATTTACTCGTATACCGATTTACGGCGCAACCGTTGATGACATTAAAGGTAAGGTGATTAAAGGTGATTTATACGAAGCGGAGCGAAATGGTCAAGGCAGTGAGGCGATTGGAAAGTTTGCTATTCCATTAACACGAGTATCTGAAAAGTTACCGGTGCAGCAATTGTTAGATATGTTTATTAAAAACCATATACATATGTATTTAGTGGAAGATGAATATGGCCAAACGTCAGGTGTCGTTACCTTAGAAGATGCAATTGAAACATTACTCGGTCGCGAAATTGTTGACGAAAGTGATGCGGTAACTGATATGCAAGCCTTAGCACGTGACAAATATCGTGATCGCCTGCGTACCATTAAACAACAAAGCGATGACGAATAGCGTATTGAACTTTTCCTTTAGCAAAACTTAAAAGTGATGTCTTCTAAGAAATTGCATTGCGCGATAATTATCTTAAAACTTGACTGTCTTATGATAATTACTGCACATTGTTTGCACTTCAAATCATCGCCAATAATCATGACGTATTTAAATGAACTTTAATCTGAAACTAGTCAATAAAATACTACCGTTACTTGCCATCTTTTTAATAACTGGGTGTCAGCAAGTACCAAAATCGTTAGATACTGCGACGCAGCTGAAAAATGTCACACCAGATCGAGAATTAGTTAATTCTATCGAGGAAAAACAACCACACGCAGCAACACTAGCACCAATTGTTTATAAAGATATTTGGCAACGTATTCGCAGCCAATTGACCATGGTTGTTCCTGATAACAAAGAAGTCGCTAAGTGGCGCAATTATTATTTACGACACCCTAACTTTATGGTGACCATATCTGAACGCGCGGAACCTTTTCTTTATTACATAGTTGAAGAAATAGAACGTCGTAATATGCCAATTGAATTGGCGCTTCTTCCTATTGTGGAAAGTGCCTATTTACCGTATGGCGTCTCACATAAAAGTGCTGCGGGGCTGTGGCAATTTATGCCGGTAGCCGCCAAGCGTTTCAACTTAACGCGCAATTGGTGGTATGACGGAAGACGAGATATTGTTACCTCAACTGATGCCGCCTTGGATTATTTTCAGTTTTTTCATCGAACACTAGGGCAAGATTGGCTTAATGCCGTGGCGGCATTTAATTCTGGTGAAGGGCGAGTTGGTCGAGCGATAGCGAAAAATAAGCGAGCAAAAAAGGCTTATGACTTTTGGTCATTAGATTTACCCGCAGAAACCACGGCCTATGTGCCAAAGCTATTAGCCATTGTGGACATTTTACAACGTGCCGATGAACTGAACTATGTTTTTAGCCCAATAAAAAATGCTCCTGCGGTTACTACTATTGCGCTGAAAAGCCAATTAGATATTACTTTAGCTGCTAAATGGGCGAATATAGAAGCAAAAGAATTAATTCGCCTTAACCCGGGTTTGAATCGCGGGGTAACGCCTCCTGATGACAATTACCAACTATTAGTGCCAATAGCTAGTGCCTTAAGTTTGCAAAATAAACTGGCGTCTACCAAGCAAAAAGAATGGCTACGATGGCATCAATATACTGTTAAGTCAGGTGATACTTTAAGTGAGATATCAGCTAAACATTCGGTTAAAGTGGCAGCAATTAAGCAGCTGAATCAATTAGCTTCAAACAATATACGCATTGGTCAAACTTTGGTTTTACCGTTGACGAGCCATGTGCTTGATCTAAGTGAATTTACTCGATATGGCACGAAAAGGCGATATCATGTAGTTAAAAGTGGCGATAATCTTTGGGATATCAGCCGTAAATATAAAGTAAAAGTACAAGATTTAGTGCGCTGGAATAAGCTTTCAGGTAATTCACTACTGCAGCCGAAGCAAAAGTTAAAGGTTTCGCTGTAAAGAGAGTTTCCTGCAATTAACTTGTTTGTTAGCTGATTGCAGGAATTAAAGCTGAGTTAACCTTTCGCAAGAATTTCAATTATTCGCTGTGCAACAAGCGCTGAAGATAAATGGTTTTGACCAGTGACAACTCTGCCGTCAACTTCAACATGGGGTTGATTGCGTTCGCCATGAAAAAACTTACCTTTGCGTTGCTCTATGGTTTGCTGAATCAAAAACGGAAATTCTTTAAAGTAGGCTCTAGATTGATTTTCGTATGACTCCGGATAGCCACTTATTCGTTTGTTTGCCACTAAATAGTTACCCGCTTTAGTTTTTAAATTAACAATGCCTGCAGTGCCATGACAGACAGCAGAAATAATACCGTTATATTCTTCATAAATCGTCATAGTGATTTTTTGCAGCGCTTCGTTATTAGCAACGCCATACATGGCATTACTGCCACCGATATAATGCACGGCTTTGTAGTTTTCAGGCTTAATTTCTGTTGGTTTTTTGGTGTTGGCAATGGCATGCATAAAGTCTGCTGAATACAAATATTTTTTGTGAATGGGCATAGAGGTATTGATATACGATAATGGAATTGCGCCGCCATCAGGGCTAACGAAATCAACGGTATAACCGGCTTTTAGGAAAGTCTCGTAAGCATTAACTATCTCTGAAAAACTGACACCGGCCGGCAGTGTTGATTTACCGTGAAAATGGGCACTGGAAACGATAAATAGAATTCTGTTACCTGAACGATTACTCTCAAGTTTCGTGGCACTTTTACTAATAATTTGCCAGCGGTTGTCGAGTTTTTTTAGTAAAAATAAATCAATAAAACGAGAATTTGCTTCTGGTATCAAAATTTCGACTTTTGCTGTCGCTATGTTATTGCTAACATCAATCGCTAATATTTCGCCGATTCGACCGTTAAACTGACCTAAATTTTCTTCTTTAAACCAACTAGCATATTCAAGCGCAGGAACTATCCAAAGTGGTTGTGATTTTTTCTCTAAATAGAGTTTAGCATCTTGATGAAACGCAGTATTTATTTGCTGTTGGTTATTGTATGACGTCCCTTCAAGGTAATTATTTAGGGTCGAAATTATGAGTTTTCTGTCATTCACTTCACTTGCTTGAGTAGGTAGGCAAGTTAATAGTAGCAACAGTAGTAGCAATTGTTTTTTCATCTATTTTCCTTAACGAGTTTATTTATCTAGTACGTTAGCGATTAATAGACAAAAAGCATTATCAGATGATAATACCGTACTCCTAAATTATAATTCAGGAGCTTGTTTTTTAAAGTTTTGCCGGTATTTAGCCGGGGTCGTATTAGTTAACTTTTTGAAAGCATTATAAAATGTAGATTGAGAATTATATCCGCATTGCTCAGCGATACCTTCCATATTTAAATTTTTATCAGATAACAACAAGTGTTTTGCTGCGGTAATTCGGTACTCATTAATGAAAATACTGAATGATTTCGCGAGGTTATCATTCAACAGTTGCGACAAAGTAGCTGCCGGTATGTGGAGTTTTTTCGCGAGCATCGGCAAGGTTAAATTTGCATTGCAATAGAGTTGCTCGGTTTCCATGGTATGCAAAAGTTTATTGGTGAGTTCATTCGCTGATGCCGCAGCAATTTTCTTATTCACGTAGCTATTACTTTGTCGCTGTTTTAAATGCGCTATGACGAGTATCACCGAGAGATACAATACAAATGAAAAAGATAATGCGCCGGCAATGTATGAGGTGTAGGAAGAAGTAAAATAACTCAGCCATATTAGCGACACGCCGATGAAACTGCTGAGCAGTATTATTTCATTGTGATTAAGTGAGTGTTGTTTGGCGCGGATCTTGGTAAAAAGTGGGTAAATCTGAATGCCTGCCAATACGATATAGGCCAGCCAAAGCCAGTTAATGGCCTTATAAAATATTGCCCCCCACAGTTCTGGGTAGCTTTCATACGGAAAACGACTACCAAATACTATTAAGGTGATGAGAATTCCCGCTAAGTGCAAGTACCACTTAACTTTCATTTCGTTAAGCTGACCAAAAAATGCCCGACAATATAAGTACAACAAAGGCCCAATAAATAAGCAGGCAGATAAACCTAGCTGTAAAAAAATCTTTGCTAATTCAGGGTTAAAGTAAAACCAAACTGACTTCGCTATTCTTACACTTAACATGAATAGCATAGCCGCTAAAAACTGATTAGAAACCTTAAAAGGCTTTTGTGCCATCAAATAGAAAGCGAGCAAAAAACCATTAAATGCCCCGATGGCGCTAAAGAAAAAAAGTAGTTGTTGGCTAATATTCATTGTCATTAGGCAAAATGTTAAGTGTATTTATCTTAAGATAAAATTCAAAATGAGTGAACTTAAATCTGTAGATAAATACTGGCGGTGTTACTAGTTATTTATTAGATGTTACATTTATAAAAATCTATTTAGTGGTTGAAGTGAAAAATTAGGTTAGTATGAAAAAGCTTTATAATAAGGATAGTTATGAAAATTAATATAATAAAAAAAGTAGCGTTAACGGCAATATTAATATCGGCACCATTACTGCAAGCTAATGCAGCGAATGAAAAAGACTATGATGAAATATTAGCAAGGTACGTTGAAACCACCGGACCAGGTGTTGCAGTTATTGTCACGAAAAATGGCGACACGCTTTATAAACAGGCACGAGGCTTAGCTAACATTGAATTACAAGTACCGATCAAAACCGATACCGTATTTCGCTTAGGCTCAATTACCAAGCAATTTACTGGTGCAGCTATCATGATGTTGGTAGAGCAAGGGAAATTGTCTTTATCAGATGACCTACATAAATATGTTCCTGATTTTCCCACTGAAGGCAATAAAGTCACTATTAAGCACTTATTAACTCATACGTCAGGCATTGCAAACTATACGCAAGATGCAAAAATCATGGCAAAGGAGTCTAAAACACCAACAACATTAGACGCTATGATCAAGCGCTTCGCCGAACATCCAATGGCATTAAAAGTTGGGGAAGCGAATCGTTACTCAAATACTGCTTATGTACTACTCGGAAAAATTATTGAAGTAGCTAGCGGCAAAACTTATGCAGAATTTATTGAACAAGATATTTTTGCCAAATTAGGCATGAAAAACAGTCGTTTCGGTGGCTTGCAAATTATTCCTAATCGAGCCAGTGGTTATTCTCAAAGTGAAAATGGTTATGTTAATGCCGAGTATCTAGACATGATGTGGCCACATGCTGCTGGGTCGTTGCTATCGACGGTTGATGATTTAAATATATGGTTTAAAGCATTACGCAATGGCGAGCTTATTTCTAAAAAAGGCTATCAGCTGATGACCTCAGCGGTAAAATTAAATGACGGCAGTATGTCAAATTATGGCTTTGGTTTAGGAATGTTTAAGTTTAATAAATATGATGGAATAGGGCATGGTGGCGGTATTCATGGCTTTGTCACTAATGCTTTATACATTCCATCGGAAGATCTTTACGTTGCGGTCTTAAATAATTACGACTCAGGTAATCCTGGCGAAATAGCAAGAATGCTAGCGGCAGTTGCCCTTGAAATTCCTTTACCTAGCTTTAAAAGCATTTCATTAAGTAAAGCGCAACTTCAACCGTTAATGGGTGACTATATGTTGCCATCAGGAGATATTCGTAAAATCTTTATGGAGGATGGTAAAGTTTATTCTGTGCGTGGCGAAGGGCGAAAATGGCAAATTTTCCCTATGTCAGATAATGGTTTTTATTATGATGGCAGCTTGAGTTATTTCACCATTGATGAAAACACTCAAGGCCAACAAGTGATGAATTTTTATAGCAATCTATCTGAAACACCGGAAACTGCCGTTAAGCAATAATTGCTGGTTTAACACCACTAACACCGTTATCAACCCTTGTTGATAACGGTGTTTTACTTTCTGAGCAACCCTAAGCTAATTACCCTGAGTTCAGATTAATGATAATTTGCACAGGCGTTAAATTTAAAGTCTTGGCAAAGTGTTAGAAATCTTTATTTACATTTAAGCAAAATCAAATATTTGCGCAAGGTGTGTTGGTGATGTATAACACTATAGTGATAGAAAAGTAATCAAAGGGAACAATAATGCCAACACAATGGGATCCAGACACTCCGATCTATATTCAGTTGTACCAGCAGGTGGTCACACGAATTCTAGACGGTTACATCACCGAGGGCGAACCGCTACCTTCTGTGAGAAAGGTTGCAGCGGAATACCAATTAAATCCAATTACTATTTCTAAGGCGTATCAGATGCTACAGGATGAGAACATTGTAGAAAAACAACGTGGTAAAGGTTTGTTTGTAAAACATGGTGTGCAAGACACTATTTTAAATCGTGAGCGAGAAAACTTCTTATCTGCACAGTGGCCCAAAATTCTTGAGCAAATTAACCGTTTGAAATTATCAACGGAAGACTTATTGCAACCGATAACGGAGACGAAATAATGACAACATTAATCTCTATTAATGGCTTAACCAAAACCTATGGCAGCAAAAAAGTGGTGTCAGACGTAAATTTAACCGTAAAAACGGGGCAAATATTAGGTTTAGTTGGGCCAAATGGCGCTGGCAAAACCACTTGTTTACAATCGATATTAGGCTTGTCAAATTTTAGTGGTGATATAGATGTATTGGGTTATAACCCGCGTACACAACGTGCTGAAATGCTTAATGAGGTTGCCTATATTTCAGATGTTGCGGTATTGCCTAAGTGGCTTAAAGTTGAACAAGCGCTAACTTATATGGCTGATGTTCATAAAAACTTTAATCGCGAAAAAGCCGAAGGTTTCTTAGCAAAAACTAATATAGATATGGCATCGAAAATAAAAACCCTATCGAAGGGGATGATAACGCAATTACATTTAGCGCTTATTTTGGCCATAGATGCAAAAGTACTAGTATTAGATGAGCCAACTTTAGGGCTAGATATTCTTACTCGCCATCAATTTTATAACCATCTGCTGGAAGATTTTTACTCGGAAGAGAAGTGCATCATAGTCACCACGCATCAAATTGAAGAGATAGAACATATTTTGACTGACGTGGCCTTTATACAAAATGGCCAACTGGTGTTGAATGAAAGTGTTGATGCAATGCGTGAGCGCTTTAAATTATTGGCTGTTACTAATGAGCATTTAAGCCAAGCAAAAGAACTAAAGCCAATACATACCAATAGCTTAATGGGTTTAACCACTATGTTGTTTGATCGTTTGAGTAGTGATGAATTGAAACCTTTGGGCAGTATCAGCTCTCCAAGCTTAGCTGATATTTTCATTGGGGTAATGACCAAGGAGGCAGTGTAATGAATATTTCATTATTAACTATGAGCGTTAAAAAGGAAGTATGGGAATTTAATAAACTGCTGTTTTGGGTGCCGGTGATCATTATTGCCATGATGGTGGCAGCCCCGTTACTGCAAATGGTTTTAATTGAAGAGTATCAATGGCGTGGTTTGCTTGATTTCTTAGCGCAATTACAACATCAAACAATAGATGAAGGGCTTACGCGCGTTTCATTTGCCGCTATTCAAGGTTTATTTATGCCGTTTATGGTCGTAGCCTTACTGATACAGCTTTATTATTTTTTAGTGTGTTTATTTGATGAGCGACGAGATTTATCTATCTACTTTTGGCGCTCAATGCCAATCTCTGATGCCGTTACAATAGGCACTAAGTTGTTCACTGGCGCAGTTATTATTCCTGGAATATTTATGCTTGCCGCAACATTTACCCTGTTTATTGCCGCAATATTAGCCTTTATTTTCTGTATCGTGCTTTCTGCAGGCTTTGATATTTCGTTATGGCATATTTGGGGCGGTTTAGATATTTTCAGTAATGTCGCGTTAGTTTGGCTAAGCTTAGTGCCATTTGTTTTATGGTTATTTCCACTTTTTGCTTGGTTAATGTTGATGTCGATGTTTGCCAATAAAGCTCCATTTCTATGGGCGGTGTTACCCGTTATTATGCTAGTTTTGGTGGAAGCTTTTGTCGTGCATTATTTTGACTTAAACTCATCATTCTTTATTCAAATATTAACGGATTATTTTGGTATTAATAACGATACGCTGCGCGATAATTTTACTCATGAAGGCGCGATGCGCTTAATGCCAATTAAAGTGCTGATGTCGAAAGTCAGTATTATTGCTATTGCTGGGGGAGCGGGCTTAATGTATTTAACGTATTGGTTACGTGCGAATAGAAGCCACGGTTAAGAACCCATAAATATAAGCCAAGTTAAAGCACTTTAATCAGTGCTTTACATTGGCTTATATGTCCAATTTAGATAAGAAAAGGGAAATAGGAATACGATGAAATATTACCTATGGTTTGTTGGTTGCATTATTTCGGCCGGGATATCTGCAGCCGAAACAACATTAACGGAAAAAATGCAGCGACTTGATACTGACTTATTTAATGCCTTTAACCTTTGTGCTGATGAGCAACAGCTGGCTATACATGCGAGCTATTTTTCAGCTGATGTAGAGTTTTATCATGATAATGGTGGTGTCACTTGGGATCGTGACTCCATGATTGCTAATACTAAAAAACATGCATGTGGCAATTATACTCGTCAGCTTGACAAAGAGTCTTTCCGCGCTCATCCCATCAAAAATTTTGGCGCTATTACCGAGGGAGTGCATACTTTTTGTCAAAGCAAAATTGAATATGCTAGCGATAAAAACAAAAACGATAAAAAGCTATGTGACGGCAAGGCTGATTTCGTTATGGTTTGGCGTCAAAATGACGGAAAATGGCAGGTAACGCGAGTACTGAGCTATGGCCATAGAGAAAATAAATAGCAGCTTTGCATTTTATCGGTTTAGTCATTATTAAAATTGGGTGCTGTTATTTGGCAGCACCCAATATATAGCTTTCGCGAAGGCTAGCCGTTGGATACTAGCGATGGGTTAGGAGTTAGCTGAGTAGATAGTTTATGACTTTTTAACAACTCTATCGCTAAGGCAATAAACCAAATTATTTGGCTTAAACCAAATATCTCAGTAAATACCTCTGCTGGATAGATAGTCATAACGCCTGCTCCGCCAACAAATATGCCTAGTAAGTTCAGGGCTCTAGAAAATTCACTGGTTTTTATTGCTGCGATACTTAATATCAATACCCATAAGCCACCAACAATTTCATTGCCGCCGCCAATGCCTTCAACAACGGTATCAATGACTAACCATATCATCCATGCTTGCTCTGGTTTTGTCGCGGCCATGCCAATCACTACATCTAAACCAATATTGGCAAGCATACCGCTGGTGATGACGAGAGCCACCCAAATATAGCCAAACACAGCGGCTAACTTTGCTAAGCGCTCAGCCTTCGGAGTTAGATGTTCTTGTATCGACTGCACGATAATTGCTAATAGCACACCGAATAATAGATATAACAGCACATGCACCATAAAAAGGCTGGTGTGATTATCACTGAGATAGCTAAGCTTTGTTATTATGCTGCCATGGCTTGGAAAGTCCCAAATAGCCCCGAAGAATATAAAAGCTCCAATATATAAACTGGCTTCCACTAATGCTGATATTGCTGCCCACTTATGTAAATTATTCACGTTTACCTCTTTTATATCGTTATTATAAAATTTAACTAAAGCATGCAAATGTATGAGTCGATTGTCGTCCGAGACTATAAGCACGGACACATTATTATGTTTTATTTCAATTAGAAGCCGTACAATGAAATGTATAAATAGAATGTTATTAGTTATGCGAAGAGGCTTAATTTGTTTGAAATGCTAGCGATAGCCATCACGATGATGACACTTGGGCAAATACTATTTTCGTTTCCACAACTACTGGCTAAATATAGTGAAAGCAAGGCTTATTTACCGTTGGCATTATTTCTACTGGCGAACGGTGTGATTGCGTTGGGGCCGATAATTTTTTCGGCGCTACCGGAATTTTACGACTTATATATTGCCTTAATTTTTCCCGCTTTTCTGGCATTAGCTCCTTTGCTATGGCTATATGTTGAGGCTATTACCTCGATGAGAGCTTGGTGTTGGCATCGTAAACACCTCATCGATATTATGCCGATTGTTTTAGGGGTAATAACCACAAGCTTACTGATCAGTTTATCTGCAGAGCAAATGGCGATGATTTTTGCGAAAGACAGCGATATTGAACAAGGATACTTGTTGGTGGTTGTGCTCTTTATGTTTTCATCAATGTTGGTGTGGTTATTACAGTCAGCGTGCTATTTACAGCGCATTATTCGGCGATTATTAAATTATCGCATTAAACTAAAGCAGCACTTTGCCAATCATGAACAAAGAGATTTGGCTTGGTTAAGCTGGGTATTATTTATTGTTGTGATGATCTGGTGCTTAGCCTTTTCAGGCTTAATGCTCACCTTACTTAGGGATATTGATTTATTTAGTTATTGGTTTGGTGCTTTATTACTACTGATACTTGTCTGGACCATGGCATATTGGGGCTTACGGCAAAAACCAGGCTTTACTGAACAGTACCTTACTCAAACCTTGCCGGCAGGTGACTCAGAGCGAATAACGACAGTTGAGCATAAAAAATATCAACGTTCAGCATTAGCACAAGAGCAGGCGCAGCGCATTGCCGAAAAGCTGACTGCAAGTATGGTTCAAGAAAAGTTATATTTAGATGCCAATATTTCACTGCATAAATTGGCAAAGCATTTAACTATTTCCGCAAATTATATTTCTCAAACTCTTAATCAATCATTAGGTTATAGCTTTTTTGATTTTATTAATCATTGGCGTGTTGAAGAGGCGAAAACACTGCTGGTAACATCAAGTGCGAGTGTTTTAGATATATCTTTACAGGTTGGTTTTAATGCTCGTTCTTCGTTTTATAAAGTTTTTAAAAAACAAACCGGTATGACACCAAGTGAGTATAGAAAAAGTCATACTCACTCAGCTATTTAAGGTGCAGTATTAACTTATCGCAAGTTCCAATATCTCACGGCTTTGCGTTAAAGTAATGGCCTGATGCTCACCTAGTTTAACCATGTTATGAGCTTCAAGTTGCGTGATAACATCATCAATGGCTTTTGCCTTATCGCTGCCATGTTCAGTTAATTGCGTTGCAACATTTAGGCTATGATAAAACGCTTCAATAGCCGCAATAGTGCGCTCAGCCATGTCGTCGCCAGCAGCTAAAGCAAAAACATTTTTCCCAAGCTGTTCTAGTTTGTCTTTTTTCACTGCCAATTGATTGCGTAAAAGTGAAGGTTGAACTATCGCTAATGAACGGGCGTGATCAACACCATAAAGTGCCGTTAACTCATGACCAATCATATGTGTCGCCCAATCGTGCGGTACGCCAGCACCAATTAAACCATTTAGCGCTTGGTTGGCTGTCCACATTAAGTTTTCACGCCATTGCAGTGTTTCACGCTGATCATATTGCTCAGCCAATACTATTAAATTCTTCAATAACGCTTCTGCATAGCCGTCTTGTACCATAGCACCGGTTGGGAGTGTTAAGTATTGCTCACAAATATGTACCCAAGCATCAACTAAACCGTTAATCAGTTGGCGTTCTGGTAAGGTTTTCATGGCATCGGCATCAAGTACTGCGAACTTAGGTTGTACAGCTGGCGAAAAGAACGGTAGTTTATCTTGGCTTTCAGCACGAGTGATCACTGAGGCTGCATTTGATTCTGAACCGGTTGCAGGCAGCGTAAGCACTGCGCCTATAGCAACAGCTTCTTTTACTGTGTGCTTGCCTAATAAAATATCCCAACCAGCACCGTCGTAGTAGGCTGCTGCGGCAACATATTTGGCACCGTCGATCACCGAACCACCGCCAACAGCAAGTATGTAGTCAATTTTTTCGGCTTTAACAATTTTAACGGCTTTATCAAGTGTTTCCATGGTTGGATTTGGTTCAACACCAGAGAATTCAAGCCAAGTGTGGTTAGTTAGTGCGGTTTGTACTTGTTGGTAAACACCATTTTTTTTGATTGAACCGCCGCCGTAAATAACCAGTACTTTACTGTCAGCGGGAATCGCGTCACTAATGCTGGCAATTTTACCTTGGCCAAAATGGATTTGAGTTGGATTAACGTATGAAAATTCCATGAATTACCTCACATAATAATTGGGTCGTTAAAGCATAATTGCTTTTATGTGTTGCATATTACTCTGAATATTGGTTATCAAATAGCGAATTAGTCGATATTTATTGCCTATTTGTGTAAAATCAATAAATCTTCAATTTTTTAGGTGCTAGATGAATTATGCAAACTTTGGCGCAGCTTATGCAATCTTATGCCGACTTAAAGTCTTTGAATGACTTAAATGGTTCTTTTCGTACTGTGATTCCTGGTGTGAAGTTTTACCGCGGCAGTGATAGTAGTGATCGCCAACCTTTGCTTTATCAATCTGGCATTATTGTTATGGGGCAAGGGCGAAAAACAATATATATTGCTGATAATAGTGTGCAATATGGCCCTGGTGACTACTTAGTGCTTGGTGTGCCTATGCCACTCGAGTGTGAGGCATTTGCCGATAACAATTTACCGATTTTAGGTTTAGCCATTGATGTTGATTCTCACACTTTGCACAAATTAGTGAATCAAATTACCGAGCAGAAAAAGCAGATAGCACTCGAAGGCAGCGTTGACCGAAGTAAGCTAGATTTTGGCGTTAAGTCGAACACCTTAAATGAGAGTTTTAATATGGC
The DNA here is from genome assembly GCF_057553355.1 of Colwellia sp. SU-HH01172. Lineage (NCBI taxonomy): Bacteria > Pseudomonadati > Pseudomonadota > Gammaproteobacteria > Alteromonadales > Colwelliaceae > Colwellia > Colwellia sp. SU-HH01172. The sequence continues at coordinate 63,751 of NZ_BAAJMB010000008.1, read as the reverse complement.
GGTAATGCGCTTATTATCGGTGTTACATAGCGATGCTGAGGCTGCCATTTTAGGACCAGCCATTGTTGAAGAAATTGTTTATCGAGCATTGGTAGGCAAAGATGGCCATATTCTTTTTGATTTAGCGCATCACGATGGCCATTATGCACGCATTGCACGGGTATTAGATACCTTACACAAACAATACGCAGAAACCATATCAGTAGAACATTTAGCTGAGCAAGCACATATGAGTGTTTCAGGCTTTCACAAAGCCTTTCGTCAGGTCACCAAAGAAACGCCGTTGCAATATTTAAAGAAAATTCGCTTAAACAAAGCAAAAGACTTGCTGACGTCTGATGGCATGCAGGCTACCGAAGCCGCGATGCGTGTTGGCTATACTAGCCCATCACAATTTAGCCGGGAATTTAAACGTCATTTTAATGCTACGCCTAAATCTTTAGTGTGAAGTTTGTTGCTATAGCTTGCTAACATAGAATAAAGAAACTCTAGCTGTGTTGCTTCTATTTGTTGTTTTGCTTGTTGATAAACATGCTGTGCTGCAACAAGTTTTCCTTGTTGATGTAGCACATAGGCGAGGTGAAGCTTGTTTGAATTGGTGCCGATTGGGCTTTGTGTGATTTGATTTAGTTCAATCGCTTTGTTAAATGCTATTGTGGACTCCACCAGTAAATTTTGTGCCAAATAGTTTAAACCTCGAGCCTCAGCAATACTCGCTTTAGTATACCATTCTGGTTGGTTTGTGATTGCCGAGCTAGCTTGGTTAAAAAACTGCTCAGCTTGTTGCCATGATTTTTGTTGCGAGGCAATGCGGCCTTTAATTAAATAGAGCTCCGCTTTATTTTTCTGGCTAATGTTATCAATTTTTTCCGTCTGTTTAATCAGTGTTTGTGCTTGTGGGTATTGTTTATTCCACAGGTATAATTTGCTGAGGTAGATGCTGGCAATGACTGAGTTTGGGTTTAAGGCCAAGTAGCTTTCAAAAAAGCTAATAGAAGAATGCCAATCTTTTTCGTAATTTATCATGGCTTGCGCAAACAGTGCGTCACTGAATTCTTTTGCTGGTTCGTCAGCATTACGTTGCAGTGGGTGTTGGGTAAATTCGGCAACCTTTTGTGCGAGTTCTGCCAGCGCGGATTTAATGTCGGTATTTAAAATTATCCCTTGTTTTACATCGTTTTTAACATGAAATTTATAGACTAATTTGTAGTCAGAAATATTGCCGTGTAACTCACTTTCAATAATCAGCGTGGCCCCTGTGGTGGTAAATAGCTTGGTGGTTTCTGCAGAGGTAAAATTTCTGCTCAACCCCGCGGTTCGCATAAGTTGCGGAATGCGGATACCGTCATGAATATAAATAGTACTCGGCAGCGCTTTTAGTTTCGCGATAAGTTGTTCCATGCCGCCAAGGTAAACCCAATCATGTTCGCCGTAGGCAATTTTATGTTTTACCGGCAACACAATAATGTTTTGTTTAAACGCTGTGACCGCCTCTGATGTTGAAATGTCAGGGATATGGCTATCACTATTAAACATTTGCGCTAACACGAGCAATAACAAACATAAAACCGTTAAGGCAATGGCGAACCTACGCCAATATAGTTGAAAAACTGTTGAGGAGTTTGCGTCAGGGTTGTTACTTTTAGCGTTTGAGTTCTCATCTATAGGCAAAGGATTTAGTGCCGCTGTGAAAGCATAGCCTTTACGAGGGTGATTTTGAATTATATTGCTGTCGGCAAATAGCTGACGAATTTCTCTTATCGACTGAAAAATTACTCCATCATCAACATTAACATCGTCCCAAATTACCTCGAGCAGTTCATTTTTAGAAATAATTTGTCCGCTTCTCTCAGCTAAATACATTAATACTGCCAATGTTTTAGGGCGAATATGATGGCTGACATCAGCATCTGACAATGTACGGGTTTGTAAATTTAAAACATAATGATTAATTTGATAAAGCATTCGATAGCATAAGGTGAATTTTTAGTTATTAATTCAATATTATGCGGACAATCATTATGAATTAATAGCGCAATTTTTCTTGCTTAGCTAATGGGCAGCATCAAATATTGCTGATTGATAACTGCCGCTTTTGTTAAGCCTGTGCTACATCTTCACCTTGGCTTTGGCAATAAGTGCGTAGGTAAATTCATTATTAAGTTTTACGCTACCGTTGCGCACGGTCTGTGCTGTATTAGAGTAGTGATCAAATACTTGCTCACCGTCTGCGTATAGCTCGTATACTGAAATTGTTTTAGCACCAATAGGTAAATCTTTTGCCACCAGTATTGAAGGGCTGCCGCTAAGTTCACGTTTGAAAATATAAGGTGTTTGGCTTAATTGTTTATGGGTACCTGAGCCAACGGCATCATAGTGTTGTCGAAAACTGCCAAGCTTTTGCCAATGTGCCGATATCGCTTGAGTTTTTGGTGTTTTGAGATCCTGCCAATTCATCGGGGTGCGCATATTAGCGTCACCATAGGAATTTTCTGCATACATAGGTCGAGCGAGTTCATCACCGTAATAAATTTGCACGCCACCAGGGGCAAGCATTAATTTAAAGGCCGTTTCAAAAGGTTGGCTACGTTCGCGGTCGTATGAATTTTGATCATCATGAGAACCGATGTAACTAAGAACACCTTTGCCACTAAGTTCGTTATTCAACGCTTTTGAGTAGCTTGAGAATGTTTGTTCAATAGGCTTTCCAGCATCGGCAACAAATCCCATATTGATTAACGCATCAAAACCGTATTCAAAGAAGTTCACTTGCTTGTCACCATAGTCATAAGAGATACCGTCGTCTGCGGTATTTCCATAACCGTTTATACCCCAATGATATACTTCACCCACCATATAAAATGGCAAGTCATCTTGCACTTGTTGTGGGTTGTTTTGTTTCCAGGTTTTTAAGGCAAATTCACTTTCTTTTTTCAGTGCTGCCCAAATTTCAGCTTCAACATGTTTTGCAGTGTCCACTCGAAAGCCATCAACGCCGTAGTCGCGTACCCAATCGGTTAGCCATTTTACTATGTAATATTTTGGTGCTCGTGGGTACTTTGTGCGCTCGAAAAAGCGATCTAGTTCGGCCAGTTCTTGTTTTAAGCGGCCTTCTGTTTGCCATTTTTTGATAAGTTGTGGGGGTAATTCAACCTCAGCTTCTGATTCTGTTTTAATGTCAGTCAGTGAAGTTGCTAACGCACATTGGGTGTTTTCTTGATAATTGTGCCATTGGCAAATGGGTGTCGTTCTTATCCAACTGTCTGGCCAAGCCCAGTCTGCTTGCGTTTTTGGGCCGGTATGATTAATGATGACATCAAGCAATACTTTAATACCTTGTTGATGAGCTGTTTCGATCATCTGCTTTAAATCGTTTTCATCACCAAAATTTGCATCAACGGCAGTCCAGTCTTTTGGCCAGTAGCCATGATAAGAATAGGTCAGCCCATCGGAGTCGTCATAACCATGAACTTGTTCAATCAAAGGGGTCATCCAAATGGCGTCAACCCCTAAGCGGTTGAAGTAACCTTGCTCAATTTTCTCTGTGATACCTTTAATATCACCACCTTCGAAGCCCCGTAATTTTGCTGTTTCTTTTGTACGATTGTAGGCCTGATCGTTGCTTGGGTCAGCGTTGTTAAAACGGTCAGTTAACATGAAATAGACGGTGGCATTTTGCCAAAATAGCGCGGTTTTTGTTTGTGCACCGACCGAAAAACTGCTTAGAAAAAGAGCTAAAACTGATAATGAGGCTAAGACTTTTGCTGTGTGTTGCAATGACATAATGTTCAAAATCCAGAGTGATTAAAAGTGATCTGTTTTTACACTCGATTGCCAAAAAAACTAACTTAAAACTTCTTAATAAATCTTAAACTCATGATTTTAAATGTAATTGTTCGAGGTCTTTATTCTGATTGCAAGTAAAAAATAATTCAGTGAAGTAAACGAGTTAGTTGCTATAACAGCCTTATATTTATTATTTGAGAATTTAACGGCATTTTTAACGCAACATTTAAATTAAGTAACAGCATAAAGTTGTTACTGAGTTTGAGATAGAAATTTACCTCTAAGTTTTGTCATTAACATTCCACATAGCACAATAACAATTGCACCTGAAAGCACCGGTGTGAGCAAAAAGCTCCAGCTTTGCCCTGTGAGCATAATGAGTAGTGGATTCGCCCCTGCTGGCGGGTGAGTTGTTTTGCTCAATAGCATGGCACTGACGCCAAGTCCTGTCGCTAACGCTAATGTTATAGGGGTTACACTAAAATTTGTTAGAAAAATTAATCCGATAAAGGCAGTTAATAAATGCCCCAATATTACATTTTTAGGCTGCGCCAATGGGCTATCTGGCACACCAAAAACCAGTACTGCGCTTGCACCAAATGGTGCCATGATCCATATGTGCTGAAGCTGGGCATTATCTAAAAATGCAAGAATAACGATAGCCAATGCACTGCCAACACCCGCGTATAGCGCAGTAAATATATTGTTCATTGTTAACTTTTACCTCATCATTTTATAAGTAGAACAAGTTGTCTACTTATCTATGGTAGACAGAGTGTTCTACATGTGTCAAGGTATCGATGCATTTAGTGAGGAAAAGCATGAGTGATAAGCAACAATTATTAATAAACACTGCCTTAGATTTATTTTATAAGAATGGCATCAACTCGGTTGGTATAAATGAAGTATTGAAAGTTTCAGGTGTCGCTAAGAAAACACTTTATCGTTATTTTGACAGTAAAGACGCGTTGATCATTGCGACGCTTGAGCAGAGACATAATATTTTTATTACTTGGCTAGAATCATCGGTAGAAAATTCAGTTGATAATAAAGAGTTCATAAAAAAACTATTTAGCGCTTTAACGCGGTGGTTTAATAATCAAGTACCGGCATTGATTGACTTTAGAGGCTGTTATTTTATTAATACTGCAGCAGAATTTACTTATAAAAATGAAAGTATTTCCTATTTTTGTCAACAACATAAAGAAAATGTACGAATGATGCTTAAGACGCAAATGCCGATTTTTGAGCAATCATTATTTGAATTGATTTGTATGTTGAAAGAAGGGGCGATTACATCGGCTTATATTAGCCAAGATTTAGACGCTGCGGAAAAATGCACTGGTTGGGCATTAGCTTATATAGACGGCTAAAACCTCTCTGCTTAGTGATTACTGAGCAAGATAAGTATTGAAAATTAAAGTGAAGTAGACAATATGATGAAACTAAAATTAGCGATATTACTAACGGGTATTTATTTATCGTTAAACGGGTGGGCAGGTAACCTATACAGCGAGTTCCCTGAACAAATTGATGCCAATGACCATTACGTATTTTACTCTCATGGTTTAATTGTTGAAGGGGATAATCCAACACCTGTACACGGCCGCTGGGGAAAATATGACTTTCCTGCGGTTAAACAGGCCTTGCAAGATGATGCGTATAACCTTATTGCTTACCACCGACCAAAAGCTACAAAGCCAAGAGAATTTGCCATTAGGTTAGCGGCTGATATAGATAAGTTAGTTAAACAAGGTGTGCCTTATAAAAATATAACCGTATTAGGCTTTTCACGTGGCGGTGAGATAACGGCGCTCACATCGAACATTGTCGCGTCGAATGACATGAATACTATTATTCTAGCTGCCTGTGCTGGCCTGCTAAAAGCGGATACTAGCATCAAACTTTATGGCAATGTTTATTCTATTTATGAAACCTCAGATGGTGTTGGTTCGTGTCAATTTATTATCGATAGAAGCCCCAATGTGCAACATTTTTCAGAACTAGCAATTTCTACTGGCCTTGAACATGGTGCGTTTTATCGGCCGATGCCACAATGGGTTGAACCGTTGAAAAGTTGGCTGAAAAATACCACGATAAAGTGAGTTAATATAAGTAGAATTATGCAGGTAAATAATAAAAAGGACGCTAATATCAGCGTCCTTTTGTGTATTTAAATCATTAAATACTATGGAAAGGTGATCAGGGGATTGCCTTTAGAAAAGAAAAAACCACCGCCGTTGTCTGCACCCAAATTGCTTTGACAGCGATTAACGTATCGATCGCCACGGTTGCCTCTATAGCCAACACCCATCCACTTTGATGTTGGGCGGTAACAAATTTCGCGGCTTATGCCATCTTCCCAAGTCACCATAACTGCATCACCTGAATTCCCTAGGCTAGTGTCAATAACTTGATAACGTGCATTGCTGAAACCAAAGTTATCTTCAATACTCAAATCACTATTGATTTTACATTGGTTATCAACCACAAACCCCATCACGGTGCGGTTGTTAAAGTGTGTTCTACAAACCGTTAATTCACCCTGCTGAGTTGTTGCTACATAAGGTGTTAACGCTGCTGTAGGAAACACCCAAGCGTTATCTTCGGGAAATTGATAAATATACTGCTGCATGGCGTTATCACTGTTGTGCAACCAGCGGTTACCATTGTCACCAAGTATTTCGGCTTGCTCACAATGTTGGCCGTCGAAGCTGTAACCTACGTTGTCATTATGTGAGCACAGCTGTACTACTTTATCGTTATCGTGAAAGAAGTTAATATTTTCGCCCGGCATTGCTGCGTCAGCGCGGATAACTTGATATTCATCGCTATGAAAGTTGTACTGGCCATTTAAACGATTATTAGCACCAATTTCACATTGATTAAGCTCGTTGATTAAACCGTAGTGCGCTTTATCATTTGCTTCAAAGCGACAAACGGTTTTTTCACCAGTACTGGTGGGTAACTTAAATGTTAATTGTGCTGATGAAGGTGTAACCCAAATGTCGTCGGTTCTTAAGCTATATTCCCACATGACTTTCGGGCTATTACTGTTGTAGCCGAAATACCAATTTTTCCCGTTAGCTTTGATTACGCCACGGTCGTGTTGCATACATTGGCCTGCGTAAGTACTAAAGCCTACACCAGCAACATCGGCTTCTGCGCGATAACATACTTCAAGATCTAGTGGCTCAGGAAACCAGCTACTTTGCTTAACGGTAATTTTAACGGCTTCAATTTTGTGTTTAGCATTTGCATCAACCACTTGGTATTGAGATGAGCCAAAACCTTGTTTACCTTGCCAAACATTATTGGCACCGATAGTACACTTGCCATCATTAACATAACCTAAAAGTTGTGTGCCTAAAATGCTCATACGACAAATAGCACTTTCACCATGGTCAAAATTAACCGTTAAAGGTGTAATGTCTGCTGATGGTAGAACCCAGCCTTCGTTTTCTGGTAATTGATCTAGGGTGTCACGTGACTGTGTTAGATATTGATTGCCACTTGAAAAGCCCCATCCTTTGCCATTGCTTGCCGTCATATTAGAAACACACTTGCGTCCTCTAATAAAACCAACTCCTGTCCAAGGGTCGTCATTGCGGTAACAAATTTGAAGATGCTCACCAGTTTCAGGCAAAGTGATCATTACTTTATCGTCTACTTGGCTAATCGTATTACGGTTAAAGGTTAGGAAGCTTTCAGAGCTCAAGCCTGCAATACCGTTATAACTGTTTAGCTCGCCAATCGTACAAGTATTATTTTCAACAAAACCAAGTAACGATGTTGTTGATAAATCTTTTTTCACTGCATGAAAATAACATAAGGTTTTTGCATCACCATTAATGTCGACACTAAACGCGTCACTACTATTGGTATTGCCTGTGATGGCACCATCAAACAGAGGTAGAGCGTCAACTAATGCTGCTCGTGCTTGTTCATGCTGTACTTGCTCTGCGGCAAATTTAGCCGGTGTTGGATCTGAAAATACAGAAATGTTAATAGGTAATACTAGTGGCTTAGGGCTGGTTTGATCAAAATAATCAATTTGAGTTAATGGCAGTGAACCGGTATAGGTTCCTACGGTTAATTGTGGGTTATCTTCTAGAGTTACACTAATGCGTAAATTGGCGTCAAACGATTGCTGATGCCTTGTTGAACAACCGGCAGCATCTTCCATTGGTTTCCATTCACAGCCCGGGTAGTGTTTGTCTCCCCATGCTTGCACGACCAGAGTTTCACCATTTTCTGCTGTTACCGGGAAACTAAAGCGGGTTTTACTTCCAACATTTAATACTGGCGCTGTTGGCCCAACAACGTCAGTCGCAGCATCAACTATAATGCCTGAGCTAATATTCTCGCTCATGTCTGGAATGAAAAATGTTGATGAACCTAGTTCTATTGCTCCGGTGTCTTGCGTTTGATAGCTTAAATTCGCCATAAACTCTTGATCAGTTAAACGGGCATTAAACAAAATTTTATCGTGACTGTTTTTAGCTAGGTCAAACTTGACTTTGTTATCTTCGATGCGGGTTTCACTGAGGGCAATTTTAGCATCATCGTAAACAACATTTATCCAGTCGATACCAGTAAATTCAGCATCGGCTTGCTGATACAATGTTAAGCCTTCAGCCTCATCAAAATGCAAAAAGAAATCCATATCGTGGCTAGTCGGTTCATCGCCTGATGCAACACGGTTGACGGTACCGTTTGCAATAAGCTTTTGCATTTCTGCACGTACCGGATTATCCCAGCCGTATGCCATACCTGAATCATGATTGAAGCCCATGGTGTGGCCATACTCGTGGCTAAATGTGCCGTAATGTGAAGTATAAATATAATCGGTAACGGTAAATGAGCGATCTAAAGTATAGGCTGCTAGTGCTAACCAACTACTACTGGCCAAGCCTGCGGCTTTGTGGGCTTTACGGTAATTTTTTGGAATATCATAGGTGGCTGTTTTATGCCACTTTGATAATGTTGAGCTTTTTGACTCGTCTCGTTCAGACCAAAAATAATTTTGGTAATAGTCATAAGTTTCAGCACGAGCATAAAACTTCATCATATTACGTTGAATATCAGCGTAAACGTCAACCCAAATGTCTTTTTCAACACTTTCATTAAAGCCATTGGCATTCGGTGAAAAAACGCCATAGGGTTCTAAACGAGTCAGTGTTGTTTCTGCTGATAACGCAAAATCGGTTAATGCAACCGTGACTGTTGTACGTGGTTGAATCACTTGCTTTATCGTGACACCTGTACCATCAACAATAACGTTCAAGTCGCTAAACAAACGTACGGTGTTATTGCGAATTACCAGTTCACCATTGTTATTTACCGCTAGGGTAATATCTTTAACATTAGATGGGCCACGCAAATCAGCAAGAATCGCTTCTTCAGCGATAAGACTATATGGCGTTGCTAATAATGTGGTTGGAGTAAGGTTTGGTGTTGCTATTTTCCGTTCAATAAATTCTGCTTGTACTGATAAAGCTAGTGGTGCAAGTATTGCTGCAGTAATTAATAAACGGCTTAGTTTTTTTTCAGTCCTAATACGCATATGGACATCCTTCTGATAGGTAAAAAAGTGAGTTTGGTTGTTCTGTGGGGGCTTTTTTACTTAACGAACACGACCTTATAGCATTTGCTAAAGTGGTGATCCAGTGACTAACGTTTGTTCGGATGTTTATTGCACAATTGTATTGTTTTTGTAACATCTATGTTACAGGTGTAACTAAAAAGGTGATTGGGAATATTTTTTAAGCGTAGAGTAGGTAGTTGTTATAAAAGATGTTTAATATCTAGTTTCTAACTGAATGGCTGTAGTCGCAAGGTAGCTAAAATATGACATTATGTTACTACAGCTGATTCTTTAACATTTTAGTCTTGCAATGCCTCCATATCTGCAATGATCTCTTCAAGCTTTTTAAACTCGCGACCGTAAATCGGCTTCATGTCTAATTGGTAAATAGCACTGGCAAAATACGACAGCAAAAAGGCAATAAATAATACGCCGCCACTAAAAACAATTGGCACGCCAAATAATACAGGTATGTTTGGAAAATCCACTTGAAAGCCATGAATAATTGATAGGCCTATTTCTGAAAAGCCAAATTGCGCGATACAAGCTAGAAACAGAGCTGGGTATACAAACTGATATATTCGTGTGTAATGTGCAATGAGGTTTTTTAACCAAGTATCAAATGATTTAATGTACTGATAACTGCTAACATTTTTATCCATACGTTCTAATTCAGCTAGTTGATTTTTACCAAGCCAGACTATGGCAAGTAATATAGCTGCAATAAACATTGCCAAAATGGGCATACCAAATGCACTCATTACCACTAATACTGCGAATGCACCAATGGCGATACCAATATTATTCCAGCGGAATGTTTGTTGTAACTTATCAACGACATTTTGAGATTTTTGATTGTATAAATCATTAATCTTTGGTGCAATTAATGCCTTGTCGTCGATAAAACCTTGTTGCCAAATAGCTTCGATTGATTGCTTCATTGATTAGCTCTCCATGTTAAGTATTTTGTTTAAACGTTGCTTTATTCTGGTTATTCTGACGCCGATATTATTTACGTTAGAGCCAATAATATCGGCAATTTCTGAATAACTTTTCTCTTCCAAGTAAAGCAAAATTAAGGCTCTATCTGTTTCTGATAAATGACGAATAGCGTCATATAGCAAGTTGATAGCGTCATCGGAAAATGCTTGACTGTCAGCCACTACCTCGTCGGGTAAAGTGTCAGAAGCAAATTGCTGATGTTGACTATCTTTCTTTTTTAAGTAAGTTAAACAAACATTTAAGGAGATCTTATAAATCCATGTTGACCACTGTGAATTTTCTTTAAAGTTGTTACGGCTGCGCCAAATTTGCAAGCATACTTCTTGATAATAATCTTCAAAATCATCCTGAGAATTGGTATATGCCCGACAGATTTTAATGATAATACCAGCGTAAGGCAGTATGAATGCCGTATAAAAGTCACTTCCCATGTTGTTTAGTTCTCACCCTAAATTAATTGCTCTTCTTACTTATAATCAGTTAGTGGCAAAAAACTGAAAACATTACACCTGCAATGGAATTATTTTTAAATGAGCTACTTGCCACCGGCAATATCGATAAATGTGCCGGTAACATACGAGGCCTCAGCAGATAAAAGCCAAGCAATACTATTGGCGACTTCTGCTGCAGTGCCACCACGCTTTAACGGGATTTGTGGACTTAAGCGTTTTACCCGATTTGGTTCTCCGCCATCAGCATGCATATCGGTATCAATAAAACCTGGACGCACAGCATTTACGCGAATATTACGCTCTGCTAACTCTAACGATAAACCCTTGGTAAGCGAGTCCATCGCACCTTTAGAAGCGGCATAATCTATATACTCGTTCGGTGCGCCTATTCTGGATGCTGCTGATGAAACATTAACAATGGCGCCGCCGTTTGGCATTTGTTTTATTGCTTCTCGACAGCAGAGAAAGCAGCTAGTGACATTGGTGATTAATACTTTGTTAAAACGTTCAACAGATAAATCAGCCAAAGTGGATTGAGTAAATAAAATGCCGGCATTATTGACTAAATGTGTTACAGCGCCGTATTGATCATTGATTGCTTGAAAGAGTTTAATCACCTCGTTTTCTTGTGATACATCAGCAGCAAAAGCGAACGCACTTCCTCCCTGGCGTTTAATATCTGCAACCACTTGCTGCGCGCTGTCGGCTTTAGTGCGGTAATTAACACAAACTTTATATTCTTGCATTGCGAGTAGTTTTGCCGTGGCAGCGCCTATGCCTCGCCCAGCGCCTGTGACTAATGCGACTTTATTCATTGACTCATCCATTGAAAATATGAAGCGTTAGCGTATGCGAGATTTAAGCTATTTTCTAGAACTAGTTACTTCGTTGAAAATTGCCAAGTTTGAGGTAAGTCACATTTTGTGCAGAAATGTACAGTATTACAAGGTATTTCCTTGCGCTTATTGTTTAAGCGGTTAAGAATTAGCTAAGAGAAAATTACACTGTGCTGCTAAGTAACCAAGTTGCTTGGTGGTAATGTTAGCGATTATTTTAAGGTAATGGTGATGAAAAAATATTTGAGTTTTTGTTTACTGCTGTGGACAATAATTGGCTGGTCTAATATGGCTAATGCACAGGAGCAAACCTCTGATAAACCCGATAGAAAAATTACCGTACAGGTTAATATTTCCCCTGAATTAATGCCAAATGATGCTGACGATTGGGTGCTGTATGTTTATGCCTCTAAACCGGGCGCACGTTTACCGTTAGCGAACTTCAAAGGGAAATTGTCACAGTTACCCAGCAAGATTGAATTGCATCAAAGTATGTATTTATTACCGCATTTAACCTTACAACAAGCGGAAAATGTGGTGATTGTTGCTAAAGCGACGAAAAGTAAAAATCCACATCAGAAAAGCCCTGACGATATTATTGGTTATTCAACGCCGGTTAATTTCGAAAGCGGGCCACATCAGTCAGTGACTATGATTATTGATCAACACGACAAAGCCCTACCTAAAAAGTAGCTATGATCGATTAGCGAGGTCAAATGTAAAGCCTTGCTAATCAATAGGTTGGCAAAAATATAAATCTTAATTCTGTTCTTAACCCTCTTTTTAACCTCGTTTTAACGCCTCACTCGCTACACTTTCGTCATATTTTTAATTATGGGGCGAATTGTGAAGTTTTCACCAGTATTTATTATCTCGCTAAGCTTTTGTTTTATTAGTGCATGTTCAACATTTGAAGATGTAACTTTTGATCAACAAGCAAGCAAGCAACTAAAAGATTTAGCACAAACCAGTATTGACGTTAGCAATGAACCACAAGCTATCGCTTTATCTGAGCTACTTGCTATCGATGAAGCCAATGCCTTAATTGCCAGTGCCATGGCAAATAACCCAAGCTTACAACAAACTTTGCTGACCTTAAAAACTGCAGAGCAACAATTAACGGTTACTTCATCGTCGCAATGGCCAAGTATTTCAGCAGGTTTAAATGCCAATAAAGCTGAAGCAAGTACGGCAAACTACAGCGCTAGTGTTGACGTTGCCTGGACCCTTGATATTTGGCAGCAACTTGCCAACGCTAGCAGTGCTGAGCAAGCAAACGTTGCTGCCAGTGCTTATGCCTATCAAGGTGCGAAAGACTTATTAGCAGCTAACGTTATGCAAGCCTATTTAGGTTTAGTACAAACGAGTCAGCTAATCGCCATAGAGTCGGCGCGCGTTAGCGCTTATCAAACCAATGAACAAGTGATTGTTGACCGCTATCGCAAAGGGCTAATCGAATTAAATGAGCTCGATACCGCCAAATCGTCAACACAAAGTAGCCAAGCAATACTGGTTGATTATCAGGCGCAATATCAACAAGCGTTAAGAAATATCGTGCTATTAACGGGCGTGACTGAAAATTCACTCAGTTATCGTAAAGTTTATCCTGAAGTGATGATGCCACTTGATAATGTTGCAGAGCAAAACTTAGGCCGACGTCCTGATTTACAGCAGGCTTATCAAAATATTATTGCCAGCCAGTATCAACATAAAGTGGCGTACAAAGCATTACTTCCGAGTTTGTCGTTAACAGGCTCTATTACTAATAGTGACGCTAACTTACATGACGCACTTTTTGGCAGTAATGCTTGGCAATTACTCGGGCAATTATCAGCACCAATTTTTAATGCTGGGAAGTTGACTAGCGAAGTAGAAATCGCAAAATTTTCCGCTGAAAAAAGCTATTGGAATTTCCAAGAAAAGTTACTTTCAGCCGTTAATGAAGTTGATAACGCCGTTGCTCAAGAACAAGCTGTTAGCAAAAGATTAGTGCTGACTGAATCAGCGCTAGCGAGCGCCAAGCGTAGTGAGCAAACGTATACCTCACGCTATCGCCAAGGCACAGTGTCGTTAATCGACCTACTACAAATTCAACAACAAACATTTTCATTACAAGCACAAGTTACGCAATTAACTTACGAGTTATTAAACAACCGCATTACCTTAGGGCTTGCGTTAGGCTTAGGAGTATAGGTATGCCAATTATCAATAAAAAATCACTTGCTACTGTGGCGGGATTAAGCAGTATTTTTCTCGCCATTACTATCAATGGTGCCTTGTCTGCCAATCAGCAAAAAACACCGCCGCCAAAAGTAGCACCACAATATCCAGTGGTGTCGGTCACGGCAGTTGCTGCTATTAGTCAACGTGCTGAAGTGACCGCCTATGGTGAAGTTAAATCGCGAAATCAATTAGCACTAACCTCACAAGTGAGTGGTCAAATTACCTATTTGTCAGATCAATTTCTCACTGGTAACACCTTTAAAAAAGGTGAATTGTTGGCAGAAATTGAACCTATTGTTTATCAACAAGCATTGGCAAATGCACAAGCGAATTTGGCGGATGCTGAATTAGCCTTAGCACAAGAACAGCTTAATAGTCGCCAAGCGGAGGAAGAGTGGCAACAATCAGGTTTAGCTGACGAGCAAGCTTCAGACTTAGTACTGCGCAAACCACAATTAGCGGCAGCAAAAGCCAAATATGCAATGTCAGTTAAAGAAGTGGCAAAGGCGGAATATGATTTAGCACAAACCAAATTGCGAGCACCATTTGATGCCTTAGTGGTTTCTAAAAAAGTACAAGTGGGCAGTAATGTGCAAACGGGCACCACTTTAGCTGACTTATATGATATTTCATTATTTGAAGTGGCTTTGCCGTTATCCGCACAGCAATGGCAATTATTGCAGAATACAAAAAATGACTCGCAGCAACTAACGACTATAGAAGTTCAATTAACTGATGAATCAACACAGCAACAATGGCAAGCATTGGTAGACCGAGTTGAACAGCATATTGATGCGCAAAGTCGTCAACGTTCATTGGTTGCCGTTGTTAAACAGCCTATTGCATTAGATAAACCGTTATTTCCAGGCTCATTTGTCAAAGCCAGCATTCATGGCCAACAACTTGAGCAATTGTGGCAATTACCCGCCTCGGCATTGGTTGACAGTAATACGGTTTGGCAGGTAAATGATGACGGCTTACTCGATTATTTATCGATAAACGTGATGTTCTCACAAAACAATGCTGTTTATGTTCAGCCAATTGATAAAAGCGTTGCAAGTGAAGCTGTTAATATTGTTAATCGCCCGTTAGCTAGCTACTTAAAAAATATGAAAGTTGAAGCGAAAGTAGAGGAGTTATTGTAATGACACCTGCACACCACCAACGGGGTATTATCGCTTGGTTTGCTGGTAATTCAGTTGCGGCAAACTTATTGATGCTATCAATCATCTTTCTTGGCTTAATGTCGTTTAATCAATTGCGTAAAGAGGCATTTCCGCCGTGGGCGACTGACTCTATTCGCATTTCGATGACTTATGATAGCGGCGATGCCAAGCTTTCTGAGGAAGGCATTGCGATAAAAATTGAAGAAGCACTAGCAACAGTACAAGGCATTAAACGTGTTACTTCGACTTCAAATGCCAATGGCAGTAATGTCACGGTTGAAGCAACTTCTAGCTATGATCTTGATATTTTATTGCGTGATGTAAAAGCCAAAGTAGATGCTATTTACAATTTTCCTGCCGCGGCGGAAAAGCCAAGCATAGAGAAAATGACGCAATTGAATCACGCTTATTCAATTAAAATTTTTGGCGATAGTGATCGCACCGCATTGCAAGCCATTGCGGAACGCTTAAAAGTTGATTTACTCGCGCAGCCTTCCATTTCAAATGTGTCGATAAAAGGCAAAGCTGAGCCGATGATGTCGATCGAGCTTGATGAGCAAAAGCTACAAGCTTATAACTTATCGTTTTCAGATGTTGCAGATGTAGTTAATAGTGAATCATCTACTGCTATTTCGACCAGTTTACGTAATGCCGACAAAGTTGTGCGTTTAAAGGTGGCTGAACAAGCGTACCAACAAAAAGAATTCGCCAATATTCCCTTAGTTACTTTGGCAGATGGTAGCCAAATTCGCTTAGGTGATGTGGCAAAAATTAATGATGATTTCGCTGATGATGTTTTTGTCGTTGGTCGTTATAACGGTCAACCCGGCATTGGTGTGGAAATTAACGTTGATGACAACGGCGATGTATTAAAGATTGTTGAGCAGGCTAATAATATTGTCAGCAAATGGCAAGAAAGCGCTTTGTTACCACAAAATGTTGTTATGGAAACATGGAACGATGGCGGCACTTTAATTCGCGATCGTTTAGCGTTGTTAGTTAAAAATGCCTTGTCAGGTATTGCGCTAGTTTTTATCGTTTTAGCCATATTTCTAAACTTACGTGTTGCGTTTTGGGTAACGGCGGGCTTACCTTTTATTTTCTGTGGCACCTTGTTCTTTATGACCGACAGCTTTACCGGTATGACCATTAATGAAATGACCACGTTTGGTTTTATTCTCGCGCTCGGTATTGTTGTTGATGATGCCGTGGTGGTCGGCGAAAGTATTTACGCAACGCGAAAAGCGCAGGGCGACTCGATTAAAAGTACCGTTGTTGGTGCTCAAAAAGTTGCCGTACCTACCATATTTGGTGTGTTAACTACTGTGGCGACCTTTATTGCGCTGGCCAATGTTGAAGGCGGTATGGGGCAAGTTTACTCACAATTCGCCGTTATCGTCACGATTTGTTTATTGTTATCTGTAGTGGAATCAAAGTTAATTCTACCGTCACATTTGGCACATTTAGATACGCATAGGAAAACAGGCACAGCGGGTTGGAAAAGTATTTGGCCACGTATTCAAGATGCTGCCGATAATGGTTTGCAGTGGTTTAGCGATAAAGTTTATCAACCAGCAATTAAATGGGCGGTAAATTATCGCTATGGTGTGCTATGTGGTTTTATTGCTATTTTCATTTTAGTGATAGGCATGCCAACTAACGGTGGTGTGCGTGTGGCATTCTTCCCTGATATTCCAGGTAGTGTAATTGAAGCCAGTATTTCAATGCAAAATGATGCGAGCTTTGGTCAAACCAATAAAAACTTAAATACGCTTGAGCTTGCGGCGCAAAGCACAGATCAAGAGCTGATGGCAAAATATGGCCAGCAAGGTACGGGCATTGATACCATTGAAGTGATTGGTGAAAGTGATTTAGCAGGCTCAATTGTTGTTGAGCTTGATGAAGGCGCACCTTATGGCTTAAATGAATTTGCGCGTATTTGGAAAGCGCAGGTAAAAATGCCAGAAGGGGTGAGAAAGTTAGATATTCGCTCAGGCTTTGGTGGTGGTGATAACTTTAAAGTTGAACTGAAAGCGTGGAATACTGACACCATTCGTGCTGCAGGGCAGGAAATAAAATCGGCGATATCGCAAGTGGCGGGTGTTAGTGGTATTGATGATAATTTTGATTCAGGCCAAGCACAATTACGTTTTGAATTAAACGAACAAGGTTTAGCGTTAGGGCTGACTACACAAGCGTTATCTCGTCAGGTGCTACAAGCCTTTGGTGGTGAAATAGTGCAAAGTTATCAACGTGGTAAAGACGAAGTGAAGGTCAGAATTCGTTATCCGGAAAAACAACGTCAAACCGTTGATGATGTTATGAAAGCCAATGTTAGATTAACTGATGGTCAAGTGGTGCCGTTGGCGTTGGTTGCAAGGGTTACTTCTGAATATCAACAAAATGATATTACCCGTATTTCTGGCTTGCCGGCGGTATATGTTAGTGCGCAAGTTGATAAAGATATTATTTCTTCTAATGAATTAGTGCTTGAGTTAGAAAAAGAGCTTATTCCTCGTTTAGAAAATAAGTATCCAGATCTAGCCATTCATTTTGCTGGTGAAGCAGAAGAGCAAGCAGAAACCACAGATTCAATGACACGCTTATTCATTATGGCCATGGCAGCAATTTATATTTTATTGGCCATTCCTTTGCGTTCATATGTGCAACCAGTGATTATTATGATGGCGATCCCATTTGGCTTAGTGGGGGCAATTTTAGGTCACTGGTTAAATGATATGGTACTGAGTGTTTTATCTTTTAATGGTATTGTTGCCTTAAGTGGTGTGGTGGTAAATGACAGCTTACTACTTGTGTCTCGCTTTAATGCGTTGAAGCAACAAAAAGCGAAAGTGTCTGAAGCGATTATTGAGGCTTGTACCGGACGTTTACGCGCCGTATTGTTAACCTCAATCACCACTTATGCGGGTTTAATGCCGTTATTAAGTGAAACATCAACGCAGGCTCAGTTTATTATTCCAGCAGCAGCGTCATTAGGCTATGGTATTTTATTTGCAACTTTAATTACCCTGTTATTGGTGCCGTCATTACTCATGATGCATCAAGATGCAATAAACTTAATCGACCGCTTAAAGCAGAAATTCACTGCAAAACGTCGAGAGGAATTGATGCATGAGCATTAGTGTTTTACTAGTAGAAGATGATATCGATTTGGCGGCTACGGTTGTAGATTATTTAGAAATTGAAGGTATTCGCTGCGATCATGCAGCGAATGGTATTCAAGGTTTATCGCTAATCGAAGCCAATGATTATCAAGTTATTTTACTGGATTTGAATTTACCAAAACTTGATGGCTTAACGGTTTGCCAAAAAGTTAGAGAAAATAGTGATGACACGCCAATTTTAATGCTCACTGCCCGTGACTCACTCGGTGATAAAGTCGCGGGTTTTGATGCTGGCACGGATGACTATTTAGTAAAACCTTTTGAAATTGAGGAACTTTTAATTCGTGTCATTGCCTTATCTAAACGCCGCAGCGGTCAAGCAAGTACCTTAAATATTGATGAGCTAACACTAGCGTTAAAAGCACGTAGCGCCACTTATGCAGGGGACACCATTAAGCTAACGCCGATCACGTTTAAGTTACTTGAAAAACTGATGCGTGAAGCGGGAAAACCTGTGTCTCGTGCGGTACTCATGCAAGCTGTGTGGGGTGATGAACAACCTGATAGCAACAGCTTAAAGGTGCATATTCATCACCTTAGAAAGCAACTTGAGAAAGTTGAGGCTAATTTGGTTATTGAAACTGAAACCGGTTTTGGTTTTGTCTTACGGGAAAAAGCAGTTTAGGAACTAAATCGATAACATGAGTATTCGAACCTATATATTTACATTATTAACCAGCTTAGTATTGCTGATTTCTGCCATTTTATCCTATCAAAGTGGTCGATTGTTTCTTAGTGCTTTTGATTTATCTATTGGCGCCGCTATGCGAGATATTGGGCAGGTTTATCCGCAAGGTGATCTTGAAGAGCAAACCATACTCGACTTTCATGTTACCACCAATTGGCAAAAAGTACCTAAGCCTGTCAGAGATCGCTTTCCTGTTATTCCTAGTGAGCACAATGTTCATCATTCAATTTTTGAAGATTGGATTTATATTGCACCACCGGGTCGAGCATATTCTTTACTCGTGACAGAGCGCAATAATCAGCAAATATTCGTTTCAAAATATAACGAGCATATAAGGGAAGAATTAGCGACCGACAAGCATGCGCCTAACTTTTTAGTCGATCCTATGGTGGTTGTGGTACTCATGGGGCTAGCAGGAATTGTTTTATTTATTTTGGCGCTATTATTTGTCTTTAAAAAAATAGCGGTGCCGATGGAGTCGTTGCAAGCCTGGAGTAAGCAACTAACGTTAACGGATCTAGATAAAGCTAAGCCTGACTTTAGGTTTAAAGAGCTGAATGAATTAGCGAACCTGATTCACGGTAATTTAGCGTCGGTAGCGGAGTCGGTTCAACGTGAGCAAGCGTTTTTAAGTTATGCTAGCCATGAACTTAGAACGCCGATTGCGGTATTAAGAAGTAATGCAGCCTTATTGGAAAAAGTGAACCCGAATCCTGTCGCAAAAGAGCGCGATATTCGTGATCGTATTCAGCGTGCCAGTCTCACCATGAAGTCAATGACAGAAACCTTGCTTTGGCTGAGCCGCGACGGTGATATTGATATGCCGATTGAGACGCTGAGTTTGGGAGAGTTAATGCAAAATTGCCAAGCTGAGTTGCGATATTTATTGGCAGGAAAGGCTGTGGAAGTGAATATTTGCACTGACCAAAGTCAGGTCGCTATTGCAAAAGTACCTACCATAATAGTGCTGAATAACCTTGTTAGAAATGCCTTCCAGCACACGCAAAGTGGCCATGTTGATATTTTACAACGCGGTAATGAGGTGATCATTAACAATGTTGAGCATGACTCGACAGCACTCGATGCGAGCGAAGATGAATTAGGGTTTGGTTTAGGTATGCAGCTTGTTGAAAAACTCACTACGCAATTTAATTGGCCGTTTACCGTTAGCCAAGGTAAAAGCGGTTATCATGTCACCATCATTTTTGAAAATCGTTAAGCACTAAATTCAGGTATCGATAATCAGGTAATAGCTGATTATCGATACCCAATACTTATCATAAATACTTATTTATAAGTAAAAGTCACCTTATCCATCTCAGCAACAAATCCTTGATTTGACGGTGTGAAGGTAACTCGCTGGGTTTTAGCAATGGCATTGTTAAGAATGATTTCTACATCACCTACCATTACTGTTTTGCCATTTTCAAAGGAGGCATGGCTTGATTTAGTTGAAAGGTTGCCATCGGCAAAAGCAATTCTGACATTGCCTGAGTAAATATGATGTTTACTGTCTTTTGATATTTGTTGTGTATTGGCAGTGATTTCCATTTCATGTGCCGACGTAAAACCTGATATTGCGCTTGATAAAACAATAGTAACTAGCGTTAATTGTTTAAATAATTTCATCTCGATTCCCTACCTAGATTCATTAAATACTGCTTAAGCTCAATGACACCATACTAAAATTTTCCATAAAGTGAAGTATTTATTTTAACCGTCATAATTAATTCATCTTTTGGATGGTGGAAATTAATGTACTTGATTTTAGTGACAAGGCTTAGTGCGTATTGGCATTAAAGCCAATTCTAAAGCCGCCCCAATGCTTACCATTAACAATAATAGGTGCAGATACATCATGCATTATTTCGCCAGTATCACGTTTATAAGTTTGTAAAAGAAACTTGTTAGTGTGCTGACCACAACGAATGCCGGTACTGTCATTAAACATGCGTTTAGTCCGATTATTAACTGCGTCTTTTGCGGAATCACCGGTTAAAGGCTGAGAGAAGCGGCGATTATGGGTTGGGAAATAGCCATTAATATCAACGGCTCCGGCATAGACAAATTCGGGGTTCTGCTCTAGCAATGGTTCTTGAATTGCTGGGAGAAACGTATCGGTAAAGCTATCAAAACCACTGTGATATTTTTGCGGCGCTGTGTTGGCAATTGCTTGGTAATCGAAGTCAAACAGTGCCTGTTCGCTAATTTCCTTAGCGGTAATTTTATCTTGAAATAAGCTTGCGACTTGTTGAGCCGAGGTTTGTGCTTGCTGACAAAATTTTTCGATTACTGAGTCGGTATTAAATTCAGCCAGCTCAATGAAAATAGACTCAGTACTATGGCAGAGTTCCGCTGCTTTATCAGAAACCTGATGCGTTTCTTGGCTTTTTTCAAGCAAAAAGTCATGTAGGTTTGTGATGGCAGTAGAAATTTCATTGCTGGTGACATTATGCTCTTGCAGCGCCGTACTTATATGGTTGCTGGCGTCAGATGACTCTGCCATTTGCTGGTTGATATCACTCAATGAACTTGCCAATGAGCCCATTCCACTGACGATACTATGGCTTTGTTCGACAACTTGCGCCATAACGTTTGTTGTTTGCAGGGTTTCATCGTTAATTTGATTGAGCATAGTGCCAATTTGCTCCGTCGCTTCCGCTGTTTTCGATGCTAACGCTCGTACTTCGTCTGCAACAACGGCGAAACCTCGGCCTTGCTCACCCGCACGGGCAGCCTCAATGGCGGCATTTAAGGCTAGCAAGTTAGTTTGACCTGAAATTCCATCAATCACATTGGTAATGTTTTGAATCTCAGCCGCTTTTTGTGACAGTGATTTTATTTTCTCTGCCGCCTTTATCACATCGGCATTTAACTGGTTTATTACCTCAACATTGTCATTAAGTTGCTGTGAACCGCTAGATGTGGCGCTCATTGCTTGGCTTGATTGCTGAGATGCGATGGCCGCATTTTCGTTCATCACTTGAATGCTTATTGACATTTGCTGGGCGGCACTGGCTAGTCGATCAACATCTTCACTAGATAATTCGATAGCGTTACTAAGCTGCTCAAGAAAAAAGCCAACTTCAGCAGAATTGATCGCGAGCTCACTGGCTTTATCGTCGATATTTTTACCTGCCGCGGCGGTTTTATTCACCTGATTTTTTAAAGCATCAGTTACTGGTAGGTCATCGGCAATGTCCAGTCTTAAGGTTTGAACCAATAGTTGGCGTTGAATTTTTTGCTTGTGACGCACGGCGAAATTAATACTGATTAAGCAAATAAAGAAGTTCGCGACAAAAATTAAGAATATCGACCAAGTATTACTTGCTGTTATTTTCATTAAGACAATAAGCAGCAAAGCTATGAATGTAGCGGTAAGGAATGCTAACAACACTGTGATCTGACGAGATGTGAACATAATTTACCACCGCACGGACTTTTAGTTACTATCTTTATCGTTGTTTTACGGTAATCAGTGTCAGTGAAATTGGCAATCCTACTTTAGTCTGAGTAGGGAGTAGCAGAGCGTCGTGGCGCAATGGCAATGCTATGCAGAACAATTAATGATTGAATTTACCTTGTTTAAGGTAGTGAATGACTTGCTCAATCACGGCTTCATTACGCATCATAAAAACATGGGTGGTTGGCATTTCAATATGATCATTCATACCATCGACTTTGGTACTTTCAACCGAAACTTTACCGTCGTCTGTATCGGGAATTAGTGACGACAAGATTAAGTTAATACTTTGCGTGCCGGCGATAATACCGACATCAAAATTAGCTTTGCCAAGCTGATTTGGTAAACTCAATGCTCCTGTGCCCAATTGCATACCAGCTTCGCCATTAACGAAACTAAAGCCAGGTAAATGGCTTAACTTATCAACAATTTCGGTGCCTTTGTTGGGCGGGCCAAGCATCACCACTTTATTCAGATTTTCGATACTATGATTATGAAGAAATTGTCTGACTAATATGCCGCCCATGGAATGGGTAACAAAGCTAACTGGCAAACCTTCACAATGTGATAAGGCGTCTGTAATGGTTTGCTCTGCAAGTTCTTCAATTGAGTAAGCCCGAGAGGGGTAGTCGATATTCAGCACACGATAACCTTCGTTAGTTAATCGTTGGGCTATTTTATCCATAGAATGTGCAGAGCGCGCTAAACCATGCAGTAAAATTACGCATTCAGTTGCTGATGTGGTCATAATTCATCCCCATATTAGCTATTAAAGTATACTTTTCGGCACAATGCGACGAAGTTTTACTTTTAATCGTTTCATAAAACTTTCTTCGCTGTCAGGGTTCCAATCTAAGGTAATGGCCCAAGCATTTTCCGGCTGCATTTCTTCTAACATACCTTGCTTAACTTCTTGGGCAATTTTCTTTGAAGGAATAATGACAAAGTTTTCGGTATTAAGATTAGCGCTGCGTGGGTCAACATTATAGGTACCAATCACACTGGTATGGTCATCAATCACCATTGATTTCGCATGCAAACCAAAAATGGGGGCTTGCTGCAATTGCTTATGCATTACTTCCGACATGATCTTTTGGCGAATTTTCGCGTCCGGCTTAAATTCAAAAATTTGTACGCCGGTTTTTAGTAATGCTTTTCGGTCACGTTGATAACCGCTAAATGCTTCAAGGTTGTCATTCGAGGCCAAGCTGTTAGTTAATATTTTAACATCTATACCTTTGTCCACTACCGCTTTTAGAATTTTTCGCGTCGCTTTAGTTGTGATTAAATAAGGGGTTTGAATAACGACATTGTTCCGAGCACTTTGCAATAGCGTGACTAATTTTTCGGTTGATAAGCCACCACCGGCCAAAAATTTATTGGCATTGTTTTTACCCGGCATATCCGAAATATATTCTACGTTTTCTAACCACTGTAATTGCTGCTTTTGTTGAATATCAGCAATGGCGACGGGCATTTCATTAATTTTTTTTCTAACCGAAGGCACGAAGTTTTCTGGATTACAGGCATATTGGTGCAATGGATTAAAGTCAGGAACATAGTTTTCAGCTTTTTTCGATTTTACTAAATCGGCAATATCAACACTTAACTTACTTTGCCAAAATTGATTGAATGAGGTTTGAATTTCGCTAGTAATGCCGCCAACTAGCAGCACATCTCGGTCACGGAAATTGAATTGATGATCATAACCAAAGTATTCATCTGCGACATTGCGACCACCAGTGATTGATACTTTGCCATCAACGGTAAAGGTTTTGTTATGCATACGTTGATTTAATTGATGAAAATCAGTGGTTAAGTTGATGACCTTATCGAAAATGTTTTTACCTATATTGGCCATTGGGTTATAAATTTTAATCTCGATATTTTCATGTGCGGTAAGGGTAAGTAATTCATCGCCACTGGCTTCAACCATAATGTCGTCAACTAGTACTCGTACTTTTACGCCACGTTCAGCGGCTTTTACCAAATAATCAGTCGCGATTAAGCCAATGTTGTCGGTTGAGAAAATGAAATATTGCACATCAATGGTGTGCTCTGCATGCTCAGTTAACCAAGCACGAGATAACATAGCTTCAATGCCTTGTTCGAGTACATAAACGCCGGTTTTATTTTGCATTTTATTGCTAACAGGAGCTAAATACTCCGACAGCATAGCGTCGTTAGTTTCAGGAATAGCAGCACAATAGTCGGTTGTCGACTCTGCAATTCTAACGGTTTGAGCGCTGCAAGCGAAAAGTGTACAACTAAGTAACAAACTTAGTAGGGCTTTGCTAATCGTTGGCATTGTTCGAGTTAAAACTTTATGGTTATTTTGCAATGATACATTCCTTATAAAACACACGAAGACGTTTTTAATTATTCCAAGTTTAGCTTTTAACTCGCCTAAGCTTTTGAAAGTGCGGTAATTCCCATGGTCGCATCGCCAATAGTAACCCAATATGCTGACGGTTTTCTAATGGTAATGCTGCATCTTCCTGATTCAGCTGCGCGACTTCTTTTTTCAGCTGATTTAACTTGCGTTTAATTATGTCGATAGAGGTTTGGCTGTAAGTGCCGCGAATATAGAACCTAAAGCTATTATCTTCGGTAAAAGGTGTTGCAAGAAAAGTCGCAATGCCGTCTTTAGTCATGAACTTTTCAAGTGGCCCGTGTGGTATCCACTGAAAATCTTGAGCAATTAACACTTTATATTGGTTGTTTGGCAATAGCTCAATCATTTTCAAACGATCTAACTTTGCCAATAGTTGAATACATTCAAATTGGTCAATTTCATAATGTTGAATAATTTCATCAAACGACCAACCATCGCGCACACAGGCGGCTACCAATATCAGTTTAACGTCGCTTACTAACTCTAATTCTTGTTCTGGTGTCAGTTGGCTGAGTTTCTTTTTTTGCTGTTCTACCAAAACAAATAAGTCTGATAAATTGATATTCAGCACGGTACAAATCTCTTCTAATCTAGCCAGACTGAATTGTTTTAATGACAACATGCGTTTTACATTGGCTTCGCTCATCGCTAAGCGCTTTGCCAGGGTTTTATAGGTAATATGCTGCTGTTTTAGCAAAGCTTTTAAAGTTGCACAAACATCATCTAATTGACTCAAAGTATTAAATTCCTATACCTTTGGTATTGATAGTTAATACATTAACTCTTTAGGTTTATTTATACAAACCGTTAGGCATACTCAATATCGTTTTTAACACTTATTAAGGAAGTTCAGATGAAAACACGTAATCTTGTTTTAACAATGGTATTAACAGTAACGAGTATGCAGTCTTTCGCTAATAGTGGCGCATCAGAAAACGGCAGTGCGGCAAGTAAACATTCGGCATTAGCAGCTTCACATGGTACGGCGGCAAGCGCTAAAGTTGGTAGTGCTGTAGTAGCAATACCGTTAGTAGTTGCTGGCTCAGTTGGTAATGCTTCACAGCAGTTAGGTACTAAGTTAATGGAAAATGCTATTGCAGACGGGCCACTAGAGATAACCGAAAAAACCATTACGGTTATCCCTTCTCCTAAACAAATGATGAGTATTTCTAACATTGAGGAGTTATAACATGACGAAGTTAACAGGGTTTATTATTGCTATTTGCTTGTTTTATTCACAATTAACTTATGCAGGTAGTGCACAAAAAACTGATATTCAATTACCCATTGAGCAGGTAGAAGTTTTTGCTAAAAATGTTGAACATTATGCTGCCAATGAAGGGGCTAGAGCATTCATTATTGGCCGCGTTGGCCGTCCAGAAGCAGAGTTGCCTAAAGGCATTAAGTTTACTCATACGGCGATAGCGGTTTATTCACAAATTAGCCTAGAGTCGGGCGAAAAGGTTAACGGTTATGCCATTCATAACCTTTATCAAAAAGAAGGTGAGCTTGATAAAAGTGAGCTGGTTATTGATTACCCTATTGATTTTTTTTGGGGAGTAAATGCGCTTAAGGCAGGAATTATTATTCCTACTGCTGATGTGCAACAACGGATAATTGAAGTGATAGCAATGGGCAAAGATAAACAATTACATAATGAAAACTATTCAGTGATTGCTAACCCTTTTAATAATCGCTTTCAAAACTGTACCGAGCACACGTTAAACATTATCAACGCTGGCGTTTATCAAACCACAGATATTGCCGCTTTAAAGACTAATGCTAAGCAGCACTTTACAGCGCAACGGGTAAAAATAAATCCAATGAAGTTAATGTTAGGCAACTTGTTTGTCGATGATGTTTCAACAAAAGATCATAGCGGTAAAGTAAAAACTACAACGTTTACGACCATTGGCAAGTATTTACAAGAAAATGATTTATTAGCCAAAGCTGTGGTGTTAGAAAATAATGGAAAAACGACTAAGTTATTATAAAAAACAGTAGCGATAGGTTTTTGATCTATCGCTACTTTTTGTTAATTTTCATCAGGTATTACTTCAGGCATTAATCTTTAAATCGCACCGTTGACTGCCGCGTTCTATCAACGTGCAATTGCGTAACGTCAGGGCGAGAGTAGTGACCAACGGGATCGAAGTTTTGTCGTTCTTCTCTAACTCTTTTATGATCAATAATGGCGGTGTATAAACCTTCTTCACCAATTTGTGGTTCTATCAGCCATTCACCATCAGGGCCAGCTAAACAAGAAGCGCCATTAGCAAGGTGTGACTTATTAATGCTTGCTAAAATATCGTCAAGATAAGGCGTATCAGTGGGGAAGTCTTCTGGGCGCATTAAGCCACTGGCAGACATGACAAAACTACGACCTTCTTTGGCAATAAAGCGGGTAATATCATGGGTGTTATGCTCTCCACCAGGCCAAATAGCGACATGCAAATCTTCACCTTGTCCATATAATGCTGCGCGCGGTAGCGGCATCCAGTTTTCCCAGCAATTTAAACCGCCAACGGTAAAATCACCTAATGAATGTACGCGCAAACCATGGCCATCACCCGGTGACCAAGTTAATCGTTCTTCATAGGTTGGCATTAGCTTTCTATGGACTGAGCCAATTTCACCGCGTCTATTGATATAAACCATTGAGCAGTAAAGGCTATGACCGCCTCGATCGCCAGCGCGCTCAATAATCCCCAAATATAACGCAACATTGGCGGCTTTTGCTGCCGCGCAAATACTGTCTAAGTGCCCAGACGTTATAGAAACCGCTTGCTGCATATAGTGCGCATGTAATGCTTTTTGATCGGGAGCGTTAAAAC
Organism: Colwellia sp. SU-HH01172; assembly: GCF_057553355.1. NCBI lineage: Bacteria > Pseudomonadati > Pseudomonadota > Gammaproteobacteria > Alteromonadales > Colwelliaceae > Colwellia > Colwellia sp. SU-HH01172. The sequence continues at coordinate 36,134 of NZ_BAAJMB010000008.1, read as the reverse complement.
GAGCACCGTGGGTAAGCTCAATCCAAAACGGATAGCCGGGCAATAAGGCTTCACCAAAGGCAATTAAGTCACACTGTTCTTTACCTGCGTTAACTATTTGCTGAATGATTTTTTCAGTGGTTGCAGTGCGGTTAAGCCATACTGGGGCAATTTGTGCTAAACCTACTTTTAACGAATCTGAGTGTGCTTTAGTCATGTAAAAAAATTTCCTTGATGATTTATCCTTGATTAAAAAATCTACTATAAATCATCAGTTAAAGAAACTACTGCTTGAATAAACACCATTATTGCTCAGCTAAACGTCTACCAAATGAAACAGCGTAAGCATTACGTCGAGCTTGTAAAAGTGGGTCAGCAGATGGCGCAAAGCCAGTTGATAACACCATAGGATCAAAATTTATTAAGTCACATTTTCCAGCTTGTTCTGTTTGTATCTCGTTAATTGTTAGCTCGGCAGCGACAATTTGTTGATGCTGACCTTGCCAAGCGAAAGCGGCATTATCAACATCATCTTCTGGATTAGCAATTGTAATCACCATATCCCAGCTCACAGCATTTTTAGTGAGATTTTTTTGTAAATTATTAAAGAAAAAATCTTGCGCTGGCGTGACAACTAATTCTTGCTGACGTTGCGGCACAAAAGCCCAACGAACGGCAGTTTTCACTCCTTTATCATTAACTAAATAAAAGCTGTTAATACTGTTGAAAGCGTTTGCTTCATAAGGTTTCAGTACTTTAGTTTTTGTTGCTTGATGCGCTTTAAAGCGCTGAAGATCTTTATTACCTTGCTTAAAAGCTTTTACCGCAGCAGAGCCTACAACCTTTGCGCGCATCAATTCAGCGAATGCTTCAGGGGTCGCAACAGGGAAAAAGTCTAAAGTGTTCATCGACATTAGGTGGTTTTCATTACTCGCCGTGGTGATCGACAAGCCCATGCCATATTCCCCAGGCTTATTGTCTGCCGCTAAATACTTACCTCCTTTATGAGACAGCCTGCCAATGACCTGAGAGTTTTCTGTAAATAAATTACTGTTGCTATATTGCTGAATATTTTTGTTTTTTGGACTTAATGTCGCAGAAAAACAAAAGCCTTTGGTGTGATTCCGACGCTTACCTTCTGTAACGCCAAAAAGCTTTTCAAAGGTGTTAATACCATCAGTTGCGGTATCAGTGTTATTGGCAAATGCTGAAGGTGCTGTTGCCAATAACAAAGCTAAGGTGATCATTTTTGAATTTATCATTTTCGTTACTCTTGAGTTGTTGTAGGTTTTACATTATTGTACGTACACGAACTATTAGTCAACGAATAGTTGTTAATTAAATAATATGCAGGCAAAATTGACAGTGTTTTTATCTATATCTATTTTGAAGTAGGAGAGTTTTTTGTCTGTTGCCAAATTAAATGAACAACTATGCTTTGCGTTGTATTCAGCGTCGAATCACCTAACCAGTATTTATCGACCGTTATTAGAGCCACTAGGCTTAACGTATACGCAGTTCATCGTACTGATGGCGTTGTGGGAAAAAGATAATATTTCGATAAGTGAACTGGCAAAAAATGCCAAGCTCAGTAAAGCGACCATGACTCCGCTTTTAAAACGTTTAGAACAAAAAGAGTTAATTGAACGCCAAATGCTAGCGGGTAACGAACGACAAAAAAATATCGCACTAACTGATGCCGGTAAATTGTTATCGCAGCAGAGTTCAAAAATTACTGAGCAGGCTTTTTGTATGAGTAAGCTATCAAAAGAGCAAGCGGAAACGGTTATTGAAATTTGTCATCAGCTTGTTAACCCTAGCAGTGAATAATTAGCACTCATTCTTATTTATATTAAATGAATGTGCACTAAGTGGCTGCTTTACGGGTTTTTAGGCTGGAATTTAATAAAAATGAGGAATGAATTATGTCAGAACAATGGTTAACAAGTTTAATAACGGAAACAGCGCAAGAAGGTTACGAACTAGCAATAAAACTATCAAGAATGGGGGTTAAGTATACCCAACCATCAGATGCGGTAAGAAGCAAACTTAGGCCAGACTATAGCGAAAACTCAGAAAACTTAATTGCCTCTTCACAAGTTATCGCGACAAATTTTCAAACCGTATCGGCGGCTAACAATTATTGGCGAGACTAGTTTAAAATTTAATTTTTGTAAAAAAAGCCCATTATTAGTGTTTAATAATGGACTTTATTTGTTTTAATTGTGACTGTAAAACTACATTGCTAGCTCTACTGAAATAGGGCAGTGGTCACTTAAGTTTTGACTAACTTCTCGGCTATATTTCTGTTCGAATACTAACTGATCAAACGAGTTTTCAACATAATGAGATTTTGCTTTCGGATCAAAAATTATATGGTCGATATAATCTTTGTAATAGCCACCCCAACATTTTGACTCCGCTTTAATGGTAGGCGCCCAAAGTGCTTCAGCACCGTCATCATCAATTGCCTGCCATAAACCTTGAATTTCACTGTGATTTAACGAAATATCGCGCACAAAACGACGGTTAAAATCACCTAATAAAATAAACGGGACACCTTCTTTAGCACGGGCATCAACCCAGGCTTCTAGTGGTATTGCTTGTTTTGCTAATTCAGCACAAGCCGTTTTTGCATATTCTTCTTTTTCGTTGGTGTTTGGCATTTTAGCAATGCTGGCTTGATCTAAGGCTTTATCGAAACAACCTGATTTCATATGCACGGCTAACAAACGGACGCTTTTATCATTTTTAGTTAAGGTAACATCCATGCCACGACGAGCCAAACCTTGGTCAAGTTCAACGTATTCAATACCTTTAGCTTTATAACCGCTGCCCTTTCTTACAGCAACGCCAACACGTTGTACCCAGTCTTTAGTGGTGAAAAAGAATTCATAATCATCGCCTAAAATTTTTCTAGCCCACTCGGCGCTTTCAACTTCTTGCATGGCAATAACATCAGCATCTAACTGTGTAGCGTAGCGAGCAAGCTCTTTATAATCAGCATCGCTGCGTTTGTTGTATTCGTGCGAACCTAACCAAGCGATATTCCATGACGCAACTTTTAAGGTTTCAGCAAAAGTTGTTGCGCTTAAAAAAGCTAGTGCGACTGTACAAAGGGTAATTAATTTTTTCATTACATCATTCTAGATAATAAATCGGGCAACCAGTGTAACGATTGAAGTGTTAAATTCAAGTTAATAGTTATAGCGAAAACGAGTAACATAGCTAGTTGAAGCGACAGTTTTCGACTTTAATAAGGTTATGTATGAATGGTATTAGTTTTCCTTCTTTTTTAATGATAATAAAAGCTCATGTTAGACCTTCTATTATGTGCGCCATCTTTGGTGTAGTTATTGGCCTTATAGCTTTTATTGTTAACTATAACTTTATAGATTTCACATTCCCCGGTTATCAAATTTTTACTGCACCAGCGCGTTTTGCCTTAAGTTTTTTTAGTGAGGAAACGGCATTCTGGCCAAAAATGGTCATCTTTCTCGTTGGACAATTCCTTGGATATTATATTTTAGGTGACATACTTAATAGAATTTTTTTCGCTGTGAAAAGTAAGCCAAAGCAATAAACCTCTTCAAGCACATATTTAAATTTCATTTAAAAAATTAAACTTATTTAACCCCTTTTTTAATTCCCCATCGTTTTACTAATACCAGTTCTATTAAGTTTGTGGACTTGTTGTGCATAGGAAAAATAATTCAAGGCAAGACGCTTGATTGAGCAATAGCAAGCTATTGGGATTGAGAGCAACGAAGCTTTGGTGTGTTTTAACCTGCACAAATGGGCAATAACTTAATTGAATTGGTATCGAAAGTTAGGAATTGGCCACTGACTTAGCGTGTGATCACACCTCTTTAAATCAAAACTATTGTACATTGAGGAACGACGATGAAAAAAATGATAATGATAATATCTCTTGCCGGTGCAACTACCTTTGGCTTATTTGCTTTTATGGCATTTTTAGTGAACAACGATCAAGTAGCTCCGGCAGAAATGTTACCAACTCCGGTGGTTGAATTTGCCCAAGTACCAGACGAAAAGCCAGCAGTTGAACGGGTGCGTTTTGAAAACAACCCACCGCCGGCGCCAGAGCCCATGCCAACAACGACTATTACACCTACAGAAACCATTGTGGATGGCGATTTTGACTATGGTAACCCTGAAATAAAAGTTGCTAGTACGGGGCCGAGTTTAACCATGGGAGGTGGCAGTCGTGACAGTGATGCAAGGCCTGTTGTGCGCATTAATCCTAAGTATCCTGTTGAGGCAGCGCGTGATGGTATTGAAGGTTGGGTAAAACTTCGCTTTGATATCAATGAAATTGGCGGTGTAACTAACATAGAAGTGATTGACGCAGAGCCCAAGCGTGTATTTAATAAAGCCGCGAGACAAGCATTAAGAAAATGGAAGTATCGTGCGAAATCAGAAGATGGTAAAACTATAGTGCAAAAGGGTTTAACCGTACAACTTGATTTCAACATGAACCAACAAAGCTCAACTTAGTTAAACTACGCTCAACATGGTTCAGGTTAATTCAGCATACTATCAGTACAATTAGGATGAAAATTTGCAGTTACCGTCAATGATCAAAGGCTGGTATAACCCCACCACTAGCCCAGCAAAGTTGCTGGCAAACTATATCTCAACTGGCAAAAACAAATACTTGTCTTTGCTGGTTGAGCAATTTAATTTGTCGCTTTATCACTATTTATTGAGTCAATCGAACAAAGAGTTGGCAGAAGATGTGGTACAAACGACTTGGTTAAAAGTTATGAAAACTTATAGTGCTAGGCAACAGCATAGTAAGCCACAGAGTAATGTAAAAAGCTGGTTATTTACCATTGCCCGCAATACCTTAATTGACGAATTTCGACGCCAACAAAAATGGCAAAGTCAGTTATTAGATGAAAACAAAATGCTAACCGTAAACTTGGAAAAATCGCTGCAAGTCGCTGATAGACTAAACCAGTTTAATGCTGCACTTGCCCAGTTACCATTTTTACAACGTGAAGCGTTTATTTTTCAGCAGGAAGGCTTTTCAGTAAATGAGATTGCGCAATTAACTAACGACAGTTTTGAAACCGTTAAAAGCCGATTACGTTACGCCCGCAATAATTTAAGTCATTTGTTAGGAACATCATCATGAGTGCCGATAAATTTGATAAAGAACTCTCCAACCTTTATCAACAACGAAAACAACAAGTCGACGCGCCAAGGGTTGATTTAGAAAATACCGCTATACCTGTTAAACCAAGCCGTTCACTGTGGCACATGTTAGCGCTATTGCTAACTGGTGGTGTAGCTTCATTTGGCGTTATGGCAATTATTACCTACTTTGCTGAACCGGCTGTGCATGGTTCAAAGCAGCAATACAAACAACACTCAGTGCGAGTGGTCGAAATTACTGAAGTAAAACCTGAAGAAGTGACTTTACCACCTCCACCAGCAACGCCACCGTTACCGCCAAAACCGATAAGTAATGCACCGAAAGTTATTAGTGAAGTACCAACAGCGAGCACAGATATTGCCAAACCAGAAATGGCATTAAATAAGCCAATGGCTGACGACGTTAATGTGCCGGCAATTGAACAGCCTAAACTTGATATAAAGCCGACTCATAAGGTGATGCCTGAATACCCTAAATCAGCACTTTACTCACGTAAATCGGGCAAGGTAAAACTGCAATATCGCATTTCCTATTCAGGCAAAGTGATTGATGTTAGTGGTATGAACAAGCATAGCGACCGAGCACTTGAACTTTCAGCGAAGAAAGCCTTAAGCCAATGGCGTTACCCTGAAGAGGCTGGTGGAGAAAAGTTTTTGGAAATTGAATTTGAGTTTAATTTAGAAAAGTGATGAGTACTTAAAAATAGTAGCCAGTATTGAATCTTGAAATTTAATACTGATTTCTTGGTGAATTTATTAAAAGACTGAAGATTTACCATCTAAAATTTAAAAACACTAAAACTAGCCAGAATTGCTGTTAGTACTGTGATGGAAGGAACGGCTGAATCTAAAATATAAAATCGCAGTTGATTTGCCATATTGTAGCGCTTGCTCGCACGTTGAAAGCTAACAATTCTTGCAACATCTGTTTTAATGGCAGACATTACATTATTTTCTATATTGATTAATAATTCTTCAGTGTCAGCGTTTGTGCCTTCCACTGTTACTGGTCTACCTGGGCTATAACCTTTTGCTATAGTAAACTCGGCGTGAATTTGTATAGAAGAATTTGTTAATTGACGAATTTCGGGTATTAATGTGCGTGTTTTCCAACTTTTTTCCGTCATCCCCTCTGGTACGTCAACTTCTTCAATAAAGCTAGATTTCCATTGGGTATATTCTGCATATAATATGTAAAAATAGTTCAGTGCAAACCATATTAAGCATGTTGGTAGTCCAATATTTAGAAACTTATCAGGTATAGACACATTGAACACTTTTAGTGTGGATAATGAAACCACAGCAAAATGAGTGAAGCAAAGTACACTGACAAACAATACATTTCGTCGTAATTTAAGCGCAAGTTCAGATAGTGTAAAAAATTCTTTTGCCATTATTTTAGTTTAACCATTCTCTATAATTGCTGTGAATATGCGCGATTATCAGTGCATAAGATAGAAAATAAATGTAGATTTTTGTACATAGCTGGATATTACTGAGATGGCTCAGTAATATCTTTTAATTTGAATAGATTAATTGCAATAATTTCAGATGGTTAGTGAAACTTCAGATGGGTTGCTGTCAGTAGTTAGTTTCGTAATCTGTACCGCCCATTTTTCAGCATATGCACAGCCCAAATAAACCCTGAAAGCGTTAACCACAAAGTGACAAAAGCAAACAGCATAATTTGAATGTTGTTAAAACTGCCTTCGTCGCCGTAATCCATAAAATGTAGCATAAAGAAAAAGCCAGCAAAGCGTTTATCATTATTACTATGGCCAACTATGCGCCCTGAGCCTTGTTCAACATAAACGCTGGTTTCTAAATCATCATTGAAATTTATTTGCCAAGTTGGGTTTTTCTGTTTTGGGTAATCTGCAATATTAGATGTTAACAAGGTCGCTGAGGTTAATTCACCTGGGCCGTTGTAACTGGCTTTTGCTATACGTGTTACCAATTGCTCATCAACTTGGGTTAATGCACCTGTTAGTGCATTGACCAACAAATAACGATTAGCAAAGTGACGATACAAACCTTGTTCTTGCGTCAACAAGTAATACGGTGTTGCTAACAGTTTTGTTTGTGTCAGTTCTACCGTATCAGGATAGGCTTTTAAGATTGATTCAACAGGCAGCAAATCTTTTTCAGCGACTATATGTTCAGAGGCGGTGGGTGCTTGACGATAAGCATTGCCGCGGGCTTTTTTATGATCAATCACATTGAACACTAAGCCACTAAATACCCAAATAAGTAGCTGCAAACCTATCAGTAAAGATGCCCATTTATGTATTTTCTTGGTCCAGAACATCATGATTCACCACCACTGTTTAACGGCTTATCTTGTGCAGTTAACGTTGCTTTTCTACTGCGCTTTTGATTATTGTTAAATGCAGGTTTTATCACTTTAAAGTAGGTTAATACCAAACCACTTAATACCGCGAATTGTGCTAATAATGCGATGATAAATAAAAACCAATTACTGACATTGCCGCCGTCGTCATAATCCATCACATGAAAGCGGAACATCCAGTCAAACAGCCGCCAGAATTCATGACGTTTAGTGACCACCTTTCCGGTGCTGGCTGATATGTATAATGCAGGTGCAGCAAAGTTATCGAAATTCACTCGCCATGCTGGCAAGTGCCGTGAACTTAATTCAAAAGGAGGATTTTCAGTGATTAACTCGGCGTTAATGATTTCACCATCATCAGCATAAAAGTGCTCAGCCACGATAATAGCCGACTGTTCACTTATTGGTGACAATAACTTCCCATCGGAGGCATCAACCATAAAGGCCTGTTTATCAATGTTAAAACGATAAACCTCACGATTGACGAGCATGCCGACACTTAAGTTTTCCGCATTGGGATATTGCTGAAAAAGTGTTTGTGTTGAGTAAGTTAAATTTTCGGGCTTTATTTTAGTTTGGTGATTAATGATCAGGCTGTCGCCGTGAATATAGTCAATATCAAAAAACACCATATAGGCGCCGGTAACCGACCAAATAACGAATTGCACACCAATAAATAACATCAGCCACTTATGTAATTTGTGGCTGATTTTAAAAAGCATTTTTGGCTTTCTTACAGTTTTAATTGTGACTTTCTCCATAGAAAATATACCGCAGGCAGCACAAGCAAAGCTAATAAAATTGCGCTAACCATGCCGCCAACCATAGGCGCAGCAATGCGGCTCATCACTTCTGAGCCTGTTCCTGTGCCATATAGTATCGGCAACAATCCAATAATAACAGTGGCTACCGTCATCATTACTGGCCGAACACGCATGCCCGCGCCTTGAAGGATAGCATGAGTTAATTCCTTCATTGTAAAAGGAAGTTTGTTAGTTTGATGTTGCTCAATACTTTCCTTAAAGGCTTGGTTTAAATACACTAACATAATGACGCCAATTTCCACCGCAACACCTGCAAGTGCGATAAAGCCAACGCCAACCGCGACAGAAAAATTAAAGCCTTCAAGATACATTAGCCAAATGCCGCCGATCATTGCCAACGGCAAAGTGGCAATAATAATGGCAACTTCAACAAAATTGCGAAAGTTCAAGTACAACAAAATAATGATAATGGCGAGCGTTAACGGCAGCACGTAGCTGAGTTTAGCTTTAGCCCGCTCCATGTATTCATACTGACCTGCCCATGAAATGGAATAGCCTGCAGGTAGTACTAGTTCTTCGGCGAGTTTTGCTTTTGCTTGTTCAACATACGTACCAACATCAATATTTTCGATATCGATTAAACTCCAGCCATTAATGCGAGCGTTTTCACTTTTAATACTTGGCGGGCCATCCTCAACATAAACGTCGGCGACATCAGCGAGTGAAATACGTTGTCCTGCTGGCGTAACAATAGGCAGTAATTGTAATTGCTCTGGCGAGTCACGGTAGTCTTGCGGGTAACGTAAATTAACCGGATAACGTTCTAAACCTTCAACGGTTTGAGTGACGTTCATGCCGCCAATTGCGGTTGCGACCACTTGTTGAACATCAGCAATATTTAAACCGTATCGCGCGGCTTTATTACGGTTAATATCAACTTTGATATAACGGCCACCAGCGACACGTTCGGAATAAATCGATGCCGTGCCCGGTTGATCTTTCAGGATATTTTCAATATCTAGTCCGATATCTTGAATGACTTTTAAATCGCTGCCCGCTATTTTTATGCCGACAGGGGTTTTAATGCCTGTTGCTAGCATATCGATGCGGGTTTTAATCGGCATGACCCAAGCATTAGTTAAACCTGGAAAGCGGACAATGGCATCTAATTCTTTGCGAATAGTATCTGTGGTTGTGCCTTCTCGCCATTGAGATTTCGGTTTAAATTGTATGAAGGTTTCAATCATGGTTAGCGGTGCGGGGTCGGTTGCCGTTTCAGCGCGTCCGACCTTGCCAAATACGGTTTTTACTTCTGGAATGGTGCGTATGAGCTTATCGGTTTGCTGTAAAATTTCTCGCGCTTTACCAATAGAAATGCCAGGGTAAGTGGTTGGCATATACATTAAGTCGCCTTCATCAAGTGGTGGAATAAATTCACTGCCAATTTTGTCGATAGGTGAAAAACCAATTAAGGTCACAATTAGTGCTGCGAATAAGGTACTTTTAGGAAAGCGTAAAACGGTTTTTAATAACGGCATATAAGCGGCTATTAACGCTCGATTGACTGGATTTTTGCGCTCAGAAATAACCTTGCCGCGAATAAAGTAACCCATTAATACTGGCACTAAGGTAATGGCTAAACCTGCTGAAGCTGCCATGGCGTAAGTTTTTGTGTAAGCCAGCGGGCTAAACATTCGGCCCTCTTGTGCTTCTAAAATAAACACCGGCATAAAACTTACCGTGATGATCAGCAAACTAAAAAATAATGCAGGGCCAACTTCGGAGGCCGATTTGGCGACAATTTGCCATCGGTTCTGCTCGGTAAGTGGTGTTTTTTCCATATGCTTATGCATATTTTCGATCATCACAATGGCACCATCGGTCATCGCACCAATGGCAATGGCTATACCGCCAAGCGACATGATATTGGCGTTAATGCCCTGAAAATACATAATGATAAAAGAAACCAGAATGCCCAATGGCAAGCTAATAACTGCAACTATCGAAGAACGGACATGAAACAGGAACACCACGCAAACAATGGCCACTACCGCTAATTCTTCAATGAGCTTTGACCATAAGTTATCAACAGCGCGCTCAATAAGGCCTGAGCGATCGTAAACTGTGACCACTTCTACGCCATCCGGTAAACCTTGTTGTAAGCTTTTTAACTTTTCTTTTACGCCAGCAATGGTTTGTTGGGCATTGGCACCAAAGCGCATCACCACTACGCCACCAACGGTTTCACCTTCGCCATTAAGCTCGGCAATACCACGACGCATTTGTGGACCCAAATTAATATCAGCAACGTCTTTTAGTTGCAGCGGTACGCCTTTGGCGTTCATACCAAGTGGAATAGCTTCTAGGTCTTCCACATTTTCAATATAGCCTGAGGCGGTAACCATATATTCAGCTTCAGCCATTTCCACTACGGAGGCACCTACTTCTTGGTTGCCTTGTTTAATGGCGGTTTGAATTAAGCTCAGTGGAATACCATACGCGCGTAATTTATCTGGATTTACCGATATTTGGTACTGCTTAACCATGCCGCCAATAGCAGCGACTTCAGAAACACCAGCAACAGTTTGTAATTCATACTTTAAAAACCAGTCTTGAATGGAGCGCAGTTGGCTGATGTCATGCTGGCCGGTTTTATCGACCAAGGCATAAAGATAGACCCAGCCGACACCCGTTGCATCAGGCCCTAATTGTGGTTTAGCACTGCTAGGTAAGTTGGCGGCAACTTGTGATAAATATTCCAATACTCGACTACGTGCCCAATATAAATCGGTGTCGTCATCAAATATTACGTAAACATAAGAATCACCGAAAAATGAGTAGCCACGGACAGTGCGAGCGCCGGGTACCGATAACATTGCCGTGGTTAATGGGTAAGTCACTTGGTCTTCCACTACTTGTGGTGCTTGCCCGGGGTAACTGGTTTTGATGATCACTTGCACGTCTGACAAGTCAGGTATCGCGTCAATCGGGGTGTTTTTAAAGGCAAAAATACCTGCACCAACAATGATTAAGGTGACGAGTAAGACAAAAAATCGATTGAACACCGACCAATGAATAATACGTTCTATCATAATAATTTCCTTGGTCTTGGCTTAATGATTATGGTCGTTATCAGCAATAGAGGTAGCTGCATCGTGCAAGGTAATAACGGTAAATTCGCCATTTTCTACGGCAAAAGTGAAGTTAATTTCCATACCTTGATTAAGCTTGGCAAGGGCAATATTATTCGCGATGTAAAAATCTAATGTCGCAGCAGGGCGTTGCCATTTTTCTATTGGTCCTCGACTGATGTTGGCGGTTCTGGTGTCAACATCGATACTGTTTATGGTGCCAACAACTTGTGCATGGGCAACTGGCTGGGCAGTATGTTCCATATCCATATCCATATCCATATCCATATCCATAGCTGACATGCGCTTGAAGTCGGAGGTTTTACTCGATTCTGAGTCTAATAAAAACTGTGCTGAGGTGACGATAGTGTCGTCTGCCGATAAGCCTGAAAGGATTTCTATTTGCTTGCCATCACTGCGCCCAACATCTACGGCGATTGATTTAAACTGACCTTCTCCCATTGCTAATACCACACGGTCTTGCGTGCCGGTGCGAATTAACGCTTCTTTCGGGATCACTATGGTTTCTGGTGAGGGTTTTCCGTCAATAATCACCTGTGCGAACATATTTGGTTTTAACGCTAGGTCGTGATTATTAAATCGTAAGCGCACTTTCATGGTACGGGTTTGGCTGTCTAATGTTGGGTAAATATAATCTACTTTGCCTTGCCAAGTTTTTCCGGGCAGAAAGTCTAGTGTCATTTCAACATTGTCATCAACAAACACAAAACCGGCTTGGCGCTCTAATACTTCGGCTTCAACCCAAACTTCAGTAAGGTCGCCAATAGAAAACAACATAGTGCCAGGTTGTACATAAAAGCCTTCACGTACTGATAAGTTTTCGACCACGCCTGATTGCGGCGCATAGAAAGTCACTTGCTGTTGTACCTTACGGCTTTGTTGTAGTTCAGCAATTGCGCGATCAGGAATATTCAGTGCTAATAAACGGTTTCTTGCGGCATTAATTAAGCGGGTATTCTTACGTGAAAGTGCCAGTACAAACTCTTCTTGGGCATTGACCAATTCAGGAGAATATAACGAATAAATTGCCTGACCTTTTTTAACTGTATCACCAACGGCGTTTACATTGAGTGTTTCTATCCAGCCTTTTACGCGTGGATGAATATGTACTAGTTTGTCTTGGTTATAGTTTACGTAACCGACAGTTTTTATTTGCGTTTGTAAACTTGCGTTTTTGACTTTTTCAGTACGAACGCCAATGTTATTGACGATACTTGGGTTGATGGTAACTGTGCCGACTTCATCATTTGCGTTATTATTTTTATAGACGGGCACTAGCTCCATACCCATAGGAGAAAGGCCAGGTTTATCACGGCGAAAGTTTGCGTCCATTGGTGCAACCCAATACATAGGCTTGGCTTCATCATTCGATGTCGAGTTTATTTCAGCTGAGCCTGTTTCTGCTGGGTAATTGGCAAAAAAATTAAAACTTAACCAGCCACCAAATAAAATGCTTGGAATGGCGATAATAGCTCCGCGAACCATGCTATTGAGAAGTGTTTTTTTATCTGTTGTCATTATGCTAATCCTGTAATTGCTTGGCTAATGTTGCGGGCGTGAAGGTTGCTGTTTGATTAGCTTGGCTAAAAACATAGTTAAGTTCTAAATGTAATTTTTGCTGTTCAACGGTAATGCTTAGGTGATCAATGGTGGCGTCTAATTCGTCAATGCGAGCGCGAACAATTTCACCAAAATCGCCACTGTCGTTGGTGTAAGCGTTTAAGGCAATTTCTGCCTGTTGATGAAATTGCGGCAGGAGTTTTTTCTCAAATAATGCCTGACGTTGATTAAGTTGTAATAAGCGGCCTTTTGCAGAAGAAAAAGCGCCGAGCAATTGTCGTAGCAATAATTGCTTTTCAGTTTTAACCGCTTCAGTTTTTGATACCGCTGCTTTGTGTTGTTGATCTTGTTTATTTTCGGTAAATAGCGGCACATCAAAGGTGATACCGATTGAAAATAAGTCAGCACGGCTACTATTGGTGGCGTCGTCACCACGATAGCCATAACTGGCGTTGATGCCCCATTCAGGTTGATATTTTTGTTTTGCTAGCGCTTTGCCTAAGGCAACCGATTTTATTTTATTGTCTATGGCGACAACCGCAGGATGGTTGCTGAAATAGCTGACGAGTTCGGCATTGGAATAGTGACGCTTTGCCATAATTAACGCTTTATTTTGTAAGTCGATTTTTGGCAGTTGGCTAGTCAGTTCGACTGTGAAATTATTAGCGAAGTGATCGTTATCGTTTTGCTCTGTTGCCATCAACCATTGGTTTAACTGGCCAATGTAGGCATTTTTCTGTTGCTCGAATTGTACTAGTTTATCGTCGATACGACTTAGCTCTAATTCTGCGCGAATAATGTCTTGCTGCTGTGCTTGCCCAATCGTGGAAGAATAGCGCGCTTCTGCAACATCAATTAACTGGGTAAATAAGCTTTTATTTTCTTTAATCAAGGCAATGCTTTGCTGCATTTTATAAGCGTTAAGCCAGAGTGTACCAACGGTTACCGCGACTTTTGACTCTCTATCTTGGCGCAAGTAAGGGTATTGCTTACTTTCGGTGCTTAACTGCTTTTTGCGTAAGGTTAAGGTATCACCACGTGGGAACATTTGACTGACACCGAGTTTGAATTGAGTCATTGGCTCTTGGTTAAAGTGCAAGGAATCGGCAGCTATGTTTGCCATGCCGATAGACACTTTCGGATCGGCCATGGTATTCGCGGCGATACTCAATGATTCCAAGGCTTGTTGTTGATGACGATTACCGGTAAGCCAAGGGTCATTCGCTTGTGCTTGCTTAATGGCTTTTGCCAAACTTAGCGTGTTCATGTCGTTATTGGCTGACGTATTGGCGGCAAGGCTTTGGCTAGAAATGATTGATACTGTCATCAAAAATAATAGTGCAAAAGTCTTTATCGCTTTGGGTGATTTATATTTAGCACTATGACTAAATGATTGGCGTAGCGGTAAAAATATAGGTAATGCTAGCATGGTTGTTCTTCTTAAAAAATTCTATTTAAAGCTGTGTTTAGTTTCGTTTTTATCGCCATTAAAATGAGTAAAGAGGGCAGATAATTGAAATTAAACGTTAAATATTTTGGGACGCTGGCCTAAATTTAGGCGCACTGATCCTAGGGTGTTATGAAATGGGAGGTTTGAATAAGTAATTTAGAAATTGCGTTTGTGGTAAGGCAACTTCTTGGTTGCTACTGTCTGAATATAGCGGTGTAATGGCAAGTGTGGTTAAACTATTAGTATAAGAATTAGGATTACAATTTGCGGTGGCGCAATCACAATTTTCTTGACAACAATCAGCGGTCTTACTGGTTGTAGTACTGGCATCCATTGACATGTCCATGGAGTGTTCTGCTGAATCCATACTGTGTGACATTGGCATATCAGACATATTCATCATATCGCAAGACATCATCATGCTGGCAGATGATTGGCCAATAAGGCTAAACATTACCATGACAATTAGAATAAACTGCTTGCTGAAAAATAACTTCACAATAAATTTAAAATTCCGATTCAGTAGAACTAAGTTAAACGTTAACGCTCGTTAGCTTAAAGATTCAACCTAAAATTGCAAGCTTTACCTGCAGAAATCAAGATTGAAGTAAGGTTAACAAGGCTTTACCATGTTCAGTATAAACCATTTTCTTTTTTTGAAAATGTTATATCGATATCAAGGTTTTTAGCTATGGACATTATGACCGAACAACTGCCAATTTCTATTCACGTTAGTGATAGCTTAGTTGCGAAAATTGGTAATATCGCCGCAGTGAGCAATAAACTAGAAGCGCAGTTAAACTTTCATACCATGACCGCGAACTGGTACGGTGATGAAGAAAATATATTGCTGATCAACTTTAACCTTGTCTGTAGTGATGAATTTGATAGCAGTAGTGAGAGCGTCGAAAATGCGATTAAAAAAGACGTTTTAGCTGATGATGTTTATATACTATCTTCAGAAAATAAATTATTGGATTGTTATGTGGCAATAACAGCGTCGGAATTATCGCTTTTACAGCAAATACCAAAACTATTGTCAGGCTATTTAGGTAAAAAACTGACCAAAGTATTAAATTTAATTGCTCAGCAGCAAGGTTTTGACGAAATTTAACAGATTTTAATTTACTTATAAGCCTTTAAAATTGGCGTGTTAGAAGCTTTTTGAATTTTATTTAAAAATTATTTTAAATAAAATTGAACTAACAACTACGAAGATCGTCTTACTTAGCAAGAGATTCTCCCTCGGTTTTTGTTTTATTAAATTGCATTTTATTTATGTTATACGCTCCTCAATTGAGGGGCGTTTTTTTTATCTGTTTTTTTACCTGTTAAAGGTGATGAGTTATCGCTAAAAATTAATTGATTTTTTTCAAAACTAATTTGAACTTATTGTAAATTCAAGGCTCTGAGTTAATAAGAGATTCTCCCCCTCGGTTTTGTTTATACAGTTTTATGTTTTGTTTTATATTTATAATGTGCTCCTTAAATGAGGGGCATTTTTTTGCCTGCCATTAAGTGATTTAAAGCCATACCTTGAAGTTATACCTACCATCTATTTAGGAATGAAAATAGTTATAGGAAAGCTATATACTGGAACAAATACTTTGGATTTGGATACCTTATGTTGCGGACATTTTTTTGTGCTTTTTTAGTTTTTATTAGTCACCATGCTTTTTCCTTTGCGCAATATACGTTGCAAGGCAAGGTGATTGATGAACAAGCGGCGGCGTTAACCGACACTAAAGTTGTTATCAATGGTGTTACTCATAGTACAGATAAGAGTGGTCAATTCAGCATTGAATTGCCATCGGCAGATATCTATCAGTTAAAGGTCAACAAAGAAGGTTACTTTCCTAGCATCCAAACCTTTAGTCATTATGAACTTTCACAAAATGCAGCAACTATCGCAGATATAACTCTAGTTAAAAAAGCTGAAAAGCGTGTCATGCTAGCCTTTGCTGGTGATGTTATGATGGGACGTCGTTACTACAAACCTTACTTTGGCGATGAAGTACTGATTGAATCGGAAGATAAGCTAACTGGCAGTAAAGCCATAGTTGAGCATATTAAGCCATATATGAGCTTGGCTGATTACGCAGCGGTTAATTTGGAAACGCAAATTGCTGACGAAAAGCCGGCTGAACGAGCGCCAAAATCTGTGACCTTTTATTCAGAGCCGGAAACATTAGCTGCGCTAACATGGGCGGGCGTGGATTATGTTTCCCTAGGTAACAATCATACTTATGACTATATGGATTCTGGGCTACATTCTACGCTTGCGTTTTTAGATGATAGTGAACTGGCTTATTCTGGTGCTGGCGTAAATGAAAAAATGGCACTAAAAGCACATTCGCAAACGATAAAAGACACTGAATTCTCTATGCTTGGCTATGTTGGTTGGGAAGGTAGTGCTAACCCAACACAAACCGCAAATCATCAGCATGGTGGTGCGGCCTATGGTTCAATGGAAAACATTTTAGCATCCGTTTCCAAGCAGGTTGCCGAAGATAAAGTCACTATCGTGCAATATCATGGCAGTCAGGAATACGCCAATAATCCCACCGGTGTCACCGAGCAGCGTTTAAAGTCAGCATTAGATGCTGGTGCGGCGTTGGCAATAGCGCATCATCCTCATGTTACCCAAGGCTTGGAGCTATACAACAATAAGCTTATTGCTTATTCGATGGGGAATTTTATTTTTGATCAGAACTTTAGTGCCACTCAACACAGTTTTATTCTCTATGTCTGGTTAGATGAGGGTAAATTCCATCGCGCTGAAATCGTGCCGATATATGTTAAAGGTTATAAGCCAACACCAGCGACGGGTATGCATCGCTACACCGTAATGAAACGTTTAACCGAACTTTCGAAGCAAAGAAATACTGTTATCTCTCAATCAGGCGGACATGGCGTTATTGGTTCAAATTCAAATACTATAAGAACGCCGCCGAGCAATAAATTACGGTTGGCGATTGATATTGCTGATAATGAAAGAACAACTGAGCTTTATCAGTTACCATGGCATCAAAGTATTAGTGAAATTCAAATGCCTAATAGTGAAGTTGCCTATCGTGTTGGCACTAACTTAATTAACGGTAGTGACTTTGAAAGTTTTGCACTTTTTGATAGCCCAGAGCGTGGTTGGTTATTTGACCGCAATGCAACCACATTAAATAATTTTGGTGCCAGCGGAGCACATAGTTTGGCGGTTACGGTTGGCTCAGAAAAGAGCAGTATTTTTGGTATGCAAAGTTTTCGACGTGTTTATAAAGCCAGTAGTGCAATGACGATAAAGGCTAAATTTAACGTGCAAGCGCCGGTAAAAATTAACTTCTATTGGCAAGGCAGAAAGACCCGTCAGAAACTTTTTGACGCCTTTAAAAATAGTCCCAAACACTTAATAGGCTCAACTGAATTGTCAGCAAGTAATGCTTGGCAAAATGTTGAATTGGATTTTAATTCCCCGCGTATTGGTTATAAAAGTTATCGCGTGTTGGCTGAAATTCAACTGCAAGACGGCACAACTTCGCAAGTGAATATTGACGATTTTGCCTTAATTGAATGGCAAAGTGCTTATAGTAAACAGCCGCAACCAAATTTTTATAATACCTTGAGTTATCAAGCGGCATACCTTGGTGTTGATAAAGCTGTATCTGCACCTGTTGTGATCAAATTTTAACCCGACAAGAATTGAAGCCAGCTTTTAGTAGAGTTGGCAAAGAGGAAGTTTACAGAGTATGAGTGTTGCAGAGCCAGAGTTACTAGATACCTTTAAATCTTTGCTGCAAAACCAACGGTTTGGCTCACAGCTTCAATTAGCGCGAGCTTTATCATTACGGGGTTTTGAAAATGTCACGCAAACACGAGTTTCGCGCTTACTGAATAAAGTTGGCGCGATAAAAATTCGTAACCATAATAATGATGCCGTGTACCGTTTACCAGAAAAACAACACATTCCTCGTGCTCAGCAAGCTATTGATTCTGTAATCTTGGACGTAAAGCACAACCATATGCAAATTATCATTAAAACTGTGATAGGTGCGGCAACCTTAATTTCTAAAATGATTGAAAACATGGGGGAACAGTCGGGCGTCTTAGGTTGTATGGCTAGTGATAATACTATCCTCATTATTCCCGCTGACGTGGGGAAAATTCAACAAACCATGACCACCATTATTGAGCATTTAGATGTTAATCTTTAACAGTTAGATAATCATATTTAAAAGAGCCTGCGTAGCAGGTTTTTTTATGCCTTGTATTTAAAGGATTGTAGTTGTTAAGGGAGCAATTAAAAAAGCCCTGCAAGCAGGGCAAGACATTGATAAATACATGTCAAAGGGAACGTAAAGAGAAATTATTAGCAAATAACGCTTGTTGCTTCGATAAATGTGGTGGTTCCGCCCCAAAGGGTTTCAGATAATGGTTGCATAATTCCTTGTTCAAACTTAAAACCATGTGGGCGATCTTCGCTGATTAGCAACGGGCCATCTAAGTCAACGAATTGAGCGTCATTAACGAGTAGTGCGGCAGGTGCCATGGCTAAGGAACTCCCAACCATGCAACCTAGCATTAATTCAAAGCCTTGAGCTTTTGCTGCTTGGGCTAATAATACCGCTTCGGTTAGACCACCGGTTTTGTCGAGTTTTATATTTACAACTTGATAGCGATTTTTTAAATACGCAAGTTCAGCGCGGGTATGGCAAGACTCATCTGCACAGAGCGGCACTGGGGAAGAAAAATGAAGTAAGTCTTGGTCTTGACCAGCAGGTAATGGTTGTTCAATAAGAACAACATTTAATGCTTTTAATTGCTGACAGCATTGCTTTAGGTCATCAATTGTCCAGCCTTCGTTAGCATCAACAATAAACTCGCTGTTAGGTGCCGCCTGTTGAATAGCCGTCATTTTTTCTATGATATCTTGATTATCTAACTTTACTTTTACCAGCGGTGGGTTGTTCAATGAAATAACCGCTTTTGCCATCGCTTCCGGTGTATCAATACTTAATGTTTGCGCCGTTACACAAGGTTTGGCAGGAGCAAGATCTAGCAAATTCGCTACTGAGGTTTGCTGTTGTTTTGCTTGTAAGTCCCACCAAGCACAATCGAGTGCATTGCGGGCAGCGCCTGCGGGTAGGGCTGCAATATATTCACTAATGTTATCACTAGTAATCGCCTGCAAAGACAAGGCCTGTATTTGTTGACTCACATTATCAACAGATTCTTGATAGCGGGCATAAGGCACAGCCTCTGCCCAGCCAGCATTTATGCCGTCAGTAATGGTGACCACTATAACATTGGCTTGTGTTTTTGCGCCGCGAGCAATACGGAAAACGTTTTTTAACGGCAGTTGTTGCTCAGCAACCTGAATGCTTAAAGTCATCGCTATTTTGCCTATGCTAAAGTTGCAATGATACTATCAGCACCATCACGCAATGGGTCGACACAAGGCAGAGAAAACTGTTCGCTAAGTTGAGCACAAATACGTTGCCCTTCATCAACGCTGACACTCGAGGTATTCACGGTAATGCCAACGACTTTTGCATTTGGGTTGGTAAGCTTAGCCGCTTGTACATTCAAAGCGATTGTATTTTCAATGCTAGGAAATTGGCTATCAGGTAAGCCGCGCATGTGGCTGCGGTTTAAATCGTGACAAACGACTAGCGCATCAGGTTGGGAGCCATGCAATAAACCTAAACTTACCCCGGCAAAAGCAGGGTGTGATAACGAACCTTGGCCTTCAATAATATCCCAGTGTTCAGCACTGTTGTTTGGGGAAAGTGACTCAGTTGCACCTGAGAGAAAGTCAGAGATAACGCAATCAATGGCAACACCTTGGCCAGCGATTAAAATGCCGCATTGGCCTGTGGCGCGAAAATCAACATCAAAACCTAGTTTTTTCATCGACTTTTCAAGGCTTAATGAGGTATACATTTTGCCCACTGAACAATCCGTACCGACAGTCAGTAAACGCTTACCTGAGCGTTTTACCCCAGTACCCGTAACGAACTCAGCTTTTGGATGCCGTATATCGAGCAACTGTCGTTGCGTTTGTTGGGCTTTTGCGACAATTTCAGGAAAATCAGTTAGTTTGTCGTGTAGACCGGAAACGATATCCATGCCGTTATCCATTGCTTCTAGAATGTAGGGTAGCCATTTCTTTTCAAGCACACCGCCGCTATTGGCAAAGCCTAAAATAAAAGATTTTGCGCCTTGGCTTGCTGCCTGTGCAATGTCCATTTTTTTTATGCCTGTACTCACGGTGCAGCCGTCAACGCTGTATTCACCTACACAAAGCTCCGGCCGCCAGTCTGCCGCGCCACGTGCCATTTTTATCGAAAGTTGATCAGTGGCATCACCGATAAATAATAGGTAAGGAGAAGCAATTTGCATAATGAAGTTCCTAAATTTAAACGCTGGGATAGCAGAAATTTTCTTATTCCGAGCTTAACTTAGTGACCAAACATTAAAAGTGAGAAGGCTTGTATCGATCATAACCTGGGGTTATGTTTCTCTTTAACTGTTTGAAATTCCCTGTTTTAAATATGGAATGAATTCATCAATTACTTTAGATTTAGTTCGGTTTTCTAAATGTACCGCATTGATGTTAAAGGTAAGAGCGGGTTCAAAAGAGGCAATAGCAACATTATCTGACAGATTGCCGTCTGCGGTGTAGCGGTCAACCACACAAACGCCCAAGCCACGTGCCACTAAACGAGCAGCAATAAAGTAGGTTTGCACTTTAATTGATGATGTGAAACTGATGTCTTCTTCCATTGCTCTTGCCCACAACATATCAGCGAGTGGGCCACTATCACTAATATCAATAAATTCTGAATCGCTGACTTCACTTAAGGTTAATTGCTGTGGAGAATTAGGGAATTTTTCTTTCGGATAGACTATGACTAATTCTGATTCTGCTAAAGGAATGGAAGTAATGCCAGGCATGCTATGTGGGGAAAATAGGATTGCTAAATCACATTTATGTTCTAGCAAAGACTGCATTACAGCATCGTTATGAATGGTTTGAATATCAAAAGTAACGTTTGGATAGTCTTGATGGTAATTGGCAATAACATTGGGAATGGCATCAAAACCTAATGCGGGTGTCACGCCAAGAGCGATACTACCAAACTCAGATTTTTTAATATTCTGTGCGGTATTTTTTATTGAGCGCATTTGCTGATAAATTTTATCAACTTCATCAAAAAGCATTTCTGCTTCATCGGTCGGAATTAGCCGGCCCTTAACCCGTTCAAAAAGATTGAAGCCGAGCTGTAACTCGGCATGTGATAATACTTTACTGACTGAGGGCTGCGATACATGCAAAATTTTTGCGGCATTAGTGATGGAACCTGTTGTATAAATGGCATGAAAAATTTCTATATGTCGTAAGCGCATTCAACGTCCTTAGTAAAGTTTGTGGGCTAGGCTTGGTTAACCACCAACAAATGGTAAGCTTAAATATAACTGTATGATCAAAGCATTGGTGATATCAATAAAAAATGCACCCACCAATGGTACCACTAAAAATGCTTGTGGTGACGGACCATGGCGTGACACTAAAGATTCCATATTAGCGACGGCTGTTGGCGTTGCTCCAAGGCCAAAGCCACAATGACCTCCTGCCATGATTGCAGCGTTGTAGTTCTTGCCCATAACCCTAAACGTGATGAAGTAAGCAAACAGCATTAACATAACGGCTTGCACTAAAATCAAAAATATCATTGGACCAGCTAAGCTAACCAGTTCCCATATTTTCAACGACATTAATGCCATGGCAAGGAATATTGATAACGCCATGGTACCCCATAAATCGATACACGCACGGCTGACCTTATAAATTTTAGTAAACTCGGTTAGGTTGGTGATAACCACACCAAATAATAATGGAATTAAAAAAGCAGGTAGCACCACGTCAATGGCTTTTAATGCTTCATAACCCATACGACCTAAATACATACAAAGTAAAATAACAAAAAGTGTTTCCATCATTTTCTTTGGCGTAACTAAGTCATGATCTTCTGGATCAAAGGTAATGGTATCGTCTAATTCCTCATGGTAAGAAGTATCTGCTTTGAGGTTATATTTTTTAATGAGTTTTTTGCTCACTGGGCCGCCAGCCAAGCCGCCTAATATTAATCCTAAGGTTGCTGCTGCCATGGCTAACTCAAATACGCTGCTATGCATGCCATATTCATTAATAAATAAATCAGCGTAGGTTGCGCCATTACCATGACCACCAGAAAGTGTCACTGAACCGCCGATTAAGCCCATTAATGGCTCCATACCTGTGGCCGCGGCAACAGAAACTCCAACGGCATTTTGTACCAGCAGATATAAAGTGGCAACACCAAGAAATAACGCCACTTTAGGCCCGCCTTTAAGTAATAAAGTGAAACTGGCGCCTAAACCGACAGTAGTAAAAAATACTGTCATTAGTGGATTTTTAAAGGCCATATCAAATTGAAAATTCACATCAAAATACACGTGAGCAATTGCCGAAAGAATGGAAAAAGCAATACCGCCGACAACGGGTTCAGGAATGTTGTTATTTTTTAGAAATGCAATTTTGCTATTAAGGTAGTAACCGGCAAAAAGAATGACAAGAGCAACGAGCAGCGTTTCAGTAGTAGATATTTCAATATTCATATGAGCATTTAACCTTTTTCTATTTGGCGTTTTCGTTATCGCATGATTCTTATATGGACAATGCATCGAAATTCGATTGTAAAGAGATAATCGTTCGATCAGCAGTTCAAAAATTTAAGAGAGTCATAACCAAAAGTTTTACTCTCGCTACTCAGCTTTCATTCACTGTTAATGAAGTTAGCTAGGAAAATTTTTGCGCGGGAGCTTAGCATAATTATGAGGATGATAACGTGATTGAAAGGAGAAATTGGCTGAAATTGTAACTTTGCTATAACTTTAGGTTATGGGTTGTAAACGAAGTGTCAATAGTATTGCGTTTATGAATTCGGCATGGTGAACCTAACAACAAGAAACGAATAAAAAAATATTCGACAAATAAAACAGTATAAATGCAACTTATGATGGTGAGAGTGATGAAACAACAAGCGATGTATAAGCATAAGTTAAAGCGGGTAAGTCTATGTGTACTAGCCGCCTTAACAGCCCAAACAACATTTATTCAGCAAGCCAATGCAGAAGAAGCGGCAGCTAAAGAAGAAGAAATTGAACGAATCAGTATTGTTGGTTCTAATATTAAACGTGCTTCTGATATTGGTGCCTTACCTGTTACCGCATTAACAGAGAAAGACATTGAAAATACGGCGGCAATGTCAGGTGATGAATTATTACGTTCAATACCGCAAATTGGCGCTGTTAACTTTGGTGCTGCAACGGGTAATGGTGGTGTAAATGATGCCCGTGGCGATGTTGCTTCAATTAACTTACGCGGCGTAGGCTCAGGTAATACCTTAACCTTGCTAAATGGACGTCGACTTGTCACTCATCCAGGTACACAATCAGAAAATTTTGTTCCTGTGTCGACATCAAATTCAAATACTTTACCTGTTTCAGGCTTACGTTCTTTGCAAGTTTTACGTGATGGTGCTGCGGCAATATACGGCTCTGATGCCGTTGCTGGTGTTGTAAACTACCAACTTAAAGATGACTTTGAGGGTAATCAAGTTAAGTTGTCATATGGCGGCTCAGAAGGTACATCACTTGATGAAACCACCTTTAGTTATTTAACCGGCTTTGATTTAAATGAAGGTCGTTCACACTTAACCGCGTCATTTAGCTACTATGATCGTAATGGCATGATGGCGAGTGAACGTCCTTATTCAGCCAGTCATGATTTACGTGAATATCCTGGACTACCAGAAGAGTTTATTGGCGATACCCAATTAGATAATCGCTCTACTGCAACGCCTTGGGGTGACTTTCAATCGGACGCTTTAGGCCGTTTTCATTTGCAGCCTGATACGAGCTCTGGTTGTGTGGTTAATCTAGACGGTGGTGTTTGTGCTGACAGTGGTAGCTTCCCAAGAGACCAGCGCTTTGATCGCGGCACTACTCGTTCATTAGTTTCTGATGTCAGGCGATTAAATTTTTACAGTTATTTTACGCATGAGATTAATAGCGATTTAGACTTTTTTTCTGAAGTGACATATTACAATGCGAAAGCGGAACGTACTCGTGAGCAAACGCATAACTTAACCGCACAACGTTTTCTTATTTCTGCCGATGCAGCACATAACCCATTTGGCGAGGAAGTATTATTGCGTAGCTATCGAGCAATTGATACAGGGCCTAGAAATGTTGAAGTTGACGATACTAGTTATCGTGTTTTAGGTGGTTTGAAAGGTACGTATAACGATTGGGATTGGGAGACTGCGGCATTTTACACTGCGGCAGAAACTAATGATTCAGCCAACCGTATTCAAGCCAGTAAATTTCAGCAGGCAATCAATAGTACTGATCCTTCATTAGCGTATAACATCTTTACAGGCGGTGATGTAAACAATCCAAATAGTGGTGATACAACCTTAAATCCACAAAGTGTTATCGACCAATTTATGGTTAACGTTAATCGTGATTCAAAAACAAGCTTGGCATCAGTTGATTTTAAAGTCAGTAATGGTGCTCTTTGGAGCTTACCTGCTGGTGATGTTGGAATTGCAATGGGCGTTGAATTTAGACGTGAAACCTTTGAAGATGATCGCGATCCATTACTTGATGGTAGAATCCCGTTTGTTGATCAAATTTCGGGAGAAGAGCTTTCGGGTAGTGACGTTTTAGGTAGCAGTCCAACGCCAGATTCAAAAGCTTCTCGTAATGTCACTTCTGCCTATGCAGAATTTTTAGTCCCTTTAGTTGACTCTGATTCTCATTATGTAGAATTACAAGTGGCTGGCCGATATGAAAATTTTTCTGATGTTGGCAGTGCAGTAAAACCAAAAGTGGCGTTGTTTTGGGAGCCAGCAGATTGGATAAGTTTCCGAGCATCATACGCGGGTGGATTCCGTGCACCTGGTTTACCGCAAGTATCAGCGGAAGGTGTGCCACGCTCAAATAGTTTGTATGATCCAGTGCTTGATTCAACTTATGGCATTGTTGATATTCGTAGTGGTACGACCGACTTAAAACCAGAAGATGATGAAAATACCTCGTTTGGTTTAATCTTTGAACCTACTGAAAATCTGACTTTTACCATAGATACTTGGAAAATTAAGCAGAAAGATTTAGTGGGTATTTTACCAGGGTCATCACATTTACTTTACGATTCATTACTAAGAAGTGAAGGCTCTAGTAATAGTGCAGTCATTCGTGATGCCAATACCAATGAAGTGATACAAATCAATAATGATTATTTGAATTTAGGTGTCAGAAACATTGAAGGCATAGATTTTAGTTTGATTTATGATTGGGAAACTGATTTCGGTGAATTTGAATTTACCGCTAATGCTGCCAAGCTGAATAAGTTTGAGCAAGAAGCTGACTCAATTTCAGCACAGTTAATTGCGGCCCAAGAAGCCGGGAATCCAGCGGTACCGGCAGACCGAACAGTTGCTGGCGCTGGCGACTTGATCAAACAAAATGGTCGTCCAGAATGGCGCGCAAGAGTTTCACTTGATTGGGATTATAATCAGTGGGGAGCAGGTATTAATGCTAATTACGTGAGTGAAGTGATTGATACCAGTACGACAGCAACCGTTGACGACGAAGTTATTATGTTGCCAGTGGATAGCTTCACTCGCGTGAATGTTTATGCTGATTATCGTTTTGCCGACGATAGTGCCTTAGATGGCACTAAAATCCGCTTTGGTGTGCGAAATATCGCCGATGAAGAACCACCATTAGCTGATGAATTAGCACACGGTTACTTTGGTGCCTTACATTCAAATCGTGGTCGTTATTTCTACATGAGTTTAAGAAAAGACTTTTAGTCATAGACTAAGTTGATAATTAAGGCTCGACTATTACACTAGTCGAGCCTTATTTTCTCGAAACAATACCAATTTTTAAGATGTTATTATGAAGAAATCACTACAAATTTGCTCATGGTTATTTTCAACACTACTCCTTGCCTCGTGTGCGGAAACGGTTGTTGTAAATAAAAGTAATAATGCGCAAGCATGTAATATTGGCAGTGTACGTTTACTGGCTGACTTTGAAGCAAGCCGAATGGATGAATGTAAGCGCATAGGGGGCAATAGTTTTCAGGTTATTATCAAGCCAGAAAATACACCGATAAACCCTAGCCCTTGGTACGCTTTTAAAATAGTGGCGGATCAGCCAGCTCAAGTTAAAGTAGCAATTAAAATTGCCGGCAAACGAGAGAATCGTTATTTACCGAAAATAAGTAACGATATGCAATCTTGGCATGTTCATAAGCATAGATATCGTGGAAAAGTGTTAACTTTTAATGTTAGTGCTAGTCAGCAAGCAACCTATATTGCCGGACAAGAAGTGATTAACAATCAATATTATGTTGATTGGGCGAAACATTTAGAAGCTATTAGCTCAGTAAAACATAGTCAATTAGGTGAATCGATTCAAGGTCGACCTATATATAAAATAGAGAGTAAAGGCAGTAGTAATGAATGGCTGGTTATTCTGGGACGCATGCATCCACCAGAGGTAACCGGAGCGTTAGCGCTATTTCCTTTTGTTGAAACTTTATTGGCGAGCAACCCATTTGCGGATAGCTTTCGTCAAAAATATAACTTACTTATTATTCCAAATTTAAACCCAGATGGTGTCGCTATGGGTAATTGGCGTCATAATGCCAATGGCGTTGATTTGAATCGAGATTGGATCACCTTTAAGCAGCCTGAAACCACGCAAGTACATCAACATTTACAAGCGCTTGTTGCTAGTGGTCAGAAGATAAAGTTTGCGGTTGATTTTCATTCTACCCAACATGACGTCTTTTATACTATGCCGGTAGATTACGGCGTTGAAAACCGCTATTTTGTTAAGCATTGGTTAGGTGCCCTTGACCAAGCTATGCCGAATTTTGACGTAATACAAAAGCCAGGTAACCGTCCGAATAATGGCGTTTCTAAACAATATTTTGCTGATAATTATCAAGTACACGCCATAACTTATGAAATGGGTGATGAAACTAATCGTGATAATATTAAAGTTATTGCTAATAATGCCGCAGTAACGTTAATGCAAACGCTGATGTCAGGTACTGATCACAATAAAGAGTAAGTGTATTTATGCGTAGTATAAGTTTGAATCAAGTTCTACCTGTAGCTTTGATCATTAGTAGTGCATTAATGCTCAGCGCGTGTGTTGAAAAAAAGTCAGCCAGTGACAGTCATTCGGTAAACGATGCTCAAGCAAAGGTTGCTGATACCTTAATTATTAATGGCACCGTTTATAACGGCATTGATGTTGAAGCCCAAGCTATGGATATTGCCATTTGCGCTAATGAAATTTGTGGTATGTATCCATCGGGTAAACATAACATTCAAGCACAAAATACCATTAATGCCGAAGGAAAAATTGTCAGCCCAGGCTTTATTGACCCTCATACGCATAGCTTAGAAGAACTGTACAGCCAAGATAAAAACCATAACCTTAATTATTTAACTCAAGGGGTTACCACTGTCGTCAATGGTAATGACGGAGAAGGTCCTGTTGATATCGCAAAAACTGCTCGAGAGCTTGAAGCTAATGGTATCGGCACTAATGTCGCGTTGTTGGTTGGTCATGGTAGCGTGCGTGAACAAGTGATGGGGCGAGCACAGCGTTATGCAAGTGCAGAAGAATTGCGCGAAATGTCTCAGTTGTTAAGGCAAGCGATGGAAGCTGGCGCATTAGGTTTGTCGAGCGGTTTATATTATGTACCTGGTAGCTTTGCCAATACCGAAGAAGTTGTAGCGTTAGCTAAAATCGCCAGTCAGTATAACGGAATTTATGATACTCACTTACGTGATGAAAGCACCTTTAATATTGGTTTTCTTGCCGCACTGGCTGAAGCTATACATATTGCCGATGCCGCTGAAATACATTTGCACCTTGCCCATATTAAAGCCCTAGGTGTTGATGTTTGGGGGCAAAGTGCCGCTGCGATTGAAAAAATCGAACAAGCACAAGCACAAGGCATTAGCATTTCGGCGGATCAATATCCGTGGCTTGCCTCAGGTACTAAATTACGTAGTGCGGTCATGCCGAAATGGGCAATGGCAGATTCACAGCAAGCTTTTCATAACCGTTTAAATGATGTGAGCTTAGCCGTTAAATTACGAGCCGAAATTCAAGAAAACATTCGTCGTCGTGGCGGACCAAAATCACTGTTAATTACCGCATTTAAAATACCAGAACTAGTTGGGCTAAATTTGGCCGAAGTTGCTGAGCGTCGACAACAAGACGCAGTGACAACCGCTATTGAATTAGTGCAAGAAGGCGAAGTACGGGTCGCTTCATTTAATATGTCAGCAACTGATGTTGAAACCTTTATGGTACAACCTTGGGTAGTAACCTCATCCGATGGCACTAATGGTCACCCACGAAAATTTGCTAGCTTCCCGCAAAAGTACCAAGAATATGTGCAGAAAAAAGCGTTGTTAACGGTTGGTGAATTTATCAATAAAAGCTCGAGTCAAACGGCGAAAATACTGGGTTTGAAAAATCGTGGTCAACTACAAAAAGGCTATCAGGCGGATATTATTATTTTTGATGCTGAAAACTTTTCAGCCAATGCCGACTTTTCATCATGGAATAAATACTCATCAGGTATTGAGCAAGTTTGGCTTAATGGTCAGCACGTGATTAAAGATGGGAATTATCAAAAGCTACTTGCTGGCAAATTCGTACATTGAGCAAAGCTGGAAAATTGCGAATTTTCACTCATAGTTAATGTATTAAGATATCGTGAATAGTTGATAAGCTAATGAGAAATTTTATTTTCGTTATGGCTTTATTTTTCTGTGGGCAATCTTATGGGAATGACGGAACGAAACCTGTAATTAGGGCTGCGGTTGCAGAAGAGTTTAGGCATGGCTTACATAGTAAATATTTAAAGTATTTTGCTGAAAAGCTTAATATGACACTAGAATTGTCGACTATGCCATTTGCTAGGCGGTTACTACAAATTGAACATGGCCAATTAGATTTAATTGTCGGTATTCAGAAAACGGATGAAAGACAAGATGAATTTATTTACATCATGCCGCATTATGAGTCACTTTCATACCGTATTTTCACCTTACAAGAAAACCATCAAAGTATCAAAAACTACAATGATCTATCTGGCAAATATATTGGCGTAAATCGCTATTCTAAATATTTTAAACCTTTCGATGATGACAATAGAATCAATAAGTTCCGTGCCTCTGGGGTCGTGCAAAATATCGAATTGTTATTACATAAACGTATTGATGCATTTGTGCACTATGAAGAAAGTACACTACCACTTTTAATGAAATTAGGTGAACGAAACAGAATAGCGAAAACAGTGTATCAACCAGATTATAAAACTCGTCATTATCTTGCTATTTCTAGCCACTCGTTATTAAAGGAGCGAAAGTTGGAATTAGAAGGCATTGTTAAAGCAGCCATTAAAAATAATGATCTACTCAATATTCGCCTTAAGCATTATGCTGATATTCACAAACGTGATGCCGCGTTAGCTCAGTAATTTATCAGCGCTTGCTTGACATTAAATTACCTTGCAACCTAGTTATAGCCTAAAACATGGTTGGAAGCATTATCTTCTAATAGCTCTAATATTTTACTCATAATAACCTCATTACCTTGCTTTGCTTGCTTGTTCTGCTTAGCAATACTCTTGCTGGTGATATAGTTAAATTCATCTTCCTGTTGCTGCGTGTTTTCTTCAGTGTGGCTAATATTCATGATTTTCCCCTTGGTTAAGCTGCGAATACTATAATCTATCGATTTGTGCCTTTTTAACAGTGTCAAAGCTTTTATGCCCTATAGCACAAAGTTATGCCTAGACTGCATTAGCAAGTCTTCCTCACCACGTCATCTCATATTGATAGTTTTTAACTATTACATTTATTAATTTAAACGATTGTACCTATTTAATGGTTCGCCTTAATATTATTCCAACTTAAACAGCACAAGCTTTTACAAACAAGTGGAGATAAGCATGTATCAATCTATTATCAATTCAAAAATTAAACCTTTTAACGCGACGGCATTTAGTAATGGTGACTTCGTTGAAGTTTCTGAAGCTGATGTTGCCGGTAAATGGTCAGTATTCTTTTTCTACCCAGCTGATTTTACCTTTGTATGTCCAACAGAATTAGGTGATATGGCCGACCATTACAGCCAGTTGCAAGAAATGGGTGTTGAAGTTTACTCAGTATCTACCGACACACATTTTACTCACAAAGCATGGCACGACAGTTCAGACACTATAGGTAAAATTCAATACCCTATGATTGGTGACCCAACAGGAAAAATTACCCGTAATTTCGGTGTCATGATTGAAGATGACGGTTTGGCATTACGCGGTACGTTCGTTGTTAATCCAGAAGGTGAAATCAAAATAGCTGAAGTACATGACTTAGGCATAGGCCGTTCAGCAAAAGAATTAGTTCGTAAAATTCAAGCGGCACAATATGTTGCAGAGCACGACGGCGAAGTATGTCCAGCTGCATGGCAACCAGGTGCAGAAACGTTAGCACCATCATTAGACTTAGTTGGCAAAATCTAACATCAAGTCCAACTAGCCGCGACGTTACCAACTGATGTCGCGGCAGTACCTAAAGCAAGATAAAAACTTAAAATTTTCCAATTCAATATCTATTTTCGAAGGAATAAACCATGCTAGATACGAACTTAAAGCAACAATTAAAGACCTATTTACAAAATTTAACCTCGGCTGTTGAATTGTCGATATTTTTAGGTGATGACCTCAAATCAAAAGAATTAAAATCATTAGTGTCAGACATTGCTGAAATGTCGACATTAGTGAGTGTAGTAGAAGCTGACGCAACGAATGAACGGGTACCATCAATGCTGGTTAAATCAGTGAAAACAGGTGGTGAAATGCGTTTTGCTGGTGTGCCTATGGGCCACGAGTTTACTTCACTGGTGTTGGCGTTATTACACAGTGGTGGACACCCCATCAAGCTTGAAAAAGAAGTTATCGAACAAGTGGCAGCATTAGAAGGTGAATATAGCTTTGAAACCTATATTTCCTTGAGCTGTCAAAATTGTCCTGATGTTGTGCAAGCGTTAAATATGATGGCGGCCATTAACCCTCAAATTAAGCATGTGATGGTTGACGGAGCATTATTTCAAGAAGAAGTGTATCAACGCGATATTCTTTCTGTACCTGCGGTTTACTTGAACGGTCAGGCGTTTGGTCAAGGTAGAATGACCATCAGCGAAATTTTAAATAAAGTTGATAGTAATGCTAGCGCCCGTCAAGCGGCAGTTATTAATAACAAAGAAGCCTTTGATTTATTAGTTATTGGTGGCGGGCCCGCGGGTGCAGCTTCAGCCATTTATAGTGCTCGTAAAGGTATTCGTACCGGCATTGTTGCTGACCGATTTGGTGGCCAAGTGCAAGATACGATGGCGATAGAAAACTTTATTTCAGTCAGTGCTACACAAGGGCCAAAGTTGGTGGCTAGCTTGGAAGCGCATGTCAAAGACTATGACGTTGATATTATGAATGATCAACGAGTGAAAAAAATTATAGAAAGTGAAGAAGAAGGCGGCCTGATCACCATAGAATTAGAAAATGGTGCCAGCTTACAAACCCGCTCTACCGTTATTGCTACAGGGGCAAGATGGCGAGAAATGAATGTGCCTGGTGAACAAGAATACCGTGGTAAAGGGGTTGCTTATTGTCCACATTGTGATGGCCCATTATTTAAAGGCAAGTCAGTCGCGGTAATTGGCGGTGGCAATTCAGGTATTGAAGCGGCAATTGATCTAGCTGGTATTGTTGAACATGTTACCGTATTGGAGTTTGACTCTGTATTACGTGCCGATGCCGTATTACAAAACAAAGCGCGTTCACTTGCTAATATCGATATTATTGTTAATGCGCAAACCACCGAAGTATTAGGTAATGGTAAGCACGTTACTGGGTTAACTTACCTTAATCGTGCCACTAATCAGCAAGAAGAAATCGCACTGGCAGGAATATTTGTGCAAATTGGCTTGTTACCTAATTCGCAATTCTTACAGGGTAGTGTTGAATTAACCGAGCGTGGCGAAGTTATCACTAATCAAAAGGGTGAAACTAACATGGCGGGTGTCTATGCCGCAGGTGACGTAACTAACTCGCCGTTTAAGCAAATTATCATTGCTATGGGCAGTGGCGCAACGGCAGCACTAGGGGCATTCGATTATTTAATTAGAACACCAAACCCTAATGGATTAACGACAGAGAGCCAAGACGCAGCGGCATAAGTTCTTTTCGAACATGGAAAGTTTTGAAAGCGCATACTCTATTTGAGTTGCGCTTTTTGTTTTAGTTTTACTATTGGGGAGTAAATAATGGCGTTATTGAATTGCGCACAGAAGTTGCAACCGCTCTAACACAATCCATTCTTGCATAACCTGCACGGCACAGTAGTGATATTTCTCGTGTTGGCTCTGGCTGTGAAAAAGAAATATAGCGGATGTCTTTGTTAGAAAGCGGGTTTAATGTTGCCAACTGTGGTAGCAAAGTAATGCCCATATTACTGGCGACCATATAACGCAGAGTTTCTAAGCTAGTTGCCCTAAAACTGTGGTCTTCTTCTGCACCAGCACTGAAGCAATAACCCATAGCTTGATCTCGTAAACAATGGCCGTCTTCTAAGGTAAGAATTTTCTGATGTTGCAAATCATCAAAGTTAACCTGAGTTTTACTGGCGAACTCGTGTTGCTGAGAGGTTGCCATGACTAGCGGCTCAGCAAATAAATCATAA
The DNA here is from genome assembly GCF_057553355.1 of Colwellia sp. SU-HH01172. Lineage (NCBI taxonomy): Bacteria > Pseudomonadati > Pseudomonadota > Gammaproteobacteria > Alteromonadales > Colwelliaceae > Colwellia > Colwellia sp. SU-HH01172. The sequence goes on along the minus strand of NZ_BAAJMB010000008.1, from coordinate 2,817 downwards.
CGCTCAAAGCGTTCCATTTCCGACAGCCAAGGCAGAATTAAAATATCGAGCTTACCTTGCTCTAATTGCTGGAGTAGATCTTTGGTTCTATTTTCATGTAGATAAAAATTAACCTTAGGTAACGTGCTATTTAACGCAGGCATAATATGAGGCAGTGCGTAGGGTGCCAAAGTTGGGATTAAGCCGATATGTAAATCGCCCGATAACGGATCAAGTAATGCTTTTGCAGCCTCTTCAAAATTACTGGCGGCGTTGAGCACTTGTCTTGCTTGTTGAATTAATTTCTCACCAGCAGGAGTCAACATGACATTACGAGTTTTTCGCTCGATTAAGGTGAGCTTTAGTCTTTGTTCAAGCTTTTGAATTTGCCCACTCAAGGTTGGTTGGCTAACAAAGCAAGCTTCTGCTGCATTGCCGAAGTGTTTATGCTCCGCAATAGCAAGTAAATATTCTAAATCACGAATTTTTATCATAGATAAAACCAATTAATACTAGAGAATTAATAGTATTTTCGATAGTAGCGTAATGGTTTTATTTTCACCAGTGCTTTACTCAAGATGTTGTTAACTTTGACAGTAACATATTCGCTTCTCTTTGATTTCTCGCAATGTTTTTGAAATCAAATATGGCTTAGTAAACAATTAAAATTTATAATACGTTTCCTTTCGTAATTGTTCTAATCGGGATGTTGTATGAAATTAACCATTAAGCAAAAACTCTATGTAATTGTCACTTTAGTTATGTTGGGCTTGTTAGGGCTTTACCTTGAGAATGCAGCGAATCAGAGCAAAGTAGCTAATTTAATTGAAATCAAAACTGAACTGAAAGATTTGCAAGTCACTATGTTGCAACTGCGACGCAGTGAAAAAGACTTTTTGTTGCGTAAAGATATAAAGTACAGAAAAAAATTCGATACCACTTATAAGCACGCGCTGTATCTTTTTGCCGATATGGAACATCGTTTAACAGCAGCAGATATTTCTACCAAAGAATTATTAATTATCAAGAGCAGCCTGCAAAATTATCAACAGTCATTTGAAAAGCTATTAATGACGTCAATAGCAAAGGGCCTTGATAAAGACTCTGGTACTTATGGCGAGTTGCGTGCGGCAACTCATGCACTTGAAAGTAGTATTGAAGTTATGGGTGATTTTGAGTCTCACACTTTACTATTAACACTTAGACGCCACGAAAAAGATTTTATTCTGCGTAACGACGAAAAATACGTTGGACGCATAGCGAGTGTTGCAGAACAACTTGATATTCGCCTACCGAATGCCAATACGCGTAATTTGCTATCAACCTATGTAAGCGAGTTTAATAAGTTTGTTGATATATCAAAGCAAATTGGCTTGGACTCAAAGTCAGGTATACGGGGCACGATGCGTTCAGCGGTCCATAAAGTTGAAAGTGAACTGACAAAAGAAATTGAATTGTTAAATGGTTATATTAACGATGGTATTGAGCAAGCCCGTATACAACATCTACTTGTGACTATTATTGTGTCGATATTAATTACTGGCGTAATTATTATTGTTGCACGACAAATTATTACCCCGTTAAATAACTTTTCAACACGGATATCGGAAATTAGGAAAGCGAGTGACTTAACTCAGCGTACGGAAGATCGCCACGACGAAATTGGTGTTATCTCTAAAGAATTTAATATCTTTATGGAGCATTTTCAGGAACTCATTAAAAGCATTAACCAAACTGTTGACTCCCTTAGTGAGTCGTCAAATATTGTTTCGGGTAGTGTCTCCAAAACAACCGAAGGAATCGTAAACCAGTCACAGCAAAGCGATATGGTGGCCACTGCGGTAACGGAAATGGGAATTGTTGCTGGTGAAATAGCAGATAACGCCCGACTGACTAAAGAGCGTACCGATGAAGCAGCTATCAAAGCGGTAGAAGGTAAGGAAAAACTTGATAGCACAGTTGTTAATATTAACCAATTATCCGAGCAGCTGATTAATGCAGGTGAGGAAATAGTGCAATTACAAGAGAAAAGTAATGGCATTACTTCTGTACTCGAAGTTATTAAAGGTATTGCAGAGCAAACTAACCTATTGGCACTTAACGCAGCAATTGAAGCGGCTCGTGCTGGCGAGCAAGGGCGTGGATTCGCTGTTGTTGCTGATGAAGTCAGAACACTTGCGGTGAGAACCCAAGATTCTACCGCCGAAATTACCGCCATTATTAGTGAGCTACAAGCGACAACCTCTGAAATTGTGAATACCGTTGGCGTGTGTAAAGAGCAGGGGCTTAATAGTGTTACACAAGCACAAGAAACCGAAGAAGTGCTAAATGAGATTATTACCGATGTTAACTCTATTGCGGAAATGACTGTACTTGTAGCTACCGCGGTTGAGCAACAAGCGGTCGTTGTTAAGGATGTTGATGAGAATATTATCCGCATTCGTGATATTGGTGAGCAAGTTGCTAGTGATTCTCAAGAAAATTCTCGAGCTAGTGATGATGTAGCAGCCTTAGCAAGTGAATTACACGACGAAGCGAGTATATTCAAAATTTAATTATTATTAAGTTTTAAATAATAATTAAAAGCCTGATAAATGAATTTCATTATCGGGCTTTTTTATATCTGATGTAAGCAACCCCGTATTTTACCGTCTGATCATATAAAGATGAAGTTTCAGCTAATCACATTATTCAACATTCTCTATTGCCAATTAAAGCTGTTGCGCCTTTATCAGCCATCATAAGCGCAATAAAAACGCAGTCTGTACAAATAAAAAGCAAACAAACTTATTTCTGCAAATAAAGTGCATTTTACGGTTGACGGCGAGACAAAAATCT
>NZ_BAAJMB010000007.1:0-269178 GCF_057553355.1 Colwellia sp. SU-HH01172 | reverse complement strand
CAATAAGGGGCTAAAAATTGTTTGCTAAAATGTTGAGGAACGAAAACAGCAAACTGTTTTTAGTCCTGCTTAATTGGCTTGTTAGGTAACTTTGCATACCCAACTTTAACTTGGTTATTAATATAACTGTCGATTGCCATTTTTAAGGAGCTTTCTGGATTTGATTGGCAGTATGAACCTATTGCTAAAATAAAATTTGTGCCTTCAGGCAAATATTCAGGCGACTTACCTTTTTTAAAAGTTACACCAGTACCAGTTAAATAACCTGCCCACCAATTTTTATACCCAAATTGCATATTTGGATTGTTTTTATTGGCATTGTAGGATGAACATTCCACACTACCAAATACTTGGTTTTCATCAAACACTTCATGCTCTGTTGCTGTAGAAGAAAAAACTACAAACATTAAAATGTGCACAAATCTCATTTAGTTACCTAACGCCCTGTTAAGGGGCAAAATTTAGTTGACTAAAATATTGAGCGGAGCGAAAACAGCCAACTGTATTTTGTCCCGCTTGAACCGCTTGTTATATGCCGTTTTCCGCTAAAGCCTTTAGTTTCTCTAACTTTGGGGCTACATCCTTACCTTCTGAGTTAAAGAAACCCCACGAACCACTTGGTAGAGTTACAAAATCATGTTCTTCCAAATAAATAACATATTCAAGTCCAGTCATTAAACCTACCATGCAGTTTCCTGGGCCGAACGGAAGCTCTTTAACTTTACCTTTTTTAGGAAGATCGCCTTTGTATGACTCGACAAGTTGATATGTTGCTAATATGACCTCAACCTTTTCACCATCATGTATTTCAGTTGCCAACTCTGTAGCAATAATTTTTGCTCTAAATACCTTCTTAGCATCATTAAATATTTCACTATCGGATCTTTCAGGAAAAGAACAAGCAATTGAGTTGAACGAAAAAAGGACTAATATTGTGAGCAGAATTCTCATACGTACCTTAGGCATATAACGCCCAAATAACGAGCTAAAAATAGTGGGCTAAAATGGAGCGGAGCGAACAGCCCGCTGTTTTTAGTCCTTGTTAATTTGCTTGTTAGGTTTCTGGTGCGAGTTCGTACCCCAGATTACGACACATCTCACCAGGAAGAATGTTGGTCGAAAACTCTCCGTTTGCAAATGAAGTAATAACCTTAGGCATTACGAAATATGAAAGGCTTGCCCATACAATTGAAGTTAACATGACTGCAGTACCTACTCTCTTTAGTGTTACATTAACTGCTAGTTGCTCGCCTTTTACGCTAACGCCTACATCTTCTTCTTGGAGCCCAACGCCATTTAAATATAATTGAAATCCTTTTCTCAATGAATAGATTCCTCCGCAAATTAGGAGTAATGACAATAACCCTCGGATTATCATAAATAAAGGTAAATTATCCACCGTGAAAGTCCTTATTTAGTTAAAAGGTACGCTATTTGTTAAAGACACCTAACGCCTCATTAAGAGGAAATTTATAGTTGGCTAAAATGTTGAACGCAGTGAAAACAGCCAACTGTAAATTTTCCTGTTTTAATGACTTGTTAGGTATTCTTGTTAGCCATAACTTGTTTTTTTATTTCTTGGAACGATTGTTCACCAACTTCTCTTTTCGGTATTATGTGCGCAGTAACGGGTGTATTATATATAAACACATGGTCATCATTACATGTAACTCTTGTTAAAGACTCCCAAGTGTTGAAGCTTTTAGAGTTAGCCGTTTTTTCTTTTACCCCTTCAGGAGATAGTGAAATGATGTGTTCACAAAACACCTCTTTTTGTTCTATTTCTTTAGCCATTTTCTTAGGGTAATTTTTATAGCAAAAATATGACCAAATAGAAGAAAAAAGAGCTCCGCCAATACCGCCACCATAAAACGCCGGTTTATCCATAAAAAATGCAAACAATGAGCATGCTATAAGGATGAGCAAAGGCATATAGTAAATACTCCATGCTTTCTTTTTAGCCCATTGCTTATTATTGGATATTACATCTTCACTTAGAGCTAACAGATCATCTAAGTTATTTTTATATGAAATTTGCACCTGACGTCCTTGAATACCTAACAGTGTATTAATGCGCATCTCGGGTTAATACAAATTCAATCGTGAATTTCAGTACATTCAAGCACGCATTTTATTAATAATTTTAGTACGTTACCAGTGATTCCCTCCCTTTTCAATCATTACCTTGACCGACAAAAGTGAGCATTGATATATGTGAGCCGTAGCGCGGCACGTTATATACAAATCAAGAAAAAATATACCAAATAAAAACAGTGCACTAAAGATCAAACTCTAAATATTCGTGCCATTTATAAAATTACATAGTGAGCCATATCCTTGCCTTTTTCGAAAACTCAATTATAACTGTATATAAATACAGGTTTTGGGTTAAGGTTATAGAAATGGAAAAATCACCTTTTTTAGAATTAGTTCGCACTGAACTCAGAACCAGGCGATATAGCTTGAGAACAGAAAAAGTATATTTGCAATGGATTAAAGGCTTCATACTCTTCAATGACAAAAAGCACCCAAAGGATATGGGTAATCATGAAATTGAAAGGTTCTTAAATAATCTAGCAGTAAATCGTCAAGTCAGTGCAGCAACACAAAACCAGGCGCTATGCGCTATCATATTTCTATATCGGTATATCATTAGTCGCGATATTAGTGACTTACGTTATTCTTTTACAAAACGTGAAAAGACAATGCCGACAGTCTTAACGCATGAAGAAGCAACTACAGTCATCAGCCACTTAAATTCAACACATTGGCTTATTGCATCTCTACTATACGGTTGTGGCTTACGAATCAGTGAAGCACTTCAGCTAAGGATAAAGGACATTAATTTGGCAGACAATACCTTATTCATCTTCAGAGGAAAGGGGCGCAAAGACAGATATACTTTGATGCCTAAATCATTGAATTCAGCAATTGAGGAACAAATTAAAAAAGTTAAACGAACACATGACAAAGATCTACGTGAGGGCTTTGGCCTCAGCTCCTTACCCCCATCGCTACTCAAAAAGTATAGTAGTGCGGCTAAAGATATTACTTGGCAATATTTACTGCCTTCTACAACGCGATGTGTGCACCCATACGATGGCTACGTTTGCCGTCATCACATTCATGGCTCTGCATTTAGAAAACAACTAAGGCAAGCGGTATTGAAAAGTAATATTACAAAACGAGTGAAAGCACATACCTTCAGGCATTCTTTTGCCACACAATTGTTAAAAAACGGCTCTGATATTAGGACCGTACAAGAATTACTCGGCCATACAGACTTAAGAACAACCGAAATATATACACATGTTGTCGGTACTCGATTTAGCCATACAATGAGTCCCTTAGATAGAGAGTGAGCTGTAATTATGTTCAAGCATATTAATGAAAGTATTTCATTAGAAGTTATATTTATAATGAATTACTTTATGCCCTTAACTTCCGATTTGTATATGAAGTCATCTAAACTCTAGCTCGCTAAGTGCCCCAAAGCGAGATAGACAAAAGACAATTTAATGATGGCTAGACTCATATTCCTCCACACTATGGATTTCACTAACGACAGCTATAAAATTGAAATAGCTTTTTAGATTTGACCTAGTCTATTGCACAGACAGGTCAAATCTAGTATTAAAAGTACTTACTGCTTTAGTTTAAGAAACTAATTGTGCGATCAATTCCATTTTATCCTGCTTACTCATATTTACGATTAAGTTCTTTATGGACTCAACTTTAGGAGCTAAAGTTATTTTTTTTAAACCTGCATACTCTTCAATCTTGTTCGATATACGAACAGCTGGCTCTCGCAACTCCTCCGCAGTCAAAACTGTATAGCCTGCAGTCACATCATTACGCGCTGTTTTATGGTTTAAGAGACGCTTCATAGTATATGTACCAATTCCGATACTTTCAGCTATTGAACAATAAGTGCGGCGAAGATCGTGCAAAGTAAACGATAATTTTGCTACATCATTAATACGATGAATAATTTTCTTTGGCTCAATCACTCTACCTTTTTTATTTTCAGCACCAAATACAAACTTTGATATTTTATATTGAGCTCGCCTTTCTAGTATTTCGATTAATTTAGGAGTTAACGGCAGCTCTAAACCTGAGCCATTTTTTGTACGTTCTAACCAAAACAAATTATCTTTCAGGTAAACGGCATCCCATTCAAGCTCTAATAGCTCAGTCTTTCTTAAACCTGTAAACGTCATGAACTCAACAAAATCACAAACAGTAACTGTAAAGTTTTCTCTGTACGTCATTGCTTCTGTTCTAATTTGGTCGATAGCTTCAATAAATGGTTTTAATTGAGATGGCTTTAGTCTTGTTTGCTTTCTAGCAACATTATTCCAAGCTCGTTTATCTGAAAGTATTGTGACTGGGTTATGTGGAAATAACGTATAACGATCCGATGACTTATACTCCGATTTAGCAAAATTAAATAGTGCTCTAAGTGTACGCATAGCAAAATCTGCTTGTGCTGGGCTACTTCTAGTGAGATCTGTATGTAGTTTATAAATTGCACCTTCTGTCAGGTCTGCCATCCGCTTATTTAACCAACCTTTAAAATAGCAACGCATCACCTGCTCATACCCTCTAAGAGTCGTATCTCTCAACTCTCGATTTAGTTTATAAGCTCCGTAGACCTCTTTTAATGTAACTCCAGCGGCTCGAAATTGTCTTTTACTATCATTAGGGTTAATACCGTCGGCAATATCTGCCATCGTCTTTCGAGCAAGTTTTCTCGCTTGTTCAATAGATAATGAAGGAAAGTTTCCTAACGTTATTGATAGTGGCGTTGTTTTTCCTGATAGCTTTTTATATACCCTAAATGCCTTCTGCCCTGAAAGAGTAATATCTAATACTAATCCAGGCATTTGGGCATCATAATATCGGGTGCGTTTTTTTGGAGTAGTTAACTTAATAATGGCTTTTTCTGTGAATCTGAAGTGATTATCTTTCATATTCGTGCTACCTCTGTGCTACTTTCAGCTCAAAAACTAATGTGCTGATATACATAATGATTTATGCACGAGAGGTTAAACACAATCAATAACCCGTTGAATAACTTATATAATCAAGTAATTCGACAGATAAATAAGTAAATATAAGTAAGTGTTACAAATAGGCCTCATAATCGGCAGGCCCCCTGTTCAAGTCAGGGAGGGGCCACCATTTCATTGTTCTCCTTTGTTCCAAATCGCCCTACAAGCCAATAAAAACGTTTAAACACCAACTATTTAGTGTTCTCCCGTGTACTTTACCATACGGTGACATTCGTATTTTTTATCCGTACCAGTAAATGACGCTATCCTTGTTATAAACAGAAATAAAAAACCCTAAGCAAGCTTAGGGTTTAATCCACTATAAATTTATAATTTTCTAAAACTTATAGCTTGCCTTAACATATACAAAACGACCTTGACTATTGTGAGTAGTATTCACAAAGCCCATAAAGTCATGATATGTAAATGGCGGCTCTTCATTGAACAGGTTAGTCGCACCTAAACTCAGCGTAGTATTTTCAATACCAATATAGTTAATAGTGGTATCAACCGTTGTCCATGAGTCAATATCCCCCATACCATCCGCTGCCACTGCGGCATCTTGTTTAAATTCGCCAATATAGTTTACCGCCATACTAGCGTTCCAATCACCTTTTACCCATGAGGTGTTAAACGTCCAGCGTACTTCAGGTTGTTCAAAATCACCTTCTTTAGTATCAATGCGCATACTACCGTCAGCGTTAGGGCGAGCATCTTCATATGATAAAACGTAATTTACAACATAAGAAAATTTAAACTCTCCCATATCCGTTTCTAAGCCGTAGTTCGCTTCAATATCTAAACCAGATGTGGTGATATTGCCGATATTTTCAAATTGATCAAATATGCGTACCACTTCACCTGGGTCACCAGCAATAGTAGACGGTAAACGCTCAACAACACTAGGATCATTACCCAAGGTACTGAACTTAAATTGGGTGTCTTTGGTAATAACGTTTTCTATGTCGTAATCATAATAATCTACCGAGAAATCGAAATTATCAGCAATTTCATAGATTAAACCTAAATTATAACTTGTCGACTCTTCAGGACCTAAGTCTGCGTTACCAGATAGCACTGCAGTATATTCTTGTGGCTCACAAGCTTTATTGACATTACCCACAGCATTACAGCGCACAGTATCAACTAAGTTAGGCGATTCATCGGTACTGCCTAAACCTATTTGATGTAACGATGGTGCTCTAAATGCGGTACCATAAGAACCACGTAATGACAGCGATTCTGTTGGTTGCCATATAAAGGCCACTTTCGGGTCGGTTGTGGTGCCAAAATCACTATAATCTTCATGGCGTACTGCCACTTGCACTTCCAAGGTATCAAGTACCGGTATGGCTAACTCGGCAAATACTGAGGTGTTATCACGAGAACCGTTTGCTTGCGTAGCTTCGGTACCAAAAATGTCACCCCGTAAAAATTGGTCATCAGGGTTATCACTGATGGTTTCTTCTCGATATTCAAAACCGACTGCTAAGCCAAGATCACCATGTTCCATCTCCATAACAGAACCACTTAACTTACCATCGAATGATTTACTGGTAGATTTACCAATACGTGAGGTGGTGGTTTCAATAAAATCTAACGCCTCTTGGGTATTTGATGAAGGCTCAAATGGGTTCCACAAGCCGCTGTCAATCGCTTCTTGCACACGACGAGAATTTGGAAAGCCATTTACTCCTCGCTCTGTCGATTCGCTTTTGATGTAGTTGTAAGCCACTTCCCAACTCCAATCATTTACTTCTCCTTGAAGACCGAAAATTGAGCGATAATAATCAGAGGTTACCCGTTTTTCACGATTACCAATATCAACCATACGCCTACGCATAGTTAAATCTTGTTGATAAAATTCATGATCTGGCAAATCAGCAAAGGGGTGATTAACGTTATTGCCAGCCATGAATAATTCGTTAAAGCTTGGGCTACCGGCACCACGAATAGTGGTTTTTGAATGTTGGCCGTTTAATTCAACAAAGCCACGCAAATGATCATTAATTTCATATTTTCCCATATAGATAAAACTCGCACGTTCCGTCGCAGGAACCGAAGTCATCACCGGCGCATAATCATAACGACATAAGTTATAGCCAGTTAAATTTCCATCGCCATCTGTATCTTGGGTAATATCTGCAGTGGGACAAGTATCATTACCCCAAATATCTGCCAAACGTTTACCCGGTGCATCAGCTAATGCAATGGTGCCAGGAAAACCTGAAGAACTTCTAAAGTCAGTTGCAAATGGATCATTAGGTCTTAAAGCCGCTTGATTGGCTGATTTTGAATAATCTCGATCACCATAGAGTATCTCTTCACGATCGAAATAATCGAGTGTAAAGGTATGGCTAGTTTTTTCGGTCGAGTTACCCCAAACTAAGCTGATACTTTTTTCTTCGCCACCACCGTCAGCGGTATCACCATACTTTGCCGAAACTTCTGCGCCATCAATATCATCACGTAATACGATATTTATTACACCTGCAACAGCATCTGAGCCATAAGTAGCAGACGCGCCATCTTTTAAAATATCAACACGTTTAATTGCTGCCAACGGTATATTGTTAATGTCTACAAAGGCGGTATCGATGTTATTAGCAAATGGTGAGACAGACACTCGTCGACCATTAACTAAAATTAACGTGGAATCTGCACCTAAACCACGCAGAGAAACACTCGAACCGCCATTACTGGTGTTATCACTACTGTTTCCTTGAGTAGAAAACGTTCCTTGACCTGCCATAGGTAACTTAGTGAATAAGCCAATAAGATCTGTGACACCAGTATTGGCAATATCTTCGGCACTAATTGATGTCAGCGGAGATGGCCCTTCCATATCCGTTCTTTTGATGTGTGAGCCTGTCACTTCAATTCGTTCAACTTCATCTGCTTCCGCAGCGGTAACAGAGTAGCTTTGCGAAGCGAATAGTGCGGCAGTAATACTTAGGGCGAGAGCATGTTTACGACTATTTAAGACTTTCATATTTCCTTCCTTTTTGCTTTTATAATTATTTGTTTTTTATATTTTTATTCCGTTTACAACATTAAACACTGTTTAATTAAAACAAATCAGCTTGTTTTTTATAACAAATAAAGTTTGGCTTTGACAGATAACTTCAAGATGACATTTAACTAAAATGTAAACTTTTGTTAACCAATCAAATACAGACTACGAAAAACTTCGGATATATGGAAAAAACTAAGTTGGCTTAATGAAAAACGGAGCCAAACTGACTCCGTATTAATAATAACTAACAATCTTACTCTGGCAGTTGCGTAATGATCCTCCAAATTGCCCACTCCCCCGCTTCAGTGGTCAAGTACTTATCATCTTTCTTAGAAGCAATCATGCGTTGTAATGGGTCGGGGGAAACTCGTTCAGATACTTCTTGAATTAAATTAGGTTTTAATTTGCTCACTAAGTAAATATCATCATTATTTTTAATAACTTCATTAGCGTCCATACTAGCGAAAATTCTTACTTGCCATAGCTGACCAGCACTGCTGGCATCACTTTTACTTTGATAATACAAATTATGATAATTGTGCGAGGCGGTAATATATTTCTTATCTTTTAAATTGGCCTCTTGCGACTCCAGCCTTATGACTGAAAGATTCTTAATCTCATCCATATCTATGATATGTGGATCTATTTGGCTAAATTTAATTTTGATAGCTTCTTTAGGATCTGATGTTATGGTTGGATACCAACCTAATCCTGTATAACTCCACTCTGCAATAGAAAGGTACTTAGCTGGTAAATCCACTTCTGGCCATTTAGTATCGACATATTGTAAGTAAAACTCTTGTTCGTAAATCATATTTTGCTGGTTCGCTCGCTCCTCAGTCGCTAAACTTCCGGCACTTAGTGCTTGACTAGCAACAGTTTTACTTCTTACTTTTGTCAACTGCAATACGTCATCAAAAGTTGGTGCTTGCTCTACCCGTTTACCGAGTTGCCAATATTTTCTATCAATGTTTTGCCATTCCAAAATAGTGGCAATAATCGAGGTATGATCATACGGGGTATATGAGGAACTTCGAAATACAGTATTTGCTTTAATGAGAGGAGAAATTAATATCGTTGGCACTCGTATGCCCAGCTGATCAAACTTGAAACCAAATTCAGTCCGCGTGTCTGGGTCCATATGCTGATAATCTTTAGGCATAGGGGCACGATCTAAATAACTCGGCGAAGCATACGGCGGATAAACATGGTCGTAGGTACCACCATTTTCATCAAAGGTAATAACGAATAAGGTATTTTCCCACTTAGGTGAATCACTTAAAGCATTGTACAGTGCACAAACAAAATCTTCACTGACAGTGGTATCACATGATGGGTGCATATCATTGCCTACTTGGCGAATACCTGACTTCCAGCTTGGCCCCCCCCCCCACTTAGGCTCTATCCAACTAACGGCCGGTAAATTTCCTGTACGAATATCAAAAAACAGCTCATTGTTCGGGTCACTTGCGTCAAATTTTATAAAATTATCCGCCATGGCTTCACTATCTAAATCGGGAAACATGGTTTGGACATATTGATATTGCTTGCCTAAGGAAACATCTTCTGGTGGCCAAAGATCTTGCCAATAAACATGCCATGATGAGCCATGCTCTGATAATAAACCAAAAATATTGCGCGTATCTTTGGGTAACTTATCAGCATGAGAGCCTCCGTGGCCTTGCAATGCGCCAATATTAGACATAGCAGCAATGCCAGGATTTTGAATACTTGATTGAAAACCAATAAAAGCATCATAAAAATTATTACTGACCATACCTCTTGCGGTACCTGCCATTGAAAATGCCCGGTTGGTATTGGTTTGGCTTGGCACTGAACAATACCATTCATCAGAAACCGCGTAATTTTGTGCTAACCCGCTTAACACTGGCAATTGTTCAGGAATGTAGGTTTCCATTATTTCGATAAAAGCACTTTCATCAACCTCAGTATTAGTCGACTTTAAGGTTTGATAATAGTCAAGTATATAACCATCCATTGGCGCAAAGTCATTACCAGTACTGTGCTTAATTTCAGCTATAGTAGATTCTCTATGCTGCCTATCACCCCAGTTTGCATGTTTATCTACAATCCCCCACATTTGTCCCATGATATGCACAAAATGCTCTCCGGGATTAACACTAGGAACTTTCGGCGAACGAGCGCCAAAAATAGGCTCTACTCGTTTATATGGATTCTTCGGTATCTTATTGCCCAGCGCCTTGAAATCGTCTTCCGACAAGGTTAATAACCCAATAAAAGGTCGGTTATCGCTGTGTTTACTAATCAAGTTTATTTTATCTGCTTCGGTATAGAGAGAGCCCATTAAATGGTCAAAGCCTCTATTTTCTAGCATTAATACAACCACATGTTCGATATTTTTATCATTAAGATTTGACATCATTTTATTCCTTTAAAGTCAGTGTCGAATGATGCAATACCGCTAGATTTATTCGATACCTCTACACTTTTTAACCTTTCGGTTGGTTCATTTTTTGTAAAACTTTACCTAGATAATGGTCGAGCTCCTGAACAGAATTCTTATTAAGCCTTCCAAAACAACAAGTTGGAATACCCGCTGCTGCTGCTATTCCGCCCTTATCAAGATAACTAACTACAATTTCAATAAATTCAGTTTCTTCTTCACTAAACTGAAAATTCCATACACCTTCACAAGTTAACTTGTCTGACTTTTCTGCTTTAACATAAAGCTTACCGCCAGTTTGTATCCATAAATTTTCATCAATAACATCGTCTGCTTTGGAATCTGTCATTATGTTATCTCCTTACTGGTAGAATATAGATTCACATATTATTCACTTAAGTAGCCGTTATTTCTAAACCAATGAAATATGTCTTTAAGCATTTCTTTGTCAATTTCATATGTTTGGTTAACAATTAACACTTCTTCTAAGGTCAAAGGGATACTCATCATTAAATGTAATTCTTTTTCCGTATGCTCATGCTTCACGTGATGATTGATATTTTCACGTTTAAAGCCCCAAAAATTTTTTGGATCATCGTTATAGAAAAACTTAATCGATGATTCATTAATCATCTTAGTTGTCATTACAATTGCCTCATAGTTGTTGGAGAACTAAGCTCAAGAGGCGTGGAACTGTCCTCTTGCTGAGTCAAAGGTGCAACACCATCTTGACTTGATATTTGGTCAAGTAAGGCAATACTGTCATCAATATATTTCATTGACGTTGCTAATATCTCTTGCTCGTAGCGTTCAATAGATTCTAGATAAGTTTTAATGTCAGTATCTTGAACTGCAGAAGGCGGTAAACTATTAATCACCATCTTAGGTTTTAGCACTTCCGTTATCGCCTTTAAGCTTTCATTTTTCATTATTTATCCCTATCAACCTTTCGGCCGAACGACATTGCCATAAGCCGAAAGAATAGTCGCGCCATCTTCACCAACCTTTACCCAATACTGCTCAGCTTGCATCATAGTTTTTTGGCAGGCTTCAATGATGGGAATATAGAGTGGATTTTTTTCTTCTATCATTTTTTTGGTGGCGATACCGATGGCTGTCGTTTCAATTGTGGCTAAATCACGCATAAAGTCGGAAGCATCTTGCACCGAAATAGCAACCGACTGTGAAATAGATTGAACCGCAGTCCCCGCCCCATGTGTCAACGGCTTAAACTGTTGTTCTTCACTGGGCATCAATTTTTCCAATAACATTTCACTAGAAGTTTCTTTCGTCGATCGGGCGAATGCTCCTAAACTGGCTGGTGCTTTGTGTTCTTCTGGTGCGTTCATCTTAGCTCCCTTAAACAATGCATATTTATGAAATTTCTAATATTTTTTTGCAGGTTATGGCCACAGAGGTTGTGCTTATGTTTTTTGCGCCATATTGCGTCGCACTGGCATTTTGCATAACCATAGTGAGTGCTTGAGCCATCGATTCATAGGCTATGCCCATAGACTCATTACCCGCTTGACTAAGTACACCGTAGTTTGTTGAGGCAACGGCATCAATTATTTGTTGGTTGACTTTTGTATTGTCACTCATATATTTCATCCATGTTATTTACTAAGAAGTTCGGCAACTAATTTAGTCGTTACCGTCTGGTGCATAATATTTGCTTGCTGTTGGGCATATACGGCGTTTATATTTGCCATGGCAATATTATTTGCCATAGTGTTATATAACGAGCCCATTGCCATTGCAGGGCTATTAGCCACGACTTGAGTATTAGTGGTCGTTATTGCATCAGTCACTTTGCCATTTACACTTGTTTCAGCTTTCACAGCATTTCCCATTAATCTCACATAATTTTTTACTAAAAAGTAGGAGTGTAAAACTAGCGCTGCTAATCACTCCTATGCATCACTAGCTAACGAGATGTTTAACTCCCATTGTTGTCGATGCCTGGTAAGTAACATTTGCTTGCTGTTGTGCATAAACGGCATTTGCCGCCGCCATAGCCACCGAGTTACCAATCGTCTGATATAAACTGCCCATCGCCATTGCAGGCGCTTCAGCTAATACTTTGACATTGGTTTGAGTGATAGCATCTGTAACTTGCGAATTCACTGTTTGTAGAACTCCAGACATTTTTTTCTCCTTCTATTTATCCTTGAATAAGATCTGTTACACCTACGGTATTTGACGCTTGATAAGTTATATTGGCTTGTTGCTGTGCAAATACAGCATTAGCCGCAGCCATTGAGACTGAATTCCCTATCGTTTGATACAAACTCCCCATTGCCATAGCGGGTGTACTTGCAACCACTTCAACATTAGTTTGAGTTACTGCATCGGCGACTTGGCTACTAGATCTAGTCAACTGTGTTTCGGCACTAGCCATGTTAGACTCCTAGCTAAACAGAATATTATGGATTAACTAACGTTTTTACACCCATAGTACTGGCGGCCTGATACGTGACATTAGCTTGTTGTTGAGCATAGACAGCGTTTGCTGCCGCCATTGCAACTGAATTGCCTATGGTTTGATATAGACTCCCCATTGCCATAGCGGGTGACTCAGCAAGTACCTTTACATTAGTTTGCGTAATTGCATCGGTAACTTGTGGGTTTACTGTAGTTGCTGCTGTAGTTGTTGAATCTGCCATTTTAATAATTCCTTTTTAAATTGAATGTCCAGCGACATCATTATGATGAAGCTAGTACACCAACAAAATAGCAATTGCTATGCCAGTAAAATTAGATATAAAAATAAGGCCTGTAGCCTAACTAAAGCTTTTCTTTTGGCCGAAAACGTCCAGTTATTATTTAAAAATGGACGGATTGGCGCAGTTGGGCGGGTAATGCTCTATGTTAGCGGCACACTTACGCTCTATCACTTTTCGATGAACACCTAATAACCTAGCAGCAGCACTTTTATTGCCTGCCGATAATTCAAGTGCGCGCGCTAGTAAAGCTTTTTCAATGGCTGAAAACTTATTGCTAACATCGACTTTTAGAATACTATCAGCCAGAGTGTTTATGCTATTTACCTGAGTAAATTCACTGCTGGTAAGGTCTATATTAATGAATTCAGCCAACACCTCAGCACTGATCACTTTTTCATCACACAATACCTTGACTCTATCAATCAGATTCTTTAATTCGCGCACATTACCTTTCCAGTTATGCTGCTTTAATAAATCTATTGCCTTTTCATCAAAAGAAATAAATGTTTCAGAATTGTTTTGAAAAGCATTAATTAAGTGAGGAATATCAGTGACACGCTGATTTAACGAAGGTACGTCAATGGTAAATACCGTTAAACGATAATAAAGATCTTCTCTAAACTTTCGCTCTTGCACACGTTTCATTAGGTTTTCGTGTGTGGCGGCAATCACTCTGCCAGAGAAAACAATATCTTTAGTAGAGCCTAGACGACGGAACCTTTTCACCTCAAGAACTCTTAATATTTTCGCTTGCAAGTGCAGAGGTAGCTCGGCAATTTCATCCAAAAACAAGCTACCGTTTGCGGCGTAATGAAATAAACCGTGCTTGTTTTCTGATGCGCCGGTAAAAGCGCCTTTTTCATGACCAAATAAAATAGATTCGATCAAGTGCTCTGGGATAGTGCTGCAGTTTATATCAACAAATTCACCTTGATTAAAAGCGCTAAGACTATGTATCGCTTGAGCAATAAGCTCTTTTCCACTTCCAGAAGGCCCTTGAATTAATACCGTTTTATCCACTTTTGCAATTCGCCTTGTCAGGCGAGACATCTGTCTGATTGTTTTGTGGGCGCCGATGACCTGTGGAAGATATTCTTTTACTATCGGTACTAGTTTATAAATTTCTGAAGAAAAAGACTCACGAGGCACTAGCCAGCATTTTTTCATGCTATTGAACAAATCTAAGTAATGTTTTGATTCAGAGATTAAAAAACTGCTATTTTGCTGCTCTAAATAAGTCGTAAAGCTGGCTAATGAAAGTGGAGTAACACTATTAAATAGGGCAATTCGATCCTCTTGGTGTATAAAATAAATTAGCCGGCAGTGATACTTTTCAATCAATAAGACGATATCTTTGAATTGACTTATTCTGCAACTTTTCAACTCGATTACCTGTTCAGCCTTTACACAATTAACGACAATTAGCTGATTAATAGCATCAATAACAATAAAATAATCTGTTGAGCCCTTCATTTTTATTCCTTGTGATATTCTCCATGACGAACGTCAAATAAAGATAAATACCCTCCACTTACCTATTAAAAATTTAGTTCAAAATTAACCTTTATGCGGCATTATTTATGCCACATTGACTTTTTATAAAGCCCAGAGATAAAGAATTGATTTACCGAGACCGATAGTGACAACGTAAATTAGCGCAATAAAAAAGGAGCTATAAAAGCTCCTTTTCAACTAAAAGTTAGATAATTATATTACACTTAACGTTTCGCAATCACTTTGCTTATCAACCTAAATGTTGCAGCACTTAGTGCCAAGGTGGCAACAATAGTCGCACCGCTAGGTAAGTCAAAACTTGCTGATAAAAACAAACCTAGTAAGTATCCAACTAAGCCAACACCATAAGCCCAGAGTAATACGTACTTACCTTGTAACTTGTTAATTGCCAATGCTGGCAATATTAAGGTACTAAAAACTAGGTAAACACCAACAAGCTCAACTGATAAGGTGATCACTAAGGCAAATAGTAAGTAAAAAAGCACACCATCTAATATTTTAGGTTTAGCAAATATTAGTGCCAAAATGGCACTATAAACCACAGCCGGTAATATTAGTTGCTGCCAATTTACCCAAAGAATTTGTCCTGACATTAACTGCTTGAGTAATTCAGCACCATGCGGGTCATTCGAGAGCAATAACATTGCCGCAACAGCTGAAAGTACATAAAAGCAACCTATCATGGCTTCAAGCTCTTCTGCCATATGCCTAGCTAACCAGGCAATAATGCCTGCACCTGCTAAGGCAAACAGCGCTGGCATCCAAACATGTGCATAAGCCATTTCAGCAATATCATGATCCATATGTACCACCATGGCGCCTAACGCGGCAATTTGTGCTATCGCTAAATCAATAAAAATAATGCCACGCTTTAGTACTTGTTTTCCTAATACAACATGGGTTGATAGTACTAAAATACCCGCCACAAAAGCCGGCAACAATATGGTCAATAAGTCATAATCCATGGTTAACTACCTATCACAATTCCAACAGTTTTCTTGCTTTATTTTCTTGTATTAATAAACTTAACGCACTGTCATACAGGCTAAATAGATCAACACTTCGCTCATCGCCACCAACCGACAATGGCAATACAACTACGGGTAGGTTCGCTTTTTCTGCCAACCATTCTGCCCCACGTAGGTCTTGATAAGAAGCAACAATAATCGCCGAAATATCACCTTGTTTTGCACGTTTTAAAAGCTTGGCTAAATGGCCACTTGTTGGTGGCAAACCAGGTTTTGGCTCTAAATCTGCAACCTGCTCAATACCAGCAAAGTCAAACAAATAGCGAAAGCTAGAATGGTAAGCAATCACTTTCATGCCTTTTAAGGCTTTTGCTTGCTCGTGCCATTTTGACATGGCTAACTGCCAGCGTTGACTAAAATCCTCCAACCGCTGTTGGTAGCTTTTCGTATTGTCAGCATCTAACTGAATTAACTTTGCTGTTAACGCTTTAGATATTGCTAACATCCGCTGTGGCGAGAAATGCAGATGTGGATTTCCTAAACTATGAACATCTCCCATACTGCGATCGACTTTAGCCATTTTATCTAACGTTTCAACATGCTCTGCGGCAAAAAACAAGCCTTTATCTGTGCTGCGTACTTGAGCGTTAGCCGCTTTCATTTGCAACATAGGCAACCAACCGATTTCTAATTCAGCGCCAGCACATATCACTAAATCTGCTTGACGCATTTTTGCAATTAAGCTTGGACGCGCTTGCACTAAATGCGGATCTTGCATGGCCGTCGTTGCCGAATATATTCGTGCCTCTGGGGCCAGTTCTTTTGCTAACGCCGCATATTCTGGTTCGCAAGTAAAAATATTCACTTGTGCGAAAGCTTGCTGGCTCAAGGTTAATAAAACACCTGAGATTAGTAGTTTAAAATTGATGTGCACCGTGAGCCCCCAGAGCCATTACGTATTGTAAAGTAATAACATTGTCATTTTGGCCATTATCAAAACCAACATTGCTTTGATGACTAAACTCTAGTCGTACTGTTGAAAAGTGACTATTATGCCAAGCAATGCTTAGCTCAGTTTCTTTTAGTTCCTGGCTATCAAAATGCTCTTCATGCTGCAGTTGGCTATCTAATTCACCATAACGTAAACCAGCAGACCAGTTTGGTGAAAACTGATAAACGCCACTAACATACCAAGCTTGGTGATAGTCTTTGCTGTTGCCTTCTTCGTGATGTTCATCTTCATCATGGTGATCTTCTTCATGTTCATCATGAAGCTCAGCAATCATAAAATCGCTGACTCTAAAATATTCAGCACTTAAGGTTAAATGTTGATATTTATAGTTACCGTCGGGTGCCCACTTAAAAACGAAGTCAGCAACATAAGTGTTTTTACCGGTATAACTTGCCGAGTGGCTATGGCCATGTTCATCTTCAGCGTGCTCATCTTCATGCTCTTCTTCATCATGATCTTCAGGCGTTAACTGACCATTTTCATTACGTAAATAGCTAAAACCTAATTGCCACGAACTTTCAAGACCAATATCACCACCGAATTTAGTAAATGCGGTATACACGCCGGTACTGTCGAATTCACGTTCACCATGCTCATCGGCAGCACGCAAACTATCGCCAGCAAACACTTCTGCGCCCATAGTCCAATACAAATCTGTTGGCGCGATATAGCTAACTCTTAAACCATCGTCATAATAATGGCCACCTAAAAACGCCCGATAGGCACTTGGGCGGCTGGTAAATGAATCGGTATGAAGATGCTGATTATTTAAATAGCCAATATCTGATAAAAATCGCCCCGCCCTTACTGTAAAACCATTTGGCAACGCCATGGTTTGAATGAAGGCTTCTTCTACATTAACTTCACTTTCGCCATCATGTGATTCAAACACAGTGGTTAGCTTGCCATAAAACATATCATCGATACTGGCGCTAAAGGCTAGTTCGGTTTCACCTAAGCCAAAACCTTCCGCGCGCTCAGCCATTAGGCGGTTTTCGCTTTGGTAATAACCATCTAAAATGGCACTAACGGTGGGGTTAGAAAGTGTAGGTGTTTGCGCTTGTGCAATTACGGGAACTAATGCGGACACAACTAAAGCAGCACTAATGTTTGCAGATAAGCGCGCAGGAGAAAATTTCAAATTTTTCATTTCTTTAAATCTCTAAAATAAATTAAATACGACAACACAAACCATTTGCGGAATTAGCAAATGAGTTTTGTGGATATACAAATTGTTAACTAGTGAGTTTTAAAGAAAAACGGGGGGCGCACGACTAAGGTAAGTAACACTATGAACAAGTGTTAATGATGGTTTTGCAATACTCGTTGCTTCGTATTGCTGCCCGATAAATTCAAGATTGGCGTCTTGCTGCGGTAGTACTTGATTGAATTGATGCTGGTGAAAGCACAAGGTACAGTGCGTTTTCGCACCTTCATCGATATGTTCAACACTATGCGCAGAAGCAGCCACAGACAATACTAACAATATAGCACTGAGCCATATTGCGATTAGTCGCCTGTTAGTTACTGAAAAGTACATTTCTGCTATCCAATGAGTGAATGAATCAAATTCGCCATTAGTGTACGCGACTTACAACACACCATGCAAGCTAAGCTCATGCCATTTAACACGGCAATTAAGCATTTAGACGCAAGCTAGATTTTATTTTTAAAGTATCACCTATTTGTTTTGCTCATTAATTAATTCATAAGCCGCTTGAATATCTTGTGCTTTTTGCTTGGCTATTTCCATCATTTCGGGTGGTAAACCTTTCGCAACAAGTTTGTCAGGGTGATGTTGAGACATCAATTTACGATAAGCTTTTTTAATGTCACTGGCTGAACTTTTTTCGGTTACTCCTAATACTTTATAAGCATTTTCCAGTTGTTCAGCTGATTGATGAAAACCGTTTTGACTGCCTCGACCACCATGTTGATGAAAGTTTGCCCCAGCGATAATCATTTCCAACAATTTATCGAGTTCTTTCGCTGAATAACCTAAGCCTTTGGCAATTTGATGTAAGGCATCACGTTCGTCGTTATCAAGTTCTCCATCAGCAAATGCGACTTGAATTTGTATTTCTAAAAATAACAAC
The DNA here is from genome assembly GCF_057553355.1 of Colwellia sp. SU-HH01172. Taxonomy (NCBI): domain Bacteria; kingdom Pseudomonadati; phylum Pseudomonadota; class Gammaproteobacteria; order Alteromonadales; family Colwelliaceae; genus Colwellia; species Colwellia sp. SU-HH01172. Next base: position 250,366 of record NZ_BAAJMB010000007.1, on the reverse strand, counting down.
AATAAGTCGTGGCGATGACCAACCGAAGATTTTAGTTTGGCTAATCGCTCAGACAAAGGAAAGCCAGTTGTTTTACCATCTCGAAATGCTTCTTGGGCTTGTTGACGTAACTCGCCTTTTAGCCCGAGCTTATCCATATAAGCGCTGGCAAAAGCTATTTCGTGCTGTGTAACACGGCCATTTGCTTTGGCAATGTAGCCCATGACGGAAAATGTACTATAAAAAAATGCTGCTTGACGGTCAGTATCACTTTTTGCACCGCCAAGATGATTAAAATCAAGCCCAACACCTTTATCAAAGCGATGACCTAGCCAAGCGCCTAACAAGGCACCGAAAATATTTTTACTCAACATAAAGCCAAATAAAAAACCTAAAACTTTACCCCAAATCCGCATAATAAAACTCTATAACTCTTTATCTATCATCATTTAGTCACGATTTAGCTTGGCTAATCGCTCCGGTGTACCAACATCAGTCCAAGATGAGTCCATTAAGCTTGCTGATATTATTCTCGCATCAGCACCTGCTCGTAACATAGGTGCTAATGGCTGTATATTCTGGCTTGTCGATGCTTCTTCATTCAAAGTGAGGCTATATTGCTTAAAAAAGCTTTTTCGGTAAAGTGCAATTCCGCTATAGGTATATGTCTTTTCTGCTAAAGAATTAAGGTTAACTAAGATGCCTGAATCGATTTTAAAATCGCCTTTTAAATTATGCTCAGGGTTTTTAATCAACAGCAAATGGGCATTGTACTTAGGTAAAAGTGCAGGAAGTTGGCTAAAGTCATAGTCGCAATAAATATCACCGTTAACAACAATAAATACTTCATCATCTTGCTCTGCTAATAGAGGCAATGCTTTGATGATACCACCAGCGGTTTCAAGTGCGACAGGCTCTTCACTATAACGAATATTAACTGAAAACTTTTCACCGTTGCCTAAATAATCAAGCAACTTTTCTCCTAACCAGGCAATATTGATAACAATATCTTTAATACCCGCTGCGGCTAAATTTCTTATATGATATTCAATTAAAGGAATGCCATTAACTTTCAATAATGGTTTCGGACAGGTATCTGTTAAAGGGCGCATACGCTCGCCACGCCCAGCCGCCAATATCATGGCTTTCATATAGAGTATTCCATCGGTTTATTTACTCTGATCATCAAATGCAGGTATTACCCGCTTAGTTACCAGTTCATGAAGGAAACTGAGCTTATCATATCGTCCACTAATATCCCGGATGTAAGTCAAAGTAAGTGGGATATCAGCCAAATAATTCGATTTTTGATCGCGATGATGTAAACGTGCAAAAATTCCACTGGCTTTGATATGGCGCTGCAATCCGGTTAAATCAAACCAATATTGCCACTTTTCTTCAGATAAATCTTCATGAGGTAAATGTTGTTGTGCTCGTAATCGATATTCTTCAATTAACGGTGCTATTAAGTTATCAGGCCAGCGGATGTAACAATCTCGTAGCAATGAAACAAGATCATAAATAACCGGTCCATGCACTGCATCCTGAAAATCAATAATACCAAATTGCTCATTTTCCAGCAGCATAATATTACGACTGTGATAGTCACGGTGCATAAAAACTTGCGGTTGCTCAGTCATGGCGGCAGCTAAATAGTCAAAGCATGCCATGAGCTTTTTGTTTTCTTGAGCAGATAAACCAATATTTAAATGTTTATCAAGTAACCACTGTTGGAATATCTTTAATTCTGTGGCAATAAATTGCTGATCATATTTTGGCAAATTAGCCTGTGCCTGTTGCTGGCTAAAGTTTATTTTCTCTAACTCAACAATCGCTTTTGTATAATATTGCTGCATATTATCTTCAGCCAATTTATCTGATAACAAGGTATTACCTAAATCGCTTAAGCATAAAAAACCTTGCGACAAATCTTTTGCCAGCACCATAGGCACGTTAAGCTTTGCCGAATGTAAATGCTGTTGTACTTCAATAAAGGCTTGATTGTTCGACAAGCTCGGTGGCGCATCAACGGCAATATAAGATTTCTTTTGATATTTAAAACGAAAATAACACCTAAAGCCAGCATCGCCAGTCAAGGGGGTTAATGTAACTTGGTCATTGGAAAAGTGATTTTCTAACCACTGCATTAAATGGCGTGTTCTAGAGGTGTTCAATGATATTATTCTCTTAAAAGTGATGATGCCAATATAACTAATTAGCAGGCTAATGAAAATTGCTATATTATTACAGCCTTTAGCGGTAAAATGCCGCAGTTATTCTAAACTTTTTATTTTTTATCGTTAATTATTCGGACAATAAATGCGTTTTCCCCTAAACAAAATTTCTTTTTCCTGCCTATTCTTCTGTACTTTTGGTAGCAACGCACAAAACACTCATACGAATAAAATAGATATAAACCAATGCCCTATTCCAAGTTACGCTGAAATTGCTCTTCAATCTGGCAAGACTGCAAATGAAAACTTTACCATTTTGTCGTCAACCTCAAGTATCAAAAAAGGTGAATATGCACAGTTCACCGGTGGTGTTACCTTACTTAACCAAGATAGATCTATCCTTGCCAATGAATTAGCGATTAATCGAGAAAATGCTACGGTAATCGCTAATGGCGATATTCATTTTCAAAATAAAAGCATCGATATTTTTGCCGACACGCTAAATATCAATGAGCAGCTAAGAACAACGTCATTAACTGAAACCTCGTATCAATTAAATGGCTCATCTGGCCACGGTAGTGCCGAAGAAATTAACATTAATGGCAATGGCAAAACCTTGAGTTTTATCGATTCTAGCTTTACGACTTGCTACGACCCTGTGCCGGATTGGCAAATGCGTGCCAGTGAAATTACTATTTCCGCAGATAAAAAATCTTTAGAGGCATATAACGCTCGATTTAGTCTGTTCGACGTGCCGGTATTATATATTCCTTACTTAACTTTGCCGATTGGCGATGAACGACAGTCAGGATTTTTGTACCCGAGTATTAGTTCCTCAAACAGTTCAGGGATCGAAATTCAAACTCCATATTATCTCAATATTGCTGAAAATATGGATGCGACCATTACCCCACGCTACATGTCTGACCGCGGCACTCAGTTAATTACTGAATTTAGATATTTACAAGGCTTACAATCAGGCCAAATTGACATTGAGTACCTTAATAAAGACAAGAAACTCACTAATAATGATGATTCTCGCTACCTCGCGCGCCTGCAACATATTGGTACCTATTCAGATAGATTTCGAGCTCATGTCGACTACACCACCATCAGCGATGATAATTACCTCGTTGATTTAGGTAGCAGCCAATTTAATTCTAATGACTCATATTTATATCAAGTGGGAGAAGTTTCGTACTTTGCCGATACTTGGCAGTCAACATTAAAATTGCAAGATTTCGAAGTGTTAGGTGATCATCAACGCAGCTACAAAACGCTGCCACAAATTGAAATTAGCAGTCAGCAGGCATTAACAAGTTTTGATGGGGTCATCGACATTTACTCAGAGCTTTCCCGTTTTGACACGCCAGATAAAACAAAACCAACCGCTGAAAGATACCATGTTGAAGCCGGTTTATTATATCCGATAGTTACACCAGCTTGGTTTCTAAATTCAGAAATTAAAGTTTTGCAAACTAACTATCGACAAAGAAATTTTGATGTTAGCAGTGATTTAGAAAAAAATGTTAGCCGAACCTTACCTAAGGTTCGGCTGCACGGTGGCGTAAACTTTGATCGCAACTTATCCTTATTTGAAAATAATTACAGCCAAACTTTAGAGCCACAATTACAATATTTATATATACCCGATAAAGATCAAAGCAATATTGGTATTTATGACACGACAAACTTACAAGACGATTATAATGGTCTATTTAGAGATCGTCGGTTTAGCGGTATTGACAGAATTGCTCAAGCGAATCAGGTTTCATGGGGCCTAACAAGTCGAATATTAAGTGAAGAAAATAACGAGTTATTACGTTTTAGTCTAGGTCGTATCATCTATTTTAACGAAAGCAACTTTGACGATAGTGAGCAAGATGTAATTGCAGATAAATCCGCGTTAGCCGCAGATGTATTTATAAATTTAAGTCAAAATTGGCAGTTTAGTAGTGACATCCAGTACAACACGGATACCAACACCACCAACAAAAGTCAAACGACAGTCGATTACTTATTTTCCAATAATCAAACAATTCAATTGAACCATCGATATGCTAGTGATGTCTCAGGAGAGTCACTAGAACAAATGTCATTAGCCACAAGCGTTAAAATTGCTCAACGATGGCAATTTGTTGGCCGCTTTACTCAAGATTTGCAAGGTAGACGTAGTATCGAAAGTTATGCTGGTGTTGAATATAGCAGTTGCTGCTGGGGAGTGCGTTTTACATTCCATCGTAATATTAACTCCACTATTGAAGACAATAACAATATAACTGAAAATCGTGATGCATTTGATAGCGGTTTTAATATTCAATTTGTATATAATGGCATTAATAGTAAAAAGTCATCTAACAGTGTTAGTGATATGTTTAATTCAAGTATATTTGGCTATAAACGCCCTTATTTCCTTAACAATTAATTAGAAGAAATTTACGCAACATGAAAAATTCATTAAAATTGTTAGCACTAACCTCAGTGCTAATGTTTAACACAGCTAAATATAGTATTGCCGAAGAAGTTCCACTTGATAGAGTTTCTGCTGTCGTCAATGACGGTGTAGTTTTAGAATCAGAAGTAAAAGATCTAATCAAATCTATTACTTTGCAAGCTAAAAAAAATAATCAAACCTTGCCCTCTGATCGCGCCTTACGCACTCAGGTAATGGAAAAATTGATAAACGATGCCATCATTTCACAGCTTGGTGAGCGTATGGGTGTGCAAATTAGCGATGCCCAATTAGATGAAACATTAACCAATATGGCAACAGAAAACGGTCAAACACTTGAGTCATTTCGCGAAGTGTTAGTAGCTGAAGGGGAGAATTATGAAAAGTATCGAGAAAATGTTCGTAAAGAGTTAATTTCTGGCGAAGTTCGCCGCGCTAGCCTTAGACGCCGTATTTATATTTCTCCACAAGAAGTTGCAAATTTATTAACGGTCATGAAAGAACAAACCAACGCCGATGTTGAATATCGACTGGGGCATATTTTAATTGAATTTCCCAATAACCCTAGTCAGGAAGATATCAATGCGGCGAAAACTAGAGCAGAAAAAGTTATCGAACTATTAGAAAGTGGTAGTGACTTTACTAGGATAGCCATGACATCATCTGGTGGTGCCAAAGCACTTGAAGGCGGTGATTTAGGCTGGAAAAGCATTAACGAAATGCCGACTTTATTTTCAAAAATTGTTGATGGTAAAGAAAAAGGCAGTATTTTTGGCCCTATTCGCACTGGATTAGGCTTTAGTGTCGTTAAGCTTACAGATGTACGCGGTCGTCAAGTGGTGGAAATTGAAGAAGTTCGAGCCAGCCATATACTAATTGAACCATCAATCATTCTTAGTGAAGCAAAAGCAGAAGCTATACTGCAAGGCTTTGTCGAGCAATTAAACGCCGGAGAAGCGGACTTTGCTGAATTAGCAAAAGAACATTCTGAAGGCCCAACGTCAGTGCGTGGTGGGGATTTAGGCTGGTCCGAGCCGGGTAAATATGACCCGGCGTTTTCTGACGCATTAGCCAGTTTAGATATTGATGAAGTACACAAACCATTTCGTACATCATTTGGCTGGCACATCGCAAAATTGACTGGCCGTCGAACATTAGATGCAACCAATCAAATGAATGAAAACCGCGCATACCAAATTCTTTATAATCGTAAATTTGGTATGGAAGGTGCGAGGTGGATAAAAGAACTTCGTGATGAAGCTTATATAGAAATTTTAGAAACGGAAGATAAATAGTGCTAAAGCGTATTGCTGTTACCCCGGGTGAGCCTGCTGGAATTGGTCCTGATCTAATTATTAAAATTGCCCAGCAATCATGGCCTACCCAAATCGTTGTGGTAGCATCAGTAGAGCTACTGCGCGCTCGAGCCAAATTACTTGGCATACCGTTGACACTATTAGAATACGATGAAAATGCCGAGCCAACAGCGCATCAAGCAGGTACCTTAACCGTCTTACCTGTTGATCTCGCTGATGCATGTGTTCCTGGTCAGCTTAATGCAAACAATGGCCAGTACGTTGTAGAAACGTTACGCATAGCCAGTGAAAAAAATATTTCTGGTGAATTTGATGCCGTTGTCACAGGTCCGGTCCACAAAGGACTGATTAACCAAGCTGGCATCCCATTTAGCGGTCATACGGAATATTTTGCTAATCAAGCAAATTGCCCTGATGTTGTTATGATGTTGGCCACTGAAGGTTTAAGAGTGGCACTCGTTACCACACACATTCCGCTTGCTTACGTTGCTAAAGCAGTCACCTTTGAGCGTTTACAAAAAATTACCCGCATATTACACCAAGACTTAATCACTAAATTTGGTATTCCAAGCCCGAAAATATATGTTTGTGGTATCAATCCTCATGCCGGTGAAGATGGACATTTAGGTCGAGAAGAAATTGATGTCATGATCCCTGCGTTAGATGAGTTGAGAGAAGAAGGCATGAATCTGGTCGGCCCTTTACCTGCAGACACCATATTCCAAGAGAAATACTTAGCTGATGCCGATGCGATATTAAGTATGTTTCATGATCAAGGCTTACCAGTACTAAAATATAAAGGCTTTGGCTCTTCCGTCAATATAACCTTAGGGTTGCCATTTATTAGAACATCAGTAGATCACGGCACAGCCTTAGATTTAGCTGGTAGCAATCAAGCCGATGTTGGAAGCTTTAATGAAGCTATTCGCAGCGCAATCACCTTGGCTAACAACCAAACTTAGCTTCTATACGAGCAATACAATACTATGAGTAAAAACTCCCATTTAGGTCATCAAGCAAAAAAACGCTTTGGACAAAACTTTCTACATAATGATGCCATTATTAGTGATATTGTTGACGCCATTAACCCTGAGCCTAATGAAAATTTAATTGAAATTGGCCCAGGCCTTGGCGCATTAACAGAGCCAGTTATTGAAAGAGCCGGCGAGCTGAGCGTTGTAGAATTAGACCGTGATTTAGCGCATAGATTACGTCATCACCCTTTTTTGGCGCCTAAATTGACCATCTATGAAGAAGACGCACTTAAATTCGACTTCTCAAAATTGGCGAGTGATGACAAACCTCTCCGTATTTTTGGCAACTTACCTTATAACATTTCGACACCACTTATTTTTCATTTGTTAACTTTTAAAGATAAAGTCAAAGACATGCACTTTATGCTGCAAAAAGAAGTGGTTGAACGTATGGCCTCGGGTCCTGATTGCAAGTCATTTGGCCGTTTGTCGATCATGACACAATACCAATGCCAGGTAATTCCGGTAATGGAGATTGGCCCCGAAGCATTTAAACCGGCACCTAAAGTTGACTCAGCGATTGTTCGTCTGGTGCCACATAAGGTCATAAAAAATCCAGTTAAAGATATAAAAGCACTTAATCAAGTGTGTTTAGCCGCCTTTAACCAGCGCCGTAAAACTATCCGCAATAGCTTTAAAAAATTAATATCAGCAGAGCAACTCCAATCTTTAGGGATAGACCCTAGTTTACGTCCGGAGAATTTACAGCTGGGTGATTTTATCAAGCTTGCCAACTTTATTACCGACAACCCAATAACTGATAGCAATGACTAATAAAGACTTTCTAGTTTCAAACATGGTTCGTGTTTCAGTAACCACTGATTATATCGCTCAGCAATCTGTTGAAGCTGAGCAACAGTTTGTCTTTAGTTATACCATCACCATCAGCAATGAGGGTATAGAGACAGTGCAGCTGTTAAATAGGTATTGGTTAATTACCGATTCAAATGGCGAAACTCACACTGTCTCTGGCGAAGGTGTTATTGGTCAGCAACCTTATATTGAAGCTAACCAGAGCTATACCTATACCAGTGGCTGCATACTAAAATCACCGCTTGGCAATATGCAAGGGCATTATCAAATGCAGCGCAGCGATGGTGAATTATTACAAGTTGATATTCCGGTGTTCCGTTTAGCAAAACCCAACATTTTAAATTAGTAGGTAACTATGACAGTTTATTTCGTTGGCGATATACAAGGCTGTTATAGCGAACTCGACGCGTTACTGAGTAAAATTGCATTTTCCAATCACCATGACCAATTATATGTTGCAGGTGATCTCGTCGCCCGCGGCCCTGGCTCCTTAGCGACATTACGACTAATAAAGTCACTTAAAAGTAGCGCTAAAATAGTGTTAGGTAACCACGACCTGCATTTGTTATCAGTTTTTCACGGTCTTAAAAAAGAAAAAAAACAAGATCTTCTGTCAACTCTACTATCTGCACCTGATGCCGAGGAATTACTTCATTGGCTTATTCGCCAGCCTCTGATCCAAAAACTGCCTGATGAAGAAACCTATCTAAGCCACGCTGGGCTCTCACCACAATGGACACCAACAATAGCTTTGCAACAAGCGAATATTGCCCATCAGCATTTAATATCATCAGAATTCAAATATTGGCTTAACAATATGTATGGCTCACAACCAAACAGCTGGCAAAATGCACACAATGAAATCGAAAAATTTCGCTTTACTATTAATGCATTAACTCGCATGCGTTATTGTTTTCAAGATGGAAGCTTAGACTTTGAATGCAAAGCGAATATTAACGAGTCCCCCGCAGGGTTAACTCCTTGGTATGAGTTTCCACACATCAATAGCAACACACAATGGCTTTTTGGACATTGGGCTGCACTAATGGGAGAATGTTCAGCAAATAACATTTACGCACTCGACACAGGTTGCGTTTGGGGCCATCATTTATCTATATTAAGGTGGCATGATAAAAAAATATTTACCGAACAAGCACACAAAATACAAAGATAGCAGCCATCATCGGTTTAAAAAGTCATATAGCTTGTTATACTAGCGTAAAGACTTATATGTATTCCTTTGTAGTCTAATAATAATTAATGATTAATAACGTCGATAATGAAAGCTGTTATTTGTACTTTTAATCAGCACATAATTTAATTTATATATTGGTGGGATCTATGAAATTAACAGTAGCAATGAAAATAATCGGTGGTTTCACCATTATTTCACTTTTACTCATTTTAACCAGCGTAATCTCATGGAATAGTTTAAATACTATTGGTGATGCCACAAAGCAGCAAAATGAGCTTGCAATACCAACGCTAAAAGGCAGTAATAAACTCGCCAATGACTTAACTAATATTGGTAACTTAACACTTCGTGCCTACTACCAAACTGAATTAGCACCACTGGCTGAGAACCGCAAAGCCTTTGATGCAGATCGTGTTGATTTTAACTCTCAACTGACAAAGTTAAAAAGTATAGTAAAGGCTGAGAACAGCTTAATTAGCAATCTTCGTAAAGTCGATACGGTTTATAACCAATTAGTGAATGAAATTGATAGTGTTATAAACAATAGAAAAACCGCCATTGAACAACATGACGTGCTGATTGAAAAAATAGATATCATCGAAGAAAAGGCTGATGATACTGCAACCATACTGTTAGACCTTGCCGATCATGACTTAGCTGACACTAAACTACAACGTGCGGTTAGCTTAGCTGAACATTTAGAAACTTTACTTAACAGCATGGTAAGCTCAGCGTTTGAATACCGTGAAATTTCTGATCAACAATCGGCTAATTTAGTCAGCGGTGAAATCAAAAATTCTTTTACCGATATTCAAAACTCTGTTGATGATGTGATCAGTGAACTTAACCAACAAGGTATGGGGGGTATTGCTGATGACCTAACCTCTAGCTTTGTTGAGTTACAAAACTATGTTACTGGCAGTGAACAAATATTTGCCAATAAAGATGACCAACTTGCCGCTATCGCTGCAGCAACTGCAAGCCTTAAATTGGCAGAAGAAGGCATTAGTAGCACTAACGCAATCTTGGCAACACAAGTTGACCTAGCAAACAAAACCACTATAGAAACTGGCTTACTTGTTGAAGAGTCTGTTTCTGAAGGAACTCGCAACACTGTAGTTATTACATTAATTTCTATCGCTTTAGCAGTAGCAATTGCTTGGATCACTTTAACCAGTATTACTCGCCCACTAGGCCGAGTAAACGAAATGCTTAATGTCGTTTCGTCAGGTGACCTTTCGCGTAAATTGGACGAAAGTGGCAACGATGAATTCGCACAATTATCTCGCAATTGCAACTTGTTAATCGAAAGTCTACGTAACCTTATTCAAAGTATTGTCAGTCGTTCAACTCAGTTAGCTACAGCTGCAGAACAAACTTCAGCAGTTACAGCACAAAGTACAACAGCTATTGTCGAGCAAAGAACACAAGTAGAACAAGCGGCTTCTGCAACAACAGAAATGAGCAGTACCTCGCAAAGTGTGCTTTCAAGTGCGAATGATGCACTAGGCGAAATTAAGCAAGCAGATGACGAAGCTGAACGTGTTAAAGTAATTTCAGGTCGCAACCGCGAAACCATAGAATTATTGGCTAACGAAGTAGAATCAGCATCTCAAGTTATCAATAAGTTACAACAAGACAGTGCGTCAATTGGCGGAATTCTTGATGTTATCCGTGGTATTGCAGAGCAAACCAACTTACTAGCATTAAACGCTGCCATTGAAGCGGCCCGTGCCGGTGAACAAGGCCGAGGTTTTGCTGTTGTTGCTGATGAAGTTAGAACACTTGCTAGTCGTACGCAAGAGTCAACTCAAGAAATTCAAAATATGATTGAAGTACTGCAAGGCGGCGCAGAAAAAGCCGTGTCTGTTATGGATACCGGTAAGAAACAAGCAACTAACTGTGTTGAACAAAGCGTTCAAGCAGAACAAGCACTCGATACCATTACTCACGCTGTTCACGAAGCTTTTGACCGTAGCTCACAAATTGCTACCGCGGCAGAAGAACAAAGTGTCGTCGCACATGAAATTAGTGAAAATCTTGAATCGATTGTTGCTATTGCAGAGCAAACCACGGCGGGCTCACAACAAACCGCTGAATCAAGTAGCGAAGTGGCTCGATTAGCGGAAGAGCTACAACAATCAGTACAAGAATTTAAATTGTAAACTTCCAGCAGTAACATAAGCTTTCTAAGTCGCAAACATTGGGCTTTGAAAAAAGGAAAGAAAAATATGCCGATCAGCTAACCCTGATCGGTTTTTTTTGCATATTATTCTGACTTTCACTTAACCCTATTTTTACACAACAAATATATTAAGCTATACAGGAAAGTAAATAGCCGCCTGTCAACTGCCCTGCCTTCGCTATTATTTAAGAACAGGCAAAGTTCTTAACCTAAGCTTAGATTAGAGCATTACGTATTTTACTCATTTCCTCTATCTCAGTTGAAAATTGTATAACTCATTGCAACTTTTGAAACACCTTAGTGGAACAACCTAACCTGAGCCCGGGATAAGCAAAATGCTACAGCAGCGCCATTAAAAGCTTTGCTGCCAGTGGAGTAAAATTTCACTATTATTGAAAAAATACTTCATATGCAATTGGCCGCCATTCTCCAACTTTAGCTCTAAAGGTATCTTATTTTGTCCGACAAAGTTTGGATCAGTACTGCTGAGAAATGAAATATAGTAAGCACCGCCACTAAAAAATGTCGTGCCTTGATACTGATAACGAAGCAAATTTCCCCAATTATCAACAAAATCAAATTCTGAACTCCAAAGGTAAAGTACACTTGATTGTTTAGTAAACATCAAGGATGCACTGACATTAGCCGATAAATTAATACCATTTTCTTGATAGTCAGTTAACTGCCAAAGTCCCGAAGGAAAAAATACCTTAGGGCTGACAGCTTGAAGAGGTTTAACGGCTTGCTGAGCTGCTTGCTCGTTTGGGGGCGGTAGCGCGGTTTTGACTTGTTCACGGCTTTCTGCTTGCTCTTGAGTAGAAGGAGACTGACTCGATAAGCCCTTTGTTAATAATTGCTGATTTTTCTCTGTTTCATTTTGCTTTGAAGCTTGAATGCTCTGCTGCAATTCCGGCTTAGGGAGTAATCGTGGAGCCAACAATAATCCAACTCCTAAGACAATCAAAATTATCGAAGGATTACTGACATTTAGCTTAATACCAAAGCCTTCTACATGGTTACTATTTGTACTTTCCTTTTTACCAATAATAAATAGCACTAAGCCGATAACAATTAGCACGCAGCCAACCAAGACCACAATATTATCAAATATATCCATTATTTAAGCCTCGATAAATACCGTCTCAGCTAATTATAGACAGAGAAACTGCCGGTAAACTCAAGTTGGCTAATTATTTAAGCAAAAATATAAATTAAGACGAGCTTACCTGATATCACTAGCGCCTTTGATAAACGCAAAAGTTTAACTTATAGATATTTTTTTCATCCGCTTCTCTAACCTCACTAGCTGCTAGCTGCCACTCTTTAAGGTCGTAATCAGGAAAATAGGTATCACCATCAATATCGGCATCAATATGGGTAATATAAAGACGCTGCGCAGCCGGTAAGCAATGTTGATATATCGCACCTCCACCGATTACCATAACTTCTTCAACCTCGCTCACTAGCGCTAGAGCCTCCTCAACTGACGTAACTGTTTCAATACCTTCAGCAGAGTAGTTTTTATCCCGTGAAATCACGATGTTTTTTCTACCCGGTAGTGGACGGCCAATCGACTCATAAGTTTTCCGTCCCATAATAATCGGCTTACCTAAAGTTGTTTTTTTAAAATAAGCCAAATCCGCCGGTAAATGCCACGGCATATCATTGTCTTTACCAATAACTCTATTATCAGCGTGTGCCACTATCATCGACAGTATAGTCATAACTACTCTTTTTAAATTTAAATTAACTGAATATCAAAATATTATACGTTATTACAGATAACAAAAAAGGTGAATTGCCGTTTAGCTATTCACCTTTTCACTTCACATGATAAGAAATCTGAACTGTTTTTTAATAAGCGATCATATCTGATACCTAGGAAATCGTTTCATTTGTATAACAGCTAAGCGTGCGACAAGGAAAAATAAAAGCCAAACAAATGCGCCACCGCTGCTCTGCTTAGTTTCAGGGATAATTTCGCTAGGCTCAACTACATTTTTAATCTGTAAATAAACCGAGTTTGTCGCCATTAATTCGCCGTCACTTACCATTACCTGAATTTCAACTGTCTCTTCATTTGCCACGGTTGGTGCCGTAATAACTGTGCTCGCATTAGATTCATCATCAAAACTCACTTGTGGCCCTGATATTTGACGCCACTGATATGTTAACGTGTCATTGTCTGGGTCAACACCAACCGCTACTAGCACTTCACTGCTCCCCTCAACAATACTGATTTCCTGAACTTCAATGGTCACTGCGGGTGCTTTGTTTACATGATTAACAATAACGTCCGTTCTAGCCTGACTTATATCTCTACTGTCATCAACACTAAGCTCAAAAATTAACAACTCTTCTTCCATAACGGATGGGCTAGTAAAGCTTAATTTAGATTGATTAGCATCTATTAATTCAACTTCAATACCTGAGACTTGTCGCCACTGATAAGCTAATTCATCTCCTTCAGCATCATGAGTGCTCGAAGCATCAAGTATAACGTCACTTTCTTCGTCAACAATATACTGACTCGGTAATTCAATGGCCGGTAATTGGTTAACAGATTCATAAAAAATAGCTCCGGGATCAGTGATACTCCCATTTAACAACATATCACTATCGTTCGGCCCGCCATCTTCTATCAGCAACTGAATACAATCATCACCTTCATTCAATCCTATATGATAACTTTCTGAATCGATATTTGGACATTGCCCTTCGTCATCGCGTAACGCACTACTGATAGTATTTTTATCATCAACAATAAAGTCATACCAACCTTTTGTTGGCGCATATTTGCGATAATAGGCTTTATCAGATAGTAAGTTACCATCCGCCAATGGAATGATGACCGCAACTGAGTCGCCTACTTGGACTAACCCATCAATAGCAAAATCAAAAACAGCACCACTAATTTGGTAATGTTGCATATACACACTTTGATCAGTATCAAGAATAACGTTGGCTAAATCTTCGATACTCATACTAGCAAATTGACTGCTTGTTCCGTTTAGTGATTGCACAAAAGTTCCGACTGATAAAGAATAACCTGAAACGACTTGCATCGGTTCATTACCCTGCTCTATAGGTAGACGCGTCGTGTTAGCATCATCATCTAGGTAGTTTGAAATACCATCATTATCGCTATCTCCAGTCCCTTCTTCACTATCTACAATGCCATCATTGTCACTATCATTGACATTACTCAGCGCTGATGAATCTTCAATAATAATTTGGATGCGCCTAGATATTGAATATAACTCTAAGGTATTAGTTTCAGCCACTAGTACATCTACAAAATATCGTCCAGGTATCAGGCTTCTTGGTTCAAATTCAAACTTTAAACCATCATCACTAGTTTCAAAGTCAGAAATTTCATCATTAACAACTTGCCAGCTAACATCATGTCTGTCCTCAATATTTACATCCTTGATCACTGCTTCAATATAAGCTTTACCTGAGCCAGACGAAATAATACTAACGTTCTGATCGTTTTGCTGCTTAGTGATTTTCAACCTAGGTTTGAGGTTTCGTTCAATGACACTTAAATGAGCTACATTGTCGCTATCGAAAAAAGCATTGCTGACATTTTCAATTTCTACAGACAAAATATCATCACTATTTACATCACTTGGTATCTGAATATTTAGATTTGTAGTAACACCTGAATCCATTACAGCCGATGAATTTATCAGTTGTTCATCATTTAGCTTAACAACATATTCAATATTAACAGGGTAAGTAGGTGCTTGCCCACTTAGCATTACTGGTAATGAATAATCTCCTCCCGCCATAACAAAAATGAAAGATTTAACATTGAGCTCTGGCAATATATGAACATCAACTGTGGTGGCTGCTCGGTTACCCGAGTTATCTGTGGCTTCCACCTCAACAAGATGTGAACCTGAACGGTATTGCGATTTTCCGATAATAGTCGCATTTAATTCACCGTCAACCAAATCAATGGCACTAAGATGAACAAGATTTGAAATATCAGTCAATCGTCCGCGGGCCTCAATTGTTATCAGCTCATTTGCATCAAACTCTGGTGCGGTTGTATCAACAATCATTACTAACTGTTCTTTTGTTGACTGATTTCCAAAAAAGTCTGTCGCTGTCCAAATAATGGCATGCTCTCCTATCTCTAACGGACTCGTTAGATTTGACATAACTGTCGGAGGGTTCAAGTTATTATCTGTTACTTCAGGTGTAGGCAAATCGATAGTCGTTGTTATCCCTTCAGCTTCAAAAGTTAACGGCGGCAATTCCCCAATAACGGGTGCTTGATTATCACCATTGTTTCTATCTAAGGGAGCGTCGTCTTCATCATCAGGGATACCATCATTATCATCATCAGTATCCGCATTGTTACCAATACCATCGAGATCGGTATCGATAGATTCAGATGCATCTAACGGGAAAGCATCGGCTGCATCGGCAACGCCATCGTTATCATCATCCGTATCGGCATTATTACCTATACCATCTAAGTCGGTATCAACAGACTCTGTTGCATCTAACGGGAAAGCATCGGCAGAATCTTCAACGCCATCATTATCATCATCAGTATCCGCATTGTTACCAATACCATCTAAATCGGTATCAACAGACTCTGTTGCATCTAATGGGAAAGCATCCGCTGAATCTGCAACACCATCGTTATCATCATCCATATCGGCATTATTACCAATACCATCTAAGTCAGTATCAATAGATTCAGATGCATCTAATGGGAAAGCATCGGCAGAATCTTCAACGCCATCATTATCATCATCAGTATCCGCATTGTTACCAATACCATCTAAATCGGTATCAACAGACTCTGTTGCATCTAATGGGAAAGCATCCGCTGAATCTGCAACACCATCGTTATCATCATCCATATCGGCATTATTACCAATACCATCTAAGTCAGTATCAATAGATTCAGATGCATCTAATGGGAAAGCATCGGCAGAATCTTCAACGCCATCATTATCATCATCAGTATCCGCATTGTTACCAATACCATCTAAATCGGTATCAACAGACTCTGTTGCATCTAGCGGGAAAGCATCGACTGCATCGGCAACGCCATCGTTATCATCATCCGTATCGGCATTATTACCTATACCATCTAAGTCGGTATCAACAGACTCTGTTGCATCTAACGGGAAGGCATCGGCTGAATCTACAACACCATCGTTATCGTCATCCGTATCGGCATTATTACCAACACCATCGAGATCGTTATCGACAGACTCTGTTGCATCGAACGGGAAAGCATCGGCAGAATCTACAACGCCATCGTTATCATCATCCGTATCGGCATTATTACCTATACCATCTAAGTCAGTATCGATAGATTCAGATGCATCGAACGGGAAAGCATCGGCAGAATCTTCAACGCCATCGTTATCATCATCGCTATCAGCATTATTACCAATACCATCTAAGTCGGTATCAACAAACTCTGTTGCATCTAACGGGAAAGCATCGGCAGAATCTACAACGCCGTCGTTATCATCATCAGTGTCTGTATTGTTACCGATACCGTCGAAATCAGTATCTATGCTATCTGAAGTATCTAACGGTAAGTCGTCTAAACCGTCTTCAATACCATCATTATCCGTATCTTTATCAAGTGGATCTGTACCTAAGTTTGCTTCTTCAGTATCGCTCAGGCCATCATTATCATCATCGAGATCAGCATTGTTACCTGTACCGTCATCATCGGTATCAAGCCACTCTTCAGCGTCATTAGGAAAATCATCAAGTTGATCAAATACGTTATCATTATCTGAGTCTCGATGAACAACACCCTCAATAATTAACGCTGGATATTGACTGTCGGTGCCATAATCCCAATACGTTGTTCCCCAATTACTATAAATGCCCGAATTATCTGTTGGTGCTTGTATCTCGGCAGTTGTATAGCCAGTACCGACACCATTGCCCGGCTGTCTGGAAAGATCCGTATTCCAATAGCTATCTGACGTAGTAGATAGTGAATCAAAACCTACGACGTTACCAACATAGTTATTACCAGAAACTTCACCAATGCTGTAATTTAATTTAACACTTGAACCTGAGAAGTAGCCAACTAAACCACCCACATAGTCAACACCCGTGACGTTTGAAGTTGAATAGTTATAGTCCGTTCTCCCGTTCCACGAAGAGCCCACTAATCCGCCAACGCGATCGCCATTAGCTGTTACAGTGCCCTCAGTATAATTACGGTTTACGCTACCCCAAGCTTTGAAGCCAACTAAACCAGCAACATGATTATTTCCGCCAGTAACATTACCGATAAAGCGAGACGCTGTAACATCACCTTGTGATGCATAACCAATCAATCCACCAAGGTAATCCTTGTCTGCGGAAGTTGATACATCGCCAACAAAGGAAACATTATGAAACTCACTTGAGATAGTTACAGACCCTAACACTCCACCAACATGACTTGCTTGCGCTAAGACTTGACCGGTAAAATGAATATTACGGATAGATGAACTATTTGCTTGAGAGAAAAATCCTACTCTGCTTTCATTACTGGTATTGTTAATAACCAAATTTAAGATCTGATAATTATTACCATCAAATGTAGCCTTAAAGGTACCAATAGGTTGCCAACCTTCATCTTGGTTAAAACTATCATTAGCGATACCATCGCCATTTTCATCAAAATCTAAGCTATTAGACAACTCATAACCGCTGCAAACGGTAACAATTACACCGTCACCACACCCTGCTGAGTTGTTAATATTGCCATCGTGATAACCTGTGCCCGTTAAATTATTACGTATATTGTTAAGTTGCACTAAAGTGGATATTTCAATTAAGCCATCGGCGTCATTATCAATATCACAAGCATTACCGTAGCCATCATTATCGCTATCTAACTGGTCAATATTACTCACTGCTGAACAATTATCGGCACCATCTAGTAGGCCATCATCATCATCATCAGTATCAGTGTTATTGCCAATGCCGTCGCCATCAGCATCATATTGTTCACTGCTGTCTAATGGAAAATCATCATATTGATCAAGCACACCGTCGTTATCATCATCGGTATCAGCGTTATTGCCCATACCATCGTTGTCGGTATCATCCCATTCTGAGCTATCAGTTGGAAATGCATCTAAATTGTCTTCAACACCGTCGTTATCATCATCGATATCTTCATGGTCAAAACTGCCATCGAGATCAGTATCACGATGAACAATGCCATTTAAAATTAGCGCAGGATATTGATTCTCTGTGCCAAAATCCCACTCCGCTATTGGCCAATTTTCATAAAAGCCACTATTAGTAATCGGCGTTTGCAAATCAATACTGTTATAACCGCTACCACTTTCACTGGTAGCTTGATTTGTTGTTTCAATATCCCAAAGGTTGTCATTATCACTACTACCTTCATACTGACCAACTAAGCCACCAGCATATAAATTACCGTTTATGGCACCTTTGGCATAATTTCGTGCAATACTCGATTCAGAATAACCTACTAAACCGCCAACAGCATAATCACCTGTTACATTAACATGCGAAAAACTGTCATAAACACCGCTAGCTAAGTGGCCAACTAAACCGCCAATATCACTACCAGTACTGTTAATTGTGCCAACCGTATAATTGTTAGCAATAGTGTTACCTGATCGGTAACCAATTAAGCCTCCCACTTTATTACCTGTGGTGGTGATATTAACATTCGCATAATTGCGCTCAACACGAGCGACACTAGAAACTCCGGCCAATCCGCCAATATATTCGGCGCCACCGTTAATGGTTACAATTGAATGACTATCATATATATCAGCTTGCCCAGCATGCCCAAATAATCCGCCAATGTATTTTTGGTTTTCACTTGCGTGAATAGCGCCTTCAAATGAAAGATTCTCAACATCAACCACTACACCGGCACGACCCACAATACCACCAACATATGAAGCTTCACTCGTGATTGAGGTTAATGAACCACTAAAATGTAGGTTTTGGATTTTTGAATATTCAATATAACCAAAGAAACCAATGTAATGGCCCCGATTGCTATTATTGATCACCATATTTTTAATTTGAAAACCATTACCTTCAAATATAGAATCAAACCGATTAGCGCTATCACCTATGGGTAACCAACCTTGCTCTTGGTTATAAGTATCATTAAGTTCGCCGTCACCGTTTTCATCGAAATCTACATCATTTAGTAATTCATAACCGTTACAGGTAGTAACGGCAACACCATTACCACAGCTGGCAGACGACTCAAAATAACCGTCATTGTAAGCAACACCAGTGAGATTAAAACGGATATTGTAAAGCTGGGATAAGCTTGAAATATCAATTAAACCATCGCCGTCATTATCAATATCACAGGCATCGCCAACCGAGTCACCATCACTGTCAAGTTGATCAGCATTAGCGTTTAATGGACAACTATCAACATCATCATCTAAACCGTCATTGTCTTTATCTGTTTCAGCGTTATCGCCAATACCGTCACCGTCACTGTCAGTATCTTCAGAAGGGTCATTAGGAAAGGCATCGCGATTGTCACCTATACCATCGCCATCACTATCAACACTTTCTAACGGGTTATTCGGAAACGCATCAGCATTATCACCTATACCATCACCATCACTGTCAACAGATTCAGCGACATTATTAGGCATAGCGTCAGCATTATCACCTATACCATCACCGTCGCTATCAAGCCATTCTGTGGCATCATCTGAGAAATGATCCGCTCGATTGCCAATGCCATCGTTATCGTCATCCCAACGCCAAATATAAACATCATTGCCGTCACCACCTAAGTAAGTAACGTGCATGTAATAGTCATTTTCAACTCGAATTACGCCACCTTCACGAATACCATTAAAATATCCGTTAACGCGATTAGCCCCTGTATTACTAATCAGCGTAGTACCATATGTCATGCTGTTGGTATTTGAGTAGGTAGAGGCATCAGCAAGTAAATTAATACTCAAACTAGCATTAGATAAGTTTACCTCACCACTAACAATGAGCTGATTATAGTGTTCACAAGCCGTATCTCGCGTGTAGTATTTTTCCGCTAAGTTATGGTGAAGAATCGCACCAGACTCAAAGCTTAAGTTATTAAGCGAAAGGCAACCTAAGTTTTCATCCGGGAACAACTCACCGCTTGAATTTGTTTGTACATTACCATTTAGAGTCGCGTGACCATTAACCTTTACAAAACCACCACCATTAACCGTTAATGTGCTGGCATTAGCCAATGAGTGAATAGCTAAAGAGAAGTTAGTAGCCACCGTCAGCATTATTGCTTTTTTGATTGATCGTCGAACTAAAGCTAAACCTTTATCCATTATAAATTCCTCCAAGCCCAATCGATTACTTGGAAGTTAGCTGCTGTAGTAATAATTCAATTTGTTTTTGTTGCTTAGCAATCTGTGCCTGTTGCAGGTCAATTTGTTTTTGTTGCTCTTGCGTAGCATTAATTAACACTGGGATAAGTGCTTGGTAATTGACTGATTTGATGCCTTTTTCATTGTTTTTAACTAGCTCAGGAATTACTGCCTCAACATTTTGTGCAATCAAGCCATATTGTTTACGGTTCGACTTGCCCAGTTCATCTTTCCAATAATATGTTACGCCTTCAATTTGCTTGATTTTTTCCACCGCACCGGCAATTGTTTTAATGTCTTTTTTGAGACGTTGATCAGAATTTAAGGTTAAGCCACCTGAAACTGTGATGTCGCCATTGTTTTCAACAGTGAATAGATCGGTTTTTATGCGAGTTTCCGAACGCCAGCTAGCAGTTGAATTAACATAAGTAGCAATAGCAAAGTTACCATTGTCAGCAGCAGACAAAGACCATTGATCAGCAAAGTCATCGCCATCATCAGCCCATAAATTAATCTCGACCATTTCAGCTTCCGCCCCGATAGCGGTTAATGCTTGACTAACAACATCTGAAAAGCGATAGATAGGGTTACAAAGCCATTCATAAGTTGCACTATTTCCTTCGTCATCATAAAAACAGTATTTGCTTTTACCTAGCGCCATAGAACCGTCAGAAAATGGGTCTAAACTCACAGTGTTAGCATTACCAATAACAGCGGTATAATCAGCATGACTGACTGATTGGTAACCAATTGTTATCGCTTCATCATGTGTACTAGCGGCTTGATAGCCCATCGTCAGCGCATAATCTCCGGTATTATTGGTTGAATCACCAATGGTTGTGTCGTACCGACCTTTACCACTCGCATTACTACCGATAGTGACACTATTCGTATTGTCACTAATGGTTCCATAACCTAGTGATATAGAATCATTGTCATTTGCCGCAGCAAACGCACCTAAGACAGTGGTTCGATAAATGGTGGTACTACCACCAGGGAGGTTAGCTGTAGACGGATACCAATGGCTACTTGATAGAGCCTGAACATCAGTTTCTAAGGTACTGTCATAGCCATATAAGCTGTTGTTTGAGCTTGAAAATGCACCAATCCAAACATTATCTTCACCTTCGCGATTTGCATAACCTGCTAATGCCCCTAAGGCTGTATTTCGATTGGCATTAGCAGTACTATTTGTACGGTTGTTGTCGTAACCTGCCAACGTGCCGACGAAAGTGTTAAAATCAGCATGTTCTGTATTCGGGCCAGAGTTCGCCCCAACCATAGTATTTGCAACACCTTCACCAATATCGTGCCCAGCCGCAGTTCCTATCAGTGTATTTCGTGAAGCCATAGCTGTAAGGTCATAACCTGCTTGCTCACCAACAGCGGTATTATTATGGCCAGTAAAAGCATCACTATCACCTTCTTCAGCAGGTGAAGTTGTGCCACTACTAGCGCCAGAGCCTGTACCAATAAATGTATTATTTTCACCTGTCGTATTTCGATAACCTGCTTGCTCACCGATAAAAACATTATCATCGCCGCTAGTATTACTTTCACCTGCCTCCTCGCCGACAAAAGTATTATCATTACCCGTTGTGTTACTAGCGCCTGCTTCAGAACCGATAAAAGTATTATCTGTAGCCGTATTTAACGCACCGGCTCTAGCACCGATAAAGGTATTGTCTGCTCCGCTAGTGTTACTTTCACCACTATTAGCACCAATAAAAGTATTATCCGTGCCGGTATTTAACGCTCCTGCATTAAAACCAATATTAGTAATATTGTCACCTGAAGTATTTGCCGCACCGGCATTTTCACCCACATTAGTGTTATTAGTTGCCGTAGAGGTTTGAGCCACACCTGCATTAGTACCGACATTGGTATTGCCATCTGCATATCCCATTGGGCTAGTCACTAAGACGGAGGTTATAAAAATTGATGGAATAGTTTTGGTAAATGACTTGCGCATAACAACACCTTTATTTAGACCACAGTTTAGCAATCTACTTCAGAATATTTTTTGATAACGGAATATTAAAAAACAAATGTGCAGTCAATAAGGATATGGAAGTATTTCTTAGATATATGAAAGGCTCCTTATTCACTTCACATTTGATTGCTCTAATATCAAAATGACGAACTAAGGAAAAATATTAATCGTGAATAAAATATTGGTTGTTGAAGCAAGTCCAATGATTGCCAAAAACCTAACAGACCTTTTAAATTTGCATAATTATCATACGAAATACTGCGCCAGCAGTGATAATGCGATTAGTAGCATTTCAGTATTTAAACCAAATTTAGTACTACTAGACTTTACCTTGCCAGAAGTTGACGGTCTGCAAATATGCCAGAACATTAGAACGTTTTCTGACGTTCCAATCATTTTTATGTCTAATCAAGCAAATCGTCAACAGCGGCTTCAAACTTTCAACGTTGGCGCGGATGACTTCATAGAAAAACCATTCAATAATGACGAATTACTTTTACGAATTAAATCAGTATTAAAGCGCTGTAATACTCGTACTCACCGCCAAATACAGGTAAGCTAATTATAACCGCAATCGTGATGATGAAAGATGTCTAAAATATACTTCATTTGCCTTTTTCTTTTTTTGTTGTTATTTACCTTACCCGTCAAGAGCTCAAACTCCGGTAAATTTGACGTAATAACAACCCCAGTTTTTACACAAATTAATCAACAACTCTACAATACCAAACTGACCACTAGAGCCATCGCCCAAGATCACCAGGGGTTTCTTTGGATAGGCACAACAGAAGGTCTATATCAATTTGATGGTTACCAAATGAACTTGTTTCGCCATCAGTCAGATAATAAAAACAGCATACTTGATAATCATATTGAAGATATCGTTGTTGATAGACAAGGCTATCTATGGCTTGCAACCCGTTACAATGGGCTAAGCCGTTACGATCCTAACAATAAACACTTTGTTCATTTCTCTGTTACCTCCAAAAAAAAGAAAGGCTTATCAAGCAATACTATTTATGAAATAAAACAAGATGACAATGGCTTATGGGTTGGCACAGATAATGGCCTAAACTTTATTGATTTTGATAATCTTAATATCACACATTACCTCATTGAAGATGAACCCATCCAAGTTATTTCATTGGCCATTGACCAAGAGGCAGGTTTATGGCTTGGCACATCAAAAGGCCTAATGTTTCGCGATAAGAAATCAACAAATATTAGCCATATCTCCAAAACACCCGATGGCTCTTTCCCAGCCATGACCATTAAAGAAATTTTAGTCGCTGAAGATAAAACACTATGGTTTGGTACCTCGTTTGATGGCCATTGGCGCTACTTTCCTGAAACAGGAAAATTATCACCTCTTCCTAATAAAGTAACGGAATCAAAAACTGACGGTAATACCATATTACAAACCAATTCAAAGCAAATATGGTTTGGTACTACATCACAAGGAATTGAAATTAGAGATGCTATCTCTGGAAAAATGCTACAACATATAGAGCACGACAGCGCCATTCCACACTCACTTCTTTCTGGAGGTGTGTCTACGTTATTTAAAGACAAGTCGGGGCTTATCTGGGTTGGTAATAGGCATGCTGGCATACAGTATTTAAACCCTACGAATGATGCATTTAGTGTTGCTAGCTCAAGCTCGAAAAAAAGTAACGGGCTAAGCGGTTCTCCAATTGACGCTATCCTTGCGCTTGCTGACGGAAGACTACTACTGTCTATCGCATCCAATTACAACGTAGATCTTATAGATCAAGAAAAAGGCAGAACAAAGTCACTGAAATTCATGGTTAATTTCGAAGGTAAACCTCGTCAACTAAACGTATTAACTATGTTGGAATCAGAAACCAAACAAATATGGCTAGGTAGCTTTCCTGCCTACCTTAGTCGCTACGACACCGTAACCGAGAAAATCACAAATTTTAAGGTGCCACTGAAAAAACAACGCCAAGGTGCTATTTTAGGCATGGTAGAAGATCAAGCAACAGGGCACCTATGGTTAGCAATGAGTGAAGGTATGCTTCGCTTTGATCCCAACGATAATACTTTCCACACTGTTGATTATGATTTCCACGGTGCCCTGCGTTTAATTCAACAAGACAAAGCAGGTAATATTTGGGCGGGGAATAAACATGGCTTATACGTATTACGTAAAGATGATCAAAAGTGGTTTGAGTTCAACCAAAAAAGCCACCCTTCATTTACCAATAATAATGTGCAAGGTATTTTGATTGATAGTCTAGAACAAGTATGGATAGGTAGCCAAAATAATTTTTATCAGCTCCGTTATTGGTTTGAAGAAAATGCAACTTTTAGCTCTGTTAATAGCCGATTAGGCCGTATAGACGCTGGCGCAAAAAATATTATTGAAGATAATCTAGGCAATATTTGGTTGTCCTTAGACCGATATTTCAATCCGAAAACATGGACATATCATAAACTTAGTAAAATTGAAAAAGCCAATATCGACGCCTTTAGAGGTAGTTATCAAAAAAGTAACTCCGGCCTGTTACTTTTTGGTGGCGCAAATGGCTTACTACAAATTGATCCTGAAAATATTCAAAAGTGGCAATACACTCCACCTTTAGCGTTTACTAAAGTAACAATAGACCAGCAACAAATCCAAACACGGCAGAGCATAACACTACCGAGCGATGCCAAAAGCTTATCCGTAAACTTTACTGCGATTGATTTTACCGAGCCAAACAAATTGTCTTATCGCTATAAACTTGAAGGGTTTGACGAGAAATGGATAGCAACTAATGCTCAACAACGGGTAGCAACATATACTTCTTTAGCACCCGGAGACTACAGCCTGAAAATATCCGCTAAAAACAGGGCTAATATTTGGAGCCCTCACCCACTTACGTTAAAAATAACCGTCGAAGCGAACTATTATCAAACGTGGTGGTTCAAGGTATTAGCTTTATTAATAGCAGGTATCATTATATACAGTTACATCAAGTGGCGCGTGAAGAAAATAGCACACCAAGAACATATCAAAAATGAAATGTTACTCGCATCTGAACGTGCTGAAATGATGGCAAATTTAGTGGAAAAGAAGAATCAATTGCTTGCCGATGTATCGCATGAATTAAGAACGCCACTAACAATACTGCAATTAAAAGTCGAAGCTCTGCAAAATAACCTTGTTCAGGATGTTGAAGCTTCATACGACGGACTTATGGATAAAATATCAGATATTAACCATTTAATATCTGATATTTATCAATTGGCACAATCAGATATTGGTGCGCTGCGTTTATCATTTGATGTATATAATTGCCGAAGTATTATTGATTCATGGACCGACGAATTTTCAGCAACAGTAAGCAACAGTGGTTTTGTCTGGCAACAAAATATCAAAGTGTTTGACGACATTTCTATCGAGTTTGACAAAAATAAAATAAAACAAGTCCTGACAAACTTAATCGACAATAGCATGGCCTATACTGACCAACCTGGAAAAATTCGATTAACGGCACAGTTAAATAAAAATAATTTAGACATTATTATTGAAGATAGCGCTCCAGGAATAAGCCAACAAGATAAGCAAAGAATTTTCGAGCGACTATATCGTATTGAAAGTTCGCGAAGCCGAGCCACCGGTGGATCCGGCTTAGGACTCGCAATTTGTAAAAGTATTATCGAGGCTCATCAAGGCTCGATAGCAGCGTCTAATAGTATATTCGGTGGTGTTGCTATTCACATTCAACTACCGATAGTCATGGAATGAAACTATGAGTAAGATATTGTTAGTTGAAGATGATATTGAAATCGCAGAGCACCTGAATGTGTTTCTTAACAACAGTGGCTTTAATGTTATTCACCACACCAGTGGTGAAAAGGTCGTTGAAGCAGTAAAAGTTGACCAACCAGACCTAGTCTTACTCGACATCATGCTACCGATAAAAGATGGCACAACATGTTGTCAAGAAATACGTAAGTTCTCTGATATCCCAATAATTATGATAACGGCGAAAGCAGAAGAAATAGACCGCTTAATTGGGCTAGAAGCTGGTGCTGATGACTATGTTTGTAAGCCCTTTAGTGCAATGGAGCTTATTTTAAGGATCAAAGCTATTCTTCGACGTACGTTAAAAAAAGCTGTTACAGACAGTTTAATCCTAAATAGAGAAACCTATAAAATTAGCTACCAGGGGAAAACAGTAGAGTTAACGCACTTAGAATTTAATCTATTCAACTTATTGTACTCAAATCCCGAAAGAATATACTCACGAAGTCAAATACTCGACCTCGCCTATCCCGACATGCGAAATATATCTGACCGAACAATCGATAGCCATGTTAGAAACATTCGCAAAAAAGCGCTCGCATTTGAACTACAAGACAGCATTATTGAATCCGTCTATGGAGCAGGTTATCGCTATATTATGTTGAAATAATTAGCTAATTTAAAACAAAAAAGGTGAATTGCCACTTAGCTATTCACCTTTATTCTTTAACTTAGATAGGAAAAATAGCGTCTAACGCTTATATTCCACTTCAACGTCATAGTCATCTTCGTCCCAATCTTCATCATCAAGATCGTCTTCTAGATCAGCCATGGCATCTTCATGATAAGTGTCCCACTTAAACTCAACAGTTTTACCATCAACAGGTGCTTCTTCTTCCTCTGCAGGTAAGGCTTCGATAAAGCTCATAACACCTTGACATAAATCTTCGGTACCCGTTCGGTTGAATGCCGAAATACTGCGAACTTCACCCTGCCAGTCTAAGCCTTCTATGATGCGATCAGTGATCTCTTTCGCTTCTTCTTCAAGTAGTAAGTCAAGCTTGTTGAACACTAACCAACGCGGTTTACCCGCTAACTCTGCCGAATGAGTTTCCAGTTCACTAATAATAGTTTGCGCATTCTCAAGTGGATCAGAGCCATCAACTGGCATAACATCAACAACATGCAACAATATACGACAACGCTCTAAATGTTTAAGAAACTGCGTACCTAAACCAGCACCATCTGCGGCACCTTCAATGAGCCCTGGGATATCAGCTATCACAAAACTGCGTTGCGCATCTAAACGCACCACACCTAAATTAGGCACTAAGGTGGTAAATGGGTAGTCAGCAACTTTTGGCTTAGCAGCAGAAACACTACGAATAAGCGTTGATTTACCAGCATTTGGCAAACCTAACAGACCAACATCAGCAAGCAATAATAACTCAAGTTTCAAGTTACGAATTTCGCCTGGCGTACCATCAGTTTTTTGACGAGGTGCACGGTTGGTACTACTTTTAAAGCGCGTATTACCTAAGCCATGCCAACCGCCTTTGGCAACAAGTAACTTTTGCTCATGTTGCGTTAAGTCACCTAATTGCTCACCAGTGTCTACGTCAATAGCACGAGTTCCCACCGGCACTTTCAGGATCAGATCATCAGATCCTTTACCGGTACAGTCACGGCTGCGACCATTTTCACCACGTTTAGCTCGGTGAAACCTTTCAAAGCGATAATCGATCAGCGTGTTCCAGCTTTCGTCAGCAACTAAGTAAACATCGCCACCATCACCGCCGTCACCGCCATTTGGACCGCCGAACTCAATATATTTTTCTTTACGGAAACTAACGCAACCATTACCGCCGTCACCAGCTTCTACGCGAATTTCTACTTCATCTACGAATTTCATGGTGTTTTAAAACACTCCAAAATTTTATTTCTGCTGTCTATTATAAATGATTTTGCTTAGTTAAGTTTGCACAAAGTCATTTTTTATACAAAAAGTAACCATTACCTTCATTAAAACTGTTGTTTTCTGAGCAATAGTTAATTTCATTGCAAAAAAAAACCCTGCATAACAGCAGGGTTTTTTAAGTTTAAAAGCTATTATTCAGCGATAATGCTTACAAACTTGCGGTTTTTAGGACCTTTTACTTCAAATTGTACTTTACCGTCAGATAAAGCAAATAGAGTGTGGTCTTTACCGATACCCATGTTGTTACCAGCGTGGAATTTAGTACCACGT
Organism: Colwellia sp. SU-HH01172; assembly: GCF_057553355.1. Lineage (NCBI taxonomy): Bacteria > Pseudomonadati > Pseudomonadota > Gammaproteobacteria > Alteromonadales > Colwelliaceae > Colwellia > Colwellia sp. SU-HH01172. The sequence continues at coordinate 221,852 of NZ_BAAJMB010000007.1, read as the reverse complement.
TGACGAACAATAATGTTACCCGCTAGAACAGCTTCGCCACCAAAACGCTTAACACCTAGGCGTTTAGCTTCTGAATCACGACCGTTACGTGTACTACCTGCAGCTTTCTTATGTGCCATTGTAAATCGCTCCTAATTAGCCGTTAATGCCAGTAATTTTCACTTCAGTGAACCATTGACGATGGCCCGCTTGCTTGCGTGAATGCTTACGACGTTTAAATTTAACAATTTTAACTTTGTCAGCGCGACCTTGAGTTACAACCTCTGCCACAACTTTACCACCAGCAATGTAAGGTGCACCTACATTGATGTTCTCGCCATCGGCGATCATTAAAACGTTTTCGAATTCTACTGCTGCACCAACTTCAAGTTCAATTTTTTCTAAACGAACTGTTTGGCCTTCAGTTACACGATGCTGTTTACCACCGCTTTGGAATACCGCGTACATAGCTACTCCGTACTGCGCCATCATCTATGTATGTGACGCTTAAATTTAAAATTATAGGGCGCGAATTCTACGCGAAGATATCTGTGAGGGCAAGTATAAAAGTAATGATTTATTATTATTTTTATTTAACGAAAAACTTATCACTTAGAAAACTTCTATCGCTATGAATTTCGTGTAAAATTAGCGCTGAAATATTTGTGCATTATAACATGAAAGGTAGCTCGTTACGCTTTATGAATATCAAAAACATCCAATCTTTGACTCAGCAAGACATGACAGCGGTCAACGATCTTATCTTTTCTAAGCTCCACTCTGATGTTGCCCTGATCAATCAATTAGGCATTTATATTGTCAATGGCGGCGGTAAACGCATGCGCCCTCTTCTAACCGTGCTAGCAGCAAGAGCTATGGGTTATGAAGGTAGTGAGCATTTACAACTCGCCGCTATTATTGAATTTATTCATACTTCTACCCTATTGCATGATGACGTGGTTGATGAGTCTAATATGCGCCGTGGCCGTGAAACGGCCAATGCCATGTTCGGCAATAGCGCCAGTGTTTTAGTCGGCGACTTTTTGTATTCTCGTTCATTTCAAATGATGAGTGAGCTAAATAACTTACAAATAATGGACATTCTTTCCGACGCAACTAACATTATTGCTGAAGGTGAAGTATTGCAGTTAATGAATTGTAATGATCCTGAAACCACCGAAGAAAGCTATATGCAGGTTATTTACTGCAAAACCGCAAAATTATTTGAAGCAGCAACACGCTTAGCTGCGGTAATTGCCAAGCAAGATCAAGCAACTGAAACAGCGATGCAAAATTATGGTAAACATTTAGGCACTGCTTTTCAGTTAGTCGACGATATTATGGATTACACCGCTGATGCTCAAGAAATGGGTAAAAATGTTGGTGATGATTTAGCAGAAGGTAAACCAACTCTACCGCTACTTTACGCAATGAAACACGGCAATGAGCAACAAAGTGCGCTAATTCGTAGCGCAATAGAAAATGGCGATGGTATGGAACACCTTGATGAGATTCTAGCCGCAATGCAACAAACCGGGTCATTGGTTTATACACAGAAAAAGGCAGAGCAAGAAGCTGATAAAGCCATTAATGCCTTGGCTAATTTACCAGAATCAGAGCACAAACAAGCGCTTATTTCTCTGGCACATATTGCTGCTAATCGTAGCCATTAATTAGAATGCAAACATACCAAGTCACAACTTTTCAGCGTTGTGACATGTTCTTTCCTATTGCCCAACCTCTTTTAATACCAGTTGAATTAAGTAAGCGAACAATTATAAGTGAGAATAAATATTCAAGAGCAAGGCGCTTGATTGAGCAATAGCTGGCTATTGGGATTGAAAGTAACGCAGATATTGAATATTTAGACCGTCTTAGAATGAGTGGTTATTTATTTCAATTGGTATAACCACTGGTATTCCAGTAAAACCATTTGTTATAGTCTTATTACTATGTTCTATGACGAAGTAAAAATGACCAGCGGATCTATTCAAAATACCTTAGCAATCACACAAAGCGATTTTGGTAAATTAAGTAATGGTGAGAATGCCTTACTTTTTACCTTAAGCAATTCCAATGGTATGCGGGTAAAAATCAGTAATTATGGTGGCATTATCGTTTCTTTAGAAACCTTAGATAAAAGTAATCGTTCTGCTGATATTGTTTTAGGTTATGACACTGTTCAAGGTTATGAGCAAGACCCATACTATTTAGGCGCTATTATCGGACGATTTGCTGGCCGAATAGATCATGGCTCCCTGACAATTGATGATGAAACTTATCAGCTCAGTATCAATAACACAGATAACCAACTTCATGGCGGCTTCAAAGCGTTGAATAAACAGCTTTGGCAAGCCGATACTGAAAGTAGCAATCACAAGGTTAGCCTAATATTACGTCATACCAGCCCAGATGGAGATAACGGCTTTCCCGGTAATATTGAATTTAAAGTTATATATAGCTTAAATCAGCAAAATGAACTTACAGTAGAGTATTTTGCCAGTACAGACAAAGGCACTATTGTTAACCTAACCCAACATAGTTACTTTAATTTGGCTGGGCACAATTCGGGTGACATCTATCAGCATCAAGTCCAGCTCAACGCCGATTACTTTTTACCTATGGATGAACGTATTTATCCGACTGGAGAAATTAGAAAGGTGACTGGCAGCGCTCAAGACTTCACCCAACCAAAAGCTTTAGGCACAGATATTAACGGTGATGATGAACAGGTTAAAATAGCTAAAGGATATGACAACTACTGGTTAAATAATCAAGATGCAATTGATGGCGATAACTATTCGGCTATGGCATTCGAGCCTACTTCAGGCAGACGTTTAACTATGTATAGTGACCAACCTTGCTTGATTTTATATACCGCCAATTACATTGATGGTAGCCAAGTAGGCAAGGAGCAGTGTCAATATCAAAAGCATTCAGCATTTTGTTTTGAACCACAAAGAATGGCGGATAAAAACGCTGGAGCCAACATAAGCAACACCATTCTTCGACCAGATATGCCATTTTACAGTAAAACTCGTTTTGTTTTTGCTAATCAATAAGCAAAAGAGTCACAAAGTTAATCGCCCTTAAATATCAAAAGTCATATTAAGGGCAATTCCAATGCTTGAATGATTAGCTATAAAGCCATTGTCCAACAACATATCCAATGCTAAATAAATTTGCTAATCCTGCGAGTGACAATAAAACAATCATTGCAGACTTTTCATGGCGGTTTAATGTTTGCCACCATTTTTTAAACGTCATATTAAATCCTTTTTTTCACTTAAATTTCAATCAGCATCATTAAATACATTAATGATGCACCAATAACAGCCCCAGCAGCAGTGGCCGCCATTAATAGTTGTTTTTGATTAAAAGCGCTTCCTTGTTTAATAACTTCTACCGGTTCAGTTTCAAGTACTAAACTCTTTCTATCAACATTGAAAACAGCAGCTAAGCTCATCAATGTTTCATTTGAAGCGTTGCCGTATCGTTCAACTCTCTGAACCGTTCGCAAGCTTATACCGCATGCATCGGCAAGGTGCTGCTGTGTCCAGTGTTGTTCTGAACGTAAATTTTTCACTTTAAGGGCATTAATTTCCATGGTTTGTAGCTCCTAAAAACATGCGACTACTCGCCAAAAAACTTAATAATTAAATCAACTGCGGTATAGCCGAAAAAGCCACCCAAGAAAAATAGAATCAATAGTTGCCACGAAGACGATTTTGTAAGTTGATACTTACTTGCTAAAGCCTTCTTTAACGTTTTACAGTGCACGCCATTTTTAATTAATGTGCAATGCAACTCACCACGAAACATATCAACCATATTGAATTCAACTTCATAGTTATCATCAACAATACTGAATTCGAGTGTTGACTTTCGAGAGAATGAACGTTTATTAACAATGACTTCACCTTCAAATGACACAGTTTCTTTACCTGTCCATGCAGAGCCATAAACATTAATTATTCGACCATTATCATTAAAATCAAAAGTGTAACCATTGCTGAAATCAACATTTGCCGTCGACTCTTTTTGTACGTTTTTTATATTGTTATTCATACTCGTTCCTATCTGTTATTGCCTTGTTGAAAGTGATGCCATTAAAACAAGCTCAATATCAAATTACTGCGCCAAATAAGCGACAGTGTCCCTAGTTGTCATATGACACTTAGTGTCACCATTTCATAACATACTGTTAATGTTTACATTTCTAATAAAAATAAAAAAGGGTAAACATTAACTGTTTACCCTTTCTTTGCAAATAAATTAGCAATAAGTAGCTTATTTTTGTGTTGAAACACCTAACAACAAACTAATTTCTTTGGTAATTTCATCAATACGGTCAACATCAGTTGGAGCTATGAATATCGTATCATCACCCGCCAGTGTGCCTAAAATTCCCGTTGACTCCCCTAAGCTATCTAACATTCGAGAAATCAAAGGTGCGCCGCCAATACCGGTTTTTAAAATTATTTGCATATTATTGTGCTTAACACTAATCACCACTGATTGAATGGCTTGCTTTGATTTAGGCACCGCAAGTTCATCAGGTAAAATATAAACCACTTGTTCGCTAGCATTACGCATTTTTACCGCGCCAAGCTTAGACAGTAATCTAGATATTTTTGCCTGCGACATATTCTTAAAGCCTTGCTCAGCAAGTGCATCAGCTAATTGACTTTGCGAGCCATAACATTGCTCTTTCAATAAGGCTTTAAAGGCTACAATTAATTCGGCTTCATTTTTTTTACGGCTTGTTGTCATGTTTTAGCTCAATACAGAAATATCTAATGCCTATTGTATAAAAATAATAAAAGTTCAGCCATTTTTTATTTTCAACTCAGCGCTTTATCCAAATTATTCAACAACCTGTTTACGTTGCTCTGTTAACCCCATCGCTAAAATATAAGGATCTTGCTTTTGTAAGCCAATAAAATCAGCCTTGTTTGTCATACCATGCCATTGATGAGCAATTAAGCTTTGTGCAACAGCGCCACCTAATGTTGCCCCAGGCCCCAAAATAATTAACTTGTCAGGCGCAAACTCTTTAATCGCTACTTCTATGGCTTTTGAGAAGTTGTAAGGTGCAACTACTTGCGTATCAAGCGTGTAATTATAAAGCTTTTCAGTATCACAACTATATGGCTGCCAAACTTGCCCTAAGCCATCAATAAGTGGAACTTTCGGGGCATTAAACATCGATGCTGGCATTTTATCCATCGCTTGTTTCGATACATCCGTTAACAATGGTGTATGAAAAGCAGCATGGTTAAATAAATTCATTGGGTATCGGTCTTGTACAACTGGCAATAACGTTTCCAGCGCTTTTAATCCCGCCTTATTACCACCAAATACAATATAACCACCAAGATTTATCGATATATGCACTTCGCAGCCAGCTTGTTCACTGGCTTGTGCCAACCACTGCATTACTTGCTGTTCTTTTTCACTGTCAATTTGCCAGTCATCATTAATGATCGGGTAAATCAATTGGCCGCCAATAACACCTTTGGTCATCATCGAACCCATAGTATTTATCAGCTCAATTGCTTGTGGTGGCGCTAGTGCGCCAGCAACCGCTAAAGCAATATACCAGCCCATTGAATTACCAGTAACCGCAACAATATCAAACTCATCTTCATTAATGGCTTGATAATCAGACAAGGCGCAGGCATAAATTAGTGCCGAAGCATTTTCCCCTGCAGTATGCACGCGCATACTGTAGTTATCCATGCCATCAAGTTCAGAAACTTTTATTTGCCCTTGGCTATCGCGATAATCATCTATTAGCGATACTATTTCTGTTTTATCACTGTGTAAGCGCTGTAAGTAGCCTAGCTCTTCTTTATTATAAGTGCCTCGACCTGGGCAAATTACAACGGCTCGTTGCTTCTTTTTTACTGACTGTTCTACTGATGAACTCATTGGCAAATCTCCATAGCCGCTGTCACTATATTTTCAACCGATGGTAGTACTTCATAAGCCGCTGCGCCTAAAGGAATAAAGCTATCACTGGCGGTAACGCGTTTAATTTTTGGTAGCGTTTCAGCTTGCTCGTGGAGCAAGGTAACCAATGCTTCACTGATTGAACCGGTTTGGCGACATTCATCTACAATAAGTACACTTTCACAATCATTAACCTGCGCTAAAATGCCTTTTTCATCTAATGGCGCTAACCAACGTAAATCAACAACTCGTGCCTCAATGCCCTGCTCTGCTAATTGTTTTTGTGCTTGGCGTGATAAGTAATTACCATTGCCATAAGTTAAAATACAAAGCTGCTTACCCTCGCCATGGGTTTTAACAGTTAAGTTTACTGCTTGATCATCGCTAGCCGGTGGCTGATATTCATGAGTCCACAAGCCATCACCTTCTTGATGCAAATCTTTGGTCATGTATAAAGCAATCGGCTCTAAAAATACCACCATGCGCTGTTGCTCTTGCGCTAAACGCACACTGGCACGCATCATTTCAACGGCATCGGCACCATTTGAAGGACAAGCAATAATTAATCCTGGAATATCACGGAAAACGGCAAAAGAATTATCGTTATGAAAATGACCACCAAAACCTTTTTGGTAGGCTAAGCCAGCAATACGGATCACCATAGGGTTAGTAAATTGGCCGTTAGAGAAAAACGGCAACGTTGCCGCCTCACCACGAATTTGATCTTCAGCATTATGGACATAAGCTAAAAATTGAATTTCAGGAATAGGCAAAAAGTTATTATGAGCAAGGCCAATGGCGGTGCCTAAAATGGTTTGCTCATCTAATAAAGTATTAATGACGCGATTCTTACCAAAACGCTCGCAAAGCTTAGCCGTGACGTTATAAACGCCACCTTTTTTACCAATATCTTCACCACACATTACAATGTTTGGGTACTCAGCCATTAAGTCCATTAATGCCCAATTAATCAATTTAGCTAAGTGTTGTTTTTTCTTGAGGTTATGCTTTTCGTGTTTAAAAATTTCGCCACGCTGATCTTGCGTTACTGTCACAGAGCTACGCGCTTTAATGACATCAGGCACAATACTTTTCATTACAGCATTGGCTGAGGTTAGCTTTTCCTTACTAGCAGCATTTTCAGCAACTACCGCAATACGTTGTTCAACTTGCTGGTAAATATTAATCAGCTCATCTGAGGTTAAAATATTATTTTCCAGAATAATACGTGCGGTATGCAATAACGGGTCTTGAAACTCAGTGGCGGTAATATCAGCCATATCACGATAAACAAACTCGGCATCAGAGCCTGCGTGCCCTAGCAAGCGCACCGTTCGCACATGGAGAAATACCGGCTTGCGCATTTCGCGAGCAATACGTTCAGCCTCTTTCGCGGTTTTATAAGTATCTAGAATATTTAAACCATCACAATACAAATAATGTAAGCCTTCACGGTTTTTATAATTTGCCGCGATCCAACCTTCAGGTGTTGAAGTTGAAATGCCGATACCATTGTCTTCACAAATAAAGACAATTGGCATAGGAATCGACTGATACGCCGCCCATGCCGTACTATTGATTGCACCTTGCGTAGTTGAATGATTGGAAGAGGCATCACCAAAATTACAAATAATGACGCCATCATCTGGTATCTCACCTTGATGCGCTAAACGTTTAGCAAGCGGAATACTATAAGCCGCGCCCATAGCTTTTGGTAAATGTGACGCTATGGTGCTGGTTTGTGGTGGAATAGACAAAGCCTTGCTACCCAGTACTTTATGGCGTCCACCGGAAATTGGGTCATCTTTTGAAGCCGCGAACGATAACAACATGTCGTAAAGTGATGTTTGTCCAGGTACTTGTTTGCCCCGTTGGATAACAAATGCACCACTGCGATAATGTAAAAATGCCATATCAGTAGGACGAAATGCTTTCGCATAGGCCGCATTGCCTTCATGCCCTGAACTACCAATAGTATAAAAGCTTTGTCCTTTCTTTTGCATCACACGTGATTGCAAATCTAAATGACGACTCATCACTTGTGTTTCGAATAAATCAATAACATCAGTATGACTTAAACCAACATCTGCCGGCGTTAATGTAATTGTCGATTCTGGTAAAGTTTGGGCACGGACAAAATTGATAAAGTTTTCTTTCACCAATTGATTACGATCAGACATCATATCTCCAGTGGAAATTGTGATTTAGTATATTTAACCTGGCTTAGGCTATTTAAAATTACCGTTAAGCAGATAAACAAAAGGCGTAGTGTTAATACGCCTTTACTTATTGTTAACTCTAGAAAAAGGCTTGCAAGCCTGTTTGAGCTCGGCCCAGAATCAAGGCATGAATATCATGCGTACCTTCGTAGGTATTTACCGCCTCTAAATTAATCATATGGCGAATAATGTGGAATTCATCAGCAATACCATTACCACCGTGCATATCACGGGCAATGCGGGCAATTTCTAATGCTTTACCACAAGAGTTACGTTTGATCAGTGAAATGGCTTCTGGTGCTAATTGGTCTGCATCCATTAATCGACCAACCTGCAAACACGCAAATAAACCTGTGGTGATATCCGTTTGCATATCCGCTAATTTCTTTTGTACTAATTGTGTTGCCGCTAACGGGCGACCAAACTGTTCACGGTCAAGGGTATATTGACGTGCACCATGCCAACAAAACTCTGCCGCACCTAACGCACCCCAAGCAATACCGTAACGTGCTTTGTTTAAACAACCAAATGGGCCAGATAAACCTTTCACGTTTGGTAATAAGTTTTCGCTTGGTACGAAAACGTTGTCCATTACAATTTCACCAGTAATAGAGGCACGTAGTGAAAATTTACCTTCAATTTTCGGCGCGCTTAAACCTTCCATGCCTTTTTCTAGAATAAAGCCACGGATCACACCGTCAAGTTTTGCCCAAACAATAAAAATATCTGCTACAGGTGAATTAGTGATCCACATTTTATTGCCTGTAATACGATAGCCGCCATCAACTTCTGTAGCATGAGTTGATAAACTGGCTGGATCTGAGCCTGAATTTGGCTCTGTTAAACCAAAACAACCAATATATTCACCAGTGGCAAGCTTAGGTAAATACTTCATACGTTGTTCTTCGCTACCATAAGCATAAATAGGGTGCATAACCAATGACGACTGCACACTCATGGCGCTGCGGTAACCACTGTCTACACGCTCTACTTCGCGTGCAACTAAACCATAAGTAACATAGTTAACACCAGCACAACCGTATTTCTCAGGTAATGTTGCGCCAAGTAAACCTAATTCACCAAGTTCACGCATAATTTCAACGTCAAATACTTCATTACGATTTGCCTCTAATACACGTGGCATTAGTTTTTCTTGGCAATATTGATGGGCACTATCACGGATCATTCGCTCTTCTTCAGATAATAAAGAATCGAATAAAAGTGGATCTTCCCATTTAAATGACGGACGGTTAGCACTGCTTGAACTAGACATGAAATTACCTATTTTTTAGCGGGTGAATAGGGTCTCTTGCTCTTTCGATATTAAATTTTGTTCGAGATAAAAGTGTTTTAATCGCGGCGAGTTGTATGTAGCCTAGTTATTCTAAGCAAATACGACTCAACAAAGAGAAAAACACTTTTAGCCGAATCTGTCGGACAACATTTGTTGAACATTTTTAAGGCGTTATCGCCTTTTTATGTGGAACAACCACATGGCAAAGACTCTGCCTTATAAAAATATCCAACAAATAGCTGCAAAAATAATATCGAAAGAGCAACAGACCCGAATAAAGTGCAAAAATAATAAGCAAATATTAGCCAAAGTTAAAATATTCTTTTTCTTTATCTGCTATAGTTTTTAGCTATAGCTAGTTATTAAGATACACTTATGGATTTAAAGTCACTTTATTATTTCACCTCGGTTTATGAACTGAAAAGCTTTAGCGCCGCGGCAAAGTCGTGCTTTATTGCTCAACCATCAATTTCATCTGCAATTGCTCAGCTAGAACAACAACTTAATGTTTCTTTGTTCAAACGTCATGCTCGTGGCGTAACGCCAACAGAGCAAGGCGATAAGCTTTTCCCACTCGCTAAGCAGTTACTTGGGCAAGCAGGGGCAATAAAAACTATTTTTGCTGAAAAGGCTAACAAACAAGCATTTAACTTAGGAGTAACGCGAGGTTTAGGTGTTGAGCGTATGAGCTTGCTACTAAAAGACTTCACCGCTGCACAACCTGAGGTTGAACTCACCTTAGTGCCTCACTCAGAAAGTGTCGATGCCCGTATTATTTTAAAAGATGAATTAGAAGATGGAGAACACTTTATTGATATGTGGCAAGAAGACTACCTGTTAGCCCTTCCTTATGACCACATATTTGCCCTGAATGACACGATAACCTTAAAACAGCTCGACAACTTAGCCTTTATTCAGCGCACACCGTGCAGTGCTTGGACAACGCTACAAGACACCCTAGCTTTAGCCGGAATAAGCTTAGATATTCGCGCCAAAATAACCACGATAGATTATGCCATTGGCTTAGTTCATGCTGGATTAGGCTGCGCATTTTTACCAGCGCATGAAGAAATTATTGATAAAGGTGATGTAGTATTTAGGCCAATCGAAGGGCTGCAACTAACTCGAGAAATCGTACTTGCTTATAACAGCTCGTCCAACATTATTGATACCCTAAAACGCCTTGCCCATAAGCATGCAAATTAGGGCGACGACAATTAAATGAAGAAAACGTTTCACAGCACTCCGCTTTCTTACACTTTTTAAACACTTTATCAGGCCGGGCAACTAACGCCAGATAGTTACATTTGATAACATATCAACAACTATCAAGTTTGATGATATAACATTAAGATGACTACTAAGCGCTTATTTAACTAGGCTTAATAAATAAAACAAAAAGCAGCGACATCTGTGATGTATTTATCCATAAACAATAATTCATAATAAAAATAATATGCGAACAATTAAAAATACATTAAGCATGAAAATTAAATATTCAAGTTCTCAACTTAAAGCGATGGGAAATCAATGATGCTCAAGTACCTATTGTGCAGTTTGCTACTCATGACAGCTTTGCCAAGCTTTTCGAATGAAAAAATTCCTGAAAATGAAACCACCGTTTTTAATGAAACTTTCAGTTGGCAAGCAATGGGGAATATTTTTGTTACCTATAACCCATCATTATTGGCAGGAAATGACCAAGAAGAAGCTTTCGATTACTTTGGTGCAGGCATACTGTTAGATGTTTATTACAAAGGCTTTTTTATTCAATCTAACCATAGAAGAGTATCGCTACAAGGCGCTGAGCTGGGTTATCAATTAGTTGTTACCCCAGAATGGGAATTAGACATCATCAGTAAAACCTACCTCTTTGGTTATCAGCCTGAAGATATTATTGACGACGCTGATAAACCTATTCCTACGTTAGAAGGTCTTAGTGACAGAAACGCTGGCGAAGGTGTGGGATTGCGCTACACTCGCTACCACTCAAATGCGTCACTATCAGTTGATTTTGCCACTTTAGCGCCATTAAGTGATTCAAATGGTTGGGTAGTCGATATTTTATATACGTATATGCTGCCCTACCGAAATTGGGATATTTACCTCAGCGGCGGCTATACCCATTACTCAGAAAAAGTGATGGATTACTTTTATGGTGTTAACTCTTCTGAAGTAACACCTGATAGAGCATATTACGAAGCAAATGCAGGTTATCGGGTACAACTTGAGTTATTTGCTCAACACCCTATTTCAACCAGTTGGTCTTTTGCCGGTGGTGTAACTTACAGCCACTATTCTGACAGTACTAAAGACAGTCCATTAGTTGACACGCAAGATTTAGCGAAAGTGAAGCTTGGAGTTATCTATGTTTTCTAAATGGGACAAAGGAATTGTCTTATTAGCCTGCTATCTCGGCAATTTAGTTAGCGCTTCTGCGCAGCAAGTTTCTGTACCTAACGTAAACACCAATGCTGTTCCAGCAGAGCTTACTGTTAAATCAGCATTTTCTGTTTTACCAGCAAAATGCATTACGCTAACACAAGGACGTCAGTGTTTCGCCACGATTACATTTACTTGGCAGGCACCTGTTCAAGGCAATTATTGTATTTATCAAGTTGGTAAAAAAGAAGCGTTAGATTGTTGGTTTAACCAAAAACAAAACAGTGTAACGTTTGAGTTTGAATCAAATAAAACCATGCATTATCAACTTATTGCCTATGACTTTGATAAAGTAATAGCAGAAACCACGGTTGAAGTGAGTTGGGTACACAAAGCGTCACCAAGAAAACGACGCTGGCGCATATTTTAAGAGAAAGCATATGAGCGAATCAAAACGTATTTTATTAGTAGAAGACGACTTAACCTTAGGTGATTGGGTCTGTGAATATTTAACCGAGCAAGGCTTTAACGTTAAACACTGTACTCGCGGCGACGAAGTTATGACAACATTAGATTCTTTCACCGCAGACATCGTATTGCTCGATGTAATGCTACCGGGCTTAAATGGCATTGAAGTATGCCGACAAATTCGCCAAAAACTACAAACGCCAATCATAATGTTAACCGCTCGTGCTGATGAATTCGATGAAGTTATCGGCTTAGAAGCGGGTGCAAACGACTATGTTATTAAACCTGTGCGCCCACGTGCTCTACTCGCCAGAATAGCAGGCGCTTTAAAACAAACCACAGCAGCCGTTGCCGTATCATCTGATATTCAGCATGGCGATTTATTAATTAATATCGAAGCCAACCGCGTTACCTACCAAGGTAAAGAAGTTGAATTATCGACCAGTTTATTTGCCTTCTTATGTTTCTTAGCAAGCCACGCCGGTGAAGTTATTGACCGAGATACGGTATTTAAAGCACTGAAAAATCGTGAATATGACGGCCAAGACCGCCGCTTTGACGTTATGCTGTCAACCTTACGAAAAATATTCAACGACGACCCGCAAAAGCCCAGAAAATTTAAAACCGTTTGGGGCAAAGGCTATTTATTTGTTGCAGATGCTTGGAACAACGATGGATCATCTAGCGATTAATCATGCGTCGTTTATATATCAGCATCATCTTAACAGTTATCGGCTCGCTCTTTATTATCACTTGGGGGCTAGATAAAATTGTTGCAAAACAAGCCCCTGTCGATGAACAAAATGAATATGCGGTTTACCATCAACTAATTGAAGGCTTTGATCAGCAGCTATCCGAACTACCTGTTGCCGCATTAACCAAAGCAAGCCAAGCACTTAATCAACAGTTTCAAATTTCATTGCAGTTAGATAAAAGTGAGAATATTGCCCTACCGCAAGAATTAACCAGCCAACTGACCCAAACCGGTGGCTTATTACTGGCCTCGGAAACGCAACCCTATTTACTAAAGCAGCTTTCTGCACACCCTGATTACATTATTCAACTTTCTCTACCTCTGCCAGTTGCTGATAACCAAAATATTAATATGTTATTAACCGCAGCACTCTATATGGGCGTTTGCGCAATTCTATTAGCATGGCTATTTCCTTTAACTCGCCGTTTATATCTTTTAACCAATACCGCGGCGCAAATTGGCGCTGGCAATTTAACGACTCGCATGCCATTAAGTCGATTTTCCTATATCAGCTTATTAGAAAACAGTTTTAACCGTATGGCAGCGCAAATTGAAAAATTGGTTGCTGATAATAAAGTGCTGGCTCGCAGCATGTCTCACGATATTCGCACGCCAATGTCTTGTTTACGTTTTGGTGTTGAAGCCGCCATTGATACTAAAGATATCACCAAAAAAGATCACTACTTAGCGCGCATGGAAACCGAGTTAACCCGTATGGAAGACATGACAACCGCGTTTTTAGAATACGCCGGCATGGAGCGCCAAGGCTTTCGACTAAAACGAGAAACCATAGAAATTAATGAATTACTAACCACTATATGTTCTGATTTTCAGTCGCTTGCCGAACAACACCAAGTTAATTTAATTTACGTTCCAAGCCATGAAATAACCAAGCAAGCGCTAAAACTCTCGCTTGACGCGCATTGGTGTTATCGTGCTATTCAAAACCTCGTCAGTAACGCGGTTCAGTATGCCGAAAACCAAGTCAGCATTTCTGCCAGTCGCCAAGGTAATCAGCTGCGTATTCTGGTTGAAGACGACGGCAAAGGTATTCCCGAAGAAAGCATCGACAGCATCTTCGACCCTTTTGTTAAGCTCGACGTTGACCGCTCAAGAGAGCTTGGCCATTTTGGTTTAGGCTTAGCCATCACAGCAAAAGTGGTACATTGGCACAATGGTACGATATCAGCAAAAAATAGAACCCCAATGCCAGCAACGTCAAAACAACCTAACCAACTAACAACAATGCCTGAAACATCAGGTGCTTGTTTTATTATTTGCTTGCCGATAACGGGAACTGAAAAGTAACCAACTCGTATCGGGAAAATTGTATACCTTTCCATCTGGTCAACGATGCCTTAACATATGCCTAAATATCGGCATATGTGCCTCCGTCGTTCAGAGTATTCGCGTTAAGTATGATCCCAAGCCAAGAAAAAACAGCATTATCATTCGTTATCGAAGAGTTTGGTTATACGCCAAAAGATTGCCATGTAACACCATTGGGAAACGGATTAATCAACACTACTTACCTCGTAAAAACTAATAACGAGAGTTTTGTTTTACAGCACTTAAATAAACACGTTTTTAAGTCGCCAGAACAAGTGACTAATAACGCGGATTATATTAGCCAGCACCTAAAAGCAAAGCGTGATAAAAACCAATACGCACTGCAACCTATTTGGCAACATCAAACAAAAAACAAGCAAAACCATGTCAACATTAATGGTGAATATTGGCGTAGCCTGCATTGCATTGAAAACTGTTACACCATAGAAACCATCGAAAACAATGAACAAGCAAAGTTAGTAGCCAATGCCTTTGCACAATTTACCTCGGCATTGACCGACTTCGACAGCAAGCTGCTGGTTGATATTATCCCTAACTTTCATAATTTATCGGCGCGATTAAATCAGTTTAAAAAAGCCATAAAACAAGCCAGTGTAGAACGTCAGCAGCAAGCAACATCAATCATCGGCTATATTCATTCTCAAGAAAAATTTTGTGAAGAAGTAAACGATCTCAATAACGTTTTACCGTTACGCGTCACCCATAACGACACCAAAATAAATAACCTGTTATTTAGTTACGACAGTCACAAACCGAAAGCGGTGATCGACTTAGATACCTGCATGGCGGGCTATTTAATGCATGATTTTGGCGATATGATACGCAGCTGCTGTTCAACTATTCCTGAAGACAGTGCTGAAATAGCGAACATGTCGATAAACTTTAATACGCTAACGGCACTGACTGAAGCTTACCTTGACGGTTTTTCAGAAACCTTATCTGAAATTGAACAGCACAGTTTAATTACTGGCGTGAAGTTAATGCCATTTATGCTTAGCATTCGCTTTTTAACTGACTTTTTAAATGGCGATCAGTATTTTAAAACTCAGTACCCTGAGCACAACCTAGTGCGAGCAAAAAACCAAATGCAGCTTTATAAGCTGTTTTGCCAACACCAAGCACAGTTGACTGAGATTATTCTGGGCAAACCCGCACTTAATGCTATTGCTTAGGTTGAATAGAAGTAATTAAAAAGTGTGGTTACCGCAAGCTAAGCCTTTTTGCCAAAATAAAGATCTCTTTTGAATCGAGCCTTATCTTCAAAATCTTTTAGTCCACTATAAGGAATTTCTATACGCTCCGATCCTCGATACTCGACTCTATGCGTTTTAAATGACATATCCATATGAGGTCCTGATGTTACTAGAAGTATCCCTTCACTCAAGCGGTAACTATGAGAAAGCTCTTCTCTAACTTTATCAAAGATGTAATTCGCTGCTCTATTTAGCTCCAAAGTTAAGTCTTCTACCAAATAGCAGTGATATTCCCAGTCTACAAAAAGAGCATCATAACGCTCTTTGTCAAATGGGCCTGAATAATTTTTATAAAATTTCTCAGTTAAATATTGATCATCACCCCACTCGATAGCGTGTTGATCAAATTTGTTTAAAAAATCCTGTAATACTTTCCTAAAATTTTCAAAGGCAAGTTCAATAGACTCATACCTTTTGGGCCACACTCTGTTTAGTAACCAGAGTCTTAAAACCTCTAGCTTGTCTTTTTGATGTTTCCAAATTGACGGTTGGCCATTTGATAATAAATAGCTGGTCCATGCATTCCAGTTTTTAGCATCTATCAAAGACTCAAATTTCTCAATGTACGTAGCGTACACTTCATCATCTCTCTGTTTGCTAGCATCAAATATTTTAAGTTGATGCTTAACCCAATCTTCATGCTCTGCCTTGATATCTATCAGCCAATCTACTGTATATTCACTTGGCTGATCATCTATAACTTTATGATGAATATTACACAGCAAAAGTAGATTGCCGTATTTATCTCTTTGCTCAGATGTTAAATCTGACTTGCCTCTAGGGCCGTCAACACTTCGTGCAACTATATGACAAGCCTCGCCTACCAATGACTCATCATCAGTTTCCGTTGCATCCATCACCAACTCTATCTTGCAACCAGTAAAAGCACAGCGACTAGCAGCTCTACCCCATAACATCTTTTGAGTTTTTAAACTTATTGCCACGATCAATCCTTAAAGGTTTAACAGATCAGTACATTAATCTTTCAGTAATTATCCTCTACTAAATTTTAACAAAAATAACTCAACATCTTTTATTTTCAAAGACTTATTGTGTTATTTTTTGTTATATCCATGAGGGATAATGCATATTACTTACAAGTTTCAGTAATATGCATGGCTGGCTCATTAGAAAAGTCAGATAAGCACTAGATAGCTTGTCTAATTTGCTTTACCAATCCAAACCTTTTTGTGCTTTTACACCCGCTTTAAAGGCATGTTTAACTGGTTGAACTTCTGAAACTGTATCGGCTAATTCAATCAATCGACGGTGACAAGCACGCCCTGTTATCAACACATGCTGCATTTTAGGGCGATTATTCAACGCTTCGATTATTTCATCAAGTTCAATGTAGCCATACTTAACCATGTAGGTCATTTCATCGAGTAGCACAATATCAAGGGATTCATCGCTGAGCATTTCTTTACTCTTTTCCCATGCCACTTTTGCTGCGGCTTTGTCGGTTTCGGTGCTTTGGGTTTCCCACGTAAAACCTGTACCCATAACATGATGTTGAACAGGAAATTGTTTGAGAATTTTCATTTCGCCACATTCCCATTTCGTGCCTTTAATAAACTGCACTACACCCGCTTTTTGGCCGTGACCAACCGCTCGTAATACCGTGCCAAAACCTGAGGTACTTTTGCCTTTGCCATTACCGGTGATAACAACGAAAACGCCACGTTCTTCAGTGGCTTGAGCAACGCGTTCATCAACACTTGCTTTAATTTTCTTTTGGCGTTCAATATGTTTTTGTTCTTTACTTGCTGCTTTATCTTGGTTATTCATCTGCTTGCTCATATTTATTCGTTACTAATTAAGATCAGTTTACCGGTTTCTGGGTCGCGATAAACCTGCCCCATGGCTTGGTAACCTTCTTCGCTCTGTAATTTATTCTGTAATGTTTCTGGCGGCGAAGCCAATTCTTTGCCAACCGAATCAACAGGCTGGATCATGGTTTTATTATCCACAGTATTCATTTGAAAGTGCTGTTCTAAATCTGGGCTTACCGCCACTAAAGCCGCGATTAAACCACAAGCAAACACTAGCATAATATCAATTAAATTTGCCAAAGGCCCTAATGGTTCTTGCTCTTGGCTGTCGAATTGGCTACTTCTCCATGCATCACTCATCGGTTTTCCTTACGCGGTTTTTGCTGAAGTATTAACTGACGTATCAACATCAACAACCGGCGTTAGTTTAGCGGTATCGGTAACAGGTTCCGTTATTTCCAATCGCTCTAATTCTCCAATCGCATTGTCGTACCAACGTCTGCGCATTCGTCCGAGTACAAAACCGATAACGCCTGAAAATAAGCCAATAATGGTAGTGTCAAATGCCACTGTCATCGCGGTTGTCAAAACACTAATATCACCAGAGCCAAGTGCAGAAAGGCCGGGGCCTAAAGGTATAAGCGTGCCCATTAAACCTAACATAGGCGCAATGCGGGTAATAAAATCAGCTCTTTCAATACGTTTCTTCCCTTGAGTGATCAGTGCCTGCTTTTGTTTTGCTGCCAGTAAAGCCGGTATAACAGAGAATCTTTCTCCTAAGGCCAAACCTAACTCATAAATCGCTAAGCCAGTAAAAAACAGCAAGCCCCACACTACAGGTTGAAGCAACCAAGAAGTAATTAAATGCATAATATCTAATGAAAAACTATATAACATACTAACTTTCCTCTACGTTATCAGACAGTTTAGGTAACTGACGTTGCGCGCGCATATAACCCAGTAACATGAGTAATAACACCACAGCAATCAAGCCCAGTATTAAATGTTTTTGGTCTAATAGCGGTGCTTGTTCATTCACTTGATTAGTGTCACTTTCTTCAGCAATGGGCTGAGTATTATTAGGCGCAACCTCACTAGGCTTTTGCTGCTGAGTTGCTGCGGTTATTTCGTGAATATGTTGCACGCCTGAGCCTTGTTCACCGCTTGGTGTGTGATTTGCCGCAGCAAGTACCTGAGCAAGTTGACTTTGTAACTGTGCAAATAACATAGGTTTAATAAACTGATAAATGGGGTGATTGGCATGGGTATGGCCACTGCCCGGAATGCCATGTTCAACAATATTTTGTGCAAACTTTTCGGCAAGTTCAGATTGGGTTTCTGGCTCTACTTGCCAAAAGCCTTTTTCAATTGCCACTAACATTATGGCTAATATATTGCTTTGTACTTGAACATTATGTTTTTCTTGCAAGAATTCATCTAAACCAAGTTCTAAGCTGTCATCAATATAGATGGCTTTTAAATCTTGCCAAACCCAAGACTTAATAATTTCTGGGCTTGTTGCTTGCCAACCCCACAGGTTTTCAATGAACTCACTGCCCATGGTTCTTGCGCCCGCATAGCCTTGCTTCATTAGCGGTTGGATCCACTGTCGATTTAAGAAACGTCCACGCAGTTCTGACAATAACGCGGTTTGCAGAGGGTCTATCGACAACTGTTGATTGTTAGCATGCGATATCACAAAGCTATTAGGCTGCTGACCGGCAATGGTTTCAATTGCTAAATTAAGCCCACCTAAGTAGTCATAAGCATCATTATTATCAATCAAGCCATACAGGTTACTCGCGCGCCCTAAGTAGGTGTTATTTACGTTAGCGAGTTGTTGGCGGAATAAGCTTTGTACATTGCTGCCCATGGCTGTATTTTCATTTGGCACACCATAAGCATGGCTCATACGTTTGATATACGCTTCGCCTAATTGCTTACGTTCTTGCCATGCGCCAGAGCGCTCAGCCAAACGATTGATACCCGCGCCATATGCACCAGGCGCAGTACCGAAAATTCGATAACTGGCCTGACGGCCTAGCATTTCAGGGCTTATTTGGCTATTTGCTCGCAGCAGTGCTTGCGCTTCGCGCAGCCAATTACTAGCAACCATATTAGTTTCTATGCTTTCGTCGAAGTTATGTTTTTGCTGTGCCAGCATGTGCTCAACCGGTGTTAGTGCCGCATGTAAGGCACTGATTAACGCTGGGTGGTCACGCTCAATCACCTTTTTA
Source organism: Colwellia sp. SU-HH01172 (assembly GCF_057553355.1). Taxonomy (NCBI): domain Bacteria; kingdom Pseudomonadati; phylum Pseudomonadota; class Gammaproteobacteria; order Alteromonadales; family Colwelliaceae; genus Colwellia; species Colwellia sp. SU-HH01172. Next base: position 202,189 of record NZ_BAAJMB010000007.1, on the reverse strand, counting down.
CTTGCCGCTAATGCCAATAACACTGAGCGGTCTAACCACGCCAATTGTTGAGCATATAAATCTCGAAACAAGCCTGAGGTGGTAAAAACAATATCTCTTCGTTCCTTGTGTGTTTTATCAAGTTCGATAAGTTTCAGCGATTTTAAAATGCCCCGTCGATTCCACACCGGCTGCACGCCAAGCATATCCATACCAAAGGCGATCATGGCACCTTCATCACGCACCGCATCAGAAGCCCATAAAATAACCGCTTCTTTGTGGTTTTTATCAACAATCGGGTTTTCTGCTCGCGCTTTCGTAGCTAATTGCTGGCCAGTAGTAAAACCTAGCTGAGATGGGATCAAGCTACCGTCAAGTGCATAGAAATTGCGTCCGGTCGGTAAAGCATCTGGAGTTCTGATTGGATCATTGCCTTTACCCGGCGCAACAAAACCACCATTTAAGGCATTTAAAAATGCCGACATTTCACTTTTTGGTGATTTAATCAGGTTCTGTTGAATTTCATCGCGCTTATTGTCGTCAATGTCTAATTCGCCTTTTTCAATCGAAACCATCATGGTATCAATGGCTTCTTGTTGCCAGTCTTTACCATAAACGTGCAAACCTAATGGCATAAAATCTTCTTGTAGCTTAGTGAGATAATGCCCAACTTCATGCAATAAAAAGGCATCATCAACCTCACCAAAACCAATACCACGAACTTGCAGTTCTTCATCCATACTGGCAACCAGTTCATCAGTTAAATTCAGCACTTCAATTTTATGACGTAAGGCTTTAATCGCTTTTTTCTTAGTATCGTCATTCGAAGCCGCTTCAGCACTTTCAATAAGTTGACGTAACTGCAATAAACCATCATACAATTCAGTGGTGGCCAAAGGTGGTGTTAAATGATCTAACATCACCGAAATACCACGGCGCTTAGCTTGAATACCTTCACCGACACCATCAACAATGTAGGGGTAAATACTTGGAATACTTTCAATAATCAGCGATGGATAATCACTCGCTGATAAGCCAACCGCACGTTTAGGTAAAAATTCATAAGTGGAATGTCGGCCTAAATGCACTATGGCATTAGCTTTAAAAACATCACGTAAATAATAATAAAAAGCCAAGTATTGATGTGGCGGCGGAAAGGTCATATTGGCGTGTAATAATTCTTCATTTAGCTCCCAGCCTCTTGGTGGCTGAGGCCCTAAGAAAACATTACCAAACTGAACACCGGGCAACAGAATTTCATTATTCCACACCATTGTTTTGCCAGGCACATTGCCCCAACCTCGAATACCTTCAATTTGCATCGCAATTAAGGCATTTTTAAGTTCGTTCGCGCTTTGCCATTGCTTGGCTGGAATATCATTATTTGCCTGTTTTAAGGCAATTAAATGGCGATATTGCTCGGTTAACTGTTCAAGTAAATCTAACGCCCGTGTTCGGCCTTGGTGTCGAATACCATCAAGGGCATGATGTAAGTCGACAGAAGTACTTTCAACATTAGCTAATAGCGCCTGTAAAACCTTATTACGCTCAACCGTTGACAGCTGCGCTAATTCCGTTTGACCTTGGGCAAAAAGGTAAGTGTTAACCTGAGCATGCAAATGGCCTAATGGCCCTTCAATCATTTCCGCTTTAACAACCTCGGGTAGCGTATCAAAATAGCTTTGGTAGTCGCTTACCGACATTTTATTGATCAGCGGTGACATTTTATTAAGCGCGCCAGCATCTTGCGGCAAGTTCACCGCTTTCAACTGTAATAAATCGAGCAATTCTTCAGCTGAGTTAGGCAAGTCAACTTCAGGGCCCAAGTCATAACCTTCCATTTTTAATTGCTGTAATATTTGCCAAAGCGATTGCTGAACATCGAGATTGTCTGCACCGATATTATGGCGACCCGGAGGATGATTATAATAAACAATGGCGACTTTTTTCTTGGCGTTTTCAGTGGTGCGCAGCGCTAACCAAGCACTTACGCGTGCCTTTAGGCGTTCAACTTCATTAGTTAACACTTCACTAATCGATAAGCTTGCACCGGTTAATGAATCTAACTTAGCTGCTGAGGCTAATGCTAGAACATGTGGCTGAGAAACGCCCTGCAATTCAGGCATCGCCACCCGATAATGTACGCTATCGCTTGGTAAACCCGTTGGTGAAAGTTGATATTCCAATGCGCTCAGTTCAGTCACCCGAATACCTTTAAATACCGGCACGTTCAATTGCTGAAATTTCTGCGACACTGACCCCCGCCCTTCACCACCGCCAATGACAAAATCTTGTAAAGCGATAATGGCTAATGGCTGGGTAACTTTTAGATTACGTATTATTTCAATTGCTTGTTCACTGGGTTTTCCCCAACCTGCAAGTACAGAAACACATTGCCATTGGCGCTGACACAATTGCTGATGTAATTGCCATTGCCCCGGTTGGTCGCCAGTATCATGATCAACAATAAACACCAAAGGCTGACTAGCATTGTCCTCTACCTTTTGTTTTAACTCGCTAGTACTAACTAATTCTTGTTGCCAATAAAAACGTATCGGTTGCAGTGGCAATATTTTCGGCGCTGCGTTTAAAGCAATCGTGTTAGGGTTTACTTGCGTGATTTTTTCCAGCCAAGCGAATAAATTGCCTAAATTTTCTTTGCCCCTATTTTGCCAATAAGCACGCGCTTGCAACCAATAAGCAAATGCTGGCCATTGCTGCTGTTTTACGCTGAGTGCAGACAAATAATCATTTTTATCTAACGCTGCCATTAAGCTTTGTAATTGCGGTTTTGATAAATCAGTAACTTTTCCGCCTTTACGGTCTTGATGTAAAACCATTAAACGTCGGTCGGTATTTAACATTAGCCGTGTTTGTTGCTCGGGGTAAGTTAACGCTAACAAACGCTCAACTGACTCGCCAAATACACCCGCAATAACTAACGCCTGATGTTGATTAATGAGCTGCTGTATTTCCTGATTAGTCATAATATTTAGCTGGCTTACGCTGCGAATATTAATCGTGCTTGATGTTGATGTTTTATTAGCACTTTGTGTCGCTAAAAACTGATGAGCACCGGCAACCATACTGGCGGCTGAACGATCAGATACCAGCGCCAGCATTTTCATTTCACTGGCTTGTAAGCTGGCAGCACTTACAAAGGTTATTAGCCAAAAGGCCATTAAAAAAATTATATTTACCTGACCTTTTTTAGGAAAAGGCTTTGTCGTGTGTTTGCTAACAATGGCGCTTGTCATGAGAACTCTCAAAAAACTAAATAAACGTTGCTCATTAAAAAACTGACAAAAAAATACTGACTAAAATGTCTTCATTTAATGATCGAAAGGTACATTTTCAATCGATTAGAAGCATCGATTTTTATTAAAAATGCGTAAAGTTAAACTGGGATTACTCGGAAAATACCAATGCATGTACGACGCAAGTATATTGTTATGCTGATAAATAAATTCGCCTGCTCGTTCACTCGGGTGGTGCGTTGTTTGGCAAATAGGCTCAAGAGCAATTTCCGCGTAAGAATAATGAAAACTATGGCCACGCATAATGTTGTTAGACGTCGCAACGTTATTGTCTTCAGGGCTAATTTCATGGTCAGCGCTATTTTTATTAAGCGAGGATAAATCAACCCATTGTGAGCCAATTGCGGCGAGCTTTTTCTGCATTGCCGCTTTGCCCGGAATAAGGCCAAGCATTGCCATTTGTTGCCCTGACATATCCGTTAGCTGCTCAAGTAAATACAACATACCGCCACATTCGGCAATTATTGGTTTATTGCTAGCAGCAAAGTCTTTCACGTCACTTAGAAAAGTCGCATTATTCATTAACTTTTCTGCGTACAGCTCTGGATAACCGCCTGGAATATATAAGATATCCCCTTCAGGTAAATGAGCGTCATTCAATGCTGAACAATAGGTTATTTCCGCGCCAGCTTGTTCTAAAAAGGCAATATTGGCGGCATAAATAAAACTAAAGGCGTTATCGCGCACTATAGTGACTCGAGTTCCCACCAAAGCTCGATGGATAAAGTCTGCTTGGCTGTCATTCTCAACCGCAAAAAACTCTATTTGTTTAGGTAACTCAGTTAAACCCGTTTTAGCGATATGACTCGCCGCTTGGTCTAATTGGCTATCAATATCTGCTAGCTCTTGTGCCTGCACTAAACCCAAATGACGCTCCGGCAAAGTGACACCGTCATCTTTTGGTAAGCGCCCGTAGAAACGAAATTCTTCTGGCAGGCTGTTACTCAATAACTCAGCGTGGCGATCGGTATTCACTCGATTAGCAATTACGCCAGAGAACGGCAAACCTTCACGAAACTTAGCAAGGCCAAAGGTCACGGCAGCGAATGTTTGCGCCATAGCTTTTGCATCAATAACGCCAAGTACCGGAATATTAAAGTATTGAGCTAAGTCAGCACTACTGGGCGTGCCGTCAAATAAGCCCATCACACCTTCAATAAGAATAAGATCAGACTCCATTGCTGCACGATGCAGTAACTCTTGGCAGCCCTTTTCACCCACTAACCATAAATCTAACTGATAAACCAATTCACCACTGGCTTGGCGCAAAATCATAGGATCAATAAAGTCAGGACCAACTTTAAACACCGTCACTTTACGACCTTGGTTGCGATGATATCGAGCAAGCGCGGCAGTTACTGTGGTTTTTCCTGAGCCTGAATGCGGCGCTGCCACAATTAAGGCGGAACACTTAGTACCGCTGCCGGTTTCATGTTCAGGCTTGTTCTGAAAAGCGGCTGCAGCTTTTGCTGTTTCTGACTGACTCATTGCCATTACACCTTATCTTGTGACGATTTGGCTAGGCCTTTATCAGTTAAGAAACGGCTAATAGTGAAATCAATCACTATCGCAGAAATCACATAAAATACTGGATTAGAAATAGAGCGGAAATAGTATTTATCAACACGCGTTGCATATTCAGCCCATGATAATTCTGGAAATTTTCCTGACAAAGCATAGTAACTGCCATTGGAAATGAAAAAAGCAATTGAGCTAGCTACAAACAAGCCTAAAGCAACTTTAATAATATTGTTTTGCCAGGCACTTTGCTGCCAATCAGGTTTAGTATAAAAGCCAGCAGCAAACATAACCCCGTAACTTAATACTAATGCTGGGTAAGAAGTGGTAATACAATCGCCGAATTGTCCACGAAAATACGATGAGGCAAGATCAATCACTAAAGTTAAGGTATAGAAAAACCAAAACGCTTTCATATTGCGTAAATACATACCGGCTAAGAAAAATATTGCGATTGAAGCGCTAGGTAAGTGGTTTAAGCTGGCAAAATGATGGGTGCGAGTTGCCAACATCAGCAAAGTTAAGACTGCAAATATTGCAAAAAGTAAGCTAATTGGCGTTTTTTGGTTGACTGATTTCATAACATTCCCGTATGCGAAATAAATTTTCACGGTGTTAGAAATCAAAGTTGGTAAACGGTATCGCGGTGTAATAACTAGTCAAATGACTAAATAACGCGATTAACACATCAAGCAGGCGTAAAAAGGTAGCTTGGGCCGTAAACTGTTCTCTGAATGACCGCCCACCGCAGTTGTCGAGTATTTGCTTTAGGCCGGTCTCCGGACTCCTGTTCATCGCATTTGCAACACCTTCCCATATTTGTCAATACAGTGGTTTTGTTGCTGCTCACAGTTACCGTTGCGGGGGCAGTACTGGTTTCTCACCAGTTTCACGTTTCACCTTTAATTAGCTATTTCCACGTAAAATAAAAATAGATAAATCAAAGACACCTAAATCAGCGCCGATAATACGTGATGAGTGAGTTTTATTCAATGAAAAGCAAATTATTAGCACTAAAGAACTAACCGCAAAGCGTCAGCCCTGATATTTACATTGAACCAAAGAATTGATTTGGTTATTCTGCGCTTCACTTAAACGCCCGTTTTGCTCAGAGCTTAGCGCAACCAAAATAAGAACCATTAATGACGACTCGCTTTTTTTTAGCTCGACACGGACAAACACTGTGGAACCAAACACAGAGATTTCAAGGCCAACTCGACAGCGAATTAACCGAACAAGGCAAAACTCAAGCGGCTAATATCGCCTTATCGTTACAAAACGAAAATATCGACCGTATTATTTCTTCATCATTAGGACGCGCGGTTAAAACCGCTACTATCTGCCAAAATTGTTTAAATGTTCCTGTTGAAACTCACACCGGCTTGGCTGAACGCAACTTAGGAAAATGGCAAGGACAAAACGTAGCAACCTTTAGCCAAGATGAGAATTATCATGAGTTATTGCATCAGTTTACCCAGCTCAAACCTGCAGATGGCGAAAGCGCTGTTGACTGTGGCTCTCGGGTATACCAAGCATTAGAAAACCTTGCCGAAAAATACTCAAATAAGAACTTACTGGTGATATTTCATGGTGAAGCCTTACGTTGTTTTTTAGCTAAGTTAGGCGTTAACTCTAACAATAACGCTTATGAGCTATTCGACAATGGCTGCTTGTTTACTTTAAGCTATCAGCAGCAATGCTTTCAACTCGACAGCGAATAGGTTGCAATATAAGTGATGAGAAATAGCTCTTTAATTTCCTTCGTCAGTAAATATTAGCTTTTGGCATCAACGATGGATAGTCATTTAATTAGCGAAGTTATTGAAAAAATACTGATATTAGCACCTGAATTTTCACTTGCTATTACCCTATCGCTTGCACTTATTCTCGATAAACTACTTGGTGAAGCAAAACGTTTTCATTACTTAGTGGCTTTTGGTTACTTAGCAACAAAATTAGCAGCATTACTTAATATAAGCCAGCAAAATCCAAACGCTTCAACACAAGTTAATGCAAATCAAAACATCTTAAAAACAAAAGCTCTTGGCACAATAGCTTGGTGTTTGTTGGTGTTGCCGTTGCCGATATTATTTGTTTATTTTTTGCAGGATTTAGTTTGGTATTGGCAAGTATTTATTGACGCTATAGTGCTTTATTTAGCACTGGGGTTAGCCAGCTTAAAAGAACACGCAATGCAAATTTATCGACCGCTTAAATCAGGCGATTTAAAATCTGCACGGCATTTTACCGGCTACATTGTTAGCAGAGAAACTTCACAGCTTAACGAACAAGAAATGTCTCGAGCAACGGTTGAGTCTATGCTTGAAAATGGTCACGACGCCGTTATAGCATCGCTGGTTTACTATATTATTGGTGGAGCGCCTTTAGTCATTTTACATCGACTCGCTAATACGTTAGATGCAATGTGGGGCTATAAAAACGCGCGCTTTATCAATTTCGGCTATGCAAGTGCTCGATTGGACGATTTACTAGGATTCATTTCAGGAAAGTGCTGTACGCTTTTATATGCAATACAAGGACTGAAGCAAAGGCATTTCATTCAAGCAATCACTAATGCCTATCGACAAGGTAACCAATATAAAAGCCATAATGGTGGTTGGGTAATGGCCGCTGGTGCAACCGTAATGAACAGACAACTCGGCGGCAGTGCTCTTTATCATGGTAAAAAGGTTCACTCTGTCACTTTAGGTGAAGGCTGCGATGCCTCAGGTAATAAGGTTAGCAGTGAAGATATTCCAGCTAGTTTAAAGCTCGTCAGCCGAGCCAGTTTACTGCTACTCATTGCGGTATTCGTTTTTCAATTATTCATTTACTTGCAATAATCTTCAATAACTCTAGAAAACAAATTCAGTGCAGCAATAGGAAGAAAATGGCGTTAATTCATGGTGGACAGCTTCAACAAGTTGCAGAGCAATATAAAATTTCTGTGGCAGACTGGCTCGACTTATCAACTGGCATTGCCCCGATAAGTTACCCGATCCCTGATATTCCCTTGCGTGCTTGGCAACAACTACCACAACTAAGCCCAAAGTTAATCGCAACGGCAAAACAATATTATCAATGTTCAGAGCTTGTTATCACCAATGGCAGTCAGTCAATTATTAAAACTCTGCCTGAATTATATCGCCAGCAAAATATGGCAAGCCAAGATGTGTATTTGCCGGAACGTGGCTATAAAGAACATGCTCAAGCATGGAAAATGGCGGGTTTCACACTACATTTTTATCAAGAAACCTTGCCGGAAATAACAGAATTAAAGCCGAACAGTGTCGTTGTGATCATCAACCCGAATAATCCAACCGGGCAGTTTTTTCCTCGCGATATCATTAAACAATATCATCAACGATTAAAACAGCTTAATGGCTTATTGGTTGTCGATGAAGCCTTTATTGATGTGATGCCTAAAGAACAATCTTATTGCCCGCAAACCAGCGATGCACATTGCTTAGTGCTACGTTCATTTGGCAAATTTTTTGGTTTAGCTGGTATTCGTATTGGCTTTTTGGTGGCTGATAATTATTGGTGCCAAAAATTTAATGACTTGCTGGGGCCATGGCAAGTGAATGGTCCTGCGCAAATTATCGCAGAAAAAGCCCTAGCTGATCATACCTGGCATAACCAGCAACGCGACAAATTACATACCTTACGTGAACAACAAGAAGCGTTATTGTGGCAGGTATTTACCTCAAAATTAGTCAGTAATATTCACGGCTGTGATTTATTTCTCACCTTGAGCTTTCATCAAACAGATAATGCAAAAAAACTCTATCATTTGCTGTGTAAGCAAGGTGTTTATTGTCGACTTTCTGATGAACAAGACACTCTAAGGTTTGGTATTGCTCTAGAGCCTGAAATGGCCAGACTTAAAGCAACATGTATCAATGCGCTGACACAGTTAAGCTCACACAGTTAAGTTAACCCAATTCAGCTAAGTAGTATTCTAAAGTAACTCGAAAAAAATAAAGGCACCGAATTTGGTGCCTTTTTAACGAGTAAAAAATTATCAACTAGTTTTGGTAAGTGATACCAAAATAAGCAACACGTTCTTGAGTAAAGTAAGCACTTGAAGTTTGGTAATTTTCATTAAATGCGTTATTCACTTTTGCTTGAATTTTTACATTATCCGAAACAGGGTAGCTAACGCCTAAGTTCACCAATGAATAGCTATCAAGCTTCACAACTGCGCCGCCAAAAAGGTAGTCATAACGCTTACCTTTATATTGAACTTCAGCGTATAAGTCCGCGTTACCAAGTGATGTATCAAATTGATAGCTAACGTGCTCTTTTGCACGACGACCTAATTGCTTACCTGTTGATGCATCTTCAGCTTCAATATAACTAACATTAAACTGATGTACGCCACCAAAGCCTTGATAATTTGCACCAATTTCAGCACCTTTAATTTCTACATCGTCAACATTTATAGGAGTTACATTATTATCTGCATCAGTACCACTCCAATCAATTAAGTCTTCAATATCTGTTTGGTAAAGGTTAAAGGCAACTGATAATGCATTGAATTGACTTTTAACACTAAACTCATAACTTGCTGAAGTTTCAGACACGAGATCTTTGTTGCCAATATAACCCCAATTTAATGGGTAATATAAGTCGTTGAAAGTAGGAGCTTTAAAACCAGTTCCTGCAGAAAAACTTACTTGTGTGCTTTCTGTTACTTGGTAACCAACGCTGGTGTTGAAAGTAGTTTCAGAGTCAATACCTTCAACATCATCATAACGTGCAGCTAATTCATAAGATAACTTGCCTTCACTATACATTGCATGAGCAAAGACGCCGGTAGTATCACGTTCTTTTTCGTCGTACTCATTACTACCTTTAAGCTCTTCTTGAATTAAATCTGCACCCAAGTTCAATAACCATTGCGAAGAAAACTCACTACTATTTAATAGGGAATACTGGTTACGACGAGTATCATATTGCGTACCTTCACTTTTACTCGTGCCATTGCCATGAGCTATGTTAGAAGTGCGACTTTGACTAACACTAAATTGTGTGATGTTATTAATATTATTAACTTGCCAATTATAGTTAGCACCTAATTGCCAAACATGGTTATTAATTTCACTTTCATTGGCGCCAAACGAGCTATCATACTCAGTATCGCCTTGATCTAATTGCGCCAACCAATTTAAGCTTAATGCCTTGTTGATTTGTTGCTGACCATTAATAGCAAATGAATCAAAACTATAACCATCGTCATCAGTTTCTGAATCATCTTTAGCGTCAAAGCCATCACTTTCTTCATGCTCAACACTTAGACTAGTAAAACCATCACCATGCTCAATACCTATACCACCATTAAGCATACTGTAGCCTTCGCTACCAACATTGGCGCTAACAAAATGCTCACCGCTATTTAGTTTACGCGTAAAGATTTGGATAACACCACCAATAGCATCAGAACCCCATAATGCCGCACGAGGCCCCTTAACAATTTCAATACGCTCAATAAGTTCTGGGGCAATATTTTGCACATTGGTAGAACCTAAACTTGCAGAGCTAATGCGAACACCATTTAGTAAAACAAGGGTATGACCAGAATTAGCACCACGCATATAAACTGATGAGCTTTGACCTCGACCACCAGATGTTGAAATATCAAGACCAGCAACAGTTGATAACATATCTAATACTGATTTAGGCTGAATACGGTCGATATCAGCACGAGTAATCACAACTTGGCTCGCTAGTGAGTCTTCAATATTCATTGGAGTACGTGATGCTGTAACTGAAATAATTTCCATGTCGTCAGCAGTTTCATCAGCGTTCGCTGAAGCGATAAAAGATGTCGACATAGCACCGGCAATTGCCAATGATAAAAATGATTTTTTGAAAAAGTTATTTTGCTTAATGTTCATATGACCTCATTAACGATGCCCACCGCACCATATTTATTACTGCATAAACGCAGTGTGAATTAAGTAAATTCAAGTGCTCGGACTTATATAACGAAGATTTACTTACGTTATAATTACCGTTGCGGGGGCAGTGAAGGTTTCTCACCTTCTTCCCTCGAACTTACTATGTTAAACAGTAACTAAGATATTTAGTTACTGTCGCTTATTTAAATTTTTTTCATTGCTAAATCGAATACTTCGACTCGCTAGTTTTATTGCTGTTAGCAACAACAACTTCAAAATGAAGACTTAACCATTATCGCTTGGCGTATCGACACCTTGTGCAATAATGCTTTGAATTTTTTCCATATCTAAATGCTGCTGACAGATATCAGCCAAGCGCTCTAACTGCACTTCTCTATGCTGATTAATATCGATAACGGGTTGTACTAAATCATTAATACCTAACCAATTCAGCACCGCTTGTGTTGGTTCAGGGCAGTCGAAAAAACCATGTAAATATGTGGCGATAATTTGCTTATCATCAGAAATACAGCCGTCAGGTGTATATTGCTTTTTGCCTAAACCATCACTTTCAATATGTAGTAGTGGTTTAGATAACGCTGGCCCTGTTGAAACACCACAGTGAATTTCATAACCTGTTAACTGACAAGTTTCACCATTTAAACTCATACTCGCACTTACCTGCGTTAAGGTTTTTTCTCGCGTTAAGGTGGTGTTGAAATTCAATAAGCCTAAGCCTGATACTTGTTCAACATGTGATTCAATATGCTCAGGGTCAAATATTTGTTTACCCAACATTTGGTAGCCACCACAAATCCCCATGACCTTGCCGCCATAACGAAGATGTTGTTCAATTTCTTGCTGCCAACCTTGTTGCTTTAAAAAAGTTAAATCAGAAGTGACATTTTTACTGCCTGGAATAATAATTAAATCAGCGCCCTGTAACGACTGACCAATGCGAATGTATTGCAAGTCAATATTGGGCTGTAAACGTAATGGGTCAAAATCGGTATGGTTGCTCATATGTGGCAGCAAAGGTACAAAAATTTTAACCTTAGCTTGTGTGACTTTATTATCTAGCGCGACGGCATCTTCGGCATCTAACGCTAAGTCATGTAAATAAGGCAACACGCCTAATACAGGTTTCCCTGTGCGCTGTTCAAGCCAATCTAAGCCAGATTCTAATAACTTTATATCACCACGAAAACGGTTGATGATAAAACCTTTAACTCTTGCTTGTTCTGATTCCGACAATAATTCAAGCGTCCCCACCAAATGGGCAAATACGCCACCACGGTCAATATCTGCCACCAATAAAACCGGGCAATCTACTTTTTCGGCATAGCCCATGTTGGCAATATCATGAGCACGCAAGTTAATTTCTGCGGGGCTACCTGCTCCTTCAACTAACAGCACATCATGATCATTTGCCAAGCGCTGATGTGACTCAACCACCGCTTGCATCGCGAATTTTTTATAGTCGTGGTATTTACCCGCTTCCATGTTCGATAACGCTTTACCGTGCACAATTACTTGCGCGCCGGTATCACTGTTAGGTTTTAGCAAAATAGGGTTAAAATCAACGCGCGCTTCTACTTTTGCTGCAATCGCTTGTAATGCTTGTGCTCGGCCAATTTCACCGCCGTCTTTCGTTACTGCACTATTTAATGCCATATTTTGTGGTTTAAATGGCGCAACATTCACACCAGCATTAACTAATACTCGACATAGCCCGGCAACTAAGGTACTTTTTCCGGCGTCTGACGTTGTGCCTTGCACCATCAATGTTTTCACGATTTATCCTTGGTAGCGACAGGCGCTTTTAGTGATAAAGGCAAACCTGCCATCACAAATTCAACATTATCAGCAACTTTGGCAATGGCCTGATGTAACCAACCGGCTTGATCAACAAACTGGCGTGAAAGTTCACCCATCGGCACTATGCCGTGACCGACTTCGTTACTAACTAAGATAATTTCAACTCGCTGTTTTTTATTACTAGAGCGCAGTTTTATGCTTTCTAATTGTGCTAAAAATTGCTGTTTTTCTTGTTGCCAATAATCAAGATTACATTCTGAGGTATGACCCGCTTCAACATTGGGCTTACATAAACTATTACTGAGCCACAGTGTTAAACAATCAACCAATATACAGATATCTTGCTGACTATTTTCAATAACTGATGCTATGGTTTTGCCTAGCAATAATGGCGACTCTACTAGTTGCCAATGTTCAGGACGCTCAGCTTGATGTTGCGCAATGCGTTGCTGCATTTCACTATCAAAGGCTTGTGCGGTTGCGATATAAGTTACTGGTAGGTTTGATGACTTAGCATAACTTTCAGCCAATGAACTTTTACCAGAACGAGCGCCGCCTAAAATAAGCTGTATCTTATTCATTAACTCGCCCCTGTTAGCGACAATAAAGCAATATAAACAACGACTTCTGAAAGCTGCTGCGCTGCGCCTAAACAATCTCCGGTGTAGCCGCCTAGTTGTTTAGTGAACCAGAGTTTTAAACACCAGCGAGTAATGAGCAAAATAGCCACTAATTGCCAAGCCACGCTAAATGATAAAGTAAAGGTAATAACCACAGCGCTTGTTGCCAGCAAAATTAAATAACTATTGCTTGATAACACTTGTGCTAAGGGCTTAACTTTTGATGTCGCATCTTCGCTGACATAAGGCATATCAGCAATTAAACTGGTTGCTACAACACGGCTTAAACAATGCCCAAGCAATAGAACCGATAATATATTCAGTGCTTCTACAGATAAAAGCTCGTTGTTATTAACGTTGCCAACAAGAGCGGCTAAAGCTTGATACTTAACCATTAAAATGAAAAATAATGCCGCTGCACCGTAAGTGCCTAAACGGCTATCTTTCATGATATTAAGCTTGTTTTCGACCGTCCAACCGCCGCCGAAGCCATCCCAAACATCAGCCCAACCGTCTTCATGAAAAGCGCCGGTGAGCAATACACTGCAAAACATTGAAATTAAAAGTGCGATCTCGACAGGTAATAACATTGCACTAAGATAAAAAGCTACGGCTGAACAACCACCAATTAACACGCCAACTAAAGCAAAGTATCGACTGGCATTATTGAGCATTTCATCGTCAACATCAGCCTTGATGTTAACCGGAATACGGGTGAAAAAACTCAATGCTAATAACATCAAGTTATACTCTCTATTTACCACGCTAGTTTTAGGTAACATCAATTACCTCAGCATCGGCAAAGCTCGCCATGTCATTATAAAATCCAACAGCAGCTTGAATAATCGGTAATGCTAGCGCCGCACCCGTGCCCTCACCTAAACGTAATCCTAAGTTTAATAACGGTTTAACCGCTAACCATTGCAATATTTTTTGATGACCTTGCTCACCCGAACAATGGGCAAATACCATATAGTCTTTAACACTGGCATTGAGTTCAATCGCTAACATGGCAGCCGCCGTACAAATAAAGCCATCAACAATAATCAACATTTTGCTTTCTGCTGCCGCTAACATAGCGGCAGTCATTTGTACTACTTCAAAGCCACCTAAACAGCGTAAAATAGCTTTCGCATCCGTTAAATTTCCAGCATGTAAAGCTAATGCTTGTTCTATGACTTGTTGTTTCTTTTTAACTACCTCATCTGAAACACCAGTACCACGACCAACAACTTCGCTCGCTGGCACTTTCATTAACGCTGCCATAATGGCGGATGCAATCGTGGTATTGCCAATGCCCATTTCGCCAAAAGCGACAACGTTGCAGCCCGTTTGGCTAATATTGACTATATGCTGTTTAGCAAATTCAAAACCTTGTTCGACTTGCGCTTCAGTCATCGCCACTTGTTGGTTTATTGGTTTTGTGATGCTGCCTAAGCGCTGATTAATCACAGGCAGCGAAGCGGCCGGTGCATGTAAAATGCCGCAATCAACAACACTGAGTTGCCAACCAAATTGGCGACAAAATACATTTATAGCGGCACCACCGTTAGCAAAATTAGCCACCATTTGGCTAGTAACATCACTTGGCGCGATAGAGACATCTTGACTTGCAACACCATGATCACCAGCGAAAACCGTTAAATGGGGCGTGTTAATAGATAACTTTTGTTGTTCGAACTGTAGTGGGGTTAACTGATAGTTTGCAATTTGAATTTGTGCAATTTGTTTTGCGAGCAGTTCAAGATCACCCAAAGCCCCCAAGGGTTTAGTTTTACCATCGATTTTTGCTTGAATTTTTTCTGAGTTTTCACTGCTAAGCGCTTTAATATCAAACATTGCATCACCTAAGTAAAACCGAACAAATTGCTTAACAACTGCGCGGTATATTTTGATTAACGTCGAATATTATAAGAGCATGCCTGAATTGACTAATGACCTAACATTAGTAAACAACCGACAATATAACCTATGCTCGAGTAACCCGCTCGACGGTCTAATTAATGTCAATGATTATTCTGGTATCCTGACTTACAGCATCTCAATATATCCCTTCCCAAGTTATTTTTGCGCAAAACTTAGTGGTTAATATATCGCTCTGTTTACAGTTGCGGGCACAGTTGTGGACTTTCACCACATTCCCAGTTTCATTCAATTTACCACGCATTCAAGGTAATAAAAAAATGAAAATTAATATGACATTATTAAATTTATGGCGCGATTATCGACAGCTAGGGGAAAATAGCAAGGTTTATTTTTATCTCAGTTATGTCAGAAAAACATAAAAATGTTTTAAATCAGTTTATTGCCTAAAACGTGGCTATTGCCTTCATACTAAAGGACTAGCATATCAAACTAGCTAAAGCATTAATTTAGGCCAAGCTTTGCCCGTGCTATCAATAAAAACTTGCAGACGAATTAACCCACCATATGGCACGTCAAGTTGGGTCATATGCGCAGTTCCCGGCAAAGGCAAACCTAAAACTTTAGCCAATATATAGCGAATAACGCCGCCATGGCTCAGCACTAAAATATTTTCTGACTTTGTTACTTGGCTTAGTTCGGTAATTTGCTGCAATATTTGTTGCCAGAAATCATCAACCCTAGTGGTAAAATCTATCATGGTTTCACCATTAGGTGGAGAGCACTGCCAAGGGTTTTGCCAAAATGCACCTAATGTCGGCGTTTCCTCATTTAATAGCTTGCGTTCTTGCCACAAGCTTTCATAATCTTGCCCGTCCCAATCACCGAAATTCATTTCTTTTAACTGTGCTAAAACTTGCAATGAAAGCTGATTTTTTCGACAGAACTGCTCAGCAAAAGCTTGGCAGCGAACCAGTGGCGAGCTATAACAATGAGAAATTATCGGTAATTTGCCAACAGCATCGTTAAGCTGTTGCTTACCGCATTCAGAAAGGGCTATATCAGTATGTCCACAAAGAATTCCGCTTTGCACAAGCTCTCCATGACGTAGCAAATAAATATTAAATTCTGACAAGCTAATTTTCCACTGCGGCTAAATACGTTTTTAACAGTGTAACAAATAAGCCGTTAACGAAAATTAAATTAATAAAATTCTTCGCTATTTATTGTCTGTAGAACACCTTACTGCTATGTTTTACTTATAGAATATTGGAAATTTTATAATGGACCTTGGCATGAAAGATACGGCAACAATCTTAGTCGTCGACGACGCCCCTGAAAACATTGATGTTTTAGTTGGAATATTAAAACCGAGTTATCAACTCAAGGTTGCTCGCGATGGTGAAATGGCCATCAAGATTGCAAACGTCAGACCGCGACCTGATTTAATTCTACTCGATATTATGATGCCAGGAATCGATGGTTACGAAACCTGTAAACGCCTAAAATTAGACATTGTCACTCGCGATATTCCGATTATTTTTATTACCGCAAAAATTTCCGTAGAAGATGAAGCTCGTGGCCTATCATTAGGGGCGGTTGATTATATTGCTAAGCCCGTTAATCCTGCGATTGTCATGCAACGAGTCAAAACTCATTTATCATTAAGCAACCAAAAGCGTGAACTATATCAACAAGTTAAATTGCAGACATTAGAACTCATTAGCACCCGTAACAATATTATTGAAAAGCTAGGCCGAGCCGCCGAGTTTAAAGATAATGAAACCGGCAATCATGTTAAACGTATGAGTAAGTATGCCTACGTACTTGCCAATGCCTTAGGCATGGGAGAGTCGACAGCTGACATGTTAAAGAATGCGGCACCTATGCATGATATTGGTAAAATTGGCGTGCCTGATCACATTCTTAAAAAGGCCGGTAAGCTTAACGATGAAGAATGGCAAATAATGAAAGAGCATGCCGCTTTCGGTGGTGAGATATTAGATGAGAAAGACCCGTCACCATTAATGGAAATGGCAAAAGCCGTGGCAATAACACACCACGAAAAATGGGATGGCAGTGGTTACCCTAACGGTCTAAAAGCAGATAAAATTCCATTGGTTGGTCGCATTGTAGCTATTGCCGATGTTTTCGATGCTCTAACGTCATCACGTCCATATAAACCGGCGTGGACTATCGAAAGTACAATTGAGCTGATTAAAAATGAATCAGGCAAACATTTTGACCCCGAACTAGTTACTTGTTTTCTAGAAAACTTAGATGAAATACTTGCGATTAAAGCGCAATTTTCTGAATAAAACATCATCGTTGAGTAAGCAAATAATATGCTAAATTTCATCCGTATTAAAAATAGCCTTTTCGGACTGCTTTGGACACTGCTTTTAACCTTCGGCGGTCAAAGTTTTGCTCAAGAACTCGACAAAATATCCATTCAACTCAACTGGTCTCATCAATTTCAATTTGCCGGTTACTATGCCGCAAAAGAACAGGGTTTTTATCAAGAGCTCGGGTTAGATGTTGAGCTTCGAGAGTATAACGGTAAAGGCTCTATCGAAGATTATGTTATTGACGGCAGAGCCCACTACGGCATCAATGACTCCAGTTTAATTGTTGCTAAAAGCAAGGGCAAAGCTATTGTTATTGTCGCGCAAATATTCCAACACTCTCCTTCCACCCTTGCAACGTTAAAATCTTCTAATATCTCTAGCCCTTTCGACTTAATCGGCAAGCGCATCATGGTTGACTCCACCAGCGAAAATTATGCGCCTATTTTAGCCATGTTAAAACAAGCACAAGCCAAAGACTCGGCGTTTAACTGGCAAGAAGAAAGCTATCAGTTTTCGGCCTTAGAAAATGGCGATACTGATGCCATATTAATTTACAGCACCGATGAACCTTTTAAGTTTGATCAAGAAAATATTGATATCTTTATTCTTGACCCTAGAGACTACGGCATTGATTTTTATGGCGATAATTTATTTACCAGTGAAGATGAAGTAAAGAATAATCCACAACGTGTGCAAGCGGTTCGCCAAGCTACTATTAAAGGTTGGCAATATGCCCTCAATCACAAAGCTGAGCTGATTGAACTCATTGAAAAGAAATACAACAGTCAAGCTAAGTCTCATGAACATTTAGTCTTTGAAGCAAATGAAATTAGTAAAATAATATTGCCGAAATTTATTCCTATCGGCTCTGTCGCTCGCACGCGCATGGAAAAAATAACCGAAATTTACCATCAACTTGGCATGATATCGTCGCCAATATTGCCGAAAAACATTCTGCTAGAGGATGCCTTAAATTCTTTCACAACTAAGCGAGTGAATAATGACAGTAGTACAACCTTAATTATTGCTATGGTTGTCATATCATTATTACTTATTTCGATAACACTGTTACTGCCAAAATTAATCACCCCAAAACGTCTTGCGGTTTTAATGGCATCAAAAAAATTCCCGCTTATTGTTCATTCCATTTCGATATTAAATGTCGCCATTATTTTTAGCGTTATCTATATAACTTTGCAAGATAACGAGCAAAGCACGCAAACCAATATGCGAAAAAATTTGGAATTTGTTGTTGAAGCAACTAAGACTCGACTTAATGACTGGATTGGTGATCAAGAACGTTTATTAGAACAAATTAGTACCGATAACAAAGTCGTTGCATTAACCGAGCAATTATTGCAACAACCGACTTTACGTGATGAGCTGATCACCTCATCACCATTAAAGAACATTCGTCAATATTTTCGTCAAAGTAGCATTGAAGGCCAAGGCTTTTTTATCATCAATCGTGACCACCTCAATATTGCCTCTAGCCGCAATGAAAACTTAGGCAAAACTAATTTAATTGCTCAGCAACAACCGAGTATTCTCGCTGATGTTTTTAATGGTGAAACGCGCTTTGTGCCATCAATCAAATCAGATATCAAACTTCTCTTTGGCGGCACCTCGAATTCGATCGACCAATACAGTATGTTTATTGCCACTCCGATCGTCGATAAAAACAACCAAGTGATTGCAGCACTAACGTTAAGAATACAAGCCAGCGGTAAAATTTCAGATATTATGCAGCAAGGTCGCATTGGTGCTTCTGGGGAAAGTTACTTAGTTAACAGTGTTGGAGAAATGCTTTCTAAAAGTCGCTTTGAAGCCGATATTCTATCATTAGATTATTTTAAAGATCACAATGAAAACAACCAATTAATATCACTTAAAGATCCACTTGTTAATGTGATTAAATTTCCTGACGCCAAGGTTAATAGTCAACAATTACCTTATACTTTTATGGCAAATCATTTAATCAATAATGCGCGTGCATTCAATAACTCACTTTTTACTAGCAACAAAATTTCCTCAAATGTAT
Organism: Colwellia sp. SU-HH01172; assembly: GCF_057553355.1. Classification (NCBI taxonomy): domain Bacteria; kingdom Pseudomonadati; phylum Pseudomonadota; class Gammaproteobacteria; order Alteromonadales; family Colwelliaceae; genus Colwellia; species Colwellia sp. SU-HH01172. The sequence continues at coordinate 182,782 of NZ_BAAJMB010000007.1, read as the reverse complement.
TAGGTTACAACGATTATCGTGGCATTAAAGTTTACGGTGCTTGGTTATGGGACAGTCAGCATGGCTTTGGTATCGCAACAGAAATAGACGCTGAAGAAGCCATGTTGGGTGTCAATTCACTGCGCAATAAATTAATGCTCATTTCCTTTGTTACCCTGCTACTAACCTTAACGTCAAATATTTTCACCGTTACTGTTGGTCAACGCTCCACTAAATATATGCGACGTTCAAAAGAAGAGTTAGAAAAAATTGTTGAACAGCGAACTTCAGAGTTGCATCAACGTGAAAGAGCGATGTGGGAATTATATGAACATGCCCCCGTTGCCTATGCAACATTAAATAGTAAAGGCGCATTCATTAAACATAATTGCGCCTTTGCTCAATTATTTAAACGACCGCGAGAAACTTTTGTCTCTTTGAATTGGCAAGAATTTGTTGCTGATGAACATTGTGTCCATAAGCTATTTCAAACAAAATCTCAGCTACTTGAATGTGAAATTCCGGTTAACATTAGTAAATCTCAAACCATAGACACTATGATGTCAGCCCTGCCGGTATATGATGAACACGAAACATTAACGGAAGTTCGATTAACGCTAATTGACGTTACCCAACGAAATGCCGCGAAAGCACAATTTGCCGCGTTAATGGAATCAGCACCTGATGCTATTTTGATGCTAGATAAGCATAAAGAGCACAGTATCGTGAACTCACAAGTACTCAATATGTTTGGCTACGAAAAAGCCGAACTTATTGGTCAAAAAATTGAACGACTTTTGCCTGAAGAAGCCAAATTACATGTCTTTGAACAATTATTACAACAAGATGACCCGCAAAAACAGCTAATCGAATTAACCGGCAGGCGTAAAGACAACTCCGAGTTTTCGGCGGAAGTGACGGTCAGCTCTCTCGATATTCACAACGATCGTTTTATTGTTGCCATTATTCGAGATATTACCATTCGAAAACAAAACGATGCAGCACTCGCAGAACAAATACTGTTTCAACAGGCTTTAGCCGATACTATTCCTTACCCGGTTTTTGTTAAAGGGCCTGACACGAGATTTATCAATGTTAATACCGCTTATGAACAAACCTTTGATGTCAAAAGAGCGGATATTATTGGTAAAACCGTACTCGAATTGAACTATTTACCTTTAGAAGCGCGCGAAAACTATCAAAAAGAAGATACAAAAGTTATTGCTTCAACCGGCATGATCAAAAAAGAACTTTCGATGGTTTATGGCGATGGTATAGAGCATTCCACTATGTACTGGGTCAAAGGTTTTGAAAAATCAGATGGTAGTGTTGGGGGATTATTAGGCACTTTTGTTGATATTAGTGAACAAAAAATGGCTGAGCAAACCTTAGCACATGCTAAGTCATTAGCTGAAGACGCAGCCAAAGCTAAATCAAACTTTTTGGCCAACATGTCACACGAAATTCGCACACCAATGAACGCTATCATTGGTATGTCGGCCCTTGCGCTTAAAACCAAAATGTCGCCTCAACAAGAAAATTATATTTTTAAAGTGAATCGCGCAGCCGAATCTCTGTTAGGGATCATTAACGATATTTTAGACTTTTCAAAAATTGAAGCGGATAAACTAGAAATTGAAAGTATCCCGTTCTGTCTGGATGATATTCTCGATAATCTCAGCAATATGTTGGTTGATAAATTGACCGAGAAACAAACCGAGTTAATTTTTGATGTTGAACAAAATGTTCCGATTGACTTAATTGGTGACCCACTACGTTTAGGACAAATATTAACTAACCTAGGCAGTAATGCGGCAAAATTCACAGATCATGGGGAAATAAAAATACATATTTCTTGTGTCAATAAACATAGTGATAATGTCACTCTCAAGTTTTCGATATGCGATACCGGCATTGGCATGACCGCTGAGCAACAAGACAAGCTATTTCAATCTTTCAACCAAGCTGATGCGTCTACCACCCGAAAATATGGTGGTACAGGTTTGGGTTTAGCAATATGTAAACGTCTTATTGAGTTGTTGGGTGGGGAAATATGGGTAGAAAGCCAAGAAAATGTCGGCAGTCAATTTCACTTTACCGTTAATTATCAAACGCAATCAACCGAACAAATTAGAGTCAACAAACCCTATTTATCTTCCATCCAAGGCTTAAAGTTGGCGTTAATAGAAGACAATGACACCTATAAGTCAATTTTGCAGCGTATCTTAAAATCATTCGGCTTTCTTGTTGAACACTACACTTGTGTTGAAGATGCTTTACCGGAACTTAGCCTAGCAGGGAATTCATTCGACGCGTTAATTTTTGACGTCTCGAAAGAGACCGATAGCAAAAATTGTGCAGATATATATAGCATACGTGAAGCGTGCGAAAATTTACCAATATTACACATATTGCCCAATCGCTTAGAACACTCTATCGAAGCGCTCGAAAATGGTGAAAAATATTATGTCACTTGTAAGCCAATCACGTCATCAAATTTACTCGATAGCCTATTAATCACCTTAGGGCATGACAGTTTGCGCAACCTTAAATACAAGCTGTTACCATTAGAAGAACAGGCCGCAATGAGTGTGCTTGAAGGAGCCAAAATTCTCCTAGTCGAAGACAATGAAATTAACCAAGAGCTGGCGGTAGAACTATTAAGCCATCATGGCATTAATGTCGTCGTGGCTAATAATGGTCAAGAGGCCATTGACTGCTTACATCAAGAAGATTTTGATGGTGTGCTAATGGACTGCCAAATGCCGGTAAAAGATGGTTATACGGCAACTCGAGAATTACGACAAGATGCACGCTTTGTCGACTTACCGATTATTGCCATGACCGCCAATGTTATGGCCGGCGATAGAGAAAAGGCGATTAATTCCGGTATGAACGAGCATATCGGCAAGCCAATTAATACTGGCGAGTTATTTACCAAATTAGCTCAATGGGTTACTCCGAGCAAGATTGCTTCCGGGCCAACGTCATCAACAATAGTAAATAACGACATTAGCACTATCCCAAAATTAAAAGGCATTGACACAGAAGCAGGCTTAGCGATAACGCAAAACAATCATGCACTGTATCTGCGTTTACTCGTTAAATTTAAAGAAAAATATAACGATGCCATAGGCCCAATTGAAGCGGCAGCGGCGCAAAATGACCATGCCTCTGTAGAATACCTTGCCCATACCTTAAAAGGTGTGGCTGGAAATATCGGCGCAACTGAGCTTTACAAGCTAGCTGCCGCTATTGAAGACGCTGCTGTTAAGGAGTTAGGGAGCGAAGAGTTAATTAAACAAGCTAAACTTGAACTCCAGCAAATTCAAGAGTCATTAACTGAAATAGAAGCCCCTAAAACAGAAGAAATCCCCTTTGACCCAGAGCAATGTAAAAAGCAATTAGCACAATTAAAGGCTGAAGTTGAAAACTATGATGTGGCGGCGATAGATACTATCCAAACATTATTACCTATGACTGAGCACCAGCCTCTAAGTCAAACACTCAGGTCCGTTATGGCAAAAATTGAGGTCTATGACTTTGATGAAGCGGCATTGCTACTAGCGGAAATAGATATTGAATGAATAAAAAATCAATTCTCTGCCAACAATAAATCCTGTTTAATGCTTTGATTTTTTAAGCACTGCCGAATTTATGCTAGGTAAATTGTGGCAAAAACGTCAATTGAGAAACAGTAAATTGTCCGATATGTGAACGAGTATTGCTGTCACTTAACCAGAAAATGAAGTGACAGCAATACTTACATAAACATCTAATTTAATGGCTTTTATCTCGACGTTGCTAAAGAAAAGTCAGCGGCTACTTCAAATGCCATTGCATCACCTGATATCGGATGGTTAATTGCTATATATTCTGCATGTAAATGTAAGCGATTAGCCTTAACACCGTAATGGTCATCACCAAAAATCGGCGCTTGCAAACCTAATTGGTGGGCGCAATGCACTCTTAATTGGTGAGTACGGCCTGTTACCGGAAACAGATGCACTAAGGTTTGCTTGGCATTCTTAGCAATGACTTGCCAATGAGTTAGTGCCTTTTTACCATGCTCAAAACACACCAATTGCCTCGGTTTATCATCTAAGTCTAATCGAAGTGGCAAATCTATCGTGCCACTCTCCTCAGCAAGCGGACTATTTAGCAGCGCGACATAGCGCTTTTTAACCGTGCGTTCAATAAATTGCTTCTGTAATGCCTTATGGGCGCGCTTATTCAACGCAATTGCCAGTAAGCCTGAAGTTGACATATCTAGCCGGTGAACAATGAGCGGACCGCTTGCCTGAGGAAATTGATTCTTAACGCGTAAATACACTGAGTCTTCAATATTTTTACCGGGCACAGACAAGAACTCCGCCGGCTTATTTATCACCAGTAGGTCGTCATCTTGATAAACAACACTTAAATCTTTGCCTTTTGCTGGGTTTATTAATAACGGGTTCGCTTCAACATTCAACCCTTGCAACATATGGCCCAGTATTGGCTGACACTTGCTATAGCAAGATGGATAGAACTGACCATGATGTCGAATGGCAGACTTAGGCGCAGCGCCCCACCAAAACTCCGCCATAGCTATCGGCTGAAAGTTATTTTGATATGCATATTGCAGTAATTTTGGCGCTGCACAATCTCCTGAGCCTGCGGGTGGTGTGCGTTCAGGTAATTCGGCGAAAATTTTATTAAGATCTTTAACTTCTTGCTTAGCATTCAAAAATTGATATTGGCGAAAAAGTTTCTTCTGAAGATTTTTTGACCGTGACTTTCGTTGTTTTTTTAACGCTAAAATTTCGTCATTCTTCATCTCAAAATGAGACTTTATCGCAGTAATTTTTTCTGACCATAAAGCCTTGAGCGCTTGTAAATTTTTCTTCTGCTCAATACTCTGTCCGGCAAGCTTTACCTTTAATGCTTCTAGCTCTGCTGTCGATGAAAGTTCGGCTGCTGCCTGGCGTTTCAATTTTCGTTGTTTTCTGCTCGCGACCATCAATGCTTGCTGACAAGTAAGTTCCGCTAGACAGTCGGCATTCGCTTTTTCCAATGCCTCCTCTAACTTGATGCGCTCTGGACTTGCTTGTAAATGTTCAATTTCAGCATTTAGCAAATTAATAGCTTTTTTCTCCGCTAGAAACTGGCTGTCTTGTAATTGCATATCAGAAACTGCGGGGACAAAAGCAATAGAATGCGAGGTGTGTTCAAGTTGCCCTGAGTACGCCATTAAATAACCCAACTGCTGCCGAGTATTTTTAACCACTAGTACGCCAAACATTTTTCCAACATTAGCAGGATCTTCAATCTGCTCATCCGTTGATAATAGACCACAAGCTTGTTGCCATTGCTTACTGATACTAAGCTTTTGCTGCAACTCTTCGCAAGCTGCTATCGCTAATGGCTGAGCTTGATAATAAAAGGGAAAGGTAAATTGCTTGGGGACGGATAAAGAGTCTACATTAGCGGTAAATGTCGTAAAACAGCGAGAAGTTGCGCTCATAACAGGAGAAGGTATCGAAAATTCATGGGTTAGCGGAATTCTACCATACTTTATTGCACTTGTTTTTTAACGTTTCTGCCATAGGGTTGTGAACGCGATAGCAATTAGCACTGATGAAAAATTCCAGCTGACAATTATTTACTGTTGCCCTGACCTGTTACGGGTTGTCAATTGTTCGCCAATGGGCTGACAAATAACTTGTTGTTGATTATCGACAATGGGTAACTGAACAATAAATTTAGCGCCCGACAGGGTTTGGCTGTTCATGGCAATAATTTCACCTTGGTGCCAATCTACAACTTTTTTCGCAATTGCCAAACCTAATCCGTAGCCTGTTAAGTCATCTTTTTCTCGGTTAAACGCTAAAAACAGATCATCAAATTTCTCACTTTGTAAGCCCTGACCATCGTCTTCAATTTGTAAAACCAACATCTCATCAGCCCGATAGAGTGTTATGGCGACTGCTTGTCTCGCATGTTTTAGCGCATTATCAATAAGGTTTTTTATTACTCGGGAAAAGTAACGTTCATCGATTAACGCCACATCAGCACTGCGATTGTAAAAGTCGACTTTTTTATCTGAAAAACGTAATAGCTTGCCCATATACTCTTCAATGATCGCCGCTGGTGATTGCGCACTTAACACTAACGAGGGACATTGATGTTCTTGCTTTGAAAAGCTCAAATATTCTTGTACTAACCGTTCAATATCTGAAATATCACCGTCAAGTAGAGGTTTCAACTGTGGGTAGCTATCATCATTCATGGCAGATAAGGTGAATTTAGCGCTAGAAAGGTTGGTTCTGACTTCATGGGAAAGTGTGTCAGAAAGCTCTTTTTGTAAGGCCACCAAACGGCCTATTTTTTCCAGCATACCTCTGATAGTGATAAATATTTGCTGAAAATAGGATGAATCAGGAAAATCGCTGGCATTTAATGCTTGCTGAGACTCAAACTTACGAACGACATCATTAAGCTTGGCCATATCTCGAAACAGCGGATAGAAACCTAAAAATAACGCTGCCGCCAAGAGAATATAAAAGCTACTCGTGTATAGATGGCTAGTCTCTTGTTGAGGAGTGATTATTGGCCCTATTTGCAGAAAGTGTTTTTGATCATAATCAAGATAGAAATAATTTCCTTCTTCTCCGCCAGATACCGATACCGTAGCGCCTTGACTAAGCTTTTTGGTTTGTTCATTAGGAAAGGTTATTAACGATTTATCAACCAATATTGCTGGTACGGCAAAAGGTATTGTACGCTCAGCGCAATCTTCTATTTGGCAGTATTGCTCAATAAGCGGCAAAATATGAGCAATCTTTAGCGGTATTTCGACCTTTGGCTGAACGCTTTTATTATACCAATAATCGGCAATTAGAATGCTGGAAACAATGCCAACAACTATCAGTAAGTAATGCTTTATAAAGGCTTTAAACAACTGTTTACTCGTTAACCGTTAACATATAACCTTGGCCCCACATAGTATTTATTCGGCATGACAGCTGTTCATAGCTTAATAGTTTTTTACGCAAACGACTCACCCGACCATCAATCGTACGATCGAGTCCGTCATACGAGCGCTTTAAGGTATTAACAAACAAATATTCTCGAGTGATTTGTTTGCCATAATTTACTGCCAACAACCATAACAAATCAAATTCGTGTCGAGACAAAGCAATTTCTTGCTGATCAAATCGTGCCCAACGATTATTTTTATCAATCGTTAAATTACCAATCGTCAGTACATCGCGTTGTTCAACTTTTGCCGTACGTTGCAAACAAGCAGTAACCTTAGCTAACAATAATTGTGGATCAACAGGCTTGCAAATATAATCATCTGCGCCTAACTCAAAGCCCTTTAATTGATTTTTTAAATCATTTAAAGCACTTAAGAAAATATAGGGACCATGGTAAAAAGCCCGTACCTTCTTAATAATCCGAAAGCCATCATTTCCCGGCAACATAATATCGCAAATAATAATATCTATTTGTTCATGTTCAATTAATGAATTTAAGCATTCATCATTAATAAAGTGTTTAACGTCAAAGCCTTGTGAGGTAAAAAAGATGGTAATCGATTGAGCTAAGCGTTGATCATCTTCTATCAATAAGATTTTCGTTTTACGCTCATTATTAGGGCTTTCATTGAGTAAAGCTGTCATTAAAATACACTCCATAAATGCCGACGAGATTGTCTTACATCTTTGCCTAACTCTCTCACCTTGAGCTGGCGTCGGGCTTCTCTAATAGATGCACCAGATAATCGCAAAATAAATTCATTTTCTTTACTCACGCTCATCGCTAATTCCACGGAAGTGTCTTGTTGCTTTTTGCTGCAGTATAAAGGGTTACTCTGCCCGTCACGATATAAACAACTCGCCCCCACTTGGCTGAGCCGCCATTGAAAACGAATTTTTTGCTGACAGCTTTTATCTCGCGCTACCACACAGATAGTCGGCATAATTTCAAATGATTCAATTAAAATATCATTACTTGCTTTTATCGCTGTCGGTAAAAGCAAAATGGTAAGAATAAATAATTGAATAAGTATCTTCATGGCAATATTAGTACATATACTTAATACCGACGAAATATGACAAGATATTCGAACGATTGATAATGGGACTACGACGGATGTCTGGGTCTAACCATTGTTGTTTAACGACGGCAAGCGCAAACCATTGCTCCGACAATGAATAAGCTGTGGTGTATTGTAGATAGTAATTGTTAGTGCTTGCTAAATGATGATTGTTTTGCTCATATTGAGCATAATCAACACCATAGTAATAATTACTCATTTTATCACTTTTATGAATAATGCCCATTTCAAAGTCAGCATTCATCACGCCTATTTGATGCTGAAAATGCAAACTAAAATCTATTTCATAACCATTATGCACATTACTGACGTCAAATAGTGTTGTTAAATAATAATCGATTTTACCGTACCAACGAAACTCTGCTCCGGCCATATACGACATCGACTTATGTTTAGGCGGAACTTTTTCCGCTGCCACAGCATCGTGTAATATTTTGCTATTAGACATAGGTTGTCTAATGAAAGGTCCGCTGGCAGCAACGGCAGCGAAAGCATTACGATGTTCACCGGGAAAATAAATGCCATCAAAATTTTGTTTGCCAACCAATTCAACAACAAAGTTAGGTTGTTCAGATAATGCATAAGAAACATTTAAGTTTTCTACAGATAATCTCTCACCGTAATAGCGAATATCAGGGATAAGAAATAACTTAATATTTTCTTGTTGAGCAAGGGGCTGTTTAAGTTGACCATAACCTAAAGTTACGCCGAGCTGCCACTCATTGGTATCAACCAATTGAGCAGAATTTTCTGTTCCGCTGCTGTCACTAGAAAACGTTGTCATCAGCAAAAAAAATAACGCTATAAAGAAAAATTTCATGAATTCAATTTACTAAAAGTATTGGGAAAAATGACGAAATAAGTTAAATATTAACCGCAGTCAATGTAACAACATGCATAAATAATTACAAACAACGCAAGTTACACAATTCTATTTTTTTTACCCTTACAATCTGAATCAAAAAACATAAACTCTTAAAATCAATAACTTAAAATAAAAATAAAAAAATAATCCGACAATAATATCGTTACAATTTTGTACAAACGCTACACTTTTGTACAATTGTAACAGTTTCCCTTTAACAACCATATGATGTTAAGGCCAAACACAGAACTGGCTTACCACTAAGTCAAAAATACCGCTAACGCTAATCGGTGCGATCCGATAAATATATTCAAAACGATACAAAGTTGTACATTTTCCCTGTTCATTTTATGCGTTACTTTCAAGCGAATTGCGTATTTAAACGCAAAGAATAAAACGAGAGAGAAAATAAAATGAAACTAAAAAAAATAGCTATAGCTATTAGTGTTGCCGCATATAGCGCTGGCGCAGCTTATGCTGCTGCACCGCTATCGGCAGCGCAAAAATTGCAGCCGCTCAAAGTTACCGCCGAACAAATTAAGCAGCGTCAACAAGTAGAATTATCGTCGCAGCAAAACATGTTGCGAAACGATGGCCTTAATGTCCACATTAATAGACAAGACGGTAAATTTGTCGAAGAAGCAGATATTACTGGTGAACATACCTACATTGTGCGCTTAGTTGATCAGCCGGTTGCTATTGTTGCCAATGACCTTAATTCAGCAATCGCACAAGAAATGCAAAGCAAAGGCGTTAGTAAGCTATACACAAATGGCAAAACTACGATTAACGCCGCAAAAAAATATGAACAACAATTACTAGCAACCCAACACAATGTCATCAGCGAAGTGCAACGCGTTACCGGTAGCAGCGAAGTAAGAGAACAATTCACCAAAGCGCTTAATGGTTTTTCAATGACCATGACTCAAGAGCAAGCTAAACAAGTTGCTAGTATGGGTAATGTTGCTCATGTTCAACGTTCAAAGCTCTATAATTTATTATCAGATCAAGGGCCAAAACAAATTGGCGCTGATCAAGTTTGGACAGGTACTGCTACTGTTGATCAGATGGAATACAAGGGTGAAGGTCAAATCATTGCCGTAATTGATACCGGTGTAAACAGTGATCACCCTTCGTTTGCAGATATTGGTGATGATGGTTACGATCACGTCAACCCATGGGGCACAGGTAATTACGTCGGGAATTGTGCTGATGACAAACTGAAAGAGTTTATTAGCTGTAATGATAAATTAATCGGTATACGTACTTATAAATCTGTTACTGATGTTCATAAAGAATTTCGTGCCGACTGGCCAGCAATTGGTGAAGATTACCAAGGCCATGGCTCTCACACCGCATCAACGGCTGCTGGTAACGTATTACACGACGTCGATTTCGTTAAAACGCAAATTGCGGGTGCTGATGGTAAAGCTGACGGAGACTTAGTTAAAGCTGATCTATTTCCAGTTATCTCTGGTGTTGCGCCACATGCAAACATTATTGCGTACCAAGTATGTGTTGGTAACAACGATGAAAATAAACAAGGCTGTCCGGGTGAAGCGCTAGTTTCTAGTATTGAAGATGCTATTACTGATGGTGTAGATGTTATAAACTTTTCTATTGGTGGCCAAGATAAAAATGTTTGGGCTGATGATGTCCAGCTGGCCTTTTTATCTGCCCGTGAAGCAGGAATCAACGTAGCTGCTGCTGCCGGTAATGGTGGCCAAAATTGTGGCTATGACGAATGTATGGGCGCTGTTGACAATTCTTCACCTTGGTTAGCACAAGTTGCTGCAACCACACATGATAGAGAAATAGTCATTGAAACTTCGGTTGAATATAATGGCTTTATTGACCCTGCTTTAGGTAGCGAAATTCCACCGGGTATCGACCATCCAGTTTTAGGTGGTTCAATCAACACCACAGAATTAAGTGGTGTGGTAGTGTGGGCAAAAGACTATGTTGACTCTAGTGGTGCACAAGATTGGAGTGGTTACTGTGTCGATAGTTACCCTGCCGGTACTTTTGACTTCTTTAAAGATGGTACGGCAATTCCAGGAGCCGCTGACGGTTCAACTAATGTCATCGTTGTATGTCAACGCCATTATCCAACGGATGCCGCCGCTAACGCGAGAACGGCAAAAGCTGAAAATGTTCAAGCTGGTGGTGCAGACGGTTTTATCTTATACAATGCCGATCCAACGCAAGGCACAGTTGCCGATAGCTATGTTATCCCATCAGTGCATTTTACTAGTGAGCAATTTCACGGTAAAGATTTTGGTTGGCAAGATCCAAACAACACCGATGGTATTGCTGACTGGATCGATTCTTATGATGAAATGGGTCACCAAATCACCATTAAAGCGACGGTTGTAGAGCGTAGAATCGACGAAGAAAATGGCGACTGGTTAGCAGATTTCTCATCGCGTGGCCCGTCATATCGCAATATCGAAACACTGGCACCAACATTAGCAGCGCCAGGTGTTGATGTTTATGCCGCTTATTCTGATGAAAATCCATTCCTAACAACCCCTTTTGGTACCGACTATATTGCGATTAGTGGTACGTCAATGGCCTCTCCGCACGTTGCCGGTTCAATGGCATTAATACGTCAAGCAAATCCAACATGGACCGCTGCAGAAGTACAGTCAGCGTTAGCAATGACAGCTGACAATGTTGTGCAGTACCACCGCTTAAACGATGAGAATGATGTAATAGGCAAAGCTGAAATTTATCGCGCAGGCTCAGGTCGTATTAATGTTGCAAATGCCGTACAAGCCGGTTTAGTGATGAACGAAACCGCTGAAAACTTTAAGTTAGCAGACCCTTATAACGGTGGTACTCCGCATAAACTTAATATGCCAAACCTTGTTGATTTTAGCTGTTCACCAGAGTGTTCATGGATAAGAACGGTAAAAGCAACACGTGACGGTACGTGGACAGTTTCAAATGAAGCCGTTCGCAGTTGGGCGTTCGATATGAACATCCAAACTGATGAACAAGGTATCACTATTGAAGCGTCACCATCAACATTTACCTTAAAAGCGGGTGAAACTCAAACGATTGTGGTTAAAGCGTCTGTTGCAGCTGCACAAGGTATTTGGGGCAATGGTGAAGGTGAACTACATTCAGCGTTAGTATTAACAGCTGAAGATGACAGTATTCCTGATTCTCGTTGGCCAATGGCATTTAGTTACGATGCCGGTGAATTGCCATCTCGTGTTTCAGCTAGTGCCCATCGTGACGAAAGTTCTTATCGTATCAGCGGTATTCGCGTACCAAAATCAGATAACCCTGTTGGTCGCGTTTATACACCAGTAAAAGCAGAAGTTGAAAGTATTGTTCTACACAAAGACGATGACAATATCGAGCCGTGGATGATCAATAGACCAGATCCTGAAGATATAACAAAATTTGCTATTGATGAAGACGCAACCTTCACTAAGCTTATCGAAGTTCCAGCGAACACTAAGCGCTTAGTTATTGAAACGTTAGGCCTAACTGAGTCAGAAGCAAAAGGTACGTTCGAACAAGGTAATGTTAGGCTTTACATGGGTAAAGATTATGACGGCGATGGCAAAATTGAGCCAGCAACGGAAATCCTATGTTTATCAAACTCACCAAGTCATGATAATTTCTGTAACTTAAATGATCCTGAGCCAGGTACATATTGGGCGATACTTCACAACCCAAATAATATGTATGGTGAATTTCCGTTAATTCCAGAAACATTTACCTTAGCAACGGCAGTTGTTCCAAATGAAGTTGCGAGCAACATGACCGCGGAATTACCTGCAAGTGACGGTACAGATACCGTTGACTTAGATGTTAACTGGAACATGGCAATGGCCGAAGGTGACATGTACTACACAGCTGTTGATGTTGGTACTTCAGAAGCAAATGCTGGAAACTTAGGTACTATCGGCTTTATGCTAACACGTGGTGTTAATGACGTTAGCATGACAAGTACTCAAAGCGCTGGTAAAGCGGGTGATAACATAGCAGTTAGTTTCAATGTTCTAGCTAACAAGTCAGGTGCTGACCGTGATTTCACCATCACAACAACATTACCTGAAGGTGTAGTATTAACCGATAATGACTTAGCTAAATCAAATGCTGATGCTGCAACGCTTAGCGTTGAAGGCAACATCTTAACCATTTCAGGTACGCAACCTGATACCGGTACCGTTGTTCCTCATTACGACATTACCACTAATGACACTAACGCAATGTGTATGGTTCCTGATGTTGGCAACAGTAACCCAGGTGGTTATATCAACTTAGAGGATTTTGGTATTTATCCGGCTTTTGCTGGTTTAGACGAAAACGGTAACAACACCAATGTTGGCTTTAGATGGGCAAATACTAATGTACTTGAAACATCAGTCCTTTTCGGCGGCTACACAGACTCATTTCACCTTTACAATAACGATGAAAGCTACGCGGCTGACGTAGTTAAAATTGGTGGTAATGGCGCAATCATGTTTGACCAACGTCCTATGTTTTGGGATTTCTACTTCCCACTACCATTTGATGGTTTCCCAGACGAAATTATTGCACCACTATGGCGTGCAGGTAATCCAATCACTAACAGAGAATCATTTAATACTGAGTTAGATTGGAATTCAGGTGTGTCAATGGCCTTTACCGGTGACGGTTGGGCAATTATTGAGTGGGATAACGCAAGTGATTACGCCTATGCGGGCCAAGATTGGGCAGCAGGTAAAACACTTTGGGATCGTCGTGACAACAGCTTTGATTTTGAAGTGCTTATCAACGCTAACGTTCGCCATAATGACGGTCAATATGAATTAATCATGGCTTACGACAATATCGACTTTGGTAGCACTGACGGTCGTGGTTCAATCGGTATTAAAGGCTATTCTGGTAAATTTGATGCTTACGGCCCATTAACTGGCTACAAAGGTGAACAGTTTGCGTGGGATAACTTAGATGAAGTCATTAAAGATGATTTAATCGTTTGTTATGACTATGTTGGTCCAGAATCTTCACAATTTACCGTGACGTTAGACTTTGATATTACTGAAGACTTTTCAGGTCGTAACCTTGAATTTTCTGCAGTTTCTAGCATTGAAGGCATGGCAGACATTAACATGAGTAAAACCATTGCCATTAACAGCAACATTACCGTTGCAGCGTTAAATGATATGGAAATTGATGAAAATGCTAACTTTGATATTAATGTTGTATTTGTTGATGACCTAAACACGGCAAATACCGTATCGGTATCTGGCGATGCAATTGCTAGCTTTACTTCAGTAGACACCGCAGCAGGAGCAACCTTAACGGTTACACCTAAAGCAAATTACCACGGTGAATCAGAAGTAACAGTAACCGTAACTGATGTAGATGTGGCAACAGATAAAGCAACAACTAGCTTTATGCTGATGGTTAAGTCTGATGGCATTGAATTAGGTTGTACCGATAGTTCAGCAACAAACTTTGATTCAGCAGCGAACCAAGACAACGGAAGTTGTGTATTTGAAGAAGAGAAGAAGAAATCTTCAGGTTCATTCGGCTGGTTAACGCTAGGTTTAGTTGCATGCTTTGGCTTACGTAGAAAAAGCAAAACTATAGCGTAATCAGTAGTTAGATTATTTAATATTTATGAAAAGAAACAAGGCAAGCAGTCTCCCCACTGCTTGCCTTATTTATCTACAACGTTTAAAAACAACCCAATTTCAAAAACATCTTCATTGTCGTTAAGCCTAATATTTAACTTCTATAACTTTTCTCAACTTGTCCAAGCAAACAACGACATCGGCCTTATTTTCCATGGTTACTAAGGCATGTTCAGTTAGTCGCTGAAACAACAGACTAAACTGCTGTACCTGCTCTGCAGACATCATATCATCAGTAACAACACCGTTATTTTTCTCAATCAGGCTTTGTTCTTGCTGCCAACGCCATTGCTCAACACAGTCAAACGAAGGAGCTTGTAAAAAAAGCCAATAACTCATCATCTCGTACAAGGGCTGATAATTTATGGTTAATTGTTGATTTACGTATTCACGCCAAACCCGTTCTTTGTCATCATTTATCTCCATTGAGTTACAAGGTTTGATTAACTGGCTCGCACTCTGCCCTTCAACACCCCAGCACCAACCTTCCATCAGCACAATTTCAACTGGCAGCTCAGCGAATTCAGCCTTGCTCGGGTTATCCGTAATTTTAGAGAATCTCGGTAAGCTAATCTTTCCATGATTGCATTTCAACGAATGTAAAACTTGTGCTAATTGCTCAGTATTATGCGTTCCTGGCACGCCACGAGTTTTTAACAATGGGTGAATTGTTTGTGCTAATTGCTTACGTGATTGTTGATTTAAATAAAAATCATCCAGTGAAAGAGTAACGACTTTGACCTTATAGTGTAGCGTTAAATAGTGAGCGATAAATGCCGCTAAAGTGGACTTTCCTGAGCCTTGGCAGCCATTAATGCCAACAAATAAAGGTTGTGAGCACCTTGACGGTTGCTGCATTATCATTTTAGCAAGTGGTATAAAGTGCTTCTCAGCAACATATCTAAAATCATCGCTTAAGCGATGATTTTAGATAAATTTATCAATAAACGTCATATCTTTCCAAGTTTCCCTCTAAGAATCTCACGTTAATGACTTATTAACCTGAACTCGAGATGAAGAGAGTAACAAAGCAAGCAGTTAAATGCTTATAGTTTCACCTCATGGCTGATCAGCAAGAAAAGTTTAGTCGGCGATAAAAAATATATATTTTCACACTCGGTTAGATTATTAATTAACAGCCGAATATACGGACTGATGAAAGTAACAATATAGATGACTAAAACTTATTGTTTTAGGTAAGCAAACACTTATGGCGAACAATAACAATGGCCCGAAAAAGTATTTAAATAGGCAAAGAAATAATCACTTCAACACCGTTTTTTTCACTTCTATTTTGTATTTTAATATGACCATGGTGACTAAACATTATTTGTCGACATAAGGCCAAGCCAATGCCGCTCCCTTGTGTTTTCGTGGTATAAAATGGCACAAATAAATTATCAATATTGGCCACGCCACAGCCATAATCGCTAATAACAATTTGTTGCCATTGTTGTTGCGCTCGGCAATGTATTTCTATTAATTTTCGTTCATTTTCTACCATCGCATCAATGGCATTTTTAAATAAGTTTATTAGGACTTGCTCAAGCTGTTTATTATCGACCATCAGCTTGATATTGGTGCTATCGGCAATTTTAAAATCACAGCTAGGGAATAACTTTGCCAGCTTTTCAATCAATGTTCGTAAGCGAGTAAGTTTAAATATCGGTTTAGGTAAATGTGCTAATTGGCTATAGCTGGCGATAAAACCACTCAATGAATCCGCCCGCTCATTGATGATATTCATACCATCAACTAAACCTTGTCGACTAAAAGCAATATCGCTATCAATACTGCGCTGCAGCTTAGCTTGTACTGATTGACTAATCGTTGAGATTGGCGTTAAAGAATTATTAATTTCATGGCTAAGTACCCGTAAAACACTTTGCCAAGCATTACGTTCTTTTTCCATGAGTAAACGTTCTGCGTTGGTCAATAAATAAAGTTTATGCGGCTGTCCATCGCGTAAAAAGCTTTCTTTATGCAGAAAAAAATCACCTTCAAAAGCTAACGATGACTCTGCGTTATCATTGACCGCCGACGTAAACTCGATAATTCCTGATTCAGCATCTTGCAGCTTCTTTCCCAGCATTAAATCACCCAGTGATATTCCGGCAATATTCTCGATGTTATTTAGCAACAAAGCTTTAGCAGACGCATTTGCCATAACCAACTTACCATCAGGATCTGTCGCTAAAACCATGGCGTCCATTTGTTCAACAATCAGTTCAAGTAAAATTCGCGACTCGGTTGCCGACACCTTATGTTGCGCCAGTGTCTCTGATAAATTATTAATTAATAGCAACAATTCATGAAATGCTTGATTACCCTTAAGTCGACCACGCAGTGAGTAGTCTCCATCAATCATAGATTCAATTAAATTGGCTAACGTTCTTATTTGATAGTGGGCCAAGTTTCGAGTGGCAATGAAAACATAGCTAGATAACAAGCTCAGACAAACTAAAATAAAAGCAATTAAGTAGGGTGAGGCATTAGTCGACAATAACGAGAATATTGTGATCAACACACAAGGAAAAATGATTAACAAAATAAGTTTATCTTGTTGACCGATTTGATATTGCTTAAGGTTTATTTTGACAGCTTGCCAGTGCTTATTAATCCAACTCATATTTAGCCATTCTTCGGTAATAACCACTACGACTTAACCCTAGCGACTTAGCTGTTTCTGTCGCATTATTGTTATGTAATCGCAACCGCTCAACCATCGTATTTTTTTCAACCTGTTCAAGGGTTAATTGACCATTGTCTAACGCTGAGTTTTGGCTGTTACTTTGTTCAGGCATAGTTAAACTAATATTTTCAGCTTTAATAATTTCTTGTGTACAAGTAAATAACAGCCTTTCCATTGTATGGCTTAATTCACGAATATTCCCTGGCCAGTGATAGCTTTGCAGCTTCATCAATGCTTCTTTTGACAATAAGGGACAATTTTTATGGTATTTACCACTAAACACTTTAAGAAAATGCTGGGCTAGATCTGGAATATCGTCGATACGCTCAGCTAACGACGGTACTCTCAATTCAATGGTATTCAGGCGAAAGTAAAGATCTTGTCTGAATCGATTTTCAGTAATATCATTTTGCAAATCGCTATTTGTCGCGGATATCACCCTAACATTAGCATGTAATGACTTATTGCTGCCCACCGCTTCAAACTTCTGTTCTTCTAGTACTCTTAAGAGTTTGGCCTGCTGGGCCAGCGGAATATTTGCTAATTCATCAAGAAACAAGGTACCATTTTCCGCCATCTCGAAACGACCAATGCGATTTTCTTTCGCATCAGTAAACGCGCCTTTAACATGACCAAACATTTCACTTTCAAATAAACTAGCAGGAATAGCCCCCATATTCACTGGCACAAAAGAGTATTTAGCTCGCGCTGACACCTTATGAACATATGCTGCAAGCATACTTTTGCCAGTGCCATTATCGCCGGTGAGTAAAATACTCATATCACTCTGAGCCAAGCTTTCTAAACTATTAAGAAGTTCTTGCATAGCAGCTGAGTTAGCAATAATGCCAGCTCTATCATTCGGGTGAGCTTGCGATGTCAATATTTGGTTCTGTTGACTAAGACGCTGCACCGAACGTCCAGAGCTGGCCAGTGCAATTTGTGTTTCAATAGCACTGACAATGCGTTCATTTTGCCAAGGCTTTTGAACAAAATCTTTGGCGCCAGCTTGCATTGCCTCAACTGCAATATCTATGGTGGCCCAGCCTGTCATCACCACAATTGGAATACCTAAGCCTGTTGCCGATATTTTCTTTACTAACTCAATACCTTCTTGCCCAGAAGTGGTATCTTGCTGAAAATTCATATCCAATAAAATTAAGTCTATTGACTGTTTTTCAACACTTTCTAACGCCGCTTGTGGCGTGGTTACCGTTAAGGTCTCATAACCATAGTCAGCTAAAAGAAACTTCAGACCTGCGATTATATTTATATCGTCATCAGCTATTAAAATTCTTTTCATATTTACCGCATAACTCGCAAATTTATCCACTTTATCTAAATGAGTATTGATATACCCTAAAATATATAGGATATATCTTTTTTATAAAGCTTATTCGTAACGTAGCGCCATACTTGGCTCCATAGTCACAGATTTTTTGCTCGGCATATATATCGCAAACATCACCACTAAGCTTAAACCAACAACCACGGTCAGTGCCTGAGTAAAGTAAATGTAAATAGGGAATATGCCTTCAGTCAGCTTATGAAAGCCAAATGCAATAACCGTAAAAATACTCAAAGCTAGGCCTAAGCCAATAAACAGTTGCTTAGCGCCCTGTGTAAGAAACATGGTCAATATATTAGCATCGCTGGCACCTACAGCACGCCTAATACCAACCTCATGAGTGCGCTGCGCAACAGAATTTGCTGTTAAACCATAAATTCCCACCATAGCAAGTAACAGTGCAAAAAAACCAGTGCCAAAGGTAATGTTCGACATTAACCCCATTGATTCACGCATTTTATTACGATTTTCACTGGCTGGTTGCACGGCATAAAGAAGCTCGATATTTCTATCGGTGGCAAACATAGCCTGATAAAATATTTCTTCAGCTTGCTGAGTATTTGGCTGTGTTTTATAAAGCAACACTTGAAATGGATCGACAAACTGCAGCCCAGATAAATAAATTTCATCGGCACTATCTAGGCTGCCAAACATGGCACTTGCGTTCATGCGATTTGACACAACCCCAACAATAAAAACTTGTTCATCAACACCATCAACATTGACGATAAAACTTTTTTCAAGTACCGATTCTCCTGGCCAATAACGCTTTGCCATTGACTGGCTAATGATGGCCGTTTTACGATTTCCAACTTTGTCTAAATGAGTAAATTGTCGCCCTGCAACTAAGTCAATACCCACAGTGCCGCTATCGCCAATAATGGCAACAACATCAATATTTAGCTTGTCTTCTTCCGTTAAATATTCATGCCCCTCTAACATCACTTTTGAGGCACCAATCCAGTTGTGGCTAATAACGTCAACCAAATTAGGCTGCTGCTTTAATTCACTAATCAACGAATTCAACAACCCTAATTGCTGCTGTTGATCAGGATATTTATTTTCCGGAATGGTAAAACGAGCAGTCATTACATTGGTATAATCATCTCCCATGTCTAAGTTAATAAGCTTATGTGCAATAAAAGCAGTGATTGAACCAATTAACATCAGCAACGCGACTAAAAAGACTTGTGTTGTCACTAATATGCGAGAAACTTTACCAGCTTTTTTACTTTGTGCGCCGCGAGTACCGTCTCTTAAGGTGATATTAATATCTTGGTGTGCCGAACGCCAAGCCGGTAGAAAAGCAGACAGCATAATAGTTACCAAAGTAAACACCACAGCCATCAACAAAGTGGCACTGTCCATACCATAATGCCACCAAAACGAACCACCATCAGGCAACCAAGAGTGAATAGCGACCTCAGTGTAATCGAGTGCCGCGCCCACTAACAAAACAGACAACAAACCACCAACACTGGCAATGATCACACCTTCCCACAATAATTGACTCACTAACCGCGTTGTACTTGCCCCTAATGCCGCTCTTATTGCCGTTTCTTTTTGGCGCTCAATTGATCGCGCCAATAATAAATTGCCAACATTGATACAGGCTAGCAGCAGAATTAGCATTGAAATGGTCATTAAACCAGCAAAGGCGATGCCACCATCATTACCCGTTTGTGCCATTTGAAACGTTAATAACTTAACGTTTTTTTGTACTTTAGGTAGGTCAAATAAACTGACATTTTGTTGATACACTTGGTTGATAAGCTGCGTTAATTCTTGTTCGGCTTGTTTGATTTCAACATCATCTTTAAGTCGACCAAAACCATATAAATAAGCACTGTATTTAGGGCTTTCCATTAACACAGTATCTGGCATTGGCAGCCAAATTTTTGATGCATTAGGAAAACGATAATCCTTTGGCATTACCCCAACAATATCGGCTAATTCACCATCAATTCTTACACTTTCCTTTAAAATATCGACATTGCCGTTAAATTCATTCTGCCAAACATCATAACTAATAACAGCAACTGACGGTGCGCCAGCTCGGGTATCTTCAGCATTAATCACCCGACCTAATATCGGCTGAATCCGGCTAAATTCAAAAAAACCAGCACGTACATAACTGCCGTAATAGCTTTTGCCCGACTCTTTCACATTAATACGTATATCGGCATTATCATAAACACCAAATTCCGCAAAGCTGGAAATATTATCTTTAATAGCTTGATATTCAAAACTACGAATATAGCGATACTTGCCATCTTCAAACACGGCAACGGCTTTGGCTGTATCGCCTTCAGGGATCGGTAAAGGTTTATAAATGGTGCTATACAGAAATGAAAAGGTGAATAAGCTAATAGACAAGCCACCAACCAAAACGCAAAGCGTCATCGCGGTAAATTTAGGCGCACTAAACAACAAGCGCAACGCATATTTAATATCGAGCCAAACCGACATAATTATTACCCCGCTGCCATTTCGATACTAGATACTGAAACAGGGCTATCTGATTTATTCTGAGTATCTTTAATTAAGCGACCATCAAACATCTCTAAACATCTGCTGGCTCGTTTCGCGGAAGCTGGATCATGAGTCACCATACAAATAGTTGCTCCTTCACGGTGCAGCTGTTCAAACAACTGTAATACTGACTCAGCATTTTTCGAGTCTAAATTCCCAGTAGGCTCATCAGCTAAAATTATTTTCGGGTCATTTACTAAAGCTCTAGCAACCGCTACGCGCTGCTGTTGGCCACCTGAAAGTTGTGATGGAAAATGATTTTTACGATGTCCCATTTCAACTTTGTCTAACACTGCTTTGGCTTTGTTCTCAATAACCGTTTTAGACAAACCTGACTGATAGGTTAGCGGTAGCATCACATTTTCTAAAACCGTTAAATCAGAAATTAGATTAAATGATTGAAATACAAACCCAATTTCTTTACTCCTAATACCCGCTCTTTGATTCCGACTCAGCGACGAAACATCATTTTCTGCCAATAAATACTGACCCGATGTTGTCGAATCAAGCAAACCGAGTAAAGACAATAATGTCGATTTACCACAACCTGATTGTCCACTTAACGCGACATATTCACCTTGATGTATTTCTAGACTAATATCGTTTAGTGCTCTGGTTTCAATTTCTTCCGTTAAAAATGTTTTACTAACATGGTGCAAACTTATGAGTGCTTTCATAGAACGTCCTTAGTTGCCGTTATTTTTATCATAATTAATTTAGTAATACTTGTTGGTGTTCTTGCCAGCCGCTGGTATCTGAAATAATAATTTCATCGCCAGCCACAAGCCCTGATAACACCTGAATTTTGTTAATTGAACTTTGCCCTAAACTGACTTGTTTCTTAAAAGCAAATTGCTGATCTTCAGTTATTTTATACAAGCCTACTTGGCTATCTCTTGGTGCATAAACGGGTCGCTTAACATATAACGCATTTTCGATATTGCTGATTTCAATTAAGCCATCAACCGTTAGCTCTGGACGAGCTTCTGCAGGCAAGTTGCCGATAATATTAACATCGACTTGCACCATGCCATTTTTAACAGCGGGGTCAATTCGACTTACTTTTCCTAATATTTCACTCGTACGAGTATCAATACTCACCATTTGCCCTAGCACAATGTCCTTAACCCTAACTTCTTGAACTTGTAACTCAGCAAATAAAGAACGCTGATCAGCAATTAGCGCGACACTACTACCAACTTGAGTTCGCTCACCAAGCTCTAACGACACTTGCTGAACAATGCCAGTTGTAGAAGCAACAACGGATAAGGCTTCAACCTGCGCCAATACACGCTGATAATTGTTCTCCATTAACCCTAACCGAGCTTGCTGTGCTTCTTTAGTTGCCGCCATGGTTAATTTCATTTTTGCTACTTTTTGTTGTTGTGCCAACCAATATTGTTTTTGCTGCTTAACCGCTAACTGACTTTTTTGATAATCTAATGCAGACACTGTTGCATTACCCTGCTCCATTAGGGCCGTTTCAGCATCAAGCTTTAACTTGGCAGACAAATAGTTATATTCTGCCGCAACCACTGAGTTTTCAATATCAACCAACTGAGACTCTAACGAGACATAAGCCGCATTATTTTCAGCCTTATTAGCTTGTAATTCCCAACGCGCTTTTTCTAACTCTCTTTCAAGTTCCGGGTTACTCAGTGTAACGAGCACATCTCCTGCGCTTACTTTTGCGCCCGCTTTAACAAAAACTTGCTCAATACGGCCAGAAACTTGTGCAGATACCCAGCGAATATTTTCTGGTTTTAAAACCCCTGTTGCGCGAACATTTACTTGGAAAACACCCTGTTCAACTTTCGCAGTCACCAGTTTTTCGTGTTCAACCATATAGGATGCATCACCAAAAAATTGTGTGAATTTCCAACTTAAAACACAGAAAATAAATAGTGGCAATAAATACCAATATTTTCTCCAAAATGCTTGCTTGGGTTTTATCCTTTGTGTGTCCATTTTTACCTCAACAAGGTGCTAATTATTTCGCTTTACTATGGCTTACTATTACAAGTTAAATGCCAACTTCACAAAAAGCCTAAGCAATTGTTTTCAAAAGAATTAAAGCAAACACTTTAATAACTTCAATAACATGGTGTTTCGAAAATGAGACACTACGTTTATAGATATGTCTCATATGCGGTACAAGATGTAGCAAGTAAAAATGGGAAGGTGATTGCAGGGAAATATTAAATATCATAAGTAATAGATGCAATTAACAGCGTCTAGAACACGGCTAAAATCACTCTTTTACTGCTGAGATAACTAATTTTTCACTAGATAGAGTAAAGGACAGAAACATTAAACCACCGTGCTGACAGCGATCCACTAACGCTTATTGCCAACACTCTGAATAGTTTAGTTTTGTCTTGCAAGGAGGAACAAAGACGGAGCTTGATAAAAATAGTGAGTATTGCCAATAAAACGCTATTTCAAGCTAAGCAAAACGCAAGAAAGCAAGCCACTTACCTTAATGAAAGCGTCACTAACTAGAAGCCTCCTATCAATGATGGTGAAGGCTTAATTTCTTGCGGTTATGATGATAAAACTCCCCGTAAAAAGTCGATGGGCTACAACAATTAGCCAAGTTCCTTTAACTCTTTAAGAAAGGCTTGGTAAACGCCATTTGTCCAGCCGAACCCTTCCTGAACATCATATTCGCCACCACCAGCGGTACATGCTTGATCGCAAACATTGTATTTTTCCATTAACTTTCCTGTTTGCTCAAAGTATAGATTGACGGTATCAAGCCAACGCAGCATGATCTGCTTGGCAAGTGGCTGTTGCTGATAATTAAGAAGGCCTTTAACGGCAAACCATTGTAAAGGTGCCCAGCCGTTAGGTGCGTCCCACTGTTGAGAGCTTTCGATATTAGTTGTTACTAAACCACCAACTTTTAAAAACGTTTCTGAAATTTCTTTTGTAATAAGCGCCGACTGTTCTTCACTGGCGAGTTCCACAAACAATGGTATTACTCCCGCCAACGACTTTATCGGGCTTTGTGTGTTTTCATCGAGATCAAAGTCCATAAAATAATGATCATCTTCAGACCATAAATATTGCTTTATTGCACTTTTACGCTCCAGCGCATAATTAGCAAACTTATTGCTTTGCACTTTGTCATCAATAATTAGGGAAAACTCAGCGACTAAACACTCCATTTTATAAATTAGGCTGTTTAAATCAATTGGCACGATGCGAGTAGTTCTTATACTCGTCAGTGAATTTTGCTTCTGCATCCATCGCGAGCTAAAGTCCCAACCAGACTCACACGCCGCTCTAATGTTTCGGAAAAACTCACTGGCCTCTGTTGTTGATAAACCTGCAGCTAATTCAATATCTTCATTAAATGATTCAGGTCGTGGCGTCGCTTCATTGTCCCAATAACGATTTAATATACTGCCATTTGGCATTCGGACCACACGCTTACACTCAACATGCTGTGAATTTAATAGCTCATGGCCATCCATCCAAAAGTCATACTCCCTAATCACGGCCGTAATTGTTTTAAGGATAAATTTTTCGGGCTCAACCTGATATGGCAATAGCAGCTCAACTAACATGGCTAATATCGGCGGCTGCGATCGAGATAAATAGTAGCTACGATTACCATTAGGAATACAACCATACTGGCTTTGCAGCTCAATAAAGTTTTCTAGCATTGACTCAGCGACTGACACCTTGCCTGATTCAATCAGTCCTAATGCGGTAAAATAACTGTCCCAATAGTAAATTTCTCTAAACCTACCACCCGGCACTATATAATGTGAGCTCAGCGGTAACAATGAGCCGCTGCGATTTTTATCAGCTTGTCGCCCTAAGTGGCGCCATAAGCTTTTGATCTGCAATTCAATATTAATATGCAGGTTTGCTGAGTCCGACTCTTGCTGGCTTGGAAGCTCAAAATAACGTTCAATAAATCTTAGAAGTGACGCGTTATTTTCAGCCGGGTTGTTAAGCTCGAATTGAGTTAAAATATGCTCATAGTTATTTTTAGGCACAGCATCGGCGAAAATTTTACTATCAGAAAAAATTCCGCTGGTTTGCACCACTTTAAAAAGCTCACTGCTAAAAAAAGCTAAATTTTCATTAGCTCTGTGCTGTAGACTGTCAGATTGTGTCATTTAAATACCTGTTAAGTCCGCTATTTATGCGAATTTTTTTGCGTTGTTAGGTTAAAGAAATAAAGGCTAATGAGGATAAGTAACATAGGAATAAGCAACAAATAGAACGCATCTTGCCCGCCTAGTTTTTCAAAAGAAAAGCCAGTAATGATTGATCCTGTGGTGCCACCAAGTGCGGAAAAAACCACAATAAGACCAGTCATAGCAGCATGCTTAGACTGCGCTAAGCTACTCAGCATCACGGAATTTAGTACCGGATAAATTGGTGCCATCATTAAACCAATAAGCGGCAACAGGTAAGCAATCGCAGGCGCATCGAGCACACTCTCAACCGGCCCATTGATGACAACATCAGTTTGTGGCAACAGCACTAAAATAATAACGGCCATGGAAACAACACAAATATTTAAAAAATAATACCAACTCATATAACGTAAAATTTGCCCCGCCAACAACCTTCCTAGCGCCAGTGCGGCCGCAAATATACTGGTCATTTGAATGCTGACATCACTAGGTAAGCCAATAACTTCACTATTAAATGTTGGCAACCAAGTCCCTATTCCTTGCTCTATAAGCACATACAAGAAAACCGACAGCACAAATATCAATACCAATTTTTGATAACTCATTTTCAGCATATCGATAAAATCGCTAATGATACTGTGTTGCGGGCCTTGTGCTTGGCTGTTATCAATTTTCGAAAAAACCACCAAAACAGCAGCGAATACAACTAAACCGGCTAATGGGTAATACACATCAAGCCATGCGGTTAATTCTGTTGCATTGGGCTTGACATAGAAACTAAATAGCCAATAACCTGACAGGCTACCGAGCATGAAGATACCTTCAATGGTATTCAATAATGAAGAATGTGATTTTACCGTAGATGAGAGTTGACCAATAATCGAATAGACTGAAACTTTAACTAAGGCAAAAGAAACACCGATACAGGCAAACAACAATTTTATTATCAGAAAATTTGCGACAAGCGGCGTTGCGATACAAGCCAGCGTTACTAAAACTAAGGCTATAAGCAATACCAATTTATAGCCTATTCTCGGAATAATTGAAGCAACAAAAAACGACACTAACGCAATAGAAAGGTCTTTAAAACCTTCTAATGTGCTTGCTTGTGTTTTACTAACATCAAAACTATGAATAGATTGTAAGATGACGGTGCCAACACTGTTAAGTAAAATAGCAAAAACAAAATAGCAAACTGCAATTGCAGTTATGGTCATCGTTCTAGACATCAAATCACTCACTTTTCATTATCATTTCTCTTAGTCTATAGTCTACTCTGTAAAAATGCAAACGTTTGCATTTTTACAGAGTATTTAACAATGAAAAGTAAAGTATCGCTGATTAACGGGAAGATTTACGTTTTATTAATTCAATATCAACCACGGCTGAATCAGCATTTTCGCCATTAAATTGCTTTAAAAGTTGTGCAACCATTATTTTCGCGGCCGTTTTGGTGTCTTGTTTAACGGTCGTTAAAGCGGGATGAAAAAGTTCGGCCATGGCAATATCATCAAAACCGACAATACCAACATCATTAGGAATATTTATATATCGCTCTTTCAGTGCTTTCAATGCGCCTAATGCTACCATGTCACTGGTGGCAACTATGCCATCAAAAAATAAACCTTGCTCTAAAATTGCAACATCAATTGCCTCGTATGCCGCCTTACTAGTAATATCGCACGATAGCGTTAATTCGGTACTGTCAGCTAAATTCGCACCTTTTATCGCACGACTATAACCCTTATAACGCTCACTCATTTCGGCATGCTCAGGATCACCCAAAAATAAAATCCGTTTACAACCACCATCAATTAAGTGTTGTGTCGCCAAGTAACTGCCTAAGTCATTATTACTGCCAACAACGGCATAGCTTGCTTCAACTTTAGGATCTCCCCAAACCACCAAGGGCGCGCCAGATTTAGCTACTTTTTCTACGTTATCGGTATTTTTGCCTTGTCCAATAACGATAATGCCGTCAGCGCGACTACTGCTAATAAAGTAATTTGCCCAATCTTCATTGGCCATTAAAGAATTAGATAGCAGCAATTCATAGCCTTGTTGATTCAGTGCTTGGTTTAAATCACCAACCACTTTGAGTAGAAAGGGGTCGCTAATACTCTGATCGGTATCATCGACAAGATTCAAAATAACCGCAACCACATTAGTTTTTTGTGTGCGTAAACGACTTGCCGCATGATTTAAACTGAAGTTGTATTGCTTGGCCAATGACTGCAAATTTTCACGAGTTTCTTTTTTTATTAATGGGTTATCTTTTAACGCTCGAGAAACGGTAGATGTCGACACCCCCGCCAGTTTTGCCAATCCTGCTAATGTTAATTTATTTTCATTGCTCAATGCTAAATACACCTTAAAGTACATTTCAATTAAATCATCAGGAATTATTACATACTGGGGGGGTATTGCAATTTAAAACAGAAAAATGCAAACGTTTGCAAAAATAAATTGCAAACGTTTGCATTCAGATCTATATTGATTGTGGGGAAGAAAATATGAACAATCATAATTATTATCTGGTAAAGCAAACGCTTCTATCGGAATAGAGGACATATAACATGAGACAGACATTCAAGCTATCTTCTATAGCCATTGCGTTGGCACTAACCTGCCAAGCAAATGCTAGCTTGGCAGCAGAACAAGCCAACGATGAAAATATAGAAAAAATTATTGTTACCGGCACCTTTAGTGGCAAAGCAGTAGCCAAGGAAGAAGCAAGTTTTGCCATAAGTTCATTCTCAGAAGACGACATTAAAAAATTGGCACCTAAAAGCACCGCAGATTTATTTAAAGCAGTGCCTGGCGTTTGGTCTGAAAGTTCAGGCGGCGTATCTGGTGCTAACGTCTTTGTTCGAGGCTTCCCTGGTGGTGGAGATGCACCTTTCTTAACCGTTCAATTGCAAGGTGCGCCAATATTTCCACCACCAACCCTTTCTTTCTTAGAAAACTCAACCTTATTCCGCTTAGATGAAACGGTCGAGTTTATGGAGGCTTTGCGTGGCGGCCCAAACCCGGTGGTTTCCAATGGTCAGCCCGGCTTAACCACAAACTTTTTGCTAAAAGAAGGCTCTGACGATACCGAAGGCTTAGTAAAATATTCAACATCAAATTATGGCCTACAGCGTATTGATGGCGTATTAAGCGGCAGCTTAGCTGATGACTTATATTTTATGATTGGTGGTTACATTAAAAGCTCGCCGGGGGTTCGTGATGCTGGCTTTAATGCTGAAGAAGGTAATCAGTTCACTATTAACATCACCAAAAATTTAGATAATGGCAAAATAAATTTATATACCCGTCAAACTGATGACCATGGCGTTTGGTACTTACCATCACCGATAAATGTTGCTGGTGTTGATAATGAATACACCCAAATCGGCACAAATAATCGTCACGCAACCATTCAATATGGTCCGGACGATAATAAAACTACGGAAACCGTTGATTTTGGCAAAGGCCGAGGCTGGGATGGCTCAGTTTCAGGCGGTAGTATTGATCTTGATTTAGACAATGGTTGGGGTTTAGTTAACCGCTTTATTTATACCAAAGGTGATGCCGATACATATGGCTTGGTACCAAACGGCGACCCTACCGCTCTTTCGTTGGTGGCTGACAATGGTTCAAGTGCAACCGGCGCCGTAACAGGAAAAGAATATGATGGCTCAACCGTTGTTCAACAAATAGGCCGCTGGGTGGTTAAAAAACAAATTGAAGCATTCACCAATGACTTCACCCTGACTAAAACTTTGGAAAAAGGCTCAGTCACCGCTGGTTTCTATAATTCCACCTTTGAAGCTAAAGATTGGTGGGCACTAGGGAATCATGCCTACCACGTAGTTGAATCAGGTGGTGAGATGCTAACCGATATTGATTGTAATGATAATGCCGACAGTTGTGGCTGGAATTACGATATCAATAGTATTGGCGATGGCTCAACAAAGGCTTTTTATGCCGCGGCGTCATATGAAATTACCCCAACACTTACCATTGACGGTGGTGTTCGAAGAGAGAACCACCAAATTGAATATACTGTTTACGAAGGTTTAGACGGTGTCATAACCAAAGCGGTTTCGTACGATGAAGATAGTACCGCCTGGACTATCGGAGCTAATTGGATGTTTGCTGAAAAACAAGGGATATTCGCCCGCATAAGTGACGGTAGTAAAATGCCCTTTTTTGATGACTTTCGTGACAACTTTAGCGCTTACCAAAACGGTGAAGATCTCATTAAAGAAGTAAGCCAGTTTGAACTAGGTTATAAAATATCTCACGATTATTATGACTTATTTGCCACCGCATTCTTTAACGAAGTCAAAGGAGATACTTTTGTTGCTCAGCCCGGAGATCCTGCAGAAGTGCTAACCAACGAAGCCTACGGCGTCGAAATTGACTTCAATTACTATAATGATAACGGTTTTACATTGCGTTTAAATTCAACAATTCAAGAAACTGAAATTACCGAAAGCCCAACGAATGTTGGTAACGAAGCGCAAAGACAACCAAGTTGGCAAGTTCGAGTTACACCAAGTTATGATATTGAGTTTTCAAATGGCATGTTCGCCACCGTTTACGGCACGCTATCTGCCGTTGGAGATAGATTCGCCAATAACGAAAACACGGTGACTTTAGACGGTTATGAAAAAATTGATCTTGGTATGATTCTAAATCTTTCTGATGAAGTACAGATGCAATTATCGGTGAATAATTTAACTGATGAAGAAGCACTGACCGAAGGAGATCCTCGTGACTCCCTTTCTTCAAATGGTCGCTATATATTACCAAGAACAATTGATTTCAGTATTAGTTATCAATTTTAATTCTGATTGAAAGCAACTAGCTTCAGGTAAAAGCATTGGCCAATTATTCGTAATTGGCCATTTTTCTTAAAACAAACTAATCCACAGCTGAATTAATTAAAAGCCAACATTAAACATGGCAAGCACCATATCCCCATCATCATGCATATGATGATAAGTAAAGTCGAAAGTCATGCTGTTGCAAAAATGAGACAAAAGCTGTTATTCGCATAACAGAACTAAAAGTTCGTAATTTTTTGCGCTAGGCTCCGGTCTCATAGCTTTAACGAAGTAAAGTCCCTTCTTGAGATATCAAGACCCATACATTTGTGCTTTACTATTGATATGACTAAATTTTATTGCAGTATTTTTTAATCAGTAGCGAATGACATATTCTCAAACTAAAGTGATTGCAGTTTTTACATTGCTCTTTATGTTAATGGCAATAGTGTCGCTTATTGCCATTAAAAAACTACAGTATTCTGCGTCTACAGCACTAGCCGCGCGTACCGCAGCAGTTTTAGTTTCAACAATTAATCAAGCCAGAACTTCATATAGCCAAAATGCCGTGGCTAAATTGCGCGCACATCCTGATATATCAATACAATCACAATACCATCAAAAGCAATATGCTGTGCCTAACCCTGCGACATTTGCGATAGAATTAGGCGAAGCGATATCAGCACCAGAAAAAGGGCTTATTCTGCACACTTATAGTAATCACCCTTTTGTCAGTCGCAGCACAAATGGCGGCCCCCAAGATGATTTTCAAAAAGTCGCATTAGCAAAACTAACTCTGCAAAATCCAGTATTTGAACGCGTAGAAATGATAGGCGATAAAAATGTACTTCGTCATGCTGAAGCTATTTTTATGGAAGAAAGCTGTATTGACTGCCACAACAAGCATCCGGCAAGCCCTAAAAAAGATTGGAGAGTCGGTGATTTACGTGGCGCTGTTGATATCAGTATTCCATTAAGTGGTGATGATGAAGACATTACTAAAACAGTACAATATGCGTACGTGATATTTATCGCCTTCTCAATGCTAGGTTTTGTTAGCATGCTAGTGACTTTGCGACGAGCAGGCAACTTATCGAATGAGCTTGAATTAAAAGTTCAGCAAAGAACCAATACCCTAAACCAGCTAGCGCGCACTGACGCGTTAACGCTGATTGCCAACCGTCGACATTTTGAAGAATTTGGCATGCAAGTGTTTAATGCTAACACTAGCATCAATTGGCCAATGGCATTGTTAATCTATGACTTAGACCATTTTAAAAATATTAATGATACCTATGGGCATGATGCAGGAGATGAGTGTTTAAGAGCTGTAGCAAGTGCAGTCAATGATGCCCTGCGTGATAACAATGACTTTCATGCACGAATAGGCGGAGAGGAATTTGCGGTAATTTTACCGAATGTGACAAAAACAGAGCTTGAAAAAGTCATGGCTCGCATTTTAGCTAATGTCCGTCAGGTTTCTTTACCCTGTAATGCTAATTTACAAATAACCTGCAGCATAGGCGCAACTTTAATAGAATTTAGCAGCACTATCACCTTAAAAGAGGTCATGAGTACCGCCGACAAAGCACTATATCAAGCGAAACAAAATGGTCGAAATCAGGCTTGCTTTATTGAAGAATAAAACAAGCTTTGATTTAACTCTTCGCGCTTAAAAGCCAACATTAAACATGGCAAGCACCATATCCCCATCATCATGCATATGATGATAAGTAAAGTCGAACGCCATATCGTTGCCAAAGTCATAGCTGATCAGTAAATCAGTTTCATCTTCACCTTCATCAAAATCAACATGTGCTAGGCCAATAGTTACGTTATCAATGCCGGTATAATCAATGCCAACTCTAAGTGCTTTTTGATCAATAACACCATCAATCGTATGATCTTCTGCATTACTAAAAAATGGGCCGCCACCAAAGCCATTAATGATAGTGCCAGAAACATGATTGTATGCTGAACTAAAAGTAAAATCATTTAACGTATAGCTTGCTGTTATGCCGTAAACATCACCGTCAGGGCCTGTGTTATCATCACTATTATCTGATTGCTTAGCGTATTGTACGCCAATTGAAAATTGCTCAACTTCAACCATAGCTTCAAGATAAATTAAATCAGCTAAATCGTTAATATTGTAATACCAGCTTTGCAAAGCAACATTTTCAATGCCTTCGTAAACAGCGCCAAATACATTAACACCATCACTGTTATTCATATCAGTAAAGTCTTCTGGTTTATCCGAATCAACACCAGACCATTTATCTAAATGCGCCAAATATACAGTTGTGTCACTAAGGTCATTATTAGTGACTAAAATACCAGAAAAGGTATTAGGCACCATGCGAATATCATCCATATCGGCATGAGGCGAGTCAAAGCCAAAACGACCAACTTTCACCTCGGTTTCGCCCATATTGGCTTGTAAATAGGCTTGACCGAAAATGGCATAACTATCACCGTCTGATGCAAAAAAATCACCATTATCGTCATTAAACAATTTCTGGCTGGTATACAAAGTGCCCGTTGCACTAATCCCGTTCCAACTTGCACTGCTATAGCTTAACTCACCAGCAATTGCCGAACTTTCAACGCTATCGCCATTGCTATCTTCTGTTGAAATATAACCAAGTCGAAAATTACCTGAAAACTTACCTGCTGATATTGCACTACTTGCATCTTGCTGCTGGTTAGCATTTTCAAAAGCAAAGATAGAGCTTGAAAAAATACCGGCTATCGCAACAGCGACTATGGTGAGTTTTTTGTTAAAAAAGATCATGTTTAAAATTCGTTTTCAGGATAAAAGTGGCGCAAATATAAAGAGCAATTTCTCATCATTCAATAGCAAAAATGCCATTTTAAATGATAACTCAGCTAACCTTGATCTAGATTAATAAATACAAATAAGAATTACTCTCATTTCTTTTATTGATAAAATAAATGCGCTACCATGGCGGCATTATTTAGTATTAGTCTCGATTACCCAGTGTAAATTAAGGATAACTTGTGAAGAAATCTCTTGTAAGTCTCGCGATAATGGCATCATTACTTTCAGGGGCAGTAACGGCTGCTCAAACAAATATTGTTGATAAAACCCATTACCCTGCAAGTAACTTTTTAGCTTATACCGAGTTTGAATTATCTGGCGAGCCTTTAGCAGAAGCATTAGGTTTAGACTTAGATATCCTTGATGCAACAACAGCTAATACGCCAACCGCATTTGATTTTGCTGCAGGTATTGAAAGTTATGAATACTCAGAAGAAGCTATGTATGCGCTAAATTATCAATCAACCATGGGGCCACATTTAGCAAACGGGCCATTAAATAAAAAACGTGGTGGCAGTATTGAACAACTTAGCAAGCGTATCAACATCATGGCTGGCGCAGTAGGTTTAAGCCAAAGCGAAATCCCAAGTAATGTTTACCCATTATCCATGCCTTACACTTCAGGTAACCCTGAATTTGTTGCAAAGCCTGATACCACTGCTGGTGACGCCGAAACTTTCGATATCACCACAGCAAAAGGTGAAGACAAAACCATTATCTCGGTTACCCCTGCTTATGTTCACGATTACAAATCACTGGCATGGGATAGCAAAAGTTTTGATAAAAGTTTTAACCCTGCCGCGATTGGCGCTATTTTTCTAAAAGAAGTGATGTGGTCACAAGACTTTTTAGGCGGCATGCATGTCACCGAAACTGACGAAGAAGTTGAAGCAGAATCAGCGACCATGGACCAAGACGGTGTGCACAGTTTAGGTGTTTCTGCCGCTGATGGCTTTAACGGCATGATGCTGACCGAAATGTCGATTGATAAATTAATTATTATGCAGAACCAGCTTGGTTTTAATGGCAAGCAACTTGGCACTGCCTTTGGTCTTGATTATTCACCAAAAAATGGCGCTGTTTGGTTCCCACATAAAGTGCAAGTTAATGAAGGCGATATCAATGGCGTGAATAGTATTAAGTCATTAAAAGTTACTGATGCACGTTCAACCTTGCGTGACACCTGGCAAATGTTGTGGCCATTAGCAGAATTCTACGCATTTACTGATCAACGTATTGCCAATACAGGGCAAAACCCAGCAATGTTAGCGGTATTTGACGGCGCACCATTTGCAGCCGCGCCGAAAGTAAATACCGACAATAATCCGAATAATGACATTGTTAGTGATGATGCCTTTTCATTAGCCAACAACATTTCTAACTTAGTGTTTAAAAACTTGAGCGCTTTGCATTTTAATAAAACTCACGGCAGTTTTGTTAACGATTATCAAGTAAAGCAAGGTAGCTATGTAAATAGTTATGACGCCGCTTACACCATCGTTGCCTTATCAATTTATCAACGCGCTAAAGATGCCCTGCCAGTTGGTTATGCTGCCGCAGAAACTAGCGCTGTAAACCTAAAAACAACCGCAGGTAAACAAGCTCTTAGCATGGTAAAAGCACAGGCTGACTTTATTGTTAAACACTTGATCAATGATAAAGGTTTAGTTGTTGATGGTGCTAATATTGGCAAAGGTGTTAAAGCAGATAATTCAACATCATTAAAGAACCAGTTTGCTGCTATTCGTGGTTTAGTGGCGGCATTTTTAGCTACTAAAGATGATAGTTACAAAGCTGCTGCGCGCAGTATTTACCTTGCTGTTGAAAAGCACATGTTTGATAAAAACCTCAATACATGGGCCACAATTCCGGGTAAAGCGACAGTACATACGCCATACACAGAGGCTGCTATTTCTGGTGGCTTACGTGAAACCATTTTACATTTGCAAAATGAAGAAGGTGAACATAATCCAGCCTTTGAATTAGCAACATTAACCGCACGTTATGTTAGCTGGTTCAGTACGGTAATTAATGGTGCGATGCAGTTAGCAGAGCCAATTGGTGATACTGGTGAGTTGGTGATTAAAAATAGCAACAATGCTGATACCGACCAAGATGGCGTAAAACAAATTATTGCGGCAGGCGGAAAGTATGGCACAGCGCCAGTGATGGCGAATACAGTCAGCATTAAATAGTTGCTATAACTTAGTAAGGTTAAGCTCAGTGAAGCAATGAGTGAAGTTACTCAACTTAATCACTAAAAAAGAAAATAAAGCAGCAATAATGTCATTGCTGCTTTTGCCGTTATCCAGGATGCCAAAAAAAAGAAGATTAAAGATATGATGAACCTAGATAATTCAACAATGGTTAGCACCCCTACTGCGATGACTTCATCATGGTGGCAGCAACTTGCTTACCGTCACAAGTCAGCAGAGTTTTTGTTGTATCTTATGTTTATCAGTGGTGTATTGCTGTGGGATAAAATAGCGCTGAGTTGGCAAATATCACGCTGGTTATTACCTCTTCATATGATCATCGGTGTAACCTTATTCAGCATTATTGTTGGCACTTTTTGGAGTTCGCATCGTAAACTGATCACCAAAAGCAAAAAAACGTTTCTTCGCCAAACAGGTACGTTAATCGAATGGTTATTAGTCGTTTGCACCTTAAGTGGCTTTTATCTATTTTTTTACGGTAATACCGGAAATAACATCAGCCAACTCATACAAGACCTACATTTTTATTCTTCATGGTTATTAGCACCGGTTGTTTTTAGGCATGCGTTACGTTGGAGTATTTTAAATTTCCGCAAGTAACTCAATAGCTATTACTAAAGTCTCGTTATCGAGAATAATTTTTCAATTTTATAAGTTCGGAACAGCAATGCTTAAACGCCTAAAGTGGCCACTACTGCTAGTAGCAATCTCACTTCTTCAACTATTAAGTGCCAGCGCATCGGCGTCAGAAAAAAGTGCCTCAGTGCTTTTTAATAACGATAAAAGCAAAATATTTAGTGCCAACTTTGATGCCGGTAGCGTCAGCATTATTAATCGCGATAATGGCAAAATAATTAATGAACAAACGATAGGCCGAGACATACGCCGAATCGCTTATGCTGAAAAACAACAATTACTGCTGGCTAGCGACTTTCAAAACAACAAAGCAATTCTACTTGATGCAAAAACATTAGCGGTTAAAACAACGTTAGACGTGCCCGCTCGCCCTTTTGGCGTAATTTTCGATAATAAAAATCAACAGTTTTACCTCACTAGTTTCAAAGAAAATAAACTACTAACCGTTTCATTAACAGGTGAAATAACCCATACCATCAATACCGAGCAAACGCCTCGTGGTTTAGCGTTAACAGATGATGGTCGCTTATTGGTTAGTCACAGCTTATCAGGACAAGTATCGATTTATGATGTGAACGCCGAGCAGCCAGCACTGAAAAATATAATTCAGTTAATCGACACCCCAAGTAATAAAACTAAATCAGTGCCACAAGGTAAGCCGAGATTGCTCGACAATATCGCCATTAGCCCCGATGGTACAAAAGCTTGGCTACCGCATGTGTTATGGTCGTTTGGTCATGACTTTCAGTTTCAATCAAGTGTTTTCCCAACAGTTTCAATTATCGATTTAACGCCAGATAACGAGCACGAAATTACCGAGCAACGTAAGCAACTATTTAAGCAAATTAATATAATTGAAAGTGGCAATAAAGTTCGCATTGTTTCGAACCCACACGATGTACTTTTTAGTGAAAACGGCAAAAAGGTACTTATTTCATTGGCTGGCTCAGAAGACTTAATGGTCTTTGATTTATCACGAGAAGCGAGTGCAAATAAAAAAGCTAAAAAAAGAAAAGGCAAAAAACGCCATCGCCGGAAAAAGTTTCAAGGTGGCGCAAAAGTCACGCAAATTTACCGCAACGTACCGGGTGATAACCCAAAAGGCTTGCTGATAGATGGCCAAGAATTGTTTGTGCAAAATGCTATGTCATTAACCCTTGCTCACTTTGATACCGGCGCTGCTGGCCCTTTTGCAAAACTTAAATTAACGCAAGGTAACTTTGCTAATTTAGTTAACCACGACCCATTACCAGCACAAGTTCGTTTAGGGAAAACCTTATTCAATCAAGCCAACAGTGAAAAAAATAAAGACCACCCAATGGCGGGTGATTTTTGGATGAGTTGTAACTCTTGCCATTTCGACGGTTTTAATTTCACTAACAAACAATTAATGAAAGACGCGACAAAAGATAAATTCTCCAATGCTATTACAGGTCATGTTGATACCTATAAAATGATCGCTGGCGATCCTGTCGCCGCCTATATTGATATTATTCAAAAAACCCAGGGCGGTATGGGCGCAGATCCTGCTACTTCAGAAACCTTAACCGCCATTGATATGCTAAACCCACCTGTTGCTGTCGCTAAAATGATGGGCGCGTTAAATAGCTATGTACGCACACAAGAAAACCTACCTTACCTTTCTACTTGGTTAAAACTTGATGACGATAAAAAATACGCCCATCCAAAAGAATGGTTAAGCTCAGCGCAATGTAAAGACTGTCATAGCACCATTTACGACCAATGGGCTGATTCAAATCATGGCATGAACATGGATCATCCTTACTATCGTTATCAAGAAAATGTAGCAGCAGAGCTTGAAGGTGAAGAGTTTCGAGTACTGTGTAGAGGTTGTCATACACCACAAATGGTCATCAACAATGATAATTCAGCGTTAAGTGAGTTTGGCGATATGTGGGAAAAGAACGCCGAATCCTTAAATGCTGCTTATCAGCATGGCACGCCAGTTAATGAGCGTGGTACAGGTTGCGTATTCTGTCATCGTATTACTGAAGCGGAAGACGCAGGTGGTAATACCGATTTAACCGTCAATATTAAAGACCGTACTAGCTATATTTTTGAAGACAGCAATAATCAATTTTTACAGTGGTTAGCTAAAAAACAAATTAACGCTGCGCCGAAAGCACATAAAGCCTCTTATTCAAAGCCTGAGCTTTACCAAAGCTCGCTTTACTGTGCTACTTGCCATAACGAATTCACTACTGGTCCTGGCGCGAAAATAAATGACAACTTCGGCGAGTGGTTAGCATCACCATTTAATTCACCTGACGACCCTAGCCAACACAAAACCTGTATTGATTGTCATATGACCCAAGATGTGACTAATTTTGACAACAAAGTTGCTGGTCAATCAACTGACGACGGACCGATAAAAAGTAATATGCGCTCACATCATTTTGCTGGCGGTAATTATTACTTCACTGGTATGCGTAACCCTGAACATAAAAAGTTAAGCATCGACATTCTAAAAACAGCATTAACGCTATCGGTTGAGAAACAAGGTAATACCTTCACCGCGAATGTCACCAACGTCAACTCAGGACATGATATGCCCGGCGGCGCTAGACGCCAAGTTTGGCTGGAAGTTATCGCGACCGATGCTAGCGGTAAAGAAGTGTTTAGCTCAGGCGTAATGAACAATGGCTACATTCCAAAAGATGCTCGACGCTTTATTAAAATTGGTGTCGATAAAGACGATAAGCCAGTAGGTTTACGCTTTTGGCGTTATGTAAAACTCAGCCAAGACACTCGTATTAAGTCAGGTCAAACCCGGCAAGAAAGCTATGAATTGCCAAGTAATATTCAATATCCACTGACAGTAAAAACACGCGTGCTATATCAAGTGTTTGCCAAAGGCTTAACCGAAAAAGTTCGTGCTGCTTTTCCTAAGGAAAATATTCCTGAGCCAGAAGTTATTGAATTGATTAATGTTAAAAAAGAGTATTTTGAATAAATCACCTTTAACTAATGCCTGTGATGTTGGGTCACTACTCGAAATTAATTAGCGCTGCAAAACACCGTTCGCAGCGCTTTTAATCTGTCATAGTGCAAACTTAATCAGACATTTTAAAATTTAGAGGTTTTAATCAGACGTTACAGTAGCGATAGTTACCATAGCAGTCGTTCAGTGTTCATTTTGTAACGCTCATTTTTTGCGTATAAAAGGTGTTAGCTATTGGTTGTTCTTTAGGTCAACTATTCGCTAAATAGCGGGCAAAGATATATCTAAAGATGTGAATAGTAATACAGTGCTAATCTTGGTAAACAATTAAATATTTTTCTCGTGTCTAAGCATAAGAGATAAATACCATGTCGGATTAGTTTTTATAGAATTAGAGTCAGCACTTTGGATCACTAACATGAAATATATATATTGGTTTTAGAATTCTCACATATTCTTCGATAAACTATCCACTTAGCGAACTTGAGTTTTACTATTTCTTTGCCATCCTTCTTAATATTCACGCATTTAAGATATTCAATCTCAGCTGCTGAAATAGGTTCACCATCTACCACTCGATAGAGAGCATATTCAGGAGATTTTATTACCGAACCTAAAGAATACCCAATTCCAGCGTATAAACAAATTCCCTGTAAATCATAAGAATTTTTATCTTTTGCCAATGTAGGATTTTCTTTTTGTTCAATAGCTGAAACAGATGTAATGATAAATAAACAATTAAAAACTAATATTTGTATAAGTGCTCTTATGGACATATACCTTCCTTAGAGTGAAGAGGTTTTGTTAATTTATTAAATCATTTGTTGTAAACGAATTAATAAGTATTACTAAGTGCTCGTCATAAAAACATCTCGAAAATTATAATTTATAAAGTCTGAACATTCCAACTTCAGCTTATATCTATATCTTTTTATCCATTTTTAGTTGACTCGCTATAATTATTTTTATTCTCTGAAAAGCTAATAAATCCCTCTTGATTTTGTAAAAAGTTTCCCAAATAAATGCAGTTGTCGAAAAATAAACTATTCTTTAATGGTTTAATAAATTTGTATTCAGAACGGATATTGACCTATTTAACTTTTTAACGATGCGTGAATTCACAGAAAAACATTCTTAGCTGAATAAACTGTTTCATTGAAGTGAAAGGAATATTAATAAGTTGAGGATTTTAACATCTAAAGGAGAAATATATGAATACTATACCAAAGGCACATATTCAGCAGTATAACACCCTTTTAAGTGTCGAGATAGCAAACGAAAATTTAACTAGAGTAAAAAAAGAAGAAGTACTCAATGAGCTATGTGAACTTATTGTTAGACATGAACTCCACTTTATTGTGGGAATCCGATTATTGCACAATCATTGTTTAATCGATAAAAATGAGTTTATGCTGGAAAGTGTTGAAGAACATCCTCAAATAGGAGAATGTTTATCCACAGTTGCCACGTCCACAATCAGCAATACAAAGGAATACTCAGCAAATAGCTGGAAATATATAAGTGGCAGTTTTGTTCCTCTTGAGTTTTCTACAGATCGTCTTTCGTTTTTTGATTATGATTTCATAAAGAAATACGATAAGTTTTTTTGTGAGTTTGGTAGCATTTTGAAAAAATATAATGTAACCGAAATTTTGGGCCCTTGTATAATTAGGAGGGAATTTTTTAGCAAAAACAACAAGAATGACAACTCAATCCTCGTGGAGACCTGTGAAGAATATAGAAGAGCCAATATATTGAGGTTTGATTTCGCTAATGAATACGAAGCCGAGAAACTCATTCAAACCACATGGTTAGCTGCGCCAAAAGAAAATACAACTCAGTGTACGTCAAATTGTGCACCTGCATCATGTGTACCGCATACCGTTTGTGTTACTGATGAACGAGGAGGCCATAGTAGCCGAACTCACCACTCTAGTTCCCATACACGTCAACACGGATAACAATCCAATTCATCCTATATTCCTCATAACATACGCTTGGATGTCACGTATGTTATGAGGATGGATTTTAGGTGTACCAATACGTCCGATTTCGTATCTAAGTAATCGTTAGCAAAGTGTAAATTTTGCATTTTTCTATGTATCCTAAGTGGTAAAAGTTAGTGTTATGAGATGAAACACCACAAGCAGCTTAGAGCTTATTGCTGTCGCTCAGGTGTAGTTAAGCTCTGATATTAAAATGTAGGATCAAGTTTGAACCCTACATTTAATATCAGCAATTTACACTTTATAAATCTATTATTAGTGCGTTTGCTTTCGGGCGTGATACACACAAACACATTTTACCATTTGCTCTTTCTACTGGCGTTAAACATTCATCTAAGTGTTCAATCTCACTATTTTCAGCAACATTTACTACACAACTTTTACACTCGCCTGTCATACAACTATAAGGCGCATCAACACCTGCAGCCAATACCGCATCAAGCAAACTTTGTTCTGCTGCGACTTCGATGCTAATTTTCGATTTATTTAAGGTTAACTGACAAGCGTTTGCTGATTGAGTAATCTCCCTCGAGAACTGCTCAAAGTGAATGCGTTCTTTATTTATGCCAAGTGCTTTTGCATATTGTTGATATTCTCTTAGCATTGCTTCTGGGCCACAGAAATAAAAATGTGTTTCCGCTTCTTGCTCGCTCATCAATGATTTGAGCTTCAGTTTTTTACCTTCAATTGAAGGGTACAGAAATAATTTATCAGCCAATTGTCGAGTTAGCCTGTCAGCATATGCCATATGTTCACGGCTGCGCCCTGCATAGTGCAGTTCGAATGAGGCATGCTGCTGAAGCAACGCTAATGCCATCGATTTAATTGCCGTTATACCAATACCTGCTGCGATTAAGACACTATGTTGTCGATTCTTTGCTAAAGGAAAAAAGTTTTCTGGCATCCGACAATTTAACCTTAAGCCAA
Source organism: Colwellia sp. SU-HH01172 (assembly GCF_057553355.1). Classification (NCBI taxonomy): domain Bacteria; kingdom Pseudomonadati; phylum Pseudomonadota; class Gammaproteobacteria; order Alteromonadales; family Colwelliaceae; genus Colwellia; species Colwellia sp. SU-HH01172. Next base: position 141,060 of record NZ_BAAJMB010000007.1, on the reverse strand, counting down.
TATCAAATTGTTGATGAAGACTTTGTGAACCACCTTGACCTTGTTGTTCTTTTTTTACCGCTATTTCATAACAATCAGTACGCTTAGGGTTACTGCTTATCGAATAGTTTCGCCAAACCAATTGTTCATTTAATAATTGCACTGGTACTTGAATATGAGCGCCAGCAGTTATTTCAGGTAAAGGGCTACCATCAGCACTACGTAATTCATATGCTCTGATTTCAGGGGTTAATTGCCGTATTCCTGCGATAACTAACGAAAGTTCACCGTCACCTAATTGTTCAAATTTATCGACTTTTTTATTTGCACTCATTTGTAATTTCAATTGCGATTTTAATGAATCAACCTGTGCTTGCAGTGGATCAAGCAATGCGGTTAATTCCACTTCGTTGTAACGTGGAGTGATGTGCTGAGGACAGTTCCAATCAAATGCTGATATTTTGATGACAAAACCACGCTCTACTCTTGCTCGGTAGTGGTTATCTTCCAGTGCAGCTAAAGTTGTCCAATCTTGTTCATCAACCTGTGAAATATGCCCTAAAATTTTTAAACGTCGTCGATTAGGGTAATCCATTAAAATAATCGAGACTTTGTCATTGGTTCTAAAATTTCCGGTGCTAACATATTGTCGATTACCTTTATAATCAGCAAAGCCAATAGTTTGCGCGTCAATAACTTTTAAAAAACCATTTGGCCCACCTCGATGTTGCACATACGGCCAGTCAGTTTCACTGACACTTGCCATGTAAAAGCTGTCTCGTTGAGCAATAAATTCCGCTTCCATCGCCGACAACAAGTAGTTGTGGTCTTCGCCAGTGTCCATACTGGCATAACCTTGACGACTGTTCTGCTCACGTTGTACTTGTCTAACAGTTTCAGTAAAAGCAATTTTTGCGTATTGATGAGCCATAATAGTTTCCTTATGAAATGGGCTATTGAAGAGCAAACTCCTCAATAGCTAAACAAGCGACTCAGACTAAGAAGCCTGTTTTAATTCAACTTTTGGAAAGTCGATTTCAACACGACTTGCCTTGGCTAAAATATTGGTTAAAACATTCATACCAACATGGGTGATAATTTCAACGATTTCAGCATCATTAAAGCCAACATTACGAATTTCTAGTAATTCTGCAGTTGATACTTCACCACTATTTTCAGCTAGTGAGCGAGCAAATTTTACTGCCACGCTGGCTTTAGCATCTTGGCTATCACCTGCTCGGTTCGCTAGCATTTCATCGCCTGTTAACCCTGCCTTTTTACCAATGGCGGTATGTGCCGAAACACAATATTGACAGGCATTTTGTTCGGCTAAACCTAAGGCAATACGCTCTTTAGTTTTGCCATCTAATGCACCTTCACTCGCAATAGTATGCAAACCAAGAAAAGCCTGTAACGCGCTTGGTGAATTAGCAAATACTTTGAGAAAATTAGGTACAACACCTAGCTTTTGTTCAATCGCTGAATAAAGCACTTGCTGTTGCTCATTCGCTTGCTCTGTTGACACTAAATTAATTCGACTCATGATTCATTCCTCTTTAATAAAATGGTGGTTTTGATCCCCTACTTCAGGATGAAGCTAGTGTGCAATAATTCACTTTATTTAAGAATATAGAAAATATACAATTAATTATTTCAATTTCTGGAACAATCAATGTTAGACCAAATACAACTTATGCGTATTTTTGTTGCTGTTGCAGAAGAGCAAGGTTTTGCTGCTGCTAGTCGTCAGTTAAATATGTCGCCACCAACGGTAACACGTGCTATTGCTATGCTTGAAGACAGGTTGGCGGTAAAGCTTTTTAATCGCACCACTCGTTATGTACGCGTTACTGATGCAGGTTTACGTTATTTAGAAGATGTAAAGCGCATACTAAATGACATCACCTTGGCAAATGAAGCGGCACAAGGTGTAAATGCCAAGCCACAAGGCAGTTTAAGTGTCACGGCGCCGGTACTGTTTGGGCAGAAGTTTGTTTTACCCGCGGCTATTGAATACCTAAATCATTATCCAAATACCGAGGTTAAGACTATATTTCTCGACCGCATTGTTAACTTACTTGAAGAGGGATACGACCTTGGCGTTCGTATAGGCGAATTAACCGACTCTTCCATGCGCGCTAAAAGGGTTGGTTCAGTAAGGTTGGCACTCGTTGCCTCTCCTGAGTATCTTGCCAAGAATAATATTCCTCAACATTATAGCGAGCTAAAAGATCATGCCTTAATAGCGGTACAAGCCGGTAGCCTTACGCCTGATTGGAAGTTTGTCGACAATGGTAAAACCATCACCCAACGTATTAAATCAAGACTTAGCGTGACGACAAATCAAGCCGCTATTAACGCTGCCGTTGCCGGCTTTGGTATTACACGTATCATTTCCTACCAAGTAGTTGATGAGCTTGCTAGTGGCAAACTCAAATTTATTTTAGAGCCTTTTGAGCTTGCCCCGTTACCACTGAATATTGTTCATCGAGAAGACCGACTATCATCAGCAAAAGTTAGAAATTTTATTGACTTACTTGCCGGTCATTTATCTGAGCACGGTGCTTTTAATTAAACTAAGAAAAAACGTTAATTTAATACCAAAGTTTATCGTAAAACGCCATCATCTAACTCAACAATTCGCCGACTTCGTTTGGCAAATCGAGCGTCATGGGTCACCATACAAATCGTACGCCCTTCCTCATGAAGTTCATCAAACAAATCCATAATCGCCTCGCCATTAGCAGAGTCTAAGTTTCCTGTTGGCTCATCAGCAAGTAATACCGACGGATCAACCACCAAACTTCTAGCGACAGCAACGCGTTGCTGCTGACCGCCTGATAACTGTGCCGGATAAAACTTCGCCCGTTCCGCCATATTTACTTTCTCAAGCGCATTCATGGCGATTTCTAAGCGCTGCTTTTTCTTCATTTTTCGATAAGATAACGGCAGTGCCACATTTTCCAATACCGTTAAATCACCAATTAAGTTAAATGACTGAAAAATAAAACCTATTTCTTGATTTCGAATTGTCGCTCTTTGATAAACATCTAACTCGTGTACGTGATGGCCGTTTAACAAATATTCGCCGTGAGTTGAGCTATCAAGTAAACCTAAAATGGATAACAATGTTGATTTTCCGCAGCCGGACGGACCGGCAATGCTGACATATTCGCCAGCATTAATTGTCAAGTTTATCTCCTTTACCGCACTAATAACGCCCGCATCGGTGATAAAGTTTTTGGTAAGATCTCTTAAGCAAATCAATGGTGTTTCTTCTATCATCATTTAATTCCTATTCCATTATATTTTACTGTTCACGTAATGCCTGATTAGGTTGTACTCTAGTGGCTTCTTTTGCTGAAATAAAAGTTGTTACTGTCGCCACTAACATCACCGAAACAGCAACTGCCGTATACATCAGAAAATTGACTGCTTCGGTTTTAAATAACAATTCATGGAGAAATGGCGAAATAAAAATCATAATACTGGCGCCAATGCTTAAACCAACCAAACACAGCGTCATTCCTTGCAAGACAAATAATCGACGTACTTGTCTAGGGTTTGCTCCCAATGCCAGTCGTATACCAATTTCCTTTCTACGTTGACTGATACTGTAAGTAACAATGCCAATAACACCGCTTAAGGTGATTAAAAATGCGAGTAAGGCAAACAGAGACATTAACACCCCAACTAATTTAGCAGATGCAATGGAGCGCTCTTTAATAAAGGTGAATTTATCTATACTTGCAATCGCCTGCTTTGGATTAATACTATCAATAACATTGCGAATGATTTTATATAACTGCGCTTCAGAGTTTTTTGTATTGACTAACAATTGCAAATCATAATGCCAATTGGCAATCCAAGGCACATAGAAGGTCGGCACGGGAGTTATATCGATACCGACTTCTCGAATATCACCCACTACCCCTTTAATTGTCAGCCAAGTAACCCCTTCATCTAACGATATTCGACGACCTACAGGCTCTTCGTTGTTAAAATACTTCTCTGCAAAGCTTTGACTAATTAAACAAACTTTCGGGCTGTTTTTATCATCGATATCTTGTAAATAACGGCCCTGCAATAATGGAATATTCAGCACTTGATGAAAATTTGCCGACACTTCATTTTTCAATGCTTCAGGACGTTCATCAACGTGAACAGGAGCTTGCCCTTCAATTTGGAAAAAACGGCGTTTATCTCGACCTTGCTGTAACGGCACTTCAGAAGAAAAAGCGACGTTATTTATTTCCGGCAGCGATGTTAATTTAGCTGCCACTTCCACCACCATTTGCTCACGGTTTGTCGCACTTGAGGATAAATCTACCGCCATAATATCAACGGTATCAAAACCTGTTTCCTGAACGTTTAAGCGGTATAAACTTAAGCTTACTAATGACGCGCTGGTTAAAATAATAAAAGACAGTGAAAATTGTGCGACCAGCAATACTTGCCGCAGCTTAATACTGCTGCCACTGGCGGTAATATTACCGCTACCTTCCTTTAAGGCATGATTGATATTACGCTTTTTAAATGCCGCCGTGGCACCGCTAAGAATACCGGTAAGCACAGACACTAAAATACAAAAGACTAATACATTGGCATTAATTTTTACTTCGCTCGCCAGTGGCGTGTAGAGATTGGCGAAGTTACTTAATAAACCAACCGATAAAAATGCCAATAATAAGCCGAGAATACCGCCGATGACCGACAATAAAATACTCTCAGTTAATACTTGCCGTGCAATTCGGCGAGGATCAGCACCTAAGGCTTCTCTAATTGCCAACTCCTGCTTACGTGCTGCGGTTCGTGCTAAATTCAAATTCGCGACATTCGCACACGCGATCAGTAACACCAAACTGGTAATGCCCATCAACAAATAAAAAGTAGGGCCAGATTCACCCGCCATATCAGTGCGCATAGGTGTTAATGTATTGCTTAAACCTGCGGCCTTCGGATAACTTTCAGGATATTGCGCAAGCAATTGACCGGCAATGGTATTTAAATCAAGACTCGCCTTTTGCAAACTCACTTGTTTTTTCAATTTGCCGTACATCATAGAAATAGGTCGATCTCGACGACTAATGAACATTTCATTACCACGGCCTGGGCATGAAGAAGAGCCAATCCAAATATCATTTTTAAACGGGTATGCCGGTAAAGGTGGTAATACGCCAATCACTTGGTGTATGGCGTTATTCATTTCTAAATTACGGCCAATTACATCAGGGTCACTGCCAAACTTTTCTCGCCAATAGTGATGAGATAACACAATTAATGGTAATGCTCCTGGCTCATCTTCTCCGGGTAGAAAGGTTCTCCCTAGCAGAGGTTGAATAGATAGCATTTCAAAAAAATCCCAACTAACCACACCCGCTTCAACATTAGATGCATCGCCGTGGCCAAGTAAGGTAAAGGGCATTTGATGATATTCAACCAAGTGTGAAAAACTTTGATTTTTGTCGATATAATCTAATGCCGTCGGCACTGAAACCGGTACGTCATAGCGGTCAATATTAGGCTGGTTGGTTTTCAACTTAACTAATTGCTCGCCTTCTTTAAAAGGCAAAGGCGCAAGTAATACATTGTGCACTAAGCTATAAATCGCCGCATTAGCGCCAATTCCGAGCGCTAGCGTTAATACAATTAGCGCACATATCGCTGGCGCCCGTGTAAAACTCTTGACGGCAAATAAAATATCTTCAATTAAGCTTTGCATTAATAGGTGTCCTTTTTACTTTATTAAACGGGCTCATTAGCGCAATGATATTTTGTTAATTTCGCTATACTTTTGTGTCGATGATACCACGACTTGTTGACCCACTTTCAGCGGCGAAACAATCTCAATATCGTCAACAGACGAACGACCAAATGTGATCAGCTTACGTTCAGCCTCTGTTGCGGTTGGGTTAACAACAAATAAACTACGAGCCGAATATTCTTGACTAAACACAGGGCGCTTTATTTTTAAAACATCGGTAATATGCTCTAATTCAATAATTCCTTCGATGCGCATATCTGCACGGGCATCTTTAAAAATATCGTCATCAAAGTGCACATCAACGTTGACAACCCCCAACTGCACAACAGGGTTTATTCGTTGCACATAACCTTGCGCTTGACGCCCATTCACTTTCACAATTACGGTTTGTCCTTTACGAACGTCCTTAACTTGGCTTTCTTGCACGTTAAGTTGGGCCTTTAAATTGTTTTTCCCTGCAACTCTTGCCAATATTGCACCGGTTCTAAAAGACTCGCCAGCCTGCACCGACACATCTTGAATAACCCCTTTGCTCGTTGCCTTGACATACAACTCATCGGCTAATTGTTCTTGCAGTGCTAAAAGCCCTTGTGCTTTATCGATTTTCGCTTGTGCCGCCAGTAATTCTGCTGCTTGCATCTTAGGTAAGCTTTGCAGTAATTCAAACTCTAACTGAGATTGAATTTTTAATTGCTGTGACATAACGATTGATTCTTCGTGGTCAATACTCGAAACAGCACCGGTATCAACCAAACTTTGGTTAGCTTTCTCTCGCAATTTCGCCATGGCATAGCGGGCATTAAAATCGGCAACAACAATTTTCTGTTTGAGTGTCATTTGTTGCCATTTTTGGACCAATGCATGATATTGCGCTTTTAACACCTCGATATCTAACTTTGCCTCTGCCACCATCTGAGATAATTGCGGGTTCTCTAATTCCATAATCGTGCTGCCAACGTCAACTTCATCACTGGCATGCAGCAATACACGCTTAACACGGCCACTTGATGTTGCGGCAATAAAATTGGCCTCAATCGGCACAAATTTTCCTGGTGCCCGAACCTCACGCAACAAATCGCCCTGCTCAACAGTAGCAATAATTAACTCGTCACGAGATACATTTACTTGCTGGCTATTTTTATTTAAATACTGCCAAATAAAAAAGAGCACTATCAATGAAGTTACTAATAGCACAAGCCATTTAATTAAACGCTTACTCGCGACTCTTTTTTCGGGAATGTGCATTTTATCTCCTTGCCATTCACGCCATTATCAACGCTGAAAATAATGATTAATATCAACACCGTTAAACAAATATAAAACTGCTCGTTAGATATTAGGTAGCCAAAATATATGGGCCGCTGAATAGATACCTATTGCCATGGCAATGGTCAATGCGAATATGACACTTGATAAGACAAGTTGCGCGGAATGTTGGCCTTTATCTCGAACGCGTAAATAGATTTCAAGTATAAGTAACGGCACAAGATAGCCAGCAAAGTTTAAAACTAAATCAAAAGGGCCGGTTAAATTGCCATTGGTACCTGGAGATCTGCCGTCATGTATAAACATCCAAAAGCCACGGATAACACGAAAAAACCACACGCCACTAACAACGATAAATAGGCGCAATGCCCAACGTCGGTGCAGATCAAAACGTCTTGCCATTGCTGTTTTTAGTGCCATGATCGCAAAGACAAAAATGAGGGCACCGTCTAACGATGTGCCAAGCTGGCCGAAGAAACCACCAATAATAGCCTCTCTGGTCCAAATCATATAAATGGATGCAACACTCATCACTAATGCAGTAGTGATATATAAACGGCCATTGAAACGATGGAACTGCGGGAAATTATTACGTAGCTGCGGAATTAGTTGCAATGGTCCACAAAATGATATGACAAATGCCAGAAGAATATGGAGAAAAACTGCGAGATTACCAAGCCAATCTCCTTCGATAATACCGTGTATCATTCTGCGCGACCAAGTCTGCCAATCACCTTCTAAGGCGCTACTGCCATAAAAAACCATGATGTAATAAGCAAAAAGCCATTGCCCGGCAATAGCGGTAATCAACCAAAACTTAGCGCTTAATGCTAAGAAGTTTTTTGTAAATTCACGACTCACGGATAGACCCGTTGCACTCACTGCTGTCATGCTAACTCTCCAATTTAGTTTCAAGATTAGCCCTGTTGCTATTGAACATGTTCAACCATTACAACAGTGCTTTGTGCTACTAAATTTAAGCGTTAATTCCAGCGCTCTAAAGGCCCAATGTGTGTCAAATCTCAAGTACAATTTGAAATAAAAAACATTAAAACCCAATAAAAAAGTAATAAAAAACACATAAAAGTGCCAACTATGTGTCAATTTCGTCTATTAATTCGGCTAATTTGGAGATTATCCGCCTTAACAGCGTGAATAAGAATTTAGGCTAGAAAATGTAAAATTAAGGTAGTTTGGCATCGAACTTAGTTAAATAAGCAGATATTTCATTGGTTAATTTAGCATCGGGATTTTTCAACATGGCTTGTAATTCTTTCGCCATTTGAAAGTGCTGATGGGCCTTTAGATGATTGCGTCGACTTAGCTCTTTTTTACCAAGTTCAATATTCAAATAAACTTTCTCTTGATTGCGACGCTCATCTAACTTTTCTGACAAAAACGTGATGTAAAATTCATTGGCCGACAAACCTTCACCATTTAACGACCCAGCACTATTTTCTTCATTACTCACTTTCAATAAATATAATGCGCGGTGAAACAATTTAGCATAGTGGCAAGGGTCGGCAGGATCTTTTTTAGCGAACTGCCCTAGCGCTGAAGAGTAACCTGTCCAGCAAACCTCACCACTATCAAAATACAAGCGTTCACTATTATCTGCCGCTAGATACTGGCCATTGAACGCGAAGAAACCAAAGGCAATAAACAACAAAGCTAAAGGTGTTGCTAGCAAATAGTGTTTTTTGTTAATGATGGAGTCCGAGCGACTAGGAATTGACAGCCTTCTTTGCGCAATATTCTCAAGCCGACGTAGGTTTTTCTGCTCAGACTCCGATTGTCCTTGCTCTTGTACCAAAGATTTTTGAAAGCAGTACTCTCTAAACTCTTCATCATCAAGTAATAAATGTTTTGCCTCAAGGTTGAAGAGTTGCAATATTTTAGTGACATGCCGATCAGGTACTACTGGGTATCTAGGATTGCCCAAGCGATCTCGGCTCGCAAACCAACGTGTTAATGAGGTAGGATCTAAGCCTAGAACGGCGGCAAGTTGTTTACGGGTTTTTATTTCGGGATTTAAACCACTACGTAACAGGTTGTTCAGCTTTGTTTTATCAATTTTCACGATATTCAGCCTAAACAAAAGCTAGGCATTTCACTTTTAGTTACTTGATAGTAAAAAGTATATAGCCAATACAAGTGGCATGAAAGGCAAACTTTCAATGTAAAACACTTTGCCAATATAGCCACAGTACAAAGTGAGTTTAGTTTTAGATAAAAACTGAATTAAACCGCCATACCTAAAGAATTATCCTTGGTATTAATTGCGCAAACAAGTGAACGACTGTTAATTATTTTGTGTGTGGTTGCTCCTTTAAAATGAACGACTTTACGATTTTCACTGCTGGCAATGGCTCTAATCGCTTGAATCGAGGTGAAATCATCAAGCTTGCTATAGAAAATTGACACTCGCCCTGGAAAGTTGTTAATTGAAACGGTGGCATCAAGGTCTTTTAAGTGCACTTTGTCTTGTGCAAGCACTTCATTCACTAAACGATTAAGTAAGGCTTCAGGGATGTTATTTTTACGCACAAAAGACTTTAAACTATTTAAATAATGCAATACTGGAGAGATCAAGGTTAAGTCATATTGGTAGTTAGATAGCCAACGACTATTTGCCAGCACACTCGCTCCTATACCTTGTGCAATAACATGCACAGGTTCATGAATATTTTTTGTTGCTAGGTCAAACGCCTTTATCCAATTTGGTAATGACATTGATATACGATGTACTTGATTTACGGGCGGCATTTCAATGGCAATGCAACTATACCCTTGGCTAGCTAGTTTTTTCATCAGCGGCCAATACTGAAAAGCGTTAGACCAGCCATGGAGTAACCATATGCATTTACCACTACCGTATTTGTAGGTATTTACATTACCAAACGGTGTTTTAAAGACAACTTTGATAACGTCATCAGGCCATTGTTCTGGCTGCTTTTTCGGAAACAGTAATTGCTTTTTCAACAAATCATAGGCAAGTTGTGGCGATATAATATTAACAATCTTAATTGCTGACTTTACCAGCTGAGCATTCATTTGCATCGTTTACGGTTCCTGCTGTTCTAAAATTTTTCGGGATAACTTGATTTGATGGTATTGAACTTTAGTTTACGCTCGGTCAAGCGCAGGTATGCTTTCATTGGCGGTGGATATTAGCTCAGTGGGAATAGCCACTTGCTGACAGATAAAATCAAGTAACTCAAATCGCGCCCTAATGTGTTCAGCTGTTGTAATATTGGTAACTTGGCTTGTTTTTGTGTGCTTACTACTCGCTTTTATTAACTTAAAAATTTCAATGGCGAACAAGTAGTTGTCCTTTCCGTAACGTAAAAATAAGGTTTTTAAGCTGTCGAAATGCTTGAATTGGATCGAACCATATAGATACTCAAGAACAACCAGCTTTTCGAGACTACAAGCCGTCTCATCTATTAAGGTAATTGCTAAAACTTTATCAACGACAGCTTCTGGCAATGGCGCATCATCATAGGCACGATAAATTTCTAGTTCAGTATTAAGCGCAGCAACTGTACGCATATTGCTTTGTAGAATTTTTTTTTGCATGGCTTGTTCAAGGCAAACATCGCTTGGTTGCTGTGCTTGATAGTTGGTATTAGCAAAAAATTGTTTGTTAGCATTTACAAACCTAGTTTTGCGTAACTTTCGTGCACTGCTAACACTACTCGGCCAGCAAACAGCAATTAATGCCACAAGAGCGCAAACCGCCAAAATAAAAAATAACATAAGCTATGTATCGTTTGATTAAGTTCCTGAAACAAACTTAACAAACAAATAAGGAAGAAATGTGGAAACAAAATTAAAAGAAGCAATAGCTTAAAGTAGTGGTAGTTTTATGATCACAGCCAAGCCACCAATATTGCTTTGCTTTGCAAATATTTCTCCATGGTGTGCTTCAATAATTCGTTGACTAATCGCCAGCCCTAAACCAGAGCCACCTGATTGCCGACTTCTCGATTTTTCAACACGATATAAACGCTCAAATATTTGTTCTAGCTCATCTTCATTAACACTTGGTGCTGTGTCTTTAACAATGAGAACAAGCGATTGCTTTCTAATATTTGCAGAGAGCTGGATTGTACCTGGTTTTTCGGTATAGCTAACGCTATTGCAAATAAGATTAGATAAAACTTGCTTAATCCTATCTTGGTCAATATTTACTTTTGCTGAAGGAACATGGCATTTAAGACGCCACTGGAACCCTTGCGGTTCAACATATTGCTGGAACTCAGTATGCCATTTATTAATCAGCTCAATCGCATCACAAGGCTCGACATTAAAAGATAGGCCATTAACATCTGAGGTAGCTAATTCATAAACATCCGTTATTAAGCGGTTAATATCCATCACTTTTTCGCTTAATTTTTGATAGCTTAAATCAACATTTTCAACCAAATTGTATTTCAAAGCGTCTACTTGCAGTTTCAACGCCGTTAAAGGTGTACGCAATTCATGAGAGACGTCCGCCAATAGTTGATTTTTCTGTGTTAGTGCATCTTCATAAAGGTTAGCTTTTAATAGCGCAATTTTTCGACGCTGATAAAGTAAGAAAAACAGCACAATAAATAACACAGTTATGGCAATAAAAATGGCTAAATTACGCTGGTTCATTGATTTTTGTGCAACAACTTCTTTCTCGGTTTGTTGCTGTTTTTCTTCTAATTTGTTTACCTTAATTTGCTCTTGCAACAAATTAATATCGTGTTTGTGGCGTTCAGTTTCTTTAATATGCTGCTCTGTTGTCAGTTGCGCTCTCAAATCAATAGACTTAAGTAAAAAGTAATTTGCACGTTCAAAGTTTTTGAGTTTTTGATAAATATCTGCCTGCAATAAGCTGCCACTTAATTGATAAGTTAGTAGCCCTAAATCATCCGCTAATACATAAGATTTATCAGCGTAAACTTTCGCCTTTAAATAGTCGCCATGATCTAAATAATACTGGCCAAAACTATGCCAAACAATCCTTAGCTGATGATCAGACGGCGCTTTTATTATTGCGGTTTCAGCCAACTCTAAGTTATTAAATTGCGCCGCACTATCGCCCATTGCTCGATGGATTTTAGCTTGTTGTATATATGAACGAGACAGTACTTGAAATGCCGACTCTTGAGAAAATATCTCAATGGCTTGTTGCGTAGATGCTAGCGCTTTATCAAAAAGTTTTTGTTGAAAATACAAAGTTCCGATACGGTGATAATCATAACCGACATCTTGCATATTATTAAGTTTCATGTCGATCGACAATGCTCGTTCATAGAAAGTTAAAGCATTTTGATAATCTTTCGAACGATAATAAAGTTCGCCAAGGTTAAAGTAATTCGTCGCCAATTCTTCAACATCATTGACCCGTTCAAAAAAGCGCATCGCTTTTTTTTGATACTCAGCTGCTAAGGCTAAATCACCTGACGATTCATGCAATACGCCTAAGTTACTATAAACTTTCGCTTCACCACTTTTGTCGTTCACTGCTCGGAATTGCTGCAATGCCAAAATATAGTATTCTTTAGCTTTTACTAACTTCATTTGTAGCCGAAAGTACACGCCGGTTAACTGATAAATTCTGCCCAGTTCTGGGGAATTTGAAGGAACTAGCGGCAATACTTTTAATAACATAACGTCCGCTGCTTGAGCATAATTATTGCAGCTACGTAGCAGTTCAGCTTGACTAATAAGCACTTCAATTTTCATCTTATTGTCATACTGAGATAAGTTTTCAAGCAAGCCTGACAACATAGATTCAGCCTTACTTGACTGACCACTTTTTCGATAAATGCTAATCAGCTTAAGTTTAACGGCTATAAGCTCTAATCCAGTCACCTCAGTCAACAAGTGCTCAACTTTCGCTTCATCGGCTTTAGATGCTCCTATAACGTCAGCTAATTTTGCTTGTAGTAATGACTCAGCTTTTGCTGCCTTAACAAAAATGCAGCTAAGTAACACCAGTAAAATTAACGCTGGCGACACTACTGAGCGAAGCGCTGCACCTACACCTTCTGACACTTTACTTAAGGCCATAACGATAACCAGCACCATAGATAGACTCTATAGGGTTTTCATCAATGTTTAGCTCTTTAAATTTATTTCTGATCTTTTTAACATGGCTATCAATTGTTCTGTCGGTGATATGGCGATATTGCGGATAGGCTAAATGCAAAATATCTTCACGAGAATAAATGCGCTCTGAGTGACTAAAAAGCAAATAAAACAGGTTAAATTCAATCGTCGATAAAACAACGTTTTTACCTTGATAACTAACTTGTGCTTTTGCTTGATTTACCGAAACCTTGCTATAACTAACTTGTCCATAGGTGCGAGATATAATAGCTTTTGTGCGTAACACTAACTCCATCACATCAAATGGCTTACAAACATAATCATCAGCGCCAGCAACTAAGCCCTCATGCTTATGCCCTTGCTCTACTTTTGCCGTTAGCATTATTATGGGGACATTACTAAATTGCCGAATATTCTTACAACAGGTTACCCCGTCTTGGTTTGGTAACATAATATCAAGAATGATCAGATCCGGCAGAAAGGCGCTAACCTCTTCTACAACAATAGCTCCATCGCTAATATGTTTAACAAGGTAATTATGATGCTGAAAAAAAAGGGTAAGGCTTTCAGCTATATCGAGGTCATCTTCAACAATTAAAATTTTCTGTTTTTCTGTCATTAGGCACTTATTTGCTGCCTAATCCATCATTCAGCAAACCTTATTTACGGTATTATTAATGTTAACGTTTAAATCACAAACTATAAACAGTCTATAATGTGCTTCCTTAATTGTTTCATATTTCCTTCAATTCAATATTTTGATCATTCAAATAGTATGGCAACAGCCAAGACACAAGAAGCTGCATCAAATAATTTTAAATAACCCGATAAAATATAGCTAAACAATAGAGTTCAGCCTTCCTAGAGACCAAATAACACTAGTTATTAGCTTTTATCTTCGGATAAATCTTGTTAAATGTTTTCACCGCACTTGCGCGTTCTTTATGATCGCAAACCTTACCTTGATAGCATTGATAAAAACTATCAAAACTTCCCCAGTAGGTATGCATTACTCCACGCAAGCGTTTTTTAATGGTGTCGTTGCTGTTTGCGCGCATCGCTATCATATTAGCTACCTGAAATTCAGCAACACTGGGCACTTGATATGATGCACTAATAACATTTAGGCCTTTTACCACAAAATAGCCAGGTGTTGGTGGTGCAGACTCATATTGCCAGTCACAAATAATAACGTTTTTAGAAATCAAATCGATTGCACTGTCAGTATCATTTTTTGAAGCGCCCCACTTACCAAGGCCTGTGGTGTGACCGTTTAGTAATCTGTCGCCCCATATATACATATCAATATCTCTTTCTGCTAAATGCGCTTGGAACAGGTTCACTTCATTAGCAAAGAGTTCGGCTTTGTTTTTTCCTTTACAGCGTTCACAGCCATCCTCACCCAATATAAACACTTCATCCATCCCCAGATGTATGCCTTTAGCACCAAACACTTCAACTAACTCATCAATCACCGCCAAAACCACATCATGAACATCAGGATGGTTAGGACAATATGCACGGGTATAAAAATCTTTATCGAGTAGTTTCAGACCGGCATTTTCTTCGAACTCAGGATAGACCCTGAGCAATGAATGAATAATGTCTTTTTTCCATGATTGATGTCCTAACATATTAATAATCGGAATAATTTCGATATTATATTGTGCCGCCGTTTTAACAATTGTTTTTACTTGCAACTCAGTCAGGGCATTTTTTTCTGCGAGCTCAGGGTGAGACTTAAACTGATAATTGTAGTTAATTCTCAGAAACAACTGATTAATAGCTGTTTTTGACAAATCGTTGTTAACAAAATCGATAAAATGATTAAAATTAGCAGGGGTTGGTGAAGCAACGGCAAAACCACGCACAGGCAGTTTTTCTGCTTCTGAAACAGCCCATACGGTTACAGGCAGTATGATTAAAATTTTAATCAACAGCTTGCTAAAAAATCTTCTATATCTTTTCATAAGAGTGCCTTTATTTTATCTCTGCTGGGTTAGAATGCTTTTAGTTATTTTTCTCTAGCTTATTTTTTAAGCTCAGTTATCCAAGCCAATAACCGGATGCCTCAGAGAGTTTTTAATACCTTCTGCCTATCTTTCAAGATAACTACGACCTGAAAACTCACTGACAAATGCCTCTATCGCACCACGTTTTTGCATGGTAACAAATACAGTTTTACCATCGCTGCCACCAAAAGCGACATTGGTTGGAAATTGGCCTTTAAGTTTTACTTCACGTAAAAGCACACCTTGCGGTGAAACAATAGCGATAACGCCTTTGCCATAACGCGCGATATATAAGTTGCCGTGCTTGTCTGCTCTCATGCCATCTAAACCGTGCGTATCAAAGTGAATCAAAAGGTTTTTATTACTAATGCTGCCGTCGGCAGATAGCTGATATTGCCAAACGTTACCTTGCACACTTTCGTTAACGTAAAGCGTTTTATTATCAGGGCTCACTTCTATGCCATTGGTGGTGCCCATGCTTTTTTCCAATAAAGCCAGTTCACCGTTTTGGTTGATGCGCCATAGCTGCCCCGTGTTTTTTGTCCAGTTAGGATCACTCGCCAACAAGATCCCATTTGACATAATGGCAATATCATTTGGCTGATTCATTAAGGGTGAATGAGCGTATACTTCTGCTATCGGTGCTTGCTTTTCACTATCTTTAAGACCTGCGGCACTGACTTTTAAAATATTATGATTAACGTAGTCCGCAATATACATATTGCCATTGCGGTCAAAACGAATGCCGTTGCCAACCGAATTGTTACTAAGCTTTAATAGTATTTCACTGTTATCCCTGCCAATAACTTTTCCGATAGTGCCTTGTTGTTGGTAATTTACCGCATATAACACACCATTTTCGTCAACTGCTGGGCCTTCAACACCATGAGTAAAAACACCATCAGTTATCCAGTCAGAGCTGGTATATAACTTATTTGATTTATTATCTACTTCATGACTTGCTACCTGAAAAACAGCCAACATGGAAATGGCAAACGCCAGCGATAAAGTTTTTAACATAAATTCTTCTCATTAAAATTGTGTGAATAAGCTTTATTCTCTCGTCATTTGGCAGTGTTTTAATAAGCTACGCGCCAAAGGTATTGCAGCTATTACTATCTCTTTTGGTGTTTGTTGTAAGGCAAGTAATTTGTTATCCAATTTCCTTAGCGACTTTTTGTTATACAAATCACCACTAATACAACGCTCAACTGCTGTTAACGCCAGTCGATTAAATTTTTGCAGATCAGAAACAACTGCTGACAACGAAGATAACTTGTTGTTTTGAGTTATTAACATGGATAATTTTTTAGCATTTTCTTGCCAAAGCAAGAATTTCTTCTCCAGTTTTAGTAACGCTGATTTATCCCCTAATTTATAATCTCTTAGGTAACCTTCCATCATGATCAGGCTATAGCTTTCAACGGGTAAGTAATCAACAAAGTTATTTAACGCTGCATTTTGATGGTACTGATTTTTTTGATATTTCAGATGATGGCGAGTGTAATAATGGGCAGGCTCTAATGCCTCAGCAAACGTAACTAGCGCAGCAAGCTCTTGCTGCTCTGTTGAGGGCTTAGCAATTAAATTGGTAAATCCTGCCAGTAGTTGTTCCTGATGCTGTAAAGCAATAATATCAGCAGCATAGTCATCAATAATCATTAACCTATGATACATATCATCACTGTCTTTTAGCGACTCGGGTGACCAAAAACGTTCGGCGATGGCAAACAAGCGCGGCCAAGTGCGTAAATCGATATTTTGTTCGTCAATCAGCTCTGACCATAATGTCGCTTCGCCGCCTAATATATTTTCAGCCTGCTCAATAGCAAGCAGTGGCTGCAAGGTAATTGGTACTTCCCCTAGAATAGCTTGGCCATTTGATTCTATCGGGTAATAGCTATTACCGAGTAAAGTAAAACCACTAAGCTCTGCTGCTGACAGTGATAATTCAAAACGCATTGGCCCCATCCAACTATCGTGCGAAAAAACAACCTGATTATCTTGTAACTCTTGGAGTGAAGAATGAATGACTATTTCTTTATGGTGATGTTCATTAAGTTTCAAATAGCCAATAAACTTATTGTTTTTTTCATGGGAGATTAATGTCAATGAGCCTTTCACCGCACTGCCCTTTAACCTAGGCATAGTAAACGACCAAGTGCGCCACTGCCCCGCGTTTTGCATCTGTAGCTGTTGTACTTGGTTGGCTTTTTGACTCGCTAATGCAATATTGGCTAACGGGTCATTACGGTAATGATAAGCTGTCGCTTGCGGTTGGTCGATATAAAAGCCTGCTGATAATAATGCTTGATAACCACTACCCGCTATGCGATTAAGTGAATCTAAGCCTCGCCATGATTGTACAACGATATCTTGAGGTAAGTCTTTGTGATGAATTTCATCCCAGCCCATCATTTTTCGTTTATGCTTGCTAAGAATTTTTTGCAGCTTTACGTTGAAAAAACTTTGCACATCATCAGCGTCTTTCAAATTGTGCTTTAGCATTAAGGCTCTGACATCTTTACTACCAAGCCATTGTTTTGGATTTACTTCATCGCCACCAATATGTAGATACTCATCAGGAAACAAATCCGTTAACTCGGTGATAACAGCCTCAATAAATTGATAAGTTTTAGGGTTGGTGATATCAAGTAATGGCTCAAATACTCCCCATTGACGCTCCATAACATAGTTGTTTTTTTCAGTGATAAGCTCAGGGTAAGCAACCGCAATCGCTGAAGCATGACCCGGCAAATCAAATTCAGGCACAACCCTGATGCCTAAATTACTGGCATAAGTCACTAGTTCTTTGATTTCTTGTTGGCTGTAATACAAGCCATCTGAGGCCAATAAGTGCAATTTAGGGTAAGCTTTAGACTCAATACGCCAGCCTTGATCATCGGTTAAATGCCAATGAAAAACATTGAGCTTAGCCGCCGCCATACCATCAAGTTGCCGTTTAATAGCATTAAGCGGTATGAAATGCCGAACACTGTCAATAAGTAAACCTCGCCATTGAAAACGTGGTTGATCATTAATTTGTATCGCTGGTAATGTTAAGAACTTTTTTTGCGTCACTGTCGCTGAAAGTTCAGGTATAGATATAATTTGTAGCAAGCTAGTTAATGCATGCAAGGCGCCAAAGTCACTGACCGTCTTAATATTAATAACTGCTTTGGTGATGGTCAGTTGATAGCTTTCGTTATCACCTAACTGAGGTAAATAATTACCCTGTTCTAAATTATTATCGCTCTCAATAATTAATTTAACATCAGCCAAATTGCTATCTTCAACCGGTATAAAGCCTTGAAAAGCAAAACCCGGTACCCTTTTAACTTGCTCAGTAAAACGTTTGAGCGCAGCCTGTTTTCTTTTTTCACTCAGACCTGAAACAAACAGCTTAGGTGCTTGCGTTAACATAAAACTGCCATCAGCTTTTATCAGCTGTTTAGGACATGGCATAAGTGTCAGGCAATTATCGTTAGGCTTATAAACATTGCCATGTCTTATCGAGTCACTCGCAAGACCACTAAAAGAGCAAAGTATTAAACTCAAAGAGATAGCTAATAGTTGCAGGCGCGATACAAGCTTTCTTACTTTAATAATTATTTTTGTTAACTTTTTCAAAGTTAGTTCAACCTCTAATTTTTTCAGGGGTGCTACACGGCATTAAGTCAATCATATCTTCAGGCGCAATAATGGCGCCGGAATACTGGATAACTCGACCTGCAAGTACATGAGCAAATTGCGCTGATACTGGTATTGATTCGCCACTTAAGCGCTTTGCTAAGTAGCCTACGGCAAAAGCATCGCCGGCGGCGCAAGTATCAATAATTTTTTCATTAGCTAGTTCTGGACTAGAGATCTGTAGCAGAGCTACATCCTTTTCTGCAGCCCTAATCAAACAAGGCTTAGCACCTTGTTTAATGACAAGTTCAACTCCTTCACCGAGCGAGGACAATGGATAACGACTCAGTATCGATGCAATAGTATCGCCACCATAAAGAGCATACTCATCCTCATCGGTAAGAAAGGCGATATCAGCCAAGTTCATCGCCTGATGATAAATCGGTAAAGGTTGACGGTTTTGCCATAATATCGGTCGGTAGTTGTTATCAAAAACAACTCGCCCACCTTGACGCTTAAACGTTGTTAGCAGCTGAAACAAATACTGACAATCTTGCTCCGATAAAATCGCAAGACTAATACCAGTAAAATAAAAATAATCTATCTTGTTGTTGAGTAAGGCGGCTTCAAAGGCCTTGTTGGAATGAGAAAAGTAATATTTAGCAGCACTATCATCACGCTCATAACAAAAGCTGCGCTCTCCTTGTTCATTATTGCTTATTGAATATCGCCCAAGCGGCTTTCCTTCTATCTTGTTGACAAAACTAATATCAATGCCTTCTTGCTGCCATTTTGCCAGCAGTTGTGAACTTTCGTTATCTTGACCTATTGCGGTCGCATAACTCACCATAATTTTTTCTTGAGATGTCACCCTAGCAAGATAAAGTGCGCTGTTTAAGCTATCTCCGCCAAACCGAAATATTCCTTTAGCATGACTTTCAATCATGCATTCGCCAAAAAACAGAATATTTATCATTTCGCTGCCCTTTGGCTGGTAACACTCGCTTGGCTATCGGCAACTTGATCACTTTTCAGCAAGCGGGACGTCAGTAGTGTTATCGTTATACCGGCTAGCGCCGAAAAAATAATAGCCGGCAATATCGGATTGCCAAAATATTCGTGTAAAGGCTTATTGATGCTAACGACAATAGCAGTCACCGTGCCGATAAATAAGGTAGCTATTGCTCCATACCAATTATATTGCGGCCATAAACGCCCCAGCAAACCACAAACGCACATGCCTGACATTAAAATAGCAATCATTTTGGTAATATAGCTAATAATGTCATTTGACATCATCGCCAGTAATAAGGCGGTTCCAATGGTAAAAGCCAGCCCAAGGCGAGAAAACAAAATCATTTTATTTGGCTCTGGTGGCTGACCCACTACTAATCGATATATATCAGTTAACAAGACGCTAACACCCGCAATGGCATCAGAGCTGGCACTCGATAAGGTGGCCGAAATACCAGCGATAATAATTAATACCCCTAGCGCCAACGGCATCACATTTAACGCGATATAGGGAAAAGCAAACGCGGCATTATCTAATTCATTGTTGATACTGTATGCGCTCATGCCGATAATAGCTGGAATGATTGAAAAGCCTAAATAAAGTACACCAGAGTAAATAAATGATTTGCGAATCGTATTAACGTTTTTGCCAGAATATATTCGTTGGCGAAATGAGGGAGTTGCGAGTACACCAACTAAAACAGCGAGTGCCAAAGAAAATGCCGGTAAGGTACCCATTTTTTCAAAAGCCAAGAAACTAGTATTTTCGGTAGGCTGTGCTGACATCATCACTTGCCAACCACCAACATATTCAACAGAGAAATAAGCCATCGCAATAAAGCCGATAAAGAGTATTAAAGCTTGAATAGAGTCAGTCCAGATCACGGCGGTGTAACCACCGATGATGACGTAAATGGCAAAGCTTAATGCGATGAGTAACTTAGCCCATTGAACGTCCATACCTGTCAACCAAGATAGATACATGCCGCCGCCAATAATGTGGGCGCCAAGCCAACCGATACTGGCCGCATAAATGATAAAAGCGACAATGTTTTTAACATAAGCATTATTATCCACATAATAGCTAAGTTCTTCACTCATGGTGGTAAATTGCAAACGTCGTACAGGTGCAAAAATCCACGCTAAGAGTAAAATGCCGCACGCGCCACCTAAACCATATAAAGCACCAGCCCAGCCATTATGATAGGCAAAACCAACCGCCCCCATGGAAGAGCCAGTGCCTACCATAGTCGCAACTGTGGTTCCTAACGACAGCAATAAAGGCACATTTCGTCCAGCAAGGAGAAAGTCATCGCCAGATTTCTGCTGTCGAGAAACCCACCAACCGACCGTTATCATTAGCAACATGTAGCTAATAAAGGCTAAAGTAAATACGATACTCACACTGACTCCTTTTAAAAAATGTTCACTCTTTCGCTGATAGTTATACCCAAGCCACTTGAAAATGCAGTTTCAAGCGGTTTGGGTATAGTTAAAGTGCTTTATAGCAAGTAACATCCACTTCGACTTTACAGTCCACCACTAAATCAGCCACTAAACATATACGTGCTGGTGGATGTTCGCCAAAAAACTCTTTAAAGACCCTATTAAAAGACTGAAAGTAACGGGCATCAGTTAACACCACTGACACATGGGTAACATGCTCAAGGCGATAATTTGCTTCAGCCATAATGTCAATGCAGTTTTCAATCGCGATACGTGACTGCTCAATAATACCGCCTTCAACAACTTCACCATTACGCATGGGAGTTTGACCTGAGACTCTAAGCCAGCCACCCGCTTCAACGGCTCGTGAAAAGGGTAAGTGTTGCCCGCCAGTACCTTGCCCACCTTCAATGCCATAGCGCTTAATTGTCATTTCTTTTTCCTTAACTAAGAGTGTTTTTGTTAATCGTTAGGTGAAACCGCTTCGTGTTTCA
The DNA here is from genome assembly GCF_057553355.1 of Colwellia sp. SU-HH01172. NCBI lineage: Bacteria > Pseudomonadati > Pseudomonadota > Gammaproteobacteria > Alteromonadales > Colwelliaceae > Colwellia > Colwellia sp. SU-HH01172. The sequence goes on along the minus strand of NZ_BAAJMB010000007.1, from coordinate 119,368 downwards.
AAAAGCGTCCTGCACCTTTATTTTTTCCGAACATTTGTTTGTCGCTACGTCCCGCTTGATAGCTTAATTGCCCATTAACCCAAACATATTCTATGCCCTTAGATAGTGTTACTGGATGAGAAAAATCTGCTAGATCAGCAATAGTATCAGCATTAAAAAGCACAATATCGGCGTAATGTCCGACGCGAATAAAGCCTCTTTGCTTTAATTTAAATTCACGCGCAGACAATCCCGTCATTTTGTGAATAGCGTTAGATAAGCTTAATAATTTTTCATCTCGACAATAGCGACCCAATACGCGGGGGAATGTTCCCCATAACCTTGGGTGAGGATGCGGATCACAAGGCAGGCCATCAGAGCCAATCATACTATGAGGAAATGTAATAAATTTACGGACATCATCTTCATTCATACCATGGTAAACCGCGCCGGCTGGCTGCAAGCGCAGAGCCGCATCTTGCAAAGAAACTTGCCACTGTTGCGCGATTGCTGCCAAAGTTTGTTTAGCTTTTTCAGGATAAGGATCAGACCAAGTGATCAAAATATCAAAGTCTTCTGTCACTTGTTGTAAATCTAAGGTGCTAGAGCTGGCATGATAAGGGTAACAATCACAGCCAATTTTTTGTGCTTTTTGATGCTGCTCTATATGAGCGATAACTTCATCAGCTCGACCCCAATTATTTTTTCCTGCACATTTTAGGTGGGAAATTACCACAGGAACGTCTGCTTGTTTAGCGGTAAAAAAAGCTTCATCTAAGGCAGCAATAATTCCGTCAAATTCGGTTCTGATGTGGGTACTATAAATGCCATCAAAATCTTTAATTTGCTGTACTAGAGCTGAAATTTCAGCCCCCGACGCTGCTTGCGCATTTTCATAAGCAAGCCCGGTACTTAAACCTTTTGCTCCTTGTGCTAACGCCTGTTTAAATAACCCCACCATGGTCATTATTTCTTCTGCTGTTGCCGGCCGATTTAAATCAGCCATCACCTGTGCACGCAAGCTCGTATGACCGACCAAAGCGGCGGCATTAATACTCGGTTTGACCTGATGATAGTGCTCAACAAAATCTTGCAATGATGGAAAAATAAATTCACTTGCTTGACCTAGTAAGTTAACCGGATCAACGGGCGGGTTAGCGGATTGATAGGGGCTGGCGCTAATACCGCAGTTACCAATAATGACGCTTGTCACTCCTTGGCTGATTTTATTTAGCATACTTGGATTGCGTATCAGCTCTAAATCATCATGAGTATGAACATCAATAAAACCGGGCGCTAACGCTAAGCCTTTGCCATTAATTACTTTTTTAGCCGTTAATTCCTTTAAGTCCCCTATCGCAACAATTTTATCGCCGCTAATAGCAACATCTTGCTTAATCGGCGCCGCACCACTGCCATCAAAAATGTCGCTATTGATAATTAAATAATCACATTGCGTCAGCTTAGAACTAGAGGAATTAACATCATTAATCACGCAGTTAATCTCCTAATGGCAAGCGATTGGAATGGCTATCACTGCTATTGCTATCGCTGCTTTCTTCCCGATGGCTATCAAGTTGGATTTTTAAACGTCGTAGCTTTTCGCGCGATTTTCTTTGATTTTTCATTGCTAGCTCACTCGATAAAATATCAATTGCCGCTAACATCACATATCGAGAGGCACTAGGTTTGAAGATATAATCACTTTCTTGGGTTTTTATCGGTAAATGATAGTCGGCAAATGTCGCCAGCTTGCCGTCTGGACAAATAGCAACGACAGTCGCGCCGTATTCTTTCGCGATAACGGCCGAACTATAAACATCAGGACTGATACCACCTAAGGACAAACAAAGCACAACATCATTTTTATCAACCGTAGATGCGGTCATTCGCATCATCATAGGATCGGAATGCGAATTACTCGGAATACCTAAGCGAAAGAATCTATTTTGACACTCTTTTGCCATCATACTGCTACCGCCACCAACACCAAAAATTAAACAATGCTTAGCAGCACAAATACTTTGACTGACGGCATGAACAATTTCATCCTTAATTAAGCCAACATTGAGTGACAAAATGTCATTAATCGATTGATAAACATGTGAAATATCTTGTTTAGCAACCGATTTTTCATTGGTAAACCTTTCTCCAACGGCGGCTGATTGCGCTATTTTTAACTTAAATTCCCGTACATTCGCACATTTTAAAGTTTTGGCTAAACGCGTAATACTGGCATGACTTACCTGCGCTTTTTCAGCCAAGTCATTAATTGGCGCATTGGCAGCATAATTTAAATCAGCCAAAATAAAGCGTGCAACTTTTTCTTCGGCTGGACTAAAATGCCCTAAGCCTTCTTTAATACTATTAACAATATCCATTCATTTTACTCTTTGGCTATAAGCACAAGCTTTTATAGCATTTAAAAAATTCGGGTTAAAAAAAGGTTTCAATGGTTTTATAAACAACAAAATTATCATCAATAAGCCCGATATGACGCCATTTATCCATGGTTAAGCAAGGGTGAGAGCTGGAAAAACAAATAATATCCCCAGGACGCAGTAAGGTGTTGTCAGCAATTTTCATCATACAGTGTTGATCCATAATACTGACCACCTGCCATGATTTATCAACACTTATCGGCTTTTCTGTCCCTGGTCGATAAAAGTATTCCGGCGTAGGCAAACCGGCATCAAAGGCAACATCCCTCTTACCTAACCCTATCACTGCCAGTCCCGGCTCAGGTACTGAGTGCACATAGGCCCATAACTGCAAACTAGAGGTCAACTCACCAGATACATCGCAAGCCAATTGACTGCGTTGCACAATTTTATCCTGTGCACTCTGATAAATTCCGGTATCGTGTATTAAATAGCAGCCTGGTCGAATAATGGCAGTGTAATTAATATTTCGCATACTCTGGCTAGACATCAACGCTTGAGCAACAATGTCATACCAAGCAGAGCCTGCACCGGTAATAATCACCTGCTCTAAATCGAATAAATTTTCTTGGTATAACTTACTCACTAAGCGGCTAATGCTTGTAATAAAGCTTCTAATCTCTGTTTCTGCTTCATTACCATGAATAACTCCCTCATAGAAACTCACGCCGCATAACTTTAAATGAGGAAACTGCTTTATAACCTCTAATAATGGCTTAATATTATCAGGGTCACGCCAGCCACACCGTCCTTGTGTAACACCAACTTCAATCAAAATATTTAAAGCAATATTTCTTGTGGCAAAATATTCCCCTAAAGCCACGGCATTTTCTGTTGAATCAACAAAACAGTAAAACTCTAGATCTGATGTTGATAGCAAATCGGCAAGCAATTGCATGTGCAGCTTACCAACTAATTGGTTAGCTAAAATAATGCGTTGAATACCATGCTGAGCTGCATTTATTACTTGTGGTACGGTTGCTAGGCTTATTCCCCAGCAACCTTGGGCTAACTGCACCTTAAATAATTCTGGCGCCATCGATGTTTTGCCATGAGGGGCTAGTTTCACCTCAGCTTTATCGCTAAATTTTTGCATCCATTTGGCATTCTTTATTAGTCGATTTTCATTAATCACGGCAATGGGAAGGCTCACTTCTTCTGCTAAAATACTCCACCCTTTCTCTGTCAGCGAGCTCAAACAGCCACTACCTTTTTCAAAAACAGTTGACTGATGTTGACTATCTTTACATTTTAAATTTTTGTTCAACACCCTCTCCTACATCATAACCAGTTGTTTTATTATTGTTTTTTATAATCACATCAAAAAAAAGAACAAAAAACATTCAAATAACTGTTGATTTCTCATACATACTAATGTTAAAAAGTAACAAGTTCAAGATGTATTTGAGGTTACTTTATAACTTAACGGTTGTAATTAGCACAATATGTTTGGACTAGAAGTGGCGACTTGCTTAGTAAGTAAGTTCAAAAATAGCTATAACATTAACCAGATGACACTATTAATGTTACGCGGAATAAAATGATTGCTGTTTAATTGTTTAAGCTTCCCTTACACAAAGCTTAATATTCACACTATTTTTATTTTATTAGCAGGTCGCCTTCTTCATAAAACGCAATTATTTATAAACTAGTACCGAATACAAATTGTATATTTTATAAACAATCTGTAGCTTTTATTTTTTGAGAGTGTATTGTATAACCAACAAATGACAGCGCTGTCCTAGCATAAAAATAAAAATAAAAATAAGCCATGAATAATTGAATATTAAAATACAAAAATGGAGAGGGGATAAAATGTCTAAAACATTTGAAAAAAAACGTCTTGTAATAGCAATATCCGCAGCTATTACTTGCTCACTTTCGTCATTAGTAATTGCCGAAGAAGTCGACACTGAAAAAAAACAGGCAGAAGAAGAAAATATTGAAGTCATTGAAGTTCTCGGCATGCGTAATAGCATTGAGAGTGCTCAGAGTTTAAAGCGCCATGCCGATACCGTGATGGATGCCATTACCGCTTCAGATATTGGTGCATTACCTGATGCATCGGTTACCGAAGCCGTGCAACGTTTACCTGGTGTAACCATTGAGCGCTTCGCGTCATCGAGTGACCCAAAACATTTTGCCGATGAAGGCACCGGTGTACTCGTGCGCGGTTTAGACCGTGTGCGCAGCGAAATTAATGGTCGAGATTCCTTTAGTGCCAATCCGCATGGCGGGCTGAGTTATGAAGATTTCCCGTCCGAATTATTAGGTGCCGTAGAAGTTTATAAAAACCAAACCGCAGATCGAATTTCTGGTGGTATCGCGGGCACAGTAAATTTAGTTACGCGAAAGGCTTTTGATTCTGACAAGCAAATGTTCGCGATTAGTGCAAAAGCAAGTCATGGCGATTATAGAGAAGAAACAACCCCTTCATTTAGTGCACTTTTTTCTGATAATTGGGATACAGATGCCGGAAAATTCGGTGTACTTGTGGCTGCATCTCATTCTGAATTTAAGACCCGTGGCGATGGCTTCGGCTTAGGTAATTTTCACAGCCGTGGCCCTGCTGATACTTTCTCATATGATCAATGGGGCACACCAAGTCCTGGTGTTATTGCAGGCCAATACTCCAACCCTTGTATTCCTGGCGCAACAGATTGGCGTGCTTGTGGCGATAGCCAAAGTGATACTGTGCAATATTCAGCAGACGATGCAGCAAATTATACCGCTCCTTTTGAAGCTGAAGAACTTGATGGTCAGCCTGAGGGAGTCACATGGTATGCCCCCGCGAGTTATACCATGACAAGTGCAGAAAATGATCGTAAGCGCCAAGGCCTAACGGCAAGTTTACAATGGCAAAGTAAAGATGAAAGAATTACTGCAACGTTAGAACATATCAATTCTAAAGCTTCTTTAGAGTGGCGAGAACATGTTATTGCTTCAGGTGACCGTGGCTTTTTACCATATGCACCTAATGGCATTCAGTGGTTTAATGGCTTCGATGGTAATGAGCAAGACTATCCTTTAACTGTCGATGGTAATGGCTACCTCACTTCCGGTGTCGGTATTTCAAATCACCCAGAGCTACCGTTGCAATTTCGTTCACGTTATAACTTCAATGAAAGTACTGTTGACGATACCTCGTTAAATATTGTCTTTAAGCCGACCGACTTGCTAACCATTGCTGTCGATTATCAGCATATTAATTCTGAACAAATTGTTCATAACAATTCGCTAACTTCACGCATTAATGGCAATCAAACTGCAGAGCATGCGCCATTTTTCTTAGATTTAAGAGGTGATACCCCGACGATCGAATACTTAAATGCCAATACCTCTAACCCACCAAATGTAGACCCTGACACTAATCCAATTTTACGATTAGCCAGTGGCATGCAGCAAGAAGAGCACAATGAAGCGGACTCTGACAGCTTTAAAATTGACGTAGAATACAAATTAGATGGTACTTTTACGGCAATAAAAGCTGGTGTTTATTATTCTGAAAAAGAATTAACAGTTCGTGATACCGATTATGAAGGATGGCAAGCTTTAGGTACGCCTTGGAACGCACAAGCCTCTTACAACGCTTCGCCGCAAGTAGTACCTGAATTATACGATCGCATTAGCTTTGCAGACCATTACAATGGCAATACGTTAATTGGCGCTAATAACAGCTTTTTATTCCCTCGTATGGATTTAGCAGAAAATTACGCACAAACACTACGTGATGGATGTGGCACTTGGAGTGCTGTAGGCAATGCTATGGATGGTAGCGGCGGCTGTGCAGTGCCATATGAAGACTTAAGCGACCGTGTTCATAGCCATTTTGCCCCTCGCCATATTAGCTCAAGTAAAACAGAGCGCACTGAATTTTATCTTCGTGGTGATTTCGACTTTGATATTGATAATTCAGATATGATACTCAGAGGTAATATTGGTTTACGTTATGTTAATTATCAGCTGCAATCAACGGGTGGTATCAATACCCCTGCAACCGCTAGGCGCGGTACCGATCCATCATCTTCACTATACCAAGTAATGCAAAATGACTATCCAAGTATTTTTGCCTTAGCTTCAGGTGAAAGCTTTAGCAGCACAATAGATGGCGCAGATTATACTACCGTACTACCGAGCTTAAACCTTAATTTAGCGGTAACTGATGATGTTATTGTTAGGTTCGGCGCATCTAAAGGCCTTTATTACCCAAGCCTTATTGATTCAGCTAATAAAATGAACATTAGTCTGGATTACGAAGAGGTTCTGCTAAATCCTTCTGAAGGTAAAGATGAAGCAACTAACCCTGTTGTTGACCTGCGAAATATTGAAATTAGCGCTAACGCACGTAACGCTTTCTTAGAGCCTGAAGAGTCGATTAATTTAGATTTAACAACCGAATGGTATTTTGCCGATGCTGGTGCGGTAACGGTTGGCTTATTCCACAAAAAACTGTCCAACATCATTCGAAATGAAACCCGTTCGACTGAGGTTGAAGTCGATGGTAACGTTTACCCCGTATCAGCTTATGGTCCGGCTAATACGGGCTCAGGCACTATTCGTGGTGTTGAATTCGCATACTCGCAGTTTTACGATATGTTACCTGGGATATGGAGTGGTTTAGGCTTGCAACTGAACTATACCTATATTGATCAAAACGATTTGGAAGACCCAAATACCAACCCAACCCGCACGCTTTCAACCACAGGTGCCGGTGTACCTATTACCGACAACCGTAATTCGTTTCGCCAATTTACCGGCTTACCCTTGCAAGGTTATTCAGATCAGAATTTCAATATTGTTGGCATGTATGAGAAAGACGATATCTCTTTCCGTTTAGCTTATACGTGGCGTTCAGCATACCTGCTAACTTTACGTGAGTCTGAAGAATTTGTTCCGGCTTATTCAAAAGATCAAGGCATAATGGATGCAAGCTTCAACTATAAGATTAACGATAACCTTAAAGTCACTTTGCAAGTCAATAACGTCTTAGGAACGGAGACAGAAACTCAATATCAACAAGATCAACAAGGAACATTAACTGATGCATTTTCTTTCACATCAGACCGTCGTTATTCGTTAACGCTTAGTGCAGTTTTCTAATAGCAAATACGAAAAAATTTAATATAAACTACGCACAGGCAGCTGGGCGTAGTTTATATTATTTTAATGAGGATAAAGCACATTTAGCCTCGCAATAGAGAATGATTACTGGGGAATATAATTTTATTATGAATAACGCCTTGAAATCTATCTGCATTACAGGTGGTGGCACGGCTGGCTGGATGGCGGCAACATTGCTTTCAAGCGCCTTAAGAGGCAGTAATATTAAAATTACTGTGGTTGAATCAGCCGATATTGGCACCATTGGTGTTGGAGAGTCTACTGTACCGTCAATAATGGACTTCATCCAAGCGTGTCAGATCAACCTCAAAGAGTTTATACAAGCGACGTCTGCCAGTTTTAAATTAGGTATTCGCTTCGATGATTGGCTAAGCCCAGGGGAAAATTTCTTTCATCCCTTTGGCAAGATTGGCAAAGATATTAATGGCTTTGATTTCTATCAGGCCTGGCTAAAGTCTCTTGCAGATGGGCAAAAAACACGTTGGCTTGATTATTCACCAAGTGCCATTATGGCAGAAAATGAACGCTTTATGCTGCGACCTATTCAGTCTGAAAACTGGGTATTATCAAACTATGCTCATGCACTGCATTTTGATGCCGTACAAGTTGCCCGATATTTACGCGATCTTTGTCAACAGCGTGGAGTCAACAGAATAGAAGCAACAGTAAAAAAGGTTAACCTTGATAACAAAGGGTTTATACACAACCTAGCGTTAGACAACGACACGACTGTCAGTAGTGACTTTTTTATCGACTGTACTGGCTTCAACGGGCTTTTAATCAATAAATCACTCAAGGTTGGTTTCGAAGATTGGTCGCATTATTTACCTTGTAATCGAGCAGTGGCAGTACAAACCGAGCAAGTAAATAAACCCGTGCCCTATACCATAGCAACCGCTCAAGCAGCTGGCTGGTCATGGCAAATTCCTTTGCAACACAGAACCGGCAATGGCTATGTTTTTTCACGTCAGTTTTGCAGCGACGAAAAAGCGATCGAGACTTTGCTGAGTAGTATTAATGGCAAAGTGCTTAATGAACCAAGAATTCTCCCATTTGTTACTGGTAAGCGTAAAAAGCTTTGGCACAACAACTGTTTAGCACTTGGGCTTGCCAGCGGTTTTTTAGAACCTTTAGAGTCTACCGCCATTCACTTGGTCTATAAAACCTTAGTGCATTTTATAAAGCATTTTCCTGATGGCGATTTTGATGCTGACAACGAACAAGCATTTAATCAGAAAATTGATGCTGATTACCAAGAAATTCGCGATTTTATTATTTTACATTATTGCACTTCAGGCCGAGATGATACGGAGTTTTGGCAGTGGTGCCAAACGATGCCAGTGCCAACATCATTGCAAGAAAAAATACGCATATTTCGCACCAGAGGGCAATTAGAACATCACCAAGGGCAATTTTTTACTCTTGACAGCTGGTGCTCTATTTTAGAAGGAATGAAAATACGCCCACAAAAGCACCACCCTTTGGTGAATGGCTTTCACAGCCAAAACTTAGCCAATACATTAAATGAAAATATTAAAAACATTCAAGATACGGTTCTAAAAATTCCTCATCACTATGACTATATTCAAGCAAATTGCCCAGCGTATATTAAGAAAAACAGCTAGCAAGACCATGAATTCGTTGATTCACATAAGTGTGGTGTTATAAATGAGTGCAAAAAACCATGACAGCATATAAAGCTATTCCGGAATATTCGACGCTAAGTGCGGAGCAATTTTTTAGCGACGTTGTGCCTAGCCAAAAACCAATAGTGCTACGGGGATTTGCTAAAAGTTGGCCATTCATTGCCTCAGCCAAACAGTCAGCAAATGAATTCGTCGCCTATCTCAATCAATTTTATAACGGTAAAAAAACCACTATGGTGGTTGCTCCTCCATCTGCCAATAAACGTTTCTATTACAATGAAGCTATCACCGACATAAATTATTTAAGTGGTGAAGAACGCTTAGATCTATTTTTAGGGCGTCTTATCGAGCTGATTGATAGAGATGTTTACCCTGCTATTTCGATGCAAGGCACACCTATTAACGAAATTTTACCGGGTTTAGTTGCTGAAAATAGTTCCGATTTTTTTCCCGAAATAGAGCCGCGCTTATGGATTGGTAATGAGGGAATTGTGAATACCCATTATGATAGCTCAGATAATCTTGCTTGTGTTGTCGCTGGTCGTCGACGTTTTACACTTTTTCCACCTGAGCAAACATGCCACTTATACCCAGGCTCACTCAACTTTACGCCAGCAGGCGCTCCAACGAGTTTAGTCGATATCAATAAGCCTGACTTTGAACGTTATCCACTATTCAAACTTGCCCTGAACGAGGCCTATAGTGCTGAACTTGAACCTGGAGATGCCATTTTTATTCCTATGCTTTGGTGGCATAACGTTGAATCGTTAGCAAAAGTGAACGCATTAATGAATTATTGGTGGAGTGGCTCTTCCGGGCCTAATTCAGTGTCACCCAGCGCAATTGATAGTTTGAATATCGCAATGTTAGCGATGCGAAATTTAACGAAAAAACAACGTGAGGCCTGGCGCTGTATGTTCGATCATTACCTATTTCATCAAGAAATAGACCCAAGGTCTTATATTCCAGATCACCCACAACACATACTTGGCGACTTGTCGCTTGAAGACATCAGAATTATCAAAGATTTTTTTGCTGAGAAATTACGAAAATAAGCAAAATTAGAAAAGTAATAGCCTTTAATATTATCAACTATGAGCAGGTAGCAATGTTAAATAACGACGGAACACCGAAAAAAGTATTGATTGTTGGTGGTGGCACAGCAGGATGGATGGCGGCAAATTTATTGGCGCGTAAATGGCAAGACACCGAAATTTGCCTGGTTGAATCTAAAGAAATTGGCATTATTGGTGTTGGCGAGGGCAGTACGCCGCACTTAAAGTTATTTTTTGATGCTATTGGTGTCGCCGACTCAGAGTGGATGCCCCGTTGCAATGCCACCTATAAAAATGGCATTACCTTTGATAAATGGTCAACTAAACCGGGTTTTGAATCCTACTTTCATCCTTTCGCCGCACAAACAGACGATATATTCACCGTACCTCTTTTTTATAAGAACATTCAAGCTCGAATGCAAGGCTATAGTGTTAACGCACATCCTGACCGATATTTTTTAGAGACTTATTTATCCAGCAACAATTTGGGTCCATTACCTGCTGAATCTTTCCCTTTTGGCATTGCATACGGTTATCACTTTGATTCAGCACTTTTAGGGCAGTTTTTAGCAGAAAAAGCACAAAATCTTGGAGTAAAAAGAATCTATGGAAATGTCGCTGACGTTTTAGTGACAAATGATGGCAACCTAAGCGCGGTAAAACTCAGCGATGACAGCCAGCTAGAGGCAGACTTTTTCGTTGATTGCTCGGGGTTTAACGCCTTACTGATGCAAAAAACCTTGAAAGTTAACTATATGAGTTTTAAAGACAACTTAGTCAACGATGCCGCTGTGGTCATGGCCAGTGAAATATCAAAACAGCTGCCGCCAGAAACTAAAGCAACGGCACTATCTAACGGCTGGGCTTGGCAAATTCCCCTCAGAAACCGTTTTGGTAATGGTTATGTTTATAGCAGTGATTACATCGATTCACATCAAGCGGGAACTGAACTTAGACAACATTTAGGTTTATTGGACAGTGAGGTTGAAGCTAGACATTTAAAAATGAAAGTTGGACGGGTTGAAAAGCACTGGCACAAAAACTGTCTTGCCGTAGGACTATCTCAAGGTTTTATAGAACCTTTAGAGGCAACGGCACTGGCACTTTCATTCAATACTATTACGCAATTTATGCAGTGTTTTCAAGAAGGTAAAGGGACAAATCTATATGAAGATGCCTTTAACAAAGATATTAACTCAAGATTTGACGGCGTCCGAGATTATATTGTTTGTCATTACAAAATGAATCAACGCACCGACAGCGCCTATTGGCGAGATAATGCCGCCAATAACAATATTTCAGAAACCTTAAAGAAAATTTTAACGCTTTGGCATAACAGCCAGGATTTCGCCGGCGATATGCATAAACACAAATTAACCGCGAGTTATCAAGCGAAATCATGGGCGTGTTTACTGGCTGGCTATGGTACTTTTCCAAAACTAAATCAGGACTCGTCAATTGATTATTCTGCCCATCAGCTGGAAATTGACGGTTTAAACGATTTTATTAGGCGCTGTGGTTTAAATTTTAAAAACCACAACGAACTGCTCACCCTGTGATTAAACAAAGTTGGAGCAGAATTTGTTATTGCTCAAGACCCCATTGAATGAGCAAAAACCAACCCAAGCTGAGCTTAATGAGCAATCTTCCTTTATATTTCACATAGAGAAAAAATAATGACATGCGTTTTCGCAGGATAAATTTCTCAGGTGTTAATGAAGAAAGTAAAAATTTGTTTGGCATAAAGCCTCGATATTACTATCAAGGCTTTACAAAAACTGAATTGATGGAAGGATTGAACCTGTTATGTTTCAGACCCTAATAATCTATAGTGCCAATTTTCAACTTGATTAGTAGCCAAGCGCTGCGCTACTTTTGTCATCCAACTATCACTCAGTTTTGTTTGCTCTTTTAACCGTAATAATCCAACTTGATTTAGCGGATCGCCAAAAAACAATTCACATACTTGGTAAACAGTCATCGCATTTGATGGTCGTTGTAAAAACGTTAGCGGTTCAGCAACACTGACGATGCCAGGCTTAATTACCCGATATAGCCAGCCACATAAGCTAAGTTTCTGCATTTGCAAGGAAAGCTTGTCAATTCCCCAATGTTTATTAAGCTTAAAACAAGGGGAGCGAGGTTGACTAACTTCAATTATCGCCTGCCCCCACTGGTACCTATCGCCAATACAAACATTATGCTCTGTCATTCCTAACGAGCTAAGGTTTTCTCCCATACCTGGAGCTTGCCAAGGTAATTTGGACGAATAGTTTTGTCGCCAATATTGATAATGCTCAACAGGATATTGATGCAATGCTCGCTCTAGACCACCATGATGACGTTTATCTGCACACTGATCTCCAACAATGCCAAGCGCTGACACGTATACTGAAGCCGATATCAAAGATTTATTAATCGCTGTCGTTATGCCACCACATTTATTCACCTTACCAGCATATAAACCACAAAGTTGAAAGTGATTACTCACATCATTCTCCTTAATCCCCCGCGGTTAATCACAAATATTGTCTGTATTGGAAAAGTATAATTACAGGCGAATGATACTATGGCCATGACTGATAATATTTTCTATCACTTCAGGGTTAGCAATTTCACTATGACAAAAATTACATCGGCCTTGTTTTATATGTTCTGACTTTATGCCCAAACTAATAAGGTAGTCACTAGCATATGTTTTCACATGATTAACGTTTTCATCATTCACCAATACGTCAAAGTGAATATACTCCCCTGCTTCAGTATGTACATGGGTATCATAAACATGAATTTTCATTACCTTCTCCGAAAATTATTGACTTTTGCCAGGTAAACTTAAGTCGCCTGAAGCAACATCGAATACATCAGCGACACATAATAACGGTGCATGTACTTGCTGGTTTACCTTTAAGCCAGCAGTAACACCATCAAAAGAAAATGTATTACTAAAGCCAACTGCCGACAAAGGTACTTTTACCAAAACTTCTGATCCGGCTAATGAAAAATCAAAGCCGGGACTACCAATAAAAATCGGCAATTCTGGCCAGGTTTTAGGCAACTTAGGGTTTGTTCCTTCAGCAATATCTTTCACCTTAAGTGCGCCATTTCCACAAGCATCATCAGGAACTAGAACAACCCAATGACTATGCCACTTGTCACCATCGTTAGTTTTGTTCCCATCATTATCTTCATCATAAAGCGGAGTATCGTCAAAATCTGGATGAATAGTTAAAGCCAGAGCAAGAATGCCTTGATCAGCCTCAAAGCCTACCGTTGAGCTATTTAAAGATGTCGGCCAAACATAGCTATACACTTCAGCGCCAGCAAGGCTACCTTTGGTGTCTGGCACTTTTTTTCCGACTTTACCTTTCACTGCTTGCTGAAAAACAAGATGTGAACCTTGTGTGATCACTTTAGCGTGCACTATGTCAAATTCAGCTGTCACCGTCGGTGATTCAGGCGACTTAATATGCCCGCTATGCTTATCATGAGCATAAGCACCACTTGCCATAAGAGCAGTGCCTAAAGATGCAACCAATAACCATGATGATTTTTTCATTATAACTCTCCAGCAATTTAGTTTCGACTCGAAACATTATTATTTAATCATAATAAAAATCTACTTGTCAAATATGTTTTGAGTCGATACCATTAACCAATGAATGATAAACTGTTTAACATAATAGAGCGTTTAGCTAATTTACTTAGGCAAGAAGTGCGTGCAGAGGGGCAGCGATTAGGGCTACAACCTATTCAGCAGGAGGCCTTGTATTATCTGTCTATCTGCAATCGATATTCAGATACAACACTTGCGGTTACCGAGTATTTAGGGTTAACCAAGGGAACGGTATCGCAATCATTAAAAGTGCTAGAAAATAAAGCACTTATTCGTAAAGAAAAAGATAAAAATGATTTACGAATCACTCATTTGAAAGTCACTGAAGCGGGTAAGCAGTTTTTAGTAGACACCTGCCCCCCAGAGAAATTTACCCAAGCTGTTCAACAGTTATCTAATGATAAACAAGCGGAAACAGCTTCCTTAATGCAAGATATATTAAAGAATTATCAGCAGGTTACGGGGCGTAATGCTTTTGGACTTTGTCAGAACTGTAAATTTAATCAAAAAAATAATGACGGTATTATGTGTAAGTTAACGAATGAACCATTAACTGTTAGCGATATTGCACTTATATGTCGAGAGTACGATACATAATTCTTATTCGCTTCTTAATGATTATTAAAATATAAAACTTATTCCATATTCACCAAAAACAGCTAGCTAAAGCTAACGGTTTGTAACAACAATATTTACTCAGAAGCTGAAAAACTATTAAGTTTTAACTGTAAAATTGACAAACAGATGCCGTCAAAAGATAAGTCAGTGGGCGAACATTCAACTACTAGCTAAAATGGTATTTTAATTATGGTGACTTAACAGGAAAGGGTTTAGAAAACCGCCTGCTTTCTTAAAGAAAGCAGGCGATGTCTAAAATGGTTGAGTTGACGCATAAGCCGGGTTTTGTATCTCTCATTTTCGAAAAAAGAAAGTGACAATCATTCGTCTAGGCTATAAATCGCTCTATAGCTCAAGCAACCTACCCGGTTTCAACGCGAGCCACGCCATATGAAACCCTATTTGGTCTTGCTCCGGGTGGAGTTTACCCTGCAATTACTGTTACCAGCAATCCGGTGCGCTCTTACCGCACCCTTTCAGCCTTACCTGTTCCGCAAGCGGTCATCGGCGGTCTTCTCTCTGCTGCACTTGTCGTCGGCTCACGCCGCCCAGGTGTTACCTGGCACCCTGCTCATTGGAGCCCGGACTTTCCTCCCCTTCATCTGTCTACCCGAAAGTACAACGATGAAGCAGCGATTGTCTCGTCAACTCGGGGCGCATTCTACGCCACTTATTCAATAATTTAAAGTAACAAGAAAAATGTTTGTAAGTATTTATTTCTTATAGTGAATAATAAGAGACAAGTATGTAAAGAATATGTAAAGTTTCATTCCTTAATTTTAAATGAATGTCTATAAGGAAAAAAATGACAAAACTATCAATAACTTTAATAGCCGTATTTGCACTATCAGCATGCCAATCAACAAATGTGGCAAAGGTAGAACAGGACGACAAGGTAGAACAAAACGAAAAAGTGAAAAAAAAAGTTTGTAGTTCAGCTCCTTCTACGGGATCACGTGTTAAAAAAAGAGCATGCTAGCAATATTAAAGACTAGTAAGGGTAATTGCCTCTAGCTATTACCCTTCATTACAAGCGCATATTCATATAAAGCGTTTTTCTTCACACCATAAATTTCAGCGGCAATCGCACAGGCTTTTTTCGGTTTCATTTCAGACAAGAGTAATTTTAACGTGGCAATGACATGAGCTGGAATATCATTGGGATCAGCTTTGTGGCCTTCAATAATCAACACCATTTCACCTTTTAGTTGATTAGGATCTTCCTGCAACCAAGCTAATAAGTTCTCGGCAGTATCTGAATAAATGGTCTCAAAAGTTTTCGTTAGTTCGCGTGCGATAACGACATAACGTTCACCACCTAATACTTTGACAATATCTTCTACCGTATCAATGGCGCGACGTGGCGCATCGTAAAACACCATAGTCCGTGTTTCATTAGCAAGATCATTTAAAGTTGCTTGCCTTGCACCGGATTTTGACGGTAAAAAACCTTCAAAGGTAAACCGGTCGGTTGGTAGCCCTGCAACCGATAACGCAGAAATTGCCGCACAGGCACCAGGAATAGGTGAAACCGCTAAGCCAAGTTGGCGACAGTGTCGAACAAGGTGAAATCCTGGATCACTAATTAATGGCGTTCCAGCATCAGAAACAAGTGCCACACTTTTACCTTCTTGTAATAACGACGATATTTGCTCTTGCCGTTGCCGCTCGTTGTGATCATGCATCGACATTGTTCGGTTTTTAATACTAAATGCAGATAACAAACGTTGGGTGTGTCGAGTGTCTTCACAGGCAATTACATCAACATTTTCCAATATGTTTAGTGCTCGATGACTAATATCCGCTAAGTTACCAATAGGTGTTGCGACAATATAAAGCGTACTTGGCTGAATAATTTGTTCTGACATATTAAAATACTTGTGTTGAGACTGAAGAGGATGAAGTTTATTATAAAGCTCTCTTAAAAAGTACGGATTTCTTACCTTTGATGCTGACAAAATGGTTTTCACCTCGTAAAAGTACCTTAATCACTATTTTTAGTGTGGCGTTACTGGTCAGTTGCTCGACAACTAAGCCAACAACGCCTACTAAATCATTACCAAAGAAAGCCGAGGTTGTTGCACCGGTAGACGACACACTTACCGCTGAACAATTAATGGCACAAGCGCGTACTCAAGATAGTAGCCTAGCGGTAAAATCCTTCATCCAAGCTAGTGAGTTATACTTACTTGAAGCTAAGCCCCACAAAGCATTATGGCTCACAGCTCAAACACAGCCATTAACCCAGTTACCGTTAAATAAATATCAACTTTTTGTGATCACGGCAAAAAGCTTATTAGCATTAGAAAAAGTTAATAAAGCTTATCAAGCACTTGAGGATGCGAAAAATATCGCAACCGAAGCCAAGCTTAATCATAACCTTAGCTACTACCAAACATTAGCTCGCACGCAAGCATTACGAAACTTACCGATTGCGGCGTTGGATGCTAACTTAAGAGCCTTCGCTAAAAACTCAGCAGCGACGGCTAGTGATATTGAAGCCATTTGGCAGCAGCTTTGCCAATTATCGCAATGGCAACATCAACAACTGATTAAAATGGCGGCACCAAAAATAAAAGGTTGGAGTAAATTACTCACCTTCGCCAATAAGTTTGGTGATGACGACGCACGTATGCAGCGCTATTTAAGCCAATGGCAACGAGAATTTACCACACACCCAGCTCAGCACATTGTCAGTCAACTACAGCAATATCAGCCTGTATTAGTGAATGATAGTAAAAACATTGCAGTTATCATTCCATTATCGGGTAAGCAAGAAAGAGCTGGGAAAGTAGCTCAACAAGGCATCTTAGCGGCCTATGAAAATAACAGCGGCGCAACACTGCACTTTATTGATTCAACAAGTATTGATATGACAACGCTTGCGGCACAGTTAGGTGACCTAAATATTGATTACGTGATCGGCCCTCTACTTAAAGATAATGTTAAAAATTATTTGGCCCAAGAAGATATTACCGTACCAACTTTATTACTAAATATTCCGGCAGGTGTGGCATTAAAATCACATCAGGTTGCGTTGTCAATGCGACCAGAGGATGAAGCCATTCAAGCAGCCACAACCTTAAGCCGCCAGCATTATCAACAGCCAATTATTTTGAGTCACCAAGATAAAGCCAGTCGACGCATTGCCCAAACCTTCAGCCAACAATGGCAGCACATTACTGGCGACTTGCCTGAAACAGTATTCTTTAATAGCGATGCAAAAATGCAAAATCAGCTAAAAGCGAGTTTGGGGGTTGATTTAAGTCAGCAACGCACAAAAGAATTAAATACTAGAATTAAGTATTCAATTAAAAGTGAGCTACGTAATCGTCGCGATATCGATATGATTTATATTGTTGGCTTGCCGCTAGAAACTAAACTACTCAAGCCTTATATTGATGTTAACATCAGTCCGTTTGCCGATATTATTCCAGTTTATGCCAGCTCACGAAGCCATAGTGCGAAAAGTGATAAAAGTGATAACCGAGATTTATCAGGTCTTATTTTTACTGAAATGCCCTGGCAACTAGCAAGTAAACAGCAAAATAAAGCGTTAGTGGCGCAGGCTAAAAAGCTTTGGCCAAATCGCAGTGACAGTTTGCAAACCATTTTTGCCATGGGATTTGATAGCTTAGCCTTAGTGGATAAAATTTCTGCCATGCAAGATAAAACTTATGTCCGACATTATGGTCAAACCGGCATACTGCAACTAAGTAACGACAATATTTTGAAACGCAGTTTAATTTGGGGTAAATATAGTCGTAACAAGGTACAAGAAATTGCCATCGACTAATAATAACTCGGTATCAACGGGCAAAGTTACTGAGCAATTAGCAGCAGACTATTTGACTGAGCAAGGCTTAGTATTACAAACGCGTAACTTTCATAATCGCCGTGGCGAGCTTGACTTAGTCATGACCAATGCTGACACTTGGGTATTTATCGAAGTAAAATATCGTCGAGATACTCGTTTTGGTGGTGCGATATCGGCAATTTCGGCCAAAAAACAGCAAAAAATTAAACAATGTGCAGCATATTATCTGCAACAAGCAGGATTAAATGAATATAATACCTCCTGCCGATTCGATGTTATCACCTTGCAAGGTGACATCACTAACCCAGAAATTACTTGGCTGAAAAATGCCTTTTGATGAATAAAACAACGGAGCTACATCCAATATGTTAGAGCGGATAAAAAGCAATTTTACCGAAAGTATCCAAACCAAAATCGCTGCAAGCGAGCTTTTAGCAGCTCCAATTGAACAAGCAGGCATGATCATGGTGCAAAGCCTGCTCGCAGGTAATAAAATTTTAGCATGTGGCAATGGTGGCTCAGCTGGCGATGCTCAACACTTTTCCGCAGAGCTATTAAACCGTTATGAAACTGAGCGCCCACCTTTACCAGCAATAGCCTTAACAACCGA
Source organism: Colwellia sp. SU-HH01172 (assembly GCF_057553355.1). Taxonomy (NCBI): domain Bacteria; kingdom Pseudomonadati; phylum Pseudomonadota; class Gammaproteobacteria; order Alteromonadales; family Colwelliaceae; genus Colwellia; species Colwellia sp. SU-HH01172. The sequence goes on along the minus strand of NZ_BAAJMB010000007.1, from coordinate 100,465 downwards.
CAGCTCAACGATTACCTCAATTGGCAACGATTATCACTTTGATGAAATATTCTCAAAGCAAGTGCGCGCCTTAGGTAACAATGGCGATGTTTTACTAGCAATATCCACCAGCGGTAATTCACGTAATGTAATTAAAGCCATTGAAACAGCAGTTTCTCGTGATATGCCAATTATTGCCCTAACCGGTGGCGATGGTGGCGATATCGCCGGGTTGTTAGGTGAAAATGATGTAGAAATTCGCGTACCTTCAGGGCGCACCGCACGAATTCAAGAAGTGCATTTAGTGGTCATTCATTGTTTATGCGACATTATTGATACCACGTTATTCCCACAGGCAGAGGATTAACATGTCAATTAAATCTATTCTTGCTGTTATTACCACGGCAGCAATATTACAAGGCTGTGTTGCTGCCGCTGTGGTTGGTGTTGTTGGCGGCGCGAGTGTTGCAACAGACAACCGCTCGCTGGGCAATCAAATTGATGATCAAAAAATTGAAATAGATGCCCATGCTAAACTTGCGGCTAGTGATGCATTGAGCGAAAACACCAACCTGCAAGTGGTAAGTGTCAATGGTAGCGTTTTAGTTGTCGGGCAAGCACCTAATAGCTACTTGCGCGATCAAGCGATAAAATTACTTAATGAAGTGAACGGCATCAATCAACTTCATAACCAAATTCGCATTAGCAACACCACGGCATTTACCACAAAAACTAACGATGTTTGGCTAACATCAAAAGTAAAAACAGCGTTATTTGGTAGTGATGAATTAGATGCGACTAATATTAAAGTGGTAACCGAAAACGGTGAAGTATTCTTAATGGGTTTAGTGAGTAAAGCCGAAGCGAATACCGCCGTTGATATTGCTCGTAATGTTGGCGGAGTTAATCGTGTTTTTAAAATATTTGAGTATGTTAAGTAGCACTTAACTAACAGCTTTACCACTCATCGACATGCATGTTCTTACATGGATGTAAGTTAATAGGGTAATACGGAGCAATTACCGAGAAGCATTAATGTCCTGCAGCCTTGGAGGGCTAAGAACGTTCATGTAATCATGGCTTTGGCTAGATGCACGTAAGTAGTTAGCCTTAGTCGGGAACAAAAAACTGACCGTTCATTCTGAACATAAAAAAGCAAACCCTAAGGTTTGCTTTTTTCATTCAGTTAACACTAAACATGATTGCCTGTCTCTCAGGCTACCCCTCAATAAGGTTACTTACTACTTGCTGCTGATCAGATAATAATTCTTCTTTCAACCACCCCAATGCTTGCTGCCAACCTAATTCTAAACCAGAAAATATTTGGCTATTCCAATTGTCACTCGCGCGCGTTAGATTAAGTTTTTCAACAAGGCTTTTACACTCCTCGGTATAATAAACAAATGCAATCGCTTTTAGCCCTTGATAAGAGCCAACAGATAGCTGAGCTTCATAACTATAAGAATATTCATTGATACGGTTTATCAGCATGCCGAAATCCCCAAAGATATGTGCTTTAAAAAATTGATCACACTCTTCAATCATTTCAAGTGACAATTCAATACCGTCATCAATACACACTTCGACAATATTTTCAGCAAGTAAAGTAAAATAACCAAAACTCAACCTATGCTTCATTATGCTCCTCTAACTAGGTAATAGATTTGATATCTTTTGCTGTTGTAGAGATGCTTCCTTTGCTATTTGAGTTTACTGCCATGTAAATTAAGCTACCTATTAACCATAGTTTTCTAATCAAGGTTATTCAAACCGCAATACACTAAAAATCAGCTAGAAAAAGCTTAACGACTGAATTTACTATAAAACTATTCACCAAATATTTTTTCAAACCACGACTTTTTCTTCTTGCTTTGCGTGGCATCATATTCACACTGGCTTTCATAAATTAAACCATTGGTTACCGCCGGCAGTAGCTGGGAATTTTCACATGCCTGGCTTACCGCATGACCACTTTTATTATCAAAACGCACCATTGCAATACTTTGCGGTACCTTGGCGATGCGACTTTTCGCCCCCGCTTTTTTCATAAAGTCGGCAAACAACACTAAAGCGCCGCTACTACCAGTTAGTTTCGTCGGCTTATTGTCGTCGCGACCAAGCCAAGCTGTGACCAGTAATTCATTATCATAGCCGACAAACCAGCTATCACGTTGCTCATTTGTGGTGCCTGTTTTTCCTGCCAAGTTTTTATCTTTTAACCGCCAAGTTAATGAACGTGCGGTTCCCGATGTCGCGACTTTTGTTAAGGCATAATCAAGCAAATAAGCCGCCTGTGTTGATATCACCTGTTGTTGCTGTGCTTCAAATTGCCACAAGGTTTCACCACTAGCGCTCACCACTTTCTCTATTGCATGGGATTGCTCAGCAGAGCCCCTATTCGCCAAAGGTAAATACAGCTGATTAACTTCCATTGGCGACATATTCAATGCCCCTAACAACATCGATGGTCGAGTGACAATATCACCAGAATAACCTAATAAGTGAATAGCTTGCGCAATGTTATCTAAGCCTAACTTCATCCCTAGATTCACGGTTGGAATATTTAAACTTGAGGCTAGCGCATCCACTAAGTGCACTTGCCCGCGATATTTACCATCATAATTTTTTGGCTTCCACGCTTGACCATCTGCACTTGATAGAGTGATGGCTTTGTCTTCAATTAAACTTGCCAAATTAAATCGTTGATAGCGCTCTAATGCCGCGAGATATACTGCTGGCTTAATTAACGAACCGATTGGACGCTTAGCATGTAACGCTCGGTTGAAACCGGCATAACCGGCTTCTTTGCCGCCAATGAGGGCTCGAACCGCACCACTTTGAAAGTCAGACACTACCATAGCAACTTGTAAATCAGCACCGGTTTGTTTTTCTAGCGCAGGTAATTGCTGATCAACACTTGCCTGCAATGCCGATTGTTGTGTAATAGAGAAGCCAGTAAACACCCTTACGCCCGATTGTTGCTCATATTCAGACAAATGCCTTGCTAACTCTGCTTTAACCAGTTGTAAATAGGCCGGAAATTTTTGCTGAGCAAGTCGTCGACTCTTACGAATAGACAACGGTGCTTCTACCGCTCGTTCAAACTCATGCTGGGCAATAATTTCTTCTTGATACATTAACCGTAAAACTAAATCACGACGCTTTAACGTCCGTTCAGGAAACCGCCACGGATCGTAATAACTTGGCCCTTTAATTTGCGCAATCAGCATCGCCATCTGCTCAGCATTTAATGACTGAATGGATTTACCAAAATAGAATTCTGCCGCTAAACCAAAACCATAAATACCATTAGCATAATGCTGACCTAAATAAACTTCGTTGATATAAGCTTCTAGCAATTGGTCTTTGCTATAGCGATATTCCAAAATTAGCGCCATCAGCGCTTCATTAACTTTTCGCCAAAGGGTTTTATCGCGGGTTAAAAACATATTTTTAACCAATTGCTGGGTTAACGTACTGCCCCCTTGCACCGTTCTTCCCGCTTTAAGGTTTTGGTATAACGCCCTTAAAATGCCTAAAGGAGAAACACCATGATGAAAATAAAAGTCTCGGTCTTCAACAAGTAACAGGGTATCAAGCAGCTCTTCAGGTACTGCTTGTAAGGAAACTAATACTCGGTCTTCTTTACTTTCTGGTAAAATTCTATCGAGTAATAATGGCTCTAAAGTCACCTGTTCAACCGCAACGGCGTCAAGATATAGCGCGCTAATATGGTTACCTGTCACATCAAAGGTGAGTTTTTGGCTAGCCTCAATGCCCTCGCCAAAATCAAAGGCACGACGAAAAACAATGGCACGGTTTTTTGACAGTGCAAACTCACCGGGTCGTTGCACAAAGCTCACTTTTTTATAGCGATTGGCTAGTAGCGCTTGTTTAAGCTCACCAAGGTTTAACTCGCTACCAACAGCAAAGCTTTCTAGTTTACCGTAAACTTGCACGGGCACTTGCCAGCGTTGTCCTTCAAACTTATTTCGTACCTTGCTATCAAGGTAAATACTATATAAAAAAATAACAAAAACGGTTAATACCGTCATTTTGATAGTAAAGAACAATGACCAACGCAGTGCTCGACGAATACGACTGCGCTCTGTAACTTCAGGCGTTTTTCGGCTGTTTTTTTTAATGGAAGTAGTTTTAGTTTGAGAAGGTTTTCTTGGCGACATACGCTATTTAGCTAGACCTGTAGTGTATAAGTATATGCTTATACTAATCTAGCAAACCGCATATCCCTAATGATAATTTTAACACTTCACCAGACATCAGAAATTAATTAGCGATATAATAGCACTCACTCTATTTCAGTAATCAATTTAGGCTAGTTTATGTCAGCGTTTAATATGCTTGTTGTGCTTGGTTCAACAGCGTCAGGAAAAACCAAACTTGCGGTTGAATTAGCAAAAATGCTCAACGGTGAAATTATCTCGGCTGACTCTCGACAAGTATATCGTGGCTTAGATATAGGCAGTGGCAAAGATCTCGATGAATATCAAGACATCAGCCATCACCTCATTGATATTGTTGACCCCGGCTACGAATACAGTATTTTCGACTTTCAAAAAGACGTTATTAATGCTTACCAAAAAATTAACGATAATAACAAATTAGCCATTATGGCTGGCGGTTCAGCCCTGTATGTTGATTCCATTTTAAAAGGCTATCGACTAATTGAAGTCCCCGAGAACATCGAGCTTAGAGCGTCATTATCAACACTTTCTCATCAAACCTTGGTTGACAAACTCATTGCACTAAAACCTAACTTGCATAACACCACAGATATTATTGAGCGTGAAAGATTGGTACGTGCCATTGAAATTGCTCAAGGCGAGCTTAACGCAAAAGATACCATTAACGACTTTCCAACCCTCAAGCCGCTGATATTCGCGATAAAATGGCCAAGAGAAATCATTCGTCAACGTATTACCGAACGCTTAAAAGTTCGAATGGAACAAGGCCTTATCGAAGAAGTTGCACAACTCCACAGCCAAGGAGTGAGTTGGGAAACACTTTATTTTTATGGTTTAGAATACCGCTTTATTGCCCAACATTTACAAGGGCAATTAAGCAAAAATGACTGCTTTCAAAAGCTCAATTCAGCCATACATCAATTCTCAAAAAAGCAAGACACTTGGCTACGACGCTTAGAGCGCAACGGCACTAAAATTCATTGGTTAGATGGTGGCGAAGAGCTTTTACCACAAGCCATGGCGATAATCGCACAAGCAAACAAATAGCTAAAATATCACCATTAATGTGCATCCATGTGATAATGGTATTGCCGACATGGATATAGGTACTTAGTTTTGTCCGGAACAAAAAACTGCCCCTTCATCCTGAAGATAAAAACAAGAACGATCATGGCTGATCGTTCTTACTGTTAGCAATATTATTATCGAATACGGAAAAGACCGAGTAAAAGCTTAATTAAAAGAACCCAAGCGGATTAACATCATAGCTGACCAATAAGTTTTTGGTTTGCTGATAATGCTCTAACGCCATTTTATGTGTTTCACGGCCAACACCTGATTTTTTATAACCACCAAATGCGGCATGTGCCGGGTACATATGATAGCAATTAGTCCAAACTCGGCCTGCTTGTATTTTTCGTCCCATGCGATAAGCCAAGTTCATGTCTCGTGTCCACACGCCTGCACCTAAGCCAAACTCAGAACTATTGGCTAACTCCAACACTTCCGCTTCATCTTTAAAGGTCGACAACGAAATGACTGGGCCAAAAATTTCTTCTTGGAACACTCGCATATCATTGGTGCCTTTTAGCAAGGTAGGTTGAATATAAAAGCCGTTTTTGTGCTCATTTTCAAGTTGCTCAACATCACCGCCTAACAATACCTCGGCACCTTCTTCACGACCAATATCAATATAGCTCATAATTTTATCGAACTGCTCTTTTGAGGCTTGTGCACCAACCATAGTGTCAGTGTCTAATGGGTTCCCGCGCTTAATGGCTTTTGAGCGCTCAATGACTTTTTCGATAAATTGTGGATAAATATCTTCATGAACAAATACGCGTGACGGACAAGTACACACCTCACCTTGGTTAAAGTAGGCTAATACCATGCCTTCAATACATTTGCTTAAATATTCATCTTCTTGGTCCATAACATCTTTAAAGAAGATGTTCGGTGATTTACCACCAAGTTCAACAGTAGAAGGAATAATATTTTCCGCTGCGCATTTTAAAATATGTGAGCCAACGGGCGTTGAACCGGTAAAAGCAATTTTTGCAATGCGAGTGCTCGTTGCTAATGCTTGCCCTGCCTCGTTACCAAAGCCATTAACAATATTTAACGCGCCAGCTGGCAATAAGTCACCAATCAATTCGGCCAAAACTAAAATAGAGGCAGGTGTTTGCTCAGCTGGTTTTAAAACTACACAGTTACCTGCTGCTAATGCTGGAGCGAGTTTCCAGGCCGCCATCAATATTGGAAAATTCCATGGAATGATTTGCCCAACCACACCTAATGGTTCATGAAAGTGATAAGAAACGGTATTTTCATCAAGGTCGCCAATCGAGCCCTCTTGTGCGCGTAAACAGCCAGCAAAATACCTAAAATGGTCAACCGCTAGTGGAATATCGGCAGCTAAGGTTTCGCGCACGGCTTTGCCGTTATCCCAAGTTTCTGCTACCGCTAAATATTCAATATTTTGCTCAATACGGTCGGCTATTTTCAGCAAGATATTAGAACGTTCGGTAACCGATGCAGCGCCCCATGCATCTTTTACTTTGTGGGCAGCATCTAAAGCAAGTTCAATATCTTTTTCGTTAGAGCGAGGGATTTGACAGAAAACTTCACCATTAACTGGGCTTATATTATCAAAATATTGCCCGTCACATGGCTCAAGCCATTGACCGCCAATAAAATTTTGATAGCGCGCTTTGAAGTTTATTAAGGCACCATCGGTGCCGGGTGCTGAATAGATCATAAGACTTTCCTATAGTTGTATTTTTAGTCAATTGTTATTACTTTAGTAGATTAAAAAAATTTAACTATGCAATAAGTTCAAAAAGGTTGACTGCCAGTACATATATAAAAGGGCGTAAAAATGATTAAGGAAGTATTAGCAAAGCAACGGAAAAATCCTAAGGTGTTAGTCGAAAACAAAATAAGCTTTGCTGGGCCTGATACAGAGTTAAGTATTTACGATACGTTCGAGCGAGCCAATCGTGTGCAGCTAAAATCTGATCAGCTATTGTTTTGTGGCATGGTCTCAGGTAAAAAAGTGATGCATGACGACAATGCCTGTTATGAAAGTGAATTCTTGCCGCACGAGTCATTTGTTATGGCGCCTGATCATCAAGTCGAGATTGACTTTCCTGATGCGAAAATAGATCAACCCACCACGTGTTTAGCCATCGAAATATCATTGGATCGGATCAACAGCATAGTTAATCATATTGAACAGCACGCACCTTTAGCATCTGAATACGGTCAGTGGCAATATCACCAGCATTTAGTCCACACCCATCATAATGCGCAAACTCAGGCCTTACTCAATAGAATAGTGCAAATTTATACTGAAAATCATCAAGATAGAAACTACATGATTGATTTAGCTATTTCTGAACTAACGGTGCGATTATTACGTCATCAAACTCGTGATTTCATTATTTCTCACTGTGAGCAAGCTCCTGACAGTAATGGCTTAAATGCTGCTATTCATTTTATTAATCACCACTTAGCCAGCAATATTGATATTGAGCAGTTATGTAAAATAGCCTGCATGAGCCGCACTAAGTTCTTTCAACAATTTCGAATTCACTTAGGTTGCACGCCTGCTGTTTATCAGCAGCAACTACGCTTGAAAAAAGCCGCCAGTATGATCAAGCAAGGACAACAAATCACCCAAGTGTGCTTTAAACTCGGCTATAGCAATGCCAGCCACTTCAGTCGCAGCTTTAAACAATTTTTCAACCTTAGCCCTAGTGCATACAAAAGCCGCCATTTAAGTAGTTAACCTGAACTCTGGATAATGAGAATGAAAAAAATAACTATTTCAAAGTATTATCAACATCAATCTACAGTCGTGGTATTTATGTCTAGTTAAAGGCGTTCAAGTAGGCTTTAATAGTGCTGCTGTAGCATTTGCTTATTCAGAGCTCAGGTTAGTTAGTAAATTTATAACGACAACATTCCGTTACCATGACTTAGGTTTTAATATGACGCTTGGTTTTACGTGTTGCTTGGGCATTAGCCGGGTCATCCGGCCAGAAGTGCTTAGGATATTGCGCTTTCATGTCTTTTTGTACAGCTTGATAACTGCCTTGCCAAAACGCGACTAAGTCTTGTGTCACTTGAATGGGCCGTTTCGCAGGCGAGAGTATCTCAATAATCAAAGCCACTTGGCTGTTGTTGCTTTTATCCCCCACCGTAGGCGTTACCGTAACCCCGTATAGCTCTTGCATGGGTAGTGAGACAATCGGTGCTTGCTCTAGACTATAACGAATCGCACATTTACGCCCCGTCGGTCCAACAAAAAATACCGGCGCCAATTGCTTAAATGTTTGCTGCTGCTGATAACTAAGCTGGTTAAACAATAATTCAGAAAAATTTAATTTATCGAGCTGTGTTTTGCTAGTAATGTCAGTTAAGTAGGGCCCTAACCATTGCTCTAAATTTTCCAACAAAAACTTGTCGTCAACCTCAGGAAACGCCAAATGCGTTTGTGTGCTGTTTAGCCAACGCCAACGCAATAATAGCTGTTCTGCATCTGTAGCAAACTTTAACCAACTCAGGCCTTTCTTTCTAATATGTTGGCACCAGCAGGCAATTAATAATTCAGCTGATATCTTTTGTCTGGTGTTTTCATCTTTGATCACCAATGCCCCAAGTACTTGCTGTTGTGCTGAAACAATACGATTCGCTTGCTGGTCAAACTGCAAATGCGTTTTACTTTCGGTGCTAACTATGCCCCAAGCCAATGCTTGTGCTAAGTCAAATTCAGCTGCCAGTGCGACCATTAAACCTTGCTGGCGTTGAAATAATTGCGCGGCAACAATATAGTGTTCAGCCGCTAAGGCATCAGCCTGATTCACCACCACGCCTTTACCGTAAGCCGTTAAATAATGACCTTGGTTATTTCTTTGTTTTGCAATACGTTCTGGGTAGGCATGCACCAGTATTAAGCCACAGTGCTGAATAGGTAAGTCACTGCTCGAAAGGCAAAAATGATTTTGAGTTTTAGCTTGCAGTATATGTTGATTTGCTAAACGGAAAAGTCGCTGTGCTTGTTGAATAATGCGCTGATGATTACCCTTTTTTGGTTGCTGACAAAGCTGCAGCACGCGATGAGCAATATCACAGTCGTTGCTGCGTTGCTGGGCATTAAAAATATCACGTTCTTCTAATAACGCCGCCAATAAACAAGCTAAGGACAATAAATGCCTAATGTCGTGTTGCTGCTCAAGATGTTGAGCTCGTAATAGCATTTTGGCAAACCTTGGATGACAAGGAAAATTAGCCACCTGTTTACCGTCTGTTGTTAATTGCTGCTGAGAAGACAACAAACCTAAATCAATTAATTCCTGCCAAGCAAGTTGTTCTCGCTTACTCTCCGGCATTTCAATCATCGGCAGTTGTGAGCAATCACTTGCTCCCCATCGCGCTAATTCCATTAACATTGGCAGCAAATCCGCTTGCTGTATTTCACTGGCACTTTGTTCACTTCGGCGCGAAAAATCATCTATACTATACAAGCGAATACAATGGCCGGCCTGTAAACGCCCGGCACGCCCTGCGCGCTGAATTGCCGAAGCTTTGGCAATCGCGCGCTGCGTTAACTTGTTCGTTAAAGTTTGGTTATCATAAATGGCAACATTTTCTAGGCCTGAATCTATCACCAAATTAACGCCTTCAATGGTTAAACTGGTTTCGGCAATATTAGTCGCAAGTACCAGTTTATGCTGCCCGTTTGGTGCCGGCGCTATCGCTTGTTGTTGTAGAGTAAGCGATAAATCACCATACAAGGGACAAAGCAACATGGTTTCTGGCATAAATGCCGCTAACTGCTCAGCCAAATAGCGAATATCACCCGTGCCCGGTAGAAACACCAATATTGAGCCCTGATGCGTAGCAATGGTTGACTTTAAAACGGATAAGGCGTGCTCGCGCCACAACCTTGTATTGCTCGGCGCTTGATAACTAATCTCTACAGGAAAGCTTCGGCCCTGACTTTCGAGGCAAACCGCTTCAGGGAGTTGTTGTTTTATCATCTCTGTGGCCAGCGTTGCCGACATCAATAAAACTTTTAAGTCTTCACGCAAGCCTAATTGCACGTCACGAGTTAAGGCAAAGGCTAAGTCAGCATTAAGAGAACGTTCATGAAACTCGTCAAATACCACTAAGCCGCAATTTTCCAATTCAGCATCATGCTGAATAATTTGCGTTAATATGCCTTCGGTAATTACTTCTAAACGCGTATTTTTCGACACTTTACTTTCATTACGTAAACGGTAACCGACAGTTTCACCAACGTTTTCCCCCAATTGCTCAGCCAAGTAACAGGCAATATTCTTCGCGGCAATCCGTCGCGGTTGTAATAAATATATTTTTTCACCTGATAAACAATCTAATGCTAAGAGCCACAGCGGTAATTGTGTTGACTTACCAGCACCTGGGGGAGCGGTTAACAGTATGGTGTGGTGATTATTTAACGCTGAAATCACATCGTTTTTGATATCATCAATGGGTAGTTTTCTAGCCAATAGTGTCATAGTTTACTGAGCATCACTTTGGGTTTATTCTGTAATTATTTGCCATATTAACATAAGCCAATAGGCTGATAGTTGATTATTACCATTTCAAATTGGCGCTTTCTCTGATGAAAAAAAGAATGTTCGTTGCCTTAGATATTACACCTGTCGATAAAAATGCTGTTGCTCGTTGGCGCGAGCAATGTCTGCCATTACCATTTAAAAAAATTCCCCAAGACAACTTTCATATTACCTTGGCATTTCTTGGCATATTGAATGAAACTCAACAGCAAGATATTGAGCAATTGATAAGCGAGCAGCATGATTTAATTCTGCAACAGTTAGGTAAGTTTTTATCTCACCAGCACTATTTTTCCTTATCATTGGCGCAGCTAGGACATTTTAACAAAGCACAGGTATTACACCTTATGCCCTCATACTGTCCTGAGTGGCTAGCGCACTTACAAAAGTTAATTGTTAAGGTATGTGATGAGGGTGAAATTACGGTCGACAATAGAGCTTATCAGCCGCACTTAAGCCTATACCGCAAAGCAAAAAAGCCGATAGTGCTGCCGAGCTCATTAGCCATTGATACCCCCTTACCTGTAGGCGAACATCAATGGCTAACAATCAACAGTTTTAGTTTATACCATTCAAAATCAACATCGTCTGGCGTTACTTATATACCAATACATGCTTGGAAATTAAATTTTTAGCTATTGATTTCTATATGAATTTAAACTGGATTTTTTTGAAAAATCTGCTTACTTGGCAAGCGATTAAAATCCTGCTATTTATTGTCACCCCGTTTGAAAAGGAGTTGCATAATGGAAACGAAAGTCACAGGAGAATACTCGATAGCATCGCAATCGAACATTTTGCAGGTAGATGCATTTGGTCCGTTTGATAATAGTGTTACAGAGCAGTACATTGACGATATGTATCAAGCTTGTGAACAATTTTCTAGTGAGCCTTGGGGTCTACTGATTTCTTTTCATGGCAATAGTGTTTTTTCACCGGAAGCAGAAGAAGCTTTAATTAAGGTCAATAAATTTCGCGTAAAACATGGCTTAATCGCCAGCGCCAGTGTGCTAATTGATAGCACTACCGCCGATATTCAGCAGTTACAGCTGCGCAGAATTTATCAGGCTTGTAACATTACTTTTTATGTTTTTAGCGACGTAGACAGTGCAAAGTCTTGGTTAGAACAATTTTTACAGCAAACACAAACCGGTTGATTCATCTGAATGCATTAAAAACAAAAAAGCTGAGAAACTCTCAGCTTTTTTGTCAATTAAATTGAGCTAAATGCGACAAACTATTTCTTCGCGATCAAATCAGCAATAGTTGCAATGCCAAGACCCGTTGCGCCTGCAGCCCATAAGCTTGACTCACCGGCATTATAGGCAGCAGCTAAATCAAAATGTAACCAACCCGCTCCGTCATTTGGCACAAAGCGCGATAAAAATCCTGCCGCATTACTTGCGCCACCAGCACCACCACCTTTTTGAGTGCGACTATTGGCAGTATCGGCAAATACCGATGAACATTTATCTTGATGCCAAGGCTCTAAAGGGAATTGCCATAAAGGCTCTGCCGTTGCTTGTGCAGCTTGTTGCGCTTTAGCTACAGCATTATTATCTAAGGAAAATAATGCTGAATAATCACCACCAGTTGCCATCACAGCAGCGCCGGTTAACGTCGCAGCATCAATAATTAATGGCGCGCCCGTTTCCCCAGCAGCCATTAAACCATCCGCTAAAACAATGCGCCCTTCCGCATCGGTATTAGCAACTTCACAGGTAACACCGTTTTTGTAAGTAATAATATCGCCCAATTTATAGGCATTATTACTGATCATGTTTTCAGCACAACATAAGTATAATTTCACGCGCTGCGTTAAACCTTGCTTTATCGCCAATGCTAAAGCGCCGGCGACAACCGCTGCGCCGCCCATGTCACACTTCATATCAAACATACCAGCACTGGTTTTGATACTGTAGCCACCACTATCGAAGGTAATGCCTTTACCGACTAAACAAGCCGCCACTTGGGCACTGTCATCACCAGTTGGATTAAAGTCTAACTCCAGCAAGCACGGCGGGTTAACGCTACCTTTACCAACATTGTAAATTCCCATCCATTGCTCAGCTTGAAGTTCTTCACCTTGAATAAGGCGAGTACTCACCTGAGTGGGTGCTAAATTTTTAATATAATTGCTGGTGAGCTCAGCCAATTTTAATGGATATAACTCCGCCGGGGTTTGGTTAGTTAAATCTCGACTCCAAGCATAAATCGCTAACTTATTGGTTAACCTTTCAACTAAGGCATTATCTCCACAGAAATCAATACTTTCTAATTTACCGACACAACTAAAACCTAAAGCAAAAGCCCACTGGCTAGCTTCGTCCCAGTTATCTCCGGTTAATGTCGCGTGAGCGATGCCCAATTTTTCAATTTTACGCGCAGCAGCCTGAATGGTTCTTAACGGTTGGTTAGTATCCTTTGGTAAATATACGGCAATACTATCTTCGCCTATTTGCACGGTTTTACCTTGTTGCCAGCCTTGAGCTTGGCTATTTTCAACTAAAGTTATTGATACTGAAGCAGATTGGGTTGTTGTCATGTTCACGCCTTTAGGTTTAATTTAATAACAACAGTTTACACCATGACCGCAAATAATTAACCTGTAGTCATAATTAATCTAACTTTGGCTACCATGAATTTTATTTTACAACCTAGCACCCTAATTAAACGTTATAAACGCTTTTTAGCCGATGTAACCTTAGTAGATGAAATATCAGGTAACAGTAAAGAAATAACCATGCACTGTGCCAATACTGGCGCTATGACAGGCTGCGCAACTCCCGGTGATACGGTTTGGTATAGTACTTCTGACAATCTAAAGCGCAAATATCCTCATAGCTGGGAGATCACTTATACTCAAGCTAAACATTGGATATGCGTTAACACCATTAGAGCGAACCAATTAACCGAAGAAGCACTGACTAACGGCTTGATTAAAGAGTTTCTGTTGCACACTAAACTAAAACGTGAAGTAAAGTATGGTGAAGAAAATAGTAAAATTGACTTTCAACTATATGACCAATCAGGACGAGAAAGCTATATCGAAGTCAAAAGTGTTACTTTATTAGAGGACGGACAAGGCTATTTCCCTGATGCCGTCACCGAAAGAGGACAAAAGCACTTGCGAGAATTAATCGCCATGGCGGCTTTAGGCCATAGAGCAGTATTATTATTTGCGGTATTACATACCGGCATCAATAGCGTAAAACCCGCAGGGCATATTGATCCGAAATACAGCCAATTATTACGAGAAGCCAAACAACAGGGTGTCGAAATACTAGCCTACAAAGCCAGTTTCAACCGCGATAAAGAGCAATTTTCTATCACCTTAGATAGCCAAGTTTCAGTAGATTTATAATGTTAAATCGGTAATTTTAGGACAATTAGCTGCGATAATGATTGACGTCCTACCTAAAAACTTGCTAAAAAAGCTTGCTTATATTTTATTGTCACCGCGAATTAAAGTTAGCTGAACGAGGTTTTTTTTAACTTTTAAGCGTTTTTTATAAAATAAGCCTTGAATTTCATATCGACCAACACAATATTAAGTGAGATATTTTAGGTCTATTTAGATTGGCAGTTGCAACCAAACGATGAAGTTACACGAAGTAACTATTTTTCATCGATTTAGGTCGAGTAGCATTAGGAGAATTAGCATGCCAAAAAACAAAGCATTAGGTATTTTAGCATTAGCAGGTGTTGAACCGTACGTTGAAAAGCCTAACGAAGAATACATGAACGATGAGCAACTAGAACATTTTAAAAAAATTCTAGAAGCTTGGCGTGATCAACTTCGTGAAGAAGTTGACCGTACCGTGACTCATATGCAAGACGAAGCGGCAAACTTTCCAGATCCGGTTGACCGTGCGGCACAAGAAGAAGAATTCAGTCTTGAGCTACGCACCCGAGATCGTGAGCGTAAACTGATCAAGAAGATTGAAAAAACCCTTCAATTGATTGAAGAAGACGAATTTGGCTTTTGTAAATCATGTGGTATTGAAATTGGCATTCGTCGCTTAGAAGCACGCCCTACGGCCGATCTTTGTATTGAATGTAAAACTCTACAAGAAATCAAAGAACGTCAATTAGCAGGTTAATTTACCTTAGCTAATGCAAGCAAGTTCAACGTTGCGACCACCAGCTCAACATGAGTATCGTGGTCGCTTTGCTCCTTCCCCTTCTGGTTTATTACATTTCGGCTCTTTAATTGCTGCACTCGCAAGTTATTTAGATGCGAAGCATAATCATGGCAAATGGTTAGTGCGAATTGAAGATATTGACCCACCAAGGGAAAAACTCGGTGCCAGTAAAGACATACTAACCACTTTAGAGAATTATGGTTTGCATTGGGATGAAGAGGTGCTTTATCAAAGCCAGCAAACAAAGCACTACCAAGCCGTTTTATCCAACCTTGCTCAGCAAAAATTAAGCTATCATTGCGCATGCACGCGTGCACAAATTAAAGCAAATGGAGGCATCTACCAAGGCCATTGTCGCGACTTACATTTACTCGCTAATAACCATGCGATAAGAGTCATAAATTCAGCGGCTATTTTTCATTATCAAGACTTAATCCAAGGTGATGTTAATTGTGATGAAAAACTTGCTCATGAAGATTTTATTGTCCGCCGAAAAGATGGTCTATTTGCCTATCAACTGGCGGTCGTCGTTGATGACATTTACCAAGGCATTAGCCATGTTATACGAGGTTGTGATTTACTAGAGCCAACAGCACGGCAACTAAGTTTTTATCAAATACTCCATCAGCCCGCTCCTAAATTTGGTCACTTTCCTCTTGCGGTCACCAACCAAGGCTATAAATTAAGTAAACAAAATAACGCTCCTGCTATTGATACTAAAAACCCCATGCCGTCATTAATTGCCGCGTTAACATTTCTCGGCCAACAACCACCCGATGAGCTAAATTACGCTAGTCTTAACGAGCTTTTAGCCTGGGCCATAAGTCACTGGTCAATCAAGCAAGTGCCAAAATCTCAAGAAATCGTTTTATAAATCCTGGTATATTAATAAACGTCGAATATTCGCACTATTTTCATTCTCTTTTACCTTGCGCTGTTATATCATTGCGCGAGAAATTTCATGACAAATTTAAGGTCCAACATTATCAAAAGCGTGATCAACTTGTGTAAAAAAGTACTCGGAAAAACACGAAAGAGCCAGTCTAAACAGCCTTCATTTGAACAACCAAAGATCCTTTCTCGTGATCAACACCCGGTATCTAGAAAACACATAAGTCACAATGCCCTGAAAGTATTGTATCGCTTAAATTCTGGCGGTTATGATGCCTACTTAGTTGGCGGTGGCGTTCGTGATATTTTGCTTGGTTTAGAGCCAAAAGATTTTGATATTGCCACCAACGCGACACCAGAGCAAATTAAAGCGCTATTTCGTAATTGTCGTTTAATTGGCCGCCGCTTTCGTTTGGCTCACATCGTATTTGGTCGCGAAATTATCGAAGTGGCCACTTTTCGCGGTCACCATGAAAATAACGAAGAAAAAAGTTGTCAAAAAACATCCAAGCAAAGTGAGCATGGCATGTTATTGCGTGACAACATTTATGGCAACATTGAAGAAGATGCTGAACGTCGCGATTTTACTATAAATGCTCTGTATTATTCTGCTAAGGACTTTAAAGTTTACGACTTTGCCAATGGCGTTGCTGATGTTCATGCCAAGCAAATTCGCTTAATTGGCGATCCAGAAACCCGTTACCGTGAAGACCCAGTAAGAATGTTGCGTGCCATTCGTTTTGCGACAAAGTTAGATATGGTTATCCATAAGGACACCAAGGCACCAATAACAGAACTTGCACCGTTAATGGCAAATATTCCACCGGCACGCCTGTTTGAAGAGTTCTTAAAGTTGTTTATGTCAGGTAAAGCCTTAGAAAACTTCCAACAACTGCGTGATTACCGTCTTTTTCAATATTTTTTTCCAGCCGTTAATCAGCAATTAGAGCAACAGTCACAAATTTATCTTGCTGACTTTATTTGTTTGGCAATGAAAAACACCGATCATCGTGTTAATACCGACCAACGCGTTACACCGGCATTTTTATTTGCCGCTATGCTGTGGTACCCCATGCAAGAGCAGATACAACGGCTAAATAGTGAAACACAGTTAACACCACAAGACGCTTTCTTTGCCGCGCTAAGCGAAATAATGTCCGAACAACAACGCAGTATTGCCATTCCCAAGCGCTTTCAAGCGGTTATGAAAGACATTTGGATTTTACAAGATAAGTTGTCTCGTCGTGAAGGTAAGCGCGCATTTAAGACCCTTGAACACCCGAAATTCAGAGCCGGATATGACTTTTTATTATTGCGTGCTGAAATTGAAAATTCGTCATCAGCAAGTAACGAGCAAAGTTCAGCATTGCAAGACTTAGCTAAATGGTGGGGAGACTTCCAGCATAGCAATGTCGAAACTCAACAAGTGATGATCAAGAGTGTTGCACAAAGTCGAAGTGGCGCAAGGAGAACCACACGTAAACGCAGAAAGCCACGTCAGCAAACCACAGGTAATGAAGCTTAATGCCGTTGGTCTATATCGGATTAGGAAGTAATTTATCTGATCCGCAAGCACAAATTATTTCCGCATTAGCTAAACTAGAGCAGTTAGCAAACTGCTCAGTTACACAAGTTTCATCGTTATACTTCAGTCGCCCTATGGGGCCACAAGATCAACCTGACTACATGAACGCTGTGGTTGCACTCGAAACATCTTTGAGTCCTATTGAACTACTTGATCAACTGCAAAATATTGAAAATGATGCCGGCCGTGTTCGTAAAGACAATCGCTGGGGGGCAAGAGTATTAGATTTAGATATTTTGTTGTTTGATAAAATGGTCATTAATACTGAGCGTCTAATTGTGCCTCATTACGGTCTCAAGCTCAGAGAGTTTGTGTTATTGCCTTTAGCGGAGATAGCAACAAACTTGTTATTGCCTGATGGTGAAAACGTTTCTCAACTGGCTGACCAGATTGAAAAAAATGGACTAAAAATTCATAGCAAATTGCGTTAGTATAACCACTCTAAAATTACTGATGCCCTGTTTGGCGTCATAAACAATGGATAATACTATGGCTAAAATCACCACTGCCACCTTGAAAAAAATGAAACAACAAGGTGAAAAAATTACCACCATTACGGCTTACGACGCCAGTTTTGCGAAGATTTTCGATCAGGCAGGTATTCACGCGATATTAATCGGTGACTCTTTAGGCATGGTTTTGCAAGGCCAGGACGACACCTTACCCGTTGACATTGAACATATGGCCTATCACACCCAATGCGTAAAGCGTGGTGTTGAAAATACCCTTATTATTGCCGACATGCCATTTATGAGTTACGCAACCACAGAACAAGCGTATATTAATGCTGCCAAATTGATGCAAGCAGGAGCCAGCATCGTTAAGCTTGAAGGCGGACAATGGTTAGAAGAAACCATTAGCGGTCTAGTTGAACGAGGCATTCCGGTTTGTGCCCATTTAGGCTTAACACCGCAATCTGTTAATGTTTTCGGTGGCTTTAAAGTACAAGGCCGCGACAGTGATAAAGCGCAAGAAATGATCGAAAATGCTAAAGCACTAGAAGCTGCAGGAGCGCAATTATTAGTGCTTGAATGTATTCCTAGTGGTTTAGGTAAAGCGATCAGCGAGGCGGTTTCTATTCCAACCATAGGTATTGGCGCCGGTAAAGATACCGATGGTCAAATATTAGTTATGCATGATGCCTTAGGCATTTCATGTAGCTATATGCCAAAGTTTTCACGTAACTTTTTAATTGATACCGGTGATATTCAAAAAGCCATTGAACTATATATTCAAGAAGTCAGTAATGGTAATTTCCCAGGCCCTGAGCATATCTTCAAATAACAAGCGATTATAATAAAGCTAAGCAGACAAACAGTATGACAATGCAAACAACACAAGATATTACCGAGTTACGTAGCAAAATAAAAAAATGGCGTCAGCAGGGTCTTAAAATAGCCTTTGTGCCAACTATGGGTAATTTACATCAAGGCCATATCGCTCTGGTAGAAAAAGCGGTTTCACTCGCCGATAAAGTCGTATCCAGTATCTTTGTCAATCCCATGCAATTTGGTGCCAATGAAGATATCGACAATTACCCAAGAACTATGGCCGCTGATCAAAATAAGTTAATTGCGGCAGGCTGTGATTTATTATTTACTCCGACGGCTGATATTATTTACCCAAAAGGTCTAGATAAGCAGAGTTATGTCGAAGTACCTAATGTTTCTGATGGTTATTGTGGCGAGAGTCGTCCAGGACATTTTCGCGGCGTATCAACGGTTGTTTGTAAACTCTTCAATTTAGTACAACCCGATATAGCTTGCTTTGGCTTGAAAGACTACCAACAAGTGCAAGTGATCCAAACTATGGTTGAAGATTTATCAATGCCTATAGAAATCGTGCCGGTAGCAACGGTGCGAGAAGCAAACGGCTTAGCGCTTAGTTCTCGCAATAATTACTTAACTGACGAAGAAAAGAAAATCGCACCGGCCTTGGCGCAAAACATTCAATGGTTAGCGAAAGAAATAGCAAATAACAGCGACTTTATTGGCCTAGCAAAAAAAGCCGCAAGCTACATAGACAACGCTGGTATGAAAACAGACTATATTCATATTTGCCATGCTCGTACTTTACAACCTGCCAGTGAAGACGACAAAGAGTTAGTTATTCTTGCCGCCGCACATTGCGGAAAAGCCCGATTAATAGATAATTTACAAGTATTTCTGTAAAGCGATAACGTCTAAACAGTAATAAAAAAAGCGAATAACTTAGTTATTCGCTTTTTTGTTTAACATCTTAACCACAGCACTTTATACGGCGTCAACCATAGATAATAAGGTTGGTAAAAAGGTTTCGCTTTCCTGAGCTAACTGCGTTTGCTCTGCTAGCACATCTTGTAAAATAGTTTTCGAGGTTAAAGGGTTAGCTAACACCACTCTAAATACCAAGGTTTTGCGGCCATTATATTTTTGCACTTCAATTCGGGTACGAGAAACAAATGACTTACCATTCTCACGTTGCCGTTTTTGCACAAACTTAGTGAGCTTATCTAGTAGAACGTTAATATGTTCTTGTTGACTCTCATTAGCTGTCGCCAACAATTTTTGCACGCCGGTGGGATTATAGCGATAAGTTAATAAGCAAAGCTCAGGTTGTGTCACTAACTCAAAATCTGCATGTTGCTCAATCAACTCAGCAAAGTAATGCGCTTTCTCAATACTAGTATTAATCAACATTTCATAGCCTGGACGACTAATAACATGCAGTGCCGCATATACCAGCATTGCCATACCAGGGCGCGAGCCTTCTAAAGTATGACTACCTAAATCTTTTGAGCCTTTACGTAAAATATATTCCGCATGATGCTCTATCGCGGCAACAGAGGCCGGATTTTTAAATACCACTAAGCCAGCCCCCATCGGGACATACATTTGCTTATGGGCGTCAATAGTCACGGAGTCCGCTAACTCAATACCATTTAATAATGGCCGATACTTATTCGATAATAAAGTTGCCCCGCCCCAAGCAGCATCAACATGAAAATGCGCCTGATATTGTTGCGCTATTTCAGCCATTTCAGCAAGCGGGTCGATATTACCGGTTTCTGTGGTGCCGGCAACACCAACAATACTGAGTACCCGGATATTCTCTTTGGCTAATTGCTGACATTTAGCTTTTAGTAGTCGGCAGTCAATTTTATTATTTTCATCTGTTGGAATAGCAATAACACTATCTTGGCCAATACCTAAAACATCGGCAGATTTTTTCAACGAATAATGCCCACGTGCAGACACTAAGATGGCTAAGCCATCATATTGATAATGCTTAAGGGCCTTATATAAGCCTTCGCGAGCAACACCACGAAATTCACCATCAGGTTTTAATAAGTTATTTCGAGCCACCCATAGCGCGGTTAAATTTGCCACCGTACCACCAGAGCAAAATGCACCTAAGGAATGATTTGCACTGTGCATCCACTCTTGATAAAACGATTCATCACCTTGATAAACCAAACGATGCATCATCCCTAGTACTTGTCGTTCCATCGGCGTAAACGCCTTAGAAGTTTCTATTTTCACTAGGTTTTGATTTAGCCCGATCATCAATTTTGATAATGGCAAAATAAAGTAAGGTAAGGCCGAGGTCATATGGCCGATAAAGTTTGGGCTGGAGGTATGAACAGATTGCGATACTAGCTTATCAAGTAAGTGATGCATATGATCAGAAACAAAAGCAGGATCTTCAGGTATTTGCGAGTTAGCAAAGTCTTTTTCAATTTCAGTCAACGCTTGCTCGGTTGCCGCAATGTGCTCACCAAGAAAACCCGCTAAATTTTGCGATATCTCATTCTCTATTCGACCCAACGTGGAGTTAGGCGCTACAGGAATGGTAAAAATGCGATGTAAAGACTCTTCAGTTGCTTTTGCCGCGCGTTTACTAACCGTCATACTTATTCACTATTTACTACTCGCCCTAAGCAAGTTGTTTTACACAAGTGCGGCACTGTAATAAAATTTTCGGCAAAAGTCTCGTTTTTTCAACCCAATTGCTGTTTAAAACAATTATGTTGAAGATAATGAGGTGTTATTAAGCAAGCAATGTTGCCGCGTAAACCAGTCCTAATTCAACAATTGCTAGGCTACTTAAGGCCATCATTAAAACTGTTTTTTTAATATTGTTAGTCATGTCATTCGTCCTAAATTTCAATTTGATATAGCAAGGTAATATCAACATTCAAGCCAATCTTGCAACACATTGAAATACAAACAAAAACAATAAAAAACAGGTAAAACAAGAGATGGAGAAGTTATGCAAATTGGCTAAATAAATGTAAATTTAGCCAATTATTTAATAATTTTAACAACAAAGAAAAATTAATCTTTCACTATGCTAAATTGCCAACATACTTGACCACTGGCCTGATACTTAGCTTCAAATGGCGTTAACGGTTGTTCATCGTTCACTTGTGAAATGCGACCAAAACAGCCCGCAATGCCAGCTGCAACTTGAAACTCTTGTAAATATAATTGCCAATTGCTACGTAAAATAATTTCATTACCAACAGCAATAATTTGTGGGAAAACCGCACTACCATGCCAACGTCTTTGCACGTGCTTGGCTTTCGGCCAAGGATTGGGATATAAAATATAGTGTTTATCAACTGGCCACTTAGCGGCAACCACTAAGCGATAAAAATCATTTAAATCAGCGCGAATAAGATGGTAGTTATCAACAGTGCCCTGACCATCATCTCGCGTTACTTCGTCAACATTTCTATTAATGCGGTGAGCCGACTTATCAACCCCTATCACTAACGCTGTAGGGTTCTTCTTTGCTAAGAGACGAGTACTTTGCCCAACACCGCAGCAAGAGTCTAAAATTATCTGTCCTGAAAAAGATTGAACAATAGCATCTATTTCATCAAACGCTTGCTGTGTATGTGCTTGTATTGGCTTTTGTGACGGATGCTCAATATGCTTAGCAACAATCTCCGCTAGTTTTTCATGTATACCCGGCTGATTAGTCACTATTGCCTTTGAGTCACCGGTTATTTCTGTTGAGCTCATTACTGGTTTACCTATAAATATTCAAAGTTCGTACCCGCTATTTCGTGAGGTTTACTCACTAACTTCTTAAACCAATACCTTTAGTTATCAGTATCATTGCTATGCTATATAAACTAACAATAAAGACACCAAGCACAGAAAAAGACAACACTAAACTGACATCAGAAATACCTAAAAACCCATAGCGAAATGCATTTACCATATAAACGATCGGATTAATCTGCGACACACCTTGCCAAAATTCAGGCAATAAACTAATCGAATAAAACACTCCGCCTAAATAGGTTAACGGCGTTAAGATGAAGGTTGGAATAATTGAGATATCATCAAAACTGCCGGCAAAAATCGCATTAATTAAGCCGCCCAAAGCAAAAGTTGCCGAGGTAAGTGCAACGGTGGCAATAATCACCCAAATATTGTGTATTTGAATGTCGACAAAAAACATCGCCACTATCGTGACAATACTGCCAACTAATATTCCTCGTGCCATACCGCCGCCAACATAGCCGGCGACAATTACCCAATTAGGAACAGGTGCGACAAGCATTTCTTCAACATTACGTTGCCACTTGGCACTAAAAAAAGACGAAGCAACATTAGAATAAGAGTTAGTAATAACACTCATCATGATCAGCCCAGGAACGATAAATGACATATAATCAAAGCCGCCCATTTCACCAATACGCTTACCAATTAACGAACCGAATATAACAAAATATAAGCTAATGGTAATAGCAGGCGGTACTAAGGTTTGTACCCAAATACGCATAAAGCGATGAATTTCTTTATGAAGAATACTTTTTAGTGCGATAATATTTCTTGCGTTAATCATTACTGGTTACCCCTGCGTCGCACTTGAAACTGACTCTTGACCGCTGCCGACTAAACTAACAAAAAGCTCTTCTAATCGGTTACTTTTATTACGCATACTTAACACCTCAATGCCCTGTTGTGTTAACTCAATAAACACTTGATTGATGGTTTGACTCTTTTTCACATCAACTTCTAAGGTATGGTCGTCAATAACTCGATAGCAAAAATCAGTTAACTGCGCCGCCTTACTCTCAGGCTTTAAATCAAAAACAAAGGTTTCAACGTCTAACTTGGCCAATAAAGATTTCATATCGGTATTTTCAACAATAATACCAGAATCAATGATGGCGATATTCCGACATAAAGTTTCTGCTTCTTCAAGGTAATGGGTAGTTAAAATAATGGTAATACCTTGTTGGTTTAATTCACGCAAAAAATCCCACATCGAGCGCCTTAGCTCAATATCAACTCCGGCGGTTGGCTCGTCCAGTATCAACATTTTGGGCTCATGCATTAATGCTCTGGCAATCATTAAGCGACGCTTCATGCCACCGGAAAGCATTCGAGCCGCATCATTACGTTTATCCCATAAATCTAGTTGCTTTAAATACTTTTCTGCACGCTCCAGCGCGATTGTTCGCTCAACGCCATAATAGCCAGCTTGATTAACCAAAATTTTCATTAAAGGTTCAAACTGGTTAAAGTTAAATTCTTGTGGCACTAAACCAATAAAGCTTTTAGCGGCTTCTAACTCTTGGTCAATATCATGGCCAAATACGGCAACTTTTCCGGCGGTTTTATTCACCAATGAGGTGATCACACCAATAGTTGTCGATTTTCCTGCGCCATTAGGGCCTAACAAAGCAAAAAAATCGCCTTGCTTAACCGTAAGATCAATGCCCTTTAGGGCCTGAAAACCACCTTTGTAAGTTTTTTCTAACTTCGATATTGATAATGCCGATTGCATAGCAGATCCCAAAATATTTTCGTCTCTTTAAGGTGGGGGCAAGTTGAATGTTTTCAATACAAAATAATAATTGTTAACAAGTAAAATAGTTCTGAAGGTAATAGTTTAAAAGAAATGACTGATTTAATGATGAATAGACAAAAATTTACGCTGAACTCATTTGCCTTAATATTGTATACAATTTAAAGTTAGCACAATGTCAAAGAAGGAATCACTATGTTTACAGCCAAACTTACTCGCTGGTGTGCGCTGGCCGCCATGTCAGTCTCACTTATTGCTTGTCAAAATACCGCTAACAATTCCACAACCGAAAATAACCTCATCAACAAGCCATTAAGCGTTGAGCGCATCTATAAAGAAGGTGAATTTACCTCGCAGTGGCTAGGGCGTATTCGTTGGCTTGCAGATGGCAGTGGTTATACCGCTGTTGAAAAGTCCGCTACCACCAAAGCAGATAAAGATGGCAAAGAGCAAAGTATTGGCAAAGAAATCGTTTTCTATGATCCCAATACCTTAGTGCGAACCGTGCTTATATCTGCACAGCAGTTAACCCCAGAAGGTAAGAAAAAGCCGCTGGCTATTGATAATTACCTATGGTCAGATGATCGTTCTCAAGTGCTGATTTACACCAACAGTAAAAAGGTTTGGCGCTCGAACAGTCGTGGTGACTATTGGGTATTGAACCTCAACACAAATCAATTACAGCGACTGGGTGGTAAAAACGTAAAAGCGAGCAGCTTAATGTTTGCTAAGTTTTCCCCTGATGGCAGCAAGGTCGCATATGTGTTTGAAGATAATATCTATGTTGAAGCACTAGCCGACAATGAAATTGTACAACTTACCTTAGATGCCGGTAATGGCATTATTAACGGCTTATTTGATTGGGTATATGAAGAAGAGTTTTCCATACGTGATGGTTTTCGCTGGAGCCCTGACGGAAAAAGTATCGCTTTTTGGCAGTTAGATACGCAAGGCAGTAAAGATTTCATCATGATTAACAATACTGATGAGCTTTACCCAACATTGACTAAATTTCCTTATCCAAAAGTTGGCGAGCAAAATGCGTTAGCAAAAATTGGTATTGTTAATTTAGCGAGCAAAAAAACAACTTGGGCGAAACTGCCGAATAACTCACGCGAAATGTACATTCCGCGTATGAATTGGTCAGGTAATTCAGAGCAACTGTTAATTCAGCATGTTAATCGTAAACAAGACACCAACAAACTTTATCTAACGAATAGTCAAAATGGTGACGTTGATCTCATCATGACTGAGCAAGAAGAGACCTTTCTAGACTTTTATGATGATGCTCGTTGGTTAGAAAATGGTACTGATTTTATTTGGAAAAGTGAGCGTAGTGGTTGGCGCCATATCTACAAAATATCACGTGACGGTAAATCAACTATTAACTTAACTGCTGGTGCTTTTGATATCACGGATATTCAAGCCGTAGATGAAAAAAATGGCTGGGTATATTTTATCGCTTCACCAGAAAATGTTGCCCAGCGTTATTTATTCCGCAGTAAATTAGATGGTAGCTTATCAAACCAACGGCTAACACCAGCAGAGTTTTCAGGCTCTAATCGCTATCAAATGTCACCAGATGGCCAGTGGGCAATTCATTCTCATTCCAGCTTTTCAACGCCGACACAAAAACGTTTAATCAAAGTTAGCGATCATCAAAGTAAACATTTGTTAATGGATAACCAAAAATTAACAGCAAAAATGGCCAAACTTGCTCAACCTGAGCATGAATTTTTTCAGGTGACCGCGCAAGATGGCGTTGTACTTGACGGCTATATCATGCGACCTGCTAATTTTGACGCTAGCAAAAAATACCCAATTATATTTTATGTTTATGGTGAGCCCGCAGGACAAACTGCGCAAGATAGATGGCGTGGTAATTCATACTTTTGGGATCAAATGTTAACCGAACAAGGCTATATTGTTGCTTCAATTGATAACCGTGGTACACCTGCTCCAAAAGGCAGAGACTGGCGCAAGTCAATTTATGGCGCGGTCGGCATATTATCTTCACGTGATCAAGCCGATGCGTTAAAAGCCATGGCAGAACGTTGGTCGTATATTGACTTAGACCGAGTTGGTATTTGGGGGCACTCCGGTGGTGGCTCAATGACATTAAACATGTTATTTCGCTATCCAGAGCTTTATAAAGTAGGCATTTCATTAGCGCCTGTCGCAGACCAACGTCTATACGACAGTATTTACCAAGAACGTTACTCAGGCTTGTTAACGGACTATGCCGAAGGTTACAAGCAAGGCTCACCAATTACCCACGCTAAAAATTTACAAGGCAAACTGTTATTGGTACACGGCACAGGTGACGACAATGTTCATTACCAAGGTACTGAGCGACTGATTAATGAATTAATTAAACATAATCGCCAATTTGACTTTATGTCATACCCAAATAGAAGCCATGGCATTCGGGAAGGCGAAGGAACCACCTTACATCTGAAAACTATGATGACGAATTATTTTAATGAACATTTAATGTAAATTTCACAAGCTAATAACCGCTATGCTTTCACATTCGCTGAACATGGCGCCTGCTCGTTCTAAATACAAAAAGCCTGCAATTGCAGGCTTTTTATTTAAAAATCATTTATTTTGCTATGCGCAGTAAATGTAAAACATCTAACTAAATAGTTAATTAACTATTTGCTGGCACGTGAAACATATTCACCAGAGCGAGTATCCACTTTAACCACTTCACCAATTTGCACAAATAAAGGAACGCGAATAACGGCACCAGTTGCTAATGTTGCTGGTTTACCACCAGTACCTGCGGTATCACCTTTTAAACCAGGGTCAGTTTCAGTAATTTCCAACTCAACAAAGTTAGGTGGCGCAACAGAGATAGGGTTACCGTTCCAGAATGTTATAGTACAAAGATCACCTTCCGCTAACCACTTAGCATTATCACCAACGGCTTTTTCATCAGCAGCAACTTGCTCAAAGGTTTCGTTATTCATAAAGTGCCAAAACTCACCATCGGCATACAAATAGCCTAATTCTGAGTCCATAACATCGGCACCTTCAACACTCTCACCTGATTTATAAGTTTTTTCCAATACCTTACCAGATATCAACTTACGAATTTTAATGCGGTTAAACGCTTGCCCTTTACCTGGCTTTACGATTTCATTGTCGATAATGTTACAAGGTTCACCATCAATCATTAATTTAAGTCCAGCTTTGAACTGGTTAGTGCTAAAATTAGCCATAATTATTATGCTCGCTCATTCACGTAGTACACGTAAAGGTTAAAAATTGAATATAGAAATGCCGCAAATAATAACTCAAATCAGCGATAAATTGCACACTTCTTGGCAAAAAGAATTAGCAAATGTTATTACAGATCCAAAAATCTTATTACAATTGCTCGATATTTCACCAGAACAATACCAACATCACTTTAGTGCCCGTAAGCTATTTCCAGTTCGAGTGCCTAGACCTTTACTATCTCGAATGAAAAAAGGCGATATCAATGATCCAATATTAAAACAGGTGATGCCATTAAGTGCAGAGTTTATGATAACTGATGGCTATTTGGATGATCCCTTAGAAGAGCATGACACTGTCGCTCCAGGTTTACTGCATAAATACAAACATCGGGTGCTGATGGTGGTAAAAAGTGGTTGTGCGATTAATTGCCGCTACTGTTTCCGTCGTCATTTTCCCTATGCTGACAATAGCCCGAACAAAACGCGATGGCAGCAAGCCCTTGATTATATCGATGAGCACCCAGAAATTAATGAAGTCATTTTTAGCGGCGGTGATCCGTTAATGGCTAGTGATGAACATTTAGTCTGGCTGATTGAACAACTGGAGCAAATCCGTCATATTAAGCGCTTGCGCATTCATACCCGTTTACCGATTGTTATTCCACAACGTATTACCACAAGCTTAGTTCAAGCACTTGCCAATACTCGGCTAAAACCCGCTATCGTTTTTCATATTAATCATGCCAATGAAATTGACGCAAATGTTATACAAGCCCTTGAGCCATTAATATCGGCAAGAATTCCATTGTTTAACCAAAGTGTATTATTAAAAGGTATTAATGACGACGCTAGTATTCTGGCCGAATTAAGCGAACAATTATTTGATAATGGCATTCAACCATACTACTTGCATCTATTTGATAAAGTTCAAGGGGTTGCGCACTTTGATGTTGATGATCTTGAGGCAAAAAAAATTGCCTTAGAGCTTATGGCCATTTTGCCAGGCTATTTAATGCCAAAACTTGTTAGAGAAATTGCTGGAGAAGCTAACAAAACCCCAATCAATTTGGCATAATAGTACTATTGATAATAAACGAATTTAAATAACTATGAGCGAAGCGGTACACAAACAACTTGTCGACAATATTTCGATAATTTTAAAAAAGTCATTGGCAGCAGATGACGCATTGGCCTCAATGCGAGAAGCGAAACAAGCAGGCTTTTCAGCAATATTTACTGAAGATGCTGGTTTTAAATGTTCCGCTAATACCTTTCAGCCCTACGTTGAAGAAGTCGCAAATGATTTAGTTTTTTGGCAGAAAACTTCTGATCAACAAACGCTTATCGATTTAGTCAAAAAAATTGAACAGCTATTCACCGTATTGAGCAAATTCGAACAAAGCAAATAAACCATTATTTAAAAAATAAAAAACGCAGCTTAGCTGCGTTTTTTTTCTGAGGCGCTTTAAAAGCTACTCGCTGAAGGTATCTTTAAACCAATCATCAAGCATTTCTTTTTCATAGCTCAGTGATTGACTGCGATATCGCAAACCATTGTTCATTAAGAAACCCATATCTTTTAGCGAGACATCGTCACTTTTCAGCACAGTATTATCTGCATTTAACAACTGATAACTAAAATCCATTCTTGGGAAAAAAATACTTTTTACCACACGAATACGTTTTATACCGCCATGGTGTACATCGCCGGCTAAATCGACATTAGTAATATCAAAAACCAACTTCTGGTTTTCAGGTAATGACTTAGCCAACTTAGCAAAATGTTTTTCAAAAGACTTAAAGGTTCTTTCTTTAAAGTGTTTTCTATGTTCTTCACCAGCATCAATATCTGAATACTTTTCTGAATTTGACCACTTCACTTCAACCTCAGCGGCTTGTGCAACAGAAAATTGCAAAAAAGGCGCTGCTAGACAAACTAAATACGCTATTGATTTATTCATTACATTATCCTCTTTCTCTCTCAGTATAGTAGACCTTATTAAAGGAGAAAAGTGTGTATAAAATTGTTAAAAACATTTAGGCCAAATGTTAATGAGACTTATGAAATTGTGCTAACAGCATATTAATGACATAGTTTCGATGCCTCTCAAGCTCTTCTTGCGTTGCGCCTTGTTGCACAAAACCTTGAATTGCTCCATGCCATATGCGCTGACCCGTATTCGCGTCAGTAATGGCAACTAATACACTACCTTTATCAAGGCCCTGACTTTCCTGCAGCCCGGGAGTAATACCAAATTTTTCGCTAATCGTTTGATCGTCTAAGTCTTCAGATAACGCTAAAATAAAACTGACATGAAATACCGCGGCATTAGCATCTTGTACTTCTTGGTAGCTATGACTATTCAAGTTTTTTTTAATACCGTCAGCATAACGATGATAAGCACTTTTAATTTCACCATGTTTATTTGAGACTTTCTCAAGGTGATGAGGAGAAATACTATACTTTGTTCCCGACGCAAATTTCGTTGGAATATCCCAAACACTAGTCACAGCTAAATTAGAAACACGAGACTCGTTCTTGACCGGCACTTGCACACAAGCACTAAGAATAAATACGATAAATAAAAGTAATAATTTAACTGAGTGCATTATGACAAACTCCTACAGACCGCCAGAAATGATTAATATTGACATGTTGACTGAACATCCAGTAAATGTATATAAGATCAGCAGGTTAATTTGCAACAATATGTAGCCTTAAATCACCTTGTTAACACTCATATACTCTAATGCATTGGGTACTTTTAGCGTAGAGTAAATTGTTTTATTCACCGTTCACGATTCCCGACATAATCTAAATACCGACCTCCATTTAGGCAACTCGCTTCGCTGTTACTTGTTATCTAAGCAATTTCATCCGTGCGAATAAAATAATTAATGGCATGACCTTCAGCTCTACCAATACTTGCTCGTTGAAATTTTTCTTCTGGCAATTCAGTGATATATTGTAGCAATAAGTTGGCTAAACTTTTCGGTAAAGCATCAGAATAAATACTGTAGCCCTTAGTAACAATGTCATTTGAGATTGATTCAAACAGTGGCGAACTGTCACCAGGATGAGTCATATCAGGTAAAACCCACCGCCCCCTGCGTTACATCGACATTTTCCACTTCAACAAAGTGCAATAACTGCTCTTTTGTTAATTCACCTAGCCCTAAAGCAGTGAGTGTTCTTCCTTCTTTAAAAAAATCTCTTTTTAAAATTCCACCGCAGATCTCTATTAAACGATTACATTCCGGCATATTAATGCCAAATTTTTCACCTAATGAAGATAATAAAACCAACCCCATAGGCACATCTTCCGTTACGTATCTATTATCAAAACTATAAGGACCTGGAGGCGATGAAATTTTATAGCTTTCAAAAACTTCTCTAGAATCTTGAGTGAGATCTTCTTCATTCCTAAATAAACATGCTTCTAGGTATGGCGTTGGCTCACAGCCAAGAGCACTTAACACTGCCATTTTTTCTGCATCGAGCTTTTCTATCATCAGCCACGCCATATCAGTTGAAAGCGCGTCTCTGTACATATATGGCACTTCATCAGGATGATGTTTTGCGCAATATTCAAGCATTGGATACATAACATACAGCCCGATGGTATGAACAATAATATTAGGATTATGTAGTGCCGATTCGAATATATGCTTTCGAACACTTGCCTTCTTGATGTTATAGGCAGGAAACAAATTAGCGGCAATTGCCATTCCACGAGCAGTAGTTACAGCAGGAAAAAAAGAAAGTGAGTTTCTGGCATTTTTAAATAAAACTTTCACCGTACCAGGTTCAACTACTCTGGCATCATTAGGCGTTGATTCTCCTTCTGCAAATATTGGTTTATTATCGCAAAACTTACGATAAAAAATGCTACCGGCGTATCCGGGAACTAATATGACCAATTGACCATCTTGAAAGTACTTTGCAATCCTTGCCGCTAAATAGGCGTGATAGGTGGTTTGAATAAAGATCATAACAACATCAGCTCCCTCAATTGCTTGTATAGGATCTCGCGTTATTAATTCCAACGGTTGAAAAGTTCTTTCGGCATCGTCGCCACTATCGGTAAAGTTGCCGTTTTTTGTGTTATCGATGCAATATATGCCCTTATTGCTAACCATGGCATCAAAGTGCTCATCATGGGTAATATGATTTGAAGTTTTTAATAACCTTACTTTATGTCCTGCCTCAGCAGCCATAAACGCACATGCAGAGCCAGCATTACCAGCTCCTATTATCGTGACTCTCATTTGCTTTCCTTTGGTATATTGGATATTAATTCAAAGGTATAAAAAACCTATCCCTTGAAAGCGTCAAAATGTGGAAATGTAGAAACTTAGAAATGTGAAAATTTAAAAATGTTGAGATGTGGAAATGTGAAAATGTGAAAATGTGGAAATGTGGAAACTTAAAATGTAGCGATGTAGCGATGTAGCGATGTAGCGATGTAGCGATGTAAGATAAAAGTTTTATTTCATCAGTAAACGACTAATTAACTACGCTGGACGAATGCCAGGTGAGTATCAATTAAAAAAGTTAGTGATTGATGAATATCTTGCGACGTATTGTAACAGATTTCCACGATGAATATGGCAACTTAGCTAAATTAAGCAAGATGTACTGCTGTGAGAGAAGTAAAAGCTAGAGCATTGCTATTTAGGCTTGCCAAGTTTTGCGTTATAAAACAACGATGACGTTGGCAATTTCATCAAGCGTAAAAATGACGATGGAGCAGTGATAACAGTCCTCTTACCCTAACAGCCTTACCTGCGCATCTCTCCGCATACGGTTCAAGCCTTTATAAGCCAGAGCATTAACAAAATTCATTTACCTTACGTTCAACCGGCGCAAAATTACTATTAGCACTTTTCGAAATCCTCAGCAAAGGCTAATTCATAAAAATTAGTTTTTATTTGATATATATCAGTATGATGAATTGAATTGATGTTATAAAGCTCTTTTAATTATTTAGCCTAATTTGGTTTTTTGTATGATTTCAAATAGTGAAAAAAACATAACGGCAAAAGATTTAGTACAAAAAAATTTATTGTCGTGCTCAAAAATGACCACTATTTATCAAGCGGCAATGAAAATAAGAGAAAAGAGAACAAGTTCTATTCTTATTAAAGATAATGAAAAAGTAGTCGGTATTTGGACCGAAGCTGATAGTACCAAGCTAAATTTTAGCTCTACACAATATTATAATTCACCTATTCATAACTTTATGAGTAGCCCTGTAATAACAATCAATGAAAAAAAGCCGTTGCAAGAAATTATCATGGCATTTCATCGCCATCGAGTACGTCATTTATTAGTAGTAAATTCAGAAGGGCAAACTCTGGGTATTGTCAGTCAAAGTGACGTCATTAAAAAGCAAGGCGTTGAACATTATCTTCGCCTGCGAAAAATTAAAGATAACTATAATCCCAAAGTTCCTATTGTATTAGGAAACCTGCCGATAAGTACTGTTGCCAATGCGATGTCTGAATATAATTGTACTTCAGCACTTATTCGTCATCATCAAACCAATGAGTTTGGCATTATCACCGAACGCGATTTATTAAAACTCATCGCCGATAAAAACAATAATAGTGATGCATGGTCTTGTTCGGCACACCCGCTAATTACTATTGACGAAGAAGACACGCTCTATCAGGCCTATCTATGCCTTCAAGAACATAAAATTCGACATTTAATTGTCCAAAACTCGCAAAAAAAAGTCGCAGGAGTACTCTCGTTACAACACATATTGTCTGATATTGAAATTGCCTACTTTCAAAAATTGGAAAGTGTTTTAGTTGAACGAGATAATGCTCTGGAACAGTCTAAAAGAAACTTAATATTTGCAGAAAAAATTATTGAGTCATCTCTTGATAGCATCATGGTGACTAATGCAAAGAGTATTATCTTGTCAGTAAATGCCGCTTTTACTCGCCTGACCGGTTATACCGAAGCAGAAGTTATTGGTAAATCATCCAATATTT
This sequence comes from Colwellia sp. SU-HH01172, assembly GCF_057553355.1. Taxonomy (NCBI): domain Bacteria; kingdom Pseudomonadati; phylum Pseudomonadota; class Gammaproteobacteria; order Alteromonadales; family Colwelliaceae; genus Colwellia; species Colwellia sp. SU-HH01172. Next base: position 67,015 of record NZ_BAAJMB010000007.1, on the reverse strand, counting down.
TAAGCTCAGGTAAACACGACAAGGCGTTTTATCAGAAAATGTGGCAAAACCTTCTAGCCGATAAAACCTGGCAAGGGGAAATTTGGAACAAGAAGAAATGTGGTGATCTTTACCCTGAATGGCTAACCATAGTGCAAATTAATGAAAGTGATAGCACAGAGCCACTTTATGCGGCAATATTTAGTGATATTACCCAAAGGAAATTGGCTGAAAAAAGAATTCATGCCCTTGCGTTTTACGACGAACTAACCGGCCTACCCAATCGACGACTGTTTAATGATAGATTTGAAGTCGCATTATCAACTGCTCATAGAAATCAGCAATTGGTGGCAGTGTTATTTTTAGACCTCGACCGATTTAAACAGATTAATGATAATTTAGGGCATAACATTGGCGATGAAATATTAATATCAACAGCAAAAAGAATTCAAAGTAATATTAAAGAAGGTGACACCGTCTCTCGCTTTGGTGGCGATGAGTTTGTTATTTTATTAACAGAAATGACCTCTTTAAAGGATATTGTTAGTGTTATCGAGCGGATAGTAAATGTTTTAAATGAACCCCATCAACTCGAAACACTTGAGCTTCAGATCACTTGCTCTATCGGCGCTTCTGTTTATCCCGATGACGGTGTTGGTGTTGATACTTTGCTTAAACAAGCTGATACAGCGATGTACAAAGCCAAAGACGAAGGAAGAAATTCATACCAGTTGTACTCTCCAGAAATGAATATTATTTCAATGGAACGGCTAATTACTCAAAATTTTCTACGCGGTGCACTGAAAAAAAATGAGTTTGAACTTTATTACCAGCTGCAAGTAAATAGCGTTACGCAAAAAGTTGTCGGAATAGAAGCTTTATTACGTTGGAATCATCCAGATCTTGGCCGCGTCTCCCCGGCTCACTTTATCCCCATGGCAGAAGAATTAGGACTAATCGTTGAAATTGATCGATGGGTTTTAACACAAGCCTGTCAGCAAAGAAAAGTATGGCAACAACAGGGTTTTGATTGTGGACGTATTGCCATCAATATTTCGCCTCAACACTTTAAGCACAACTTAATTGACTCTATTGAATTCGCCTTACAAAAAAGCGGCTTATCTCCTTCTTTACTTGAAATCGAAGTCACCGAAAATTGTTTTATTGAAAATATCAAACATGCCAGCTCAACATTGCAACAAATTCGGCAATTAGGTATTAAAAACTCAATTGATGATTTTGGCACGGGCTTTTCATCTTTAAGTTATTTAACTCAATTACCCTTTGATACTTTAAAAATTGACGCCAGCTTCATTTCTAAGCTACCTGCAGATCTCAAGCAATGCCAAATCGTTAAATCTGTTATTGCCATGGCGAAAGGCTTAGATTTAACGTTAGTCGGTGAAGGAGTCGAAACCGCTGAACAAGCTATTTTTTTAGCGGATAACGGTTGTGATGTTATACAAGGATATTTGTATTCAATACCCGAAAATGCTTTAGGCGTTGCTAAACATCTTGCAGAGCATCAACTGATTCCGTCAGGTTAGAGACAGCTCGTCTACTTAAATAGAACAACTTAACCGGATATATTATTACTGGAGACAATTAAAGTGCAACAACAGCAAATGACTTAGTTCATTGCTGTTGCCTGAGCTAAAATATCATCTACACTTGTTTCCTTTGCATTGAAACCTATACAACAAGGCGTTTCGCGCAACGCATCAAACCGTCCAAATAAAAATTACCTTTGGTTTTTATTTGATTAATTGCTCGAGAGCAATTTCTCTCCGCCACTTTATCCCTGTATATAACCAACAATCAAACTAACCTGTAAAATAGTAATTAAATATTGCTGTTACATTAACCAATACATTGCCGAACATTGCAAAAAGAAAACTATCATCTATGTTTAGACACACTAACAAGTATTTAAAAGATGTAATTAACTGCAACTTTAATAAAGGTGAATTTAAAGCTTATTAAGCTGCCAATAGCAATAAGGACATATTATGGCATTATTAATATTTAACTTCGATGGTACAGGTAACGAGCCGCAAGATGCACAACAAACCATAAAAAAAGGCAAGAAAGAAGATGACAATATCACCAACATACTGAAGTTTCACTTCTTATCTGGTGGTAATATACACAACGACAACCGAAGTGGCACATCAACCCACCCCTCTGTTAAACATAGTTTTTATTATCAAGGCGTTGGTACTTATGGTAATTGGTGGCAACGTCTAGTTAATCAAGGCATATCCCCCGAGTCTAAGGATATTGCATCAATTTTATCTAGAGCATTTAAAGACTTTGATAGAAGCTACCAAACAGGCGATCAAGTTATTGTTACTGGCTTTTCAAGAGGTGCAGCACTGGCAAGGCGATTCTGTGGAAAGCTGGTAGAAAACTCATCTAGATTAGACAACAACACTCTGGCATTTATTTACTTAGCCGTATTTGACACCGTAGCTAGTATTGGTCTGCCAAATGTAAGTCAGTCTGACCGTCCTGATTACGACGTGGTGTTTGAAAAAGGCTGTACGGTCTCTCATATTGTAAAACAAGCAGTGCATATGGTTAGCTTAGACGATAAGCGCAAAGCATTTCAGCCAACTTTAATGAATTATGAACAAAATAGAATCGTAGAGCTATGGTTCGCTGGCGCTCATAGCGACGTTGGAGGTGGTTATTACCGTGATGGTTTATCTGATATTACTCTAACTTACCTAATCAATTGGGTAGCACATCAAGTGAAACATAATGATCTAATAGACCCTGTATTAAAGTTACCAGATCAAACGGAATTAAATGCTGCACTACCTAAAAAACTGGTCAATAAAGTTGGCATCGATGACTTAAGTCGAGTGGAGAACCCTCTTGGCAAAAACCATCAACAAGATAGATGGCCTATCATTGATTGGTTGACCTTAGATGATCGCGTTTGCTGTGTGATTGAAAATGACAAAATATCAAAGGCACATGATCCTATACTACACAATTCAATTCCAACAAGAATCGCCTTTGATAAAGATTACCGTCCAAAATCATTGATGAATGTACCACATAAAGTGTGGCATAGTTTTATCCAAAAAAGTGACGCAGGATCTGGCATTAGAAACTACTTTAATAATCCAAGAGCCAAATGGCATGCCCTTGAGGTAAATGAATCAATTACAGTCACGGTAGAGTCCGCACAACTATTTAATCACACTGGGATATTGGTCGAACAGTCTGAAAGTTACCGAATATCTACTTCAACAGACGACACATGGACGGATGGCTCTATAACCTGTAACGCTGACGGTTGGACTACCGACGATGTATCGCTAGGCTGGAAAGAGCTACCAATCAAAATTGCCAGAAAAATGCGACGCGTTAAAACCGCAGATTGGTTTACTTTATGTGCCAGTGTTGGACGGAGAGACGAACTAGCTAAAGCCATTGGTAGTTCTGGACAATATGAGGTGACAGCAGATGGCGAACTGACATTTTTTGCCAATGATCTTAAATCTAAGATGGGTAATAACATTGGTAGTATTGAAGTAAACGTTACCAGAACGGCATAACAAAAGGTTAGAAGCCAAATAAAGTATTAGCAACTAATCACTTGGCATACCGGCTAATTTATTGTTTAAATATCTAGCTTACAAAAGTAATAGATTAGTCGGCTTATTTCCCAATATTTACGAGCTAACCGAATAGTTATTGTTTACTGCATATTCAATAATTAAAAGCTTTTACTTAGCTAAATTCATTTTAAATAAAGTTATTTATTGGATTTCCTAGCAAAAAGTCGCCCAATTAAAATACCGCTTTCAATTTTATATTCATTAGTTCTATCACTAAACGTTGGAGCCACAAACACTTTAACGTAATACTTAGATAACCTGAATTTTCTTGCGATTTCTGCCCTATAATATGAACTACGGTAATTGCCAGACTTTTCTTCTATGCCGATATTAAAACGTGCCGTAAATTTATATCGGCTAAACTCATCAAGAAAATACGACATATCCATATGATGACTACTGTTTCGGTCAATATCTTTTCGATATTTATAGTCAAACTCAAAGTTTACTTTATTAAAATTCAATGCAGGTACATATCCTCTTACACCTAATTCATATAACTCCTTATTATTCTCAAACCCTTCAACCCTCGTATACCATTGAGTACGATGAAGCTGATCTGTCTGATTAGCTTTTGACTTTGTCATTGAATATTTGCCATAGGCGTATTCAATTCGGTAGTCCGCAATAATGTCGTTGTCACCACTATAAAACACACTGCCTGACACTGTGTGTTGGGAGCTACCATTGTGATGATTGTAAACTAGAGTACCAAAATTTGTATCCTCATCAGACAGGTAAGAGTTGTATTGCAAGTTATTAGCATAACCCGCAATAACGCGTAGCGAGTCCAGTTTATATCGGGAACTGGGATCATAATCTAAACAAATTTGATAAGACTCATCACCAAGGTTATTCTCAAAAATGCGGTTAACAGAACGTGAAACTTTCCCCATGCCTTCCAAATTATCTTTAGGACTTCCTTCATTGCAAACAAAGTCTCCACCAAGGATTCGAGGATCAAGTATGTCCATTGTTCGAAATAATTCATTTGCCGGTAATATCGGAGATATAAATAAACTCAATAGCAATATATAAAGCTTCATTCTCTATAAATCCTAATAACAACATTAGGCTTAGACGGCAATGCTAAATATTTCTGTAAAAAAGCTTTAGGCGACTTATAGCTGCCGCGTGGTGGCAATAGTTCAGTATTTTTGAATGGGTTGTCATTTTCATCTAAGCTGCTGTTTTGATCACCGGCAACTAAATCAGCATAATCATGACTACCTAACCTACTATCTCTAAGTAATGGAAAATTATCAGCTAGCCCAATTAAATAGCGCTCCAAATCTACCTCATACCCCTTTTCCTTAATTGTCTGTAGCGGAATTTTTAATGAGTACTGATCGCTATAATCTTTTATCTTTAAAGTTAAACTAACAACGTCTATTCCTTTTATGGTCTCCAGTTTTCCGTACATCATGCCATTATTCGCTTGATACACATGCCCCTGATATTTTGAATAACAGGCTGTCGCTTTTTTCTCATTTTCAAAGTGCTTTAGAATTTGTAATCCAGAATACAGTTCAACAGCAAAATTATTATCAAAGACTTTGTCTTGTTCAATATTTACCGCGATTGCTTCTTGAATAGTCATATCCAATTCAATAAACCAATTTTCATCATTTACATCGATAAATTGGTTAGGTACTGCCCGACAAGTGCAGTCGTACGGAAAAGAAGCAATATGTCGCTCCCCTTGTACGGCTATTTCTAGCTCTTTAAGTTTTTCAAAGGTGATTGGATTGTCAGTATCTTTATTTAAAAGCAGTAAAATTCCTGTATCGACAACACCTTTATCTAATATGTCAGTTGCCTCATTAACGTTAAAGTTAATATCAAAAAATCTTTCTATGGCCGTATAAGAAATTTTTAACTCATTAATATTTTTAGTTTTATAGCCATAATAAATAAAATCTGTTTCATCGATAGCATTATTATTTAATTTTAGATTAAACCTAACATTGCCAGTATTCTTACTTCCTTTAGGCTGAAAATTAAAAACAAAACCGCTGATTTTGCTAGGGTCATCACATGCTAGAAATGACTTAACGGGAAATGATACCAACATACTCAAAAAAGCCACACTATAGAGCAAGGCTAAATATTTTTCTTGTTTATCATTAGTTAAAGCAAACAACTGATGCTTTCTCCACTGTTAGTATTAATCACTTTAGTGAATTGATTCTCCAACAATGCATCAACATCACTATTATACGGGTATTGATATAAGGTAAGTTTACATGTGTCTTTTGATACTAGTTCGGCGACTTCAGCCAAAATGCTTTTTCTTCTAAAGCTCACTGTATTTAGCCCGGGTTTTATCTCTATCATTCCATACGTATTTTGTTGCTTGAACTTGAGTACCCAACCTTGTGGCGTTTCGTCACTTTTATGCCAAAGATATTTAGCACCATCTTCAATTAAATAAGCTGATTTTTTTCCAGAATTTAAGATATTAACTTTTAATTCCTTGGCATTTTTATTGAGTATAATTCGCTTTACTACGGGTTCCGACTTATCAAAAATTAACGGGTACAACGACAAGCTCATGGCAATAAGGGAGGTAGCAAAAGCAAGAAAGGGCATAAGCGTATTAACCTGCTTACCCCAACTAGCTATGTAACTGACTTTATTGTGTGTTTGGCTATAAGAACAATGTGGGCAGATGTCTTGTTTAGGCGTTAAGTCGTTGCCACAATTCACGCATGAGGTTTGATATTTATTACATGAACTACAATAAGACGCACCACTTGTTAAGCAAGCTTTACAATATAAACAAGTAGAACCATTGGGGGCAGCAGCACACATAGAATAATCCTTTACTTAGCGAGAGTGTTTATTAAACTCCTTGTTATTCAATATGAGCTATGTTCAAAAAAACATCAACTTTCACATCTATGTTTATCTTTACATTCAAATGAAGTTAGTTTTTCTTGACCAAATAAAAAACCTGCCGAAGCAGGTTTTTTTGTTTAAAGCGTTAGATAGCACAAGCTATTTATGCGCAGAGTAAATCGTTTAGAACAAGGCGCTGTCAGCGAAGCATACGTTTATTTGTATGTGAGCGTAACAGCAACGATGTTATCGACGATTTAATCAAGCATAAATTGTCGGGTAAGGAGCAGCTATTACTAGCTACCCCTCCCCTAAGAACCGTACGTGCGAGTTTCCCCGCATACGGCTCAAGCCTTTATAAGTCAGTACCTAAGTACAGACCAGAGACTTTAACTAAGAACCTTTATAACCGTTTCGTTGCGCATTACTGACACAATCAACTCGATTTTTATATCCTTGGCTTGATGCTCCAACAATTTTTCCGTTAGAAGCAGTGCGATTCCATCGCCATTCATTAGCTCTATCTTTATAAAATTCCCATTTATCCAAAATGCGATCCTCTTAATGTTATTGAAATATTAAACCACTTGCGCAAGTAGCTTATTTTAAATCAGTCCACAAAGTACCACTTATTAAATCATAGACTTAATAACAGATATATGGTTATTTATACAGCATTCAACCCTAACTAATAAAATTAATTTTGATTGTGCAATTGCCTATGGCAATTAGGGTGCAACAACACTAAGTTACTAAGCTCATCGCTACCACCTTTTACCTTTTCAACAATATGGTGAATATTCCATTCTGTTGCCTTGGTAATTGGATGGCGGCACATAGCACAACATTGCTGCTGCCTGAGCCAAAGCATTAACAAAATTCGTTTACCTTGCATTGAGTCTCTCCAAACTCGCTCTTGGCGCTTTTCAAAGTATTCCTCAAATGCTAAATCATACGGGTTTGCCTCTGCTTTCATCTTAATGTGTCGCTTAATTGGTATATCATTGGTGTACAGCAGCCTGACAATTTTATCGTCAGGAATAACACCTGAAAACGTCCAGTTTCGTGGCCCCACTGATTTAAAGTATTTAGCTTTAATCCAGCGTTTATGACGATTGTTATGTCGTCGTCGGCACCACTGCCACAATAGTTTCCATACCCGATAGTCCACATAATTAAAGGTTTCCTTCGCCACTATATGACGATGGTAGTTAGCCCAACCCCGAAGAATTGGGTTTAACTGACTAATCAGCAATCCTGCTGTTGTCGTCTTTTGACCTTTAACAATATCGCGAACTTTCCCAAGCACGCTTTTTACGCTCTTACGACTCGGCTTGATTAACATCTTACCATTGCTGTATTTACGTAAATTTTGCCCAAGAAAATCAAACCCATCATTGATATGCGTTATCACCGTTTTCTCTGGTGACAACGTAAGCCCACGTTCCGCCATAAAGGCTTCAACAAGTGGTTTTACTTCATTTTCAAGCAACTCTTTCGAGATACCTGTGATAATAAAGTCATCGGCGTACCTCACATAATTGACCTTGGTCTTGTAGGCGGCTTTGGTATTCTTCTTCCCAAAGTGGGAATACAACACCTCTTCCAAACCATCAAGCGCCAAGTTAGCCAATACAGGAGAAATAATCCCCCCTTGTGGTGTACCCGCTTTCGTTGGGTTTAACTTACCGAATTCAATGAATCCCGATTTCAACCATTTTCCAAGTACTTGTTTATCCAACACTACATTGGCAAGTAACCAGTCATGGCTGATGTTATCAAAGCAGCCCTTGATATCTCCCTCTAACACCCACTCTGCCGAGCTTTTACGACTTAAATTAACAAAACATTGTTCTATCGCATCAGCCGTAGAGCGCATAGGTCGAAAGCCATAGCTATTACGATCTGCGGTTGTTTCCGACACGGGTTCAAGTGCTAACAGGTATAATGCCTGCATAGCCCTATCTAACATGGTCGGTATTCCTAAAGGACGACGTTTACCGTTACTCTTTGGAATGTAAATCCTCCGCAACGGTTTAGGTTTATACCCTTGCCGCTTTAACCGAAAAATAGCCTGCCATTTACCATCAGGTGTACTCCATAACTCCCTATCAACACCAGCAGTCCTTTTGCCTCGATTCTCAGTTACCCGTTTAACCGCTAAACATTTAGCCGCAAACGAGCGCACCAACATGCGTTGTAAAGTTTTCACCCTACGCCACTGTTGTTGCTTAGTCGCCTTCGCGATCCGTACTTGTAGCCCTCTCACCTGTAGCTCAACTGAATACCAATTAATGGTATGCCAGCTTTGCGCCTGATGGGAGAACGCAGGTACAACAAATGCCGTACTCATCTTGCTTTTCTCCTGTTAGTTATGACCTAACAAGAACAAGACACAACTATCCCCTAACGGGAAAAATTGTTTCTCATCCCGTTAGGATCAAATTAAAGACGGCTTTACACGTCTATCTCACGATTAAAGACCAGTTGGAAGTCAGCACCGTTTCCAGTTAGCGCATTTCGCACCTATCTAAATCATTACAATCTAGCATTCGCTTTTTCCAACCTCCTTTACCCACATATTCAACAGTTCGCCTTGCGACTCCCCTGCTTTAAATATTCAAACTACGAATGAATAAAGCGAATAGTTGGGCTTACCGAGTTCCATTAAAGTTACATAAACAACTTAGGCTCTGCCTATCCACCGACGACTGTATGACGACGTATTTCCAGATGTAAAAGAAATAACCAGCCGCGCACCTTTTGGTTTAAGCGTATCAATAACATTTCGCTTATTGCGGTTGACGGTGTTTATTAGCAGTTCACATACGTTAACCCTATTGTTTAGCCTAGCTCTCAGCCCGCTGATTATTAACAGACTATATTCACTCTCACGAGTTAAAATACTGTTTTCACAGAGATACATTGTTAGGAAGCTTCGCACAAAACCGTTACCAGTAATGCACTATCCCTAGGCTACAACCTGTCGTAAGGTTGGTCTCACTAACATATAAATGAATATGCTGAGACAATAACTTCAACAGCTTACACCGGAAGATCACTTCCAGTAGTCGTTGAATGAAACCGATAATCGTATAGAAATAACCGTAGCAATACAGGTAAGGAAATGACCTTACTAATATGGTAAACATGTTATTTTATATCTTGGAAGACTAACTACTGGGGTGCCATAATGGCTTGTCGGCAGACTGAATGTCGCCGGTCTTTTTCCTGACAGCATAACTTGTCAGCTGGTTTGTAGTTGTCTATTGTCGGCAGGCCTAGGCCGCCGTTTTTCTTTTTCCAATTGTATACTTATAGAAAACACAATTGCGCGACATCTTCGAAGGAAGATTCCGGCAATCGGTTTATGTATACCGATTACCGGTGTCGACTACTAAGTTTGCAGGTATGGAAGCAAGCGAGTTAACGCTTGCTTACGGTGTAGCCTGCTAGGTTAGTGACCTACACGACTCTCGTCGCACTACATCATACCACCCATGCCGCCCATACCACCCATGCCGCCCATATCAGGCATCGCAGCAGCTGGTGCATCTTTAACTGGCGCATCAGTGATCATAGCTTCTGTTGTTAACATTAAGCCAGCAACTGAGGCAGCAAATTGTAATGCGCTGCGTGTTACTTTAGTTGGGTCAAGAATACCCATAGCTAACATATCGCCGTAAGTGCTGTTACCAGCATTGTAACCGTAGTTACCTTCACCGTTACGTACTTCGTTTAACACCACTGAGGCTTCATCACCTGAGTTAGTTGCGATTTGACGTAAAGGAGCAGACATGGCACGAATAGCAACGTTAATACCGTGGGTTTGGTCTTCGTTGATACCTTCTAAATCTTTAATCGCTTCTGCTACGCGAACAAGGGCAACACCACCACCGGCAACAACACCTTCTTCAACCGCAGCTCGTGTTGCATGAAGTGCATCTTCAACACGCGCTTTTTTCTCTTTCATTTCAACTTCAGTCGCTGCACCAATTTTGATAACAGCTACACCGCCAGCTAATTTAGCTAAACGCTCTTGAAGTTTTTCTTTGTCATAATCTGAAGAAGAATCTTCAATTTGGCCACGAATTTGTGCAACACGTGCTTGAATTTCAGCTTCTTCACCAATGCCGTCGATAATCGTTGTATTATCTTTAGAAATAACAACACGTTTTGCTTGGCCTAAGTCTTCTAATGTTGCTTTTTCAAGCTCCATGCCGATTTCTTCAGAAATAACCGTACCGGCAGTTAATGTTGCGATATCTTGCAACATCGCTTTGCGACGATCGCCAAAACCTGGAGCTTTAACAGCAGCAACTTTCACAATACCACGCATGTTGTTCACTACCAATGTCGCTAGTGCTTCACCTTCAACATCTTCAGCGATGATTAATAGCGGCTTACCTGCTTTAGCAACACCTTCAAGCGTGGTTAATAATTCACGAATATTAGAAACTTTTTTGTCTACTAATAAAATGAATGGGTTTTCTAATTCAACCGCACCGCTTTCTTGGTTGTTGATGAAATATGGAGAAAGGTAGCCACGGTCGAATTGCATACCTTCAACAACGTCTAATTCGTCAGTTAAGGCTTGACCTTCTTCAACAGTAATTACACCTTCAGTACCCACTTTTTCCATTGCTGTGGCAATGATTTTCCCCACAGTTTCGTCAGAGTTAGCTGAAATAGTACCGACTTGCTCAATGGCTTTATTGTCGCTACATTCTTGCGATAAACCTTTTAATGATTCAACAGCAGCAACAACCGCTTTGTCGATACCACGTTTAAGATCCATTGGGTTCATGCCCGCTGCGATTGATTTTAAACCTTCATTAACAATAGCTTGTGCTAAAACAGTTGCGGTAGTTGTACCGTCACCCGCTTCATCGTTGGCTTTTGAAGCAACTTCTTTCACCATTTGTGCGCCCATATTTTCAAACTTGTCTTCAAGTTCAATTTCTTTCGCAACAGAAACACCGTCTTTAGTGATTGTTGGGCCACCGAATGATTTATCTAAAACTACGTTACGACCTTTTGGACCTAACGTTACTTTTACTGCGTCTGCTAATACGTTCACGCCTTTAAGCATTTTAACGCGTGCGTCGTTACCAAATAATACGTCTTTTGCCGCCATGTTCATGACTCCTTATAATCTATATTTGCACCGATTGAGATCAGCACAATCAAATGAGTTGGAAATTGTTAATTATTCTACGATGGCTAAAATGTCAGACTCTGACAAAATTAGCACTTCTTCGCCGTCAATTTTTTCAGTTTTCATGCCGTAACCTTCACTGAAGATCACTTGGTCGCCAATTTTTACATCTAACGCACGCACGTCACCGTTTTCTAGAATTCGGCCCTTGCCTACAGCAACTACTTCACCGCGTGTTGATTTTTCAGCAGCACTACCCGTTAATACGATGCCGCCAGCAGACTTAGACTCTACTTCTTTACGCTTGATGATCACACGATCGTGTAATGGACGAATACTCATTTCTTTCTCCTGAGATGTTCTATTAGATAAAAATAAAGGATTTTAATTTTGTTGATTCAGAGATGGGGATTAAATAAAACTTCACAAGCCCCAACAAATATTTTTTTAATCTTTACGTTCAAATTCACCGTCTAAGGTCTGTCCCTTATGAGGTTGTTGAATATGTTCTTGAAAAGGTTTTTCTTGTGGCCCTGAAAAATCATCTTGGTTATGGCTGTGGGTGTGAAACTGGAAATGCTGGCTATTGCCACTATTGTTCTTTATCTGTGCTTTAACACTACTAACAATGGCGTTTCTAACGGTAGGAACAAGTAAACTCAAACCAAAAATGTCAGTGACAAAACCTGGTGTTACTAAAAACACCCCGGCAACTAATAACATTAACCCAGTGACAATTTCATCAGAGGGCATTTGCCCTTGCGCCATTTTTGTTTGTACTGAATTTAAGGTGGAAAGGCCTTGCTGACGCACATATTTAGCACCTAGCCAAGCGGTAAAAATAACAATTGCTATGGTTGGCCACACACCTAATACAGCGCCAACTTGCATCAATACAGAGATTTCAATAATAGGAATAATAATAAAAAGTAAAAATAAAATACGAAACATAACGACACCTAATGATCTTTGATGAAACTAATATGGGGGTAAACGGGTCTTTTTCAACCGAACAAGCTTTTTACACATTTTCTAACTGGGCAGTTCAGCTGAATTGTATATTTACAGCTAGAAAAAAGTTAACGTAGGCTAATGTTTGAATTCTGTTGTTTTGAGTATATTACTAACTCAATTAAACTATATTGCGACAGAATAAGTTTTTATTAAGGCCTTTTTGATAATGTATCAAGTAACATTATGCACATGCCCAACCATAGCTATCGCAGAAAACATTGCTCAGCAATTGGTTACGGAAAAGCTTGCCGCTTGTGTCAATATAATACCGAACATTACCTCGGTATATCGTTGGCACGACAATGTAGTCAGTGAGACAGAAGTACAGTTATTCATAAAAACTAAATTGGAATATTTTGATTTGCTTAATGATAGAATTAAGCAATTACACCCGTACGACACTCCTGAAGTTATCGCGTTGAACATCCAGCAAGGCGATCATCAATATTTAAACTGGATCAATGAGTCTTTAAAATAACGGTTATGAAAAAAGTTGTTGCTGTTTTTTGGTTAATTCTTACCTGCTTATCTTTTACAAATGCGCCTGTGGCACATGCACAAGATTCAATTTTTAATACCCCTGCATCATTATTTAGTAATGACGATGAGTTTTTAAAAGTTGATGATGCGTTTATTTTTGATTTTCATCAGCAGAAAAATAAATTGCAGGTTAGCTTTAACATCGCTGAAGGCTACTACCTTTATCGCCATCAATTTAAATTTACCACTAACAACGCCAGCATTGTTCCAGTAAATTTACCTGAAGGTGAACATCATGAAGATGAATTTTTTGGTGTTCAACAAATATTCACTGGCCAGCTTGCGTTTACCCTTGATATTGAACAAGCGAGCAGCGATGCAAATATAACGATTCGCTATCAAGGTTGTGCGAAAAAAGGCCTATGTTATCCACCAACGAAAAAAACCATTGATTTAAGCGAAGTTGCTTTTACTAAAAGTGCGGCAAATGATGCAGAAAATGTTTTAAATGCCTTAAGTACAGCTAATACCGTTACGCCAAGTAGCAATAATGAAACCTCAAACACCAGCACTAATAGTAGTGAGCAGCATCAGCTCGCTGACATGCTAAAAGGTGACAATATTTGGTTAACCTTAGCGGCATTTTTTATTGGCGGTTTATTACTCTCTTTTACGCCTTGTGTATTTCCAATGTACCCTATTTTAACCGGGATTATTGTTGGTCAAGGTGATAAGTTATCAACCAAAAAAGCCTTCACCTTATCGTTTTTCTATGTTCAAGGTATGGCCGTAACCTACACCTTACTCGGTATTGTTGTTGCTATTGCTGGCGCACAATTTCAAGCCATGTTTCAACACCCCATCGTATTAATAGCCTTAAGTGTATTATTTATCTTCTTAGCACTTTCGATGTTTGGTGTCTTTAACCTAGCTTTACCAAGTAGTTGGCAAAACAAGCTAAACAACATAAGTAGCAGCCAAAAAGGCGGCTCTTACGTGGGTGTATTGATAATGGGTGCTATTTCAGGTTTAGTGGCATCACCTTGTACGACAGCGCCACTAACCGGTGCCTTGCTATACATTTCCCAGTCTGGCGATATATTATTAGGCGCGTCAGCCTTATACGCTTTAAGTTTAGGTATGGGCTTACCCTTACTTATATTAGGCAGCTCAGGCGGTAAACTACTCCCTAAAGCAGGGAATTGGATGAATGTTATCAAGAATATTTTTGGCTTGTTATTACTTGCCGTACCAATTTTCTTACTTGAACGATTCTTGCCAGCCTTAGTTATCGACGTAATGTGGGTGGTATTAATTTTAGCGACTGCCGGTTATTTTTATACCGTAAATCAAGATTCTAAGAAAACATTTGGCTTTGGTTTACGAAGCATTTTAATCTTCTTGGTCTTCTTTATTGGTGCAAATAAAGCTTACCAATTGCTTTATCCACCGACACAAGTTTCAGTATCACAACAAGCCGAACAACATGGCTTTGAACATGTGAAAAACTTAACAGAAATGAATCAAGCGATTGCCAAAGCGAATGCTCAAGGCAAGACCGTGATGGTTGATCTTTACGCTGACTGGTGTGTTGCCTGTAAAGAGTTTGAAGAATACACTTTTTTTGAAGCTAATGTACAAAGTGCCCTTGCAGACTCAGTATTACTGCAAATTGATTTAACCGATACCGGCTCAAAGGATAGTGTTGAACTGATGTCACACTTTGAAGTATTTGGTTTACCGTCAATTTTATTTTTTGATAAATCAGGCAATGAGTTAACGCAACGACGAGTGACTGGCTTTATGGGAGCTGATGAGTTCTCAACTCATGTAACAAAAACTTTTGCTCCGTAAGTTCTAGTTAAATTAAGCAATAAAAAAAGCGCCACACGGCGCTTTTTTTTGTCTGCAAAGTAAGTACTCTACAAGACTCAACTTGCTTGATTACTGTTGACCTTAAGCTGCAACAACATTAACGAATCAATACCATGCTATTAATTTACTGCTGATTCTGAATGAACAAACACTTTCCATTTACCACCAACAATTTGTCGGCTAATAAAGTCATACAGCTCAGTTTCAGGAATAGGTTTAGAAAAGTAATAGCCTTGTATTAGGTCACAATCATTGTCAGACAAACTGCGTAACTGCGCCTGTGTTTCCACCCCTTCGGCAATAACCGTCAAACCTAAATTTTTCACCATGGCGATGGTCGACATAATAATCTGAAAATCGGCATGGTTTTCTAACATCCCAAAAACAAAGCTCTTATCTATTTTAATAACGTCTACGGGCATACGTTTTAAGTAAGCCAGTGAAGAATAGCCGGTACCAAAATCATCAATGGCAAAACTAAAGCCAAGACGGCGCATGGCATCCATGGTTTCAATCGCTTTATCTATATCTTTAACTAAGGTTTGCTCGGTCAACTCAAGTTCAAAGTTTGCCGCTGGCAAATCAAATTCAGCTAATAACTCTTCCAAATAGGCAATCAAATTTACATCAGCAAATTGTCCGGCTGACAGGTTTATCGCGATAGTGACATCTGCCAAGCCAATATCTTTCATGCCCTGATAAAGTTCAAAACAGCGTCTAATGACCCAATAGCCCAAATCAATCATATGCTCTGAATTTTCTAAAATGGGAATAAAATCATCGGGCGAAACCATGCCGCGTTCAGGATGCTGCCATCGAAGAAGTGCTTCAAAGCCGTGTAATTTATTGGTTTTAGCCACTAATTGTGGTTGTAAACTTAAGCTAAACTGCCCTTTTGCAAGCGCTTGCTTAACTTCACTTTCCATCATCACTCGTTGAGCTACACGCTGGAACATGCCGCCTTGATAGATAAAGTACTGATCGCCTCCATTATCTTTTGCTTCATACATGGCAATATCGGCATGGCTGATAAGTTCACTTGCTTGTACTAGTTCGCCTTCTGTCATGGCAATACCAATACTACAAGTAACATAAAACAAATTACTATTAACTTTAATTGGTTGTTGGAAGCTCTTTAAAATTTCCTTAGCCAGTTCTTCAGCAGCTTCAAATGCGGTATTCTCATTGAGCAAAATCAAAAATTCATCGCCACCAAAACGGCAGACCATATCAGCATTTCTAACACTTAAGTTTATACGATTAGCCGCCTCAATAAGCAGTTTGTCACCTTCACCATGGCCATGAGTATCATTAACTTTTTTAAAATCATCTAAATCTAAAAATAGAATACCAACATTGCTACTTTGTCGGCTGGCATGTTGCAATAATTTGCGTAATTGAAAATTAAGCATATTACGATTAGGCAAGCCAGTTAATAAGTCGTACATGGCAATATTCTCTAATTCTTGAGTCTTTTGCGTTACTTCAATATTTAACTGTTCGAGTTCATAGCTCAGTTCTGTTGTGGCATTGATTAAAACATCAATTTCATCAGGAAATACTTTTGACTGCTTTATTTCAGCTTTTCGAAATTGTTCAAATTCTTTTCGCGCCAATAAAGGCAAGATATCGGAAAGGATCAATAGCCGTTTAGTAAAGGGTCCAGCAACAAAATGAACCAAAAAGGCAATAACAATAAGAATAGCAACAGCTGAAAGGACAAATTGTAAACGATAGTCATAATACTTCTTGGTGAAAGAGCTGACATCATCAACCTGCGCCATATAAAAGTTTTTTGTCTGTGAGGCCGCTAACGGTAACAAATTTATCAAATAGCTTTTGTTGTCATGCTCTACTTGCAGACTATCTTGTTTCACACTCGACAATAACACTTGTGATTGGCTATTCATAAACAATGCGTTCATTAACTTAGGAGCAGAAGAGGTGATGGTTTCTGCCTGTGCCAGCTGAACTTGCTGTGATTTATCAAAAGCAACAATCGCCACTTGGTTTTCTAATGCTTGGTTAATAGCAAAAATCACATCAACAAACGATACCGCCATCGAGACAATCGCCATATCACCTTTAGCATTTAAAATCGGAATTGAAACTAGCTGTACACACTGTTGTAAGCAATTCAATTGATAATCTGGTGTATTGGTTTCAATCACTCGCTTAATACTTGCTAGCACATCCTTAGACAAAGGGTCTGATTGAAACACTGGCTCCAAGTGCTCGGTAATCAACCATAAAGACTCAACATTATGATTAATTTGCAAAGCATCAAATTGTTGCTCTAAAGCATTTGCGGCTTGGTAAAAATCAGCCTGCTCTTTAAGCAAGATAAGATCAGAGAAAGATTCTAACCAGCTCCCCACTTGCTCTCGAACTATTCGACTTTGCATTTCAAACTGGGCCTTACCTTGGCGCAGCTTATTATCTTGGTATTGTTTGAATTCTTGATCTAATCGCGATATTGATAACATCGAAATAGCAAGACTTAACAGCATCAAAGCGCCAATCACAAGAATGAAGAATTTTAGCGAAACACTAACAAAATTAGACTTCATAATTAAAACCAGTACATAAACTGAATTGCCCAAACCTGCCAGTATTTACTATTATTGGCGATAGGATCAGGCTGTACTATCGGTGATAACCGAGCCCCACCTTCCATCCAGTGATATTCGGCATTCACTCGAAAGTTACTGGCAAAGTCATATGACAAACCAATAACCGTATCATTATGAAAACCAAAATAAGCAGGCACTAAGCCACCGGTAGCTTGTTCCAATTTGCTGCCATTTTTATCATCTTTATTAGCATAAAAACGCTCATGTCTGGCCATAAACGACAAATCTTTCTTCAGCTGATAACTCGCTTGGACATAATAACCTTGGCCTTTCTCATCACGATGAAAGCCAGGTGCATAGAAACCAGTCGTGGCAAAACGTTCTTGAAACAACTCGACACTAAATTGCCAATATTCTCCTTCATAAAGTGCATTGGCGGTATAGAACTGGAAAACAAACTCACTATCAACAAAGTTATCAACTTCAGCTTTGTCATAGGTAAAAGTTGAATCAAGCGCAGAGATACCAAAGCGCCATTGTGAATAAGGTGGTTGCCAATAAATACTCGCTTGAGTATCTAGATCATGGTCAATTTCGCCTAAGGCAAACTTACCAATGACAACATCAGTTTGCTCATCAGATATTGCACTTTTTCCTCGGCTAAAGTTAAAATCAATGTCTCCTAAGCTGTCATCACTGTAACTTAACTTAACCGCCGCACCATCACCACCAACGGCAATGTCTCTAAAACCGTCAAAATAAACAACCTGCGGAATAATAATTGAAGGACGGGCAAACGGAATATCGCGAGTACTTGAATATAACCAATGGTTATTTTTTACGCGACCAAAATAAAAACTTGCCTGCCATGCCTCAGTATGAAAAGCGTCCCACTCCAACAGTAAATAATCTAAGCGAGGACCCGCATGATAGCGATTGCCGCCATTGAGATAAACCGCCTGACCGGCAATACGAAAATCATCATTCAACTGATAAGAAGCATTAACACCGACTTCGGTTAGCTCCAGTGAAATACTTTCGTCATCATTAATATAATTACTATCGTTGGCATCAATAATACCTTGGGCCACAAAGCCATGTATCTGCAGTGGTTCACTTTTAACTTCCTTTGCATTCACACTTGCCACTAAACAAAGTGCAGCCACAGCACTTACGATATAAGACGATAACTTAAACGATCTAATCATCAATTTTAATGACGTTAACATCGCTGACCTCCAACAAATTTTCCACATAACCAATAGCACCTTTAGTCGACTTTACCGCCTCGACAAGCTCATTTTCATTTGCGACTTCAATCGGCGCAACACCATAACCAGAGAAGGTCAATTTATGCCAAATACGATCGAGCTGATACGGAAATAGCCGCAATTGTTCTTTGCAAAATTTTTGATGAATGGGATCCTCACTGGCTAAAACATAGATCACGATAGGCGTACCGTTTTGCCAGTGCACTTGGCGCATCGAGTATATTCGGCGCAATTGAGTTATTGATAACGAAACCGTATCGGCCGTTATATTGGAAATAACATTTATTGCTTGTACTTGCGAGCTAAACAGCAAAGTAACAAAAGCAATATGAATAAATATGACTTTAATAATTTCATCCTTGTTTCTAACATAGAACGACACGACAACATTTAAGCCCAACACATATTCCCAGTGTTAAGATTAAATCAATGAATTAATTAAAATTTCTACAATTTTTAGTTTAGTCAACTTAAAACAACTTACAACGCATTATTCCCTATAAATCACCTCCCAAGTGATTAGACCAGTATTTTGCTGCTATATTCTGCGAAAACACTATAATAATCGGCAAATGAGATTAAATTCAGCGAGGTTGCTGAAATTAATACAAACTTAGATATAAATATGACATGATAACAACATCAACTAACGTTAAAGGTGTTTTTACCGAAAATGACTACAAAGTTTAACATTTTAGTTCTAAATGGCCCTAACCTGAACATGTTAGGTAAACGTGAACCGACTATTTATGGCTCACTATCACTAACTCAGATTATGACAAATTTACAGTCTGTTGCCAATGAGGCAAATGTTCTACTCAGTCATTGTCAGTCAAACGCTGAACACGTGTTAATTGATGAAATTCATCAAAGCTTCGAAAAAATAGACTTTATTATTATTAACCCGGCAGCATTCACCCATACCAGCGTGGCAATTAGAGACGCCTTATTGGCCGTTAATATTCCGTTTATTGAGGTGCATTTATCAAACGTACATGCGCGAGATGCATTTAGACAACATTCATATTTATCTGATATCGCCATCGGTGTCATTAGTGGCTTAGGGGCTAATGGCTATAGCTATGCCTTAAACGCGGCGATTGAACAATTAAAAGCAGACAAAAATTAACCACAACCAATGTTTCACAGAAACCTTGGTCTCAAATAACATAAATTTAATAATTATTAAAAGGTATTCAAATGGATATTCGCAAAATTAAAAAGTTAATTGAACTAGTTGAAGAATCAGGGATCAACGAGTTAGAAATTTCTGAAGGTGAAGAATCAGTACGTATTAGCCGTGGTGGCTCTATTGTGCAAGCAGCCCCAGTGATGCAAGCTGCACCTGTTGCAGCGCCAGCAGCGCCAGCAGCTGCAGCCGCCGCTCCTGCCACAGAAACGACAGCACCAGTATTAACCGGACATGTTGTTCGCTCTCCTATGGTTGGTACTTTCTACGCTTCAGCTTCTCCTGATGCCCCTGCATTTGTTGAAGTAGGTCAACATGTTAATGCTGGCGATACCTTATGTATTCTTGAAGCAATGAAAATGATGAACCAAATTGAAGCAGATAAATCTGGCGTTATTAAAGAAATTTTAGCGAGTAATGAAGACGCTATTGAATTCGACCAACCGCTATTCATCATTGAATAAGCCCAACAGTAAGGGTCATTCCATGTTAGATAAAGTTGTTATCGCCAACCGAGGCGAAATTGCATTAAGAATATTACGTGCATGTAAAGAACTAGGTATTAAAACAGTAGCGGTACATTCAACTGCTGATAGAAACTTAAAGCACGTTTTATTAGCAGATGAAACTATCTGTATTGGTAAACCGTCGGCACCGGATAGTTACCTGAACATTCCAGCAATAATTACCGCTGCAGAAGTAACTAATTCTGTTGCTATTCATCCTGGCTACGGTTTTTTAGCTGAAAATGCTGACTTTGCTGAACAAGTTGAGCAGTCAGGCTTTGCCTTTATCGGCCCGAAAGCAGAAAGCATTCGTATTATGGGTGATAAAGTTGCGGCAATTAAGGCCATGAAAGTAGCTGGTGTTCCTTGTGTTCCTGGTTCGGATGGCCCACTAAATGATGACGATGAGGTAAACAAAGCCCATGCTAAACGCATTGGTTACCCTGTTATTGTTAAAGCTGCTGGTGGCGGCGGTGGCCGAGGTATGCGTGTTGTACGTACTGAAGAAGAATTAATTGACGCTATTGCTTTAACGAAAAAAGAAGCCGGAACTATTTTCAAAAATGACATGGTCTACATGGAAAAATTCCTTGAAAACCCTCGTCATGTTGAAATTCAAATCATGGCTGATGGCCAAGGTGGCGCAATTCACTTAGGTGAGCGTGATTGTTCAATGCAACGTCGTCACCAAAAAGTGGTTGAAGAAGCTCCTGCACCTGGTATTACCGCCGAAATGCGCGCTAAAATAGGTGAACGTTGTTGTAAAGCTTGTATCGATATTAACTATCGTGGTGCCGGTACTTTTGAGTTTTTATATGAAAATGGCGAGTTCTATTTCATTGAAATGAACACTCGTATTCAAGTTGAGCATCCAGTGACTGAAATGATCACCGGTGTAGACTTGATTAAAGAACAACTTCGTGTCGCTGCTGGCCAACCATTATCTTATACTCAAGAAGATATTAAAATTGCTGGTCACTCTATTGAGTGTCGTATTAATGCTGAAGACCCACGTACTTTTATTCCATCACCGGGTAAAATTACACGTTTCCATCCTCCAGGGGGGTTAGGTGTTCGTTGGGATTCTCATATTTACGCTGATTATTCGGTACCACCTCACTATGACTCTATGATTGGTAAGTTAATTACTTGGGGTGATAATCGTGATGTCGCGATTGCTCGTATGCGTAATGCGTTAAGTGAGTTAGTGATTGATGGTATTAAAACCAACATAGCCTTGCACCAAGATATTCTCAACGACCAAGGATTTGTTAATGGTGGCGCCAATATTCATTACTTAGAAAAGAAACTTTCTGATTTTGAATAACTCATAAGCTGCTATTGCCTACAAAAAAGCTCTGCATCCAGAGCTTTTTTTATTTATAATCTTTAATATAAAAAACAATGTTGCAAATTTAATGACCGAATTATTAGAAAAACCATTACCTCCTGCCGACGATGACTGTTGCGGCGGTGGTGCGTGTAACCCATGTGTTTGGGATCATTATTATGCCGAACGCAAAAAATGGCGTTTGCAACAAGTTGAATTAAAAGCAGCTGAAGAGCAAAATAAAGCACAAGCTAACGACTAGCTTAGCCTATGCCTCATCATTTCATCTCAACTAACCATCACGCTTAGTTGGCCATGTTAATCACTTTCGCAACGAGCTTATTAATACCAGTTGCCGCTTCGGTTAATGAAGTCGCAAGCATGTAGGCTGGCGTCGACACTAATTGTCGAGCATCATCAACAATAATATCGTCAACCTCACAATCTTTATGCGTTAAGCCAATATTCGTTAACGATTCTGCAATCGCAATATCTTTACCTATTGTTGCTTGCGCGTCTTTACCATAAATCAACGGGATCATAACCGGCGCAATGCACATATAACCCGCAGGTTTACCAGCTTTGGCAAACGCTTTACAGCTTGCTAACACTTGTTCATTAACCGAAATAGCTTCGCCGTTAATGGCAAAATCAGATAAATTTTTCGCTGCACCAAAACCACCAGGCACAATCAAAGCATCAAACTCTTCGATATAAAATTCTGACAAGTCTTCAACATCACCGCGTGCAATACGTGCTGACTCAACCAGTACGTTACGCTGTTCAGTTACCATAACTTCACCGGTTAAGTGATTTATAACATGGTGTTGATTAATATTCGGTGCAAAACAACGATACTTAGCCCCGGCCTGTTCAATCGCCAGCAGTGTTAAAACCGCTTCATGTATTTCAGTGCCATCGTAAACGCCACAGCCCGATAAAATTACTGCAATATTTTTCAAGTTTTCACCTCATTTTTTTCTAACACGCTATGCAAAATTTGACATAATAAAACTATGTACACAGCGACTGCCATTAGTACTGCAAATGGTAAGGCACTGCCGTCATAAAATACAGCCAAAATTGGCCCAGCCAAAGCACCAACACCAAAACGTAACGTGCCATTGACTGCTGTTGCCGTGCCTGCATGTTCAGTAAATTCTTGTAGTATTAAAGCATTAGCATTGACAGAAATCATCGATAAACTTCCCATCAATGGCAGTATTACCGCAACATGATACGGCAATGACAATGAGAATAAATTGGCAAGCACTAAACTAGTCGACGTTGTGAACGCAAGCAACAAGCCATAATGTAGCATTTTTCTCGAGCCAACTTTTGTCACCACACGGGTATTAATAAAATGCGCGCTCATTAACGCCAAAACATTGATACCGAACAACAGACTAAAGTCAAACTCAGAGACCTTAAATACCGTTAAATAGACAAATGAAATGGCAGTGATATAAGCAAAAAAAGCTAATGAAACCATCATAGAACTGATCAAATCTAAGCGTGCTTTTTTATTACTAAAAACAATTTTATAGCGCTCTATCGTACGATATTCTTTAGTTGAGGCTTTCGAGCTTACATCCGGTAAAAAGTAGTGACTCAAAACTAAGATAACTAACGCGTACAGGGCCAAAATATAAAATATCATTTGCCAGCTATGTAGCAATAACGCACTGCCGATGCTTGGTGCGATCATTGGCGCTAACATCATGATCATACTAACGTATGACAGGCCCTTAGCTGTGTCTTTGCCATAAAGTTGGTTAATAATTCCAGGTACCACAACTGTCGCTGCGCTACCAACAAAGGCTTGCATAAAACGCAATAAAATAAACTGCTCAATACTTTGTGCAACTGTTAGCAACAATGTTGCTAGCAAAAAGCCCGTTAAGCCTAAAATAGCTAACTTACGCCGAGAGTATTTATCAGCCATAGGGCCAAACACCAACATGCCTAACGCATAACCAAAGAGGTAGATACTTAAACTATTCTGCACTAATGGCATTTGAGTTGAGAAATGAGCAGCTAAGGTTGGCATTGCCGGTAAATACATATCTATCGCCAACGGCGACACGGCAATAATCGCTGCAAGCAAGGGCAATAGATATTTTAATGACAGTGTTACTGAGTTTTGGGGCACGCTTATGTTGTCCTCATTTTTTCTTGTACACTTGGATATTGATGCACTAATTTTCCTAAAACTTGGATCGCTTCATCAATGCGTTCACACCATTGCACGCCAAAGCTGATGCGCATATAGTTTTTATATTTTCCTGACGGAGAGAATATCTCGCCGGGTGCAAAATTAACTCCTTGAGCAATCGCTTGCTTGAAGAACTTACTGGTATCAACGTGAGAGCGACAGCGAACCCACAACACACTGCCCCCTTGCGGCTTGGATATGCACACTTGCTCAGGAAAGTGTTGGGCGATTAATGCTCGCATACGCTCGCAATTGTATCTCAGTGTTTTACGCAGCACCTGCAAGTGTCTATCGTATTCGCCACTCATTAAATAATCGGTCAAAGTCCATTGTTGCAACATAGGTGTTGAGCATGATTGTGCCCGCTTAACTCGCTTGGCTTTTTCTTCAAACTTTCCTGGCAATAACCAACCAACCCGATAACCTGGCGCTGCGGTTTTTGAAAAAGATGAACAAGTCAGGACTAAGCCTTTTTCTGAATATAACTGCGCTGATACTGGCCTTTTCTCAGTAAAATACAAATCGCTATAAACTTCATCTTCGATTAACGGGATATTATTTGCTTCTAGTAATGTCACCATCTCTTGTCGCTGTTTATCCGTCATCATAGAGCCTAACGGATTATTGATCGCGGTCGAAAACAAGCAAGCTTTTACCGGATGTTGTTTAATCACATTCGCCAATTCTGTGATACAAACACCATCTTCTGGGCAGGTATAAACTTCTAAAACTTTCATACCCAAACTTTCAATTAACTCAATTAAGCCAAAGTAGCACGGGGATTCAACAGCAATAATATCACCGCGTTCAGCAACACATTGCAACGCTATTGATAATGCTTCTTGTGCGCCATTAGTAATAATTAAATCATCATGATTTACCAACACACCTTGTTCTTGATACCGAAAAGCCAAATTCAAACGTAGCTTAGGATCACCATTTACCGGACCATAACTCACCGCTTTTTCGGAAACACGGCTGATCACCGAACGCATTAACCGAGCTAGCGCTTTATCTGGCGGGTGAGCATGTACTGGGTTAGAAATACCCAAGGCGACCGAGTCTGGAATATGCACAGCATCATAAACCTGCTCAATCAAGCTACGACACGAAACTTCTGAAGGCTGACAGCAGGCCCACTTTGCGCGTCGAGGTAATAAAGTTCTTGCCTGCTTAGCCTTTAAATAATAGCCCGACTGTGGCCTTGCCGATATCGCCCCTTGTCGTTCAAGCTCAACATAAGCCTGCTTGACGGTAGGCACACTAATTTCAAATTGCCGGCTAAGCTTACGTAAGCTTGGCAATTTATCTCCCGGACGCAAAGCGCCATTCTTTGTTTGCTGTTCAACAAAATCGATTACTTGTTGGTATAAAAACTCTGGTGCTGATTTATCAACTAGACGCATAACTGTATAGGTTGCATTTTCATTTTTCTGTATATGTTATTAAAACAAATAATCGATAAACTGTCTAATTATTAACAACGATTCAACTTGTTTTCATTTTCGAAAGCAAATAACGAGGAGAGGCACATGACATTTGCATATATTGTAAAAATAGTTTTAACAAAATGGATTAACACCTTGTCAAAAAGAGGTTTCAGTACCGCTCTCGTTAGACAAGAGACACAAATGCCAATGCCAATGCCTTCGCTAGGTAAGAATAGTTCAAGTAACCAGCAGGCTTGCTGCCCTAAATAGTATTGGTAGAGCTAGCAATGCGATCATTGCTAGCTCATATTAAGGACGAATTATGAACAATACTTTTTTATACATCATTACCGTGTTGATATGGGGCTCCACTTGGATTGCTATCAATTACCAATTAGGTGATGTTGCCTCTGAAGTGTCACTGTTTTATCGCTTTGGCTTAGCGGCATTAGTGCTATTTGTATATTGCCGATATAAACAAGTACCCCTGAATTTTTCAGCTCGCTATCATCTACAGTTTTTCCTGTTTGGCATGGCGTTATTCGGCTGCAATTATTTATTCCTTTACTCCGCACAGCAGCATATTAATTCTGCGTTAACCTGCATCGCATTTTCGATGATCATGTTTTTTAATGTCTTTAATGCTCGCATTTGGTACGGCACAAAAATAACTAAACCAGTATACCTTGGTGGTTTACTGGGGTTAGTCGGCATAATCACGTTATTTTGGCCGCAAATAAATGATACTCAGTTAGGGCCAGAAACATTGCTGGGATTAGGTCTTTGCATCACAGGGACTTTGTTCGCTTCAACCGGTAACATGCTGTCGATGAAAAATCAGCAAATGCAAATACCTCTAATGTCAGCCAACGCATGGGGAATGGCCTATGGCGCAACATTTATGGCATTGATGGCACTATTACAAGGTAAAGAATTTAGTTTTGACTATTCCGTGTCATACATCACCTCTTTGCTTTATTTATCAATATTTGGCTCGGTGATCGCTTTTGGTAGTTACCTGACCTTATTAAACCGCATTGGTGCTCATAAAGCCTCGTATGCATCGATTATGTTTCCAGCTGTCGCTGTCGTTATTTCAACATTTGTTGAGAACTTTTCTTGGTCACTATTCACAGTCGCTGGCTTAAGTTTTATTTTGGCGGGAAATTTAGTGGTACTGATGAAACCTAGAAAAAGCACAGTCGCTAAAAACGATTCTGCAGAGCAAGGAAAAAACTATGCTGAAGCGAATGTAAATCAAAAAACATTGAATACGGAAGCTTTATAGTTAGCTTAACTATTTTCCAAATGGTCAACTTTGTGCGCAGTACACTTAATCTTAAGTGCCAATTGCACGACGGTGCTGAATTCCTTCCTTTTCAGCACCGTTTTTTCTTTTTTACTTACTTATCAATAACCATTAATCATTTGTATATTTTCTGTTAACATTTAGTAAAAGGAATTTTGGTTATAAAAATAATGATACGAATCATACTAATAGTTTTATCAATGTGCATAAGCACTCTCTCTTTCGCTAAAAAATTACCTGTAGAAGCCTATGGCAAATTGCCAGTTGCTAGCCAAATGAAACTATCTCCTAGTGGCAACCATATTGCATTTATCAGAAACCATGACGGCAATTCATATGTCGGCGTTATTGATCGCCTGAAAAAGACAACAAAGTTTGTTGTTAATACGGATAATGAAAAGTTTAAAATTGGCTGGTTTCGATGGGCTAATGATGAAATGTTACTTGTTAGCGCACATTACCCTGTACACCGTATGCTGAGAAAATATACTGAGGCTCGTTTATACAAAATAAAAATCGACGGCTCAAAAAAAATGCGACAAGTGAGCATACCTAAAAATGGCGAACACGTTGCACAATTCCAAAATACTATTATTGATATGCTTCCTGATGAGCCGGATCATATTTTAATGGAAATAGATTACCAAAGTGGCAACAAGCCCGATGTATATAAAATAGATTTAAATAAAAAAAATACCCGCTCAAGAATAGTGCGGGGTAGAACTAACATTTATCATTGGATGACAGATCAACAACATAGAGTTCGTTTGGGCTTTGGACTCGATGAAACCCGCATCTTTTATTCTCTTTACGATCTAAAAACAAAAAAATGGCAAAGAATATGGGATTATGAAATATTTGATGCGCCTGATATAACCCCTCTTGGTTTTGGTCTAGATCCAAATAAACTTTATATTCGAGCTGACCATCAAGGCCGCTACGCAATATATACTGTTGACTTAACTAACGAGGAGTTACCACGAACACTCGTTTACTCTGATAAAAATTATGATATCGAAGGTAGTTTAATATATTCAAAACATACTAAAGAAGTTATTGGTGTGTATCACGGAGAATCAGAAGATAATAAAATATATTTCAACTCCTCTTACGAAAAATTTCAACAAGCTTTAAACCAAGCAATTCCTAATGCCTCAAATAACATAGCCAGCTTTAGTGATAATGGCCGCAAATATATTTTGCATACTAGCAGTAGTGAGACATCAGGAAGATATTATTTCGGCGATAGAGACACTGGAGAATTAACACCACTTATTGATGAGTACCCGCAGTTAAACAGCACAAACATTATCGGAAAAAGTAAGCAAAATTATCCAGCAAGCGATGGCTTAATGATAGAAGCCTATTTATCCATACCTGAAAATTTACCAGCTGAAAATAGGCCTGCGATCATTATCCCTCATGGTGGCCCCATGAGCAGAGTTTATGGTGGCTTTGACTGGTTTACTGAGTTTTTTGCTAGTCGTGGTTATCTAGTTTTTGAACCAAATTTTAGGGGTTCATCAGGATATGGGTTTAAGTTTGAAATGGCTTCTATAGAAAACTGGGGGGGTGCCATGCAAACAGATTTGGCCGACGCTGCAACATGGTTAGTAGAAAAACACCAAGTAGACAAAAGCAGAATTTGTATTATTGGTGCCAGCTACGGGGGATACGCCGCACTCATGGCGGCCGCTAAACAGCAAAACATCTTTAAATGTGCAGCAAGTTTTGCTGGTGTATCTGATCTGCAATATTTAGTGAGGAAATCTCAAAATTTTACCAACCATAAAGTTGTAGAAAAACAATTTGGCATGAATGCTGAAACGCTTGAGAAGAACTCGCCAATTAATTTTGCTAAGAATATCGATATTCCCGTCATGTTGATTCATGGTGAGCTTGACACCATTGTCCCTGTGCAGCATAGCCAAAATATGTTCGCTTCTTTAACCGAGCATAATAAAAAAGTCGAATATATCGAGCTTAAAAATGGCAATCATCACCTAAGTATTGAAAAAAATAGACTGACAACCCTAAATTCAATAGCTAACTTTTTAGCAAAACATTTACAATAGATGAAATACAGCAGATGAAGCGACAATACCTATCGCTTCTTCAAGAAAATATCAATTTCAGCTAAGTAGCATTTTCCCAGCGACTTCTTTAACAAGCTTTGCCGCGAGTTGTGAAGTCATATCGTCGATATCTTTGTTCGGGTTAAACTCAACAATATCGGCACCAACCAGTGGTGTATTTATATTATGAATTAAGTTAATGACTTCCCGGCTAGATAGCCCACCAGGCTCTCGGTGCGAAACACCCGGAGCAAAAGCAGGATCGATACCGTCTATATCAAGCGATAAATATACTGGATGTTCAAACACTAAAGGT
The DNA here is from genome assembly GCF_057553355.1 of Colwellia sp. SU-HH01172. NCBI lineage: Bacteria > Pseudomonadati > Pseudomonadota > Gammaproteobacteria > Alteromonadales > Colwelliaceae > Colwellia > Colwellia sp. SU-HH01172. The sequence continues at coordinate 37,822 of NZ_BAAJMB010000007.1, read as the reverse complement.
TTCGATAATGGCCAATGTCTCATCTCTAACGATTCAACCTTAAACTTGGCAATTTGCTGTTCTTGATGCAAGTTTAGAGTTCTAATGCCTACTTGTACTAGCCTGTCACATAAACCATCTTCCATCACACGCGCAAATGGGCAAGCATTAGAGTAGCGATTTCCTTTAAAGGAATCGTATAAGTCTGAGTGGGCATCAATATGCAATATCGTTAGCTGGTCAAAGTGTTTACGATAACTTTTTAACACCGGGTAACTGATACTGTGATCGCCACCTAAGGTCATTAAGCGGGTATTGTTAGACAACAACTGATCACAGCGTTGCTCAATTGCCACAATAAAGTTTTCTGGCACAGCGACATTAATATCGCCAGCATCCAACCATCGTTCAGACTCTCGTATGTTTACGCCTAACTCAGTTGAGCCATTTAATGAGCCATGACTTAACACTTCGCGAATAAAGCTTGGTGCTAAAGCAGGTCCTCGCTCAAACGAAGAGTTATCGTCAAAAGGTATGCCTAACATCGCCACTTTAAATTTGCTATTTTCTGCCATTTTCTTACCTGTTTACTTCCCTACTTAACAATAAATACTAAGTAGGGAATGACTTTGCTTATAAACTGCCAATTGGTGAGCCTGGTGGCAACTTGATTTTAGACTCAGGCAATGATGATTTATCATGACTTAGGCTGTAATCAATTTGCTTAGCTAACAAGCTAAAGTGTGCACGTGATCCTTTGTATTTTCGGGTGCTACGTTTGTCACTCAACCACTGAGATAATTCGGTTAAAGCTAAATACACCTCTGCACGCACTTCTGGCACCACATCTTGCTTGTGCCATAACGCTAGTAAATGCTCAACTAACTGTTGATTCACTCGTTGCTGAACCAATAATGCTGTTGATACTTGCGGCGGTGATTGCAGTGTCGCATCAACGAGCTTAGTTAATAGCTGTCCAACCGAAGGAATATCATCATCAAGCATAGTTTGCTGTTGCAATCTCGCTAATCGCTCAGCATTAAGTAGTAACAATAAAGTGTGCTTAGCACTTGCTTCCGCGGCACTAATCGGGTCAAAGGTTAAGCCAGTATTGCTTAGAAAGCTTTCTCTATTACGACTGTAGCCATAAGCTTTTGGTGGAATTAAAGCGGTAATATTTGCCGGTACCGTCAACACTTTTGGCGATAAAGTTTCAAGTAAAGCACTTAATGCTGCTTGTTGAGCCTCTCCTGCAACCATTTTCTGCCGGTTACTAAATTGCTCACTACGCAGTTGATAACCATAATCAACACCAGCAATAAGTTTTGCCGCAGCTTCTACCTGAAAACGATGAAAGTTATAAATAGGTACTAAGGTTTGCTCAAGTTCTGACATCGGCGTACCAACGGGAATACTATTTACACCAAAATTTTCCAAGGCTAATTTTCTGACTTTTAGGACTCGATCAAGTTCTTGAGCGGCATTTTCGCCGTTATCCCATAAGTGCCCTGTGGCATGAGCGCCTGATTTAGGCCGAGCATCGGGGTCAGAAACGTATTGCAATCCTTGCTGCTGTGCCGAAGCCACCAACTCGGCAAGATATTGAGCTTCTTGATCTTTTTCAACGTCAGCATAACCATAGGCGATAACAAATTTATCCCAGTCGCCTATGTCTTTTGCATACGCATTTTCTAAGCTAATTTTATCGTTTTTAATGGTGATCAACGGGTGAGGATAATCCATCACCGACGCTCGGTCGTTAACACTGGCAGCAAAGTTATGGGCAATGCCTAAAGTGTGGCCAACTTCGTGTGCCGATAACTGACGAATACGCGCTAACGCCATTTCTTTCATCGCCGTCGTATCAGTGTCAGCGGTTTTAAATGGTGAGGTTAGGCCAAGGGCAATAAGGTAATCTTGACGTACACGTAGCGATCCTAAAGTAACATGGCCTTTGATAATTTCTCCTGTGCGCGGGTCAATTACCGAAGAACCATAAGACCAGCCACGTGTGGCACGATGTACCCACTGAATCACGTTATAACGCACATCCATAGGATCAGCATCACTCGGTAGCATTTTTACTTGAAAGGCATTTTTATAACCTATAGCTTCAAAAGCTTGATCCCACCAACGCGCACCATCAAGTAAAGCACTTTTAACCGGCTCTGGCACGCCAGCATCTAAGTAATAAACAATAGGCTCTACCGCTTCACTGACTTTAGCTTGTGGATTTTTCTTATTCAAACGATGACGAGGAATATCACGTTTGACCAATGGTTCATCAATTGCGCTGGCATAGTCAGCATAAGAGTTTTCCCAGAAACCACTGTAAGGATGAAATTGACGAGTTTGGTAGCCATCATCTGGTAATTTTATTAATGAATGATGTAAATTCACGGTAACGGCAGAAGCATCAGGAGTAACCGAACGCAAATGAGCGCCCGCTTTTGAGCCTTTATAGGTAACCGTTGCTTCTAATTCAGTATTATTCGGAAACGCTTTAGTACGTTTTGCATAAATGCCGCTACGCGATGTATCAATATTATAATTGCCCTGCTTTCTTCGCTTTAATTGCTCAGACAAGTTATGAATATCTGACAGTAAAAATGGCGTGTAATCAATAAGGATTTTACTGTTATCAGCTGAACTTTTACTGACTTTAAAGCCCCAAATAATAGAACTAGCAAACGCTTCGTCAATGGCTTGTTTCTCAAGAGCATTGTCAGTATCAGCACGATAATAAGTATTAAGCTGACGTAAAAATACTTTATCACCTACTTTTTCAAAGCGTACTAAGCGTGTATCACCTAGTTGACCTCGGTCTAAACCAATATCATTCGAGCCCACGCCATGGGGTAAACCACTTTGAAATAAAAATTCTTGCTGAAATTTATCTATTTCTAAAAATACTTTTCCTGTTTCATCATCAAGATAAAAAGAGAAATACCCTTTATTGAACTGTTTACCCTCTATAAATTCATCGTAACTCGCTTTGTCTTTTGCCCATGTTTGTGCAGATAGCACACCACAAACAAATAAAACCATTACCTTAATGAAAAACCTCATTTCATGTCCTTGTTGTCAGTAAAATTAAAATAATTAGAAGTACTGAAAATACTCTTATTCTTGTTATAATTGCGGTAAAAGTAATCTTGAAAGTTTTCAAGATTACTTAATACGATAATTAAAGCAACTTTTGATGTCTTGATAATACATCATAACATCGAAAATTAAATACAATATACAATTTACTCTTATAATAAGAGTTCGACTCTAAAGTGATTAGGTAACCCGATGCAACGACTAGCTCCAGCTTTACGTGAAGATAATGTACCGTTAGATTTAATTTCATTAATAAAAACTATTTTAGCTGCCACCAAAGAAATTTCATTTCGTGTCAGCCAAGCGCACTTGGGCGGCTTAATGGGCTCTACTTTGGATGAAAACATTCAAGGTGAAGTGCAGAAGAAACTTGATGTCGTTGCCAATGAATTATTTAAAGATATTTTATTGGAGTCAGGCTTTGTCAAAGCCATTTCATCTGAAGAAGAAGATACTTCAGTTGCTGGTGATAAAAATGGTAAATTTATTGTTTCATTTGACCCACTTGATGGTAGCTCAAATATTGATATCAACTCGTTAATCGGCACGATTTTCTCAATTCATGAAGCGCCAGCCGATATGGAAGCTAGCGACCCTGATATGTTCAAGCAATCAGGTAATCGCCAAGTGTGTGCGGGTTATGTACTTTATGGACCATCAACTATGTTAGTGATGACAACCGGCAGCGGCACACACTTTTACGTGTTAGACCGTACTCATGGCGGCTACTTATTAGTTGAACGTAACGTACAAGTACCACAAGATACCCAAGAGTTTGCTATTAACATGTCAAACCAACGCTTTTGGCAAGCACCAATGCAAAACTACATTAGTGATTTACTCGCCGGTGACACTGGCCCACGTGGCAAAAACTTCAACATGCGTTGGATTGCCGCTATGGTTGGCGATATTCATCGCGTATTAACCCGTGGTGGCTTATTTACTTATCCAGCAGATAATAAAAACCCTGAGAAGCCATACAAACTTCGCTTAATGTATGAAGCCAACCCAATGAGTTTTTTAATTGAACAAGCCGGTGGCTTAGCGATGACAAGTGAAGGTCGTATCATGGATATTGAACCAACTGACATTCATCAACGTGTTGAAGTGATCATGGGTTCAAAAAATGAAGTAGAAGCTTGTTTAGGTTATTACAAATAACGTACTAGCCAATCCCCTGCATCAACATAAAAGCATCTGAAAAACCATCAGGTGCTTTTTATTTGCTCACCCCCATATTCGACACCAAAAAAGTTAGATATAATACACACAATTAATCAGACAAAAAATCAATTAATTAGCTACAGTAAAGTTAAAACAAACACAGAACACACAATAAAAATGTGGGTTAAAACACATATAATGATAAGATAAATGTTCTATCAAAATCTTTTATCAAGGAAGATGAAACTATGAGCTATATCTCCACCGTTGAGCGCACATTCACTCCACAAGAACAACTCGTATCAACCACAGATTTAAACGGAGTAATCACCTACGCTAATCCAGAGTTTTGTAAAATTTCCGGCTATAGTTTAGAGGAGCTCATTGGCCAACATCACAATATTGTTCGACACCCTGACATGCCGAAAGCAGCTTTTAAAGATCTATGGGAAAAGTTAAAACAGGGTGATTCATGGCGAGGTATGGTGAAAAATCGCTGTAAAAATGGTGACTATTATTGGGTCGATGCTTATGTCACACCACTATTTGAAAATGGTCAAGTGACGGGCTATCAATCCGTACGTGCCTTCCCCAGTGACAAGCAAAAGACGCAAGCACAAGACCTCTACGATAAACTAAACAATAATAAGCCAATTGTTGATTTTCATGCCAATATCCGTTTAAAGCGCATAAGCGCATTAATTTTTATAATAGCCGCTATAACACTTGATTTAGCACTTGTTGGCACAGCCATATCTAGTTTCATTTTACTTGGCTGCCTAGCGTTATTAACGATAGTTTTTGCCGAAGAGTTGATTTCACTCCCCAACCAATTAACCACAACCAAAAAACAATTTGATAGCCCCTCTCGCCTTATTTACTTAGGCAAAGGCATTCTCAGTATTATTAATTACCCCACTGAACTCTATAAAGCACGAATAAAAACAGTTTTAGGAAGATGTAACGATTCAGGTGGAAGATTAGCAAAACTCGCAGACGAACTAGCGCAAACCTCACACGAAATGCGCAATAGTATCCAAGAAGAAAATGAGCATATTAGCCAATTTGCTACTGCTATTACCCAAATGAGTGCAACCATAGGTGAAGTTAGTCAAAGTACCACCTTAGCTCACGATAAAGTTGCAGAAGTACAAGCCGACTGCCTACAAAACATAGTCACGATTGATGCCAGTGAAGGCAAAATTGCGCAACTCGCTAGCGATGTTGAAAATGCCGCAAATAATGCCACTGAGCTAGTCGCCGACGTCGATAAAATATCTACCGTGATGAGTGAAATTCAAGGAATCGCCGATCAAACTAACCTACTGGCACTAAATGCCGCGATTGAAGCAGCAAGAGCTGGCGAGCAAGGTAGAGGTTTTGCAGTAGTTGCTGATGAAGTTAGAACGCTAGCAAGCCGCACACAAAGTGCCACGGAGCAAATTCAACTCTCTGTTACGGAATTACAAAAAACATTAACCACTTGGAACCAAGTCATGTTGACGAATAAGAACAGTGCAGATGAATGTTCCACTGAATCAAAAAATATCAAGCAAGCCATGCAAAACATTATCGATAATATTCAAAATGTTAATGATATGACGGCACAAATTGCCACTGCGTCTGAACAGCAAAGTGTTGTTGCTGAGCAAATTACTCAAGGTATTCACAATATTGACAACATATCTCAACGAAATACCCAGCTAGCGGGTGAAGTATCAGATAAAAGCATAGAAGTTAATAGCAATGCCGAAGCAATAGAAGAGCTAAGCACTAACTTTAGTTAAGCATATTAACCAAAAAATTTAAGCTTCGGTGATGGCGCTAGATGATTAGCGCCATCGCTGTATCTGCTTAACGAAACTTTCCTGCTTTATTTTTCATATTGACAACTTGGCGAGCAATAGCTAGCAACTCAGGTGATATATCATCAGCACCATTTTTAATTAATTTGCTAACATCACCCGATGAAAATAACGAACCGCGCTCAGACTTCACCCCTAATGATCTAACAAAATCTTTGGTTTGGCCTGTGCTCGCAGTATCAATATATTTCAAGATAACTTGTTCATTAAAGCTTTGCGGCTCTTGTTTCAATGTTGAAATTTGCTCAGATAAAGCAACAATTTCAGACTCTAGCATTTCAATTAATTCAGCAATATTGTTATAGGGTTTCATTACGATACTTAATTCTTCTAGGGTTATTTAACGATTTATTTACTATACGGATGATAAAGCACGCCCGCGTATGTGCCACATTTACGTTGTGATTGTACCGTGAATAAAAATGATTAAATAGCTTTCAATACACGGGAACTTATTGCTAGCAATAGTGCGGCATAATAGCCACATACTCTGCGCTTGGAATATTATTTTTAAGGCACTAAAGCAATTAACTTACGAGTTTTTTAACTCTACTAGCAAGTCATGAATTTCTGCTTTTAGTTGTTTATCGACAATTTTATTACAACTACTTTTTGCTTGTTCTAAAGCTTCGATTGCGCCAATTTTGTCGTTTAGCTCAACCTTTAATGCCGCAATTGAATAACCAATTGATGAACGAAAATCTTTATTATTAATTGCTTCAGCCTTAGTTAACGCTTGCTGATATATTGTCACGGCCAAGGCTAAATCATCGGTAAAGTCAGCCAGAGTTTCCCACTGCACAGGGTGATCTTTATCTGTGTTTTCATGCTCTTCGCATAGCTGTTTTAATTCCAAATAATAACCATCGAACCTTGATTGATTCTTTTGTTGAACAGCGGCCATTAAGCTATCAGTGAGCGAAAGTACGCGCTTATATATTTTGGTATTCATGCTGTGCCTTATCAAATGTGGTTAATTACGTTTCAAACTGGGATTATAAAGCTTTTACAGCAACTAAACATGAATTAACTAACTAAGCCGGCAATTCATTTCACACCGCTAAAATCCTATCTCGATCTATCTCCCCCCCTCACTCCAGAAATAACGCCTTGTGATAAAAATCACAAAAAACATCGTTTTTGGGCTTCAAATGCTTGACTTAGATCAAAAAAGGCCTACAATTTTCACAAATTACTGAAAATTCAGAAAGGACAGTAAGTATGAAAATAACACCTATGACGCAATCACTGGTTTTGCATTTTGGTGAAATGGGCTCTCGTTGGGGATTAAACCGTACGCTAGGCCAAATGTATGCCGTTATCGTGCTAACTGAAGCACCATTAAATGCTGACCAAATTAGCGAAGCGCTACAAATTTCTCGCTCAAACGTCAGCATGGGCTTAAAAGAATTAAAATCGTGGAACCTGATCAAACTACATCATATTCCAGGTGACAGAAAAGAGTATTTCTCTGCACCAAGCGATATTTGGGAAATAGCACGCACCTTAGTGGTTGAGCGCAGAAAACGTGAACTTGATCCAACTCTTTCAACCTTGCGCGATGCTTTAATGGAACAACCCAGCAATGAGTCAGACGAATATGCACAAATGCGGGTTCAGCAAATGCATGACCTCATGGAAATGGTGACCTTGTGGACAACCGAAATGCAAAGCATGTCATCTGAAAAGCTGTCTGCGCTGCTGAAATTAGGTGAAGGCATTAGCAAGATATTAGATGTAAAAGATAAATTATTATTACGCTAGTGACTTAGGCCGCTAGCTAACTTTTAAAGCCGATAGTAACAACCGAGAAAAAACCTAGAACATAATTTAATCAGTCAATTATACATAACTGACAAACTTACCTTAACCAAGTGGAGTACATCACGTGTTAGATGCAGCAGCTATTGCTAATGACACAAGTTTCATGCTTTCACGCATCCAATTTGCTGCCAATATTAGTTTTCATATTTTATTTCCAACCATCAATATCGCTTTATGCTGGATATTGTTATTTTTCAAAGTGCGCTACAACCAAACCCAAGACGAAAGTTGGTTGCGCGTTTATCGCTTTTGGGTGCGAATATTTGCCCTCACCTTCGCTATTGGCGTTGTAAGCGGTATCACTATGTCGTTCCAATTCGGCACCAATTGGCCAGGCTATATGGAAACCGTCGGTAATATTGCGGGTCCCTTGCTTGGCTATGAAGTACTTACCGCTTTCTTTTTAGAAGCCTCGTTTCTATCTATTATGCTGTTTGGTATGGACCGCGTTTCAAACCGCGTACATACCCTAGCGACAGTGTTGGTTTCATTCGGCACTACGCTTTCAGCCTTTTGGATTTTATCGCTCGACTCTTGGATGCAAACGCCAGCAGGTTTTGAAATGATTGATGGCGTCGCTCATGTAACTAGCTGGTTAGAGGTTATTTTTAATCCATCAATGCCATATCGGTTAATGCATATGCTATTAGCTTCAGGGTTAACCTCTGCATTTTTAATTGCTGGTATTTCAGCTTATCGGTTACTTAAAGGCGATAACAAAAAGTCGGTCAAACAAGCGTTAAACTTTGCCGTTGTTTTAGCTGCTTTACTTATTCCTCTACAAATATTCGTTGGCGATTTACATGGCTTAAATACCTTTAAGCATCAACCCGCGAAAGTAGCCGCAATGGAAGGTGTCTGGGAAACAGATTCTGGTGTACCTTTATTGCTATTCGCTTTACCTGATGAAGAAAAGCGAGAAAACAGCTTTGAAGTAAAAGTACCGAATGTCGCTAGCTTAATTTTAACGCATGATGCCGATGGTGAAATACAAGGGCTAAATGACTTTATTGGTGAACACCCACCAGTAGCGCCGGTATTTTTTTGCTTCCGTATCATGATAGGTATTGGCGTATTAATGCTATTGTTTTCATGGTTTGCCAGTTATCAATTTGTTGTCAAAAAACAATATCCAACCTGGTTATTAAAAACAGGTATAGCCATGACATTTTCAGGCTGGCTCGCAACCTTAGCAGGTTGGTATGTTACCGAAATTGGCCGTCAACCCTATTTAGTTAGCGGTATTCTGCGCACCAAAGATGCCGTCACTACGACGCCACCTGAAGAGATTGCTTTATCGCTAACTTTATATGCTGTTATCTATAGTTTTTTACTGATTGCCTACATCCGCACCTTATTTGTTATGGCTAACCGCGCCGTTGCCCTTGAGCAAGCAACACCGACAGTAAATACCGAAAATCCTGACAATAACCTCATTACTAAAGAACAATTAGGAGCTAAATTATGAATATAACCTCGCCTGATTGGCTACCCGTTGTTTTCATCGGCCTGATGGGGCTGTCATTTTTAATCTATGCAATTTTAGACGGCTACGATCTCGGTGTTGGCGTACTTCTGCCTTTAGACAACCAACAACATCGCGATAGCATGATTTACTCCATTGGCCCATTTTGGGATGCTAACGAAACTTGGTTGGTAATGGCAATCGGCTTATTATTAATTGCTTTTCCAAAAGCACATTCCATTATTTTTCAAGCGTTGTACTTACCAACAGCGGTCATGTTAGCGGGATTAATATTGCGTGGTGTATCTTTTGATTTTCGCACCAAAGCGCCAAGTACTGATAAACAAAAATGGGACTACGCTTTTAAATTTGGCTCACTGCTAGCAACGCTTGCACAAGGCTACATGTTAGGACGCTATATCACCTCTTTTGAAGACTCATGGTTAAGTATTGGCTTTTCTAGCCTTTCCGCTATTTGTGTTACAGCAGGCTACAGCTTTATTGGTGCTACTTGGTTGGTGATGAAAGCAGAAGGAGACTTGCAAAAACGAGCAGCAAAATGGGCACAAAAAACTAATATTTTAATGGCCGTTGGTATTGTCGCGATATGTTTAGCTAACTTACTTATTGACCAACAAATAATGGATAAATGGCTAGGTGGTATTCAAGTACTGATTGTTATTCCAATAACACTTTTATTGGGCTTTATTTTTGTCACTGTACATCTTTATTTGAATAAAGTGCCAATGGAGAATGATATCGGTTGCTGGTTCCCATTTTTAGCGGCAATTATTCTATTTATTATGTGTTTTTGCGGTTTAGCGTATAGCTTTTACCCATACATAGTGCCATTTAAAATGACTATTTTTGATGCTGCCAGTGCTCGAGAATCGTTATGGTTTATTTTTGTCGGTGCAGTAATTGTTTTACCTATGATCATCGGTTACACAATATTTTCTTATAAAGTATTCTGGGGCAAAACTACTAAGTTAAATTATTAGTCAATTTCACACGTATAAAAAAGCCCAAGTTTCTTTCTAACTTGGGCTTTTTCATCTAAGAAAAACTATGTTTATTTACTTTCGTCTTCTTCTTTGGTTTTTGCTTTTTTCGCTTTTAACTTTGCTTTATGGTCTAGCTTATAGTCAGGCATTTCTTTATTGCCTTCCATTAGGTAGTTATCCATCCAACGCATTAAACGTAAGCTGTAATCATATTGTGCAGCTGCTTTACGGTTACCGTGACCTTCACCAGGGTAATAAACTAAACGTACATCTTTACCTTGTACTTTCATGTAACGGTACATTTCCATTGATTGAGCTGGGTGTACACGTGGGTCATCTTTACCGTGCATAATTAACAAAGGCGTTTTTGACTGATGTGCCCAATAAATTGGGCTACGCTCTAGGTAATACTGCCATTTGTCCCACGGGTAAGAACGTGCATGTACTAAATGCATTTCATTTGAAATATCGGTAGTACCAAACTTAGATAATTGGTTTGAAATACCAACAAACATTACGCTAGCCGCAAAATGTTCCGTCAATTTAGTTGCTGCCCATGCTGAAGCATAACCGCCATATGAACCACCAGTAATACCAACACGCTTAGTATCAACTAAGCCCATTTCAACAAGGTAGTTTTTCATATCAACTAAGTCGTTAAACTCTGCGCCAGCATAATCATTTTGACCCAGCTTAGAGTACTCAACACCTTTACCTGTTGAACCACGGTAGTTAGGGTAAAATACAGCATAACCACGAGCAGCACCCATTTGACCAGGCTTAGAGTACGCTGTTACCCAGCCATTTTTCTCATGGCTTTCTGGACCGCCATGCACTTGCATGATTAATGGGTAACGTTGACCTTCTTTGTAATCTAATGGATAAACTAAAATACCACCCACTTCCACGCCATCACGCGCTTTCATGGTGATAGACTCTTGCTTAGCAAAGCGTTTATCGTTTAACCACGGGTTAGAGTCCGTTACTTTTGTCAACTTTTTACCACGAACAATGTAACTTTCATTCGGGTGCTTAGCGGTATGACCTTTTACTGATAAAGTTTTATCAGAGTTAGACACTGACAACGAAGACGCAATAATCTTCCCAGCTTTTACCTGAGTTTTATAGCTATTACTGTTTGGCTTAATATTAGCAACAATGCTTTCAGTGCCAACATTAGCAATGAAGTTTAGTTTATTGCTTTTATGTGACCATTCAATATCCGTTACGTGACCCGCAAACTTAGGTAACCAATCTTTGATTTCACCAGTTTTCACATCGGCTAAATATAAACGACCTGTTGCAGGGTCGTGCTTATCTTCTGCGCCAATCACGGCAATATGTTTACCGTTATGAGAAAACTCTGCCGTACCTAACTTACCTTCGGTAGCAATTGACATCGTCACTTTTTGGTCGGCTAAATTCATTACATGCCATTGGGCTTTCGTGTATGAATCGTCGATTAATGCCGTCGGTTGGGTTTTAACTAATAATTGTTCATTGTCTGCTGACCAATTCATATCACTTACATAACCAGCAATATCAACAGCATCTAGCTTAACGGCCTTATCTTGTGCGGCTAAATCAGTAACAAATAGCTGTTTATTCTTTAAGTCCATTTCATAAACTTCAGCTTTAAAGCCAAGTTCTTTCAGTTTTTTCTCTGACTTATCTTTCGCAGGCATTGCTAAAATGGCCACTTGCTTACCGTCAGGGCTAATGTCATAACGGCTAATCGAGGTATCTTTTAAGCCCATGACTTTTTGGCGTTCACCACCATCAACCGGAATGCGGTATAGCTGGGTAAATTTATCACCTTTAAATTTCGCAAGAAAATAAACAAACTTGCCATCAGCTGACCATTCTAAGCCGCCAACATTCACTTTGCCGGTAATAAATGGACGAGCATTGCCTTTAGTATCCGTAATATAAAGACCGCTATAACTGCTACCATTTTTATCGACATATAATTCACGTGGTAGCGTGCGAGTAAAAGCAACATAATCACCGCTTGGGCTGATCACACTGCTGCGTACTGATTTTATTTTTGGGATATCTTCGATAGTGATCACGTCACTCGCCAGTGCGCTAACACTAGCCAATGACACCAATGCCACTAATGATTTTAATTTCGACATAAGTTCCTCATTTGAAAAAGCTGTCCATATGCATACGCTATTTTGAACAAAAATTATAATTATTGCCGGGCAATAGTAGCCTAATATTTTCGAACAACAAAGGATTAGCCGCCGAACTCTTAAGACAAATCAAAATCATGAATTAATTCATACCAAAGTTGTATAAAAAGACTGCAAATAGTGACTAGGCGAATAGTGCGATACTTTGATAGAATACGCGCCATATTATTGATACCCCGAATAACGCCAATTTGTTAATCGGTACATGGCACTTGGAGATAACGATTTATGCCAGCTTATGCAGTAGGACACAAAACACCTGATTCAGACTCAATCTGTTCAGCCATTGCCCTTTCTTATCTAAAAAACACTATTGGTGAAGATGTAAAGCCAGCTCGTCTAGGTGAGCTTTCACCTGAAACCTTGTTCATTTTAGACAAGTTTGGCTTTGAACAGCCTGAGCTTAAAATGACTTTTGCCGATACAGACGGTATTTATGTTGTTGACCATTCTGACCGTATTCAAGGTCCAGATGACATTGATGACTCAACCGTATTAGGCATTATTGATCATCACAAATTAGGTGATATTACCACGTCTACGCCATTAGAAATTTGGGTGCGCCCGGTAGGTTGTACTAATACCATTATCAAAATGATGTATGACTTCCACGGTGTTGAAATTCCAAAGAGCATTGCTGGTGCTATGATGTGTGCGATTTTATCTGACACAGTAATTTTTAAGTCGCCAACTTGTACCACAGCTGACATTAAATGTGTTGAAGCCCTTGCTGAAATAGCAGGCATTGAAGACTACAAAGCACTAGGCATGGAAATGTTTACGGTAAAATCTTCAGTTGAAGGTACGCCAGTGCGTGATTTAGTACTACGTGACTTTAAAGACTTCAACATGAACAATAACATTGTTGGTATTGGTCAATTAGAAGTTATCGACCTTGCATTATTTGACGAAATGAAAGCGGAATTACAAGCTGACTTACAAGCGGTTAAAGAAGAAGGTAACCGTCATACCGTCATGTTGTTATTAACTGACATTATGAAAGAAGGCTCAGAACTATTAGTGGTAAGTGACGACATTAGCATTGTCGAAAAAGCTTACAACACAACACTTGTTGACGGCAAAGTATGGATTGACGGCATCATGAGCCGTAAGAAGCAAGTAGTACCACCATTGCAAGACACTTTCGCTTAAACAGTTAATTTTAAAAGAGTTAAGTTTAACGCAGCTTATACTTAACCAAGTTATAAAGCATAAAAAAGCCCAGCAATTGCTGGGCTTTTTGTTAGCTGCCGTATAACGACAGCCTAATTTTGCGATTAAATATCTTTCACGCCCATATTAAATAACGTGAAACCATAAATATCAGCATACTGGTCGATCGTTTTGCTAATTGGCGTACCCGCACCGTGACCTGCATCAGTTTCAATACGAATCAAAGTTGGGTTAGTACCAGTTTGTTTCGCTTGTAGTTCAGCGGCAAATTTAAATGAATGGGCAGGAACCACGCGATCATCATGATCGCCCGTTGTCACCATAGTTGCAGGGTAATGAGTGCCCGCTTTTACGTTATGTACAGGTGAATAACCTAATAAGTACTTAAACATTTCAGCATTATCATCTGACTTACCGTAGTCATACGCCCAGCCAGCGCCAGAGGTAAAGGTGTGGTAACGCAACATATCCAATACGCCAACTGCCGGTAATGCAACTTTAAATAGCTCAGGGCGTTGCGTCATTACCGCACCAACCAATAAACCACCGTTAGAGCCACCCATAACTGCTAATTTATCTGACGATGTTACTTTTTCATCGATTAAGTATTCCGCGGCAGCAATAAAGTCGTCAAAAACATTTTGCTTCTTCATTTGCGTACCGGCGTTATGCCACTTCTTACCGTATTCACCGCCGCCACGTAAATTAGCAACCGCATATACGCCGCCTAATTCTAACCATGCAGCACGTGTTGAACTAAAGCGAGGCTGTAAGCTAATGTTAAAACCGCCGTATCCATAAAGAATAGTTGGGTTACTGCCGTCAAGTTTTAAGCCTTTTTTATGAGTGATGATCATTGGCACTTTGGTGCCATCTTTTGAGGTATAAAATACCTGCTTAGATTCAAAGTTATCACTGTTAAACTTAACTTTAGACTTCATATGTACTGACGACTCGCCACTAGCAAGGTCTAAGCTAAAAATTGTTGAAGGTGTTTTTTGGTTACTAAACGAGTAATAAAGTTTAGTTTGTGATTCTTTACCACTAAACCCGCCAGCCGTACCCACTTCAGGTAAGGCGATATCGCGAATTTTTTTACCATTTAAGTCATATTGCTGAATTAACGATGTCGCATCTTTCATATATTTAGCAAACAAGTATTTGCCGCCTGTTGAAACTGATAAAACATTTTCAGTTTCAGCAATAACGTCTTGCCAGTTTTCAGGGCTTGGGTTATTCGCATTGGCTTTTACAACACGCTTATTTGGCGCAGCCATGTTAGTTACAAATAATAAGTCATCGCCATTGCTGCTTACCATGTAAGTATCAGAGTCGGTGTTATCAACCACAGCTACTAACGGGGCATTATCTTTAGTTAAGTCTTTAATAAATAATTTATTACCTGAGGTAGAAACTGCCGCCGAAACTAGTAAATACTTACCGTCTTTCGTTACTTCACCACTGACATAACGGTGCTTCTCAGCGTCTGTGCCACCAAATACTAAAGTATCTTCAGCTTGCGCTGTACCTAGCTTATGGTAATAAAGTTTATGTTGATCTGTTTTTGCAGAAAGTTCGCTACCTTTAGGTTTATCGTAGCTTGAGTAATAGAAACCTTCGTTACCTACCCATGATAGACCACTGAATTTAATATCAACCAATTCAGTTTCAATCACTTCTTTAGTTTTAGTATCAATTACACGCGCTTTACGCCAATCACTGCCACCTTCTGAAATTAGGTAAACTGCATGCGAGCCATCTTCAGTAAATTCAATGCTAGACAAAGAAACTGTACCGTCTTCGCTAAACGCATTTGGGTCTAAAAATACTTCAGCCGCCTCATCACCTTTTTGACGATATAAAACATACTGGTTTTGTAAGCCGTCATTCTTATAAAAGTAGCTATAGTCACCTTCAATAAAGGGCATACCGACTTTTTCATAATCTAATAAATCAGCAAGGCGCGATTTTATTTTATCGCGGTAAGGAATTTGCTCTAAATAACCATAAGTGGTTTTGTTTTGCGCTTTAACCCACTCAGCGGTTTCAGCACTCATGTCGTCTTCTAACCAACGGTATGAGTCAGTTACTTTTGTACCAAAGTAATCATCAACAACATCGACTTTTTTTGTCATTGGATAAGTAACAGCAGCTACTTGTTCTGGTGTGCTAACTGCTTTCGCCGTTGAAGCTGTTGGCGTAGTGTCTTGGCCGCAGCCAGAAAGGCCAAATATCGCCAGTAATACCGCCGAGCTTAAAGTGATTTTTTTAGAATTCATAATTTACCATATAGGAAGGTTGTTGTTATTTTGCCAACAATAATATGGCAGTCTCGGTGACATGTCTATACAAGAGCAAACGACTTACATAATTGGCATTTTCAATATCTCCTCAATCTTAAAAATAACAAAATAGCGTAAAAATACTGAAATAATTCTGTCATGTAACTGCTGTAGCTTCTAAAGCCAATAATTCCTGGTTCAAAGTTAAGTACATTTTCGTACAAACACCCAATAAAAACAATGAGTATGTCACATGATTAAAACGAATTCCTGGCACGTTTTTCAACGCTCTGCACTTGCTGTAGCTTGCAGTGCTGCACTTTTTAGCTCAAGCATTATGGCGAACGATACCGGCTTCGGCGGCCGTATCACTGACGCTTCAAATACCGTTTATTTTGAAGGGGCAAAAGTTCGTATTAAGGAACTTAATATGACGGTTATCTCTGCACGAGATGGTTCATTTCGTTTTTCTCAGCTGCCCGCAGGAGATTACACGTTAGAGATATCTTATATAGGGGTTCCAACCGTTGAAAAGAAAATATCTGTAAGTGATACCGCTAATAGCCAGCAAAAATTCATTATTGGTAATACCCAAGAAGCTATGGACAACATTATTGTTTACGGGCAACGTGCTGGGCAAGCAGGCGCTATTAATCGCCAAAAAAATGCTGATAATTTAATGTCGATTGTCAGTGCCGATACCATTGGACAGTCCCCTGACCAAAACGCTGCTGAAGCTTTGCAACGCTTACCGGGCTTGTCGATTCAACGCGATCAAGGTGAAGGCCGCTTCGTCGCCATTCGCGGCATTGACCCAAATCTAAACAACGTAACAATTAATGGTGTTAACGTGCCATCACCTGAGTCTGGTGTGCGCAGTGTAGCATTAGATGTCATTCCATCGGAGTTAATACAAAGTTTAGAGGTGAGTAAAACCGTGACACCCGACATGGATGCTAACGCTGTTGGTGGCTCAATAGAAGTTAAGAGCTTAAGTGCTTTTGACCGCCAAGGTAGAAGTTACAGTGCCACTATTCAGGGCTCATACAATGAGCTAATGGAAGATACCAGCCCGAAACTGTCTGGCAGTTATACTGATATTTTTAACTTGTCCTCTAGTGCACAACTTGGGGTTGCCACTGCCGTATCCTGGTTCGAGCGTAAATTTGGCTCGAACAATATTGAAACTGATGGCGGTTGGGCTGATTTTGAATTTGAAGATGCCGCGACTGGTGACGACATTGAAGTATTTTCTGCAGAAGAAATTGAACAGCGCCATTATCAAATTACTCGTGAACGCTTAGGTGCAGCATTAAACTTTGATTTGCATACCTCAAGTACCGACAAGTATTACTTTAGAACCTTATACAGTAAGTTTTCCGATGACGAATATCGCCTGCGAAATCAATATAAGTTTGACAAAGGTGCCATTGATTTAACGAATTATAACGACTCTTCAGCGCAATTTGCTGACGCTGAAATGGAACGTGACACCAAAGACAGATATGAACAACAAGAGATCCTTTCCTTAGTACTCGGCGGAGGAAATCAAGTGGGTGATTGGCTGGTTGAGTACGACGTTGGTTATTCAAAATCAAGTGAAGAAGAGCCAAGTCGCTTGGATGTCACTTTTGTTGGCGAAGATTTAGCAATAGGTTACAACAGTACCGGCAGTATTTCACATCTAGTACAAAGTAGCGCTGCGCAAGATCTAAACAACTTTGCCATGGATGAAATTGCTTACGAAAACAACCTCACTGAAGATGAAGAATTGAGCTTTAAAGTCGATTTTAGTAAAGACTTTGTTTGGCAAAATAATAATGGTCAATTCAAATTTGGTTTTAAGCATCAGTCACGCGAAAAATTCAATGATGCTGATGCAACTATTTACGACGGTGGCTTTGACGATATATTTGCACAACAGTTTGCAACAGCAATACCAAATTACAATATCGGAAACTTTGGCCCTGGCATTTCGCAAAACTCACTTAAAGACTATGTATTAGCAAACCGCGCTGATTTTGATATTGACCAATTAAAGTCAACCATAGACAGCAAAGGTAGTTCGTTCGAAAGCAACGAAGATGTTAGTGCTGCCTATGCCATGGTAACGCTTGATATTGATAAGTGGCGTATTATTACCGGTGTTCGCTATGAAAGCACTCGCTTTGACACCCAAGGTAATAAAGTTGAACTTGTCGCTGATGAAGTTAACGATGACGAACAAGTGCTTATTTCCCCTTGGCAAGTTAAGAAAGATTACGACCACATACTGCCAAGCATAAATGTAAAGTATTCAGCATCTGATAAATTACTTGCTCGTTTCGCATTTACTCAAACTATAGCTCGGCCAACATTTGGTGATTCAGCGGCTTTTCAAATCATCGAAAGTGAAATAACTGAAAACGACGGTAACATTGAAACTGAGCGTAAAGCGGAAGTAGGTAACCCTGACTTAGCACCGTATGAATCAGATAACATCGACCTGTCTGTAGAGTACTATCCGGGCCATATTGGCGTGTTTTCTGCTGGACTATTCTACAAAGATATCGACAACTACATTATACAAGCCGAAGTTCAAGACAATGGCCAATGGTCAGGTTTTGAGGAAGTTGTTCAGCCTATTAACGGCGGCTCGGCATCACTGACAGGGCTTGAGCTTTCATGGACCAAGAACTTCCAGTCAGGGTTATTTGTTAGTGCAAATGGCACCTTCGTTGATACCGATGACAAGTTGCCAAATCAGGCAGATACGGTAGCTAACCTTATGTTCGGTTTTGAAAATAATAAATTCAGCGCTCGCCTTAGCAGCACTTACAAAAGCGAAAGCTTCCAATTTATTGATAACAGCAGCGATGTTTTTGAAGATACACACACCCAAATTGATTTCTCAGCTAAGTACTACATTGACGACACCATGCAGATCTATTTCAACGCCGTTAACTTAACTGACGAACCTTATTACCTCTATCACGGTAATGAAAAATACAATTATCAATACGAAGAATACGGCTCATCATTTGAATTGGGTTTTACTATCAATTCTCTTTAAAAGCCTGCTTTAGCTATGAAATAACGTCAACAAGTGCGCGGCTTCATAGCAAGCAATATCCAGCCACAAAGCGAAATAAATAACACCACTACTTCGAAAAGTAACATTATGAAAAATACGGTTAACAGCGATATGAACGCAAAAAATAAACAAACCTTATTCAAAGCCACACTTGTATTGGGCAGCTTACTATTCATCTCAGCATGCCAATATAATGCGCAACCAAATGCAAAAGCAAATACGCAGGCAGATATTAAAAACACTCAAGAACTAAACAAAAATATCAGTTTCCTTGCTTTTGGTGATGGCGGTTACCATACCGATTACCCGAAAGCCAAACACATTAAAAATCCACGTAATCGCGAACAATTTATCGAAAAAGAAAAGCAAGATTGGCAAGAAGACTACCGCCCAATGTCTGAGTTTGACCATGCACCTATTTACATCTACCCCGGCACGAACATAGCAACCGAGCAAGGTGGAGCAGGTCCAGTAGGCCAAGCCATGGCAACACTTTGTCAGCAACGAGCTTGCGACTTTGCCATTCAGTTAGGTGATAACATTTATCCCGATGGCGCAGACGCTAATGACGGCAAAGACGATCAAAAGCGTATGA
Source organism: Colwellia sp. SU-HH01172 (assembly GCF_057553355.1). Lineage (NCBI taxonomy): Bacteria > Pseudomonadati > Pseudomonadota > Gammaproteobacteria > Alteromonadales > Colwelliaceae > Colwellia > Colwellia sp. SU-HH01172. The sequence continues at coordinate 18,095 of NZ_BAAJMB010000007.1, read as the reverse complement.
ATGAGCTCATTCTACAACCGCTTTTACCTTTATTCGCCGAAGAGCCAGAGCTAGTCGTTTATTCCGCGCTAGGCAACCATGACTGGAAAACCTCTAGGAAAGGCGTGGCATTACAGCAAGAATGGATGTCAAAGCAGAAGAATTTTCATATGGATGCACAAGGCTACTATCGTTACACGCAAGGCACACCGGGAAATGAGATAGAATTTTTTGTGTTAGACACCAACATGCTGTTGTCAGGGCAAACATTTTACGAGGTGCCATTAAACCCAGATGGCAGCGAAGGTGACCTCAGTACCGCTCTGGCAAATGGTAGTGCAGAACTGGAAGAACATGATGCGCACGAAGGCCCAATAAACGGTGAAGATAAAAAGCAATTACAGTGGCTAAAAGAGAGTATGGAAAACTCAACAGCTAAGTGGAAAGTGGTTTATGGTCATCATATTTTATGGTCAATTGGCGGCACTAAATATAGTGAAGGCCATGTGCTTAGAAAACTGATAATGCCAACATTATGCCAATATGCTGATGCATATATCGCCGGTCATGAACACGACTTAGAGCTATTAACCGATGATTGCTCAGCTTACCCCGAAAGTAATAGCCGTGCACCATTACCATTAATTATTAGCGGGGCAGCCTCAAAAATGCGCGGTAAACACACGCCGTTTGCCGAGCAACAAGCGCTAAAATATCCGCAATATGATTTACTTTGGTCAAAAAGCTTTACTTGGGGTTTTGCTCATTTAACGATAGATAATAACACTGACAAACTTGCCGTAGATTACTTTACTACACCACGCGACAGCTCAGGAAAGCTAGTATCTGAAACAAGTTTTAGTTTTCCACATCGAAGTTATTAGCCCACATAAAAACACCTATTTCCGCCCTCCTGAAAGCCAAGAACAAATTTCGCTCTTGGCTTTTTTAGCTATTACAGCAAACTGTCAAAAATTTAATATTTCACTTCGTTGAATGAATTTAAAAATGATAGCATGATCAAAAACTTGAACTCTACTTACGGGCAATACTTATGGAAATTACAAATTCAGCACGCCTTAGCTACAAATTAATTGATGAAAGTGACAGCGAATTTCTTTTTCAGCTTGATCAAAACCCAGAAGTAATGCGCTATATCAATGGCGGCAACATGACAAGTCGTGAAGACATTAAGAACAAATTCATTCCTCGTCACAATGCCTATAAAAATATTGATAAAGGTTGGGGGCTTTGGAAAGTAACCATTAATGAAACTCAACAAGACATTGGCTGGATTTTAGTTCGGCCGATGGACTTTTTTTCCGATAACCCAATTTGGGATGATATTGAATTAGGTTGGCGCTTCTTACAGTCTACTTGGGGAAAAGGTTATGCCTCTGAAGCAGCAATACAAATTCACCAAGCACTTGCCCAATTACCAGAAAATAAATTCTTTAGTGCTGTTGCTATGCACGGCAATGATGGCTCAGTTGGCGTGATGAAAAAAATGGGTATGGAATATATTAAATCTTATATTCATTCAGACTCACAATTAGGCGATTTAGACGTGGTGCTGTATCGATTGGAAAATAACGAACAAAGTAACTAAGCAAGCGACTGCTCGCTTAGTTAACCTGAACTCGGGATAATGAGAATGAAAAATAAAGCTATTTCAAAATCTTATCAAAACTCAACCTACAGTAGTGGTATTTATGTCTAGTTCAAGGCGTTTAAGTGTGCCCAATAACGAGTTATTGGCAACTTAAACAACGTAGAAATAGCTTTTAATAGGGCTGTTGTAGCATTTTGCTTATCTCGAGCTCAGGTTAGTTATATTACCAGTTATGCTGTTAGCCGTTTCGCATGTCACGCACCATTGCAGCGGTAATCGGCGTTCCTGCTATGCCCCATTGCCCTTCTGGAACTTCTTCAATTTTTACCCAGGTGACTGGCCGCATACCTTCACCTTCAATGGCAACCATGGTATCGGTTAACTTAGCAATCATGGTTGCTTTTTCTTCTTCGTTAAAAACATTTTCAATAATATTTACTGTGATCAGTGGCATGTTATTTTCTCCATTATCTTGTTCGCCAATCTCACTTCGTATACACGATTACGCGCAGACAGAGGCATTAAGCATAGTACAAAGATAAGATAAAAAGCAGGTAATTTAGCCAACAGTCAGGCACAAAAAAGCCCAACGATGTTGGGCTTTTTGATATCTATTTAGGAAATGCTATTTCGCGTTTAAACACGCTCAAATACTGTTGCAATACCCTGACCTAAACCGATACACATAGTGGCTAAACCTATGTTAGCGTCTTGCGCTTCCATTAAGTTAATTAAGGTGCCAGAAATACGGCTACCTGAACAACCTAGTGGGTGACCTAGTGCAATAGCGCCACCATTAAGGTTGATCATGTCATCCATTTTGTCTTCTAAACCTAATGAACGCACACACGATAATGCTTGTGCTGCAAATGCTTCGTTAAACTCAGCCAATTCAATATCTTCTAACGTTAAGCCAGCACGTTTTAATGCTTTCTTAGTAGCAGGAACTGGACCAAAGCCCATGGTTGATGGATCGCAACCAGCAACACCCATACCGCGAATTTTAACGCGTGGTGTTAAGCCCATTTCTTTGGCTTTGTCAGCCGACATGACTAACATTGCAGAAGCGCCGTCAGAAAGTGCTGAAGAAGTACCAGCAGTTACCGTACCGTTTACAGGGTCAAACACTGGGCGTAAACCCGATAAGCTTTCAACGGTAGTTTCTGGACGAATGACTTCATCATGTTCAATAAGCGTTAACGCACCCATGGCATCATGACCTAATGTTGGCACAATTTCATTTGCCCAACGGCCTTCAAGCATAGCTTTATGTGCTAATTGGTGAGAACGAGCGCCAAAGGCGTCTTGCTCTGCACGAGTAACACCGTGTTGCATGCCTAATAATTCAGCCGTTAAGCCCATGTTGCCAGCGGCACGAGAAATATGTTTGCTTAGTGCTGGGTCAAAATCAACATCGTACATCATAGGTACATGACCCATATGTTCAACACCACCAACCATAAACACATCGCCTTGGCCGGCCATGATATTGGTTGTAGCGTCATGTAGTGCTTGCATTGAAGAACCACATAAACGGTTAACCGTAACAGCACCGGTAGACTTTGGAATATCAGTCAACAATTGCGCATTACGAGCAATATTGAAACCTTGCTCTTTAGTTTGCTTAACATTACCCCAAATAATATCTTCAATTAATGCTGGGTCTAAATTCGGGTTTCTAACTAGCAATTGTTGCATTAAATGTGCTGATAACGTTTCAGCACGAACATTACGAAAAACACCGGCTTTTGAGCGCCCCATTGGAGTACGGATGCAATCGACAATAACGACTTCTTTCATGATTTTCTCCTACGCCTAAGCTGTTTTAACGTCAGTTGTAAAATAAGATTTGCCAGATTTCGCCATTTCGCGAAGTCCGTCAGTCACTTGATAAATTTCGCCTAGGTGAGCGTATTTATCCGCCATAGCAATAAAGTTATCTAAACCTAAGGTTTCTAAATAACGAATTGGGCCACCTCTAAATGGCGGGAAGCCTAAGCCGTAAATTAAGCCCATATCGGCTTCAGCTGCAGTATCAACCACACCTTCTTCTAAACAACGAATAACTTCATTGACCATAGGGATCATCAAACGAGCAATGATTTCGTCTTGGCTGAACTCTTTGCTTTCAACTGAAAATAAGTCATAAGCTGCTTGAGCTGCCACTTTCGTTGGACGACCACGCTTATCTTTACCATAGTCGTAGAAGCCTTTGCCATTTTTCTGACCAAAACGCTCATTAGCGTATAACGCACTTACCGGATCGTTATCAATTTTTGCCATGCGAGTTGGGAAACCTGATGACATCACGCCTGTACAATGGTCAGCAGTATCAATACCGACAACGTCAAGTAAATATGCTGGACCCATTGGCCAACCAAATTGTTTTTCCATGACTTTATCTACGGCCGTAAAGTCAGCACCTTCAAGCACTAATTGACTAAAACCGGCAAAGTAAGGGAATAGAACACGGTTAATATAGAAACCTGGACAATCGTTAACTACGATAGGTGATTTACCCATTTTCGCAGCATATGCAACAACGGCAGCAACGGTTTCATCAGAGGTTTCTTTACCACGAATAACTTCTACTAATGGCATTTTGTTTACTGGGTTGAAGAAATGCATACCACAGAATTTGTCTTTGCGTTTTACGCTTTCTGCCAGTAAATCAATTGAAATGGTTGAAGTATTTGACGTAACAATCGCATCGTCAGCTATATGGCTTTCAACTTCAGCTAATACCATAGCTTTAACTTTCGGGTTTTCAACTACCGCTTCAACAACAATATCAACACCTTTCACACTGTCGTAGCTTAAAGATGGTGTGATGTTGTTTAATACGCCCGCCATTTTCTTAGCGTTCATGCGACCACGTTCAACTTGCTTGCTCAAAATGCCTGCAGCCGTTGTTAAACCTAAATCTAAAGCTTGGTCGTTAATATCCTTCATGATGATTGGCGTACCTTTATAAGCAGACTGGTATGCAATACCACCGCCCATAATACCTGCACCCAACACTGCGGCTTTGTTAACCGCTTTAGTCGCTTGTTTACCGGCTTTTTTCGCTTTGCCTTTAACAACTTGGTCAGCCATAAATAGGCCAATTTGTGCGGTTGCTGCATCAGTTTTGGCAAGCTTTGCAAAACCAGCGTTTTCAAGTGCCATTGCGCCAGCACGGTCTAAACCAGCAGCAGCTTCAATGGTTTTTACAGTTGCCATTGGTGCTGGGTAATGTTTACCCGCTTTTGCCGCGATCATGCCTTTACATGTATTGAAGGTCATGATAGTTTCAGTTGGCGATAACTTTAATGCTTCCAATTTAGGTTGACGTTTTGCACGCCAATCAAGCTTGCCAGCAATGGCTTGTTTAAGCATGTTCATTGCCGCTTCACGTAAATGTTCAGGTGCAACAACCGCATCAAGTAAACCAACAGCCATGGCTTGTTCTGCTTTGTGTGCTTTACCTGTCGACATCCACTCAATAGCATTATCAGCACCAATGACACGAGGTAATCGTACTGTGCCACCAAAGCCGGGCATTAAGCCTAATTTCACTTCTGGAAGGCCAATTGAACACGTAGTGTCAGCGATACGATAATCACAAGCTAAGGTCATTTCACAACCGCCACCTAATGCGAAACCATTAATGGCAACAACCGTTGGCAAGTTAATATCTTCAAATGAGTCAAATACGTCAGAGCCTTCTTTGATCCATGGGATCAAAACTTCTTCAGGTTTTTTAAAGGTTTCTAAAAATTCGGTGATATCAGCACCAACGATGAACGAAGACTTACCAGAAGTAACTAATACCCCTTTTGCTTCACTACAGTTATTGATGGCATCAACAACTGCGATATATTCTTTAAACGTTGCCTGATCAAATTTGTTAACTGAGCCTTGCGCATCGAATTTAAATTCAACAATGCCGTCATCTAACAACTGGGCAGAAAGGCTTTTGCCTTGAAATAACATGCCTACTCTCCTGACTTTTATGGGTCGATTGACTGGTAATACGTAATCATAGACTACTACCAAGCGTGTGAATATTTAGCTTACTCATTATTTATAATAAACGAGTAAAAGAAATAAAGTGCCAATGAGTTTGCCTTGAAAGAGTTGGGAAAGCAAATTTTTTTAAACAAGCGTTTTAATTAGGTGTATTAATACTTTATATACAATAGAATAAATTGCAAAATGCAAGCTATAGCGATATGTTATCGCGTTGAAACTACATAGGAAGTAGAAATTATCAAACCATTTAAATCTATTTTTATCATCATGATATTAGCTTTATCGGCGTGCACCTCAGTGCGTACAATTGAACCTCAAATAACGCTAATATCACTAAAGGAAAGCATCAAAAAAGACGATAGTATATTAATCAAAACCTTTAATAACACTCGCTTTGAAATGATTGTAGTGAAAGTTACAAAAAGTCATATAATTGGCAAACTACATCAAGTAAAAATTAGTGATATTAAGCAAGTACAAATTAGAGAAATATCTGCTGCTAAAACGACAGGTGCCATTGTGGGTGGATATTTAGCAACAATTGCGACTGTTTTGTTGTTTGTCTTATTAATTTATTAAAATATGTCCAGTACTTATTATTAAATGTGAAATAACAATTCATAGTCAGTACTGGTCTGATTCATGTGCAGTTGAGCAATTATCATTTTACCCTACCTCGAGTTCCCCGTTGTTCATTCTTGAGCATTTTCGCTTGTAGCTCTTTTTCCATATCAATGTTGTGCCAATGAGCAATATCTAAAACTCTAAGCACTATATCCGCCAGCTCTTCAGCAAACTCCGCCGTTGGCTGCTCACCTCGACATTCATTAATGGCTTCACCCACTTCTGAGGCCACTAAGGCTAATGCTTCTAAGGTTGATTTATTGTGCCAACCCATGCGCTCAACCCAGTCATAATTTTGCTCAGCAAGTTTATTTATATTCATTTACTTTTTTCAGGTTAATTATTTCATGTTATTTACACTAACGCCTATCAACACGAAAGCATAGTTAAAGATTTCGCGTGCCGAGTTCATCGTGTAATTGACAAGTATTTAACATACAATAAGCAGCTCACCATTCAATTAAACGAAGATGAAAAATGTCACTCAACACGAAATTACGAACACCAGAGAATTTGCTGCTCGCCATGGCATTTATTATGCCGCTGGTATTCTCTGTTTGGATGGCATTACTGAATAATTTTGTTGTTGAGAAAGCCAACTTTACCGGCGTCGAAATTGGTATGTTACAAAGTTTACGAGAAGTGCCAGGATTTCTCGCCTTTACCGTTATTTATGTTTTATTTTTTATTAAAGAACAAAAGCTTGCCTTAATCTCATTAGGCCTAACCAGTTTAGGTGTCGCGGCAACAGGCTTTTTCCCTTCAGTTATCGGTTTATATTTGACTACAGTTATTATGTCGGTCGGTTTTCATTACTTCGAAACAGTCAATCAATCGCTCACCTTACAATGGATTAATAAAGATAAAACCGCACACTTTTTGGGTCGAGCCTTGTCAATAAAGTCTATCGCCTCTTTGCTTGCGTTTAGCAGCATCTGGCTATTGATGGAATACTTTACTTGGAGTTATCAAGCGACCTACCTATTATTTGGTGGTATAGCGCTAATTTTTACCTTATTCTTGGTTATCTCTTTCCCGCACTTTCCGCCGCCTGCAGAACAATCAAGAAAACTAATTTTACGTAAACGCTATTGGCTTTTTTACGCACTAACTTTTTTCAGTGGTGCTCGTCGACAAATATTTGTCGTCTTCGCGGGCTTTCTAATGGTAGAAAAATTCCACTATAGTGTTGCTGATGTTAGTGCTTTGTTTTTGATTAACTATGTTTTCAACTGGTTATTTGCCGCTAAAATAGGAAATTTTATTGGCAAGGTCAGTGAACGCAGTGTTTTACGATTTGAATATATCGGCCTAGCTATTATCTTTGTGTTATATGGAGTAGTAGAAAATGCCAATATTGCCGCAGCACTCTATGTTATTGATCATTTATTTTTTGCCTTGGCCATCGCAATTAAAACCTATTTTCAAAAAATTGCCTTACCTGAAGATATCGCTGCCAGTGCGGGAGTGAGCTTTTCAATTAACCATATAGCCGCGGTAGTAATACCGGCATTGTTGGGTATGGTATGGATAATTAATTCGTCATGGGTGTTTTACGTTGGTGCTGGTTTCGCTTGCTGTTCATTATTGTTAACCTTCTTAATGCCATACGCACCGGCAATTAATAATGAATTTAGTTTTAAAGAAAAGGTCGTGCCTGAACAAGCACTTTAATAGCAAATAAACCGATAATGATAAAATTATCGGTTTATTTCTCAGCTATGAGTTTACTAGCGATTGGTTTTTTCTAAATGTTTGAAGAATTCATCAACAGGCATAGGCTTAGCATAGTAAAAACCTTGCACTTCATCACAACCTAAGGCTTTCAGTTGCACTTCTTGCTCAACACTTTCAATACCTTCAGCAATCACCTTAAGATTCATTTGTTTACCTAAATTGATGATAGTATCAGCAATGACAGAGCCACCAGGTTCCGCTATATCATTAACGAAAGAGCGATCAACTTTCAAGCGGTCTAAAGGTAGTTTTTGTAAATAACTTAATGATGAAAAGCCGGTGCCAAAATCATCAAGTGCAATACTGATACCTTGCGCTTTCAATTGTACTAAGGCATCAATGATAACTTGTGGTTCATCCATTAATACATTTTCAGTTATTTCTAATTCTAACTTACTTGGATCAACTTTATTTAATTGCGTGGTTTTAATGATAGTGTCGACAAAATTGTCACGCTTAAATTGTGGAATTGAAACGTTAACCGAAATACTAACATCTTCAAATTGGCTAGATGCAAGCTTATTTAATAGCAAACAAGCTTGATCAACAACCCAGTTACCAATATCAATAATTAAGCCCGAGTATTCGGCTAGCGGAATAAATACGGCCGGAGAAATAAACTTTCCTTCCGCAGTTTTCCAGCGTAGTAATGCTTCAGCGCCAATTATTTTCCCAGTAGATAAACTCAATTGAGGTTGATACCAAAGCTCAAGGCGATTATCAGAAAAATCAGTTCTTAATTGTCGGATCATCCCTAAACGCCAAAGTGTTTTATCTTCCATTTCTTGTTGATAATAAACAAAGGGTTCTTGTTGTGATTTTTTCGCTAAATTCAGCGCTATGTTAATTTGGTTTAATACTTTAACCCCTCTCGAACCCGCTGATTTTTTAGCACAAAAGCCAAAACAAGCGCTGATGGGAAGGTTTTGTTCACCGGCAGCAAACGGTCGACTAAACAATGCTGTTAATGTTTCAGGATTGACAATATTTTTGGGGCCTATAATACCGAAAACATCAGCACCAATGCGAGCAAGCTGGCTTTTCTCACTAACACCACGAATGCGTGCAGAAACCGCCATCAATAGCTGATTGCCAATGTCTTGGCCAAGGCCGTCATTAATATCACTAAAATGATTAATATCAATTAGGGCGGCAACAAGTTCTTCATTGTCACTTTGGCAAAATTCATCTAACAAATTAACAAAATCTAAACGATTAGGTAATTCCGTTAACCAATCTTTATAAGCTGCATTACGAAGTTTTTGAAATAGGTGAACATTTTCATAGCCGGTGGCAATATTAGTTAAAAACACCTCGATTAACTGCTTTTCAATGTCCGTTAATGCCTGGCTAAGCTCTAAATGCACGACCGCTCTAAAACCACCACTACCAAAATATAGTGAAGTAGAATTCGCAGTAAAAAAATGTTGTTTTTGCTGAAAACAACTGGTGATTTGTCTTACCGCATCTGGGTTATCTAACGCCGCTAGTTTTTGATTAATTTTTGCATCAGATAATCCTTCTTGGCCTAAAAGGTACAAACTTAAATCATCAGCGCCTTCAACTATGCCCTGTCCTCGCGCACAAAAAACACTTGAATCTGAATCAGCAAGCGTTTTGAATTCGGCTAAAACACCACGAGCATAATCATGGACATTGTGGAGCTCAAGCAAATTGGCAGCCGCACCGATAATTCTTTCCAGCCCTTGTCTGTTTTTTGTAACTGAGTCAATCTGTTGATATGAACGAATGGCGGCATAAACTGTCGTCACTAATTTACGACGAGTCAGCTCTGTTTTGGTTTTGTAATCATTAATATCGTAATCTTTGATCACGCTTTCTTCTGGCGCGTAACCTGGCTGACCGGTACGCAAGACAATACGAATATCATCACGCTTTAATTGTTCACGTATATGTTTTACTACGGCAAGACCTGCATCGTCACTTTCCATAACAACATCAAGTAGCACGAGAACAATATCTTCATGTTCTTCAATAAGTTTGCAGGCATCTTGGCCAGAATAAGCATGCAGGTATTCCAAATGTCGACCAAGGACAACTAAATCAGATAAGGCGAGCTGAGTAACGGAATGAATTTCCGGATCATCATCAACAATAAGCACTTTCCATGTCTCACCAATAGCAGAATCTAGTATTTCATCTTCATCACTATCATCGATAAACAAAAAATCATCATTTGTGTTTTCGGAAACTTGCATATCATCCTCAATGCGCTAGTAAACGACAACTAGCGGTATTTTTGATCATCAATTTGTAAAAAATTGTCATCATATATAGGTACATAATAAAAGTCGGATTGGGATTATTCAACATTTCGTTGTAATAATATTTGCGACTTCAACTACATGACAATTAATTTTATCTATATGTACAATAAAAGATATAGAACTTGAGCTTTAAGCATTTATAAATTAAAGGTAAAAAATGATACTTTGTAAAGCGACTATCAAAATATAACACAATAGGCGAAAACATTATTTACGCTATAATTATGTCTCAAGCAATGTTAAGTTTACTATTTAGACAAATATTATCGCTTTAAGGGAAAGAATGTGACTTCTCCACATGCCGAAACTGGAAAAATAGTGGCTACTACCGTAGAAAAAAGTTCCCCTATTGTTATTGACAATGAGCAAACAGGCACCTCAGAAAAACAACCTTCAAAGGGCTTGCCTAAAGCCTCGTCTCAAAAACAACTACTTGCTTTAGCAAGAAAATTTTCTCTAGATGGAGCATTTTTACCGGAAGAGAAGCAAGCACCTATCGAAGATAGATCGTTTCGCCGCATCAAGCTAAGTGAATTACGTCAACAACAAAATATCGAAGCGATTGTATTACGGGCGATACAGTATTGTTCCGATAGTGCAATAGCAGAGCGAGCCGACCAAGACTGGTTTAGTAGCTTTGTCTCTCTAGCCGAAGGGATAGGCAATAAAACCATGCAAGAGTTATGGGGAAAAATACTGGCGGGTGAAGTATCACAACCCGGCTCTTTTTCATTGAAAACCCTAAAAGCATTTAGAACTATGAGCATTACGGAAGCAAAACTTTTTGCAAAAGCTTGTAGTATTTCAATGAGTGATGCTCGTAAGAAAAACATTCGAATTATTAGTGGTGCATACCAAGTACCTAAGTTATTTAATTTTTTTAATAAAAATCGCCAACAAAGGCTAGATTTAAATCAATTCGGCTTAAGTTATGCAGATATATTAACTTTGGCTGATAATCATCTAGTTTTTGAGCAAGAAACGGAAAGCCACCCACTTGGCAAGCATGAACAAATCCAGTTCAGTTATCACGGTAAGCAGATCAGTTTTAATGCTAAAAAAGCGGACTGTATTCTGACCTTCTACAAATTCACCCCGATAGGTACAGAGCTTGCGCACCTCATTAGTGAAAATTTTGACGAAACATTCTTAAATTCAGCTAAAGCGCAATTGGCTGAAAATTTCACCATTGAATAATAGGCTCTTGAAATATGAAGAGCGTAACAAATCGCTCTTCATATTCAGTCTTTAAATTCCATCGCCATCGGTATGTAAACCACACTCTCTTTGCATGCCAGAAAAACGTGTATCACTTTCATCCATGCCAGCCGTTAATGGCCGTGTGCTATGAACATCACCGACCGAGACATAACCTTCTTCCCATAATGGATGATATGGCAAGTTATTCGCGGTTAAATACTGATGAACATCTTTGTTTGACCAATCAATAATCGGATGTACTTTAAAACGGCCACGTAAAATACTGACTACAGGCAAGCCTTCACGATGACTAGATTGCTGACGTCTAACACCTGAAAACCAGGTTCCTGCTTGTAATTCGCTTAATCCACGTTCAAGCGGCTCTACCTTATTTCGTCGATTATACGCTTTTAATGATGCTTCATCCGTCGCCCACTCATCACCATACTTAGCTTGCTGCCATGCGGCACTTTCTTTCGCGCTAAATACCTGTAAGTTTAAATTCAAACGCTGAGTCAATTGCTCAATAAACTGATAAGTTTCTGGAAACAAATGACCAGTATCGGTAATGAGTACCGGTATATTGGGATCAATCTGCGTCAACATATGCAACATAACCGCAGATTGAATACCAAAGCTAGAAGATAAAACAAACTGTGACGGTAGGTTTTCCATTGCCCACTCAACACGCTGTGTCGCTGACTGTTTTTCAAGTAACTCATTCCACTGCTTTAACCAGGGCTCTGGTAGCGAAGCAGGAAATTTATTGTTGATCACAGGTGTTGCGCTCGCTTTAATAATATTAGTCATGAAAGTCTCGCTTACTTACTTTAACTTCACTAATAATGCCGGCACGAATCACAAAATCGCCAAACGCTTCGGTTTCATTACGCTCACTTACCCATCGAGCGACCAAACTATCTATTTCTTGCAAAATGTCAGTTTCATTTAGGTTTTCTTTGTACATTTTCGGCACTCTTGTACCAGCAAGATTGCCACCTAAATGCATATTATACTTACTAGGGCCTTTGCCCACTAAACCAATTTCCGCCAACATCGCGCGACCACAACCATTTGGACAACCGGTAACGCGTAAAATAATACTTTCATCAGCAATACCATGTTTAGCCAAAATAGTTTCAACATCAGTCACTAAACCTGGTAAATATCTCTCAGCTTCAGCCATGGCTAATGGACAAGTAGGAAATGCCACACAGGCCATAGAGTTTTTACGTTGCGTTGAAGCAGTGTCAGATATTAAGCCATGCGCACGGGCAATTTTTTCAATTGCCGCTTTATCGTCACTGGCAATACCGGCAACAATTAAGTTTTGGTTTGCGGTCATGCGAAAATCACCTTTATGAATTTTGGCAATTTCAGCAACACCGGTTTTCAACGGTGAATTTGGCTTATCAAGTAATCGCCCATTTTCAATAAATAGCGCTAAGTGGTGCTTACCGTCAAAACCTTCAGTCCAGCCAATACGATCACCACGACCGGTAAACTCATACGGACGGCTGTTAGAAAAAGCAATGCCTGCACGTTTTTCAACTTCCGCTTTAAAAGTATCGACACCAACACGATCTAATGTGTACTTTGTTTTGGCATTTTTCCGGTTAACACGATTGCCCCAGTCACGCTGGGTAGTCACTACCGCAGCAGCGACATCTAAAGTTTTTTCTAGTGCAACAAAACCAAAATCGTCAGCTTTGCGTGGGTAGGTCGACTTATCGCCGTGAGTCATGGCTAAACCACCACCGACAAGTACATTAAAGCCAACAAGCTTGCCATCTTCTGCAATAGCGACAAAGTTCAAATCATTAGCATGAACATCGACATCGTTTTGTGGTGGAATCACTACGGTAGTTTTAAACTTTCGTGGTAAATAAGTACTACCTAAGATAGGCTCAACCTCTCCTACTTCGGTACCGCCTTCAATTTTTTCACCATCTAACCAAATTTCTGCATAAGCACGAGTTTTAGGTAGTAAGTGTTCACTTATTTTCTTAGCCCATTCATAGGCTTCTTGGTGCAATTCAGACTCAACCGGATTAGTTGTACAAAGTACATTACGGTTAACATCACCAGCTGTCGCGATAGAATCAATACCGTACTCATTTAACGTTTGATGCATTAACTTAATATTAGGCTTTAATACACCATGAAATTGAAACGTTTGACGCGTGGTGATACGGATACTGCCATAACTGGTTTTTTCACGTGAAAACTTATCAATAGCTAACCATTGTGTAGGTGTGATGATACCACCCGGCATACGTGCACGTAACATAACATTATGTAATGGTTCTAACTTTTGTTTAGCACGTTCATTACGAATATCACGGTCATCTTGTTGATACATACCGTGAGTTCTGATCAATTGAAAATTATCAGCGGTAAAGCCACCGGTTACATGGTCATTTAAATCTTCTGCTATAGTGCCGCGTAAGTAATTACTCTCTGCTTTTAACCTTTCGTTATCAGCATGCTTACCTTCAACTATTAACGGGCCATTTGCTTGATTTTGTTGAGTCAAATCAGTCATTAGTATACATCCTTCTGATAACGCTTAGCGTTACGTAATTCTTTTAAGTACTCTTGCGCTTGCTCAGTGCTCTTGCCACCTTGCTCACTAATAATGTCAACTAATGCCACTTCAACATCTTTTGCCATTCTGCTCATATCACCACAAATATATAAATGGGCACCACGTTCTAACCAGGCATACACTTCTTGTGCATTTTCGCGCAAGCGATCTTGAACATAAATTTTTTCGGCTTGGTCTCTAGAAAATGCCAAATCGATTCGCGTTAACAAACCTGACTTCAGATAACTTTGCCATTCAACTTGATAAAGAAAGTCTTGAGTGAAGGTTTGATCGCCAAAAAACAACCAATTATCCCCGCTATCCCTCGTAGCTTCACGTTCTTGCATAAAAGCCCTAAACGGAGCTACACCAGTACCTGGTCCAATCATAATCACTGGCGTTTCGCTATTGGCAGGCAAACGGAAGTTATCATTGTGCTCAATGAAAACCTTAACTTCAGCGCCTTCTTCAAGACCATGAGCTAAAAAGCCAGACGCTCCACCTTGACGAGTTATTTCGCCCTCTTGGTATTCAACAAGCCCAACCGTTAAGTGTACTTCTTCTTCAACTTCGCTTTGTGAAGATGCGATAGAATAAAGTCTAGGGGTGATTTTACGTAACGCGTCAATAAACTCTTGCGCTGTTATTGTCGCTTCTGAGCCTAATGGTGCTGATTTAACCACATCAACAACTTGATGCTTAGCGGCATATTCTCTTAATACGGCTTTATCATCGAGTAATGCCAATAAAGCTTGGTTTTGACTTTTCTGTGCCCAAAATTCAATAAAATTAATTGAGGTTTGGGTGATTTCAAATTTAGCTTGCAAAGCATCAACAAGGCTAAAGGTTTCTTCCACAACCATAACAGTATCTTGATTCTGTAAACCAAGTTCTGCAATAAGCTCTTCAACAAGTGCTAAAGCGTTTTCAAACCAAACACCTAAGGCATCACCTGCTTGATAAGTAATACCTGACTCTCCCAGATCAATTTCGATATGGCGAACGTCTTTAGCTGAATCCCTACCAGTAATTTTTTGGCTAAGCAGAAGTTCAGCAGCATATGGAGCTTGCTTAGTGTATTGCTCTTCGTCATTGCTAACCCCAGCCAACGAAACAACATTACTAACCGGCTTATCAGCATCAAGCAGCTTTTTCGCTTCACCGATCACATTCGTTGACCATGTATTTGCATCGGCATCATAGTCAACATCACAATCAACACGCTCAGTAATTCTTTTTGCGCCTAGATTTTCTAAATACTGATCAAAGTCTTTACCTGTTTGACAGAAAAACTCATAGCTAGTGTCACCCAGTGCTAAAACACTGTAATGTAAATGCTCAAGTTTAGGGGCTTTCTTAGATGCTAAGAACTCGTGCAAGGCAATTGCATCATCAGGCGCTTCACCTTCACCATTAGTGCTAGCAACAATCAACAAATGACTAATATTCTTTATGGCTTTAGGCTTAATCTCACTCATGCTTTTAAGCTCGACATTTAAACCTTCAGCTTTGGCTTGTGCAGCTAAATTCTTTGCAACACCTTTTGCATTACCCGTTTGTGAACCGTATAAAATGGTCAACGTTGCTGCAGCGACACTATAAGTAGCGCTAGGAAGCTCTACAGTACTAACACTTTCGGCCTTCGCAGCTAAATAACCACTAGCCCACGCTAACTGAAGCGGGGAAAGATCATTAATACTTTGCTTAAAAGATGCCAGTTGATTAGTATCTAGCATTGTTTGGTTTAAATTTTTCTGTTCCGGCAACATCTCGACTATACGCCCATATCTAAATAATGAAGCAAGAATAGACGGAATAGCGTCGAATGAAAAAGAATAGAAACGGCTTTTTTATTCAAAAAAGGAATATAGAGAACACAGGATAATAAAAGATCAGCTAAGTGGTTAATCTCGTCGGGAATGAGAATATTCTCGATATTCTCATTTAGGGCACATTCACATTCATTGCATTTGTATAATGGTCTTAACCTTCCTTTTTTAAAAACTTCATTTTTTTCATATCATTGGTAGAAATTATGATCTCTTGAGGGGTTTTGATATTCACAACTACATAGCCTTCTTCAGACCAACAGAATTTTTCATTGCTACACTTTAATGGGATTGCGCCAACACTACCGACAAAGTTTAACTCACCAGTTTGTGCAAAACTAAACTCTACGTTACCTATCGTTGGATTGGTGTAAGTTTGCTTAGTCACCGTTTTAAAAGGTGAGTTTGAGTCAATATTTATACGATGGTAGTTGTAGGTATTTTGCCTATTTGATACTTGGATCTTTTTATCGTCTATCGGTTTAATAATGATTTTACTGGTCGATAATTTTGCGTTCCAACTATTATTTTTAGCTGGCTTTAGGCGTTTAGGTGAGCTGACTAACTGACCATAGTAATATAGGTTTTGACCTTCTGAAATTATCATAGCAACGTCAGTTTTGTCGGCGTTTATGTATAAGCTTGGTGTAAGCGTTTGTTGCGGTGTAACAGATTCAGATGGCAGAGTATCTTTAAAGCTTAATGCGCCTATATCTGATAAAAAACTATACAGTATTTTACTTGGTCTAAAGTCTGCTCTATTGCATAAAGAAAGAGCATATTCCTGTGACTCTGGTATTAATACAATGCTTTGGGTGTAATTTTCATAATAGCCACCATGTTGCAGAAATTGTTTACCGGCATCATCACTTTCTAAATACAACCCTGCAAAATAGTGATTATTTTTAGCACCAGTAGAGAGAGCTTTCGAATATTCAGGCATTGATACTAATTGCTGGTTCAAATATTTAGCCCATTTACTAAAATCGAGAGCATTTATCATTAAGTTTGAATCACCATAAATATAAGACTCCCCAGCATAGGTTATAAAGCCAGACTTTGTTTGAATATGGCCTTTAGCTCGATGTATTGGTAGCCGCTTAGGCTCATCAATGTATTGGGCATCTATATCAAGAGGACTATTAATCTGTTGGTTTAATAATTCATTGAGTTTTTTCTTTGAAACATTTTCAATCACCTGAGTTAAAGCGACATAGCCACCATTAGAGTATTTATATTCTGCTCCTGGAGTGAACTGTAGATTCAGATTGTGCTTAAGCAATGCTAAAGCTTCGTGTTGGGTATATTTTTCTGTTAAAGCTCTGCCTTGTAATTCGAATATACTCCAATGATCAGGAATACCACTTGTGTTGTTCATTAAGTCGTTAACGGTGATGTTTTCATTAGTATCAATTTCTGGAAAATAACGCTGTACTGCGCCATCAAGTGAGAGTTGGTTATTTTTAGCTAGAAGTATCGCTAGATGTGCAGTGAACTGCTTCGAAATAGAAGCAGTTACAAACGGTGTATCCGAGGTAATTGGATGATTTTTTCCTACTTCAATAATGCCCTTTGAATGGAAAATGTCTTTAGATGCATTGCCATATGCTAATGCGCAGCCAGGTTCGTTCTCTCCCACATACTGCTTAAGCGAGTCAGCTAACGTTTGAACGGCTGAAAAAGAAGCTGAAAAGCTATTAAAAGATAATAGTAAAAAGGCAAAACTTGTAAGAATCTTTCGGTTTATCATTCTGGGCGTACTTATTAGTTTTCATAGAGCTGCATTATTGATGAAAGCGAGAAAAATTGCTTTAAGTTAGTTACGTCATTCTTACGACAATTATGTGACATCCCTTTAATAGTAGTACTTTCAACTAGCCTGTTTTAAATAGTAAGTTCTTATTTAGACCGAGAATCGACGATAATAATATTTCTCATATGCCCCGCTAAGTGTTTGATTTCACATAACAGCAATTCTCATTCCCGATCAGATTAACCATAAGTAGCGATACAAGCAACGATATTTATCAGAAATAATCGGTTATTAGGAGAGTTTTTTAAACTCCAAACAGCAGAAAGCTCGTCACGTTAGTAACGGGATTCTTTAATAGGCGCCTAGCAATGTCCAGCTACGCATCACATGGGCTTTTCGTAACATAAGTCACACGACCATCAGCGCTTTTGTGTTTCAAAAAGAATAACTTGACCGATAAATGAATCAAACG
>NZ_BAAJMB010000006.1:0-282055 GCF_057553355.1 Colwellia sp. SU-HH01172 | reverse complement strand
AACGTAACGGGCTTTTTGCTGTTTGTGATTAAAAAAATTCCTATTAACTAGCCACTTCTCATATATACCTAAAAGCTAGGCTACTTATAATTTCATTTGCATTAATGAAATCTTACTTTTCGAATAACTGTATTGCATGCTTATTAGCTAATGACGATTTCTTGATTAGTTATCAGTAAAAACTTTGCTAAATTGTTTGTTATAAAGCAAATGTCTAATTCCATTGTCTTTTTTTATGTTCCTTTACTATAAATAAATGAGCGAATATAAAACCATTATTGATAAAAACTTGGTTTAAACAATATTCGATTATTGCTGAAATGAGCTTTTATAAATAACAATAAGAAGGGAATTCAATGAAATTTATTACCGCCTTTATACTCATCTGCCTGACGGCCTGTACCGCTACAGAAAAAGACACAAACCAACCCCAAAAAACTAACTACTCCGGTTTTTTAAGTGATTATAGCCAGCTAAAAAAAGTGGATGTCGGTGATGATTCAGATTTACTGCGATTTTTTGACCGTAAAATTAAAGAGCACGGTTATGAAAATATCATGCTTGATCCTGTCACTTTTTATCCTGCGCCTAAAGCGAGTGAAACCATTTCTAATAAAGCGTTAACAAACATCGGTGCTTACTTTAATAACACGGTTTTAAATGTCGCCAAAGAATCAGGTAAGTTAGTCGAAACGGCCGGCGCTAAAACAATGCGAGTAAAAATGGCGATAACCAGCATTGACGTTACCGACAGTAAGTTATCAGCGTATCAATACGTGCCTATCGCATTTCTTGTTACCGCAGCTAGCGGTGGCCTTAGTGAAATGGATGTGAAATTTCAAATAGAAACTGAATTAACTGACTCACTAACAGGCGAAGTACTTGGCGCAGCAATTAAACAAGGCTTTGGCGAAAAACTTGATGATAGTGAACAAGCACTGACGTTAGACAATGTAAAACCTCTTATAGATAACTGGGCTACCACGATGAAAAGCACGTTAACTGAGATCTTAAAATAGGAGAGGGTTTATGGATTACGCAGCATTATTTCTAGTATTTTTTGTCGGCATCGTCATTTTTTATGGCATCATCGTTATTCATGATATCCCCTATGAAATTGCAGTACATCGTAACCACCCTCATCAAGATGCCTTGCATGTTGCTGGTTGGGTAAGTCTATTTACACTGCATGTGCTTTGGCCATTTTTATGGATTTGGGCAACCTTATATCGTGAAGATAGAGGTTGGGGCTTCAAACATCAAACCCAGAGCAGTCATTCAGAACTAGCGCAATTAACTCAAGAAGTTGAATCACTAAAAGCTGAGTTGAATATAATTAAGCAATCGCTTAAAACTGTGGAGGAACAATAATATGGATTTAATTATTATTCTTACCTACACCGCTATTTGTACAGTAATTTTTAAAGTATTTAAAATCCCATTAAATAAATGGTCAGTGCCAACAGCAGCTTTAGGTGGAGTGTTCATTTTAGGTGCGTTGTTAATGTTGATGAATTACAACCATCCATACGCAAAATATGGCAAGGAAGTATTTGTTAGTATTCCTATTGTGCCCAATGTGAGTGGTACGGTAAAAACCGTTGATGTTATTGCCAATCAACCCGTACAAAAAGGTGATTTACTGTTCACGCTTGACCCAACACCGTTTCAAGCAAAAGTTGATCAAGTCTCAGCCTTACTAGCTGACGCAAAAAGTAGTGACTTGCAAAATGATCAAAAACTTCAAACCGCAATAGCCAATGTTGCTAAAGCGAAAGCTGATAAAGAACGTAACTATTCAAATTACCAACGCTACCTAAAAGGTAAAGAAAAAGCCGGTGTAAACTCACCTTTTACTGAGCAAGAGCTTGAGAACAGAAAGCAGCTATTTGAAGCATCTAACTCAAAACTACTTGCCGCTCAGTCAGAGGAAAAAAGAGTTAAACTAATTGCCGATGCTGAAATATTAGGTTTGAACCCGCAAGTAGCACAACTGCAAGCACAATTAGACAAAGCCTTGTTTGACTTGGCAAGCACACGTGTTTACGCACCAACAAACGGCATGGCAACGCAAGTCGCGTTACGACCAGGTGTACGAGCAGCCTCTTTACCACTTCGACCAGTAATGACTTTCATACCGAATGAAAAACGTGTTTTTGCTGGCTTGTTTTGGCAAAATTCATTATTAAAAATGAAAGCAGGGCTAGACGCAGAAGTGATTTTAGACAGCGTTCCTGGCCACGTCTTTAAAGGCAAACTGGTTCAGCTATTGCCTGCAATGTCAGAAGGTGAATTTCAAGTTAATGGCCAGCTAATTTCTGCTAATAGACTTGCTGCGCATGGTTTTGCTATTGGTCTTATTGAGCTAGAAGAAGACTTGTCGGATTATGGCTTACCTTTTGGTATTCAAGGTAAAGCTGTGGTGATAAATCATGATAGCGACCCGCTACATGTTTCTTTAATGAGACGGATTCTACTGCGAATGATGGGTTGGATTAATTATGTATACCCTATTAAGTAAAATGTAAGTTATTAGAGTAGCTACTAATATGGGGTCGTTTCAACCTAGCGATCACTACATTTATTGCCTATTCTATTATCAAAGCCTTTCTTGTTATATTGTTTATTTGTTCATCATTAATTCTTGCGTTTATTTACAGCCTGTATACAATGACAGTGATACTGTTTAAAAGTACAGGCTACCATAAGTTGCTTAAGGAAAAAATATGCGCCCTTTAACACCCAGACAACAGCAGATATTTGATCTGATCCGAGAAAAAATTTCTGATACAGGTATGCCACCAACACGAGCAGAAATTGCTGATTTTTTTGGTTTTAAATCAGCCAATGCCGCCGAAGAACATTTAAAAGCGTTAGCAAAAAAAGGTTATATTGAAATGTTACCAGGCACCTCCCGCGGTATTCGTTTAGCGGAAGAGTTTGTTGAGGAAGATGGTCTCCCCTTAATTGGTCGCGTCGCTGCTGGTGAACCAATACTTGCTCAAGAGCATGTTGAAGATCATTATAAAATTGACGGTAGTTTATTTCATCCTGTCGCTGATTATCTGCTACGTGTTAACGGCGAAAGTATGAAAGATATTGGTATCTTGGATGGTGACTTATTAGCGGTTCATCAAACAACTGACGTGAAAAATGGCCAAGTAATTGTTGCTCGAGTTGAAGATGATGTTACGGTTAAGCGCTTTAAACGTGAAGGTAACGTGGTTTATTTACATGCAGAAAATGAAGATTTTGAACCGATCGAAGTTGATTTAACTAGTCAACATTTTAATGTTGAAGGGATCGCTGTTGGCGTTATTCGTGCAGCTGATTGGATGTAAATTCTATTTTATCTCCTACTATCAAGGTTAACTTTTGTTTTATTATTGTGCAGGTTTCTAAAGGTGCTTATGTTTTAAACCTGCGCTTTCCCTTCTTTAAGTTTGTTTCCTTTCTTTAAGGTTTGTTTTTTAAGAATAATTATCATTCTTACTCCTGAAACGCTCAAATAGATTGTTTTTTATACGATTCTGATGTGAAGCTTTTATTAAATTTTCGGTATGATGATCACATGCTGAATAAAAATTAAACATATCTCTAAAGCCTTTAAAAATGCACAAAAAGCCCGGTTTAGGGTTATTACTCTATTGTATTTATTAACTTTTATTTTTTATGCTTTTTAAATTTTAAATTGACCCAGATCAAGTTTTAAGTAATTCTAGTCTAGAAAACGTACAAATATAACAATAGGGCGTATTTGACGACTGTTCAATATTACGCCACTTAAATAATAATAAATGTATGAGCAAAATCACTGGTTTATCACGATAAAAATATGATTAATTAGTTGTTTTGCCTTAAAGGGTGAAGGAGATGTCGAGTGAAAAGACGTAACCTAGGTTTGCTGTTGCTAGGGGGCTTGTTGTCTAGTTCAGTTATGGCAGATATGCCGCTGAACTTGACCAAAGGTGTTACGGAGGTTAGTAGAGATGTATATGACTTACATATGCTAGTGCTCTATATCTGTACTGCTATTGGTGTTGTGGTCTTTGGTGCAATGTTTTGGTCTATGGTATTTCACCGTAAATCAAAAGGTGTTAAACCAGCAACATTTCATGAAAGCACAAAAGTTGAAATTCTTTGGACGGCAATTCCAGTCGTAATTCTAATCGCTATGGCAGTGCCTGCCACTTATACGCTCATTGATATGGAAAATAATGATGATGCGGATCTGACAGTGCAAATTACCGGCTCTCAATGGAAGTGGCACTATAAATACTTCGATCAAGATATTGAATTCTATTCAGTACTTTCTACTCCTCGCGAACAATATGAAAATCAAAATGGCAGTTCAGCAGAAAAAGGTGAAAACTACCTGCTAGAAGTTGATCGTCCTTTGGTTATTCCTACCAATAAAAAAGTACGTTTTGTTATTACCTCGGATGACGTTATTCACGCTTGGTGGGTACCTGCATTTGCTGTTAAGCAAGATGCAAACCCGGGTTTTATTAATGAAGCATGGACTAAAGTTGACAATCCTGGCACATATCGCGGCCAATGTGCGGAGCTATGTGGTAAAGACCACGGCTTTATGCCAATTGTGGTTGAAGTTAAATCTGAAGCAGACTATGCACTTTGGGTTGATGAGCAAAAACAATTAAAAGCTAACGCGGCGGCGGCTGAAGCGGCGTCATTAAATGCCTCAGTTTCTATGGATGAATTAATGCAGTTAGGTGAAACAACCTATACCGCTTATTGTGCAGCTTGTCACCAAGTGAGTGGCCAAGGATTACCTCCTGCATTCCCAGCACTTAAAGGCAGCGCTATTGCAACAACAGGGCCAGCAAGCGAGCATATAGATATTGTTTATAACGGTAAAGCTGGCACAGGTATGCAAGGTTATGGCAAGCAATTGAGCTTAAAAGAAATTGCTGCTGTTGTGACTTATGAGCGTAATGCTTGGGGTAACAATACCGGCGATGCTGTACAAGCGGCTGATGTTAAAACGGCCGTTGGAGGTGAAGCAGAAAGTTTAACTGAAGCTGTGAAAGAAGCCGCCGCTGAAGTAAAAGAAGAGGTTACCCAGGCAATTACTCAAGAGATGGCGAAAGTAATACCTACTGAAGATTTATCTAAGGTTTATAGCCAAGATGAATTGATGGCCATGGGTGAAAAAGTTTATATGAGCGCATGTGCTGCTTGTCATCAAGCCAATGGTGAAGGTATGGCGCCGGTATTTCCTGCCCTAAAAGACAGTGTAATTGCTAAAGGTGACATGGCCGTACATATCGATATGGTAGTTAACGGCAGTAAGAAAAATCCAGCGATGGCAGCCTTTGGTGGCCAATTAACTAAAACGCAAATTGCTGCAGTTGTCACGTACGAGCGTAATGCTTGGGGTAACAATACCGGTGATTTAGTCCAGCCAGCAGATGTTGCTGCTAGCGCGAAGTAGGGAGGCGTTAAAATGACTACAGATGTAATTAATGATCAATCCGAGCATGATTCACATGACGGTGAACATCATGATCATAAAATGACTGGCCTTAAGCGCTGGTTGTATACCACTAACCATAAAGATATTGGTTCCATGTACCTATGGTTCTCTTTTATTATGTTCTTAACCGGTGGCGTGATGGCACTGGTTATTCGTGCTGAGTTATTCCAGCCGGGACTACAGATAATTGAGCCAGATTTCTTTAACCAAATGACCACAGTACATGGTTTGATTATGGTTTTTGGCGCGATAATGCCAGCCTTTACCGGTTTGGCTAACTGGATGTTACCTATGATGGTAGGCGCGCCAGATATGGCGCTGCCACGTTTGAATAACTGGAGCTTTTGGATTCTACCATTTGCTTTTGCTATTTTATTATCGTCTTTCTTTATGGAAAGCGGTGCACCAAATTTTGGTTGGACCTTCTACGCGCCACTATCAACAACCTACAGTAACGGTAGTACAGCATTTTTTGTTTTTGCTGTTCATATCATGGGTATTTCATCAATTATGGGAGCGATTAATATTGTCGTCACCATTATGAATATGCGTGCTCCAGGTATGACTTACATGAAAATGCCATTGTTTGTTTGGACATTCTTCATTACGGCTTACTTACTAATAGCGGTGATGCCAGTGCTCGCGGGTACCGTAACTATGGTATTAACCGATACCTACTTTGGTACGAGTTTCTTTGATGCTGCCGGTGGTGGTGACCCAGTAATGTTCCAGCATATTTTCTGGTTTTTTGGTCACCCTGAAGTTTACATTATGATTTTGCCTGCTTTTGGTATTGTTTCTACAACCATTCCAGCGTTTTCTCGTAAAAAACTCTTTGGTTATAGTTCAATGGTTTACGCGACAGCATCCATTGCTTTCTTGTCGTTCATTGTTTGGGCTCACCATATGTTTACCACAGGTATGCCGTTATTTGGTGAACTGTTCTTTATGTATTGTACGATGTTAATTGCGGTGCCGACGGGTGTGAAAGTATTTAACTGGGCAGCAACCATGTGGCGTGGCTCGATTAGTTTTGAAACACCAATGTTGTTCTCTATTGCCTTCGTTATTTTGTTCACTATTGGTGGTTTCTCTGGCTTGATGCTAGCCATGACACCGGTGGATTTTCAATATCATGATACTTACTTCGTTGTTGCTCACTTCCACTACGTGCTGGTAACTGGTGCCTTATTTTCTATTTTTGCTGGTGCTTATTATTGGTTACCGAAATGGACTGGCTATATGTACAACGACACGTTAAGCAAGTGGCATTTTTGGTGTTCATTAATTTCAGTGAATTTATTGTTCTTCCCTATGCACTTTTTAGGTTTAGCCGGTATGCCGCGTCGTATTCCTGATTATGCCTTGCAGTTCGCTGACTTTAATAAATGGGTCAGTATTGGTGGCTTTGCCTTTGGACTTTCACAATTAATTTTCTTAGTGCTAGTGATTAAGTGCATTAAAGGTGGCGAAAAAGCTCCGGCAAAACCTTGGGACGGAGCAGAAGGTTTAGAATGGACAGTGCCTAGCCCTGCGCCGTATCACACCTTTGAAAAACCACCAAAAATTGATTAATTGGAGACAAAATGGATAACGGCGAAACGCAAGATAAAACCTCAGAGCAAACACAAGTGCAAGCGACTGACGCATCAGTGAAAAAAACAGTTAAAAAACTGATGTTGATAGTGTTTGGTATGTTTGGCTTTGGTTTTGCGATGGTGCCGTTATATGACGTGTTTTGCGATATCACCGGGTTAAACGGTAAACCGTCTAATGTTGCTGCAACATACAACGCGGCAACAATAGACACCGAACGTACAATTACCGTGCAATTTTTGACCCGAACGGCTAAGGGCATTCCTTGGCAGTTTGAGCCAATGATAAACGAAATAAAGGTACATCCAGGTGAAAGAAAAACCGTTAAATTTTATGCCAAAAATGAGTCTGTAAGTGATATTGTCGGCCAAGCCGTACCGTCAGTTTCACCAGGTAGGGCCGCGGTTTATTTTCAAAAGATTGAATGCTTTTGTTTTAATAATCAGCCGTTAAAAGCCAGTGAAGATGTTGAAATGGGTTTACAGTTTTATGTTGATTTAGACTTACCCGACGACGTTTCCACCATCACCCTATCTTACACTTTATACGATATTACAAGCTCGGTTGATTCTTAAGTGCATGGCACTTAAATGAGGGGAACAACAATGACGACAAAAGAATACGAAAGTTATTACGTACCAGCGCAAAGTAAATGGCCAATAATTGGTGCCATTGCGCTATTTTTAATTGCCGTTGGTGCAGGCAGTTATGTAGCAAATTTAAATAATCCTGACAGTGTTGGCGGCGGTTGGATATTACTTGCCGGTATCGCGTTGATTATTTATATGATGTTCGGTTGGTTCAATAATGTTATTACTGAGTCAATGTCTGGAAAATACAGTCATCAAATGGACAATTCATTTCGCCAAGGTATGAGTTGGTTTATCTTTTCAGAAGTGATGTTTTTTGCTGCTTTTTTTGGTGCCTTACTTTATGCCCGTACTTTTTCGGTACCTTGGCTAGATGGTGCCGGTAACAATGCCGCAACCGCTGCGATTTTATGGCCTGACTTTACCGCGACTTGGCCATTAATAAAAACCCCTGATGGTACTGAAACAACGGCTATGGGTTGGTATGGTCTGCCGTTGATTAATACCATTTTACTGTTAACTTCTTCAGTTACTGCCCATTTTGCTCATGTAAGTTTAGAGCAAGAAAAACGTGGTTTATTGAAATTTTGGTTAGGCTTAACGGTACTCTTAGGTTGTGTGTTTTTATATTGCCAAGGCTTAGAGTATGCCCATGGTTACGCTGATGAAATGAAACTGTATTTAGACAGTGGTATTTATGGCAATACCTTTTACTTGTTGACTGGC
This sequence comes from Colwellia sp. SU-HH01172, assembly GCF_057553355.1. Classification (NCBI taxonomy): domain Bacteria; kingdom Pseudomonadati; phylum Pseudomonadota; class Gammaproteobacteria; order Alteromonadales; family Colwelliaceae; genus Colwellia; species Colwellia sp. SU-HH01172. The sequence continues at coordinate 273,646 of NZ_BAAJMB010000006.1, read as the reverse complement.
TTCCATGGTATGCATGTTACTTTAGGTACCATCATGTTATTGGTAATGCTTATTCGGGTGTTTAAAGGTCATTTCACACCGAAAAATCATTTTGCTTTCCAAGCAGCAAGTTGGTACTGGCATTTTGTTGATGTAGTCTGGGTACTATTGTTTGTGTTTGTTTATATTATCTAGCGCTATAGGCTGATGAATATAAGAGCTTTAAGGTACGATATCTACAATGTTAGCTATCGTACCTTATAACTTAATATGGACGTGGGTTAGGTGTAATAACACCGGTAAGTATCGCCAGTAAAAGTAACAGTATAAGAATGACAGAAGTAATCACACGGCGACCAATAAATTTCGACATAGGTGGCTTGTTTGGATCATTTCTATTCATAATAAATAGTGCTCGGAACAGGTTATAAATCATAAAGGCTAATAAGCCGACAACAATAATTTTAATTAACACAGCATTCTCTCTTTTATAGTCTGTTTTTAGTTAGTGAACATGCGGTAGTCTATGAATTCGGTATCACTTCAGCACAAGTTAAAACAACTTAATTGGCCGATGGTTATATTTACCATGCTAGTATTTTCGTTATTAATCAAGCTTGGATTTTGGCAAAGTAGCAGAGCACTTGAAAAAGAACAACGCCAACAACGCATCAGTGAATTGAGCCAGCGCCAAGCACTTTCATTAACGCAAGTATTAGCACTTAGTGGCTTACAAGATGGTATTAATGACTTACCTATTGAACTTAATGGTGAATTTGTTGCTGATAAAGTGTTCTTATTAGATAACCAACCGGATAAAGGACGTTTCGGGTATCGTGTCTATCAAATAATTGCAAGTGACAACCACTCGATATTGGTTAATTTGGGTTGGGTGCAGGGGTCAATAGACCGCAATGTACTACCAGAAATAACGGCAATTACAGGACAACATGTTATTACTGGCCACGTACGAGAAATTGAAATAGGTATTCAATTACAAGCACAAGATTTTGTTAATCCATCGTGGCCATTACGAGTACAACAAATTGAATTAGACAAATTTTCACAATTAATTGGCAAGAAACTATTGCCCTTTGTTGTTTACTTAGATAAAAAAGAGACTATTGGTTATAAAAAGAACTGGCAGCCGATTGTCATGCCTCCAGAAAAACACCGAGCATATGCCTTTCAATGGTTTAGTTTGGCTCTTGCATGGTTGAGCTTGATGATTTGGGCAGCCATAAAAATGAGTAAAAATAGCAATACAGAATAATAAGTAAGAAAAATATCGAAACCGACATCACCACCTAAAAACAAGAATAAAAGGCTGAGTTGTATGAGTTCTTCAGAGTTAAAAAAATCGCGCCGCAGTATGCTAATTCTCTTAGCGGTATTTATCATTCCCGTGGTGTTGGCTAAGTTAGCGTTAAATCAGCAATGGTTCAATTATGGTGTTACTAATCAAGGGCAGCTAATAGAGAACGAATTAACTTTAGCAAAATTAGGTTTGAACGTTGATGACTTTGATCATCAATGGCTAATGTTATACAGCTTGCCAGAAAATTGTGACGACCAGTGCGAAAAAGTCTTAGTCAGCGTAAACAATACCTATATTGCTTTAGGTAAAGAAATGCCACGGGTTAAACCGGTAGCGCTAACTCAACAAAATTTAACCACAGAACAATCAGATAAAATTCAAATCAAAAAATGGCATGTTCAAGCTATGCCAGCATTAGCAAAAACTGCTATCACACGATCTCAAGTATTCATCGTTGATCCGTTAGGTAACGTCATCCTTAGTCATCTGCCGCCTACAAGCACTGAACAATTACCACAATTTGGTAAAGCAATTTTAGCTGATTTTAAGAAGCTGCTTAAATATTCGAGGATCGGCTAAATGAGAACCCAAAGCTTCGCCGATATTAGAAAGCTCGTTTTTGTCAGTATTCTACTGGCTATTTTAGTGGTCAGTTTAGGTGCGTATACCCGCTTAACCCATGCTGGGCTTGGTTGTCCTGACTGGCCAGGGTGTTATGGCTTACTTGATGTGCCAGAAACAGCCGAACAAATTACTGCCGCGGAACAAGCGTTTCCAGAACGGCCAGTAGAGCCAGAAAAAGCCTGGAATGAAATGATCCATCGCTACTTTGCAGGAACCTTAGGGTTATTGATTTTAGCCATAGCCCTTTTGTCATTTAAACGACGGGCTCAAGGTGGACCTGTTGGTTTACCGATACTGATTTTAGTCGTAGTGATATTTCAAGCGGCATTGGGCATGTGGACCGTTACCATGAAGTTAATGCCCGTTGTCGTAATGGGGCATTTGTTAGGAGGTTTCACCACCCTCTGTTTGTTATTTTTATTGTATTTACGTATAAGTGGCTACCGAGTACCGGGTGGTGATTTTGCGCTAAAAAAATATGCTAAGTTTGCCGTTATCGGTATTTTTATTTTAGCGGGGCAAATTGGTTTAGGGGGCTGGACATCATCGAACTACGCTGCGCTAACTTGTACAGAATTACCAATTTGCCAATCAGACTGGCTAGAGCAGCTTACCTTTGAACATTCTTTTGACTTAGTACCGCCAGAGAAAGACAGTTACGAATTTGGTCATTTAGATCACGCCTCTCGTGTCACTATTCATGTCATGCATCGATTAGGGGCCATTGTCACGGCGTTATATTTATTTTGGTTGGCCATTAGTATTTATCGAAAAGCACAATCGCCATTTTTCAAAAATGCGGCGATGAGCTTAGGATTTATTTTAAGTGTACAAATCGGCTTAGGTATCAGTAATGTTTGGTTTTCTTTACCGCTGAGTGTTGCTGTTAGCCACAATGTTGTGGCCGCCATGTTAATGATGTCATTGATCACTATGACATATAGTTTAAAACGTAAGATTTAGGGGCAGATTATGAGTGAAAGTAGCACAATAGCAGCGAGTCATAGCGCACCTAGTACGCCGATTTGGCGTGATTATTATGAAATCACTAAGCCACGGGTGGTGGCATTATTAGTACTAACGGCACTGGTGGGTATGTGTTTGTCGGTTCCAGGCATTATTCCTTGGCAAGTATTAGTTCCGTCGATGATTGGTATCGGCTTTTTGTCATCTGCCGCCGCCGCAATTAACCATATCGTTGATGAACGCATAGACAGTGTTATGGGCAGAACTCATAATCGCCCGTTACCCAATGGTCGGCTTACCGCTAAAAATGCCTCAATGTTTGCCATGACGCTAGCCGTGACCGGTTTTGCGATTCTCTATAGCTTTGTAAACCCATTAACGGCATGGTTAACATTTTCTGGTTTAGTGGGTTATAGCTTTGTTTATACCATGTACTTAAAGCGTGCAACGCCGCAAAATATTACTATTGGCGGTTTAGCCGGAGCAATACCACCGTTATTGGGTTGGACAGCCATGACCAATGAAATACACCCAAATGCCTTGCTATTGGTACTGCTGATTTTTACTTGGACACCGCCACATTTTTGGGCATTAGCGATTCATCGAAAAGATGATTATGCCAAGGTAAATATTCCTATGTTGCCGGTTACCCATGGCGTTAATTTTACTAAAACTCAAATTTTACTTTATACCGTTTTACTGTTTGTTGTTGGCTTACTGCCTTATTTGGTTGGCATGAGTAATTGGTTGTATTTAATTGGCGCTGTGGTATTAAACTTAGTATTTTTCGCTTATGCGTGGAAATTAAAGTTTAACGCTGATGAAAACACTGCCATGGATACCTTTAAGTTTTCCATCGTGCATTTAATGGCGCTATTTATCATTCTATTGCTTGATCACTACTTATTACCGGTTGCTGGCTAATGAATAAAGTTATAACACTTATAGTTGCATTGGGCGCGCTAATTGCAGGCGTGCTTTTGTTTGGTCAGTTAAATAAGCAAGCACCAGCAGAGTTCGCCTTGCATTATCAACAAGAGCGAGTGATAAAACCATTTCAGCTCACTGATCATACCGGTACCGTGTTCAACAATGAATCGCTAAAAGGGCAATGGAGTTGGGTGTTTTTTGGTTACACCTCGTGCCCTGATGTTTGTCCAATCACTTTGCAAGAAATGAATTTTATTTATGATGAATTAAAAGTCATTGCAGAAAATAATCAAGTGCTATTAGTTTCGGTTGATCCTAAACGTGACACGCAAGAAAAGCTTGCTAGCTATATAGCTTACTTTAATCCCGAGTTTAAGGCCTTGCGTGGTGATCATGGCGCGTTATTTCCGTTCGCTAGAAATCTTGGCTTGATGTATGCGATCACTGAGCCTGAAGAAGCAATGAAAGATGATCACGGGCAAACGGTAGAAAACTATTTAGTCGACCACAGTGCATCTTTAGTATTAATAAACCCAAATGGCAATGTTGAAGCAATATTTAAACCTGAACAGGCACTGGGTAAAGTACCTGTTATTGAAGGTGATAAAATAGTTAGCGATTTTGCAAAAATTGTTGCTTTATATTGAGCTAATCATTAAGGATTAAAGCGGGTACCACTGGCCGTTTTCTTTCAGGATAAACCAAGGTTTAGAAAACCAATAGTAACGTCCAGGTTCACTAAGGCTTGGTGCAGTACAATTACAGCGTACACGGCCACTAGGTAAAGGGGCGCTGTAATTGATAGTAAACATTTCATCACCTTGCCATTCAATTTTCTGACGACCTAAACCTGAGATATAACAATGTAATTGTGCTGGGTTAAAATCGTCAACTTCAACGTTAAAGGTGACAGACGTCGATTGCCCTTTTTGAAACAATGTTTGTTGGTTTTCATCTACCAAGTTAATGTTAAATGGTAACGAGTTTAGTTTGTCGCGCAAACTCGAAATTTGATCATAGGGTTGTGAAGCAGGAAAACGCGGAATCGCTGTGCTGTCAGTAGCTAAACCGACAGCGCCAGATTGCTGACTAAAGGCGACAAAGTTATTTTCTCGCACCCATTGTTGAATGGCCGGAGTGTATTCACCATAAGGGTAGGCGAAGTAATGCCAGCTTTGTCCTGTTTTCTCTTTAATTAACTGCTCTGCGGCTAATAAAGACTGTGTATTTTCAGCTAACCATGCCTGCTCAGACAAGCCTTCAGGGATCCTAGCTAAAGAATCGTGCTTCATACCATGATTGGCAATAATAACGCCGTCATCTGCCATGGCTTTTAGTTGTTGCCAAGACAAATAGCGCGACGAATTACGTTCAACAATACTGGGATTGACAAAGATGGTAAATGGAAAGCCGTGCTTGTCTAATATAGGTTTACCATTGGTCAAAATATCTAAATAAGCATCGTCAAAGGTGATAACGACTGATTTATCTGGTAATGCTTGTTGTTGCTTAATGGCGGTCATCAATTCTGATAATGGTATTACTTTAAAATTGTGATCTTTAAGGTATTGCATATGCAATGAAAACTGATCGGGAGAAATACTCGTGCTCGCAGGCGTAGTGTCGCTGACATGATGGTATTGTAAAATGACAGTGGCAAAACTCGTCATATGAAGACAATAGCACAGTGCTGCCAACAAGCGGTATTTCATGGTAATCTTCCTAAGATATTAAGAGGGCTTCAAGCTCTTGCCTAAAATAACGTTTTTTCCATTATTTATATAGCCCATTTGCCAACAAAGGTCGGCTTTTTTTGAAATTCCATGATATAGAACGTCATAAGCAGTTATTTATTCTTGCTTTGCCGATGATTTTGTCAAATATTACTGCGCCATTACTTGGCTTGGTTGATACAGCAGTGATTGGCCACCTTGATTATGCCTACTATTTAGGTGGCAGCACCGTTGGCGCTATGATCATTACAGCTATTACTTGGCTGTGTGGCTTCTTACGTATGTCGACTACCGGATTATCGGCGCAAGCTTTTGGTAAAAATGATAGTCAACTAAACTGTTTGATATTGTTACGCGGGGTTATTGTCGCTTTTGTCATTGGCCTATTCGTTATTCTGTTTCAGGGCTTTTATTTAGATATTGCGTTGTCTTTGGCTGGCGGTTCAGAGCAAGTACAGTTTTACGCTCGAGAATATAGCGCTATTCGAGTTTGGGGGTTGCCGGCGGCATTAGCCAATTTAGTTATTCTTGGCTGGTTACTCGGTAATCATAAAGCAAAATTAGTGATGTGGTTGGTTATTGCCACTAACTTGATTAATTTGTTGCTTGATCTGATATTTGTTATTGGCTTTTCTTGGCAAGTAAAAGGTGTTGCTTTGGCAACCTTACTTGCTGAATATAGTGGTTTAATTATTGGTCTTGCGCTGATTTATCATCATTTTAAAGACAAGTTTATTAATGCTTTTTCTACTTTGCGGCAGGTGCTTATTGCGGTAATAGAACGTGCTGCATTACTCAGTTACTTCAAGCTAAATCGCGATATCTTAATCAGAACCTTGTGCTTAGAAATATGTTTTGTCTTTATGACCTTTCAAGGCGCTCGTTTGGGTGATGACGTGGTTGCAGCCAATGCCATTTTAATGAATTTCTTATTATTAATTTCTTTCGGCTTGGATGGGATTGCTAATGCAGCAGAAGTGATGGTTGGTAAGGCTAACGGGCAGAAAAACCAGCAGGATATGTTTGCTAGTGTCAACATTGCATTGTTATGGACAGGAATTTTTGCACTTGGTTATAGTTTGATATTTTACAGTGCAGGTGATTATTTTATTTCTACTATTTCGAGTATTCCAGCCGTTGTTGACTACGCTCAGCGACATATAGCATGGATTATCGCGTTGCCGCTATTGGCCTGTTGGTGTTATCTCTATGATGGTATTTATATTGGTTTGATGCAGGCCAGCATTATGAGAAATAGTATGCTTATTGCCACTTTTGGTTGTTTCTTTCCTGTTTGGTGGTTATTAAAAGATTATGGCAATCATGGTTTATGGGCGGCGTTTTCTGTATTTATGCTGGCGCGCGGTGTTACCTTAGCTTGGCATTTTCAACGAAATAGATTGAGTTTTTAACGCTTGCTTCGGTTGAAAGTATGATACAAACGATTGGCAAACAAGCCGATATAACCGTAGAGTGAAAATAAGCAACCTATTGCTAAGATAACAATGCCAATGATTTGCCAGATATAAGAGTAGTATACACCGATAAATATTAAGCCGGCGCCGAAAGCAAAAAGACCAAGTCCACATAAAAATAGCTGCATGCTACGTTTTGGGTCTTGGCCTAATTTTTCTAATAATGACATAACTGTATTTAACAGATGCTATACAGCTTTAGTAATATGAATGTTCGCCGCGTTGGTGCTCTGTCATATCACGTACGCCTTTAATTTCGCCAGCCATCATTTCTAGTAATTGTTTCTCAATACCGTCTTTAACTGTGACATCAATTTGCGCACAACCGTTACAGCCACCACCAAATTGCAGCACGGCATACCCGTCTTCAGTGATTTCCATTAATGTACATTCGCCGCCATGGCCAGCAAGTTGAGGGTTCACTTCAGCTTTTAAGAAGTAATCAACACGGTCAAACAATGGCGCGTCATCACCTACTTTGCGTAATTTAGCGTTTGGTGCTTTTAAGGTCAGTTGTGAGCCCATTTGGTCAGTAGTAAAGTCGATTTCAGCTTCTTCTAAAAACGATTTACTGTCAGCATCAATATAGGCTGAAAAATGCTTATATTTTAGTTCAATATCGTCGGCTTCTACAGCATCAGCCGGGCAATATGATACTCCGCACTCAGCGCTTGCTGTGCCAGGGTTGACAACAAACACTCGGATACTGGTACCTTCAGCTTGCTGAGAAAGTAGTTTTACAAAATGCTCTTGTGCAGTTTCTGAAATGTTAATCATCATATTTTTTACTCTTCACTTCTGGGATTGACTGTTCAATACCCGACTATTTCACTCAAGTATAGGTATTTTACTCTGCTCTGTCATTTGGCGCTAGTACTTGTTGGCATAATTTATACGTCGATACCAAAAAGCAAGTAAATTAACTTTCGCATGGTTGTTAATGGCTGATTTTATCAGATAACTGGTTCATGGCGCATTATTTTGCTATTTTATCGGGCAATAAAATAAGGAAACCTTGTATGTCGTTATTGTTGTCGAGAACTCTGATGTTAATGTTGCTAACCACTGCAGCTTTAGCTAATTTTAAAGTGTACAGTGCAGATGTAAGTACCTACTTACCAAATGATGCCAATTATAGTGAAAAAGTACCAACACCAGAGTTTTCTTTAGGTTTTGGTATTGGTGAACGTCATCCGCGTCATGACCAAGTTTTGCATTACTTAAAACAAGTAGCGACAGCATCACCGCGTGTGAAAATAGAAGAAATGGGGAGAACTACTCAGTTTCGCTCACAAGTTCTGCTTACTATCTCTAGCCCAAAAAACTTAACCAATCTTGAGCAAATTTTAGCGCGTCGCTCCGACATTGAAGCTTCGGCTGACGACCCACTTGTTGTTTGGCTTGGCTATAGCGTTCACGGAGATGAAATTAGCGGCACTAATGCGGCAATGGTGGTTGCTTATCATCTAGCGGCATCTCAAGATAAAGCAGTTGAAGACATGCTAAACGATACCATTATTGTTATCGAGCCAAGTATTAACCCAGATGGCATGGATAGATTTGTTAACTGGGTTACTACTCATCGAGGTATTACTGATAATCCAGATCCCAATCATATTGAGCATCACCAAAATTGGCGTACCGGCCGCACAAATCATTTTGGCTTTGACTTAAACCGCGATTGGTTGTTGTTATCACAAAAAGAAAGCCAAAATCGTCTGCCATATTTTCACCAATATCAGCCGAACGTGTTAGGTGACTTTCATGAAATGGGCGCCAATGGCAGCTATTTTTTTCAGCCTGGCATTCCAACTCGTACTCATCCGTTAACACCAGCGAAAAATACCGAATTAACACAATTATTGGCGACTTATCACGCTAAAGCGCTCGATGCTGAAGACCGCCTATATTACAGCGAAGAAAGCTTTGATGATTTTTATTACGGTAAAGGTTCAACCTATCCTGATATTAACGGCGGTATTGGTATATTGTTTGAGCAGGCTAGCAGCCGAGGTTTTCAGCAAGACACAGTTAATGGTTTATTAACCTTTGAGTATGGCGTGAAAAACCATGTACTAACCTCACTTTCAACGATTGAAGGTGCTTGGAAGAATCAAGCTGAATTTAAAGCTTATCGCGAGAATTTTTATCAACTTGCCAAACAGCAGGCCAGTGATGAAAATTTTAATGGCTATATCTTCACAGAGTCAAAAGACGATTATCGTTTGCGGGCGTTTTTAACTAAGCTCAAGCAGCATCAAATTCAAGTCTATCCGGTAACACAAGATATTAAGGTACAAGAACAAAACTATCAGGCGAAACGTAGTTACTATATTCCGTTAGCTCAAGCGCAATATCGCGTCATTAAAGCCTTGTTCAATCAGCAGAAAAACTTTCAAGACAATACCTTTTATGATGTTTCCGGCTGGACCTTACCGTTAGCAATGAATATTCAATTTGCGAAAGTGAACAGCACTTGGGGTTTAAAAACTGAAAAGCAGCCTTGGCAAGCAGAAGCGGTAGCAATTGTTCAAGCTGATGCTTCAGCATATGCCTATGCTTTTGAGTGGCATGACTTTTTGGCACCTAAATTACTTCATAAGCTGACTAAAGCTGGTATTAACACCAAAGTAGCAACGAAAACTTTTTCTGCGACAGTAAATGGCAAAGCGAGAGCATTTGCTAAAGGCACCATCATTATACCTGCAGGCAATCAAACGGAGAATAATTGGCGTGATTTAGTCGCTAACTTTGCAGCTAAAAACAATATTGTATTGTCGTCATTAACAACGGGGTTAACGTCACATGGGATTGATATTGGTAGTAGTTCATTCCGCCCAGTATCAACACCCAAAGTGTTAATGATTGGTGGTAAAGGCGCGTCTCAATATGAAGCCGGCGAAATGCTTTATTATATTGATAGTTTGTTAGAAATTCCGGTAACTGTGATTGAAATGCAACGCTTAGCGGCTATCGACTTAGCCAAATATAGTCATATCATCATGGTTGATGGTAAGTATAATAAGTTAAACGGTAGTGCGCTAAATAAACTGAAATCATGGTTGGAAGCTGGTGGTGTAGTGTTCGGTCAAAAACGTGCTGCCCGCTGGTTAGCTGATAAAGAACTATTAAAAATGGACTTTGTTAGCAAAGATCACCTCAATCAATTATTTGACACAGAAAAATTAACTTATGGTGATAAAGAAGCGCTGGCGGGTAGAAAACGAATTGCTGGCGCTATTTTTCAAGCCGAGTTAGATACAAGTCATCCGTTGGCTTACGGTTATCAAGCAAGTGCGTTACCTGTATTTCGTAATAGTACGGTTATGATGGAGCAAACCACGGCACCATTTGTCAGTGTCGCTAAATATAGCAATACCCCTTTGCTTAGCGGCTATACCGATCAAAATTTGGTAAACCGCTTGGCAAATAATCCAACACTGGTTGCCCATAATGTTGGTAAAGGAAAAGTTATCGCCACTACCGATGATTTAGCATTTCGCGGTTATTTTTTAGGTAGTATGAAAATCATTGCCAATAGCTTATTTTTTGCAAATGCTTTTAGCGCTAACCCCGCAGATTAAACTTTAGATTAGTAAGTTAGCTAGGCAAGGCTAAACAAATACTGAGGAGTGTAATAGTTTGCACTCCTCTTTTTTTTAACAGCTGGCAAATTGCATTGGCGGTGGTGCCAGTTGTTACCACATCATCAATAAGTACCACATGCTCAGTAAGCGTATGGCTGTACGCTGGATTTATGGCAAAAGCATGTGCTAAATTTTTTCTCCGCTCGACACCTGATTTTCCCACTTGGCTTTCGGTTACTTTCTCGCGTATTAATAGCTCCGGCTGATAATTATAATTGAATTGTTTAGCAAAACGCTTAGCAAGCAAGTGTGCTTGATTGAATCCTCGACTTTGCCATTTACTGATGTGCAGCGGTACACTGAGTAGTACGGTATTTTCAGGCGGTGTTTTTGCGTTCGTCTCAACTAAATATTGCTGCCAGTGTTGATTTAACAAATAGGCTAATAGCCCACTTAATTCAGTTCTGCCTTGATACTTTAGTTGGCTTATCCACAGTGAAAATGGCCAGTGATACGGTCCTAAGCTAAGTAAGTGGTCAAACTGTGCTTTAGGTAGTAATTGCTTGATCGCTGGCCACAATAATAAATCGTATCCTAGTAGTTCGCGCTTGAAATAAGGTAGGTCTTGTTGGCAATGCTGGCAAAGTAATTGATGTTGCTGGCAAGTGTTACCACATAAAGTACAACAACTGATTAGTAGTCTAACCTTGTTGATCGCTAGTGCTAATTTTTGCTTTAAGCTTAAAAAATTATCATGATTGAAGTTATTGCCAAATTCCATTTTCAGCACCCATTGGTTAAACTATGCGCCCACTAGATATTGAGCGTTATAAGCATGGCAGAAAGATTGAGAATTGCGAGCCAAGGACAAGGTCTCCCATTGGTATTTATTCATGGTTGGGGGTTAAATTCTGCGGTTTGGCAGCCATGCCTTGAGCAACTAAAAGCTGACTTTGAAGTGATCACCGTTGACCTTCCTGGCTTTGCCACTAATAAATCATACCAAGTTGCAGAATACTCATTAATTGAAATTGCTACCGCTATTCAACAAGCGGTTGGTAAACCAGCGGTGTATATTGGTTGGTCACTAGGTGGACTCATCGCCAGTCAGATAACTACTCGTTATTCACAACAAGTACTCGGTTTAGTTACTGTCGCTAGTTCGCCACAGTTCGTCGAACGAGATAACTGGCCAGGTATTAAAGAAAATGTTCTGGCTATGTTTCATCAGCAATTGGCAAAAGATACCAATAAGACGATTAATAACTTTTTGAAAATTCAAGCTATGGGTAGCCCGCATATCCGCCAAGACATTAAGAAAATTCGCGATTTGGTGATGCAATATGACTTACCCAGCCAACAAGTACTCGATGACTCGTTAAAGCTATTAGAAACCTCGGATATTACAGAGGACCTTAATAGTATTACTCAACCGTTTTTAAGGCTTTACGGAAAGCTCGATGGCTTAGTGCCAAAGCAAGTCATTCCCTTACTGGATGACATAGCGCCCAATAGCCAACGCTTTATTTTTGAGCAAGCATCACATGCGCCATTTATTTCTCATCAGACTGAGTTCTTAACGAAATTGAAAAATTGGTTGTTAGAACACGTTAGAAAGGACTAACAGTTTACTTTTTACTGCTTTTGGTTAATAATTAAGCAAGTAATTACAGGTAATATATTTGTTGTTTAGTTGCATAGCTTGCAACTAAGAAATGTATTTAGGAGAGTTCTATGGAAATTCAATCTGCTTTTAATGCTGGAGTGCAAGGTTTTCAAAATGCCACTGAGGATGCTAACCAAGCCGCTGCAAGCATTGCGTCAAACATTGCCATTAGCCCCGAAGACTTTGGTGTCGGCCAAGAAAACAATGACAATGCGACAGAACAAAATCGAGGTAGTGGTGAACTTTCAGATCTTAATCAATCTATTGTCGATTTACGTGTTGCAGAGTTCCAAGCAAAATCTTCTGCTGAAGTTATCGAGTCCGCAGATGAAAACTTAGGCACATTATTGGATGTGCGCGTTTAACTCATTATGAATGTCACCCCGCAAAGCTATAACCTACCCATACAAACTGCAGTTAACCTGCAGACCGATAGCTTGCGTCGTGATAATCAGCAAAGAGAAGTGATTGCTAAACCTGAAGCGTTAAATCAATCAGCGGCTGAAAAAGGTGTAGCATCAGATAAAGAACGAGGTCGCACGCCTGCCCAAAATAATGAACAAGTCGATTTTGCAAATTTACGTAAACAGGCTGAGTTAGCAAACGATGTCATAGGGGACGGCTCAGAGGGCGATGAAGGTTCACCTCAAGGCAAAAGCGAGCAATCCGGAAATGGCTCTGCTGAGACAACAGAAGATACAGAAGCCCAAGGTAATGAAAACAAGTCAAATAGTGAAATATTTGCTGAGCAACAAGAAGTAAAAAGCTTAAAAAGACGCGATCAGGAAGTTCGTTCACATGAATTAGCTCATGCTGCTGTTGGTGGTCCTTTTACAGGAGCACCTAACTATTCCTTTGAAGTGGGCCCTGATGGCAAAAAGTATGCAGTCGGCGGTGAAGTTTCTGTCGATCTCGCCCCAGTAGATGGTGATCCAAATGCTACCATCGCTAAAATGCAAAAGGTACATGCCGCGGCTTTAGCTCCTGCCAATCCATCAATTCAAGACACTCGTGTAGCGGCTTCTGCAGCAAAACTAATTGCCCAAGCGCAATCTGAATTGGCGGCAATTGCGTTAGAAGACCCCAATGCTAAGAAAGACTTTGTTGGTTTGATTAAACCTAACGATGTCTTTGCTCAAGAGGGGGAGAGCAGTAATAGAGAAAGTAAAAGTTTCGATCAATTTATCGAGCAAACTTTATCGTCTCAAGAAGCCATAGCACCTAGTCGGCCACTTGAAATCGATGAAAGAGCGGGGCGTATTGAGCAGTTTTACTCAAATATTAATCAAGCCTTTGAGAAACCAGCGCGCTATCAATTTGAACTAACGGCATAGCGCAGCACAATTCAGTTTGTCTAACATATAAAAAAAAGCCTGCAATTGCAGGCTTTTTACTTTTAATTTGAACAAGTTCTAGATACCGAAATCTTCGCGATACTTTTTAATGCTAGCTAAGCTATCTGCCATATCTGGCTTTTCTTCTAAATAGCTAATTAAGTCAGCTAAGGTCACAATAGAAATCACCTTAGTGTTAAAGTCGCGTTCTACTTCCTGAATAGCTGAAAGCTCTGCTTGACCTTTTTCCTGGCGATCTAATGCGATTAGTACGCCTGAAAGTTCTGCGCCATGGGCTTGAATAATTTGCATTGATTCACGAATGGCAGTGCCAGCGGTGATGACATCGTCAACCAACATTACTTTACCTGCCAGTGCTGAGCCAACTAAGCTACCACCTTCACCGTGCGTTTTAGCTTCTTTACGGTTGAAGCAATACGGCATATCAATATCGTAACCATCAGCCAGTGCGACAGCAGTTGTTGTTGCAATTGGAATGCCTTTGTAAGCAGGGCCGAACAACAAGTTGTAGTCTATTTTTGAATCTTGCAATGCTGCAGCATAAAAACGACCTAAGCGCGCTAAATCACCACCGGTATTAAATAAGCCGGCATTGAAAAAGTACGGGCTGGTGCGGCCAGACTTTAAAGTAAATTCGCCAAAGCGTAAAACTTGTTTAGACAAAGCAAACTCGATAAATTCGCGTTGGTAATCTTTCATCATTAGCTCCTATCTTTAGCTTAGTTTAAGGCGGTTTTTTGAATATCAAATAACTCGTTAATGCCATCGTTGGCAAGTTTAAGCATTTGTTGCATTTCGTCGAAGCTAAACGGTTCTTCTTCGGCGGTACCTTGTACTTCAATTAGTTTACCGGTTTCGGTCATTACTACGTTCATATCAGTATCAGCGGCAGAATCTTCTAGGTATTCTAAATCAGCAATCGCTTCACCTTTGTAGATACCTACAGAAACCGCAGCAATCATATGCTTAAGTGGATTGTTGTTGATAATACCTTTAGCACGCATATGGTTTAATGCATCAACTAATGCCACACAAGCACCGGTAATAGATGCTGTACGAGTGCCGCCGTCAGCTTGAATTACATCACAATCAACGGTAATGGTATTTTCACCAAGGGCGACTAAATCTACCGCTGCACGCAATGAACGTGCGATTAAGCGAGAAATTTCTAGCGTACGACCACTTTGCTTGCCGTTTGCTGCTTCACGACGCATACGGGTGTGAGTAGAGCGAGGCAACATGCCGTATTCAGCGGTTATCCAACCTTTACCTTGGCCTTTAAGGAAACGTGGTACACCTTCTTCAACGGTAGCAGTACAGATAACTTTGGTATCACCAAACTCAATAAGTACTGAGCCTTCTGCATGAGCTGTAAATTGACGAGTAATGGTTACAGGACGAATTTGCCCTAAAGTTCTGCCGCTTGGACGCATGTGGAATTTCCTATCGTAGTATAATTGCTGCGCATTATAATCGTTCGACTGTCAATTTGACATAATGACGTAACAAGTATTTTGAAATATAGTTAATTAATATAAGGTCATTCTATTCAGTATTTATCGCCAGTCGGTATTAAGTGTTATTAAAATAGAGAAAATTTATGAAATTTCACCGGTTTATTGTTTTATTTTTTTCAAGTTTATTAGTTATTTTCCAAGTGAATGCACAAGAGCCCGTGCTTGAGTCGGCAATAGACTTACCGTTATACAGTAAAATTTTTAGTGACAAACGTGACCCGTTTAAAGACGCGCAAGCAGCAATTAAATTAGCACAAGCAACTGACCGCAATGTCTTAATAGAAATAGGTGGCACTTGGTGTACTTGGTGTCACAAAATGGATGCCTTTTTAGCAGCAAACCCAGCTGTGTATAAGCAGCTGCACGATAATTATGTTGTATTGAAAATAAGCGTTAGTGACAGTAATGAAAATGAAGCGTTTATGAAGTCGTTACCACCAGTACAGGGCTACCCGCACATGTATGTGTCAACCAATAGTGGCCGTATGTTGTTGTCAAAAGATACTGCCGAGTTGCTGGATAATTTAGAATACTCGGTAGAATATTGGTCAACCTTTTTAGATAAATGGCAGGCAAGAAATAATAAAATAAATGACAGCACGTCAACAGTAAAAGGTGAAACCAATGTCTCAAGTTAATTCATTTTTTGACGAAAATTTTCGCACGCCTAAATGGCTGCAAAAAAAGGTTTCGCGTCGTAGCGCTTTAAAATCAGCAGCTGGCGCCACTATGGTGGCAACCATGCCAATGCGTAGTTGGTCAGCAAGTTTAGCTACTAAGCTTGATGGTGCATTGAAAACTGACCCATGGCTAACCTTAGATGTGGTATTGGCGCATTTATTACCAGAATCCCCAACTGGGCCAAGTGCAAAAGAAATTCAAGCCAGCCAATATTTATATAATGTTGTTTTTCAACAACCAACCGAAGCAGCCGAAGTTGAGTTTATCTATAAAGGCGTAGATTGGTTAAATGGTTTTAGTAACAGTCAACTAAAGAAAAAATTTGTCGCGTTAACATTTAATGAAAAAGAAAGTATTTTACGCGCTATCAGTAAATCAACCGCTGGCGAAAACTGGTTAAGTAATTTGGTGGGCTATATTTTTGAAGCCATGCTTTCACCGCCTAGTTATGGTGGTAATCCCAATGGTATAGGCTGGCAGTGGCTAGAGCATCAAGCGGGCTTTCCATTACCACAAGCAGGGCAACGTTATTATGAGCTACCGGGAAAACAACCGATTGTGTTAAGTCATCAAGCGTCATTTTCCAATGGAACAGCCATGCAAGTGGTAAGTCATCAGCAATATATCCGCAAGCAAGTAGGAACTCGAAAAGCATGAAATATGATATTTGTATAGTGGGTAGTGGCGCAGGCGCGTCACCCGTTGCATATACTTTGGCAAAAGCTGGTGCGAAAGTGTTAGTGTTAGAAAAAGGGGCTTGGTTAACGGAAAAAGAATTCTATAAAGACGAATTGGCGATCAGTTTGCGCGATGCTTATAACCCAAAGCTTGAAGACGAGCAGCACGTTATTGAAGAAGAGTACGAAACTGATGACGGCGAAAGTTACTGGCAAGGTGAGGCTACGAGTGAGTCTGGTTGGAGCTTTTGGAATGGCCAAGTAGTTGGTGGCTCATCAAATTTTATGAGCGGTTATTTTCACCGCTTAAAGCCAATCGACTTTCGTTTGAAAACAGAATTCGGCGCCATTGAAGGCGCTAATGTTGAAGATTGGCCAATTAGTTATGATGAGCTTGAACCTTATTACGCTATAGTTGAAAAAGTGGTTGGAGTCTCTGGTCGTGTTTCTAAGCACCCACATCAAGAACCTCGTTCGACTGATTTTCCATTTCCGCCGGTTGCTGAACACGCCATATCGTCTTGGATAGATGCAAGCTCGAAAGAAATAGGCTATCACGCCGTACCTGTGCCGCGTGCCATATTGTCTCAACCGGCAATGGGCAGAAACAGTTGTGAATATTCAGGCTATTGCAGTAGTTACGGCTGTTCTTCAGGTGCAAAGGGCAGTGGTCGTGCCGCTTTGCTTAATCATGCGGTAGCAACAGGCAATTGCACCATAACACCTCATGCGAAAGTATATAAAATTGAAACCGATAGCCAAGGTGAAATATCTGGCGTGCTTTACTACGACAAAGCCGGGCGAAAACAAGTTGCGCAAGCAAAATATTATGTTGTGGCATGCCAAGCGGTAGAAACCTCGCGCTTGTTACTGGCGTCAAAAGGCGAAAAATTTCCCAATGGTATCGCTAATAATAATGGTTTGGTGGGTAAGAATTTAATTTTTAGTGGTGGTGGCACTGGCCGTGGTGACTTTTTCTATAAAGATTTAACTAAAGAGAAGCAGGCGCAATTAAAACAAGTCGGGCCTTTTATTAACCGTGCGTTACAAGACTGGTATCAAATTGACGACAAAGCTTTTACTGGTGTTAACCGTAATGGCAAAGCCAAAGGCGGCACTGTCGACTTCTTATTCTATCAAAACCCTATTGCGCGCGCACAAAGTACAAAATGGCAATATGATGAAAATTTAGATAGCGAAAAATTAATCTGGGGTGAAGAATTAAAGCAAAGTATGAAAACTGAATTCACTACCTATAAAACCCTGCGCTTTGAAGTATTCAACGATTGGTTACCAACGGATAACTGCTTTGTTAGTTTAGATGACGAAGTTACCGATAAGTGGGGTGATCCAGTTGCTAAAATACGTATTGGCGCTCATAACCACGACATAGATGTTGGTGAGTATTTGGCTGAAAAGGCAGAAAAACTACTGGTTGAAATGGGCGCGACAAATGTTTCGTCCTCAATAAGTAGTGCACCAGCATCTAACCTGATGGCCGGTGGCTGTCGTTTTGGTGATGATCCTAAAACGTCGGTATTGAATAAAAATTGCCAAGCGCATGAAGTTGATAACTTATTTGTTACTGACGCCTCATTTATGCCAACCGGAGGTAGCGTGCCGTACACATTTACCATTTATGCCAACTCATTCCGAGTTGCTGATCATATAAAAGAGCGCTGGCAGCAAAGCGTTGATTAGATTTTAGTTATAAATTCAGTTCGACGAGATTAGTTTTATAGCTAGTTTCGTTGGACCGGTACCATTTACTAAGTATCCATTTCTCACCTGATATTACGGGTAAACTTTGATGTAAGGACGGCGGTAACGGACTTAATTGCTTGCTGACGTTGTCAAATACAATTAGCTGGCCTCTATGGCCAGCTATCTTCTCTGATATACGTGGGAAACAGGTTTCTCCGCCTTCGTCAGCCGGCGATAAATAGCAAAGTACGGTTCTCACTCTTTGCCCTCCATCTTGCATTGCTAATGCAGAGCCAGGATCTTTTGGATGAAAAAAATCATAATGGGCTTTGTATTCATTTCCCTTCTGATAATAAAGAATATTACTTAATTCACCATGAGTAATAGGCAAGTTGATGAGTTTGCTAATACGTTGCTCGATATCAAGCAATATCCAATCGTTGGACGTTGGAACCAACTGACTAAATTGGTTAGTTCTAATCGGGCTTTGTATTCTTTTACCGCTTTCACCGTCGACTACCATTGACGGCTCTAGAAAACTTTGACTCCGATATTTTAGCCATACACATTCAAATTCATTAAGGAAACTATCAACCGTAGCAAGTGAAATCTCATGATTATGGTACTTTAAGGTATGTTGGGTATTCGAGCGGTTAAAACTTTGGTAGCTAGGTTTTTTCGTCGTAGTGCATTGACTAGTTAAATTTAGTGCATTGAGTAGCTCATTAGTTTTAAAAATATCGGCGTGAGAAAGTAAAATTTCTTGGGCTAGTTCAGGTTTTTGATTTGCGCAGGCTAAATAGGCGCAAACGATTATCGCAGGCTCCTCTTTAAGCTTATAAGCTTGTTTTAAATAGGTATTGAAATCTAAGGTTAACTCGGGATGAAAATACAACAGCATTGCCATTTTGTAGTTGGCCATTTGCAGACCTTCTTGGGCTAGTTGTAATAAATATCCTATGCCTTGATTCGGGTCTTTCTGCATTAAAAAATCAACTTTTGTCAGCAGTGCTTCTGGTATTTTTTTGTCTAATAGCGGTAAAAAAATTTCATTGAGTTTATCAATTTGGCCGGAGGCGAAATATTGTCTGCATAGCTCTAATTGTTTATTAGTATCTTTATTTTCTATTTGCATCGCCGTTAAATTGTCCTCGGTTTATTTTAAATTACTATTTGATCATTCATTTTATTGTAAACAACCTTTGAAATACGCTATGAGCATAGTTAGACAAAAGGATATTTAAAACATTGAAGTAGATACCGGTGCCTACCTCAGGCATAATTCCCTTAAGATAAATATAAGCATTTAGGAAATTCTATGATCCACAGTATGACAGCATTCGCTCGCCATGAAGTCAAGGGGGAATGGGGGAATGCCGTATGGGAAATTCGCAGCGTAAACCAACGCTTTCTCGAAACTTACTTTCGTTTACCTGAGCAATTTAGAAGCATAGAGCCAGTGTTACGTGAACGTTTTCGTAAGCAGTTAAATCGCGGTAAAGTTGAATGTAACCTGCGTTTTAATGCTAACGCAGGCGAAAAAAGTAATTTAACAATGAATACTGCACTTGCTGAAAATTTGCTAAAGCATGCAAATTGGATCAATGAGCAAACATTAAATAGCCAAATTAACCCTGTAGAAATCATGCGCTGGCCGGGCGTGATGGAAGCAGAAGAATCGGATATGAATGCTATTCAAGCTGAAATTCTTGCTGGCTTTGATCAGGCGCTGAAAGACTTCATCGCTGCACGCGCCGATGAAGGTGCCAATATGAAAGCGCTTATTGAGCAACGCCTAGACGGCATCATCGCGCAAGCGGAATTAGTAAAAGGGCATATGCCGGAAGTTATTGCATGGCAACGAAAACGCATTACGGACAAGTTTGCTGATGCGAATATTGAGCTTGAATCGTCACGTGTTGAGCAAGAGCTTGTTTTACTCGCGCAAAAAATGGATGTTGACGAAGAAATTGACCGCTTATTCAGCCACGTAAAAGAAACTCGCAGTATATTGAAAAAAGGTGGCGCACAAGGTCGTCGATTAGACTTCATGATGCAAGAATTTAATCGAGAAGCAAACACCTTAGGCTCAAAATCAATTAATGCTGATATCACCAATTCAGCTGTTGAATTAAAAGTGTTGATTGAGCAAATGCGTGAGCAGATCCAGAATATAGAATGATTTGTTTTCAATGATAAAAAGCCATAGTTTACTGATTGTTAGACTATGGCTTTTTTTATGGGAAATTAAGCACGATGTCATAGTAAAAATGTTAATTGCTTGATATAACTAGGCACTTTACTAAGGATGCCTTCTATATGATCACACTATCCGCAGAGCAATGCCGCATTATTGGCGTAATGCTAGAAAAAGAAACCACCACACCTGAACAATACCCTCTGTCTATCAACGGCATTACCACCGGCTGTAACCAAAAAAGTAACCGTGAGCCAGTGATGTCGCTATCAGAAGCTGCCGTACAAAATAGCGTTGATGAACTGGTGAAAATGAACCAGTTAATGATAGATCACAAAGCCTCTGGTCGAGTCAGTAAGTATTTTCATCGCTTTTGTAATACTGAGTTTAGTAATTTGAAATTCACCCCTCAGCAAAGAGCCATTATTTGTGTGCTATTGCTACGGGGGCCGCAAACGCCGGGTGAATTAAGAACTCGCACGAATCGTTTAGCGGACTTCGCTGATGTTAGTGAAGTTGAAACCGCATTAAACCAGTTACAAAACTTAAATAATCAAATTCTGGTTAAAAAACTCGAACGAGAGCCAGGTAAGAGAGAATCACGCTATGTGCATTTATTCTCAGATCTTGATGAAAGCTATGTAGCACAATATAAAGACACTGAAACAGTGGTTAAGCCTGCAGAATGCGATAATCATTTAGTTCAGCGTGTAACGGAGTTGGAGCAACAAGTGGCTTCATTAACAGAGCAATTAGCCTGTTTAACTGAGTTACTTGAAGATAAGTAACGATTATTCTGAATGAGTATTATTGTTGGTGGATTAAGCCCGTTTCATCATTTTCAAAACCATGGCAAATATAGCTAGTTAACTGGCGTTTTTTCTTGGATATTTGGTGGAAGTGTTCATAACCAACCGAAAAGGCAAAAGGGTTAGCGTTATAGTCGGCATAAGATTGATCAGCGCCGTTTTTTGCTTCTCTTACACCGGCGGCGAACGAGCTGAGAAAATCACCTCTGTTGTTAAGCAATATCGTGGTGGCGCTATTGCTGCCACCTTCCACCAGCTCTAGTGCGCCTAATTCAATGTACTTATCAACAACTGCAGTATTGAAAAATCCGCAGTATTGCTCAGTTTCAACATCGTAGCAAACAGGAGCATCGTTTGTTGCTTCCATTAATGAAACGAATAATTCTCTTACTTTTTTTGAAATCATCAACTATTCCTTTTATCTACTAGCGTAACTAACTGTTTAACTGCCTAATATTTTAAGTGGCAGCGATAATGCCTCGTTACCCGTTTGGCCAACCAGCCAAATAATAGCCGCTAAACCGCCAACGGTGATCACATACCATATGGCTGATACAATTTGTGCATAACGATTAAGTGGTAGTAACTGACTTAAATGTCGACTTTTATATTCAAAGAATATTTCTATGCTACCAATAGCCAGTAAGAAGCCTAATAGTGCTAAGCCAAAGTGATAACTAAGATAAATGCCCAATACTGCGCCTAATATACAAGCCACTAAACCTAACTTTGAATTAATTGAAAAGGCGATGCTTTTAAGTACGTGGCCACCGTCTAATGGCAGTATCGGTAACAAATTAAACAAATTTAGTAGGGCATTAAATACCGCGATGCCGGCGAGTATTTCAATATCAGTCAGCCAATAACCTACTAAGCAGGCGATAGATAGTATTAAGCCGAAGAAAGGCCCCATGATGGAAATAACGATATCTTGCCAGCGGGTATTAATTTTGTCGTCACTAAGTGCTAAGCCACCAACAAAGGGGATGAGATAAATGCCTTTGGTTTTCAAGCCAAAGTATTTCATTGCTTTGATATGGCCATATTCGTGAAAAACCAAACAAAGAATTAATGCGATGGCAAATTCAATAGAAAATAACCAGCTATAGGCTGCCAGGCTGCCGGTGGCAAACAGCACTTTAATTACTTTAGCGCTTTTTAGTAACTTTAAGCCAAGGCCTGCCAAGCCAATGAAACTAAATTTGATCGGTTGCTTTTCACCTTTGGTGATTTGGCGTTGCTCAATGTCTTTTTCATCGAGAGAATTGTCGTGAACAAGCTCGTTATTAACTAACAGCTGAAATTGCAATGCGAATGGCTGCCACTGCAATGAGCCTTTAAGTTCAATTGGTAATTCGCCTTGTTCAGTTTGCAAGGCAAATTGATGAAAAAATGACTCGTTGTCGGCATTGGCATTAATTTGTGAAACACATTGATTATCCCAAAATAGCTGCTGCCACCCAGCCATTGAACCTTCTAATCGCAGCGTTTTCCCTAAACATTCTATTTCTAATAATTGCACTTAATACTCACTAATAACCGATACGCAAATAAAACCTTGCCCGATTATCACTATATTTAGCGAGGCAGCAAGGTTTATTGATAAAATACTCAGCATATTTGCAAGTGTTGTAGTAACGAAATTGCATTAATAATTTAAGTGCCATAGTGGCGCAGCCTTTGGGATTGTCATACCATGGTGCTATCTTCAACCTTATGATTTGCTGCTATGCGCCTTGGTTTATATTTTTTCGTTTCGCTTACGGTTTGTTTTAATTGTGTGGCGAAAACTTCCGACAGTTTTTTTACCTTAGATAAAGCGCCAATGTTAGGAAAAATGGCGAGTTTTAAAGCCAGTGCTTTGTGTGATGTTGCAGATGAAACTAAAGGTTATTTAGCGCAGTTTTCTGAAGATAAGTTTGCCGTGCATGCAGGTACGGTTTTTGATGAAAAGGTGACGCTGAAAAGGGTAGAGCAGACCTTGGCATTTATTTGTCGAGTATACAGAGAAGACGTTCGTGCAAAGCGTAATAGTCGCCTTCATGATAATAATTTCTTACGTGAAAATTTTGAATTCTACCGTTGGACTCCTGATGTTAAAACCGCACGTGCTATCGCACTAAAAAGCACTAGTGAAGTTAAAACTAGAATGTTGAACGCCATACCTGAAGATAAAATATTCTTAACCAAGTATTACACCAAATTGCTAACTGCTAGTGACGTAAAAACATCGCAATATAGTCAGGCACTTTACGCCTTACCTCATGATGAGCAAGGTTTAGGATTAAATGAAGCAAACGAGAATTTATCGCTAGCCCGTCATCAATACACACGTCAGCAAGTGATTGCTGGTGTATTAGAAGAAAAAAAATTGGCAAAACCTTTGATATGGCTAACTGAAGAAGCATTGCATGATGTGTTATTGCAAGGTACTGGTGTTGTTGAAGTTAATGGTGAGCGTCGTTATTTTAATGTTCATCGCAATAATGGCATTGCCTATGATTATGCGATAGGAAAGCGTGAGCAAGCGCGTTATTGGTATTTTTCCGAAGTGCCTAGCATTATGGGCTACGGTGAAACGCTTGATAGTAAGATTGCAATAGCACCGCAAGTTTCCTTTGCGGGTAATGTGGCTGAATTGGGGTTAGGTAAGCTGTTTATGGTTAGCTACGATATTGCTGGCGAGAATGTCTCTCGTTTAGGTATTTTATCTGATCAAGGTGGCGCTTTTGACAATAACTTATTCCAGCTCGATTTATTGGTTGATAGTTATTTTGGCTGGCAAGACTACCATCAGGCGAATAAGCACCTACCGGATTACGCAAATGCTTGGTTAATGTTGTTAAAGCATTAGCGTAGCGGTAGTGAGGTTGTCAGCTACGCAACATCGTCTTGCTTAGCTGCTTTATTCGTCTCGATGTTATTTGGAGCAGGTTGATAATCAAGCGGTGCGGCAATTAATAATTGACGAATTTTTGCTTCATTTTCATCACGCATGGCGTCTTTTAATTGGTCGATGATGATGGCAACGTCACTCCAATGTAATGAACGTTCATTGGCAGTTAAAATGCGTTGATGAGTGGTTTTTTTGGCATTATCATCGATTAACAGCTCTTCATAGAGTTTTTCACCAGGACGTAAACCACTATATTGTATGGCAATATCACCATTTGGGTTACTGTCGTCTTTAATTGTTAGCCCCATTAAATGGGTCATTTTATAAGCCAAATCGACAATTTTTACCGGGTTACCCATATCTAATACAAAAACATCACCACCGGTGCCCATAGCTCCCGCTTGAATAACCAATTGTGCGGCTTCGGGAATGGTCATGAAGTATCGAATAATATCTGGGTGAGTAATGGTGATCGGGCCGCCACGCTTAATTTGCTTTTTAAACAGTGGTACCACTGAGCCAGATGAGCCTAAGACATTACCGAAGCGAACCATGACAAAGCGAGTATTGTGATCTTTTTTAGCGAAACCTTGTAACACCAGTTCAGCCAAGCGCTTAGTTGCTCCCATTACATTGGTTGGCCTTACCGCTTTATCAGTTGAAATAAGGACAAAGGTTTCAACTTCACAATAAATTGCTGCTTGAGCGATTTCATGCGTACCGAGAACGTTGTTAGTGACACCGGCAATAACATTGTTTTCTACCATAGGCACATGCTTGTATGCGGCAGCATGATATATTGTTTGCACTTTATGCTTATGGAAAATATGCGTCATTAACATGCCGTTTTGTACGTTTCCGATTAGCGGCTCTATGTGCAGATCATTGTTAGTTTCTTTTAGCACTTCACTGAGTTCTTGATGAATTTCATAAAGTAGTGCTTCACTAACATCAAGTAAGATAAGTTCTTTTGGCTTGTTTGTTACAATCTGGCGACATAGTTCTTTGCCAATGGAGCCACCAGCACCCGAAACCATAACGATTTTATCTGTAATATTTGCACTGAGTAATTCAGGTATCGGCTTTACTGGTTTGCGTCCCAATAATTCATCGACGGATACTTCTCGTAGTTCATCGATACTGCGCTTGCCAGAAACAATATCTGACATGTCAGGAACTATTAACAACTCCAGAGCATAAGGCTCAAGCTTATCAACAATTTGCTTTAATCGAATAGGATCAACTTTCGGAATCGCGATAAGCACTTTGAATTGACCATATTTTTTTATTAGTTTTGCAATATTCTTGTGAGAATGGATTTTAAGCCCTAATACTCGCCGCCCAACATAGCGTTTTTTTTCATCTAAGAATGCTAGTGGTTGATATTTATTGCCCTGCGAAAGTGCATGAACTAATTGCCGACCAGCGCTGCTTGCGCCATAAATAACGACCGCTTCACGTTCATCGAACCAATGCTTTTTTGATATAAGACTAACTAGAGCTCTGACTCCGGCAATTTGAATACTGGCAAGTACCAGGAAAACAATGGGAACAGAACGAGGTACAAAGGCGTCAAAAACAAAACTGGTAAGATATAAGATTGTGCTGGCGACAATCAGTAGCAATTGTATTTTAAGAAATGCTTTGGCATTAAAAAACCTTACAACAGAATTGTAAACATCAAAGATATAAAATAAGGCTATCGTAGAGGTGACAACGGTAATAAAACCGATATTTTCATGCCATGAAATTTGAACGCTATCAACACCTAACCTAATAATGTAGGCGAGGTAAAATGCGATAGTCAAGGCTACTAAATCGTAGGCAATAGCTAGCATGAGCTTAACTGAACTCGGTATTAAATCAATTCGTCTTACCATGGGACTACACCTTACAACACGTCGCTTTTAACGCCGAACTACGTTAACGATCTTTATTTTGTATTCTTGCAATATATTGTTACATTGTCATCAGCTAATTGCTAAATTAATGTGAATAACTTGTCACATTAATTCTGATTATCAATTTTATCGAGTGCTTGTTTCAGTAATTGACAAATAGTATTCATTTCGTCAGATGTTAGCGTAGGGTGTACCAAAAACATTAAGCTAATTTCGCCTAATTTTTTGGCATTTACTAGGTCCGCTTTTGGTCTTAGATATGTATTATCAAATGCTTTTTCTTTATAAACTTCAGAACAGCTGCCCGAATAACAAGGTACATTAAGCTCATTGATAGCGTCGATGATATCGTCGCGAGAAACGTCGTTAGGAACTTTACTTTCATCTAGCATGACGTAGCATTTATAATAAGCATGGACAATATGTTCAGGTATTTGTGGTGTTACCAGCCAAGCGTATTGCTGACAAACCTGAAAAATTTGCCGCGCATTTTCATTGCGTTTTCTTGTCCAGTTTGGCATGTGTTTAAGTTGAATGCGACCAATGGCTGATTGCATCTCTGTTAAACGCCAATTAGTACCAAAACTTTCATGTAGCCAGCGGTAGCCAGGTGGATGTTGCTTTTCATAAACGGCGGCGTAAGATTTACCGTGATCTTTATAGGCCCATGCTTTGCGCCAGAGTTTTTCATCATTAGTGGTTAGCATGCCGCCCTCTCCACCTGTGGTCATAATTTTGTCTTGGCAAAAAGACCAAGCACCGATATGACCAATGCTGCCAACTGAGCGTCCTTTGTATTTGGTACCATGTGCTTGTGCACAGTCTTCGATAATAAACAGGTTGTTGTCATTAGCCAACGACATGATGTCATCCATCTCACAAGGCCAACCCGCTAAGTGAACACAGATTATGGCTTTAGTTTTTTCGCTTAATACTGCTTTGATGGTTGCGGCGCTGATGTTTTGGTTATCAAGTTCAACGTCGGCAAAAATTGGCTTAGCACCGGCGTTAATAATACTGCTGATTGAGGCGATAAAAGTCCTAGACGTGACTATAACTTCATCGCCCTTATTGATATCTAAAGCTTGCAGTGCAAGGTCTAATGCCAAGGTGCCATTAGCAACTGCAACGGCATATTTGCTATCGGTATATGTAGCAAATTCTTTCTCAAATTTTCTACCTTCTTGGCCGGTCCAGTAGTTTACTTTGTTTGATTGTAATACCGCAGTAACTGCCGCTGTTTCTTCTTCAGTAAAGCTCGGCCATGGTGAAAATTGAGTATTTAGCACGTTTATTCCTATTTATTTTGATTGTAGTGAGCGGATAGCTTTGGCGGGTACGCCGAGATAAAGAAAATTGTTTTTAGTATTTTGAGTAATCACCGCACCGGCACCAACTTGGCAGTTTTCTCCAATGCTGATACATTCAATGACTGAGCAGCCGATACCTAGCCAAGACATTCTGCCAACATGAACGCCGCCGGCAAGGTTGGCGCCAGGAGAAATATGGCTAAATGCAGCTATGTGGCAGTCATGATCTATTGTCGCGGCGGTATTAATAATGCAGCCGTCGGCTATCTCCGTTCCGATATTTACCACGGCATTAGCAAATACGACGACGCCTTTACCTATCTGACAATGTTCACTGATAGCTGCTGTAGGGTGAATTATAGTGGCAATACTGGCTTTCGCTGCCTGTAGTTGCGTTAGTATTTCTGCTCGCAGCAAGTTACTGCCTAGCGCGACAATAAAATCAGCCTCTTGGCTATATCTCACCCAATCACTTACAGCTCCCTTAATTTCCCATGCCGCGTTATGCTTACGTTCTGCAAAACTATCATCGAGGAAGAAAATATTTTTATGGTAACCGGCTTGTTGGGCGCAGTCGGCAACCACTCGACCGTGGCCACCCGCACCTATGATCACTAATGTTTTATGTTTATTCATTCTTTACCTGTGAATTTAGCCATGGTTGCTTCTCCATCTGCATTGATATCAGACTGTGAAAATACTTTTTTGATGGTAAGCAATATAATTTTAATATCTAACCATAGTGATTGATTATCGACATACCAAACGTCTAATTCGAATTTTTCTTGCCAACTAATGGCATTGCGGCCATTGACTTGTGCCCAACCCGTAATGCCAGGTTTTACTTCATGTCTGCGGGCTTGTTCTTTCGAGTATAGCGGTAAATATTCCACTAATAATGGCCTAGGCCCAACTAAGCTCATGTCACCTTTTAGTACTGACCAAAGACCAGGTAATTCGTCCAAACTGGAGTTTCTTAATTTGATACCAAAATCTGTTAGGCGTTCGCTGTCAGGTAATGCTGTGCCATGTTTGTCGGACGCATCACGCATGGAGCGAAATTTTTGCATCGTGAATATTTTCCCTGCTAAACCGGGTCGTTTCTGTGCAAATATTATCGGTGTCCCTAAATTTTTGGCGACTCTATAGGATACTATTAAATAGATTGGGGAAAGGATGAACAATGCGAGTGCCGACGCCAAGATATCAATCGTGCGTTTAATGATTCTATACATAATGAGGAGCTAGCATCTAGAAAATCTAATGCTGCAATTTTCCATTTTTGCTTTTTGACTTTATTTTCCAATATAACAGGAGTAAATTGAACAGTACAATAATAACAAATTGATTTTCATATCTAAGTCTCATTATGCATGCAGTAGTCCGTTTATATTATTTATCGCGTTGGTGCTATTTAAGAAAAATCCCTATTTTACCTAAACTTATTTATTACTATATCCGTATTGTTTTTGCTTGTGATGTTAAATATACCGCTGAAATTGGAAAAAATGTTGGTTTTTTTCATAACGGTTTAGGTGTTGTTATTCATAAGGAGGCGAAAATTGGTGAGGGCACCTGCTTATATCAAAATGTTACCATTGGCGGAAATGGAAAAGCAGAGGCTGATAATGGGATTCCAATAATTGGCAAGAATGTCTTTATTGGTGCTGGCGCGGTAATACTTGGACCAGTGACTATCGGTGATAACGCCCGTATCGGCGCAAATTCTGTCGTATTAAGCGATGTGTTAGCAAACACAACCGTGGTAGGTTCTCCAGCTAAACCTATCAAGAAAGGTTAATGCCTCTAATGGTCTCTATTGAAACTCCGAAACGAGTCTTGCATGTTTTTATGAATTTGAACCTTGGCGGTGCTGAAAGCCGTATTATGGATTTGTTTCGTACTCAAGATGCTAATGTTCTAGTCAATGATTTTGTTATTATGACCGACGAGCATTGTTATTTTACTGACGAGGTGCTTGCGCGCGGTGGTAAAATTCATACTATTGATAGCCCACGCAAAGGGCTTGTTAAAAACCTTTGGCAACTTTACCTATTATTGCGCAAAAAACCAAAGTACACCGCAGTGCATGCGCATACATCATATTATTCGGGGTTATGTGTCTTCATTGCTTATTTAGCCAGAATACGAGCTCGAATAACCCATGCTCGAAATACGAGTACTGGGGCAAGTAATTTGTCTACTCGATTGATGTTTTCAATTGGTCGACTATTGACTAAAAGTTTCGCAACTAGCCGTTTAGCCATTTCATCTGATGCGGGTAATTTTTTATATGGAGAAAAAGTAAATAATTCTTGTTTTGATGTCATCCCTAATGCCTTTGATTTTCGAAAAATTAGGCATAGAGGGGATATAGATGCACAAGATAAACTAGATTTTTGTATTGATTCAACATTGCTAAATATTGTTTGCATTGGCCGCTTCTATGCCGTTAAAAATCACGCGTTTTTACTTAATTTAATGCAATTTATGGCGCAAAAAAGCAACGATTTTTGTTTGCATTTGATTGGCGATGGTGAATTAAATGAAGAACTTAAGAGTAAGGTGCAGGACTTACACTTAGATAAGAAAGTCAGGTTTTGGGGGAAAAGGGCCGATGTTGATCAATTATTGTCTTTATTTGATGTTATGGTCATGCCCTCTCTAAATGAAGGACTGGGCGTTGCCGCATTAGAAGCTCAAGCCGCTGGATTGCCTTGTCTTTTATCCGATGGTATTCCACAAGAAGCTGATATAGGTTGTGGCCTTTGTCGATATCTTTCATTGGAAGCAGATTATGATATTTGGACCAATGCGATACAGGATCAATCTCTTCTACCAATAGTAGGCAAAGGGGACATTAATCAGCAGTTTGAAAAGCGAGGTTATAGTTTGTCATCGACAAGACAACGGTATTTGGATGCATATTTAAAATATGAAAAAAATTAGAGTATTACAGGTTATTCCAGCACTAACATTAGGGGGAATATCTTCTGTTGTGATGAATTGGTATCGTCATATTGATACTAGCAAATATCAATTTGATTTTATTAGTTTTAATGATGGACCTTTACGAGAAGAGATTGTTGCATTAGGAGGGGGAATTCACATTATTCCAACGATAAAGCAACAACCACTAACCTATTTAAAGGCGATATACCGGCTACTGTCAAAACAGCCAAGCTATGATGTAGTGCATGTTCATAATAGTTTTAAAAACGGCATTTTGCTTTGGATTGCTAAGAGTAAAGGAGTGAAAATTCGGGTTTGTCATTCTCATACCAGTGGCGTAGAAAATAAATTTTTAACGCCTTTTATGGGAATACTTAAATATGTTGTAAATGCTGCAAGTAATGTTCATCTTGCCTGTGGAGATAGTGCCGGTAAATTTTTATATGGTAGTAAGCCTTTTACGGTTATCAATAACGCTATCTCGGTTCAGAGGTATTTAACTGGCTCTGCAAATAGTCCGCAAATTAAGGCTCAGTTTTCATTACCTGTTGATAAAACATTGATATTGCATGTTGGACGTTTTTCGACTGTTAAGAACCATCAGTTTATTTTGCAATTGGCTAAAGACAAAGAGTTAAGTTCGTCTATACATTTTGTCTGTGTAGGGGAAGGGCCATTAAAAGCAGGTTTTATACAAAATATTGCGGATGAAAAGCTAACTTCTCGCTTTACCATATTACCTGCAACACCAAATATTCCTGATTTATTGCAGTGTGCAGAGGCTTTTATTATGCCTTCCTTATTTGAAGGTGTGTCAGTCGCTTTACTTGAGGCTCAAGCTGCAGCTTTACCCTGTTTAATTTCTAATACTATAGCGAAAGAGTCCGATATGGGATTAGGCTTAGTTACTTTTCATTCTTTAGAAAACCTATCTTCTTGGCTTATGCAATTGAACAGCCTACTGGCATCTGAACTAACAGATGAAATGATTTCTGAAGCCTTTTTTAGGCAAGGTTTCTCGACAGAAAGTGCATTAGCTAAGTTAGCTCAACTTTATAAGTTACGTGAGTTAAAATGATAGTAAATAAGGTAACTCAGTTAGTTAATGTTGAAGTTATCCTCATCTCTCTTCTTATTACTCTTTATGCAATAACCTCAAGTGCGCCATTATTATTAGTTGTTGTCTTCGTTGGAATTATTTGTGCCATCATTTTGCCTTTTGGCCGCAGTATACAATTAACTGTTTTCTTATTGCCTTGCTCTGAAGTATTCACCCAATCCCCCTATATTTCTATTTCACTTTTGACTTTTATTTTCTTGGCTATTTTTGCTCGTTACTTACTAACTCAGGTTTTAGAGACTCAATATTTTCAACCCGGGCTACTTGTGATGCTACTGGTTTTACTTTACGAGTTAATGCATATTATTTACAACCCAGTGATGGCGTCTACACAAACCGTTCGTTGGTCTATATTTTTTATTTTTACATCATTATTAATGTTTGATCGAAACAAGTACTGCTCGTTTTCACAATTACGCTTTGCATTGTTATGCGGTTTAATTCTATCTACTCTTTATGGGTTATTGCATCAGTACTTTGCTCCAGTGAGCAGCTATTCCACAAAAATTATAGCTCGCTTTGCCGGTGGTGCAGGAGATCCAAATAATTTTGGTTTGTATTGTTTGCTGCTTATTTATTTTTATTTACCGACGATACCTAGAGAGAATATTTCAAAAAAATCTTATGCAATTATTTTGATGATGTTAGCATTTGGGTCATTAACGGTTTCTCGGAGCTTTTTTATTGTCGCGACTCTTAGCTTAGTCAGTTATTTTATTTTTTATTACCGTTCGGCACTAGGAGATATTTTTGTTCGATTTTTAATGTCTTTGAATAGCTTACTTATTATATGTTGTTTGTATTGGGTAAGTGACGCCTCTTTTCTTGGTGAATTAGAC
Source organism: Colwellia sp. SU-HH01172 (assembly GCF_057553355.1). Lineage (NCBI taxonomy): Bacteria > Pseudomonadati > Pseudomonadota > Gammaproteobacteria > Alteromonadales > Colwelliaceae > Colwellia > Colwellia sp. SU-HH01172. The sequence continues at coordinate 241,410 of NZ_BAAJMB010000006.1, read as the reverse complement.
ATATTCGCTAGGTTTAGTGGTGATAATCTCTCGGATTTAACCGGTTCTAGAAGTGACATTTTGCAAGAATATATTCGACTTTTTTTTGAGTTACCCAATAGCTTTGTTTTATTTGGCGCCGGTATTAATGGTTACTTAGGATATTACAATTACTATTTTCTGCAAGCAGGAACATTTTCAGAAGTTGTTGGCCCGCATAATACTTTGTTAGAAGCACTCGTTAGCTTCGGTATGCTTGGTTTTTTATTATTTGCTGCCTATATCTATTTAGGCTTTCAGGCTGAAAAAAGTCGCACAGGTAACTCTCAACTATTTCGTTTAGCTTGGCTGCCGATTATTGTATTTTTATTGTATTGCTTTAGTCTGCAGAACTTAGGCAAATATGGTAGTTATTTTATATTAATGTTGATTGTTTATAACACTTACAGAAAAGAACCGTAAATGACAAATGATAGTCGTGAAAGACGAGTAGGGGTGATACTAAGCTATTGCTCAATTGCCATTCGTAATGTCATGGCGTTGCTATTAATTCCTTTTATAATCAACCATCTTGGTGTTAGCGATTATGGTATTTACAGTTTAGTTTCTGCTTTGGCCGGTTACTTAATTGTTTTGGAGTTTGGTTTAGCCAATACCACTATTCGTTTTTTGTCTGTCTATAAAGCCAATAATGATAAAGTAAAAGAAACGGAATTTATAAGTAGCATTATTCTAATATATGGTGCCTTGACTTTGTTCGTTTTTTGCATTGGCTTAGTAGTTTGGGTGAAGTTGCCTAGCATATTTCAACAAGCAATGACGGTAAGTGAAATTAATGTTCTACAGTCTGCATTTATTGTTTTACTACTCAATGTTGTCATTACCTTAATGAGTAACTCACTAACAGGCATTATAAGTACGTACCAGCGATTTAGATTTCAAAAAATGACTGAAATTATAGTGTTTTTGGGACGCTGTATTGCGGTGGTTATCTATTTACAATTGGATTATGGCGTATTGACTATCGTTATTATCGATACTATTACAAATTTACTCCATGCCTTTGTACGCTATAGATATATTCGTAAACATATTGATATACGTTTTAAACTTGTGTTACCAGATAGAGCAACTTTGAGGGAAATATTTGTTTATTCTTTTTTTATTGCCTTGAATGTGATTGTGAATCAAATTAATTGGCGAGTAGATAATCTTATTGTTGGAACTTTAACTAACAGTAAAACACTCGGAATTTTTAATATTGGTAGTCAATTAGTGTTCAGTTTTATTGCGTTTGCGAGTGCAATATCTAACATTTTCACACCTAAGATTGTTCAAATGGTGAAGCAAGATGTGTCTTCTGTGGTTCTTATGGCACAGCTTAGCACTATAGGTAGATATCAGATGATCGTGCTGGGTTATGTTTTTGTTATATTTTTAGCTTTGGGAGAGTTGTTTATAACTTTATTTGTCGGGGCTGAGTTTTTAGAGGCTTTTTGGGTCGCTATTATTCCCATGTTGCCGTTTATGTTTGTCTTAGCGCAAACGTCTACAAATGCTGTGCTTCAAGCATTAAATAAGCACAAAGTGCGTAGCCTACTGTTACTTTTTACCGCGATAGGTAATGTTGCTATTTCGATCATATTGGTTAAAAGCATGGGGATGGTTGGAGCTGCTTGGGGCACGGCAATAACACTTTTTGTCGGTGAGCTAATATTAGTAAATATCTACTTATATCACGCGATAAAACTGAATATGCTTCATTTCTATTGGAAGTTAATTCGACATTCTTTACCTGTAATGCTAATCGCTGGTGCATTGGCATTTCTAATTTCTAATTATTTGCCTTCAACTTGGACTGGGCTAATATTGGGCTGTTTTATTATTGGTTTTATTTATATTGTATGTACTTACTTTATTAGCTTAATGTCAGAAGAACGTAAAGAAATCAATCGTTTGGTTTACCGGAAGTAAGCCCTATTACTGATATGATTTATTTAGTATTGAGCTTTATCAATTATAGCTCGTTTAATTTGTAGGGCTTTGTCTTTGAAAATTCTTATTATTGGTGCTTACCCAAACTCTATCGTTAGTTTTAGAGGTAAATTAATTCGGTATTTTGTCGATGCGGGCCATGAGGTTACTGTGATGACAGCCGCAGCTACGCCAGAAATTGTGGCCGATGTTGAAGCGTTAGGAGCGTCATTTCGATCTTATAGTGTTGAACGTAATGGTTTAAACCCTTTCGCAGATTTGAAAACCTTAGTGGCAATTAAATCGGCACTCAGAGAAATAGAGCCGGAGCATGTGCTTGCCTATACGATTAAACCGATAATTTGGGGGGGGATTGCGGCTCGTTTAATCGGCTTTAAAGGGTTTAATGCCATGATAACTGGTTTAGGTTATGCGTTTGAAAAAGGCTCATTAGTGCGTAATACAATTAATTTTATTGTGAAGCACTTGTATAAGTTTGCCCTAAAAAACTGTAAAAGTGTCATTTTTCAAAATCAAGATAATCGTAAGCTTTTTGTTAGTTTAGGTTTGGCTGAAGCCGATAAATGTCATCGTGTTTTTGGTTCTGGTGTTGATATTGAGGAATATCAGCAGAAACCTTTACCGAATAAAGATCCTACATTTTTACTTATTGCTCGATTATTAGGTGATAAGGGGATTAGAGAGTTTGCTAAGGCTGCTAAAATAGTTAAGCAGCAGTATCCAAAAGCTAAGTTTCAGTTACTGGGCCCCTATGATAGCTCGCCAGATAAAATTAGTGCCGCAGAAGTAACACAATGGCAAGCTGGCGGCCAAATCGAATATTTAGGTGAAACAAAAAATGTCAAGCCTTTTATCGAAGCTTGCCATATTTATACTTTGCCATCTTATCATGAAGGACTACCTCGAACAGTGCTTGAAGCAATGAGCATTGGGCGGCCAATATTAACTACAGATGCTCCTGGCTGCCGAGATACTGTTGAAAATGCCAATAACGGTTGGTTAGTGCCTGCTCGAAATATTGATGTATTGGTTAGTCGTATGATTTGGTTTATAGAAAATCCTGAAAAGTGGCAAAGCATGGCGAATAGAAGCCGGACATTAGTTGAAAATAAGTTTAATGTGAATCAGGTTAATGAAACCATAAGCAATATTATGAAACTTTAAGATTAGCTGTATATAAAACCGTCGGGTTAAATATCCTTTTGATCTATATCAATTGGATATTATAAATAATGCAAATGATATTGATTCTTGTTTAGTCTCGTGGTCTAATGCGCGCAATTAAAATAATTGTTTCTTTTATAGGCGTAGCTATGCGAATCTCTTCTCTTTACCAACCCGCGTTCATTGCTTTATCTGTTGTTAGTGCTATTTCCAGTTCTGCTATTGCAGATGATGATATGGAGCACTTAGCTATTTTTGGTAGCGCTCAGGCCGTTAATGATGTGCCGGGTAGTGCACATATGATTTCTCAAGCAGAGTTAGAGAAATTCGATTTTACCGATATTATGCGCACGCTAACATCTGTGCCAGGTGTTTATGTATTGGAAGAAGACGGTTACGGCTTACGTCCGAATATTGGTATGCGTGGCACCGGACAAAACCGTAGTGAAAAAGTCACCATTATGGAAGATGGTGTTTTAGCGGCTCCTGCTCCTTATTCAGCACCATCGGCATACTACTTTCCAACCGCAGGCCGTATGCAACAAGTTGAAGTATTAAAAGGTACGTCAAGTGCTATGTATGGCCCTCGCACAACTGGTGGTGTGGTTAACATGCTATCTCGTACCATTCCAGAACAAGCGTTAGCAGGGCAAGTTAATTTAAGCGCGGGCGAAGACGGATTTGGCAAAGCACACGCTTATGTTGGTGGTGCCGGTCAAAATGTATCGTCAGTATTTGAAGTATTCCGTTACCAAGCTGATGGCTTTAAAGATGTAAATCACACCGGTGATGATACTGGATTTGTTAAAAATGACATCATGGCTAAAGTGATGATCAACAGCGATAATGATGCCAAATACTATCAAGAGCTAGAATTCAAATTAAAGTATTCAGATGAAGATTCAGATGAAACTTATATGGGGTTAACGGAAGCTGATTTTAAATCTGATCCATATTCACGTTATTCGGCGTCTCAACTTGATAACATGGATACCAGTCATAAACAGTTGCAAATTAACCATCACATCAAGTTATCTGATCGTTTTACGCTAGGCACAACTGCTTACTATAATGAGTTTAGTCGTAACTGGTATAAAACCAGCAAAGTTAATGGCAATAGCCTGAGCAGTGGTGGTATTGACGATGCAGCTGCATTTGATAACGGTTCATTTACCAATGATGAAATTAGCGTTGATGTAAAAGCCAATAGTCGTGACTATCTTTCACAAGGTCTTCAAACAGTTTTAGATGCGGATTTTGGTGCTCATCAAGTTAAATTTGGTGCCCGTTATCATGAAGATGAAATGGATCGCTTCCAATGGGTTGATAAATATACGCTAGATAACTCGGCTTACGAAATGACCTTAACTGAAGCGGGTATTCATGGGGCTGATTCTAATCGTATTGATTCAGCTGAAGCGATTGCTTTATTTGTTCATGATGAATATACCTTTGGTGATTTTATTTTCAATGCGGGCTTACGTTATGAAGATATGACTATTTCTCGTAAAGAATGGAAAGGTATTATTGACCGTAACGAACCAACAACCAAAGATATCAGCAATGACGTCGATGTTTTATTGCCATCATTAGCAGTAACTTACCGTGTAAATAATGATTTAGTTATTATCGGCGGCGTACAAAAAGGTTTTGCGCCACCAGCACCAGGTAACGACAAAGCTGAAAATGAAGAAAGTATTAACTACGAATTAGGTTTACGTTTTAATCAAGATACATTGAGTGCAGAGGCATTATTTTTCTACTCTGACTACGATAACATGCACGGTAACTGTACGGCTAGCCAAGGTTGTGATGAAGAAAATGTAGGTGATCAATACAATGCTGGTGAAGTAAAAGTTTCGGGTTTAGAAGCCAAAGCAGGTTATGAGTTTGCTGCCGGTTCGGTAGTTATTCCGGTTGGCTTAACTTACACCTTTACGGAAACCGAGTTCCAAAATTCATTTGAATCAGGTTTAGATACTTGGGGTAACGTTGAAGCGGGCTTTGAATTACCTTATGTGCCAGAAAATCAATTGCAATTGACTGTTGGTTTGGTTGGTGAAAAATGGCGTAGTGATATTTTAGTGCGCTATATGGATGAAATGCGCACTACCGCAGGTCAAGGCAGCTTGATAGCAGATGAAGCTATTGATAGCCGCACGGTTGTTGATATGGCCGCCCATTATACTATTGCAGACAATCAAGAAATTACCTTCAATGTTGATAACTTATTAGATAAAGAATACATGGCAACACGCACACATGGTTCTATTATGGTAGGTAAACCTCGCAGTGTAACTTTAGGATATAAATATAGCTTCTAGAGCATATGTCTGAAATTGAAAAAGCGAGCTTTATAGCTCGCTTTTTTTATATGTAAAATATAGAAGACCATAGCTATACTGATGAAAGCAATAAGTTTTACTATTTGCACTATAACAATAAACAGGAATAAATTATGGAAATGAATGTTAGCACCTTAGAAAGGTATGCCACTATGTTAGGGGATTTAGCCGTGCAGTTTGGCACTAAATTACTCGTCGCTATTATTGTCTTGATCGTCGGACTTTGGATTGTTAAGCGTATATTGAAACTATTTGATTTGGCAATGCAGAAGAAAAATGTAGAACTTACCCTGCATCAATTTTTAATCAGTATTGTCGGCATCATGCTCAAGGCTATATTGATCATTATTTTTGCCTCTATGGTTGGGGTTGAAACGACTTCCTTAATTGCGGTATTAGGTGCTGCAGGTTTAGCGGTTGGTTTAGCGCTGCAAGGGAGTTTATCTAATTTTGCTGGTGGTATATTAATCTTGTTCTTTAAACCTTTTAAGGCGGGAGATGTTATCGACGCGCAAGGCTATGTTGGTGTGGTGCAAGAAATTCAAATTTTCAATACCGTATTGCTAACCTTAGATAACCAACGGGTGATTATTCCAAATGGTTTATTATCAAATGGTTGCGTTAAAAATATTTTTGTTGAGCCGACTCGCCGCGTAGATTTAACCTTTGGTATCAGTTATGGCGATGATATTAAGAAAGCGAAAGCGGTATTACAAAGCGTTATTGATGCGGATGAACGTATTTTAAAATCACCGAGCGCTGATATTTTTGTTTCGGCACATGCTGATAGTTCAGTGAACTTGCTTGTTCGCCCTTGGACTAATTCTGAAAATTATTGGCCAGTGTATTTCGGGGTGATTGAAGAGGTGAAACTGGCATTTGATCGCGAAGGTATTACTATCCCGTTCCCGCAACGCGATGTACATATGATACAACCTAAGTAGTTAAAACTTAGGTTAAATGAAACGATAGAATGAAAAGTTTACTTGCTGAAACACCAACACCGCCATATTACGCGGTAATATTTAGCTCAGCAATGAATGATAACCATGACGGCTATCATGATATGGCTGAGCTTATGGTGGAGCTTGCGCAACAGCAAGTAGGCTTTTTAGGAATGGAATCAGCTCGGGAAGATATCGGCATTACCGTTTCTTATTGGCGGAGTTTAGCTGACATTCGATGTTGGAAACAAAATAGCCAACATATGGTTGCACAAAAACTTGGCCGTGAGCAATGGTATAAAAACTTCTCGGTACGTATAAGTAAAGTCGAAAAATGTTATGGACTTTGAATAGTGGTCGGTTGCGTTAAAAGGCGAATAATTTCTTGTTCATAAGCTAAGCTTTTTTGCTTATTAAAGCCGACATGAGCACTAACAAGACGACCCGTTCGGTCAATTATAAAACTGCTTGGCATGCCCTTAAGTTTATATTTTCTCGCAATATGGCCCTTAGGGTCATAAATAATTGGAAATACCGCGGGGCTCTGCTCTAAAAACTTGTTTGCCAAGTTACGATCATGATCCAAATTAATACTGATTATTGTTAGCCCTTGTTGGCTATATTTATCTTGTAATTTATTCATCCATGGAAATGACTTTCGGCAAGGGACACACCAAGAAGACCAAAAATCGATATAGATAACATTGCCGGCATGGGTTTGTAGCTTTTTGGTTAATAATTCCAAGGTATCCAGTTTAGCTGTTTGCATAGCGAAGGAGGGGCTGGCGATCATCAGAGAGATGATTAAAAGTAGGATAGTTTTTATGTTCAAAATGTTAATTACGCCATCAATGTTCTTTATCTATTGGTTATTTAAACACGGCTATGTCTTGTAGCAAAGTAAATTTACGGTTTAGCTTTGACCATTACAAACTGTTTTTAAACATTTGCTTACAGACACAGATGATATCTTTTTATATGATAGCTAGTGGCGTAAATCGGGAGGGTGACATGAATAGAATAAATTTTTTAGTAACAAAACTTAGCTTGGTAATTTATTTATTCACATACAGTTTTTTATTGTTAGGTGTTAATGCCGCAGTAAAAGCTGAACAATCTCAATCGGCGAATATGGATCAATGGCTAAAAGCACGCTTTGGCGAGCAACATGAAAAGTTGATCCCAATTGTTGCTGTTGCAGATATGTATTTTAGTTGTCAGCAAGACCTAGAGCCCGATAGTCAGTTAACAATTAAAGCGTTAATTACTGAATTAGATCGAGATGTATTGGCTGAAAAGCTCATTACCTGTTTAGATGGTGCATCAGTTAAATCTGATCTAGCACTAAATTATGGTTTAAAGGGCTGCTTTCATGAACAACTCTCGGCATTATCGTTACCAGAAAAACAACAAAAAATGATCTTAGTAACCAAAGCTATTGCAGCGCTTTCTCGGGTTGAGCGGCAAAAAAGTTTTACACAGTGTGTGACAGATCAAGCAATAGGATACTTAAAGTAAATAACGCTATTTCTCGGTGTTTTTGTCATCAACAAATGAACTGGGAAGGATCTCAACACCAACCATCCGGGCAACTTTTATCATAATAGGAATGGTGATGGGGGAAAAAGGCAAAATTGCGAAGACACCGATACCAAGCCCTTTTAATATATCGATAAATTGCTGATTGGCAATGCGCATTTCTTCAGCGCTTGCTCGACGCTTGGTATAGCGTTTATATATACTTAGCATTTCCTTGGTTTCAACCTTCTCTTGAGCTAATGCTATTTTAATTTTTAGCATGCTTCTTTTTAGACGCACATGATTACGCTTTTTGCTGATAAGCAAAACACGAATAGGTGCTCTGTGAAAGTGAAGCCAAATTTTCATACCACCATTCTCCCACATAACAAATCTAATGTAAGTATTGCCAGTGTATAACATTTCTTTAACATCAACTTGTTCTACGTTTGTTTTTTAAACACAATTGCTTTATTTGTGGGTATTTGTTACTAAATTGTCGATAAATACTTGAAAAATTCGAAAACTTTATATAATCCTATATCTTAGCAATATTCACAGTTAACATAATTTGTAACAAATGCTAGGAAACTGACACAGAACAGGTTTTTATATTTATAACAATATGACTTATAGTTAAGCTAAGTTAAAAAAATAAAACAATGGAATAGGCATTATGGGACATGAAACACCGAAAGTTTTGGTAGTAGACGATGATATGCGTTTGCGAGCATTACTAGAACGGTATTTAGTAGAACAAGGATTTGTGGTGCGTAGCGCGGCAAACTCTGAACAAATGGATCGATTGCTAGAACGAGAGAATTTTCATTTGTTGGTGCTCGACCTCATGTTACCAGGAGAAGACGGTTTGTCTATTTGTCGCCGTTTGCGACAAAACTCCAATGATATTCCCATTGTTATGCTAACTGCCAAGGGTGATGAAGTTGACCGCATTATTGGTTTAGAGCTTGGTGCAGACGATTATATGCCAAAACCTTTTAATCCTCGTGAACTCTTGGCTCGGATTAAAGCGGTATTACGTCGCCGTGTTCAAGAGGCACCTGGTGCACCAGCGCAAGAAGAAAATGTTATTTCCTTTGGTGATTATCAATTAAACCTTGCAACCCGTGAAATGCTTAAAGGTGACGTGAATATGCCACTGACCAGTGGTGAGTTTGCGGTATTGAAAGCTTTGATCACACACCCAAGAGAGCCATTATCACGTGATAAACTTATGAATTTAGCGCGTGGCCGTGACTATTCTGCTTTAGAACGCAGTATTGATGTGCAAGTTTCGCGTTTGCGCCGCATGCTAGAAGAAGATCCGGCTAAGCCTCGTTATATTCAAACGGTTTGGGGACTCGGTTATGTTTTTGTGCCTGAAGGGAAGTCAGTTGCCTGATCTCTATAGTTAAATTTGAAATGAATCCTACCTAGTAGAAGTCTATGAAAATACTGCCGCGCAGTGCGTTTGGGCAAACGGTACTATTAATTGGTGTCTTGCTATTAATTAACCAGGTTGTTTCATTTATATCAATGTCGATATATATCATCCAACCTAACGCACAGCAAGTGAACCAATTATTGGCGAAACAAGTGCGTGTTGTTTTTATTGATATTGCTGACGAAGAGTTAAGTCCTGCGATGGGAGACGCTTTTACTCGTGAAACCGGAATTGGTGTATATCGAGAAGCTGCAGCTATGAAGCTTGGCTTAGAACAAGCGGTGTATTATGCCTTTCGTTCCGCTGAAATGTCCAACCTATTGGGTGGTCCTGCCGAAGTACGTATTTCACAAGGAGATGAATACTTGTTTTGGATAAGGCCACCACAAGCTCCTGATTATTGGGTTAAAATTCCAATTAATGGCTTAGAAGAAGAGAACTTTTCGCCCTTGATTTTAGTGTTGATGATCTTAGGTATCCTAAGTGTTATGGGCGGTTGGCTTTTTGTTCGACAATTAAATCGGCCTTTAGGTGCACTGCAAAATGCTGCTCATGATGTTGGCCGTGGTGATTTTCCTGAACCTTTAAGCGAACGGGGTACAACTGAAATCGTAGCGGTAACTCGAGCTTTTAATCATATGTCCAAAGGCATAAAGCAACTTGAAGACGATAGAAACTTGTTAATGGCAGGGATCTCTCATGACTTACGGACACCGCTGACACGTATTCGATTAGCATCGGAGATGATTTCGCAGCAAGATGAGTTCTTAAAAGATGGCATTGAAGGTGATATCGATGATATGAATACCATCATTGATCAATTTATTGACTATATTCGCCATGATAGTAAAGACAAAGCAGAGCTCGCTGACATCAATGTCTTGATAGAAGAGGTTGTGCAATCAGAAAGTATATTGGAACGTAATATTGAGTTTAATGCTGAACCGTTACCAAAGCTGCCGCTGCGCTATGTAGCTATGAAACGGGCGTTAGCGAATTTAATTCAAAATGCCTTACGCTATAGTGATGGTAAAATTGTCGTTTCAACTCATCACGATAAATTAAGAAGAGAAATTTGTTTTTGTGTTTGCGATGAAGGGCCCGGTATCCCTGATGTTGATATTGAAAGACTGTTTCAACCTTTTACCCAAGGTGATAAAGCAAGGGGCACAGAAGGTAGCGGTTTAGGATTAGCGATTATCAAGCGTATTGTTGATACCCATAGTGGCCGAGTTGAGCTCTCTAATAGAGGCGAAGGTGGTTTAAGAGCAAAAGTGTGCTTACCAATTAGCCATGATTAAAATAGTGATGTTATTGTAAATAACATCTATGGTTTTGCTTATCGGTGTTAAAGTTATTTAAGATATTAAAAAGCCGTCGTGAATACGACGGCTTTTTTATGAATGAATATTTTTATCGAAATTGCAGTTGCTGATTAAACTTTAGGACCTGCAGCCACTAAAGATTTACCATTGTCAGTATCAGTGAACTTATCAAAGTTGCTTACAAAACGATTTGCTAAGTCAACTGCTTTGCTGTGCCATTCTGCTTGTTCAGTGTAAGTATCACGTGGGTCAAGAATACTGTCATCAACACCTTCAATACTCGTTGGAATGTCTAAGTTAAATAGCGGAAGTACTTGGGTCTCAGCATTATCAATTGAGCCATCTAAAATAGCGTCAATAATTGCGCGAGTATCTTTGATAGAAATACGTTTACCTGTGCCATTCCAACCTGTGTTTACTAAGTAGGCTTCAGCACCCGCAGCTTGCATACGTTTACGTAAAACTTCTGCATACTGTGTTGGGTGTAAGCTTAAGAATGCCGCACCAAAACAACTTGAGAATGTTGGTGTTGGCTCAGTAATACCACGCTCAGTACCGGCTAACTTGGCAGTGAAACCTGATAAGAAGTAGTATTCTGTTTGCTCTGGAGTCAGTTTGGCAACTGGCGGTAAAACACCAAAAGCATCAGCCGTTAAGAAGATAACTTTTTTCGCATGCCCGGCACGAGATACCGGCTTAACGATATTATCAATATGGTGAATTGGGTATGAAACACGGGTGTTTTCAGTTTTTGAATTATCATCAAAATCAATTTTACCATTTTCATCAACGGTTACGTTTTCTAATAATGCATCGCGACGGATAGCATTATAGATATCGGGTTCATTTTCTTTGCTAAGATTAATGGTTTTTGCGTAACAACCACCTTCAAAGTTAAAGACACCGTTTTCGTCCCAACCATGTTCATCGTCACCAATTAGTTGGCGTTTAGGGTCGGTAGATAATGTTGTTTTACCAGTACCTGATAAGCCGAAAAATACCGCAGTGTCGCCATCTGCACCAACGTTAGCGCTACAATGCATTGAGGCAATGCCTTTTAAAGGCAATAAGTAGTTCATCATAGAGAACATGCCTTTCTTCATTTCGCCGCCGTACCAAGTTCCGCCAATAAGCTGCATTTTCTCGGTTAAGTTAAAGGCAACAAAATTTTCAGAATTTAAACCTTGCTCTTGCCAGTTTGGATTGGTGGTTTTCGCACCATTCATTACGATGAAATCTGGTTCGTAATTCTCCAATTCGGCATCAGTTGGGCGAATAAACATGTTTTTAACAAAGTGTGCTTGCCATGCTACTTCAGTAATAAAACGTACTTTTAAGCGTGTGGCATCATCGGCACCACAGAAGGTATCAACAACAAATAAGCGTTGGCCTGATAATTGTGTGGTAACTAAACCTTTTAAGCTTTCCCAAGTTTCTTGAGTCATAGGTTTGTTGTCATTTTTGCCTTGATCAGACCACCACACCGTATCACGCGTAGTATCGTCACGAACGATATACTTATCTTTAGGTGAACGACCGGTAAATATACCGGTATCGACAGAAACTGCGCCGAGTTCGGTAACAACACCTTTATCATAACCTGAGAGATCAGATTTTGTTTCCTCAGCAAAAAGTAACTCATAAGACGGATTGTAAACAACCTCAGCAACGTCTGTGATGCCGTATGAAGATAAATCGATTGAGTTTTCTAAAGCTGCCATAGCGAATTCGCTCCTAAAAGTATGACGATTTTTAATGATTAGTTTCGGTATTCCGATTGAGGGCGCAATTTTAGGTGATCATGAGGTAAAACGAAAGTTTTTTTTCTTTCGTTGTGAAAGTTTTCAGAGGGACTTTCAAGAATTTGAAATAGAAGACTAATAAGATATTAATTTGTTATCGATTTCTTGGATAACGAATTTCGATGATAAAAATGAAAAGTCTTTACTATATAGCGACTTATCGTATTGTGTTGGTTGACCATATGGTCAGAAAAATATAAGTGTAAATGAAATGTATTGATTGAAAAAAATATCAAATTTTCTGCAAAAATATTGCGAATGATAGCAAGATTATCATTCGCAGAGTTTTCTAACGAAACTTTTTGGGGTTAGTCGAATATCTCATCGTCTGAATCGTCATCACTATTATTGCCATCTAATATTTCGCTACTGTGATCTTGGCTGATGTATTCTGTTGGTGCTGAGCCTAATTCAAAGTACTCAAAGCGGCTCGATTTATCCGTTTTGGTGGTTAGCTTGCCAGAAACTTTATCAATTCTTACCGACATTAATGCCTCGGGTTGTTCAAATGGCTCTATCGGTAATTCGGCCAATGCGGTTTTCATAAAGCTTATCCAAGCTGGCTGAGCTGATTTTGCCCCGAACTCTTTACCGGTTATTTGCTCTTTATCTAAGTTGCTGTTGTAAGTTGTTTGACCTAAATTGCGGCTGGGGTTGTCGAAACCGATCCATGATGTAGTGACTAGTCTGCGACTATAACCGGAAAACCAAGCATCTTTTGCTTGGTTGGTGGTACCGGTTTTACCGGCAATGTCTTTTCGTTTTAGGGCGCGGCCACGAAATCCAGTGCCTTGCCAAAATGGTTTTATATTCCAATCAGCCCCCCAAATAGCAGAATTAAGCGCTTCAGTAATTAAGAAGGCGTTTTGAGCGCTGATAACACGCTCCGCCTTATTGATGACTTTAGTGGGGCTTTCGGCATCAAGTTGCCTATTGGCAAAAGTTTGGCTTGCGGCTTCATCAATAGAGGCTGTACTTTCATCGCTGTCGAATAGCTCGCAATCATCGCAAGCGATAGCGGGGTTCGCTTGAAATAATACCTTGCCGAAAGAGTCTTCAATACGCTCAATCAAATAGGGCTCAATCAAAAAGCCACCATTGGCAAACGTGGCAAAACCTGTCGCGACTTCTAACGGCGTCAACGATGCTGAGCCTAATGCTAATGATTCATTGCGAGGTAGGCCATCGGGATCAAAGCCAAATGACGCCAAGTAAGGGATGACTTTATCTAAACCTACGTCTCTTAATAAGCGCACAGCGATAACGTTTTTAGATTGAGCTAAGGCTAAGCGAAGACGAATCTCGCCGTTATATACCGGTGGTGAATTTTTAGGGCGCCAAACCACACCCGTACTTCTGTCCCATTGGTTTATCGGTGTATCGTTGATAATCGATGCCAAAGTATAGCCATTATCCAATGCCGCCGAATAAATAAAAGGCTTAATATTGGAGCCAACTTGGCGTTTAGCCTGAGTGACTCGATTAAATTGGCTTTGTTTAAAACTAAAACCACCAACGGCTGCCTTTATAGCACCATTATCTGTTGCTAATGAAATCAATGCCGAGCTGACATCAGGTAACTGACTCAAACGATAGCCAACATCTGTTGGTGCTATCATCACGACATCCCCAATTCGAACAATATCCTGCGCCACTTTAGGTGCTGCGGCTTGTTTATCATCGTTCAAATAGGCTCTTGCCCACGATAATCCCTGCCAGTTTATTTCAATTGCTGTTTGGTCTTTTAGCTTGACTGATATAGATTGCTCATTGACCTGCGTTACCACGGCGGGCACTAATGATTGATAACTTTTTATGTCGCTTAATGCTTGTTGTATTTCTTCTTCACTCAACGGTGCTATTTCATTAGCTATGGTCGAGTTGTCAGTGCTAGCAGTTAAGTCACTATCGGGACGCAACGAGGCGATTGGACCTCGATAGCCGTGACGTTGATCGTAGGAAAAAATATTATTAATAACCGCCTGTTTTGCGGCTTGTTGCAGTTTTGATGGTACGGTAGTGAATACCTTATAACCGCCGGTATATGCTGCCTCTTTACCGAAGCGCTCAATCATTTCTTGGTGTGCCATTTCCGCAATATAGGGAGCGTCCAGTTCAATCTCAGCACCGTGTTTTTTAGCGGTTATTGGAGCTGAATTAGCAATAGATAATTGTTCTGAATCGATATAGCCGGCAACATACATACGCTGTAATACAACGGCTCGGCGATTTTTAGCACGCAAAGGGCGGCTTATCGGGTTCATTGTTGAAGGGGCTTTTGGTAATCCTGCTAATACGGCAATTTGCGCTAATGTTAAGTCGTTAACGTCTTTTCCGTAATAAACTTGTGCCGCAGCACCAAAACCAAATGAGCGATGACCGAGTGATATTTTGTTCATATAAAGTGAGAGGATCTCATCTTTCGTCAGTAAGCTCTCGATATGGAATGAAATAAATATTTCACGAATTTTTCGTACGTAGGTTTGTTCTCTAGTGAGAAAAAAGTTTCGGGCAACTTGCATGGTTATGGTACTTGCGCCGCCTTTATTTTGCCCCATGAGTTGACCGATAACCGCGCGCCCCATCCCAATAGGATCTACGCCAAAATGAAGGTAAAACCTATCATCTTCAGTCGCCAATACCGCGTTGATTAATTGCTGTGGCATTTCTTCTAAGGTCAAAGGAATACGCTTTTTTTCACCAAATTGAGAAATGAGTTTGCCATCAGCACTAAATATTTGCATCGGCGTTTGCCATTGCAAGTCGCGAAGTGAATCTACGCTAGGCAAACTTGAACGCATTGATAGGTAAATACCGGTCAGTGCTAAAATTCCGATAAATATCAATAATGCTGTGGCTTTGAATAGTTTTTTTATAGAAAACACAAAAAAATGCTCAATAAAAGTTAAAAAATAGGTGTAATAGTACTAGTATATCGTGTAAAAGCATGTAATAAATGTATTTATACGAATTTTATGCCTAATATTATTATAATAAAAAGTTCTAGTAGGGTTCTATGTTAAGTAGTTTATGGAAAAAGAAAGCCTCGCTAATGGTTGGGGTTGATATCGGCTCACATTCTATTAAAGCTGTTTTATTAAATCAGAATGATAACGGCTATGTTCTCGAAACTATCGCTATTGAACCTATGCCTCGCGGCGCCATCGTTGATAGGGAAATTCAAGACATCGATGCTGTTGGTAAAGTAGTCGCAAAAATTCGAAAAAAAATCTCTTCATCTATTAGTCACGCCGCATCGGCAGTCTCAGGACAAACCGTAATCACTAAAATCATTTATATGGATGTTGCGTTAAGCGAGCAAGAGCTGGCAAGCCAAATAGAAATTGAAGCAGACAGTTTAATTCCTTATCCGCTTGATGAAGTGAGTTTAGATTTTGAATCGTTAGACATTAATGAATCGGACCCCAGTAAAATTAATGTTTTACTCAGCGCGGCAAGAACAGAATCCGTCGAGGCTCGTGTTGCCGCATTGGAAGCAGGGGGCTTTGATACTAAAGTCATTGACGTAGAATCTTATGCCATCAGCCGAGGTTATGATTTAACCTTGGCACAATTACCAGATGATGCCGCCGATAAAGTTGTTGCAACCGTCGATATTGGTGCAACAATGACTTTATTCTCGGTGAATGAAGCGGGCAATCATATTTATAGCCGTGACCAGTTATTTGGTGGCGAACAATATACACGTTCAATCGTATCTTATTACAATAAATCATTTGAAGAGGCGGAATTAGCCAAGTTAAGTGATGATTTACCACCCAATTATACCTTTGAGGTGTTGGCGCCTTTCCATACTATTTTAGTGCAACAAATTCGCCGAGCAATTCAAATGTTTTTAACCACTAGCGGTAAAGAAAGAATAGATTACCTTGTTATTTCTGGTGGTAGCGCACTGGTTGAGGGGGTTGAACAATTACTAACAGAAGAATTGGGCATTCATACGGTTATTGCTAACCCATTTGAGGGTATGGAAATATCGAGCAGTGTGAATCAAGAGGAGTTAGCTCAGACAGCTCCTCGTTTTATGGTTGCGGCCGGCTTAGCCTTAAGGAGTTTTGTTCCATGGCATATATAAACCTATTACCATGGCGAGAGGAAGCTGAAAAAGCGAAACAACGAGCTTTCTTCAGTGCCTTAACTGCTGTGGCTTTGAGTGCGTTTGCGGTGGTTTTCTTAGTTAACCAGTTTTATCAAATGCGTGTTGACGGCCAAAATGCTCGTAATCAATTTTTGAAAAATGAAATTCAAACACTAGATTTACGTATCGAAAAAATTAAATCATTAAATGAGAAGAAAAAAGAGCTAGAAAAACGCACCAGTGTTGTTGAGCAATTGCAACGAAGCCGTAATGTCGGTACGCAAGTATTAGACGAAATAGCAAAAGTTGTACCTAACGGCATTTATTTAACCCGCTTAGAAAAACAAGATAACAGTTTAAATATTATCGGAAAAAGTGAATCCAACAATCACTTGGCGAATATGATCCGAGAAATTGAACGCTCAGATTTATTTGATGATGCGGTGCTAGAGTCAATAACGTCTAACGATGCCAGAAGTAAATTATTAAGCGACTTTAAAATGCGTGTGCGCATAAAAGGTTTGATAAACCTTAATGACTCTGCAGCACAGGGGGCACCATAATGAATTTTGATTTATCGGAGTTTATGGAGCAATTTAGTGGTTTAGAATTAGATAATATAAGTCAATGGCCAAAAGCCGCAAAAATTTTATTATCAGTATTTATCGTGGTATTAGTGCTAGGTTTAGGTTATGCGCTGATGATCAGCAACCAAATTAAAGCCTTGGAACGGGTGACGGCAGAAGAAACAACCTTAAAGCAGCAATATCAAGCCAAGTATCATATTGCCGCAAACTTAGAATTATTCGAGCAACAAATGATCGAAGCTGAATCTATGTTTGCCAATCAATTAAAAAGCTTACCTGAAAGTCATGAAACTCCTGGCCTGCTTGATGATATTACCTTTGTTGGCACAACCACAGGCTTAGATTTTGTCAAACTGAATTGGCAACCAGAAATAGAACAAGAAATTTATATTGAATTGCCGATAGATATTGAAGTTATTGGCAACTATCACGAATTTGGTCAGTTTGTTAGCCGAATCGCCGGTTTGCCAAGAATTGTGACTTTGCATAATTTTGATATCAGTCTAAAAGGTAAAAGTCCTGGAGAGTTAAAATTAAAACTGCAAGCTAAAACATATCGTTACCGGGAGGCGGCAGAATAATGAAAAAACTTATTTTAGTAGCCGTTTTCGTTTTGACAGGGTGTTTTGACGATACGAGTGATTTAAAAGTACATATCGCCAATGTGCAGGCCAATGCGAGTAGTACCATAGCACCTATGCCTACTGTTACGGTGTTTGATCATTTTGATTATTCCGCCCAAACACTAAGAAGCCCGTTTGATGCACCAAAACCGGAAGCAATACAAGAAAAAATCCAGCAAATGTCTGGATGTTTAAGCCCTGATCCTCGACGCAGAAAGCAACCACTAGAAAAGTTTTCACTTAGTGACTTGGTAATGCGTGGTACTTTGGGGGAGCTAGGAGTTACGTGGGCCTTAGTTGAAGCCTCTGATAGAACTTTACACCGAGTGGCTGTTGGTAGTTATGTTGGCTTATTTCATGGTCGTATTACTGCGGTAAGTCAGGATAATGTAAAAGTGTTGGAATTAATCCCAGATGGCGCTGGTTGTTGGGTGGAACGTGAAACTGTTGTTGCCATGACTGAGACAAGTGCAGAGGGGCAAAGGAAATAATGTTGTTAATTAAAAAAATGAAAATTAAAAATCTTATGACACACTGCAATAAAGTTAACTTAACGCTAATTGCCTTTTTATGCTTATTTTCGACTTTTTCTTCGGCAAATGAGTTAACAGGGATTTCTTATAACACTATTCAAAATAATGAAATCGAACTCGTTTTTGAACTGGCCGAAGATATTGTTATTCAGCCTGAAGTTGCGACATCAATGACACCGGCTCAAGTTAAAATTACATTTGATGCTGACAGTTTTAACTCTAATATTGCCTCAACGCTAGTTGATCATGCTGGCGTTAAAAACATTGAAGTGCAAAAGTTAGCTGGAAAAGTTGTTGCCACGGTAAACTTAAACCATTTATCAATTTTTGATGTTAGTCAGACTAACAATCGTTTTGCTTTAACTCTGAATACTGGAGAAGTAAGCAAAAACGTCACACAACTTATCCCACTGGGCAGTGGTTTTATTAATCAGATTGATAATATTGATTTTAAGCGCGGCCAACAAAATGAAGGCCAACTTTTAGTGAAGCTTATTGATAGTAAAGTTGCCGTTGATGTTAGTGATAAACTTGGCAAGCTTTATATTGAATTTCATAACACCGAAATCTTAGAAGATTACATTTACAAATTAGATGTTACCGACTTTGGTACGCTTGTTTCTGGGATTGAAACTTTCAAAGAGGGCCGCAATGCGCGCTTGGTTGTTGATATTAATGGCGCTTTTGAATTCAGCCACCAACAATTAAATGATGTCTTTTCACTCACGGTCTCGGCAAAAGCCAAAGAGCTTGGTTACCTTGATGATAAAGAAGACTTTAATGGTCGCGCTATTTCATTAAATTTCCAAGATATATCGGTACGTACTGTGCTGCAAATTATCGCTGATTATAATGGTTTTAATTTAGTGACTAGTGATACGGTTACCGGCAATATTACCTTGAGATTAGATGGTGTTCCTTGGGATCAAGCGCTAGATATTATTCTAAAAGTTAAAGGTTTAGACAAACGCATGGAAGGCAATATTTTAATGGTTGCCCCAAGCGATGAATTGGCTGCGCGTGAAGCCCGTGATTTACAGGCACAACAACAGGTTGAAGAGTTAGCGCCGCTATATTCTGAATATGTGCAAGTCAACTATGCCAAAGCCGCAGAATTTGCCTCGTTAATTAAAAATGAAGAAAACAGTATTTTATCTGATCGTGGCAGCGTTAGTGTCGATGAGCGTACGAACACACTGCTAATTCGTGATACCGCTAATAGCATTGAAGATATTAAGCGGATGGTGTCTGTCCTTGATATTCCTGTACGTCAGGTAATTATTGAATCGCGTATGGTTACGGTAAAAGATAATATTAATGAAGAACTAGGTATTCGTTGGGGCGTAACGGATACTGGCAGTGATTCAGCTACTTCTGGTTCTTTAGGTGCCACAAATAGCGCTAACGGCGGCACCGCACCATCTTTAGAAGATCGATTAAACGTGAACTTGCCTGTGGCGAACCCTGCAGGCAGTATAGCGTTTCAAGTGGCGCGACTTGCTGATGGTACTATTCTTGACCTTGAATTAAGTGCCATGGAAAAAGAAAATAAAGGTGAAATTATCGCCAGCCCGCGCATTACCACGGCTAATCAAAAAGAAGCCTACATTGAACAAGGTGTTGAAATCCCATATCAAGAAGCCGCTTCCAGTGGGGCGACATCAACTCAATTTAAAAAAGCGGTATTAAGTTTGACAGTAACACCGCATATTACTCCGGATGATAGGATTATTTTGGACCTTGTGGTTACGCAAGATACCGTCTCGGATGTTACTAACGGTACGGCGCCAGCAATTGATACCCAAAGAATTGGTACGCAAGTTTTGGTCAATAATGGCGAAACGATTGTATTAGGTGGTATTTATCAACAACAAATAATTAGTTCAGTTTCTAAGGTTCCTGTTTTAGGTGATATCCCTTATTTTGGTTGGATGTTTAGAAATAGTAGCAACTTTAATGAGAAAAAAGAGTTATTAATTTTTGTTACACCACGCATAGTTACTGAAAGATTTTAAGATAATTTGCATGTAAGTTGGTGTTTTCAACTTACATGCTTGCAATTTGTACCCAACAATTGCGATAATTGCGCCCTTGAAATTTTCGAGGGAGGTTCCCTCTTACCTGTTCACGTAATAAATAAAACGAGTATTAATTAATCTAATGGCAGAAAAACGTAACATTTTCCTTGTAGGCCCTATGGGCGCAGGCAAAAGCACCATTGGTAGAGAATTAGCAGATAAGCTACATCTAGAGTTTTTTGATTCGGACCAAGAAATTGAACGTCGCACCGGTGCCGATATCGCGTGGGTTTTTGATCTTGAAGGCGAAGAAGGCTTTCGCAAAAGAGAAGAATCAGTTATTGAAGACTTGAGTGAAAAACAAGGTATTGTTTTAGCGACAGGTGGCGGATCAGTGATCAGCAACCAAGTTCGTAATCGCTTATCCGCTCGCGGTATTGTGGTTTATCTAGAAACAACAATTGATAAGCAAGTCGCGCGTACCCAAAGAGATAGACGTCGTCCTCTATTACAAACCGATGAAGAACCAAGAAAAGTACTTGAAAACTTGGCCGTTGAGCGTAATCCGTTATATGAAGAAATTGCCGATGTTATTGTGCAAACGGATGATCAAAGTGCCAAAGTTGTGGCAAGTAAAATAGTCGAACGTCTGGACTTTTAAACGGTACTTGCATGACCACACTTCAGGTTGAACTTGGCAGTCGCAGTTATCCAATCTATATCGACAGTGGACTACTATCCAATAGTGAGCTGCTGTCTCGTCACATCCGCAGTAAACGTGTTTGTATTGTCTCAAATGATATCGTTTCACCACTTTACTGCGATGCGTTAAAAAAGAACTTAGAACGCTATGATGTCGATGAAGTTATCTTACCTGATGGGGAAGCGGAAAAAAGCTTAGCGAATTTTGAACGCATAATGTCACACTTATTAGCTGGCAATCACGGTCGAGATACCACCTTGATTGCACTTGGTGGCGGTGTTATTGGCGATATAACAGGCTTTGCTGCTGCATGTTATCAACGTGGTATTGATTTTATTCAAGTGCCAACCACAGTATTATCGCAAGTAGACTCCTCTGTTGGCGGAAAAACTGCAGTTAATCACCCTTTAGGTAAGAATATGATCGGTGCTTTCTATCAGCCGAAAGCAGTTATTATTGATCTGTTAACCTTATCAAGCTTACCTGTGCGTGAATTTAATGCCGGTATTGCCGAAGTGATTAAATATGGCATCTTAGGTGATGGTGAGTTTTTTACTTGGCTAGAGCAGAACATAGACTCAATTAAGGCCGGTGACAGCGATACCTTAGCGCATATGATCGAACGTTGCTGTCAGTGCAAAGCTGATATTGTTGCGGCCGACGAAACTGAATCAGGTGTGCGAGCATTATTAAATTTAGGGCATACTTTTGGGCATGCCATTGAAGCAGACCAAGGTTATGGTAAATGGTTGCATGGCGAAGCGGTTGCTACTGGCATGGTACTTGCTGCTAAACTGGCAGTCGCAATGAATTTGCTTGAAGTGTCAGATCTTCGTCGCATTGAAACCCTGCTTTTTGCGTTTGACTTACCTTTAGTGGCGCCAGAAAATATGGGTTTTGAAGAGTTTATCTGCCATATGCGTCGTGATAAGAAGAACTTAGCTGGTAAGCTACGTTTTATTTTACCGACAGCCATCGGCCAATCTGAAATTAACGATGACGTTAGTGAGGAACTACTTCAGCAAATTCTGTAATTTAAATCAGAATAGGTGAAGCATGTCTGCGTTAATGAATACTATTGGCTTATCCGACGATAACACCAGTGTAACTAAAATTAGTGCTAACGCGCGCATCGATTATATTCTCCGCTTTTCTAAGCAAGCAATATTAGTGATTGATGAAAGTGTCGAGCAAAATGCCCAAATCACCAATCAATTTATTGCAACAATCCCTGAACAGCATAATATCGCTTTTATTGCTTTATCAGCGCAGTTTAATGATATTCAAATTCGTTGCCGTATAATTGAGCAATTATCGGCTGGTGAATTATTTGACCCAGAAGTCTCTTTAGCCGTTAGCATCATCAATTTAGCAAAAAAACCTCGACAAGCCATCAGCATAGTTTTAGATAATGCTCAGCATATTTCTTTACAGATCTTACATGAAGTAGCGCAACTAACGGCAATTGCTAAAAAAGCTAATCTTGTGGTTAATGTCATTATGTTTGGCTCACCGCAAGCGGGCTTTCAAGTTCAAGACAACAAAAACCTTTTTCATAACAAGTTGACTTTACTTTCTGCCCAATCAGGGCAGTTGTTAGCGGCGAACGCGGCCATTTTCAATAAGCCAGAAATAAAATGGTACACAATTCAATTAAATAAGTGGCTACTCTTGGCCTTGGTATTTTTATTTGCCTTAGGCGCACTAGTACTTGTGTTGTTGCAACAAGACAGCTTTAATTTTACGGCAGCGCTTAAATCGAGTAATAAGCCGGAAACGGCGTTAAGTACCGCACTTACGGAGCCACAAGCGACCGTGTTGACTAGAGTAGAAAATGCAGCAGTTAAAGGTGCTGAACCAGCTGACATCTATAATTCATTAACTGCAACAAAGTCAGATGAAATTGCAACCGTTACCCGTGAGTTAGCTGAACCAGCTACCGCAAATGATATTATGCTGGCAATGACGTCATTTACGATGACAGCTGAAGGTGCAAAAAATGACGCTGTGACATCATTAAATTCAAGCCAAAAACAGCCTCAGACAAGTATCATTCAGCCGTCAATAAGTGCAAATGTGCAAGACGACAATGTTTTAAAAGTTGACACTAGCTATTACCTTGAACGGAGTCACGGCTTTGTTATTCAAATTGCTGCATTTAGCGATGTTACCTTACCAGCGGAGTTTATCGCGAGCTTGGCAGATGTTGATTACCATGTTTATCAACGCATGCTTAATGATAGCCCTGTTTTTGTTATCACTAGCCGCGTCTTTAGTGATAAAGCCTCGGCAAAACAAGGAATATTGACTCTGCCGGCAGAAATTATTGCGAGTCAACCTTGGATTAAATCTCTTCAGCAAATTAATAGCGAAATCAATGCATTTCAAGACTCCCAATAAGGTTTAAATCAGGATACAATCCCCGCTTACTTTTCAGATGCTAGCTATCTGATGCTGAATTTTTGGGTTTGTGGCGATAATGAAGAAAAAACATCGAGCGTTTTTAAAATGGGCAGGCGGGAAATATGCTCTTAGCGATGTCATTAATACCATGTTACCTAAGGGGAATCGTCTTATTGAACCCTTTGTCGGTGCCGGCTCGGTATTTTTAAATAGTGATTTTGATGAATATTTACTCAGTGATATTAATCAAGACTTAATTAACTTATATCGTATTTTACAGCGTACACCGGATAAGTTTATTGCCGATGCTCGTCGATTGTTTTCACCTGAAAATAATCAAGCAGAAAGCTATTATCAACTGCGTAAAGAGTTTAATGCCAGTGCAGACCCTTACTTTCGTTCTCTGGTCTTTCTTTATATGAATCGTCATGGTTATAACGGTTTGTGCCGGTATAATAAATCTGGCGGTTATAATGTCCCTTTTGGCAAGTATAAGCGGCCATATTTTCCTGAAGCAGAATTGAATTTTTTCGCAGAAAAGGCCAGTAAAGCGGTGTTTATTTGTGATGGATATCGACAAACTTTTGCTCATGCTAAAGCTGGTGATGTGATTTATTGTGATCCTCCTTATGTGCCGTTAAGTAAAACGGCAAGTTTTACCAGCTATGCTGGTAATGGCTTTGGTTTAGATGAACAAGCTGATTTGGCCAATGCTGCGGAAGAGGTAACCCATAAACGTAAAATTTCGGTATTAATTAGTAACCATGATACCATTTGGACGCGAAAAATTTATGAGCATGCGAAGAAGCAACACTCAATCGAAGTCTCAAGAACCATAAGTCAAAAAGCGAGTAAGCGTAATAAAGTTTCTGAGTTGTTAGCCTTGTATTAGCCCTAGTTGATAGTATTAACTAGGCATAACAAGTGAAACTATGGTGACTAGTACGGCGATAAAAAGTACGACGGCGATGATGCCCGCGATGATGAAGTAGCTAAACTTTCCCTGCGTGAAATCTCGCTCTCTATTTTTATCACTTTGCACACCAAAAAATGCAGCACCGACACTTTTGAACGTTTCCTTAAAGTTTTGTGTGCTCATATTTGTCCTTAGATAAAGCAATGGTTTGATAGTGGCCTATCAAATAAGTTATGCATTGAGTATGTTCTAATGAATAACTTGAATCAAGTTTAACTGATTTTCAAATTTAACTATTAGCTTGGCTCGTTGCGCTATAATCGTTATAGTCAGGTAAAAAATGTGGCTTTTAAAATACATTATAAAAATTTATGGACACTTTAATTACTTCTTTGCAGCTTTATATTTGTTCGGCTAAGTTAACTTCAATTGTTGTTAGCTGAATAGTAATTATTGATTAGGTATATATAACGGAACTCATGTCAACATATTCAAAAGGTGATACTAATTTTACCGGACAGCTAAAAATCTTGTTAGGCAAGATTTATGGGCGTAGTCCTTTAAAAGACTCAGTATTAGAACGTGCCATAGCATATTATGATCTGCGTGAATTTATTCAAGAAAAGCTCGATGAATTAGCGCGTAATATTGCTGAGCTAAAGAAAAAAGCAGATGATAAATCGTCCATTAGAATTATAAAACTTGAACGTGAACAACGTGAATATCATCAAGAGCTAGCATTTGAGCGCCATGAACGTTTTCAACATTTGCATACTATTTGCCTAGAAATTTTAGAGTTATCCGAAGGCGAAAATTTTGATGATACCAATCGAAAATCTGCGCAGGTTTTAGGTACCATTCAACTGTTGTCTCCAACGGAAGGTAAAAAGATAGCGACAACTAATGAAGTGAGCAAACCTCTCTATAAAGGGATATTAACTTTACGCTTGTTGGATCAATTATGTCTTAACAAGCTAATGCCAAATAGCTATATAGATCAAATCTTAAAGAATGAAGAATTCAGTGCCTATGTTAATTTGGCCACTGAAAATAAAGAAACATATCAAAAATTTGTCGAGCTAGTAAAAATACCGGTATTAATGGCAGCGCTACTGCAAGATATTGGCAATTATCATCCTGATGCACAAAAGATTATGTTGGGCTCAGATGGTAAAAAAGACGGTTTTAGAACTTTGGATGTAGAAGAGCGTAAAGCGTTATTACAAATTAATTATCGAGAAACAGTAAAGTACCTTGTTGATGGCGTTGGTGCTGCCATGTATATAGGGAATTCAAAAGTTGACCGTGATAAATTTAATAAAAAAGAAAATAACAAACTTCAATTTATCAAATATTTACTTAAAAGTAGTGTTCAGCCAAAACTAGGTTTAGGTAATTTATTAAAAATTCCGCAAATTTATACCTCAATTATATTATCTACCAAGGAAAGCTATAACTATAAACTATTACCTAAAGTTTATCAGGCCTTGTACCAAAATGCCGAGCGGGGAATTTGTCGAAAAGATATTGTTGATTTGCTTTATAAAATTACCGGCGCCTTCCCTCAAGGTTATGGCGTAACTTATATCCCCAGTGATATAGATGAGAATGTCCGCTATGAATATGGCGTAGTTACGCAGCTTTACCCTGAAAACCCTGAAGAGCCTATTTGTCGTTCAGCGACACGCAATTTAACTTTTATTGGTCATGGCCATGACATGCTCATAAAGCGAAGTTGTAATTTATACTATGTTGAAACGGCGAAAAAATTCTCGACCATTAGTAAAGAAAGGTTGAATGAAATTCTTGAGCTTTTATCATCAAACTACCAAGAAAGGCAAAGTTTAGACTTATTACCAAGGTGCTGGCAACCAACCGAATACTTTTCGATGAAGAACAATCAAAAACTGTGGAACCGGCCTCGTTAATTCAATCAGTGTAACTGTCGAAGCCGAGTTTATGCTGGTATTAAGCGTTATTGTTTAATAACAGTAATGATGAATAAGTTGCGTTATCAATTGTTCCGTTTTTAATATTTCACTGTGCGCTAAATACTCATTAGGTTGATGTGCTTGGTCGATAGAGCCTGGCCCCATAACGATAGTTTGACAACCCAATTGTTGAATAAAGGGCGCTTCAGTGGCGTAATTTACCGCACAACATTGATGACCAGAGAGTTTTTCTGCGGTTAGCACTAATTCACTCTCGGCGTTTTGTTGGAAGCTTGGCGAACTTGGATCGAGCTCAGCTATAGTTAATCTTCCTGGATATTGCTCTGCTACTGGTGCAAGAGCTTCTGCTAACCACGCCACTAAATCTGCATCCTTCATTCCGGGTAATGAGCGGATATCAATATCTAACTCGCAATGGCCACAAATTCTATTGGCGTTGTCGCCGCCATGAATAGCTCCTAAATTCAGCGTTGGTGACTGGACATCAAAAGCAGCATTTTTATAGCGCTCAACTAACTGTTCTTTGAGCTTAAATAGTAGGCTGATCACCTGATGCATAATTTCTATCGCGTTAACACCATTTGCTGGTTTACTAGAGTGACCTGCTTGTCCTTTAATGGTTATTTTGTGTGACATATGGCCTTTGTGCATCACAACCGGTATTAAGCTTGTTGGCTCTCCGATAATGGCTACATCTGGTTTTATTACTTCACTATTGGCAAAGAAGCGCGCCCCCGCCATGGTCGTTTCTTCATCGGCGGTTGCTAAAACATATAAAGGTTTTTTAAGTGAGGTTAGGTCAATTTGCTGGCAGGCCTGTAGAATAAAGGCGAAG
The DNA here is from genome assembly GCF_057553355.1 of Colwellia sp. SU-HH01172. Classification (NCBI taxonomy): domain Bacteria; kingdom Pseudomonadati; phylum Pseudomonadota; class Gammaproteobacteria; order Alteromonadales; family Colwelliaceae; genus Colwellia; species Colwellia sp. SU-HH01172. The sequence goes on along the minus strand of NZ_BAAJMB010000006.1, from coordinate 214,225 downwards.
AACCCTTTCATATCGCAACTACCTAAGCCAAATAGCTTGTCGTCTTTATCGGTAACTTTCATCGGATCAGACAGCCAGCGGTTCTCATCAAAAGGTACGGTGTCACTATGACCTGCTAACAGCAGCCCCCCTTCCCCAGAGCCTATTTTTGCTAATAAGTTATATTTATTTGCCGCGTTTGGAACAGCTTGAATGGTAATAGTAAAGCCTAAGGTTTCAAACCATGCCGCCAACAAGTTTATAACCGCTTGGTTACTCTGATCCCAACTTGCTTGTGATGAACTGATACTCGGTAGGGCAATTAGTTGACTAAACGCTTGAGAGAAATTGGGTAATGAATTGTTGAGTTTCTGCATTGAAATAATAACCTAAAAAATAATTATGGGTATTTATGCTAAATAGTTGCATAAGTAGCTATATGATGATACTTTAGCCACACAATGTAAATAGCCTAATTAAAGCACACTATGAAAAAGTTTGTAATGTATTCAACTAGCCGACGACGATAGTATTAATTATAGGCCTTGTAAGGTTTTACTTTAGAGATAAGTCAAAAAAATTGATGCTGATATCTTTAAATTAATTGGGAATAGTTGAATAGAATTGCAAAATTGGCGTGTGAATAGCACGTTAGCAGTAAATTCTATCGTCATGAATGAAATGGTAAGTAGATGAACGTCGTAGTTATAGGTGCAAGTGGTTATGTCGGAGCTGAATTAATTGGCTTGCTGACGCAACATGATAAAATTTTTCTGCAACATTTGTTGGTATCAGAAAACAGTGATTCTAGTGGTAAAACTTTTGCGGAATTACATGCTCGCTGGCAAGGGATATGTGCTGTACCCTTGCATTCTTTTTCCCAACAATGGTTTGAGCAAAACATTAGTATCGACAATCACGATATTGATGCGGTATTTTTTGCGACACCTCATGAATTTAGTACCCAATGGGCACAAGCATTTATCGATGCCAACATTAAAGTGTTCGACCTATCAGGTGGCTTTCGTTTAAAAGACGCAAAGCAATACCCAATTCATTACGGTTTTGAACATCAATCATTAACGGCATTACAAAAAGCACAATATGGCTTAGCCGAATGGCAAGCGCATGAAATCGCTGACGCTGAGCTAATTGCGGTTCCTGGCTGTTATCCAACCGCGAGTTTATTAGCGCTAAAACCAATTACCAGTAATCACCTTCATATCGAGAATTCATTAATTGTCGTTAATGGCGTTAGTGGTGTTAGTGGTGCGGGTAGAAAAGCAGCACTAGCGACTAGTTTTTATGAAGTCAGCTTAACCCCCTACAATATTTTACAGCATAGACATCAACCAGAAATCAGTCAGGAAGCCAATGCTGATGTCATCTTTAATCCACATTTAGCCCCTTATAAGCGGGGCTTGTTAGCAACGATAACACTGCAACTAAAAGCCGATGTGAGCGCGGAGCAAATTGATGAAGCATTTACTCAGGCTTACCAGCACAAGCCTTTAGTACGATTAGTCAGTGCTTGGCCAAAAATTGACAACGTAGCTTATACACCATTTGCCGATGTTCATTGGCAAGTTGACGAGGAAAAACACGTGATTGTGGTGAGTTGTGCCATTGATAATTTATTAAAAGGTGCGGCTTCACAAGCGGTGCAATGTGCCAACATCAGTTTAGGTTTACCGAGTGAATATAGCTTGCTCCCTAACGGAGCTAGTTTATGAAAAAGCCAATCGTAATAAAAATTGGTGGCGCTATTCTTGATGGTTACAGCCAAGGTAAAGTGGCGGCATTAAATGCTTTGCTAACGGTCATTTCTAACTTAAAAAATCAACCCGTCGTGCTAGTGCACGGTGGTGGTTGTGTTGTCGATGAAATGCTTGCTCAAGCAGGCTTTACTACTGAGAAAAAGCAAGGTTTACGTATTACGCCTAAGGCACAAATGCCGATTATTAGTGGCGCACTTGCCGGCAGTGTTAACAAAGCCATTGTCGCGAGTGCTGCAAGTTTAAACTTATCGGCTGTGGGCTTGTCGCTGACTGATGGCGAGATGGTGCAATGTCAATTAAGTCCTTTGCAATTAGGACAAGTTGGTGAACCTAAACCTTATAGTAGTGCTTTGCTAGATACTTTACTGAAAGCAAAATTTTTGCCTATTATTTCTTCTATTGGCGCACTAGCTAATGGCGAGCTAGTGAATGTAAATGCCGATGATGCGGCGGTTGCTATTTGTCAGCTTTTAAATGCTGATTTATTGCTGTTAACAGATGTTAACGGTGTTAAAGATGCAGCGGGTGAATACCTAACTACCTTAAACCCTCAACAAGCTCAAGAATTGATTGAAGCCGGTGTGATTGCTGGTGGCATGACAGCAAAAGTTAATGCTGCCTTGCATGCGGCGAATAAGTTACGACGAAGTATCGCGGTTGCCAGTTGGCAATCGCCAGAGCAAATCGTTGATTTGCTAAACGGTGGCAATATTGGCACCCGCATACAGCCTAGTGGCTGTTAAATATTACTTTGTAAACTAAATTTCGCACAGGAACACCTATGAACTCATTGAATAACTTACAGCATTTTCTTGCTGATGATCAGTTAAACAAGCAACAAATATTAGCGTTAATTACCTTAGCAATCGATATAAAGCAACACCCGAAAAACTACAGCCAAGCCTTAGCTGGAAAGTCAGTAGCGATGATTTTTGAAAAGCCTTCATTAAGAACGCATGTCAGTTTCGATATGGGCATTAATAAATTAGGTGGTCACGCACTGTATTTAGGTCAACAAAATGGCAAGTTGGGCGAACGTGAACGGGTTAGTGATTATGCTAAAAACCTTTCTTGCTACGCTGACGCCATTGTTGCCCGTGTTTTCGAAAACAGTTCAATAGAAGGTTTAGCACAACATGCCAGTGTACCGGTAATTAATGCCTTGTGTGATTTGTATCATCCGTGTCAGGCGCTTGCTGACTTTGTCACGCTAGCAGAAAACTTCTCAGATTTGTCACAAGTGAAATTGGCTTATGTTGGTGATGCTAACAATGTTTCAAATTCATTAATGTTAATGGCAGCAACCTTAGGTGTTGATTTTACCTTGGTTTGCCCACCAGCGCATGGCCCAAGCGATGATATGTTAACGAAAACTCAAGCGTTAGCTAAAAACACTGGTTCGGCATTTACCTTCACCACAGATATTAATGCTATCGGTCAGCAAGATGCTATCTATACTGATACTTGGGTATCAATGGGTGATGAAGACCCAAGTAAAAAGGCGACAATATTAGCAACATTCGCTGATTACCAAGTGAACCATGAATTAATGGCAAAAGCAGGCGCTAGCATTGTTATGCACTGTCAGCCGGCTCACCTTGAAGAAGAAATTACCACTGAATTGTTCGATAGCGAAATGTCAGTGGTCTTTCAATCAGCGGAAAATCGTATGTGGGCACAAAATGCCGTTTTAGTGACACTTTTAGGCGATTAGAAGTTAATTTAGTCGAATAAGAACTCAGACATTTTAGAAACTATTATCAATTTAGCGATAACCATTTATCGTTAAGTAAATTAAAGAATTTTGTTAAGGAATAAATCATGGCTTTAGCGGCAAAGAAAAACATTAAAAAAGTAGTATTGGCATATTCAGGTGGATTAGACACTTCAGCAATCATTCCGTGGTTAAAAGAAAACTATGATAATTGCGAAGTTATCGCATTTTGTGCTGATGTTGGCCAAGGTGAAGAAGAGCTAGAAGGTATTAAAGAAAAGGCCATCGCTTCAGGTGCATCAGAATGCTACGTTGCTGACCTTAAAGAAGAATACGTTAAAGACTATATTTATCCTATTTTAAAAACGGGTGCGGTCTATGAAGGTCAGTACTTACTTGGTACCTCAATGGCACGACCAATTATTGCTAAAGCGCATATTGAAATAGCACTGAAAGTCGGTGCTGATGCTGTTTGTCATGGTTGTACTGGTAAAGGTAACGACCAAGTACGTTTTGAGTCTTGTTTTGCGGCACTAGCACCAGAGCTAACGGTTATTGCGCCGTGGCGTGAGTGGGACATGGTGTCTCGTGAAGACTTATTAGATTACTTAGCTGAGCGTAATGTGCCATGTTCAGCGTCATTAACCAAAATTTATAGCCGTGATGCTAACGCCTGGCATATTTCTCATGAAGGTGGTGAGCTAGAAGACCCGTGGTGTGAACCTTCAAAAGAAGTGTGGACTATGACAGTTGATCCTATGGATGCTCCAGATGTCCCTGAAAAAGTGCAATTGAGCTTTGTTGAAGGTGAGTTAGTTGCTATCGATGGTAAGGACTTCTCTGAAAACGGAGCCGGTGCTTATGAAGCGTTAATGTACCTTAACGATAAAGCCGCTGCACATGGTGTTGGTCGTATTGATATTGTTGAAAACCGTTTAGTAGGCATGAAGTCGCGTGGCTGTTATGAAACTCCAGGTGGTACTGTATTAATGGCCGCCTATAAAGGCTTAGAGACATTAATTCTCGATAAAGAATCATTAAAGTATCGTGAATCAGTGGGGCTTGAGTTCTCACATGTTATTTATGATGGCCGTTGGTTTACGCCGCTTGCTAAAGCCCAACTAGCTTCTGCAGCATCTTTCGCTGAAAAAGTGACCGGTGATGTGGTTGTTAAGCTTTACAAAGGTATGGCGCAGGTTATTCAACGTCGTTCACCAAACAGCTTGTATTCGGAAGAATTTGCTACCTTTGGCGCAGATGATGTGTATGACCAAAAACATGCCGAAGGTTTCATTCGTTTGTTTAGTCTTTCAAGCAGAATTACTGCGCTCTCACAGTCAGACAAGAAGGATAATTAGTCATGGCTTTATGGGGGGGAAGGTTTAAAGGACAACCAAGTTTACAGTTTAAAAAATTCAACGATTCACTACCTGTTGATTACCGCATGGCTGTGCAAGATATTGTTGGCTCAATTGCTTGGGCAGGTGCGATACACTCGGTTGGCATCATTAATGATGCTGAGTTAGCTGAACTGACCGCGGCACTATATGAATTAAAAGCATCAGTTGAAGAAAATCCACAGCAGATTTTAGGCTCTGATGCTGAAGATATTCACAGCTGGGTTGAAATTGCACTGATTGAAAAAACTGGTGATTTAGGCAAAAAGCTTCATACAGGCCGTAGTCGTAACGATCAAGTCGCGACAGATTTAAAGCTTTGGTGTAAAGAAACCGGCGGTGAATTACTATTTGCCTTAGTGAATTTACAGCAAGCCATGATGAATTTGGCTGAACGTGAAAAAGATACTGTACTGCCAGGCTATACCCATTTACAACGTGCTCAGCCTATTACCTTTGGTCATTGGTGTTTAGCTTATGTTGAAATGTTTAACCGTGATATTGGTCGTTTAAAAGATGCCTTGTATCGTTTAGATGTTTCACCATTAGGCTCCGGTGCGTTAGCGGGCACAGCTTACCCAATTGATAGAAAGAATTTAGCGCAAAATCTGGGTTTTAGAACCGCAACATTAAATAGTTTAGATGCGGTATCTGATAGAGATCACGTGATTGAATTACTGGCATCAGCGAGTATTTCTATGATGCATTTATCTCGTTTTGCCGAAGATCTTATTTTCTACAATTCTGGTGAAGCAGGTTTTGTTGAAATGAGCGATTTAGTCAGCTCAGGTTCATCGTTAATGCCACAAAAGAAAAACCCAGATGCATGTGAGTTAATTCGTGGTAAAGCCGGGCGTGTTTTTGGCTCGCTTACCGGCATGCTAACTACCATGAAAGCTCTTGCTCTTGCCTACAACAAAGATATGCAAGAAGACAAAGAAGGTCTTTTTGATGCCTTAGATACCTGGCAAGAATGTATGGAAATGGCAGTGTTGGTAGCTGATGGCTTGAAAGTCAATCGTTCTCGGACATTAGCCGCAGCGCAGCAAGGGTATTCGAATGCCACGGAATTAGCTGATTATCTGGTCAGTAAAGATATTCCATTTAGAGAAGCGCATCACATTGTTGGTGAAGTCGTGCTTGCGGCTATTGATAAAGGTTTACCGTTAGAAGATTTAACGCTAACGCAATTACAAGAGTACAGCGACAAAATTGGCCAAGATGTTTATCAACATCTATCAATTGAATCGACATTGGATAAACGTGAAGCACTTGGCGGCACATCACGTGGTCAAGTTGAGCAGGCGTTAGCGAGTATTCAGTCAGGTGAAAGTGAAATTCTTAATGAGAATGTTGTTGGCGCGCCAGGTAAACAACAAACTCAAGTGGCATTAAAACAAGTTAAACAGCGCCTAAATGCACAAAAAGCGGCGGCAATGTCTGTACGTCGAGCTAAAATGTCAGATGTTGACAGCATTTATGCCTTAACCGATTTTTGGGCGGCGAAAGGGGAAATATTACCTCGTACGCGTGACAATATTATTCACGATATTCAAAACTTTGTTGTTGCTGAAATTGACGGCAAAGTGGTTGGCTCAGCGTCGTTATATATTTATCAAACTAGCTTGGCAGAAATTCGTTCAATCGTGATTGAAGAAAGTGCTCATAAACAAGGTCAGGGTGAAGCCCTAGTGCAGTACCTACTTGAGTTTGCTCATCAGATGGAGTTACAGCAAATTATCGTATTGACCTATATTCCGCAATATTTTGCTAAGTTAGGCTTCAACGTTATTGAGAAAAGTTCATTAGCTGAAAATATTATTGAAGACAGTGAACCAAGTCCATACAAAGACCCAGCCGATGAAGTGGCGATGGAATATATTGTTCAACGCTGAACGCATTCATTTCAGCATGAAAATGATTTATAGAGTAAGTAGTAGTTAGATAATATGAACAGTAACGAAAATAACGTTAAGTGGTTTAGAAACGCCGCGCCTTACATTAATGCTCATCGTGGTAAAACCTTTGTGCTGATGTTTGGCGGTGATGCGGTTGAACATGCTAACTTTGCCAACATCATTCACGATATTGCTTTGCTCAGAAGTCTTGGAGTTAAGTTGGTGCTAATTCATGGGGCTCGCCCGCAAATTGAAAAGCGTTTAAAAGTACAAAATGTAATACCACAAATAGAGCAGAACTTGCGTATTACTGATGCTGATACTTTGCTAACGGTAAAAGATGCCACGGGCTCACTGCGTATTCATATTGAAGCGTTGTTGACCATGGGCTTGGTAAATTCGCCAATGCATGGCGCGCAAATTCGTGTCAGTACCGGTAATTTTGTTATTGCCAAGCCAATCGGTGTTCGTGATGGCATTGACTTTAAGCATACCGGTCGTGTGCGTCGTATTGACAGTGACGGCATAAAAACCCAGCTCGATTTTGGCAGTATTGTGTTGTTGTCTCCTGTTGGTTATTCATCAACAGGTGAAGTGTTCAACTTGGCATTGGAAGACGTAGCGGCAAAAACTGCCATTGCACTAAAAGCGGATAAATTAATTGCTTTAACAAAACAATCAGGCTTACTTGATAAGCAAGGTGAATTGATCCGCAGCTGTGGTGTTGCTACGGTTACCAATTTACTTAATGAGCAAGAGGACTATATTGGTCAGCTATTACTGCAGGCGATAATTCAAAGTGCAAAACAAGGGGTAGAGCGTTGTCATTGTGTCAGTTACGCCAGTGATAGTGCCTTACTACAAGAGTTATTCACTCGAGATGGCGCTGGCACTTTGATTGCCAAAGATCATCAGGAACAATTATCGGCCGCTAATATTGATGATGTTGGCGGTATTTTAGAGCTAATTGCACCATTGGAAGAAGAAGGTGTGTTAGTCAAGCGCTCACGCGAATTACTGGAAGTTGAAATTGATCGCTTCACCGTGATTAAGAAAGAAGAGGTGATCATTGCCTGTGCAGCACTATACCCATACCCTGAAGCAAACAGTGGTGAAATAGCCTGCTTGGTTATTCACCCTGATTATCGTGGCGGTAATCGTGGCATTCGCCTGATCAATGCGTTGGAGCAAGCGGCTAAAAGGCAAAAGCTTTCGTCGATTTTTGTTCTGACCACAGTCAGTGCTCATTGGTTTATTGAACAAGGCTATGTTGAACAAGCCATTGAGAATCTGCCGGAAGGCAAACAGAAAATGTACAACATACAGCGAAAGTCTAAAGCGTTTAGTAAAAATATTTAACCTCCTATTCAGCCAGTGTTTCATTCACTTAAAAAGCAACAGTCCCCAGTTGCTTTTATTATTTTAGTCTCCATTCATTGATAACAAATTTATAACAAAGCATTTTAAAGAAATCCTTTTTTGTGCATACTGACAATATTCTTCATTATTACAATAATAATAGGCAATGTTGGATATGAATTTTCCTCCGTTTTCCGTAAAAACTTCTCTACTGGTTGCTTCGCTTTTGGTAACTAGTGGCTGTTTTAGCACCTTGGTATTTGCTAAATCTGAAAATAACCTTGATATAGATGTGGCAGCGGAGGCAGGCTATATCGACAATTTTTTATATCAAGCCAACGATGAGCAAAGTACGGCATTTTATACTGTATCTTCGGTGCTTGCGCTTGAGTCAAAAAGTAATCAGTCCGCCTTCAATGTCGATGCGACCGTAGATGCATTTATTTTTCAAGATTTTGAAGATGATGACCATACTGACTTTTCGCTAATGCCGACATATCAATTTAAGTTTAGCCAAAATCAGCGGCTATATATGTCTGCATATTGGTTAAATAATTATATTTATCGAGGCTCTGGTTTATCACTTGGTGAGGCAGAAAGCCTAGTCGAAGGTGATAAAAAAGAAAACAATGGCGCCCAAATAGGTTTTGAGTATGGAAATTTAGATTCATTGAGTCGGTTGAGCTTTGAAGCAAATTATCAGCAAGGAGAATTTACCACTCGCCGGGCAATAACTCGAGAATTGGACACTGAAGCGATTGATCTAAAATCCAGTTTTGATTATTTAATTTCTGGAAAAACCTATATGGCAATTGATGTTAGCTATAGACAGGTCGATTATCCGAATCAGCCAGCGCTCAATCGCGATAGCTTAACAGGTTTAGTTGGGGTTAAATGGCAAACAACAGTGATTAGCGAACTAAGTTTTTTAGTTGGCTATCAAAACATCAAGTTTGAAAATGCGACATTAAAAGATGATGATGCATTAAAATGGCGATTTGACTATACGTGGCGGCCATCAGATTTTACCTCAGTACGCCTAGCGTCTGATCGCAAGTTTGACGAAACTGACCGTTTAGCCAGTACTTACCGATTAGCAGAAACATATCAAGTTGATATCTCACATGCCTTTACTGACCATATTAGTTTAACAGCATTAATTGGCTTAAACCGTGAAGAGTTTATTACGCCGGACAGCCAACGGGAAGAAGATTACCTTAATTCAGCCCTAAAACTTAATTATCAACGTAATGATAGATTAAGTTTTCATTTGCAATACCGATATAAATCATTAGACGCTAACTATGCCGATATTGATTATGGTTATAACAATATCTCAATGGGCGTTAAGGTGCGATTATAGGGCTAATAATCAAGTTTTTTGCTAATTTATCTTAGCTGTTTTATTTGTATCAAATAGCCATATTTTCAATAAGGTAATTACAAGTGGCATGAAAGTTTACATAAATAGTTGATTACTCAGATAGTGCCATGTTAATTAAAGGATTATGGTTGTTACAATATTGTAGTGGACTAAATATTAACGAGCGTTCTTGTCCAATAATGAGAAAATTAGTATTTAGCTAGCAGATAATGTTACTATTTGTAATTCAATTGAGTGAAAAGTATGCGATTTTTGATGTTTTGCTTGTTGTGCCTCATTGGTCAGGCAGCGGCAAGTGATTATAATTTAGGCTCCGGAGACCAAATTGAGATTGTCGTTTACGGTGAGCCGGATTTAACAACCCGAGTAAAAATTGATAAGTCTGGGATGATTTCATTTCCGTTTTTATCGGATATATCTGTGCTGGGGTTGTCGACAAAATCGTTAGAGAAAAAAATAGCGGATGGCTTACGTGGAGATTATTTGGTCGCTCCTCAAGTTGCTGTCACCATTACTATTTATCGACCATTTTTTATCCACGGACAAGTAAAGCGCCCCGGCGGTTACCCATTTCAGGAAGATTTAACACTAGATAAAGCCATTGCGATAGCAGGTGGCTTAGCAGCAAGAGCGTCAAAATCTGACTGGAAAATCACTCGCGTTACTGACGGAGTGAAGCATACATTTTCGGCTAATGTAGCAAGTTCGATTTTGCCTGATGATATTATCGAGATAGAGCAAAGCTTTTTTTGAACACACTAGACAACGAAAATGCAACATTGGTGAATGATGAAGTGGCGTTAAAAGAAGTTTTAACGCCACTTTGGCTTCGTCGTTGGAAAATAGTATTTTTTACCTTACTGGTTTCTTTTACCGTTGCATTTTATGTTTCTTTATTAAAACCATCATACAAAGCGACGGCCATACTGCAAATAGGTAGCAATAAGCCAGCTAACACCTTATCAATCAACGATGCCTTTAATGAGTCAAATGCCAGTAAAGAGCAAATTCAAACACAATATGAATTACTGCGCTCTCGAAAATTTGCCGAACGAGTTATTTCTCAGCTGAACTTAGTTCAGCACAGTGAATTTAACAGCGGTAAATATAATGATAAAATCCCTTTTTTCGCCGAGATTGGCCAACGTAAAACAGCACCAAAGGTCAGCGATATAGTTTTAGGATTTCAACGTCGACTTAACATAGCACCAATTTCTGGTACCGAACTGGTCAAAATTAGTTTTTCTTCATACTCACCTGAACTCTCTCAAAAAGTGGCCAACCAAGTCGGTATTACCTATTTACAATACCAAGACGAAATTCATAGTGCCTCGAAAGAAACAACCTCTCAATGGTTAGTTGATCAACTAGAAGAACTCGGTAAAAAGTTAGAAATTTCCGAGCAATCTTTGCAAGAGTACCGTGAAAAGGAAGGTATTGTTGATATACAAGGTATTGTTGGTTTAGTCGGGGGGCAACTTTCTGAGTTGACATCGGAAGCATTGAAAGCCGCTAAACTTAAGGATGATTTAGGGGTTACCTATCAAGAAATTCAAAAAAATCGCTCGGATCTTGAAAAGTTAACCCAAATGCAAGCAGTGAATAACCAATCCTCATTTGTGTTGCTAAAGCGCAATGAAGAGAAAGTTGAACGAAAGTTAAATGAATTGGCACAGCGTTATGGACCTAAGCATCCAAAAAGAATTGCGGTGCAGTCAGAATTAAATTCATTGGAAAAACGCATAGACTCGCAAATATTAACGATTGTTTCATCGTTTGAAAAAGATTATTTCAATGCCGTAGAGAAAGTTAATGCCACCGAGCAACGATTAGCGCAATCAAAGAAAAACTATATTCGCTTAAGTCGCTTACAAAATAAATTTTCGCAATTAAGCCGTGAGGTTGAAACCAATAAAGAGCTTTATAATAATTATTTAGTGCGTCTAAAAGAAGCTGATGCCATGGGTAATTATAAAGCAAACTTTTATGTTCGTTTTATTGATAAAGCGATTATGCCTAAATCGCAATTTGCACCTAATAAAACTTTAGCGGTAATGATTAGTTTTGTCATGGCAATGGCATTTATCTCGATTATTATTATTATGCGTGAGCTGCTAATGGACACGCTTAATTCGCGACGCAAATTAGATAACTTTAATGAAGCGCCAATTTTAGCGGTGTTACCTAAAATTAAAGCCAGCTCCAATGATAAGAAAGAAGACGCTTATATCTCTGATAATCGCTTTACTGAAGCGATACGAACCTTGCGAACAGCATTGTTATTTAACAATGAAAAAACACCGCCGAAAATTATTGCCGTTACTTCTTCGGTGCCAAATGAAGGAAAGTCTACGGTAGCATTGCACTTAGCGCGTTCGTTTAGTGAAATGGAAAAAGTCTTGTTGATTGAAGCCGATATGCGGCATCCAACGATTGCGAAAAATATGAATTTGAACCAGCATCGCCCTGGACTTTCAAACTTGCTAGCGAAAACTCACCAAATCAACGAATGTATCATTCGTGATAAAAACGTCAAATTAGATATTTTAACTTCAGGTATTTCGCCGGCTAATCCTTTGGCATTCCTGTCAATGAAACGCTTTAATATGCTGATTAAAGTGTTTGGTAACTTTTATGACCGCATAATTATTGAAACGCCTCCGGTAAATGCGGTGAGCGATGCGGTAATTATTTCCAAGTTGGTTGAAAGTGTACTTTATGTGGTGCATGGCAACAAAACCAAGCGAGATCAAATCTCCTCTGGCTTGCGGATGTTAAAGCAAGTCAATGCTCCAATTGAAGGGGTAGTTATTAATCACAGTGAAAATATTGATACCGACAAGTATCAAAATAAATATTATAGCGAACGGAATAATATTATTAAGTTGGCAGCAAGAAAACGCGGTTAATCCTCACGCATAGTTTAAGCGGTGGCGATAATTGCGTACAATAGTGAAAATTTCCTAAATTCTTCACTATGAAAGTATATTGCCAATTTTCGTTACAAGCTTTGAATAGCTTTAATTTAGAAACGACAGCACCAACCATTTACTTCCCGTCGAGCATTAATGAACTCAGTGAAATTCCCTATAATCAATTGACTCATTATTATGTCTTAGGAGAAGGAAGCAATACGCTTTTTTGTCATCAACAAACCCCAGTTATTATCAAGCCAAGCTTCAAAGGTATTGAAGTCATTGAAGATGACGATTATTTTTATATCAGTGTTGCTTGTGCGGAAAATTGGCACCAACTGGTCAAATTTTGCATTGAAAAAGAAATTTATGGTTTGGAGAACCTAGCATTAATACCTGGTAGTGTTGGCGCGGCGCCAGTGCAGAATATTGGCGCCTATGGTGTTGAAGTGGGAGATTTTATTGACCACGTTTCTTGGTATGACTTTAACAAACAAAAGCTTGTTGAGTATACTCACTCGCAATGCCAATTTGATTATCGAGACAGTATTTTTAAAGGAATCTTAAAGGGCCGTGGGATAATTACTCATGTACACTTTAAGTTTCCTAAACTGTGGCAGCCGGTATTGAGTTATCAGGGCTTAAATCAGTTAAAGTCACCGATTAGTGCACAAGACATTATGTTGAAAGTTATTCAATTACGCGAAAGTAAATTACCGGATCCTGCTGCATTGGCAAATGCGGGGAGTTTTTTTAAAAACCCGATTGTTAGCAAAAAATGCTTCCAAGCATTGCAATTACAATACCCAAGCATACCTCATTATCAGCAAAGTAATGGCGAGATTAAGTTAGCGGCTGGTTGGCTCATTGAACAAGCGGGTTTGAAAGGGTTTCGTCAAGGAGATGTCGGCGTGCACGACAAACAAGCCTTAGTTTTAGTTAATTATGCCAGTGGCTCAGGGCAAGATCTAATCAATTTAGCGGCTCATGTTCGAACGCAAGTTTTTGCTAAGTTTGCGATTACTCTGGTGCCGGAAGTGCGTTTTATTGGTGAGCGTGGTGAATTAGATAATCTGATAGCAGAGTGCAGTTAATGAAAGCAATTCGAGAGACGTTAATTCAAAAGCTTGTTAAAGGTGATTTTCTATCCGGTCAGGCATTAGGTGAAGAGTTAGGGGTTAGCCGCGCTGCGATTTCTAAGCATATCGCCGCTTTACAAGAAATGGGCTTTGATATTTTCAGTGTTACCGGTAAAGGCTATAGAATAGCTGAACCCATTGCATTATTAAGTGAAGATGCAATAGTGGCCCATTTAGCCACTAGCAATGATACGCCCAAGGTGGAAGTTCATAGTGTTATTGATTCGACAAACAGCTATTTAATGCGTCGATTACCCAATCAAAACACGTTAGGGCAAGTTTGCATAGCAGAATATCAAAGTGCCGGGCGAGGCCGTCGTGGCCGACAATGGATTTCACCTTTTGGCTCACACATTTATATGTCTATGTACTGGTATTTAGAGCAAGGGATGTCAGCAGCCATGGGCTTAAGTGTTGTTGCTGCACTTGCGGTCAGTGATGCCATTAAAGCACTTTATAATATTGAGGTGGAGTTAAAATGGCCAAATGATATTTATTTTAACGGTGTAAAGCTTGCGGGTATATTGATTGATTTGGAAGGGCAGGCGATGGAGCCTTGCCATTGTGTTATCGGGATAGGTTTAAATATCAATATGCCGAGTAAAAGTGCTGAACTCGTTGATCAACCTTGGACTGACTTATCTAGCGCCTTAGGTGTGGAAATTGATCGAAATTTACTGGCTGCTAATATTATTTCTGCGTTACTTAAACGCCTCAGTATACATAGTCAAAGTGGCATCAATACTATGGTTGCGCAGTGGCAAGCACAAGATTTTTATCTCAATAAACCAGTCGCTTTAATTACCGGTGAAAAAACAACGCGCGGGATCAGTCGAGGTATTAATGCTCAAGGAGCTTTATTGTTAGAAGTCAACGGTAAGGTTGGCCCCGTATATGGTGGTGAGGTAAGTTTACGAGGTGGGCGATGAGACTACTGGTTGACATAGGAAATACGCAAGTAAAATATGTTTTTCAGCAAACAGATGATGAATCAATGTTTAGTGACGTTGTTTATCTTGATTATCAGCTTTTTCTGCAAGCTTTAGCATCAAAAGATTTTGCCGATGTTTCAGAGCTTATTGTTGCGAATGTGCATGCTAATAACGTACTGGTCGAAATCGAGGCTTGGGCATCAGCACAAAATATTGCATTTTTGCAGGTGCAAAGCCAAGCAAAAGCTTTTGGTGTTTCTTCAAGTTATCTTCAGCCAGAAAGTTTAGGTGTTGATCGATGGCTGGCGATAATTGCGGCCCACCAGCTTTATCCACAACAAAATGTCTTGATAATTGACGCTGGCACCGCGACAACGGTTGATTTACTCGCTGCTAATGGCCAGCACCTTGGTGGTTGGATAATGCCAGGGGTTCAAACGATGTTTACTGGTTTGCTTAGCAATACGCAAAAAATTGTTGCTGAGCCGATTGCCATCGCTAATGTTTCATTTGGTAAGAATAGCTCACAATGTTTAAATCATGGCGTCTGGGCAATGACTATCGGCGCAATCAAAGAAGCGATTGTGCAGGCAAATAAGTTGCTAACAGTTAATAAAGTACTGTTAACCGGTGGTAATAGTGAGCAACTAGCGGACTTAATCAATGATGATTATGAATTGGCACCAAGCTTGATATTTCATGGTTTAAGTTGTTTCCACGCCAGTTAAATTGGCGTTATTCAGACAATAAAATCAATAATGCGAATAAAAAACCATCAAACGCATAAAAACATGCTTTTTTTTGCATTTTCCTGTTGCATGCTAGAAAACATTACTCTAGAATTCGCACCACTTAATGTAGTGCCGACTTAGCTCAGTTGGTAGAGCAACTGACTTGTAATCAGTAGGTCGCCAGTTCGACTCCGGCAGTCGGCACCATTAATACTCTTATTACATGAATATGTAAAAGGGTGATAAAAATTGGAGGGGTTCCCGAGTGGCCAAAGGGATCAGACTGTAAATCTGACGGCTCCGCCTTCGGTGGTTCGAATCCACCTCCCTCCACCATTTTTATTGAGATTTTGAAAAGAATGTGCGGACGTCGTATAGTGGTAATACCTTAGCCTTCCAAGCTAAAGCTGCGGGTTCGATTCCCGCCGTCCGCTCCATCTTTATAATGATATGCTGATATGGCTCAGTTGGTAGAGCGCACCCTTGGTAAGGGTGAGGTCGGCAGTTCGAATCTGCCTATCAGCACCATCCTAAAGACATTCTTCGCTATCTCAAAAAACTTATTATTTAATTTTTGTTAATCTACCCTGAGGTATTTTAAGATGGCTAAAGAAAAATTCGAACGTAATAAACCGCACGTTAACGTTGGTACAATCGGACACGTTGACCACGGTAAAACAACTTTAACTGCTGCTATCTCTGCGGTATTAACTAAAGTTCACGGTGGTGAAGTTAAAGATTTCGCACAAATCGATAATGCTCCAGAAGAGCGTGAGCGTGGTATTACAATCAATACTTCTCACATCGAGTACGATACAGAAACTCGTCACTACGCACACGTAGATTGTCCAGGTCACGCCGATTACATCAAAAACATGATCACCGGTGCTGCACAAATGGATGGCGCTATCTTAGTAGTTGCTGCTACAGATGGTCCAATGCCACAAACACGTGAGCACATCTTGTTATCACGTCAAGTTGGTGTACCTTTCATCATCGTATTCATGAACAAATGTGACATGGTAGATGACGAAGAATTACTAGAATTAGTAGAAATGGAAGTTCGTGAACTTCTTAGCGAATACGAATTCCCAGGTGATGACTTACCAATTATCCAAGGTTCAGCATTAGGCGCACTTCAAGGTGAAGCTAAATGGGAAGAGAAAGTAGTTGAACTAGCTGACGCACTTGATTCTTACATTCCAGAGCCAGAGCGTGCAATCGACGGTGCATTCATCATGCCTATCGAAGATGTATTCTCAATTTCAGGTCGTGGTACTGTTGTAACAGGTCGTGTTGAGCGTGGTATCATCAAAGTTGGTGAAGAAGTAGAAGTTGTTGGTATCCGTGATACACAAAAATCAACTTGTACTGGTGTTGAAATGTTCCGTAAACTTCTTGACGAAGGTCGTGCTGGTGAGAACTGTGGTGTTCTTTTACGTGGTCTTAAGCGTGAAGACGTAGAACGTGGTCAAGTATTATGTGCTCCAGGTTCAATTTCTCCTCACACTAAGTTTGAGTCAGAAGTATACGTGTTATCTAAAGATGAAGGTGGTCGTCATACGCCATTCTTCAAAGGATACCGTCCACAGTTTTACTTCCGTACAACCGACATCACAGGTGCAGTAGAGCTTCCTGAAGGTGTAGAAATGGTAATGCCAGGCGACAACTTGAAGTTTGTTGTAGAGCTTATCAACCCAGTAGCGATGGACGAAGGTTTACGCTTCGCTATCCGTGAAGGTGGTCGTACAGTAGGTGCTGGTGTTGTATCTAAAATCATGGACTAATTCTCTTTGAGAATAGTTGATTTAGATTAACACTAAAAAAGGTCGCGAAAGCGGCCTTTTTTGTTTTCTGCGTTTAACTTTTTAAAATCAGTACGTTTTTTGTATGTTGACCTACGTATATATTTACAAAAGGTTATAAGAGCTTATATTCAGCTGCTATCGCCACCAAGGACTAGCATTATTGAAATCTGAAAATAGTCCTTGAGTAAAATATTTTGCTTAGTATAATAGCGCCTCACTTCTAGAGTCACTCTTAATTCCCAAACAACTAAGAACCACTCGTTAAGTGTAAGTACAATTTGAAGGGGTATAGTTCCAATTGGTAGAACAGCGGTCTCCAAAACCGACGGTTGGGAGTTCGAATCTCTCTACCCCTGCCATTTTTTGAGTAAAGTGCGAATGTCTTAACTTATTCGTGCTTTAGAATTTAGCTTCGACGCTGTCGGAGTTGCTTAGTCTTAGATTAGACGTGTAATTACAGGTAGTAAATATGAACGCAAGTACTGAACATGAACCAAGTGGTTCGCTCGATTTTTTAAAGTGGAGCATAATTGTTCTTCTTTTAGCTGGTGCAGTAGTGGGTAACTACTTTTTTGCTGAGCAATCAGTTCTTGTTCGTGCTTTAGCCGTTGTAGCGACTATTATTATTGCAGGACTTGTTGCTATGCAAACAGTGAAAGGTCGTTCAGCTGTCGCATTTGCTAAAGAATCTCGTACAGAAGTACGTAAAGTTGTTTGGCCAACACGCCAAGAAGCAGTGCAAACAACCGGTATCGTATTAGTGGCAACATTAATAATGTCTTTACTACTTTGGGGATTAGATTCAGTTCTATTTTGGGTAGTAGGATTAATTACTGGCTTAAAAGTAGGTTAAAGGTAATATCATGACTGAAGAAATTACAAACACAGAGTCGCTTGAAGAAACAAACAAGCCAAAATTACGTTGGTATGTTGTACAAGCGTTTTCCGGTTATGAAGGTAGAGTACAAAAGACTTTAGCTGAACATATTGAAATTCACAGCTTACAAGACAAATTTGGCCAAATATTAGTGCCGACTGAAGAAGTTATTGAAATGCGTGCCGGACAAAAACGTAAAAGTGCCCGTAAATTCTTCCCTGGCTATGTATTAGTACAAATGGCGATGGATGAAGAAGCATGGCATTTGGTTAAGTCTGTACCACGCGTATTAGGCTTTATTGGCGGCACTTCAGATAGACCTGCGCCAATTACGCAAAAAGAAGCGGATCGCATTTTACAACGCCTTGAAGATACTGATAAGCCGAAACCTAAAACATTATTTGAACCGGGCGAAGTGGTACGTGTTATCGACGGTCCATTTGCTGACTTTAACGGTGTGGTTGAAGAGCTTGATTACGAGAAGAACCGTATTAAAGTATCAGTACTTATTTTTGGTCGTTCAACACCAGTTGATTTAGAGTTTGGCCAAGTCGAAAAAGGCTAATATAAGCACTTCCAATAATTTAAATGAAACCAGAGTTAATACTCTGGTTTTTTTATGTCCGTTATTTGTTGCTAGAGTGTCTGACGTAGTATGCTTAACCTTCCATTTTAAGTTTAAGCGGTTGAAGGTAAAATAGTTTATGCATCACTATCGCAGGTACGTAGAAAAAAAGTGGCCAAGACGCGTTACCTTCACTTTAATTGCAGTGACTATACTGCTTGCTGCAATTGTATCTTTCGATTGGTCTGGTGAATATTCCGGCTTTTTTATATTGGGTATTTTGGGTGCTATAACGGCAAATGCCACCGGTGCTGGTGGTGGTGTTGTTTTCGTACCTTCTTTTCGATTACTTGGCTTACCAAGTGATGTGATTATTGCAACGAGCTTTGCCATTCAAAGTTGCGGTATGGCCGTTGGTAGCATTTCTTGGTTATGGTTTTATCGAAAGCAAAGTTCATTATTTCAACTTTTACGCGTGCTTAGGGTGAGTGTACCTTTTTCTATATTAGGGTTGTGGTTAGTGCAATACACACCAATACCATCAGTAACTTCTGTTGATAATATCTTCAATGTTTTTTCCTTCGTTTTTGGTATTGTCGTGCTGTGTCATTGTATGCTGGTGAAGCAGTGCTCGTATCAAAATGAGCGTAATAAGTTACTGCAAGGTGAACAAGTTACCATTGCAGTATGTAGCTTTTTAGGTGGTATGATTACCGCATGGATATCGGTAGGGGTCGGTGAAATTCTTGCAGTTGTATTATTGTTGCAAGGCTTTTCTATAATGTTTTCCGTTGCTGCTGGGGTTATTGTTTCTTGCTTAACGGTTTGGGCTGGCTTACCTTATTTTCTGTCTGGTACGGCAATTCATGTTGACATACTTATGTTTGCTATTCCTGGTGCAGTCGTCGGCGCATTTTTGGCGAGATTTATCGCTCAGGCGCTAGGCGCTAAACCATTGAAATTCTTTTTGGGCAGCTGGATCCTTTTTGTCGGTCTATATGGTTTACTAAATTAAACTCTTATCTTCGTTGTTTTTTTAAACAAAGTTCATCTTGTGTCTTGCGTTTTTGCCGTCGAATAATATATAATCCGCTGCCGATTTTATCTTGTTATGGATAAAATCGATTTTTGTTAACGGGGAGCTGATTTTATTATTAGCGTTTGAACCCATACTAAAGGTATTAAAACCATGGCTAAAAAAGTCACAGCTTTAATCAAGCTACAAGTTGCTGCTGGTGCAGCAAACCCGTCACCACCAGTTGGTCCTGCATTAGGTCAACACGGTGTGAACATCATGGAATTCTGTAAAGCGTTTAACGCGAAAACAGATTCATTAGAGAAAGGCGCTCCAGTTCCTGTAGTAATTACAGTATATGCTGATCGTTCTTTCACATTTGATACAAAAACACCACCTGCTTCTTACTTACTTAAGAAAGCGGCTGGTATCAAGAGCGGTTCAGGTCGTCCTAACACTGAAAAAGTTGGTACTGTTACTACAGCACAACTTGAAGAAATCGTTAAGACTAAAGAACCAGATCTTACTGCTGGTTCAATGGAAGCTGCAGTGCGTACCATTGCGGGTTCTGCTCGTTCAATGGGTTTAGTGGTAGAGGACTAATCAATGGCTAAATTATCAAAACGCGCTCGTCTTATCCGTGAAAAAGTAGACGTATTAAAAGAATATGACATCAACGAAGCGATTTCTTTATTAAAAGAATTAGCTACTGCTAACTTTCGTGAAAGTGTAGACGTTGCTGTTAACCTTGGCATTGACGCTCGTAAATCAGATCAAAACGTACGTGGCGCGACAGTATTACCTCATGGTACTGGTCGTGATGTTCGTGTTGCTGTATTTACTCAAGGCGCAAACGCAGAGAAAGCTAAAGAAGCTGGTGCTGACGTTGTAGGTATGGAAGATTTAGCAGAACAAGTTAAAGCCGGTAATATGGACTTTGACGTAGTTATTGCTACTCCAGACGCAATGCGTGTTGTTGGTCAACTAGGTCAAATCTTAGGCCCACGTGGTTTAATGCCTAACCCTAAAGTTGGCACGGTAACTCCAGACGTTACTACTGCAGTTAACAACGCAAAAGCGGGTCAAATCCGCTATCGCAATGACAAAAACGGTATCATCCATACTACTATTGGTAAGGCTGATTTCGAAGATGCTAAATTGCAACAAAACCTTGAAGCATTATTGGAAGCGCTTAAGAAAGCAAAACCAGCTAACGCTAAAGGTCAGTTTATTAAGAAGATTTCTGTTTCAACTACTATGGGCGCCGGTGTTTCGGTAAACCAAGCTAGTTTAACAGCTTAATTTTCTGTAAAGCATCGATTTTCGATACTTTACAAGGGCGAAATTGTAGACTATAATTTCGCCCCTTAAATTTTGGTAGGTGTTGTCTGTTAATGAGTATTTTTTACTTAAGACAACCCCGTCAAAGACCGTAGGAGCCGATATGATCCTTCATAGAAAGCTTAATTTTTCCTACGTAGATGGTGATTACCCAGTATTTCCTAATTCTGGTCCTCGCCGTAACGGCCTAAGTTAATGTTTATTAATTTGGGGATAGTAAATACCGGTTTTTTATTGCCGGTGAACCAGGAGTAAAGCCAATGGCTATCAATCTTGATGACAAAAAAGCAATTGTTGCTGAAGTTCAAGAAGCTGCCAGTGGCGCTCAGTCAGCTGTAATCGCGGATTCACGCGGTGTTACAGTTGAAGCAATTACTGTATTACGTAAGCAAGCTCGTGAAAATGGTGTATGGATGAAAGTTATCCGTAACACATTAGCACGTCGTGCATTACAAGGTACTGACTTTGAATGTGTTTCTGACACATTAGTTGGTCCATCACTAATTGCATTTTCAAACGAGCACCCAGGTGCAGCAGCACGTTTATTCACAGACTTCGCTAAAACTAACGAAGCTTTTGAATTAAAAGCAGCAGCATTTGAAGGTAATGCAGTAGACGTAAATATGTTAGCTAAGCTACCAACTTACGACGAAGCAATTGCACGTTTAATGAGCGCTATGAAAGAAGCATCTGCTGGCAAACTTTGCCGCACGATTGCTGCAGTACGCGATCAGAAAGAGCAAGAAGCTGCTTAATAATTGTTTACCTCTTAATGTTAAGAGCACAATTCGCACTTTTTGTATTTATAGTTATTTATAACAGTCATAGAGACTGTTACTTAAAACAGGAAATTTATAATGTCTATTTCTAAAGACGATATCCTAAATGCTATTGCTGAAATGTCAGTAATGGACGTAGTTGAACTAATCGAAGCAATGGAAGAGAAGTTCGGCGTATCTGCAGCTGCTGCAGTTGCTGTTGCTGGCGGTGACGCTGGTGCTGCTGCTGAAGAGCAAACTGAATTCGACGTAATCTTAACAGGTTTCGGTGAGAAGAAAGTTGCTGTAATTAAAGCCGTTCGTGGCGCAACAGGTCTTGGCTTAAAAGAAGCTAAAGACTTAGTTGAATCAGCTCCTAAAGCACTTAAAGAAGGTGTTGAAAAAGCTGAAGCTGAAGAACTTAAGAAAGCTCTTGAAGAAGCAGGTGCTTCTGTTGAGATCAAATAATCTGTTTTTAAACAGATTATTTGCCTGAAAAGGCAATGGCTGGTGATTTAAACGTCACCGGCCTTTTTGCGCTAAAGAAAGTGGTTTTTTTTTGAACCAAAACAGTGCATTATTTGATGCTTAGTATTTTAAAAGCATCACTGCAATATCCTGTCTGATACCAATTGGATTAGATAATTGCCAATTACTACTCGTAATTAGCGCCATTATTTAAATCCAATTGGTATTTTAAGGCAGATTCGGCCATAACCAGCAAGCTGAGGAACCCCATGGTTTACTCTTACTCTGAAAAGAAACGTATTCGTAAGGACTTTGGTAAAAGTGCGCAAGTAATGGATTATCCATTCTTGTTATCAATCCAACTCGAATCTTTCCGTAAGTTTATTGATATTGATCCAACAGGTGAAACAGGCCTAGAGGCTGCGTTTCGTTCTATTTTCCCAATTAAAGCCTATTCTGGTAGTTCAGAATTACAATTTGTGAGTTACCGTTTGGGCGAACCGTTATTTGACGTTAAAGAATGTCAAATACGCGGTGTAACTTACTCTGCGCCATTACGTGTGAAATTACGTTTAGTTGTTTATGATAAAGAAGCAGCTGCCGGCACAGTAAAAGATATCAAAGAACAAGAAGTATACATGGGTGAAATCCCATTAATGACTGACAATGGTACATTTGTCATTAATGGTACAGAGCGTGTTATTGTTTCACAATTACATCGTTCTCCAGGTGTGTTTTTCGATCATGATAAAGGTAAAACACATTCTTCAGGTAAAGTGTTATATAACGCACGCGTTATTCCTTACCGTGGTTCTTGGTTGGATTTTGAATTTGATCCAAAAGATAATTTATTCGTCCGTATTGACCGTCGTCGTAAATTACCTGCATCGATCATTTTACGTGCCTTAGAATATTCTACTGAAGAAATTCTAGCAATTTTCTACGATACGACGAATTTTGAAATTAAGGGCGATAAGTTAGTAATGGATTTAATTCCAGAACGCTTACGTGGTGAAACTGCAACCTTTGACATTAAATTACCAAATGGTGATGTGCTTGTTGAACAGGGTCGTCGTATTACCGCTCGTCATATTCGTACGCTTTCAAAAGAAAAAATTGATACTTTAGACGTACCTGCAGAATACATTGTTGGCAAAGTACTTTCTAAAGCATACATAGATGAATCTACAGGTGAAGTGATTGCTGATGCAAATGCTGAGATCACCTTAGAAATGTTGGCTGAATTAAGTCAAGCAGGTCATAAAGTACTTTCTACTTTATATATGAACGAATTTGATGTTGGTTCATATATGTCTGACACTTTACGTGTAGATAACTCAACTAACCGCTTAGAAGCTTTAGTTGAAATTTACCGTATGATGCGTCCAGGCGAGCCACCAACAAAAGATGCGGCTGACACGTTATTTAATAACTTGTTCTTCTCACTTGAACGTTATGACTTATCAACGGTAGGTCGTATGAAGTTCAACCGTCGTGTTGGCAATGCTGATGAAGTGGGCAATGGAATTTTATCTAACGATGACATTATCTCAGTAATGAAAACTCTTATCGCCATTCGTGACGGTAAAGGTGAAGTTGATGATATTGATCACTTAGGTAACCGTCGTATCCGTTCAGTAGGTGAAATGGCAGAAAACCAATTCCGTGTTGGTTTAGTTCGTGTAGAACGTGCTGTTCGTGAACGTTTAAGTCTTGGTGACTTAGATGCGATTATGCCGCAAGACTTAATTAACGCTAAGCCGATTTCAGCTGCCGTTAAAGAATTCTTTGGTTCTTCGCAATTGTCACAATTTATGGACCAAAACAACCCGTTATCAGAAGTAACGCATAAGCGTCGCATTTCTGCCTTAGGCCCGGGTGGTTTAACACGTGAACGTGCTGGTTTCGAAGTACGTGACGTACATCCAACTCACTATGGTCGTGTTTGTCCAATCGAAACGCCGGAAGGTCCAAACATTGGTTTGATCAACTCGCTTTCATGTTACGCACGTACTAACGATTACGGTTTCTTAGAAACACCTTATCGTAAAATTGTTGACGGCTATGTTACTGACGAAGTTGATTACCTTTCTGCAATCGAAGAAGGCAACTTTGTAATCGCAAAGACAACGGCTGATGTTGATTCAGATCGTAAATTAGTTGATGGCTTAGTCCCTTGTCGTCATAAAAACGAATTTACCTTAATGTCTGCTGAACAAGTTCAGTATATGGATGTTTCGCCACAACAAATCGTTTCTGTTGCTGCATCACTGATTCCATTCCTAGAGCATGATGATGCTAACCGTGCCTTGATGGGCTCGAACATGCAACGTCAAGCTGTACCAACACTGAAAGTGGACAAGCCACTGGTTGGTACCGGTATGGAGAAAATCGTAGCGGTTGACTCTGGTGTAACTGTTGTTGCTAAACGTGGTGGTGTTGTTGATTACGTAGATGCATCTCGTATCGTTGTTAAAGTTAATGAAAATGAAATGGTAGCTGGTGAAGCCGGCATTGATATTTACAACTTAACAAAATACACACGTTCTAACCAAAACACGTGTATCAACCAACGTCCATTGTGTCGTATGGCTGAGCCAGTAGTTCGTGGTGATGTGTTAGCAGATGGCCCGTCTACAGATATGGGTGAATTGGCACTTGGCCAAAACATGCGTATCGCGTTTATGCCTTGGAATGGTTACAACTTTGAGGATTCAATGTTGTTATCTGAGCGTGTTGCACAAGAAGACCGTTTCACAACCATTCACATTCAAGAATTAAGCTGTATTGCTCGTGACACTAAGCTAGGTAGTGAAGAAATCACTGCTGATATTCCAAACGTAGGCGAGTCTGCATTATCTAAATTAGATGAAGCGGGTGTTGTTTACATTGGTGCTGAAGTTAACGGTGGCGATATCTTAGTAGGTAAAGTGACACCTAAAGGTGAAACGCAACTTACGCCAGAAGAAAAACTTTTACGTGCTATCTTCGGTGAAAAAGCAGCTGACGTTAAAGACAGCTCTTTACGTGTACCTAACTCTGTTTCAGGTACTATCATCGATGTGCAAATCTTCACCCGTGACGGTGTAGAAAAAGATGCTCGTGCTGTTGAAATTGAAGAAATGCAACTTAAACAAGTTAAGAAAGACTTAGGTGATGAGTTCAGCATTCTTGAAGATGGCATTTACGCTCGTGCGAAGAAATTATTGTTAGCTTCTGGCTTAAATGAGTCTGATCTTAACAGCATGTCTCGTGACAAGTGGTTAGTTCAAAACTTGGCTGATGAAGGTCAACAATCTGAACTTGAGCAAATTGCTGAGCAATACGATGCCATTAAAGCAGACTTCGATAAGAAATATGAAGTTAAGCGTCGCAAGATCACCCAAGGTGATGATCTAGCACCAGGCGTATTGAAAATTGTTAAAGTTTACTTAGCTGTTAAACGCCGTATTCAACCAGGTGATAAAATGGCTGGTCGTCACGGTAACAAAGGTGTTATTTCAAACGTAGTACCTGTTGAAGATATGCCTTACGATGAGCACGGTGTGCCAGTTGATGTTGTACTTAACCCGTTGGGTGTACCATCACGTATGAACATCGGTCAGATCCTAGAAACGCATTTAGGTATGGCTGCTCGTGGTATCGGTGAAAAAATTAACCGTATGTTGCAAGCTCAACAAGAAATTCACAAATTACGTGAATTCTTAAAAGAAGTTTACAACTTAGGTGAGTCGCGCCAAGACGTTGATATTGATTCATTCTCTGATGATGAAATTATGCGTTTAGCGGGTAACTTACGTGCCGGTCTTCCAATTGCTACACCAGTATTTGATGGTGCAAGTGAGCGTGAGATTAAAGACTTATTCAAACTAGCTGATATGCCTGAAAGTGGTCAGTTTACGCTGACAGATGGTCGTACTGGTCGTGAGTTTGAACGTCCAGTAACTGTTGGTTACATGTACATGTTAAAACTAAACCATTTAGTTGATGACAAGATGCATGCCCGTTCAACTGGTTCATACAGCTTAGTAACGCAACAACCATTAGGTGGTAAAGCACAATTTGGTGGTCAGCGTTTCGGTGAGATGGAAGTATGGGCATTAGAAGCATACGGTGCTGCTTATACCCTACAAGAAATGCTTACTGTTAAGTCTGATGATGTTAACGGTCGTACTAAGATGTATAAAAACTTAGTAGACGGTGATCACAGAATGGAACCAGGCATCCCTGAATCATTCAACGTATTGTTGAAAGAAATTCGCTCGTTGGGTATCAACATCGAATTGGATCAGGAATAGGCTACCTAAAGCTACATTGCTGACTTTGAGTTAACGCTGAAAGTCAGTACAGGGAAAGAGCAGATGGCTGCTCTTTCCGGTATTTAACTCCGACAGGAGATAGAGTGTGAAAGATTTACTTAAGTTTCTTAAGCAACAAAATCAAACTGAAGAGTTCGATGGTATTCGCATCGGGCTAGCTTCACCTGACATGATTCGTTCATGGTCATTTGGTGAAGTAAAGAAACCTGAGACGATTAACTATCGTACTTTTAAGCCAGAACGTGATGGTTTGTTCTGTGCGCGTATTTTTGGTCCAGTTAAAGACTATGAATGTCTTTGTGGCAAATACAAACGCCTTAAGCACCGTGGTGTAATTTGTGAAAAATGTGGCGTAGAAGTTACATTGACTAAAGTTCGTCGTGACCGTATGGGTCATATCGAATTAGCAAGTCCAGTTGCTCACATTTGGTTCTTAAAATCATTACCATCTCGTATCGGTCTATTGTTAGACATGACGTTACGTGATATTGAGCGTGTGCTTTACTTTGAATCTTATGTTGTTACCGAACCAGGTATGACGACATTAGAGAAAAGCCAAATTCTAACAGAAGAAGAATATCTTGATGCGTTAGAAGAGCACGGTGATGAATTCGACGCCTTAATGGGTGCTGAAGCGGTTTTAGCTTTACTACAACAAATCGATCTTGACGGTGAAGTAGCGCAAATGCGTGAAGAATTACCTGAGATTGGTAGTGAAACTAAACGTAAGAAAATCACTAAGCGTTTAAAATTAATGGAAGCATTCGCTGCTTCAGGCAACAAGCCTGAGTGGATGATTATGAATGTTCTACCAATTTTACCACCGGATTTACGTCCATTAGTACCACTAGATGGCGGTCGCTTCGCGACTTCAGATCTTAACGATCTTTACCGTCGTGTTATTAACCGTAACAACCGTTTGAAGCGTCTTCTAGACCTAGTTGCACCAGACATTATCGTACGTAACGAAAAACGTATGTTACAAGAATCTGTTGATGCACTTCTAGATAATGGTCGTCGTGGCCGCGCTATTACCGGTTCTAACAAACGTCCTCTTAAATCTCTTGCCGACATGATCAAAGGTAAGCAAGGTCGTTTCCGTCAGAACTTACTAGGTAAGCGTGTTGATTACTCTGGTCGTTCTGTAATTACCGTTGGTCCAACGTTACGTTTACACCAGTGTGGTTTACCTAAGAAAATGGCACTTGAGCTATTCAAGCCATTTATTTACGGTAAATTAGAAGCTCGTGGTTTAGCGACAACGATTAAAGCAGCTAAGAAATTAGTTGAACGTGAAGGCGCTGAAGTTTGGGATGTACTTGATGAAGTAATCCGCGAACATCCAGTTATGCTTAACCGTGCACCTACTCTTCATAGACTAGGTATCCAAGCTTTTGAACCAGTACTAATTGAAGGTAAAGCAATTCACCTTCATCCGCTAGTTTGTGCGGCATATAACGCCGATTTCGATGGTGACCAAATGGCGGTACACGTACCGTTGACAATCGAAGCACAAATGGAAGCACGTACGTTGATGATGTCAACGAACAACGTTCTTTCGCCAGCGAACGGTGACCCAATCATAGTACCATCACAAGATGTTGTATTAGGTTTATATTACCTAACGCGTGATCGTGTAAATGGTTTGGGTGAAGGTATGGTATTTACCGACACTAAAGAAGCTGAAAAAGCTTACCGTACTGGTGTTGCTGAACTTCACGCTCGCGTTAAAATCCGTATTACTGAGCATGTTCGTAATGCTGAAGGCGAATTAGAAGCGAAGACAACTTTACGTGATACCACTGTTGGTCGTGCCATTTTATGGCAAGTATGTCCTGAAGGCATGCCTTATGACTTAATTGATCAACCGTTAGGTAAAAAGCCAATTTCAAAACTGATTAACCATGCGTACCGTAACTTAGGCCTTAAAGATACTGTTATCTTTGCTGACCACATTATGTACACAGGTTTCCACTACGCGATGATCGCGGGTGCTTCAGTTGGTATTGACGATATGGTTATTCCAGATGCGAAATACACCATCATCGAAGATTCAGAAGAAGAAGTTAAAGAAATTCAAAGCCAGTTTGAGCAAGGTCTTGTAACGGCTGGTGAGAAATACAACAAAGTTATCGATATTTGGTCATCTGCCAACGAAAAAGTTTCGAAAGCTATGATGGACAACTTATCAAAAGAAACAGTTATTAACCGTGACGGTGAGCCAGAAGAGCAAGACTCTTTCAACTCAATCTTTATGATGGCTGACTCGGGTGCTCGTGGTAGTGCCGCTCAGATTCGTCAGCTAGCGGGTATGCGTGGTTTGATGGCTAAGCCAGATGGCTCAATCATCGAAACACCAATCACAGCTAACTTCCGTGAAGGTTTGAACGTATTACAATACTTCATCTCAACTCACGGTGCGCGTAAAGGTTTGGCCGATACAGCATTGAAAACAGCTAACTCGGGTTACTTGACTCGTCGTTTAGTTGACGTTGCACAAGATTTAGTTGTTACAGAACATGACTGTGGCACTGAAGACGGTCTATTAATGACGCCATTGATTGAAGGTGGTGATGTTGTTGAGCCGTTACGTGAACGTGTACTAGGTCGTGTGGTATGTGATGATGTACTAATTCCAGGTACAGAAGAAGTATTACTGCCACGTAACACATTAATTGACGAAGCATTATGTGATGTAATCGAAGAAAACTCGGTTGATCAAATTAAAGTACGTTCAATTATTACTTGTGAAACTGACTTTGGTATTTGTGCTCATTGTTACGGTCGTGATTTGGCTCGTGGTCATATGATTAACCAAGGTGAAGCCATTGGTGTTGTGGCAGCACAATCAATTGGTGAACCAGGTACTCAGCTTACCATGCGTACGTTCCATATCGGTGGTGCGGCATCTCGTGCTTCAGCTGAGAACTCTGTACAAGTTAAGAACAACGGTACCCTGAAATTACAGAACGCTAAATTTGTAACAAACTCAGAAGATCACTTAGTGATCACGTCACGTTCATCAGAGCTAACAGTAATTGATGAACTAGGCCGTGAGAAAGAGCGTTACAAAGTACCTTACGGTACTATTCTTTCTAAGAAAGATGGTGAAGCGATTAACTCAGGCGATATCATCGCTAATTGGGATCCGCATACGCATCCAATTATTACTGAGGTTGCTGGTAAGGTTCAATTCGTTGAGCTTATCGATGGCGTAACTATGGTTCGTCAAACGGATGAACTTACAGGTTTATCAAGCATTGTTGTTACAGAAGCTGGTCAACGTAACTCTGCGGGTAAAGAAATGCGCCCAATGGTTAAACTAGTTGACGCTAAAGGCAATGACGTGATGATTGCTGGTACTGAAATTCCAGCACAATACTTCTTACCAGGTAACGCGATTGTTAACCTTGAAGATGGCGCCGAAGTTAACATTGGTGATGCGCTAGCGCGTATTCCTCAAGAGTCGTCAAAAACTCGTGATATTACCGGTGGTTTACCACGTGTTGCTGATTTATTTGAAGCGCGTAAGCCTAAGCTTCCAGCTATTTTAGCTGAGAAAACAGGTATTATCGGTTTCGGTAAAGAAACAAAAGGTAAAGTGCGTTTATTAATCACTCAACCAAGTGGTGAAGTATACGAAGAGATGATTCCTAAAATGCGTCAATTGAACGTGTTTGAAGGTGAATCTGTACTTAAAGGTGAAGTTATTGCCGATGGTCCAGAGTCTCCACACGATATCTTACGTCTACGTGGTGTTGCTCCAGTTGCTAACTACATTGTTAACGAAGTACAAGAAGTATACCGTTTACAAGGTGTTAAGATTAACGATAAGCACATTGAAGTTATCGTGCGTCAAATGATCCGCAAGTGTGAGATTTTAGACGCTGGTGATAGTAACTTCCTTAAAGGTGAAATCCTAGAAGTTGCCCGTGTCAATATCGCTAACCGTGAACTTGAAGCTGAAGGCAAACAACCAGCTGAATACGAAATGCAAATGATGGGTATTACTAAAGCATCATTAGCAACTGAGTCATTCATCTCTGCGGCTTCTTTCCAAGAAACAACACGTGTACTTACTGAAGCAGCTGTTGCTGGTAAGAAAGATACACTACGTGGCTTGAAAGAAAACGTCATTGTTGGTCGCTTAATCCCAGCCGGTACGGGTTATGCTTATCATCAAGAACGTGCAAAAGCTAAAAATGCTGTTCCTGAAGAAGAAGTAACAGTATCAGCTGATGAAGCTGCTCAAGCATTAACAGATGCATTAAATGCAGATATGTTAGGTGGCGAAGAGTAATCTTCAATATTAGCAAAAATTAGCTTTAACTTGCTCTAAGCGCACAATGTGCTTGACAGGTTAAAGCTTGACCTATAGAATTCCGCGACCCTATATTTTGTACCTTTGCGTATGAGATTTAGAGTCGCGGATTTTCACGTTTATAAGGGTGTAAATTTCCCCATTGATTGGAATTTACACAAATTTAACTAATCGGAGCTATTTAATGGCAACTATTAACCAATTAGTACGTAAACCACGTGTGAAACAAGTACAAAAAAGTAACGTTCCAGCGTTACAAGCTTGTCCACAACGTCGTGGCGTATGTACTCGTGTGTATACTACTACACCAAAGAAACCAAACTCGGCACTACGTAAAGTAGCTCGTGTTCGTTTAACTAACGGATTCGAAGTAACTTCATACATCGGTGGTGAAGGTCACAACTTACAAGAGCATAGCGTTATCTTGATTCGTGGTGGTCGTGTTAAAGATTTACCAGGTGTGCGTTACCACACCGTTCGTGGCGCGCTTGATTGTTCAGGTGTAAGCGATAGAAGACAAGGCCGTTCTAAATACGGTGCTAAACGACCTAAATCTTAAGTTTCCCTTTCTTAGCTATAAAAGCTAAAGAATAGAAACGTTAAGTAAGGCCAAATAACATATTACATTTTGGGTTTATCCTGAATATAACGGAGAATTAAGATGCCAAGAAGACGCGTCGTAGGGCAACGTAAGATATTGCCAGATCCTAAGTTCCATAACGAACTTTTAGCAAAATTCATCAACATCCTTATGGTTGATGGTAAAAAATCTACTGCAGAAAAAATCGTATACGGTGCATTAGACATTTTAACTGAAAAGAACTCTGAAAAAACTCACCTTGAGTTATTCGAAACAGCGTTAGATAACATCCGCCCACAAGTGGAAGTAAAGTCTCGTCGTGTTGGTGGTTCTACGTACCAAGTACCAGTTGAAGTTCGTCCAGTGCGTCGTAATGCACTAGCCATGCGTTGGTTAGTTGAAGCAGCTCGTAAACGTGGTGAAAAATCAATGGCTCAGCGCCTAGCTAACGAAATGTTAGATGCGTCTGACAGCAAAGGTTCAGCGGTTAAGAAACGTGAAGACGTTCACCGTATGGCTGAAGCTAACAAAGCATTCGCTCACTACCGTTGGTAGGCACTATGAGTTAGCAAATATTGCTAACTTTATAGTTTTAAGTGTAATGCCGTGGTTATCTCCTAGTATCAACTTAGATACAAAGTGATAACCACAACTGTTTTATAATCTGAGAAAATCTCTCAGAAAGAGGAAGAAATTGTGGCACGTATAACCCCTATTGAGCGTTACCGAAACATTGGTATTTGTGCTCATGTCGATGCCGGTAAAACGACAACAACAGAAAGGGTACTTTTCTATACTGGTCTTTCACATAAGATCGGTGAAGTTCATGATGGCGCAGCCACCATGGATTGGATGGAACAAGAGCAAGAACGTGGTATTACTATCACGTCTGCGGCAACCACTTGTTTTTGGAAAGGGATGGAAGCACAATTTGAAGACCATCGTATTAATATCATCGACACTCCTGGTCACGTAGATTTTACTATTGAAGTAGAGCGTTCATTACGTGTATTAGACGGTGCGGTATTAGTGTTATGTGGCTCTTCAGGAGTTCAACCACAAACTGAAACTGTTTGGCGTCAAATGGAGAAATACTCTGTTCCACGCATGGTTTTTGTTAATAAGATGGACCGTACTGGTGCAAACTTCTTATCGGTTGTTGAACAACTCAAATCTCGCTTGGAAGCCAATGCGGTACCAATTCATTTAGCAATTGGTGCGGAAGATGAGTTTGCCGGTGTTATCGACTTAATTAAAATGAAGGCCATTAACTGGAACGAAAGTGACCAGGGCATGACGTTTACTTATGAAGATATTCCAGCAGATATGCAAGATGAAGCCGAGCAATGGCATGAAAACCTTGTTTCTGAAGCAGCAGAAGCCTCCGAAGAATTAATGGATAAGTACCTTGAAGAAGGTGAGTTATCCGAAGCAGAAATAAAATCTGCACTACGTACTCGTACACTAAACAATGAAATTGTCCTTTGTTCTTGTGGCTCAGCTTTCAAAAATAAAGGGGTACAAGCAGTACTTGATGCCGTCATTGAATTTTTACCTTCGCCAACAGATGTTGAAGCGATAAAAGGTATTAACAATGACAAAGACGAAACTGAAGGAAGTCGTGAGGCTGATGACAAAGCACCATTTGCTGCTTTAGCATTTAAAGTCGCGACAGACCCATTTGTCGGTACATTAACGTTCTTTCGCGTATACTCAGGTGTAGTAAAAACTGGCGACAGTATATACAATCCTGTTAAAGGCAAAAAAGAACGACTTGGTCGTATTGTGCAAATGCATGCAAATGACCGTCAGGAAATTAAAGAAGTACATGCGGGTGACATCGCAGCGGCTATTGGCCTCAAAGATGTTACCACAGGTGATACCTTATGTGACGCAAATCACGTGATCACCCTTGAGCGCATGGAGTTTCCTGAGCCAGTTATTTCGGTGGCAGTTGAGCCAAAAACCGTTGCTGCCCAAGAAAAAATGGGTATTGCATTAGGTAAGTTGGCCGCAGAAGATCCATCATTTAGAGTTGTCTCTGATGAAGAATCGGGTCAAACCATCATTTCAGGTATGGGGGAATTACACCTCGATATCTTAGTTGAGCGCATGAAACGCGAATTTAGCGTTGAGTGTAATGTCGGTAATCCTCAAGTGGCTTATCGAGAAACAATTCGTTCGGCTGTTGAAGTGGAAGGTAAATTTGTTCGTCAATCAGGTGGTCGTGGTCAATTTGGTCATGTTTGGTTGAAGTTAGAGCCGTTACCAGAAGGTGAAGGTTTTGAATTTGTTGACGAAATTGTTGGTGGTGCTGTTCCAAAGGAATACATTCCAGCAGTTGAAAAGGGCTGTAGAGAGCAAATGGAAAGCGGCGTATTAGCTGGCTATCCGTTATTAGACATTAAAGTCACTCTTTATGACGGCTCATTTCATGACGTTGACTCAAACGAAATGGCGTTTAAAGTCGCTGCATCAATGGGTTTCAGACAAGGTGTGCTTGATGCATCACCAGTAATACTTGAGCCAATGATGAAAGTAGAAGTTATTACGCCAGAAGCAAACATGGGTGATGTCGTAGGTGATTTAAATCGCCGTCGCGGGATGATCGATGGCATGGACGAAGGTCCAGCTGGTTCTAAGGTAGTGAATGCAACTGTACCACTATCTGAAATGTTTGGTTATGCTACGGCTTTACGTAGTGCAACTCAAGGTCGTGCATCATACTCTATGGAGTTTCAGCAATATAGCGAAGCACCTAAAGCTGTTGCCGACAAAATAATTGAATCTTAGTAAGGCTTTTTGAAAGTCTGGCTCGGTCTTTTGGCCGGGCTTTTAATAAACTTTAAGGTAATTGAAAAATGGCTAAAGAAAAATTCGAACGTAATAAACCGCACGTTAACGTTGGTACAATCGGACACGTTGACCACGGTAAAACAACTTTAACTGCTGCTATCTCTGCGGTATTAACTAAAGTTCACGGTGGTGAAGTTAAAGATTTCGCACAAATCGATAATGCTCCAGAAGAGCGTGAGCGTGGTATTACAATCAATACTTCTCACATCGAATACGATACAGAAACTCGTCACTACGCACACGTAGATTGTCCAGGTCACGCCGATTACATCAAAAACATGATCACCGGTGCTGCACAAATGGATGGCGCTATCTTAGTAGTTGCTGCTACAGATGGTCCAATGCCACAAACACGTGAGCACATCTTGTTATCACGTCAAGTTGGTGTACCTTTCATCATCGTATTCATGAACAAATGTGACATGGTAGATGACGAAGAATTACTAGAATTAGTAGAAATGGAAGTTCGTGAACTTCTTAGCGAATACGAATTCCCAGGTGATGACTTACCAATTATCCAAGGTTCAGCATTAGGCGCACTTCAAGGTGAAGCTAAATGGGAAGAGAAAGTAGTTGAACTAGCTGACGCACTTGATTCTTACATTCCAGAGCCAGAGCGTGCAATCGACGGTGCATTCATCATGCCTATCGAAGATGTATTCTCAATTTCAGGTCGTGGTACAGTTGTAACGGGTCGTGTTGAACGTGGTATCATCAAAGTTGGTGAAGAAGTAGAAGTTGTTGGTATCCGTGATACACAAAAATCAACTTGTACTGGTGTTGAAATGTTCCGTAAGCTTCTTGACGAAGGTCGTGCTGGTGAGAACTGTGGTGTTCTTTTACGTGGTCTTAAGCGTGAAGACGTAGAACGTGGTCAAGTATTATGTGCTCCAGGTTCAATTTCTCCTCACACTAAGTTTGAGTCAGAAGTATACGTACTATCTAAAGATGAAGGTGGTCGTCATACGCCATTCTTCAAAGGATACCGTCCACAGTTTTACTTCCGTACAACCGACATCACAGGTGCTGTAGAGCTTCCTGAAGGTGTAGAAATGGTAATGCCAGGCGACAACTTGAAGTTTGTTGTAGAGCTTATCAACCCAGTAGCGATGGACGAAGGTTTACGCTTCGCTATCCGTGAAGGTGGTCGTACAGTAGGTGCTGGTGTTGTATCTAAAATCATGGACTAATTCTCTTTTGAGAATAGTTGATTTAGATTAACACTAAAAAAGGTCGCGAAAGCGGCCTTTTTTATACCCAATGAAAAATACGACCAGATTCATGGAATATCCGTGATGACAAAATGCGTCAAGAAAAGTGTCCCAATGGACAAGTTTTTAGTAAATTTTGGCGAGAAGCTCTGCGACGAAGCTGAGAGTCGTACAGTAGGTGCTGGTGTTGTATCTAAAATCATGGACTAATTCTCTTTTGAGAGTAGGTTTTTGATTTAGATTTACATCTAAACCATCGATAAAGAGCACTTAGGTGCTCTTTTTTATTGCTTGTTGTTTATTGAAATAATACCAAGCAAACTGACGGTATAAAGCCGCTATTTGATCCTGAAACAAAGCGGGAAAAAGGCCACTAGATAGTGACCTTAGATTCGTGAATTGTAGTTTGCTACTCGCACTTTGGTGTAGGTAGCTTTAAGAGTCAATTAGCTCTATTAGACGTTAAATTGATTCACTACATTCGATAGTGAGTTAGATTGACTGGATAAACCAGCAAGACTATTACGCATATTACTAGAGGCTTCAACAGTATCATCGGTTAGAGCCCTGACATTTTCTATGTTTTTTGAGACATCATCAGCAACATTGGCTTGCTGTTCAACAGCATTGGCAATTTCAAAAGTTTGGCTTTGAAATTTACTGATCACCGTTGCAATATCGCTTAATACTTGCTGTACCTGCTGCGTTAACTGAACACTGTTCTCCGCCTCACTACAACTTTTTTCCATTACGTCAACGGCATTGGCGGCAGTGGCTTGTAACTCTTCGATGATATTTTCGATGTTTGCGGTTGATTCTTGTGTGCGGGAGGCGAGCGTGCGCACTTCATCGGCGACGACTGCAAAGCCTCGACCTTGCTCTCCGGCTCTGGCGGCCTCAATCGCTGCATTTAAAGCAAGTAAATTTGTTTGCTCCGCGATGCTACGAATTACCGTGACTACATCACCAATACTTTGTGTGCCTGCTTTTAGCTGCTGGACAACTTGGGCAGCGTTATCGACATTGTCAGAAAGTTGCTGCATACCTGTGGTCGCCTGATTGACAACATTGGAGCCTAGCGCAACCTTCTCTTCGGCACTTGAGACTAACTCTTTCGATTGATTGGTATTACTTGATATTTCACTGCTGGTTTGGGCTAATTGACTCGCTGCTGCTGCAACGAGATCTATTTCTCGCTTTTGTGACTCAACGATGTTTGCGGTGTCGCGGCTGATGCTTTCTGTTGCTTCTGACGAGGAGTTAACGTCATTGGTAATAGCTACGGTTTTTTGTACCAATTGTTGAATTGAGTCGACAAAGATATTGAATTCGTCGACTAATTGGCCTATTTCATCATCTTTTAAAGGCGAAATTCTCTGGGTTAGGTCACCGTCTCCTTCGGCAATTTCTTTCATGGCGTTTTGTAAGCGTTTAATACGCTTAACAAAAGGCAGTACTGTCAGCCAAACGACTATGGCTATCATTATAATAATGGCGATGACAATAATGCTAGACGACCAAAATGCGGCTTCAACAGGCTCGGCGATAAGTCGTTCAGGTATAAGAAAGCCAAGCTTCCAATTCATCATTGGATAGTCACTTTTCACTTGGTCAAAAATGACTTGGTATTGAGCTCCACGCCAAGTAACAGTTTCTATGCCTTGTGCATTTTGTGCAAGCGTAGCTTGGAGTTTGTCAAAGCCCGACGTGTCCGGAAATACGGTGTTAATGCTTTCCATGCTACTACCAGGTTTAAAACTTTCGTTAAAGCCCGGAAAAAACACCAGTTTACCTGTGTCGGTGATAAGGAAAGCATCGCCTTCGCCTTTATACTTAATGCCTGATAACAAATCTTTGCCGATAGTGGTAATTAAAATATCCATACCGCCGATACCGAGTAATTTGCCATCAGGTAAATAGTAGGGTGAAGTTATGGTGGCTGAAACTGAGCCGTCATTGTTATCAACTGCTGGTTCAGTAACATACATCTTGCCTTTACTTAAGCCATTGCCCCACCATGGACGTTTATTGGTGAAATATGCCGCATCGTCGTACCTACCATTTAAATCAAAATATTCGTGGGTATTTTCGCTACCGAAAAATACACTTTTAATGGCAGGGTCTTGGGTTGAGAAGTATTTAAAGTAACGAGTGACATCTTGGTATGATTGGTTATCGTTAATATTACTGAGTCGCTGTTGGTATTGACTAAACCAATCAATCACTAGCGGGTTAGAAAACACACTGTGATTAATTTGCCCTTTGGCAACAAAGAAGTCTTTAACTTTAGTAGATTGCAACGTTACTAAGCTCTCAATATCAGCAATAAGCTGTTTCCGAGTATTATCGCTGACATTAGATAAAACAAAAAATGATGTGATGATCAGTAGAATAGCTACGGTAGTTGAAATCGTAATGACCAATTGGCGCATTATGGAGCGGTGTATAAAGTTGAGCATCTTATTGTGTACCTGCTAGATTATTATTTTTATTATTAAAGGTATAAGAGTGCTAACGCTAGTAAATAATCAACAATATAGCACTGGATAAAACTTTATCATGCGGTTTACGTTATGGCTATAAGTTGTACAATTGTTAGATAAAATTTTAGGTAATAAAAAAGGATGCCTAAGCATCCTTTTTCAGTTCAGTTGTAAAGACTAGTTATTAATAACTATTTCTTCTTCGCAGCTTCACGTTCTTTAACTTCAGCAATTACTGCTTCAGCAACATTGTTTGGACAAGGCATGTAGTGTGAGAATTCCATTGAGAATTGACCACGACCAGATGTCATTGTACGTAATGTTCCGATGTAACCGAACATTTCAGAAAGAGGTACGTCAGCTTTAATACGAACACCAGAAACACCCGCTTCTTGGTCTTTGATCATGCCACGACGACGGTTCAAATCACCAATAACATCACCAACGTGATCTTCTGGAGTGAACACATCAACCTTC
This sequence comes from Colwellia sp. SU-HH01172, assembly GCF_057553355.1. Taxonomy (NCBI): domain Bacteria; kingdom Pseudomonadati; phylum Pseudomonadota; class Gammaproteobacteria; order Alteromonadales; family Colwelliaceae; genus Colwellia; species Colwellia sp. SU-HH01172. The sequence goes on along the minus strand of NZ_BAAJMB010000006.1, from coordinate 175,920 downwards.
ATGATAGGTTCGATTAACTGTGCACCAGCTTTAGGAATTGATTGACGGAAAGCGCCTTTAGCAGCAATTTCGAAAGCAACAGCAGATGAATCAACCGCGTGGAAACCACCATCGAATAATTCAACTTCAACGTCTAGTACAGGGAAACCAGCTAAAACACCAGTGTCCATCATGCCTTTGAAACCCTTCTCAACAGCTGGGAAGAATTCTTTAGGTACGTTACCACCAACAACAGTTGATTTGAATGTGAAACCTGAGTTTGCTTCACCTGGACGGATGCGGTAATCAATTTTACCAAATTGACCAGAACCACCAGATTGTTTCTTATGCGTGTAGCTATCTTCAATTTCTTGCGTGATAGTTTCGCGGTATGCAACTTGTGGCTTACCAACAACTAAATCAACATCGTAAGTACGCTTAAGGATATCTACTTTGATATCTAAGTGAAGCTCACCCATACCTTTTAGGATAGTTTCGCCAGAGTCTTGGTCAGTCTCAACTTGGAAAGTTGGATCTTCTGCAACCATTTTACCAATAGCAATACCCATTTTCTCAGTAGAACCTTTATCTTTAGGCGTTACAGAGATAGAGATTACTGGTTCAGGGAAAATCATTGGCTCTAATGTCGCAGGGAACTTAGGATCACATAATGTGTGACCAGTTTGTACGTTCTTCATACCAACAATCGCTAGGATATCACCAGCTTGTGCTTTTGAAAGCTCAGTACGATCATCTGCGTGCATTTCAACCATACGGCCAACACGCTCTGTTTTACCAGTAAAGGTGTTAAGGATAGTGTCACCCTTATTCAACGTACCTGAGTAGATACGAATAAAGGTAAGAGCACCGAAACGGTCATCCATGATTTTAAATGCTAATGCGCGTAAAGGACCGTCTGTAGAAACAGTAGCAACTTCACCCGTTGGTTCACCAGCTTCATCAGTAATTGGTTGTGGATCAACTTCTGTTGGAGACGGCAAGTAATCAACAACAGCATCAAGAATTAATTGAATACCTTTGTTTTTAAATGCTGATGCACAGTAAGTTGGGAAGAAAGTCATGTCACGAGTACCAGCACGGATACAAGCTTTGATTTGTTCCATAGTTGGCATTTCGCCTTCCATGTACGCTTCTAATAACTCATCATCCATTTCTAATGCCGATTCGATTAACTCTTCACGGTATTCAGCTGCTTTCTCTACTAAGTCAGCAGGGATATCAGTTACTTCATAATTTTCTGGAAGACCAGTGTCATCCCAAACGTAAGCTTTTTCGCTAAGAAGGTCTACTACACCAACAAAACCATCTTCTTCACCAATTGGTAAAGTCATAACAAGTGGGTTAGCACCTAGAACATTTTTAACTTGATCTACAACACGGTAAAAGTTAGCACCTAAACGGTCTAATTTGTTAACCATGATTAAACGAGCTACTTCTGAGTCGTTCGCGTAACGCCAGTTAGTTTCTGATTGCGGTTCAACACCACCAGAACCACAGAATACACCAACACCACCATCAAGTACTTTAAGTGAACGGTAAACTTCAACAGTGAAGTCAACGTGACCAGGAGTATCGATGATGTTCATGCGGTGATCGTTCCAGAAACATGTAGTCGCAGCAGACTGGATAGTAATACCGCGCTCAGCTTCTTGTTCCATGAAGTCAGTAGTAGACTCACCATCATGTACTTCACCAGTTTTATGGATCTTACCGGTTAATTTAAGGATACGTTCAGTTGTTGTGGTTTTACCCGCATCAACGTGAGCGAAAATACCAATATTTCTGTATTTTGATAAATCTGCCATTATTTTACTCTATATAATGTGTGACTAAACCCCGCAAATAGCGCGGAATTGATGAAAATTTGCGCGGGAGTATACCATTACTTTTATGAAATCGACATAAAAATTATTGAAGTTTACAAAATATCCTAACCTTGAGATAAAAATTAGCCAATATTCCCATCAGAGGGGAGGAGCTTTCGTTAAATAATTTCAATCTATCCTTTTTCCTATATATAAGTAGGGTGAAATTCAATCATGCAAATAAAAATTACGGTGAAAGTGTTAAAGTAAAAATTAGTAGCCGCGCATTAAGCTGTACAAAATGCTGAATACGCTTATAGAAAGATAATAGTTGAATTTATCGTCCCTCTCTGTATAATACGCCTCCACGTCGAGCTATGCTCTGCGTGTTTTATCAGTTAATGTATTAGTTTTTCTAGTAGTTAACACACAGCAACTCCGATTTGGAGTTGAATGTTATAGCGATACTCCCCCCTTTTACATAAAAAAGGTGATGGGCAGTATTTTGTTGTTCTTTAAAATGGGGATTTGTCTTTATGTCAAATCAAAGAATTCGCATTCGTTTGAAAGCGTTCGATCATCGTTTGATTGATCAATCAACAGCTGAAATCGTTGATACTGCTAAACGTACTGGCGCACAGGTTCGTGGTCCAATTCCACTTCCTACTCGCAAGGAACGTTTCACTATCTTGATTTCTCCACACGTTAACAAAGATGCACGTGATCAGTACGAAATTCGTACTCACAAACGCATGATTGATATCGTAGAACCAACTGAAAAGACTGTAGACGCATTAATGCGTTTAGACTTAGCAGCTGGTGTTGACGTTCAAATCAGCTTGGGTTAATAGGAGTTTTAACATGACTATAGGTCTAGTTGGACGTAAAGTGGGTATGACTCGCATCTTCTCTGAAGATGGTGTATCTACTCCTGTAACCGTCCTAGAAGTTGAAGCGAACCGTATTGCTCAGGTTAAAACTGTTGACAATGATGGTTATTCAGCGCTTCAAGTTACTACGGGTAGCAAAAAAGCTAATCGTACTAACAAGCCAACAGCCGGACATTTCGCTAAAGCTGGTATCGAAGCAGGTCGTGGCCTGTGGGAATTCCGTTTAAACGAAAACGAAGGTGAAGGTCTTGAAACTGGCAGTGAAATCACTGTTGAGTTATTCAACGACACTAAATTAGTAGACGTAACCGGTACTTCGAAAGGTAAAGGTTTCCAAGGTGGTATTAAGCGCTGGAATTTCAGCATGCAAGATGCAACTCACGGTAACTCTATCTCTCACCGTTCAAACGGTTCAATCGGCCAGTGTCAAACACCAGGCCGTGTTTTCAAAGGCAAAAAAATGTCTGGTCATATGGGTGCTGCGAAAGTTACTACGCAAAACCTTGAATTGGTTCGTGTCGATGCAGAACGTAACTTGCTCCTTATTAAAGGTGCGGTTCCGGGTGCTATCAACGGCAACGTAATCATTAAACCAGCTGTTAAAGCCTAGTCCAGGAGATTTGTGATGGAATTAGCATTAAAAGACGCTTCAGGCGCTCTTGAAGTTTCTGAAACAACTTTTGGACTTGAGTTTAACGAAGCTCTTGTACATCAAGTAGTAGTTGCATACGCAGCTGGTGCTCGTGCTGGTACTCGTGCTCAAAAAACTCGTTCAGAAGTTAGTGGCGGTGGCGCAAAACCATGGCGTCAAAAAGGTACTGGCCGTGCACGTGCTGGTACTACTCGTGGTCCAATCTGGCGTACTGGTGGCGTAACATTCGCTGCTAAGCCACAAGATCACAGCCAAAAAGTTAACCGTAAAATGTACCGTGGTGCGATTAAAAGCATCCTTTCTGAGTTAGTTCGTCAAGAACGCTTAGTTGTGGTAGAAAATTTTGCAGTTGAAACACCAAAAACTAAAGAGTTAGTAGCTAAACTAAACGGTTTGGAGTTAAAAGACGTATTAATCGTTACTCCAGAAGTTGATGAGAACTTGTTCTTATCAGCACGCAACTTATACAAAGTTGACGTTCGTGACGTAGACGGTATTGACCCAGTTAGCTTGGTTGGTTTCGAAAAAGTTTTGATGACTGCTACTGCAGTTAAACAACTTGAGGAGATGTTAGGATGATAAACGAAGAACGTTTACTGAAAGTGCTTTTAGCACCAAACATTTCTGAGAAAAGCACAATGGCTGCTGAAGCAAACAACACAGTTGTTTTCAAAGTTGCTACTACTGCTACTAAAGCTGAAATCAAAGCTGCTGTTGAGAAACTTTTCGAAGTTTCAGTTGAAGGTGTTCGCACATTAAATGTTAAAGGTAAGACAAAACGTACTGGTGCTCGTTTTGGTCGCAGAAGCGATTGGAAAAAAGCATACGTTACTCTTGCTGAAGGCAGCGACATCGACTTCGTCGGCGCGGAATCATAGGAGTTTACGAAAATGGCTATTGTTAAATGTAAACCTACTTCTCCGGGTCGTCGCCACGTTGTTAAAGTGGTTAACGCGGAGTTGCATAAAGGTAAGCCTTACGCACCATTATTAGACACTAAGTCTAAGTCTGGTGGTCGTAACAATACTGGTCGTATTACAGTTCGTCACGTTGGTGGTGGTCACAAGCACCATTACCGCATGATCGACTTTAAGCGCACTAAAGATGGTATCCCTGCAAAAGTTGAGCGTTTGGAATATGATCCAAACCGTAGTGCAAACATTGCACTTGTACTTTACGCAGATGGTGAACGTCGTTACATCTTAGCCCCTAAAGGCTTAAAAGCTGGTGATTCAATCCAGTCTGGTGTAGATGCTCCTATTAAAGCGGGTAACACTTTACCACTACGCAACACACCATTAGGTAGTGTTGTTCACGCAATCGAACTTAAGCCAGGTAAAGGTGCTCAAATCGCACGTGCTGCTGGTACTTATGCTCAGTTAGTAGCGAAAGACGGTGCTTATGTCACTTTACGTCTTCGTTCTGGCGAAATGCGTAAAATTGAGTCAGATTGTCGTGCTACTTTAGGTGAAATCGGCAATGCTGAACACATGCTTCGCTCTCTAGGTAAAGCAGGTGCTTCACGCTGGCGCGGTGTTCGCCCAACTGTTCGTGGTGTTGCCATGAACCCAGTTGATCACCCACACGGTGGTGGTGAAGGTAAAACATCAGGCGGTCGTCACCCGGTATCACCTTGGGGTGTGCCAACTAAGGGTTACAAGACTCGTAAGAACAAGCGTACCGATAAATTTATCGTACGTCGTCGTACTAAATAGTACTTTTAATTAAAGAGGAATCACCATGCCACGTTCTCTCAAGAAAGGTCCATTTATTGACCTACACTTGTTGACGAAGGTAGAGACAGCGGTGGAAAGCGGGAATAAAAAGCCAATTAAAACTTGGTCCCGTCGTTCAATGATCATACCTAATATGATCGGATTGACCATTGCCGTCCATAATGGCCGTCAACACGTACCTGTATTTGTAACTGATGAAATGATCGGTCACAAGTTAGGTGAATTTGCACCAACTCGTACTTACCGTGGCCATGTCGCGGATAAGAAAGCGAAAAGATAGGGGAAATTAGATGGAAGCTATTGCTAAACATAAATTTGCCCGTGGTTCAGCGCAAAAAGCACGTTTAGTTGCGGATCAAATCCGTGGCGAGCATGTTGAAAAAGCACTTGAAATTTTAACTTTCAGCAACAAATCTGCTGCTGTTTTAGTTAAAAAAGTACTTGATTCAGCAATTGCAAACGCAGAACACAATGAAGGTGCAGACATTGATGAGTTATTCGTTAAAACTATTATGGTTGACGATGGTCCAACAATGAAACGTATTAAGCCTCGTGCGAAAGGTCGCGCGGATCGTATCCTTAAGCGTACAAGTCACATTACTGTGATTGTATCTGATAGCTAGGAGATATTAGAATGGGTCAAAAAGTCCATCCAAATGGTATTCGCTTAGGTATCACGAAACCTTTCGCGTCTACTTGGTTTGCAAGTAGCAAAGATTTCGCAGATAACTTACACGGTGACCATTTGGTTCGTGAATACTTATCTGAAAAGCTTAAGCGTGCATCATTATCAAAAATCGTAATTGAGCGTCCAGCTAAATCTATCCGCGTTACAATTCACACGGCTCGTCCGGGTGTTGTAATCGGTAAGAAAGGCGAAGACGTAGAAAAATTACGTTTAGCAGTTTCTAAAATTGCTGGTGTTCCTGCTCAAATCAACATCGCTGAAGTTCGTAAGCCAGAAATGGATTCGCAGCTTGTTGCTGACAGCATCGCTAGTCAATTAGAACGTCGCGTAATGTTCCGTCGTGCTATGAAACGTGCAGTACAAAACGCAATGCGTTTAGGTGCTAAGGGTATCAAAGTTGAAGTTAGTGGTCGTTTAGGCGGTGCAGATATTGCTCGTTCTGAATGGTACCGTGAAGGTCGTGTTCCATTACACACTTTACGTGCTGACATTGATTACTCAATCGCACGTGCTGATACCACTTACGGTGTTATTGGTATCAAAGTATGGATCTTTAAAGGTGAAGTAATTGGTAAAATGCCATTACAAGCTGAGCAACCAGCAGCTAAGCCTAAAAGAAAATCTAACCGTAAGACCAGTAAGTAGAGGAATAAGTAATGTTACAACCAAAACGTACTAAATTCCGTAAGCAATTTAAACTGCGTAACCGTGGTCTTGCACACACTGGTAGCTCAGTTAGCTTCGGTACTTTCGGGTTAAAATCAATGGAACGTGGTCGTATGACTGCGCGTCAAATTGAAGCGGCTCGTCGAGCAATGACTCGTCACGTGAAGCGTCAAGGTAAAATCTGGATCCGTGTATTCCCTGATAAGCCAATTACTAAGAAACCTCTTGAGGTTCGTATGGGTAAAGGTAAAGGTTCAGTGGAATATTGGGTATGCCAAATTCTTCCTGGTCGTGTTCTTTATGAAATGGAAGGTGTTTCGGAAGAATTAGCACGCGAAGCATTTGCTTTAGCAGCAGCTAAACTTCCTTTCAAAACAACTTTCGTAACTAGAACGGTGATGTAATGAAAGCAAGCGAATTGAAAGAAAAAAGCATTGAAGAGCTAAACGCTGAATTGCTTGAATTGCTACGCGAACAGTTTAACTATCGCATGCAAGCAAGCACTGGCCAATTAGCACAAACTCATTTGCTAAGACAAGTACGCCGTAATATCGCGCGTGTTAAGACTATCATAACTGAAAAGGCAGGTAAGTAATGAGCGAAGCAAAAATTCGTACACTACAAGGTCGCGTTATCAGTGACAAAATGGATAAGTCTATCACTGTCCTGATCGAACGTCGTGTTAAGCACCCAATGTACGGTAAGTTCATGACGCGTTCAACTAAGTTGAAAGCGCATGATGAAACTAACCAATGTGCAGCTGGTGATTTAGTATCTATTCGTGAATGTGCACCAATTTCTAAGAGCAAATCTTGGACTTTGGTTGACGTATTAGAAAAAGCTTAATCGCTGACACTAATTCACAATAAGTACTTTAATAAGGCTCTGCTTAGGCAGGGCCTTTTTATTATATAACGAAAAAAGCACTATTTAACTTCCAGCTTATCTTCAAGTTTCAAACTCCCCATATTATTTATCCGATAAAACAAACCAAGTCGACTTTTTCTTTTGAAAATCGCGCCATTGAATTTTCATTTTTTAACACCATCTCTAGATTGCGCTTATTAAACTAGCGGTTGAAGGTGGTTTTAATGATTACTAGATGCGGTCAAGCACCCATAGTGGTTATTTTTTAGCTAAATAAGGTACCACTTTTTAATAACTGGTGTTATAATCTCGCGCCCGCTCGTTGTGAGCGGGATTTAAAAGGCAGTGACGGGTCAAATTTCTGGCCTTGAATTTAATCTTTTATAAGATAATTTAGCGGAGACATATTAAATGATCCAAATGCAATCACAATTGAACGTAGCTGATAACAGCGGCGCTCGACGTGTACAATGTATAAAGGTTCTTGGTGGTTCGCACCGTCGCTACGCACGCATTGGTGACATCATTAAAATTGCGGTGAAGGAATCAAATCCTCGCGGTAAAGTTAAAAAAGGTGATGTTCTTACTGCAGTAGTGGTGCGCACTAAGAAAGGTGTTCGTCGTTCAGATGGTTCTACCATCCGTTTTGATGAAAACGCGGCTGTAATGTTAAATGCTAACTTACAACCAATTGGTACTCGTATTTTCGGTCCTGTGACACGTGAACTTCGTAATGAAAAGTTCATGAAAATTGTTTCACTTGCACCAGAAGTACTATAAGGAGTCACGATAATGGCATCTAAGATTCGTCGTGATGATGAAGTAATCGTACTTGCAGGCAAAGACAAGGGCAAAACTGGTAAAGTGACCAAAGTTCTTGTTGAAGACAGCAAAGTATTTGTTGAAGGTATCAACTTAATCAAGAAACATCAGAAACCTGTACCTCAGTTACAGCAGCCTGGTGGCATTGTTGATAAAGAAGCACCTTTACATGTTTCCAACGTTGCGATTGTTAACCCAGCTACTGGGAAAGCAGATCGTGTTGGTTTTAGAGTTGAAGACGGCAAAAAAGTTCGTTTCTTCAAATCTAATAACGAATTAATTTAATTGGAGTAAACGATGGCGAAACTGCATGATTTTTACAAAGATACAGTTGTAGCTGAACTTCAAACGAAGTTTGACTATAAAAGTGTCATGCAAGTCCCTCGGATTGAAAAGATCACCCTTAACATGGGTGTTGGCGAAGCTATTGCTGATAAAAAAGTATTAGAACACGCCACAAATGATCTTACTGCAATCTCAGGTCAAAAGCCGGTCACGACAGTAGCACGCAAATCAGTTGCGGGCTTCAAAATTCGTGAAGGCTATCCTATTGGTACAAAAGTAACTCTACGTGGCGAACGTATGTGGGAATTTTTAGAGCGTTTAATCTCTATTTCAATTCCTCGTATCCGCGATTTCCGTGGCTTGAACCCTAAGTCATTCGATGGTCGTGGTAACTACAGCATGGGCGTACGTGAGCAAATCATCTTCCCGGAAATTGATTACGATAAAATCGACAAAATCCGTGGTATGGATATCACTATCACTACAAGTGCGAAGAACAACGAAGAAGGTCATGCATTATTGACTGCCTTCAACTTCCCATTTAAGAAGAAGGTGTAGAGTTATGGCTAAATCGTCAATGAAAGCTCGTGAAGCTAAAAGAACCAAATTAGTTGCACAGTACGCTGAAAAGCGTGCAGCACTAAAAGCAATCATCTCTGGTGTTGATTCTTCTGAAGAAGAACGCTGGGATGCTGTATTGAAACTTCAAAGTTTACCACGTGATTCTAGTAGCAGCCGTCAACGTAATCGTTGTAATGTTACTGGTCGTCCACATGGTTACTTGCGTAAATTCGGTTTAAGCCGAATCAAGTTGCGTGAAGCAACTATGCGCGGTGAAGTTCCAGGTCTTAAGAAAGCTAGTTGGTAATTCACGGGAGTAAATGGTTATGATGACTGATCCTATCGCGGACATGTTTACACGCATCCGCAACGGTCAATCTGCAGCAAAGACTGCAGTAACAATGCCATCTTCTAAGGTTAAAGTTGCAATTGCCAACTTGCTTAAAGAAGAAGGTTACATTTCAGAATTTTCAGTTGCTGAAGGTGTTAAACCTGAGCTAACTGTTGAATTGAAATATTTTGAAGGTAAAGAAGTAATTGAAACAATTAAACGTGTTTCTCGTCCAGGTCTTCGCGTATACAAAGGTGCTCAAGAGCTTCCTAAAGTATTAGCGGGTATGGGTATTGCTATTATTTCTACTTCTAAAGGTCTAATGACTGATCGCGCCGCTCGCAATGCGGGTCTTGGCGGTGAAGTTCTTGGTTTCGTAGAGTAAGGGAGCAGAATTATGTCTCGTGTTGCAAAAGCACCTGTCGAAATTCCTGCTGGCGTTACTGTTACGTTATCAGGTCAAGACATTAAAGTTAAAGGTCCAGTAGGCGAATTATCTCGCACGATTCACGGTGACGTTGTTGTTTCTCAAGAAGAAAACAACATTATCACTAACATCGTTGCTGACGTTAAAGGCGCTTGGGCTCAAGCCGGTACTGCACGTGCTTTGATCAATAATATGGTTGAAGGTGTAAGTAAAGGTTTTGAAAAGAAATTAGTTTTAAACGGTGTTGGTTACCGTGCTAAAGCTGCAGGTAAGAACTTAAACTTATCTTTAGGCTTTTCACATCCAGTTGACCACGCTATTCCTGAAGGAATTACCGTTGAAACTCCTAGCCAAACTGAAATCACGCTGAAAGGCGCTGACAAGCAGTTAGTTGGTCAAACAGCAGCGAACATCCGCGCTTACCGTAAACCAGAGCCTTATAAAGGTAAAGGTATTCGTTATAGCGATGAGCATGTACGTCGTAAAGAAGCTAAGAAAAAGTAGGGTAATACGATGGATAAGAAAACATCTCGTTTGCGCCGCGCTAAACGCGCTCGTGCAAAAATTAGCGAGCTGGGTGCGAATCGTTTAGTCGTTCACCGTACTCCTCGCCACATTTACGCGCAATTGATCGCTCCAACTGGTTCTGAAGTAATCGCTACTGCGTCTACTTTAGATAAAGAAGTTAGTGCTCAGTTAAAGAAAACAGGTAACGTTGAAGCAGCTACTGCTGTAGGTAAAGCTATTGCAGAACGTGCTGTGGCTAAAGGCATCACTAGTGTTGCTTTTGACCGTTCAGGTTTCCGTTACCATGGTCGCGTGAAAGCGTTAGCAGATGCAGCTCGTGAAGCTGGTCTTCAGTTTTAGGGGTTGATAATGGCTAATCATAATCAAGAAAACTCACAACAAAGTGATATGGCTGAAAAGCTAATCGCAGTTAACCGCGTATCAAAAGTGGTTAAAGGTGGTCGTATTTTCAGTTTCACAGCACTAACCGTAGTTGGTGATGGCGCTGGCCGTGTTGGTTTTGGTTACGGTAAAGCACGTGAAGTGCCTGCTGCAATCCAAAAAGCAATGGAAAAAGCGCGTCGTAACTTAGTAACCGTTGACTTGAAGGGTACAACTCTTCAACACCCTATCAAGGGTCGTCATTCTGGTTCTAAAGTTTACATGCAACCAGCTTCTGAAGGTACAGGTATCATCGCCGGTGGCGCGATGCGTGCAGTACTTGAAGTTGCAGGCGTACAGAACGTATTGTCAAAAGCATACGGTTCTACTAACCCAATCAACGTAGTTCGCGCTACTGTTTCTGCTCTTGCGAATATGCATTCGCCTGAAGCTGTTGCAGCTAAACGTGGCAAAAGCGTTTCAGACATTTTGGGGTAATTGAGCATGGCTAAAACAGTTAGAATAACTCAGTTAAAAAGTTCTATCGGTCGTTTACCGAAGCATAGAGCTACTTTAAAAGGTCTTGGTTTACGTCGTATTCGTCATACAGTTGAGTTAGAAGATACTCCATCTGTACGCGGTATGATCAATCAAGTATCTTATATGATTAAGGTGGAGGATTAATAATGCATTTAAATACTTTATCTCCTGCACCAGGTGCTAAGAAAGCCAAGAAACGCTGTGGTCGTGGTATTGGTTCTGGCATAGGTAAAACAGGTGGTCGTGGTCACAAAGGTCAGAAGTCTCGTTCTGGCGGTAGTGTACGTCCTGGTTTCGAAGGTGGTCAAATGCCATTGAAACAACGTTTACCTAAGTTTGGTTTCACGTCACGTAAATCTTTAGTTCGCGCTGAAGTACGTTTACATGAGCTAAACAACATCACAGGTGATGTTGTCGATATCTTTGCCCTTAAAGATGCTAACTTAATCACACGTAACATTGTGTCTGTGAAAATCATGCTTTCTGGTGAAATCACACGTCCACTTACTGTTCGTGGTTTAAGTGTTACTAAAGGCGCTCGTGCAGCTATTGAAGCAGCAGGCGGAACAATCGAGGAATAGTACAGGTTATGGCTACACCAGGAATGGATAATAAAGCGCAGGGCGGATTGTCTGAGCTTAAACAAAGATTGTGGTTTGTATTCGGCGCACTTATTGTGTTTCGTTTGGGATCATTTGTGCCAATCCCTGGTATTGACGCCGCTGTATTAGCTCAGTTGTTTGAACAACAAAAGGGCACCATCGTAGAAATGTTTAACATGTTCTCTGGTGGTGCACTTGAGCGAGCCTCTGTATTGGCACTTGGTATTATGCCGTACATCTCAGCTTCAATTATTATGCAATTGCTTACTGTGGTTCATCCCGCAATGGCAGAGCTTAAGAAAGAAGGTGAAGCTGGACGTCGTAAAATTAGTCAATACACCCGCTACGGCACTTTAGTTCTAGCGACTGTACAATCAATTGCAATAGCAAGAAGTTTACCGGGAATGATGCCAGGTCTAGTAATGGACGCAGGTTTCGGATTCTACTTTGCTGCGGTAGTAAGTTTGGTTACTGGCACCATGTTTTTAATGTGGTTAGGTGAGCAAATTACGGAACGTGGTATTGGTAACGGTATTTCTATCTTGATATTTGCTGGTATTGTTGCTGGTATGCCGTCAGCTGTTGGTCAAACAGCAGAGGCGGCGCGTCAAGGTGAATTGCACTTATTAGTATTATTGCTAATTGGCGTGATTATATTTGCTACGACTTTCTTTGTCGTATTTGTGGAACGTGGTCAACGACGTATTGTTGTTAACTATGCTAAACGTCAACAAGGCCGTAAGGTTTTCGCTGCGCAAAGCACACATTTACCGTTGAAAGTGAATATGGCAGGTGTTATTCCACCAATTTTTGCCTCAAGTATTATCTTGTTCCCAGGCACGCTTGCGAGCTGGTTTGGTCAAGGTGATGGTATGGTTGCTGATTTCCTACAAGAAGTATCAATTGCTATTTCTCCAGGACAGCCGCTTTACGTTATGTTACTTGCAGCAGCGATAATATTTTTCTGCTTCTTTTACACGGCTCTTGTTTTCAATCCGCGTGAAACGGCAGATAACCTGAAAAAATCTGGTGCGTTTATTCCTGGGATCCGTCCTGGTGAGCAAACGTCTAAATATATCGATAAAGTAATGACGCGTTTAACCCTAGCGGGTGCGATGTATATTACCTTTATCTGTTTAGTACCTCAGTTTATTATCATGGCATGGGACGTCAATTTTTACTTTGGCGGCACATCACTACTTATTATTGTAGTTGTGATAATGGACTTTATGGCACAAGTACAAACGCATTTGATGTCTCATCAATATGACAATGTACTTAAAAAAGCAAACCTTAAGGGCTACGGTCGTTAGACTGAGCCATTAGGTAACGGAGTATAAAATGAAAGTACGTGCATCCGTAAAAAAGATTTGTCGTAACTGTAAAGTTGTTAAGCGCGCTGGTGTTGTTCGTGTAATCTGCGAAGAGCCGAAGCATAAGCAACGTCAAGGTTAATATTAACCTAAGCGAAAGCTAAATCTTTTAGAAGTGGCATTATGTAGATAACTCTGTATAATGCCGCTTCGATTTGCAAAAAAAGCGGCTGGTTGAGTATCCTAACGGGCTTTTCAACCGGTAAATTTTAAATTAAGAATAGGAGATGTGTTAGTGGCCCGTATCGCTGGCATTAACATCCCTGATCGTAAGCATGCAGTAATCGCCATTACTGCGATCTACGGTATCGGAGCTACACGTGCGAAAGCAATTTGTGCAGCTACTGGTATTGCAGAGTCAACTAAGATCAGTGAACTGGACGAAGCTCAAATTGATTTGCTTCGTGCTGAAGTGGATAAATACACCGTTGAAGGTGATTTACGCCGTGAAGTTTCAATGAACATCAAGCGTCTTATGGACCTTGGCTGTTATCGTGGCATTCGCCATCGTCGCAGTCTTCCTCTACGTGGGCAACGCACTAAAACTAATGCGCGCACTCGTAAAGGTCCTCGTAAGCCAATTAAAAAGTAACGAGGGACTAGACAATGGCAAAAACACCAGTAAAAACGCGTAAACGCGTAAAAAAACAAGTTGCTGATGGCATGGCTCATATCCATGCATCTTTCAACAACACAATCGTGACTCTTACAGATCGTCAAGGTAATGCTTTATCTTGGGCAACTGCAGGTGGTTCAGGTTTCCGTGGTTCACGTAAATCTACTCCATTCGCTGCACAGGTTGCTGCTGATCGTGCCGGTAAAACTGCACAAGAGTTTGGCTTGAAGAATATTGAAGTGTTCGTTAAAGGTCCAGGTCCAGGTCGTGAATCTGCAATCCGTGCCTTAAATGCTGCTGGTTTTAAAATCACCAACATTACTGACGTTACACCTATTCCTCATAATGGTTGTCGTCCTCCTAAGAAACGTCGCGTTTAATAGGATAGTTGGAGAAAGAACATGGCTAGATATTTAGGTCCTAAGTTAAAGCTTAGTCGTCGCGAAGGTACAGATTTGTTCCTTAAAAGCGGTGTTAGAGCAATTGACACTAAATGTAAAATCGAAACTATTCCAGGTCAGCATGGCGCCCGTCGCGGTCGTTTATCTGATTACGGTATTCAGCTTCGTGAAAAACAAAAAGTTCGTCGTATTTATGGCGTACTAGAAAAACAATTCCGCAACTACTATAAAGAAGCGGCTCGCCTAAAAGGCAACACAGGTGAAAACTTGTTACAGCTTTTAGAGAAACGTCTTGATAACGTAGTATACCGTATGGGCTATGCAAGCACTCGTGCTGAAGCTCGTCAACTTGTTAGCCATAAAGCTATCGTAGTTAACGGTGTTGTTGTTAATATTCCATCTTTCACTGTTAAAGCCGAAGATGTTGTTTCTGTACGTGAAAAGTCTAAAACTCAAGCGCGTATTATCGCTGCTTTAGAATTAGCTGAGCAACGTGAGAAGCCAGTTTGGGTTGAAGTAGATAACAAGAAACTTGAAGGCGTTTTCAAACGTGTTCCTGATCGTTCTGACCTATCTGCCGAAATTAATGAACAGTTGATTGTTGAACTTTACTCTAAGTAAAGTTGCACTTTAAGAGAGGACAAACATGCAGGGTTCTGTAACCGAATTCCTTAGACCACGATTGGTTGATATCGAAACTGTTAGTACTACGCGTGCTAAAGTAACTTTAGAGCCATTAGAACGTGGTTTTGGTCACACTTTAGGTAATGCGTTACGCCGCATTCTTTTATCTTCAATGCCAGGTTGTGCTGTAACTGAAGTTGAAATTGACGGTGTACTTCATGAGTACAGCAGTAAAGAAGGTGTGCAAGAAGACATCATCGAAATACTGTTAAACCTTAAGGGACTAGCTATAAGTTTAGAAGGCAAAGATGAAGCTGTTCTTACCTTAACTAAGTCCGGTGAAGGCCCTGTAACGGCAGCCGATATCCAACATGATGGTGATGTAGAAATTGCAAATCCAGAACATGTTATCTGTCATTTGACAGGTGATGGCTCTATCAGTATGCGTATTAAGGTTGAAATGGGACGTGGTTATGTTCCAGCTTCTGCCCGACGCGATGCCGAGGAAGAAGATCGCGCAATCGGACGTTTGTTAGTTGACGCTTCATTCAGTCCTGTTGTAAGAATTGCCTATGATGTTGATTCTGCACGTGTTGAACAACGTACAGATTTGGACAAGTTGGTACTAGACATGGAAACTAACGGTACGTTAGATCCTGAAGAAGCAATTCGTCGCGCTTCAACTATTCTAGCTGAACAGCTAGATGCGTTTGTTGAGCTACGTGATGTGACTGAAGTTGAACCAAAAGAGGAAAAACCACTGTTTGATCCTATTTTGCTTCGTCCTGTTGATGACCTTGAACTTACTGTTCGTTCAGCAAACTGCTTAAAAGCAGAAGCAATTCAATATATTGGCGATTTAGTACAGCGTGCTGAAGTTGAACTTCTTAAAACACCTAATTTAGGTAAGAAGTCTTTGACTGAAATCAAAGACGTTTTGGCGTCTCGTGGTTTGTCTCTAGGTATGCGCCTAGAAAACTGGCCACCTGAAAGCATAGCTGATAACGACTAAGTCGATCATCGTTTTTTTAATACTTGAGATAAGGATTAACTTATGCGCCATCGTAAAAGCGGTCGCCAGTTAAACCGTAATAGCAGTCATCGCCAGGCGATGTTCCGCAATATGGCAAGTTCTTTAGTAAAGCATGGCGTTATTAAAACGACTGTAGCTAAAGCTAAAGAATTACGTCGCGTTGTTGAGCCACTAATTACATTGGCCAAAACCGACAGCGTAGCAAATCGTCGTTTAGCATTTGCTCGCACACGTGATAAAGAAGTTGTAGGTATTTTATTTAGCGAACTTGGTGCTCGTTACCAAGAACGTCCAGGTGGTTACACTCGCATTTTGAAATGCGGTTACCGTACTGGTGATAAAGCGCCTATGGCTTACGTTGAGCTTGTAGACCGCCCAGTAGTAGAAGATGCTCCTGAAGTAGTTGAAGAAGCTAGCGCAGAAGCATAATTTAGTACTTGTACTAAGTTGGTTCTGACGGAATTGAAAGCGGAGCTTAGGCTCCGCTTTTTTGTGCCCGTTATTTAGTAACATGCCCTAAAAGCTTGACCCATCAAGTAATACCTCGTATAACAATTGTCCACCTATAAAAAGGCTATATATAATGTCGTCACGTAACCCTATCATTGCTGTTACTGGTTCCTCTGGTGCTGGTACGTCTACGACCATAGAGTCGTTTGAGCATATTTTTCGCTCGCTTGGCGTTTCGTCAGCGACGGTTGAAGGCGATAGTTTTCATCGTTTCTCTCGACAAGAAATGGATTTGGAAAAGCGCAAGGCCCGTGAAGAGCAACGCAATGTGAGTTATTTCGGTGATGCGGCAAACGACTTTGATGCCTTAGAGAAGCTTTTTAAAGACTATTCAGAAACCGGTAAAGGTAAGATGCGCCGTTATTTACATACCTTCGATGAAGCAGTGCCTTATAACCAAATGCCAGGCACATTCACGCCATGGGAAGAGTTAGGTGAAGGAACTGATTTGCTCTTCTATGAGGGCTTACACGGGGGGGTAGTTACAGAGAAGAACGATGTAGCTAAACATGTCGATCTGCTTATAGGCATGGTGCCGATAGTAAACTTAGAATGGATACAAAAAATCATCCGCGATACTAACCAACGCGGCCACAGTAGAGAGGCGGTAACAGCAAGTATCGTTCGTAGTATGGAAGATTATATTTCCTTTATTACGCCACAGTTTTCTCGCACCCATATTAATTTTCAGCGGGTGCCAACCGTGGACACATCAAATCCGTTTAGCGCTAAGGCAATACCAACCTTAGACGAGAGTTTTGTTGTTATTCGTTGCCGTGAATCTAGTCATTTAGATTTTCCTTATTATTTAAGTATGATTGAGGGCGCATTTATGTCGCGGATGAATACCCTTGTTGTACCCGGTGGCAAAATGGGCTTGGCAATGGAGCTGATATTAACGCCGCTAATAAAAGACTTAATGCATAAAAAGCATGAAGCCAATAAGCAGTTAGATTGGATGAGCGATTTATAGTAATGTCCATGTCTGTAAGGCGTTTTTTAAGTCGGCTAATATTGAGTATTTTATTATTACCGAATATTGTGAATGCTCAGCAGTTGCTTTTTACTGAAATTGAGAAACATTCAAAAGAAAATTGGACAGTAAATTACCAGTCTCCAAAAGCCATTAAAGCAATCGTGTTTGCAATTTCGCCAGACAATAGTCGTTTGAAAAGATGGCAGCCGATTTCTTCTGAATTCATTCTAAGCTATGTTAATGCAACAGAGATTGTCACACGTAAAGATGGCGCTAGCTTTACCTCTGTTAAGCTTAAATTGACACCAACATACATTCATTTACCTAAGAATTACGCTCCCTTTTCGCCATTTTCAAATGGAGCGATGTTACTACACAGTGCTCGATTTTTTGCTTGCCCTAACTTATGTACAGGCAATGAAAACTTATGGGCTATGGCCGTCAAAGCACCCTTAAACGATACCATCCTTGCCGATGGCCAAACTCATGTAGGTAAAACTTCATGGTGGGATAAAAATGATGGTCAAAAAGTTTACATAGGTCAACAACACACTAGCCAAAATACAAGTTATATCAGTATCGTTGATCCCAAATTGGCCCTGACTGTTGGTAAACAGTTACATGATATTTTACCTAAGATGATGTCGTTATTAGAAGAAAGTTATGGGGTGTTACCTGATAAGCCAATGCTGTTTGCGTCATTTGGTGAAACTCACGATGGCAACTTTGGTCGTCAAGGCGGAACATTACCTAATCAAGTTTTTATGCATTGGTATGGTAGCGATACTTATCAAGAGCAAAATCCTGCTGCAACGTTATGGTTTTTTGCCCATGAAGCAGCACACATGTATCAAAATATGGTGGGTAAGGCAAAGAGCCCCGTCGATAATTGGTTACATGAAGGCCATGCCGAAATGATGGCAAAAAAAATAATGCTTAATTTGTTACCGCAATTTAATGCCTATGTTGAAAAGAAAATAGCCTACGCAGAAGCTCAATGCTTGGAAATTATTTCGGCGTCATCTTTAGCAGAACAAATAGAAATAGGTAACTATCAATCACTCTATGATTGTGGACTGTATATCTTTAATACTATTGAGAGAGGCTACTCAGGAAATGATGCCACTGAGACATTGTGGTTAGCATTTATGGAACGCTCTAGTATTGATAATCAGGTTAATAGTGAAATGCTTTTATCGCTTGCAGACAGCAACTATGGTTTATCTAAAGAACATATCGATAACTTTAGAAAGCTGGTAGGGAGTGATTGATAACGCCCCACCAGTTATTAATAATTTCCCAGTTTTAAACTGATTTAATTTCAAAGTCATGAGTAATATTTACTGACTTATTGAGCATAAGTGCTACCGAGCAATATTTGTCAGCAGATAAATTTACCGCACGCTCAACATGCTTTTCACTAATGTTATTACCTTCAATGATGAAATGCAGGTGTATATCAGAAAATAACTTTGGCACGCTATCAACACGAGTCGCATCAATTTCAACCTTGCAGCCCTTAATGTCTTGGCGGGCTTTTTCCAATATGCTGACCACGTCAACAGAAGAACAACCGCCCAAGGAAATTAAAACATTTTCTAGAGGGCTAGGTGCTAGTGCCCCAGCGTTTGCGTCTAATACAATGATATGGCCACTTTCAGAGGTACCCATAAATAGTTCATCGCCAACCCATTTAACTTCTGCTTTCATTATTACATTCCTAAATCTGACAAGAATCAATATTGTAGGGAATTAGGCTTATATTAGCTAGTGCTTATATAAAGATAGGTAATGAATTAACTTAGAGAGGTATTGAATTGAGTAAGCAAATGGCGCACCCAGCAGGAGTCGAACCTGCGACCTCTGCCTCCGGAGGGCAGCGCTCTATCCAGCTGAGCTATGGGTGCATTGCGAAAATACTGAACGCGGCAAATAGTATAGATTATCCAAGATTATGTCTAGGTCGAATGAGCAAATAGTTGGCATTAATATTTTTGCTTTTAAAATGTAATAAATTTTCTAAAGCCAATAGTTACCGGCTTGGCTATTGCAAATTTATCGACTTACTGATTTGGTTACTATTGTTGAGCTAACGTAGGGAAAAAGGTGTACATTTATCGGGAAGATGCCTAAAGTAAAGATTATAATAAAATCAATTATCTCAATAAACTATAAGTAATCGTTTAGCCATGAAACATTTTTATGTTGTACTGACATTGTTACTGATCTCAGCCGCCGTTCCAGCATTTACGCAAACATTCGATACCGAGATGGTGACAGTTGAACTATACAGTGACAAGATTGATCGCACCGGTAAACTCGCTTATAAACGAACGCTAGCTTTATCATTCAAAAGTGGCGGTTATTTGAAGTCACTGAAAATTGACGAAGGTCAGCAATTCAAGCAAGGGCAGTTGCTCGCATCACTTGATATTACTGAATTAAAAGAAGAAAAAAACGCTAATTACGCTAAGTTAATACAAGCTAAACGTGAAGTTAAAAGAATCAGCAGTTTAATGGAAAATAAAATGGCATCAGAACGCGATTTAGATGCTGCTATTACACAAGTTGAAACGTCTCGAGCTGCCTACCAAGTTTCTTATTATAATTTAGAGAAAGCACAAATTTATGCGCCTTTTTCAGGCATTGTTTTAGCGCGCCATACTGAGTTAGGCGAACTGCAAAGTCCAGGGCAAACAGCATTGGAAGTTGCCAAACTAGAGTGGGTGGTTAAAGTCGCACTTACCGGTCAGGAAGTGAGTCAGGTTCGATTAAAACAAAAGGTTGACGTTGCTTTGAACAATGTTGGCATTATCGAGGGGGTTATTAGCAAAATTCCTGCAATTGCTAACAGTCAAAGCAATTTATTTACCATTGAAGTTTCATTACCGAGCTTAGCATTAAGTTCTGGTGTTATTGCCGGGCAACTTGCCGGAATTACCATTGCTGTTGAAAGTAATAAGTTTGTTTATCGGTTACCCATTGAAGCTTTAGTGACGGTTAATGAACAAGGCAAAGCCGTGGTTCTTGCGCAAAAAGGAAAGCTTGGTGAATTTGAACAGCTTAGTTTTGATATTTTTCAATTGGGTAATAATTATCTCTATTTAACCGCCGAGCAAAATGATGCAGCGTTAAATATTATTACGAAAGGTTGGCAGAACTACTCAATGGAAAAACAATAATTACCATGCACATTCCTCGCGCCGCCATTAAAAATGCCCAATTTACCTTAACTATTGTCGTGTTAATGGTGTTAGTGGGTATTGTTTCTTATTTTCAAATGCCTCGCTCAGAGGATCCGCAATTTGATATTCCTATTACCTTGCTAGAAGTGATTTATCCCGGTGCATCACCTAATGATATTGAAACTTTGGTTGTTGACCCGTTAGAAGAAGAGTTTGCCGATATTGAAGGCATTAAGAAAATCGAGTCGCAAATAAAAAATGGTGGCGCTCGAATAGATATTACTTTTCTATACGAAAGTGATCCAAATACCGCTTACAACGAAATTAAACAAGCGGTATCGACAGTAAAGCCCAACTTACCGGCGGGTGTTCAAGATGTCTTAGTTATAAAAGCAACACCAACGAGTGTTGCGGTAATGCAATTGGCTTTATGGAGTGAACCAACAGATTATAAAACCATGGAGTTTTATGCTAAACAATTGGAAAAGCGCTTAGAGGCAATAGAGCAGGTTAAAAAAGCAGATATTTGGGGTTACCCTAAGCAAATTGTTGCGGTTGACTTAAATCTAGCATTGTTAAAGCACTATGGTCTGAGTGTTACAAAAATCAATAATATATTGCAACAGCGCGCCGCGAATGTGACTCCTGGCTTTGTCGATGCTAACACTCGAAGATTTAACGTCAAAGCCAGTGGGAACTACCAAAGCCTTACCGAGATAAACAACACTGTGGTATTTGCCGATGAGAGTTCGGTTATTCGTTTGAAAGATGTTGCCAGAGTGGAGTTTTCTAATCAGGATGCAAATTATCTGGCTTATTTTGACAATAAACCGGTAATTTTTCTCACTGTCGAGCAAAGAAAAAATACCAATATATTTGAGCTTAGCGAAAAAATTGACCAAGAAATAGCGCTGTTTAAACAAACATTGCCCGATACGTTACATATCAATACGCTTTTTAAACAGGCAACTAGTGTTGAAAGTCGAGTCAATGGTTTTTTTGATAATTTGTGGCAGGGCTTAATTCTGGTGGGGATCATGTCTCTGCTATTTTTAGGTGTACGTGAAGCCATAGTGGTTATTATTGCAATTCCATTATCATTTTTAATTGCGATTGGTTGGTTAGATTTCTCGGGTTATGGCTTACAACAAATGTCAATTGTCGGCTTAATTATTGCCCTAGGCCTGTTAGTTGATAATGCTATTGTTGTTACTGAAAGTATTCACCGAGAGAAGAAAAACTATCCCTCAATTATTGAGGCTGCTGCAGCTGGCACCAGTCGCGTTGGTTGGGCAATTGCCAGCGGTACAGTGACTACCATGCTGGCTTTTTTGCCTATGTTAATGCTAAAAAGTGATACAGGAGACTTTATTCGTTCAATGCCTGTTACCGTTGTTTTTGTCTTACTTGCGTCTTTATTGATCGCGTTAACGCTAACGCCTTTATTGGCCAGTCAATTTTTTAGTCAAAAAGCCAATAAGATTAAAACACTGCAATATTATGCAAATAACTTTGCTGAGCATTATTATATTGCGGGACTGAAGCGACTCTTAAATGCTAAAACTGTGATATTACTGATCGCCTTTCTTACTTTATTTGTTATGGGGTCTTTATTTAGTCAAGTGGGCATGAGCTTGTTCCCCAAAGCAGAGAAATCGATGCTGTTAGTCGATGTGGAAACGCCGCCTAATTCATCATTGGATTATACCAATTCAGTAATGCAGTCGATGACTCGCTTTATAGAACAGCAACCCTATGTCGATAAAGTTGCGTTAAATGTCGGTAATTCCAATCCTCGCATCTATTACAATGAAATCCCTAAAAGAGGGGTTGTAACTTACGGCCAAGCGTTATTAGTGCTTAAGGAATATGATGAGAAAAAAATTCAAGCGCTAGTAGCGACCTTACGGCAAGAATTTTCTCAATGGCATCAAGCTAAGATCACGGTTAAAGAATTTACTCAAGGCCCTGTAACGGATCAACCTATCACGGTTAGATTGATCAGTGAATCATTGAGCGACCTTGAGCGAGTGGCAGGAGATTTACAAAATAAAATTAAGTCTATGCCAGGGACGTTAAATCCGGAAAGCCCGATAAATATTGCCAATACCGAACTTGTGCTAGATATTGATTATGACAAGGCGGGTTTATCAGGGGTTGATATTGCTACGCTGGAAAACACCGTACAAACTGCGCTTTCTGGAACTTTTATCGGCCAATTTAATGAAAGTAATGGCGAAAATTATCCGATACTGGTTCGACGGGCTAAAAGTGATTTAACCGGGCTGGCTGATATCACTATTGATAATCAGCAAGGCGAGAATATTCCACTGACACAATTTGTCGAGTCAAAGTTACAAAAAGGTCGAACTGATTTTTTTCATTATCAAAAACTACGAATGGCAAAAGTGTCGGCAGCTGCGGAAAAAGGATATTCAGTACAAGAGTTGACTAGTGAAATTGTTAGTTATCTTGACGAATATAGCCTGCCAGCGGGGATGTATTATATTTTGGGCGGAGAAGAGGAATCACGACAGGAGTCGTTTGCTGGTTTGTCGCAAATCATGTTGATCACCGCGATAGGTATTTTTGCTATTTTAGTGCTGCAATTTAAATCATTTTTGCAGCCCTTGGTTATTTTTACCTCGATTCCTTTTGCAATCGCCGGCGCAGTTTTAGGGTTATACATCACCAATTTGTCGTTTTCTATGATGGCATTTATTGGCTTGATCAGCTTATTTGGTATTGTTGTCAATAATGCCATTATTCTGATTGATACCACGAATAAAAACTTAGCCAATCAGCTTGAAAAAGAGCAAGCAATTCTATCGGCGAGTGCAACCCGTTTTACTCCGATATTATTAACGACTTTAACCACCATAGGAGGGTTACTCCCGTTAACTTTGTTTGGTGGTAGTTTATGGCAACCATTAGGTGTGGTGATCATTTCCGGTTTATGTATTTCGGCACTGGCAAGTTTTATTATTGTGCCGATATTGACCGAGATATTTACTCAAACTAAACCTGTAGAAAAGTAGAGCAAGCAATGGATTTTATTGGATTAGTAGGCTTTTCGTTAGCCAGTGCAGCATATACAGTGTTTGCTCTTCTTATTGTTGCCGCGCGTAATAAAAGCCTGATCGCTCGTTGGTTACTCTTTTGTATTGTTGTGACACAGGCCAGTAGCTTGGTTGCAGCGTTACAAATAAAGTTTGGCTATAGCCTGCAATGGGCGATGTTTAGTGATGGCATTAAAATCGCTTGTTGGTCATTACTGATTATCTTATTTAATACCCAAGATCGCAGCATTCGAACATTGGCGAAGAATTATTTTGTCCGCCAGTATATTGGTATTTGGTCACTGTTAATGGCGGGCGGTTGGCTCGCTAGCTATTGGCTTGGTTATGCTTATCAATATATTTTCTTGCTCTTTATCGTGCTTAATTTATGGATGTTAGTCTTGTTAGAGCAATTATATCGCAATGCAAATTTGCAGGTGCGGTGGGCGATTTGGCCGTTAGTGATCGCGTTAGCCAGTGCTGCAATTTTTGATTTTGTTTTGTATGCCCAAGCCACTATGGTCGATGGTATTGATTTTGATTTTTGGTATAGTCGAGGCTTTTTGGCGCTGTTTGTTGCGCCATTGCTGCTGATCAGCACCCGCCGAGTAAAGAACGGCGAGGTACGAATTTTTGTTTCTCGTAATGTTGTTTTTTATAGCTCAATGTTGATGATAGCAGGTGCTTACTTACTGTTAATGGCACTAGCTGGTTATGTGATTAATTATATTGGCGGTGAATGGGGCAGTTTAGTTAGCATTGGCTTTTTAATGTTGAGCGGTATTGTGCTTATTGCGTTATTGATCACTGAGTCTTTGCGTCGTCGCGTTAAAGTTTTTATTGCGAAGAATTTTTTTGCTAACAAATATGAATATCGCGATGAATGGTTAAATTTAATTGAAAAAATTGAAACCACCAGTGGTGAGAACCACTATCAAATGGCGACTCAGATCATGATGTCGAAAGTCAACGCCTTGCGTGGCGCTATGATGAAAAAAGTTACCGAACAACATTATCAGCAACAATATTGTCACGGCATAGATATAGATGAAAACCTTGAAGAGCAACTTATTGAAGTTGGTATGTTTTGCCAAAAGCAGGGTTGGATCATAGATGTTAATGAATACGAACAGTCACCCAATATTTATCCTGATTTAAGCTTGAATATAGACTTTTGTAAACAGCAAAATATTCAGATTATTGTACCTATTTTTATTGGCAAAGCCTTTTATGGTTTATTTGTTTTAGGTGATGAAAGTAAAATAAAGCAACTAAATTGGGAAGATAGGGATCTGCTTTTTGCGGTATCAAAGCAATTAGGCAATTTTATTTCGCTCTATGAAGCAACCGACAAGTTGAGTGAATCAAAGCAATTTGATGCGTTTAATCGTATGTCAGCTTTTCTAGTACATGATTTAAAAAATGTCCAAGCTCAGTTGAGCTTAATTACCACCAATGCCGAAAAACATAGAAATAACCCAGAATTTATTGATGATGTATTTGAAACGGTAGAGTCTGCGACAGAGCGATTAGCAAAAGTGTTATCACAATTACGCAAGAAACAAGTGGAACAGTCGACAAATCGTCAAGTAAATCTCGTTGAAATTGTTGAAAAGGTGGTACAGCAATGTAATGTTCAGCAGCCGAAAGTTACATTTAACCATGAAGGTAACTGTTGTACCTTACTTGATCATGAATCGTTTCACTCTGTTATGCATCATCTCATTCAAAATGCGCAGGAAGCATGTGATAATCAA
This sequence comes from Colwellia sp. SU-HH01172, assembly GCF_057553355.1. NCBI lineage: Bacteria > Pseudomonadati > Pseudomonadota > Gammaproteobacteria > Alteromonadales > Colwelliaceae > Colwellia > Colwellia sp. SU-HH01172. The sequence continues at coordinate 150,626 of NZ_BAAJMB010000006.1, read as the reverse complement.
GGTTGGGTTAAGGTGACCTTAGCTGAGAAAAAACGTACTATAAGAATAACCGTTGAAGACAACGGCTGTGGCATGAGTGAAGACTTTATTAATACTCGCTTGTTTCGCCCATTTGATACCACGAAAGGGAATGCAGGCATGGGTATCGGTGTTTTTGAAGCAAAGCAATTTTTTGAGAATATGGCCGGTATTATCAAAGTAGAGAGTATACTTAGCCAAGGCACGCAGTTCACTATTGATTTACCGCTACTTTCAAAAGATGCAGTAAGTATTTAAGAATAATTAGAAGGATTTCCTAAAATGGAAAAGTTGTTAATCGTAGATGACGATAAAGGCATTCAAAAGCAGCTGAAATGGAGCTTATCAGATTACGATGTGGTATTAGCCGGCGATCGTGAAGGCGCGGTGGCGGCAGTGCGCAGACATGAGCCAAAAGTGATTACATTAGATTTAGGTTTGCCACCTGATGAAACTAACGCCTCAGAAGGCCTAGCGGCATTACAAGAAATACTTACGATTGCACCTCACACTAAAGTTATTGTTATAACCGGCAATGATGATAGAACGAATGCTTTAACCGCTATTGCGGCCGGTGCTTATGACTTTTATCAAAAACCGGTCGATACCGAAGTTATCAATGTCATTGTTTCAAGGGCATTTAGCGTTGCAGCAATTGAAGAAGAAAACCGCAAAATGCGTGCGGTTGCTGGTAGCGATATTGGCATTATAGGGAATAGTGAAAGCATAGATAGATTACGCATGATGGTTAAGCGCATCGCGCCAACTGAAATTACGGCGCTGTTATTAGGTGAAAGTGGCACAGGTAAAGAGGTTACTGCTAATGCCGTTCATTTAGCAAGCGACCGTAAAAAGAAGCCATTTATTGCGATTAATTGTGCCTCAATCCCAGAGACTTTGTTGGAAAGTGAGTTATTTGGTTTCGAGAAAGGCGCTTTTACCGGTGCACATCGTACAACGAAAGGGAAAATTGAATGTGCTGAAGGCGGTACATTATTTCTTGATGAAATTGGTGATATGCCTTATAGCCTGCAAGCAAAGTTGCTACGTTTTTTACAAGAGAAGCGCATTGAGCGTTTAGGCGGCCGACAAGAAATTGCGGTTGATGTCAGAGTGGTTTGTGCAACGAATCAAAATCTTGAAGAAATGGTTGCAGAAAAAACTTTTAGAGAAGATTTATTTTATCGTGTCAGCGAAATCACGCTGAATATTCCACCATTACGAGATCGTGATGAAGACGTCATTATTTTAGCGCAGTATTTTTTACAGCATTATGCAACTGAGTATAAACGTAATGTCAAAAGCTTCTCTGAGGACGCCTTAAGTGCGATTAAAGCACATAGGTGGCCCGGTAACATCCGAGAGCTACAAAACAAAGTTAAAAGCTCTGTAATCATGACGACGGGACGACAAGTAACGGCATACGATCTTGGTTTTTTTGATCATCAGGACAAAAACTTTGAGTTATCGCTGAATTTGCGTACGGTAAGAGAGCATGCAGAATCTATCGCGATTCAAAAAGCCTATGCCTTGGCCGATGGGAATATGTCGAAGACCGCTGAATTGTTAGGGGTAACAAGACCCACTTTGTATTCTTTGATTGAAAAGTATGAATTAACAATAAATGATTAACACCATGTTCAGTGTTTATAAGTAGAAATAAAAAAAACCGCTAAATTGCGGTTTTTTTATGGCAAGCTTTCAAATAGTAATGCGTTACTCTTTTGTTGTTTCAGCAGTATCGGTGTAAATACGGCTTTTATGCTTCAACATTTTATCGACATAGCGGGCCATTTTAATTTTTTCTTTGATACTGGTTTCTAAAATGTCCTCTACTTCACGCAGTACATCTTTCATGCTAGCGACTTTTTCCGTCGAATTCACAACCACCTGATTTGGCTCATTACTTTGTAATTGCTCACCATTTAAAGAGCCCGTAAGTTCTAGCTCCATCTCTTTGGCAACTTCATTAATTGCCTCAACGTTAATGCTGTCAAGCTCTTCAAGAAAGCCAAACAGTAGTAATCGGTCAACAAAAATGTTTATTTTTCTAGGCACACCTAAGGTTTTTTCGTGGATCAGCTCAAATGCTTCATCAGAGAATACTTGCTCTTTGTTGCAGCCAGCCTGATGCAAACGGTGGTTGATATACTCTTTAACCTCTTCGCTTGATAGCGGTTTTAGGTGAGCAGAGGCGATGATCCTTTGGCGAAATTGCTCCATGTTAGGGGCTTGAATTATGCCCTTAAGCTCTTCTTGGCCAAGCAAAAAGCTTTGTATAAGCGGTTTATTATCCAATTGGAAGTTGGACAACATGCGCAGCTCTTCCACCGTTTCAGTAGGTAGGTTTTGCGCTTCGTCAACGATTAACAGTGCTCGTTTTCCTTGTTGATGTAACTGTACAAGAAATTTTTCGATAGCTTGCAATAAATCTGCCTTACTGTCGCCTTCGATGCTGATATTGAATTCAGATACTACTAATTCTAATAGCTCTTTCGGATCCAGTTTCGTAGTGACAAGCTGCGCGGCAACAATGCTAGCGTCGCCGATATTATTGAGTAAGTTTCGCGCAATCGTGGTTTTACCTGTCCCTATTGGCCCGGTAACCACGATAAAGCCTTCTCCTTGGTCTAAACCATATTGTAAATAGGATAAGGCACGTTGATGATGGCTCGAGGCAAAAAAGAACCTAGGGTCTGGGCTTAATTGAAATGGTCTTTCTTTAAAACCATAATAACTTTCATACATACTACTAGAAGCCTTTGGTAATTTTGGCGCTAACGCGGCCTTCTTCATAATTGAGCGTTGCATTTCCTGAGCTTCTATCAAGATAGCTCACCGTGAAATTGACGGATAATGCACTATTTAACGATTTTTCATAGCCTAGCTGGTAACGACGATAACGGTCAGTACGTTCTTGTTCGGTATCAATTTGCAGATTAGTTTCAGTATAAGATAGCTCTAAACTAACGCTAGAACGGCCACTTACATTACGCCTAACCTGCAAAGCTACCGCACCTGATTCATCTTCAATACGGGTATCAAGGTTATCACGACTTTGTCGATTGGCATTAAAACTAATGGTGGTGCGCGCAAGTTCTAACGTTGAATTCCAATTTAAGGTTTTATTCAGTGAAAAAGCATTATCTTCCACTAAAACGAATTCTTGGATTGGAAAAAGGCTGTAGCCCTGGTCGTCTGGATCATTAGGGTTATCAGGAATGATGGTGCTACCGTCTTGCACAGTACATTCCGAGATCAAGGTCACGCTATTATTTGGGCATAAGTAAAACCCTACCGTTTCAGCGACAAAATTATCGCGAGTTAAGGTTTGTACGTCTTCGATGTAAGTGATGGTATTAGTTAAACGTTTATTTCTATGGATAAAGTTGAGTCCATAGCTATCACCAAAGAAACGTTCAGAGTAACTCGCTTCTAAAGTCGTTCGAATACTCGGCTGCCAATTAATGGCCGCGTTTACATACTCTTTTTGCTCTTTACCATCAATATCAAGGTTATTGCCAATCGGCTTATTATACGAAGTGTCTAAATATAGTCGTGGTGAGATTAACCAACGAACACCTAAACCGTAGGAATTTGACTCGGTAGAATTGTTGGCGTTGCTTAAATTACCGCTATTATCTTCATCATAGTAACGGATAAAAGGGTTGATTTTGTAATCAGTAATTAAACCGATAATGGCTTCGCTTTGGCTTAACTTGCCGTCTTGACCATTATTTTTCAACTCTTGGTAATTATGTTCCATTTCCCAAAAGGCGTGTCTGGCACCTGTACCATTGGTGCTATTAAGGGTGGCAACGACACCTTCTCTATTACCTATGTTATCTTCTGAATTGGTTTGCAGATAACCAACGGCAGATTCAATGACAAAATCACTATTATTGATATTGTATTCAATACCACCATTATAGGTTTCCACTTGCACCGTATCGGCAGACACGATATCAGCTAAGGCGTTTCGACTGCCATTACGGGATTGATTGTCGATATCTATACCGGCGGAAAGAATAATGCCGTTAGGCCAAAGTTGCAGGCGAAAATCACTTGCTACTGTATGGTAGTCGTTATCAAGCTCATGATCATGACTGTAAAACGCATATCTGCTTTGAGATGAAAAGTTGAAAATCGCTTGCTGTGCTTGATAGACAGATTCAATGTTGATACCCGTTTGGCTCACCAAACTGGAAACTTCATTAGTGGTAGCGATACCAACATTATCAGTATACGTTTCATCAATTACTATACTCGGTTCAAATTGCCAATCACCTGCCATGACAAATTTTGAGCAGAATAGAGCAAGACATACTGCGCTAAGCTTAGTCTTTTGCGCCGTATCCATAGCCGTAGTAGCCATACAAATCCTTATGAGATCTTATTGCTTTGTTAAGTACCAGTCCTAATGCTAAATCTTCATTGAGGTGTTCTGTTGCTGATTTTATATCGGCTATTGAACTTTTTGACTCCTCAACAACAATGACTGCTTGTCCCATTAAATTCGCTAACACTAAAGTTTCAGTGACACCTATTAATGGTGGGCAATCAAAAATAACGATTCGATCGGGATAGCGATTAGCGAGCTCAAGTGCCAATGCCGCCATTTTTTCACTGGCTAATAATTCGTTGGATAAATGATGTGGCTTACCGGCCGGAATTAATTTAAGCTTATCGATATCGGTATTGTAAATAATATCACTGACTTGCCCTTCTTTCCCTAGTAGATATTCTATAAGTCCAGGTGTCTCTTCAAGGCCAAGCTCACGAATCACGCTGGGTCGTAGTACGTCGGCATCGATGAGTAGTACGGTTTTATCTTGTTCCAAAGCAATACTTAGCGCCAAATTAATTGCGACAAAAGTTTTTCCTTCATTTGGCTTGGCACTGCTGACCATAATCAGGTTACTATTTTCAAGTCTTTTCGCACCACTACCAAAAGCATTATTAAGTAACTTACGTTTAATTTGTCGAAACTCATCTTTGATACTTTTTCGAGTACCGGTATCAATCAAATAACCGCGTTCTTCCAAGCTGACTTTGTCGAGCGTTAAGCTCGCTTTAGTACTTGTCGTTGCAACTGTTTCTGCTTTTGGTTCTTGTGCCTGAGTCTGAACTGTTTCGACTTCAGGTGATTGCTGTTCGCTTTTTTTCTGTTGTTTAGCTAGCGCTTTTTCAATGATGCTCATAATTTATAAAATCCCTCTGATTGGCGCTAATATGACATTTGGTGCGATGGCATAAAGGACGAAAAATGCCAGCATAATAAATAAAACGCTATTAGAAATTATAAAGATGATTGTTTTTCTACGGTGCCACTGCTGTAGGCCTAAGTTTTCAGCCGCAGATACGATACCAAAAACCGGAATACCAGTCGCTTTAGAAACTTGGCTACTTGAAGTCACCACAGGGTTAATTTGACTAAATAATAATGACAAGCCAACACCGATACCAAAACCTAAAATAGTTGCGGCAATTAAAAATAAGATCCGCTTTGGTCCTGCTGGTTCGGTTGGCGCACGAGGGGGATCAATAACCCTAAATTGAATTGGGTTAGTGGTTTCATCCGCCTGTTGTGCCAGTTGCGCAGTTTCTTTTCGGTTTAACAGCTCTTCATACTTTGTTTTAGTTATTTCATAACCACGATTAAGTGATGTCAGCTCAGCTTCAATTTCTGGCAAAATATGAATTTTACTTTCAAGTTCTTTCACTTGCTGGCGATAGTCATTTGCTCTAACCGTGGTTGAAGCTACTTGATTTTCAAGCTGATTGACTTGAATTTGCAACTGTTGGATTACCGGGTTTTGGCTGGTGGAAATTTTGCTGGTATCACCGTCTTTAGTGGCTGTTAAATATTCATCAATTTCTTTACTACGTTGTTTGTTGAGGTGCGTTAAACGACGATTTACTTCGATAACATCAGGATGTTTTTCGGTATATCGTAATTGTAAAGAGTCTAATGTTGCCTCTAACTCAGAAATACGTTCATCATAAGTTGTTTGAATGCTATTAGAGTTCTTAATTTTGTTTTGCGGATTGCTACTATTGCTTGGTGAGGCCACCAATTGTGCTTTTGCCGACTTTAATTGAGTTTCTTGCTCTAGCAAGCTTAATTCAACAATTTTTAGCTGTTCTTTTACTACATTTAACTTTTGGTAAAAACCACCATACTGATCAGGTAATACGCCGCTATATTTCTGTTTGAAATCGGTTAACCTTGATTCGGCAGCAAGTAAACGATTTTCATAGTCTTTGATTTGTGTCTCTAAAAACTTCTGTGCGGAATTTGAATCGCTACGGTTTTCGCCTAAGGTATTTTCAATAAAAACCGTCAGCGCCGAATTCACCACATTCTTGGCCATTTCTGGATCTTTGTTTTGGTAGGTAATGGTAAAGATATTTTCTTTACGACCACCGGTTTTTCTTATAATAATATTTGATTTTAAATCGTCAATTAATCCTTCGTATGCCTCAGGGGTTCCCGCCTGTACATCAAGATCTGTCATCCGAGTAATGCGTTCGAGGTTAGGACGGCTTAATAATGTTTTAATCATTAAGCGAATTTGCACTTCAGGGTTTGTTTCTACGGTTAAGCCTTTTAACAATGGCCCAAGAATAGACTGGGTATCAGCATATACCCGTGCTTCTGACTCGTAAACATTGTCGAGCTGGGAAATAAAAACCCACGCAAACGGACAAATTAACCAAGTCGAGACGATAATGAATCGACGTTTTAGCCATATGCCTTTAAGATAGTCTACAACTTGTTCGATAATTTCTTGCATTCCTGACCTCTAAAACAGGTAAATAAATCTATTGTATTTAAAACCATGTCTCAGGTATTACAATGATATCGCCAGGTAAAACATCGACGTTCGCCGAGATTTCACCATTTTTAATTAAATCTTCTATAAATATATCGTATTGCTTTTGTAGCCCATTTTCTACACGCACTAACACTGCACCATTACCGTTGGCAAACTCAGTTAAACCACCGACACGGATCATGACGTCTAACAAGGTCATATGCTGGATATAGTTGACGGCTTTTGGTTCAGTTGCTTCACCAATAACCCTAATTTGTTCGCTAAATGGTCCAACAAAGTCGTTTACTGTTACGGTAACAACTGGGTCACGTAAATAAGTTGCTAATATTTCTTCGATTGAACGTGCCAATTCTGTCGGTGTTTTCCCTGATACTGGGATATCTTCCACGAGTGAGGTGGTGATCATACCATCAGGTCTAACAATGAATGTTCCCGATACTTCAGGGTTACGCCAAACGAATATGTTAACAACATCGCCAGCACCAATTAAATATTTATATGAATTAACATCAACTGTATTTGATTGATGAAGTGTTGCAGGAGGTAATGTAGATGTACTACACCCAGTCAAAATGTAACCCAATGCAAGAAATAAAATCGCTTTTATTGTAGTAGTCATGCCTTTTTCCATGGTATCAACCTTCTTATTTACAACCGTTTTTTATATAAGCTACCAGATTGTATTTGATTTTTACATACGATGCACATTATTTAATTTCTGTAAATATATTGTTATTGCACTAATTTAAATCTGCTAATGTTTACATTTACTGACGAATCAATTCTAATATACTGCCTAAAAAGCAAAAGTGTCGAACGCTGATTTATTTTTCTTACTGGAAAGGAACTTTCTAACCTTATGTCTAGCTCTAAATTTCGCGATTTATCTGCGGGTAGTAAGTCTTTAGTCTTAATCGAGTTTATCTGCTTTGCAGGTGCGCTATTGTTGAGTTTATACCTGAATAGCTTATTTCATTTTGTTACTCACGAAAGCGAAAATATTGCGATAAATGTTTTGTTTATTCACGCGATAGTGTTTGCTTTAGTGGTACAACTGTCCTCATTGGCAATGGGACTTTATAATTCCAAGTTACGAGAGAATTTTCGCGGCGTTGTTAGAAGGCTGCTTGTTTCGGTAGCGATAGGCTTTTTTATCGCCTCGTTAATCAATCCATTTTATGGTGTTGGTGCTTTAGCTATTGAATTATTGGCGATGGCTTCACTCATCAGTTTAATTATTGCCAGTGGCGTTCGTTATTTAACCTTGCAAATAGACTTTTTCGGTTTTAATAAGCGCAATGTTCTTGTGTTGGGTGCCGGTGAACGAGCTTCCATTATTGAAAAACGTATGCGTCGAGATGTCGATCGCCAAGGTTTTTTTATGCACGGCTTTGTTATTATGGCTGGTGATGCCGAGCATGGCATTATCAATGAAAATAGAATTACCTTAGATGGTTCATTAGTCAATTACGCCTTGGAACATGAAATCGATGAAATTGTTGTTGCCAATGACGAACGTCGAGAAAATTTGCCGGTTGATGAACTGTTTGCTTGTAAAATACGTGGTGTTGAAGTTACTGAAATACTAGACTTTATTGAGCGTGAAACTGGGCAAATTGCCGTTAACTTGATTTATCCTAGTTGGGTTATTTATTCGAATGGTTTTGCCTCAGCTAATCACCTACGTAACACCTTAGATTGGGTGTTCAATGCCAGCATGGGCTTTGCGCTACTGATGCTGACATGGCCAGTGATGTTGATTACCACACTGTTAATTAAACTTGATGAGGGCTTTAAAGCACCGATATTCTATTTTCAAGAAAGAGTGGGTTTAGATGGTCAGGCTTTCAATATTATTAAGTTTCGAAGTATGCGTGTTGATGCCGAAAAAAATGGCGCACAAATGGCATCTGAAAACGATGATAGAACCACAAAAATAGGTAAATTTATCCGTAAGTACCGTATTGATGAATTACCGCAAATATACAACGTAATGCGTGGTGATATGGGCTTTGTTGGACCCCGTCCAGAACGACCTGAGTTTGTTCAACAATTGATTAAAAACATTCCTTATTATAACGAGCGTCATAATGTTAAACCGGGTTTAACCGGTTGGGCACAGCTAAAATACCCTTATGGTGCCACGGAAGAAGACTCGTTAGAAAAACTTAAATATGATTTGTACTACATTAAGCATCGTAGCTTTATGCTTGATTTGTTGATCCTAATTCGTACCGTTGAAATCGTACTATTTGGCAAAGGGCGCTAAAGCTTCTTTCCACCTTTCGATGACAGTTCTTTAGCAAGCCTTTACTAAAGAACTGGTGCGTTTAAGCATAATTCCATAAATTTAATTTTATCAAATGGCTCTGAAATGGAAAGTCGGGCCAATTGGAATTTGTTCTGCTGTATTTCCTGATTAATATAATACCTAAAGGTAAAGGCAAGTTGGTAGCCTTGACGCTCGATCTCATCAAACATTTCAAAATTGTAGGTTGACGCGTCACCTACCGGGTAAGATATTGAAAGTACCTGGCTGCTAAGTTGTTCTTCTAATAGTTTTTTTGCATAAGATAATTCGTGTGACAGTTCATTGGCATTTAAGCTAGAAAAAATACGATGAGAGTGAGAGTGAGCGCCGATTGTCATACCAGCCGACTCCATTTCAATCAAATGCTGCCAGGTCATAAACTCATTGTCGTAGTGCTCTAGCAGTAAGCCGGTAGCTTTGCGCAGTTCAAGTAACTGCTCTTCAATCGTCGCTGAAGCGGATTTAAACTGGCTCAATACTTCACGGATATTTAGTTGTTCTGTTGATTTAGATAATGAAATTGTTTTTTGCCACGATTGCAGCCTAAGTTCGTCCAAATGGCAGTGTTTTATATGCCAAGCAATTTCGTCCCACCAAGGGATTGTTTTAGATTCAATAAGCCCGGTCGCGACAAAGAAGGTCGCCGGAATTTTCAGCGCGGTTAAAATAGGAAAGGCTAATTGATAGTTATCAACATAGCCATCATCAAAAGTAATGTAAGCTAACTTTTTATCGACGGGAGCATTACTATTGATGATGTTGATAAAGCTTGCTTGATCTATGATGTCAAAATTACTTTTGATAAACCGTAAGTGCTGTTCTAAATCTTCAGCGCTGCAAGAAAAGACATTAGGGTCATATTGACAAGTATTGGCATCGCCGATGCGATGAAAGTTAAAACAGTAAACACCGTTTTTTCGATAATTCCATAATGTATGCGTCATGCCAAGATGACGCATAATTCTTGTTCTAATTTTACTGAGCAGCATTAGCTATTTCGCAATAAAGTTAGGTTTTGGCAAAATATAATCACGATACTGGTGAGGACTGCCGACTTCATTTGCTTCCGCTGCTTTAATCATATTGTACATTTCCCTACTATTAACATAGTGCAATTGGTGGCGCTCACCATCGTTGTATTTCGCTTCCAAATAAGAAAACATATCATCAACGGGTTTGCCCAGTAAAACGTCCATATCTCTTTCTTGCGTGCCGTGGGTATGCACTTTAATGAATATCCAGTCCGGTTTTCCTTTGACATGAACATTGGCCTCGACCCATAAATCTACTCGCTCTTTAGTCGGCTCCATACCCTTCCTAATGTCAGAGTTCTCGATTTGTGGAAAGATGCCTTTTTTTAATTTCTTCCAATTTAACATTAGAGGGCCATTTACCATCATTAAGTCACCCCAAGCGGAGCCACCAACCGTGACATCAACACCAGTGTTATGTGATTTGGGCTTAAGTGGATCATCTTTGGCATAGTAAATACTGTTAATGGTTTTTGGTTGAGTGCTATGCGGCGCAGAAGGGTAGGTAAAGTCGGCATAACAGCCAGTTTCTTTTAAGACAATTAACTCATCATTGACACCACAAAGTTTTCCGTCATGGCCTGAATTATCTAAGGTCCAGTTGCCATGAATAAAACCATACATTAATTGTCCTGTTTCAGGATGATGAGACAAGGCGCCATGATCATTGTGTAACACATGACAAAACTTGCTAATAGAAGCTCTCAGGTTTTCAGAGGTATCATCATCATGATGAAGGTGTACTTCAATTTCACCAAAACCATCGCGGCATAATTTGGCAATTTTATCTAAATGTTCAACTCGATATTCTTCTTCAGGGTAAAAGAAAGTATGTTGTGGATGTATGCCGTTGGCATCGGCATGCTTTTTAGCCATGGCAGGGTATTCAGCACACCATCGGTCTACACGACTGCGTTCGATTTCAATACTATTAGGCTTGCCCCATTGTGGCTCGTAATGGTCAACAAAGGAGAAAATAACATGCTTGGTGTCGCTCGATTCTTGCTCGGCTTTGTTCATGCGTTGCTTGATATATTGCGGCAGCCATTCCTGCATATTCTTCTTTTTCAAAATTAAAAAGAATAGATATAAAGCGGTAATAAATAAAAATAAAATGATCACTAGCGGGTTGTCCTTTGCCAAGTTCCTTGTACATTGGAACTGAAATATTTAATAAATCCACGCATTAACGCTAGGTTCATTGCTACAAAAAATGCTAATAAGGCAGTTAACGTTGCCGTTTTTTTGCCCTTGGATTGTTGTTTTATGCCATAAAAGGCTATGAAATAAAAGATAAATTGTCCAGCAAGTGTTAGTTGATAAAAACTGCTCTCCAGCAAGCTGAGATTTGCAATTAAGGCAATTAACATGAAATGCGGCACAAACCAGCGGCAAACTTTATGACTGATATAGGCGATAAATCGCCAGCCTAATAAAGGGTTCAACGCCCAAGGCATTTTAAAAAATGCTTGATAGTTGCCTAAACCAATACGCACTCTTCGACCTTCTTCTTCGGCAAGGTTCGGGGCTATTTCCTCAATAGCCACGGCCTCTGGGTCGTAGACCAAACGAAAACCTTGCTTGGCAACATTCATGGCGATCTGAAAATCATCAACGATAGTATTAGCAGGTAACGGAATAAAAAGTGACTTTCTGATGGCATATATTGCACCATTGGCACCTTGCAATGCATTCAGTCTTGATTCATGAAATTTAAGTACTTGTTCGTAGCGCCAATATACATTGTCTTTATTATCGCCGGTGTCGCCGTCAACTAGGTGGAGTTCGCCGCATACGGCGCCAATTTTATCATTGCTGAAATGACGGGTTAGCTGCGAAATAGTATCGGCTTGGAAATGGGTGTTAGCATCAGAAAAGATAATTAGTTCATCTGCAGTTTTTTCTACCAAGTCATTTAAAACACTCATTTTTCCACGATTTTCAGTGAATATATGCACTTGCAAGTTGTCGGCGCTAAACTGTGACAGTATTTCGGCGGTTTGATCACGGCTACCATCTGAGCCAATTAAAAAGGTTATCTTATCTTGAGGATAATCTAGCGCTAATAGGTTTTCTACTCTAGCCTTGATACACGACTCTTCGTTATATGCCGCAATAATGACGGAAACTGCCGGGTAGTTTTTCACATTCAAGGTGCGACGTTGACGTCTGCGCCATAAATATTTGGTATCACTGACCGCTTGCTTGATACCACTAAAAATAAATAACATTAAAGGATAAAGAAAATAACTATAAATAATGACCGCAACACTAGCCCAAAACAAAACCTCCATTAGTCATTCGCCCCATTAACATTCTTTTTATAAGCTTTGGCTGGAATACCCAACATAGTTGCACCTTCATCCGCATTTTTTGTTAGTACGGCATTAGCACCGATTTTGACATTATCAGCAACCGTTAATGCGCCAATAATTTTTGCCCCAGCGCCAACAAAAATATTATTTGCCAGCACTGGAGATTTACCTTTTTCATCACCGATAACGACACCACTTTCTAAAGTAATATTACGACCACCGGTGACTTTAGAGTTAATAACAATACCGACAGGGTGCATAATAACAAAACCGGCAGCAAAATCAGCGCCACTGCCAATGACACAACCATTTAAGTATTTATTAAACCACTGAAAGAAATAAGCCAGTAAGCCAAGTCGGTGCAAAGCACACCAGCGCATGCATCGATACAGGACATTAGCACTGGTGCCATCGGCCATCCATATTCTCAGCATGCTGACATGGGCACCGTCTTCGGCAAAAATTTGTTGTTTGCGTTTTAAATCTGCTTTTAAATTACCCATTTGAATTCACATCTTGCTTAACTAAAGACAATAACTGCTGGGCGTTGTGTCGCCATTGGCGCTCTCTTTCGATGTAGGCTCGAGCATTTAACCCCACTTGTTTGTGCGCGGTAGGGTTATTCGCTATATCGAGCACTTTTTCAATACAAGCATTTCGATCGCCAGCAGGGAACAGCCAACTGGTTTCACCGTCAGTAACCACTTCGGCAATAGGTGAAAAATTAGGCGCTAGCATGCCTTTGCCCATGGCCATAAATTCAAATAGCTTCATCGGTGAGCCGTAATCATTCGAATCTGGTAAGATACCGAAATCCATGGCAGACAAATAATTTGCAACTTGTTTATGTTCGACTTTACCGGTCAAAATTACTTGTGAATTTACGCCTGCCGCATCGACTCGATTTTTTATTGCTTCAAAAGCAACACCGTCACCGACTAATAACAGCACTAAGTTTGGATTGTCTGGTAAATGCTGACAAATTAAATCAACAAACCAATCAATGCCGTGCCAATGAACAAATGCGCCCACATAACCGAGTACTAGCTTGTCATCAATGCCAAGCTCCTGTCGCAGATTGGTGCCTGCCTGTGGGTCAATAATAAATTTATCTAAATCGGCAGCGTTAGGAGAAACCACACAAGGCGCTATTTCACCATAAGCCTGTTGGGCAACTTCTTTAAATCGGCTAGAAATAAATACTAATCCTGTCGCATTTTTAAAAATCCAAGCTTCAATTTTTCCCGCTAAACGCTTAAAGGTTAATGCCCTAACACGATGAACCTGACAGGAATCATTGATCTCCAAAATAATGTCAATATTGTTGCGTTTTGCCCACCAAACACTGATAAACATAAACAATGAGTAACGTTCATAAATTAACTCGATATTATTACTTTTCACTGACTTTTTAAGTCTAAAAACGGCGAGTAGATTATAAGCGAGCTCAAACATTTCAAAAACAAACTCAGGCACATGCTTAGTGATGTCTGAAAGAAAAGAAAAAGCACTTTTTTTAGTTGGCTTATTTTGAGTTTGTGCTGGCGTTACTTGCTCTTCCGCTTCTGGCTCTGCGCCAGGAAAGGATAATATACTGACGCTATTACCCAGTTCCGTTAACCCCTTAACAACACCGCGAATATGTACGCCTTCAGCGCCTCTGCCTCGGGTTCTATGATGAAATAATATGTTCACTACTGCTTTGCCTCCAATGCATTAAAACGATAGCCTTGTTCAAGCCACTGAGGAATTAAAATTTCAAGTGCGTCAACACAGCGCTCGTGGTCATCATGAAATAAAATAATATCCCCAGCTTTGACGGGGTGTTTGATAAAGCGTTCAACAATTTTGTTGGCGGGCTCTTTTAAAAAATCCATTGAGTCTCGACTCCAATGCACAGCGGTAATTTTTTTATTCAACATGGTAAACAAAAGTTTTAGATCCCAGCGCCCTTGTGGGGCTCTAAATAAGGTGCAAGGTTCGTCAACAATTTGCTCAATAATTTGATTCGTTTTATTGATTTCTGCTATTTTTTCCGCATGTGAAATTTTATGAAACTCAGGATGACTATAGCTATGGTTGGCAATAGTGTGGGCACGTTTATGAATCTCAGCGAGCAAGTCGTGGTGTTTTTCTGCTCGACTACCAATAACAAAAAAGGTCACTTTAATTTGATGTTTATCGAGTAAATTCAGTAAACGTTCGATGACACCCGGTACAGGGCCATCGTCAAAAGTTAAATAAAGGGCTTTTTCATTTTGATTTTTGCTCAATAAAAATAGTCGGTCGGGTAAAATAAATGACCGGAGCAGATATTTTAGTTTACTGAGCATTAAATGATAATTCCATTATTCACAAAAACCATATTGTAACAGTAACGATTAAGAATCATACCCTTGAATGTTAATATTCGTTAACATTTGCAGTAGTTGATGCTTGTTATTTTGCCAGGAAAACTGTTGACTATGTTGTTGTATATTTTCCTTACTCCACTGCGCTGATAAAATAGCATCTAGCCCTTCTGCTACCGCTGTTTCGCATTTGGACGGAATGATTTTCCCACAAATATGTTCATCAACAACTTCAGGAATTCCGCCAACGTCACTGACTAACACCGGCGTGCCACAAGCCATAGCTTCAAGCACCACATTGGGAACACCTTCATTATAACTGGGTAATGCTAACACTCGTGCTTGGCTGATCAGTTGAGGTAATTGGTCATGATCAACGCTACCGAGTAGTTCTACTTTGTCACTAAGCGCCATCGATTTAGCTTGGCTACATATTTGCGAGCTCATATTTCCAGCGCCGGCATACAGTAACTTAAGGGCAGGGTGCTTTTTATGGATTGCCGCAAAACCGTTCAGTAATTCTAGAACGCCTTTTTCTTTTTTTAAATTACCGACATATAAAATATAATCAACCATGATTTGGTCCGACTCAGCCTGACTGATTCGAAATTTTTGGTGATCAACACCATTGTAAATAACATGAATTTTTTCTTTATTAACCCCAATATTGACCATTTCATCTGCAAGCGCTTGAGAAACTGATAAAATTCCCGTTGCTCGTTTGCTGGCACTGACAATTTGCTTGGCACGAGCGGGGATTTTTCCATGCAGATTAATATCGCTGCCATGGACTTTGAAAAAAAATGGGCAGTTGAGGAGTTTACTTATCCAGCTTGTGGCAACGGCTTCAGGAAACGCCCAGCTTGCCAACAGTGTTTTCGGCTTTTTGCTAAATAACCACCAACCGGAATGTAGCATGATGGAGATAAACATCATGGCACTATAAAAACGTCGGCCGAATTTAGGTAGGTAGAAGTAGGGGACATAGCGTAAATTCGTGCTTTGCTTGATTTCTTTTCTATGGGAAAACCATTCAGGAAAAGCGACCGGTACCAATACATTTTTTTCAAAAGTATCATCAAGTTGCGAAAATTGCTGACGGTTAAAGGTTGCTCTATTCGGTTCCCAAGGTAACGGATAAAGGTTAGTTACGATAACAAGAGAGGGCTTGTCTAGTTTAGATTTCACAGATGGTAACCCTATGTTTGCCACTGACAGTTAATGGAATATCATCAACAATATTAAAAATTAGCTGTAATTCATTGTTAGCATACTTATTGATTTCTTCGGCAATGTTAACTTTATCTTGTTCGGTAAATTGTTTATTTATTATCAGCGATATCTGTAAAGACGATATTTCGCTTTGCTTTACTTGAAACTTATCAATACCGCCAAATTCTTTGAATAAATGTGGGAACAGCTCACCGGGAATTGTTTTACCAGAAGTGGTTTTAATAATATCAAGTTTGCGGCCATCGATACTGCTCATGATCGGCAGCGGGTTATTACAACCACATGGTTCATTGATTAATGTGGCCCGATCGCCATTAACATAGCGAATGAGTGGCATGCCATAGTTGTATAAATCTGTAACCACTAAATCACCAGACTGGCCGGTAATCGCTTGGCCTGTATCATCAACGGTTTCAACGACTAAATGATCGCTATTAATGTGCAGCTGTTTATTTTCTTGGCATTCGGCAGACATTAGCATAAATTCGCGACAGCCAAAGGTGTCATAAACTTGGCAATTAAAGGCCTTCTCGATAACCTCTCGTTGAAAGTCATGTAGAGGTTCGGCGCCAGTAAGAATTGTTTTCGGTGAAAACACGGATAGATTTTCTGCGCTAATATATCGCGCTAATTCATAGAGTGGATTGACATAGGAAACCAGCGCACTCGGTCGATAACTATTTATTTCAGCAACATAACTGGCCATATTGCTGCTATTCATGGCGAAAGAGTTAAGCATTTTACGATTATAAAACCTGTGATATAAATCGTTTTTTAATGATTTTAATTTACTTGGTTGGCCAATATCAGCCCCCCACAAATATAGTGTTTTCTGTCCTAAGCCTGCCCCTAACCAACCATATCCACGCCACATAATGGCTTCGCGGCGAGTATTGCTATCGATATCGAGTTCGAAACGAAAGGGTTGTCCTGTTGAGCCCCCTGTTGCTTTTTTGATGTTACCTTTACTATTGTCGGCAACAATTTCGCTATAGTGCTGGTTGATATCATTTTTTGATATCAGTGGCAATTTGGTAAAATCTGACATTGATGAGATGTCATTGATAGAATTTATACCCGCATTCTTCCAATGCTTAGGATAGAAACTGGTATGCTGATAGGCATGTTCAAGGAGTTTACGAAGTTCTTGCCACTGATGTTGTGCTAACGCTTCTGGAGTCCACGTTAAATGTTGTTCATAGTTCTTTATATGTTCAACAAGATTTTTACCTTTAACAAGTTCATAGGTCGGCATTAAAAAATGACGAAAAATTGCGGTATACATCAGTAAAAATCTTCCTATTATTTTTAGCAGTGTTAATCGATTGAATTTAACAAATTAATTATATGAAAGTAACACTTTTATAGTAATATTCTCGTATAAGAAAAAATTGTGCGTTTAACCGATAAGACGACAGCGGCTTTATTTTTTGTTTTTACTAAGCTAATGCGCTTATTTAAACAATAGAATTTGTTGTTCATTTGAAATACCGATTTGATTGCTGATAACCCGTTTAACTATAAGCAGATTATAGTGTCACACGGACGGCTCGTCGGTATTTGTAATAAATCATAGCGCTAAGTATGTTTAAAACATCATAAATATAAGGAAGTCGCGTGTCGCAAGTATTAGTTTCTGTTGTAGTTCCGGTATATAACGGAGCAGAATATTTAGAAAAAACCGTTGAATCGATATTGACTCAGGATTATCAAAATATTGAACTTATTTTGGTTGATGACGGCTCCAAAGATGATTCAAAACAACTCATTACTAAACTCGCCAAGCTAGATCCTCGTATAAAGCCTTTTTTTAACAGCAATGGTGGTGTTGCTTCTGCGCGTAATTTTGGTATTGAGCAAACACAAGGCGATTTTGTTGCTTTTTGTGATCAAGACGATTTATGGCTGCCGACTAAACTTAGCAAGCAAATTCCATTATTTGATAATGACAAGGTTGGCCTAGTTTATTGTGGTGCAATTGCCGATTATGTTTTATATGGCAAACAATCTAAGCCGAGTTTTGAAAGTAAGCAAAAAGGTCAGGTTTTTGAGCAATTAGTACAACTGAATATGCTGACCTGTTGCACCGCGGTTGCTCGGAAGAAATATCTCCAACAGGTTGGTGGTTTTGACGACGACAGGGCGCTAATGGGCGTCGATGACTGGCACTTATGGTTAAAGTTAGCCATGGTATGCGAGTTTGATTTTGTAGCAGAACATTTGGCGGTACATGTTTTTCATGGGGATAATTACTCTTTAAATGACGAAAAAATGCATGAGGCAGAAATTGTTTGTTTAGAAAAAATAGAACAGTTAGCGACAGCTGAGTTTAAAAATAGTAACTGGGCGTTGATAAAACAACAATTACACATTCGTTATGCCTATTCCTATATATTTTCTGGTTTATATGATTTAGCCGGTGATACCTTTATTCGTGCTCATAAAACCCAACGTAATCTACTTTGCTATGTCAAAGGACTGATTTTCAAATATACGCCTAATTTTATCTGGCAGGTTTTGCAAAAAATAAAACGTAGCCTTTTCGCAAAAGCATCCGTTTAAATTAAAGGTTAGCGTACTTCATGAACGAAAATACAGACTTTAAGCATCAGGTCATGCACTCCCTGAAATGGGTTGCTTTAGGGAAAGTCGCGACACAAGTCATACGATGGGTGATGACGTTTTGGGTGATTCGTCTACTGGTACCGGAAGACTATGGTGTTGTTGCCATGGCGGATGTGTTCTTTAGTTTCCTGACATTACTTGTTGGTGCTTTATTTACCCCGGCGCTTATTCAAAATAGAGACTTAAATCGACAAACACTAAAGCAAACGTTTGGCATGATCCTTATCGTTCATGGTTCGCTGTTTGCGCTGCAGCTGCTTATTGCCGACTACATTGGCCTTTATTATCAATCGGATATGGTTGCTAGTATTTTAAAAGTGAATGCGTGGTGTTTCTTGATTATAGCGCTGGAAATTATTCCGGCCGCACTATTAGCCAAGGAAATGGAATTTAAAAAAGTTTCTATCATTTCTGCTATTGCAAATATAACCGCGGCTATTACCACCTTGGCTATGGCCTGGTTAGGCTACGGGTTTTGGGCATTAATCGTTGGTGAAATTGTTTCTATCAGTATACGTACCGTATTAACGCTTGCTATTAGACCTATCACATTTTTGCCGAGTTTTCGTTTTTCTGAAATTAGCACTATGATGAAATTTGGTGGTTTACTGACTGGCCACGCTATTATTGCTTATGTGTTTTTGCATATGGATGTCGCAATTGCTGGGCGCTATATGTCTGCTGTCGAGATCGGGTTATTTGCCGTTGGCTTACAGTTTGCGCTGATGCCGCAAAAGAAAATATTGCCGTTATTAAAACAGGTTGCTTTTCCGGCATTTTCAAAAATTCAAGACCAACCTGAGAAGATAAATAATTATATTCTTAAAGCACAAAAACTAAGTTTACTGGTTACCATTCCGGTGTTTTGGGGCTTAGCGTCAATTGTTGATCTAATAATTCCGATTATTCTAGGTGAGAAATGGCTGGAAGCTGTGGTGCCTACTATGATTATTTTGATGGTTATGCCATTAAGATTTTGTGAAGAATTATTCAATCCCGCGTTAAAAAGCCAACGTAAAGTTAAGCATATGATGATTAACATTTGGATCATGATGGTCATCATGTCAGTCGCTATTTTTCTCGGTGTTAAATACGGCGCTGTTGGTTTAGCGCTTGCTTGGGCCGGTGGTTTTCCTATCGCTTTTTTGTGGGTCGTCAAGCGTAATAGTCAGCTCTTCAATATATCACTGAGTAAAGTTGCCCGCTTGTTTGTTGCTCCTGGTATTGCCGGCGGATTAATGTTGTTATCCGTCTATCTGTCGAAGTTAATAATGATCGAAGTATCAATTTTAAATATGCTGGGACAAATGGTACTTGGTGGCGTTGTATTTTCTATTACTTTATTGTTAATAGACAAACCCGCTATTCTAGAAGTGAAATCTTTGTTTTTGAATAAAAAACCAGTGAAGGCATAGCCGTTAGTTTAAACATAGCGGAAGTTAGACTTATATTAACGTCGTGTGAATCTTAGTGAATCGGTGAATATGAAAGATAAGTTACTGAAAATATTTTTGTTAGTGATTAAATACCTTGTTTATATCATTGCTAACATCATTCCCAAAAAAAGAAACCTATGGGTCTTTGGTGCTTGGTTTGGCACGCGTTATAGTGATAATCCAAAAGCATTTTTTGAATACCTTAATAGTCATCAGCCCAGCATAACAACAATATGGCTGGCGAAAGATAAAGAGCTTGTTGCTGCCGTCAGGAAGCTTGGCTACTCTGCTTACCTTGCTGATAGTCTTATTGGTGTTTATTTGCAGTTGCGGGCGGAATTTGCTTTTGTTTGCCAAGCTTTACCTGACGATTTATTTTCACCAGCGGTCGGTAAAAAAACTAAAGTAATTAATTTATGGCATGGCTTGCCACTTAAAAAAATAATGTATGATGTTTTTGGTGATCGAGTTTGTACTAAAAATAGCTGGGGCAGGTTTGTCGACGCTATTTCACCTTACGATGACGTACGTAATGATTATTTATTGGCAACGAGTGAGGAAACACAAAATACGCTGTCAAAGGCCTTTCGTCTCGATAAATGTCGAACGCTAATTACGGGCTTTCCGCGTAATGATGTTTTTTTAAATAATAAAGCAAAAACGCCAGAACAATCATTTCGATGCATTTATATGCCGACATTTCGCCTTGATCCAGAAAGTGATTTGTTTGAGCATTTCGGCTTTAATGCTGAAGAAATTGACCAACAACTATCTCAACATAATATTCAGTTAGTACTTAGAATGCACCCAGTCAATAAACCGCCTGAATATTTAGTTGAGCAGATAGCAAAATCACGAAGTATTTCCATAGATAGTAGTGGTGATATCTTTGATTCAATCGCCAGTTATGATTGTATGATCACGGATTATTCAGGCGGATATTTTGATTTTATTCTCTCAAATAGACCGGTTCTTTTTGCGCCTTTTGATCTTGAGAAATATAAAGCTCAAGAAAGAGATTTGTACTATGACTATGAGGAGGTAACGTTGGCACCTTATGCTAAAAACTGGTCAGAGCTAATCGAAAATATGATTAATCTTAAGCAACACGGAATGTCAGCCTTGTATAGGGACGCTTATGACGAGCTTAAAGCGAAGTTTCATCGGCCTTTAAATGGACTAACCTTTTCAGAAACCCTTTATCAAACTCTTGAGAAATTGCGTTAGCATTTGTCTTGTTGCGATAAGAATAAGATAGGACAAATGTAAATCAATTGAAAAATGCAAACATGACCTTTATAGCAAAGATCATGTTTGCCTTATTTGCTTAGGCGATTAGGTGCTCGTTATAGGTTTCACAAAAGGCAAATAAATTTAATACCATCCAAACTTTCATTGCCAGACCGTGATCATTTTCAATATCTTCTTGATCTAACAAGCTTAAAACAAAATCAGTATCGATAACTTGGTTTGCGATATTAGTTTTATCTTTTAGAATTAATTTTGCTTGTTCGGCGAAGCTGCCGCCCAACCATTTATCCAGCGGCACAGGAAAGCCCATTTTTTTCCGGTAAAGCACAGAATCCGGTAAATATTTTTCCCCCACTTTTTTCAAAATATATTTTGGGATGTCGTGAAGTTCAGAAGACTGATCAGCGAGCATATTTTTTGCTATTTCTTCATCTTGCTTAGAATTCCATTTCAACTTATATTTATTAGGAATACTAAAAGAAAACTCAACTAAGCGATGATCAACAAAAGGCACTCTGGCTTCGACAGATGTTGCCATTGTGGTTGTATCGACTCTTGCTAGTAGACCTTGAAGATGCATAGTTTCAAATGTATACATCATTTTTGTTTGATAATCGGCATCTGGAACTTCATTGAAATTATCAATAAACCTTTGATTTAATGACGATTCAATTTCTTGCCAATCAATATTCTTTGACAGCAAGCCATGTTTTAATCTTGGTTTTGTATAGCTATAATTATAGATGAAATGGTCAACATCTCGTTGAAAGTTTTCTTGACCATATTTACGTAGAAACTGTGCAGATGTTTTAGTATCAGCTTTTAAGGCTTGCTGATTATTATAGTCATCAGTCGAACGAAATATACGGCCATAGCCGCCAAATATTTCATCAGCACCTTCGCCAGACAAAACAACGGTTATATCTTTTTTTAACTCTTTACTCATTAAATAAAGTGGTATTTCATTGGGTACGGCAAGTGGCGCATCTTTATATCTGATCAGCTCATTAAGCGTATTGAAATAGTCATTCACATCAATATTTATGGCTTTGTGCTCTGTGTTGTACAGTTTTGCAACCGTATCTGCGAAATCAAACTCATTGTATCCTGCTTCAGAAAAGCCAATAGTATATGTTTTGAGGCGTTCGTCAGTATATTTTGACATTATTGCGGTGACTAAACTTGAATCGACCCCACCTGATAAATAAGCGCCAAATGGCACGTCGGAAATCATTCTGTATTTAATAGACGAATGTAGCAATTCGTCTAATTTATCTAAATAGTATTGCTCGCCTTTATCTTCATTTTCTTTGACGTGATCTGCTAATTGCCAATATTTATGGTGAGTTGTACCACTTTCTGTAATATGTAAGTAGCTACCTGGAGACAGGTTTTGAATACCATCGAAGAATGTTTCATCTAATATTGAATATCTATAAGATAAGTATGAAGAAATAGTTCGTTTGTTCAGCGTAAACTTTTGTTTTGCAAGCTTTAAAATAGACTTGATTTCAGAAGAAAATATGTAACTATTATCATCGTTGTAATAGAACAGCGGCTTAATCCCTAAGCGGTCACGTACCACATAGCTGCAGTTTTTATTAGTTCTTTTATCAACAACAATAAAGGCAAACATGCCAATTAACTGCTGAATACAATCAATACCATAGTGTAAATATAATTTTAGTAAAACTTCAGTATCAGATTGTGAAGTAAAGGTTACTCCTATTTTGACTAACTCTTGTTTTAATTCTTGGAAGTTATAAATTTCACCATTGAAAATAATGGCTACCTCTTTATTTTCAGAGTACATAGGTTGGTGACCTGACTCTGATAAGTCCATGATACTTAGTCGTGTATGGCCAAGTTTATTACCATGGAATTCTTCAAAGCCTATATCATCTGGCCCTCGGTGAGCTTGAAGCGATAAAGCTAAATTAAAGTCTTCTTGGCTAATCGTACTGTTCACATTACCGATTGTTGCTAATATTCCGCACATATATGTCCCTGAGCTTATCCTATTTTTATTTTTCTTTTCTTAAATCTAATAACACATTATTGATTAAAGTTGATGAGGTTCCTTTAGTGTATGGAAAGTAAACTACCCGCACACCTTCTTCTTTAAATTTATTGTCAATAGCCTGCCATTTTTCGGTTTTAAACCAATCATCCCCAACAAACATCACGTCAAATTTTACTTTTTGCCACTGAGTATATTTATCCATGTCTTCTTGAGGTATTACCGCATCAACATATCGACACGAGCGCACAACTTCCATTCGCTCTTCGAATGAAATGACCGACTTTTTATTTTTATAACTCACCAACTCGTCAGTAGTTACGCCAACAACAAGTTTGTCGCACATGCCTTTGGCATTGCGTAGTAAATTGACATGACCGACATGGAATAAATCAAAAACGCCAGTTGTGTATCCGAGTATCATTTAGTTCTCCTATTTTCAATAGTGTAGTCAGCTTATCTATAAGCCTAATTTTAGTGATATATATACCGCGACAATAATAAACCAACAATAGCCCATGCTTTTAAAGGCTAATGAATTGGTAAAAAACTGTCGGTAGTCAGGCATTAGTTTCATTACCCGTATATGTGAAGCGAGTGCCATTCCCATAAAAATAAATAGCAGTAATGTATACATTCGGCTGATGAAAAAGCCAGTGATCATAAAGCCAACCAAAGAGAAAAATATGGTTTTATTTAATGCTAATTCATTCTGGCATTCAGCTGATATTTCTTCTAATTCGGCTTGTTCAGATGGATTATTGCTAGCCTTTCTTGCCCTGATCAGTAGGTACCCCGACAATACTGTAAAGATTAGGGCACCACCCCATAATGAATACCCGGGAATTCCAAGCTCTCCCGCAACATGGATATAGGAATTGTGTGCCACTAAACCATGTTCTTCTAAAAATTGTCCTTTGCCGATCCCAAATACAGGATTACCAAGCAACATTAAAATTCCTGCATACCAAGCTTCGAGTCGACCACTTGCTGACGCATCCATACTACTTTGCAAGGAGGCAACAACTGTTGCAGCAATAGGTGCTAAAATTGTTGAAATCAAAAATAATTTTGGTCCTGCATTTACGACTAAAATATAGACAGCAATCAAAGCGCCAGCCCCTAACATAGTACCACGTGAGCCGGTAAGATATATGCCGTAGCCTAATGCTGTTAAGACTGCCAGCATGGCTACTTTCGTTAGAAAACTTCCTCTACTATAGAAGTAGATTACAAATGGAATATTCATTACCAGAAACATACCGAGATCATTCGGATCATTAAAAAAACCTAAGTAAGTAATTCTTCGCTCGCCCAAGTTGATATAGCCAACGGAATGGGTATCTAAGGCCCAACCAAAGCCCTGTACGGCAGTTTGTTGAACATGACCGTTGTGCACCATTAGCATTGCTGCGACTAAGCAAACAACCATCAAAATATGCTGCTTCTTAATACTGGTAATACAGTTACTATAGAGAAATAGTGGGATTATCGAACTGACAAAGAGTTTTTGGGATTGTTCAATACCGTACATTCCTGAGCCATTTAAAAAACCAGAAACAGCGATTAGTGGAATTAAGCCAAGTAGCATCCAATGTTGCGGATGCATTGTTATCGGTCTTTGGGCGGCAAGTACGGTAATAAAAGCTAGAATTGCAAATACTTTAATGGTGATCCATTCAACGCTTGATAAAAACATCTCATGGGGTCTAATTAACACTGAGGCGGTATACAAAAACAAAAAGAAAAATGCCAGTGTTGAGTCGTTGTTTTCACTAGTTGGAAATTGTCGTGCCATTAAACTGCTAGTCCTTTACCATTAAAAACAATGGTTTATTGTATTTTGTAGCCTTTGTTTCAATACATTATCTATTAAAATGACTATTTATGCCATTGAGATATTGTCACTTGAAAAGTGATAACTGGTAAATACTGTTGCTAGTACTTACTATTCGTGACTTAACTGCTATGTCTTTCGATTAGCCGAAAAATTTTATTTTCGTTAGCAGACGAACTGCTAGCAATTTAAGTGGGCTGAATATGATCTTTGCATTATACATAGTCTCTTGTTTTGTATTGAAATTTGCTTTGTAACTGTCCTGCTTTTTGCCCATCATAAAATCATAAGTTGCTGTCTTGTTGTGCTCAATCGTCCATAAATGCAGTAGCAAACCAGGAGACAACTTTGCATACTCGACTTCATTCCATCCTGATTGATAAAAATAAAGTGTTGAACAATCCGCAAAATAATAATGAATAGCGATAGGAGAGTCGTTAACCGATATTGCACTCATGGCGATATTTTCTGGTAATTGTCTGCGAAATTCATCATGAAAGTGGTTAAATTCATCACTATAAAATGCGCCTTGCTTATTTTTGTTATGCCACCTTTGCTGATGAAACTCTTTCATCACTTGCCAATACTCATCGAAATGCTCTTTTTCAACCCAATCTATTTTGGCATCTAATTTTCTTAATTGGTTTAAGCCTCGTCGGTAACGTGAGCGCATGTTTTTAGATAGCTCTTTTGATGACCATGATTGTTGCTCAACAACATAGCGGGTGGCGGTGCTCATCTGATTTTGAATACCAAGCTCTTGGAGTAAATTTTTAGCGGTACTTTCAGCCAATAATGCCCGCCAGATTAGTTGATCAGCTTGCAGGTTTTTTAGCCATTGGATGATTTCAGCTGTTATTTCTTCTCGGCGCTCGTCTTGAATGAGTATGTCTAAATATTCTGATGATATTTCGGCTGTTTCTTCTTCCCCTTGGCCCAGTGGATAAAAGGTTTTTAAGGAAAAAGTACTTTCCTGTTGACAGTACAAAGGCACAATGGCGATTAGTTTAGTACCATCCCACGCGGTTAATACTTTTAGCTGCCATTGCTCTTGCCAAAATGTTTTGAGCCATGAAAATATCCAAAACGTACTGTTGAATATTTTATAAGAACTCTGCGCTTGATTTAATTCCTGCCACTGAGTTTGTATTTCGTCTAATTGCGCTATTTTTGTTAGTTCACGCCAGCTAATGTTATTGCTCATATTACTTATTCTCAGAGGGAGGAGGGTCAGTGAGTGGAGATTTTTTAGATGTTATGTTTTTAATTTTGCTTCGTAACTTCTCTATAGGATTGTCCACCCACTTGATCGCGACATAGGACAGCAATAACAAAATAGTAAACGTAGTTAGTATTGCGATTAGCGTTGTATTTCCTTTGAAAACAGTTGTTTGACCAAATATTAGATAGCTTGAAATTGCCGCCGCTTGATAATGCAATAAATAAAAAGGATAAGAAAAATCACCGAATTTTTTATCTAAGCTTTTGGAAATAAAGAGGGTAAATGGTTTACCCATGGCTAAGGAAAGTATAAGAAAGAAGCTAAAAAACATACTGCAATAAAATAAAACTTCCATTGCCCATAAAGGGAGACCTTTTGTGATGGTAACAGAAACAAAGATGGCAATTGCAAACATTGCCGCGAATAAGGCGAGTGGTGAGCTAATTAAAACTGGCGGTACAAATTTAGTTTTATTTTCCTTTACCAGAAAGTAAATCAATGCTCCAAGTGAGAAGGGCAACGAGCCAGCAGGTATTGAGAAATAACGTGCATGCCAAAATAAATCTAACATGTATGTGGCCAAGATGAATAGCACGGAAAGTGCTAGCCAAATATAGGTTCTAACTAGGGTTTTTGAGGCACCTAAGGCAATCACGCTATAAAAAAATAGCTCTACCGTTAATGCCCATGTCGCTGGCGATAGCCTAGGTTCAACTTGGCTTGGCATCCAATGAGGAAAGATTAAGGTTAAATTAGCTATGATTGACAATGCAGTATCAGGGATTGTCATGATGGCATACTTACCGTCTTCTGAATTGCCTAGTATTAGAATTATTAATATTGTTATTGCGCATGCGAGCCAATAAGCTGGGAAAAGGCGAAGAAAGCGGTTTACCGCAAATTTTATTTTTGATGCAAATGAGTAGCCATAGTTTTCTTGCATGACATAGGTCATTAAAAAACCACTTAAAATATAAAAGCCAAAGACGGCAAATCGGCCAAAGTCACTAACCCAAAATATATGTCCGATAACAACCATTAGGGCCCATATCGTTCTTACGGTACCAAACATTCAATGCCCTTTTAACGTGAAAGCCCTAGGTTTAAATAAGCGCTTTCATATTTTGCCACAACTTGCGTAATGGAATAATTGTCTTTTAAAAATAAATGACCTTTTTGTCCAAACTCTTGCCGTAATTTCGGCTGTTCAAAAAGTTGTTTTATTGCCTTGGTAAGTCCATGCTTATCTTTGTCTTTAACCAAAAAGCCAGTTTCTTCATTAATAACTACTTGCGGGATGCCACCAACATCGGTAGCAATTACCGGTAAGCTAGCCGCCATCGCTTCGAGGATGGTCATTGGAATACCTTCAGATGAAGACGTTAACGAAAATACGTCTAAGGCATTGAGTATGTTGGCAATGTCTTTTCTCTCTCCGAGCATAAGTACCGTGTGTTGATATTGATGTTCGTTGATATAAGTTGCTATTTTATTGCGTAATGGGCCATCGCCGGCGATAACTAGCTTAATATCAGGGTGAGCTTGAGACAAAGAGGCAATGGCGTCGATAAGCAGCAAGTGATCTTTAGGCTCAGCAAGACGAGCAACAATACCAATGCAAAAGGCATTTTGTTCAATACCTAGCGCTTTTTTTGCATCTTCTTTTTGTTTGGGGTTTTGATAAGGCGCAAGAGAAATCCCGTTGGCAATATATTCAATAGGATGATGATTTTTTGTAATCCACTGTTGCATGAGCTTAGTAATGTCAGCAGATACGCCAATTATTTTGCTTTTTTGCAATGTTAGTTTGTTGATTTTTGAGGTAAAACCTGATGATGGAATGTGTTGGCCATGCTTGGTGATAAGCACTCGGGTTTTTGGCAACAGCATTGCGCAAATGCCGCCAAAAAAGTGCGCCTGTAAATTATGGCAATGTATAACGTCAGGTTTTAGCTTTCTTAGCGCTATATAAACTTTTAACGTAGCTAAAATTAAGTTTTGAGGAATGTTAAGCACGTCAATTGACACATCTTTCTCAATTTGTTCTCCAAGTGCCCCCAATTTGTTTAGGCACAAAATCGAAGTTTTCCCTGAGGTTCTGCCAATGGCCAAATCAGATACCAATCTTTCCATACCGCCAACTTCCAATGACGGTATTAAATGAACCACGTATGGACTGTTATTACTTTTTTCCATACTAGTTTGCACTCATCATAGTATTTAACAGCTGTTCTTTACTTTGTCCTAAACAATGAATTCGTCCCCACAATTCGATGTTTAGTAATGTCCAACGGGCAGGATCTGACTTTGGTAAAGACTCGAATACAGCTGAAACATTTGCGCATAATAAATCTTGTAGAAAGCCGCCTTTTAATAGCGCCGCTGATGGCTCTAACCAAATATGGGTTAGCGTAGGGAAGGCATATTTTTTTCTAAAAGCGACATCGTGACCAATATATTCGCTGGTAAATTTACGCCATAACCACTTTTTATGTCCTTCATTCACTTTATATTTGTAGGGTAAATTTAAGCCTAAATTAATTAATGCTTGATGGGCAAAGGGATAATGAGTTACCCCTCCTTCAAATTCATCTTTTTCAAAGAATATATGGTTCAAACCAGAAGGAACTTCTTTCAACTGGATCCAGCTGAAAATATCGGCAAATCGTTCTTTTGAGCTGGAATTTTCAGGAAACTCTAGCACTTCAGCTAAAAGTTCTGCACGCTCTATATCACCCATAGAAATTTTGGCTAAATCTTCAGTGGGAGCAACTTGCGACATGTCCATCACCCACGCTGCTTCTGAAATTATTCCTCGATCTAATTGCATTCGCAGCCTTTTCGGTAGCTTTGATAGCATTCTAAATAAACTTACCATAGGGACTAATCGGCCAAATGGCGATAAACCACCAAAAACGGTATCGGCCCCTTCACCAGAAATAAATACTTTGTCGCCCGCTTCTAGTGCTAGCTTTCGCGCATATATGCCGCCAACAGCGTTAGGTCCTGTCATCGGTTGATGAGCTTGAATCATTCGATCTAAAAGGTTATCTAAAAAAACGGTTTTATTTAAGTTGGCATACTCGCACGGAATATTGAGTTGCTTAGATAATGGCTTCATCCACTCATCTTCACTGACTGGGGCCTCTGGCTGATTAATACACCAAAACGTCACGTCTTGTCCTCGTTGCGCTAAATAAGCGCCGAGAAATGAAGAGTCGACACCTCCACCACAAGGAACTGATACATGAGGTTCATTTTCTAAAGGCTCTAACGCTTTATCCATTGCCTTTTTAATTTCAAGTAACAGGGCTGATTCGGATAAGGATTTAAACTTCTCTTGTAATTTCGGGATATATTGAGATTGTTCTGTGAGTAGCCACTGGTGAACGGCTAGTTGATTTTGAGTGAAAATACTGACACCACCCGGTGAAATAGTATTGTGATTTTGCCACAAAGTCCGTTTACCTGTGCGGTGTGCGTAAACGAGCATTTCATTAATTTTATCGGTATTTATGCCGCTAAATTGAGTGTGTTTTCGCAATGTTTCTAAATTCGAAGAAAAGATTAATTTATTTTGGCTAAAGTGATAATAAATTGGGATAAAGCCACAGGCATCACGCAAGACAACAACTCGCCCTAAAGAAGGCTGTATAGAAAAAACGATAGCACCAGGTAAAAGTAAATCTGTGATTTCTTTTTTTATATCGGAAAAAACTTCCTGATCAGCGATTTGCTCTTCATCAAAAATAGGCTCTTGGACTATTTTTTTACAAACATCATCAAACTCAATATCGTTGAGCCCTTGGGCAAAGATAAACCAGCCATTGTCTGCTAACTTAAATGAAGAGGTCGATTTCGACTCAAATAAAAACATCTCACTTTGCCAGCGTCGATCTGATGTTACTAGGTTAAGATCATCAAATGGCTGACACTCTATCCAACCAGCAAAGCCTGTTTTTACCTGCGGCATAAGCCCTGTCCAATTCATAATATTTCCTTTAATTCGGTAAATTTTCCGTCTATTTGCAATCAATGTTAATGCTTGCTGTTAAAAGCTAGTCAATGAAAATTAAATATTTTTGTTTTCAAAAAAATTTACTGCTTTCTCACTAGGGTTTTTTACGGGATCCCAAACGGGTTTGATCAGGGTTTTAATTTTTGCGAAAACGCGAGTCACTTGGTTTGCCAGGCTGATCGGTATATGAAGCCAGCGACAGTAAAGGAATATTCTTCTTCTAAATACCCAGTGGTACATAGCTTGTTCAGCATAAAAGTTATAACCCCAACGCTGTTCAAATAGGCGAGAAGATTGCCAAGTTAGGGTTTTGCCCCAGCGAAAGAAAAAGAATTTCATGTCGGCCAATTCCATTCTTGTGCCTAAATTATCAAAAACAACAATAGAGTTCGGTTGAGAAAATACCTTGTAACCGAGTTTTTTCAGTTGAATGGCAATGTCGATATGCTCACGGATCACCATTTGCGGCAACTCAATTTCTTGTAAAATTTTCGTGTTAAATAGTACACCATGCAGCTCAAACATTTCAGACGCAACAACTTCTTGGGGAATGTCTTCAGGTAATGCACGTCGATAGTGCTTTTCTTCGATAAGGTAATCCGTTCCCTCAACTTCTAAGCATGTTATTTCATTGGTGAACAAATGATTACGTAGCGGTGCGCCGATGTCGACCCCCGCTTTTTCTAACGTTAAAGGGTTAACTAGGGCAATTTTTTCATCAGATTCAGCAACCGCTAATAAAGGTGGTAACCAACCTTCTGTAACATTGGAGTCATTATCCAAAAACATAACATAGGGAGTCGTAATGCTTTCTCGCACGTTGCGCATTGCTTCCATCGGGATTATTAACCCCATTTCAAGGAGTTCAGCGTTATCTTTGCTGGCTAGCAACTCAATTAGTTGACGCTTTATTTTTTTGGGGTAAGCGAGATCGACTACCTTCAGTAAAAAGGGCTCAGGGGTTAGTTTATACAAGTTTTCTATACACTCGATAACGCCTGAATATCTATCGCGTGGGGTGATAACAACGGTTACTTTAACATCTTCCATTTCATGCTCCCTACAGGTGGTTGTGTAAGTACTGCTACTTTACAATGATGTTGAATATCTCGGTATATTTATTAATCATAGCGGTAAGGGAAAAACTTTCAGTAACACGCTGATAGCCATTTTCACCATACTGTGTTCGTAATGCGCTTGAGTTTATTAAAACAGTTAACGCATGCTTTAATTCTTCCGGTGCAGCGGGTGGCACTAATAAACCCGTTATTTCAGGCAATATGATTTCTTTAATACCGCCAACGGCTGTTGCTATAACAGGTTTTGCTTTTGCACCAGCTTCAACAAATACCAGGCCAAAGGCTTCTTCTATTGAAGGTTGAATGAAAATATCACACGCTTCTAACCATTTGCATGAATGATTAACTTGGCCAAGAAAAGTGACATGTTTTTGGATTTGTAATTTTTCTACTAGGGTCGATAGTTGTTGTTTTTCGTCGTCTGAGCCATCGCCAGCAATATATAAGTGTATATCTTGGCTTTCTTGGCTAAGCTGAGCTAAGGCTGTTAGCGTATCTTGATGGCCCTTAATTACGCCCAAGTGACCTATACTGAGTAACATAACTTGATTTTTCGGGATGTTAAGCTCAGCTCTTATTTTGTTGGTAGAATCCGAAGTTGGCTTATTTTCGATGACAGTGCCACCGTGTACAACATGGCATTTACTGGCAGGCAGTTTTAGGTTTTCAGTCAATAACGAAAGGCGATTATGAGACACGGCAACAAAATGAGACGCGAATAACTGAATTAGGCTATTAACCAAATTTGGACGATATTTGGCTAAATCTGAACGATGAAAGGTAGCTACTGTTTTTATACCTAGGCTGAATCCGGCGATACTGGCGTATAATTGACTGAATTCACAATGGGCATGAATAAGATTAATTTTACTCTCTTTTATAACTTTTCTTATTTGAAAAACCAGTGTCCAATTAATGCCTGTGTGCTTTTCGATTATTTGCAAGTCAGGAATATTTACCCATTGCTTTGGTTTTGATAAACACAAAGGTAATACGAAGTGCTTATGCTCTCTCAGCCCGGAAACTGTGTCAGAGAACCGTGTGGTCCTACCGCCTTTTTCTAAGCTTTGAACAACTTCTAGTATTCTTAAGTTTTTATTATATTGCATCTCATACCAATCAATAATCTATTATTCAAATAACGACATTGTTATCGCTAACTTTTAACAATTACATCTATTAATGAGCTAAGTTAACTCCACTTTAATGACATGAAAAATGGCCGGCATAAGTGTGCCCGAAATTAAAAACTTACAATTTTTTAACCTATTATCTCTTCTTTATTTACATATGCAAATGCTAAATAATACATTTGTTAATTTAACCAAATAAAAGCGATAAAAATTGTTAATCTCAATCGCTAATATTCAATGTGATGCTCAATTTAAAAAGCAATAGCCACGCTAGATTGTTAAACACTTGGCTTGAACAAGCATAGCCTTTATATCAACTTTAAATGGCTTGAAGTGGCGTTACGGAAAGTTTACTTAGCACTTGGTAGAAGCAATGAAAGTGCCATAAAGAGGTATCTCATTGGTTTCTTAGCACGCCATCGCGCCAATTCACATGTTCTTTGGAAGAACTTTAGCAAAGCTAGAAAACCGTTGTGCTGGTATAACACCCGCCAATGCTTTTTCAGTACATCATTTCGACCATGAAAAATATATTGCCATTTTGCTGACTCGTTACCATGTTCATCTCTTCTAAGCCAAGTTAATGGCAGGGGAATAAAGCTGATTAGATGGCCTTTTGTTAACATGCTAAGAAAAAAATCATAGTCTTCAACGCCAACTTTGGGATCAAACCCTCCTACTTCTTCGAAAATAGACTTTCTGAGCATAAAGCTTGATGGCACTACATGTGATTCTATCGCACTGTTTTTAAAGTTTAGGATGGCGGGTTTTGTGATGCATGTTTCGATAATATTTTTGTTTTTTGAGAACACATGCACACCGGTATGACAGCCAGCTAACTTAGCATCACTATCCAATAAGTCTTGTTGATGTTGGCCTTTATTTGGATCCCAAGTGTCATCAGCATCAAGAAATGCCAAATACTCACCTGTTGCATTGCTTGCACCTGTGTTCCTAGCTTGCGCTATTCCACGGTTTACCTCGTGATCGATAATGGTAACTTTTTCATTGAATTGTTCTAGATACTGGCGGTTTTCTGCCGATGAACCGTCATTAACTATAATGATTTCCTTCGGTGGGCAGGTTTGCATAAGTATCGAGTTTATACATTCTTCTATGTAGTCAACATTATTATAATAGGGGATAATAACTGAAGTCTTATTCATGTTATTTCGCCATTATTTGAGTGGCATATTGTTGAATTTGTTTTATCCATTGGTGTGCAGAAAATTCATGTAGTGCATATTCCCTTCCTTGAGTATTTATCGCATCTAACGGCAATGATGTGAGCTTTTGCTTGATTTCGTTGATATTTTTTGAACATAAAATCGTATGTGGTACCGGTCGGTTGAAAATGACGTTTAAGCCAAAATACAAGGCTTCAATTATCATGCGCGGAAAACCATCGTGCTCGGTAACTCTTAAAAGAATATGTGCTTGTTTGTACAGCGCTATCATTTTTTCTGGAGAAACAATGCCTAATGACTCGGTGTTTGGTAAGTGGTCAGTATTTAAGGCATTATTGCCAATAAAAATAAACTTTAATTGCGGAGTTAATTTTGCTACTTCAAGCATTAACTCAGAATTATATAGCCACTCTCGGCCTTCATTTGAATAGATGAGAACGATGTTTTCTTTTTTTGCTAACTCTGCTGATGAGGCTTTTTTTGCTGCAAAATATAAAGGGGTGGGAGATATCCAATGTTCTGATTTTATATTTAGTTCGTGTAATTCCTCGGTTAGCCAAGAGCTGTTAGTTAAATGTAATTTAACTAACCTATTGAGCAAAAATAGAGATAACGCTTTTTTAAAAAAAGATAAACAGTTCAGGTTTAGCACATCAGTGCCAGTCCAAAACTTGATAACTTTAAAACCTTTTAGTCTGATTCTTAAGGCTGTTTTTACCGCTTCTCTCGTATTGGTATTAAAATAAATAACAATATTTTCATTTGGCTTGTACTGTGATAATTGGTGATGATTGTGACAAACTGAAAAATTTTTATTACTTTCAGTCAGTGAGCGCCACTGGTTGATAATGGTATGCTCTCCAAAGAAAATAATGCCAATTTTATTATTTTTTAAGTTATTCATTTTTTTGAAATACATAACCAAGTTAATAAAATAATATAGGCAAAATTGTTTTTTGGAAACCTTTTTATTAAGGTCAATATTTCTTGTATTTATGTTAATGTATGGGCAATAAAAATAATATTACCTTGGTTAAAGATAAGCATGTTAAAAATTGCACATATTGTTGGCAGCTTGCAAGTTGGTGGAGCTGAACGATTTGTTATAGATCTAAGTCACACGCAATTAAAAAGTAGTTTACAACCCTCCATTTTTTCATTTTATTCGGGCGATACGCCTTTAGTTGAAGAATGTAACAAGTTGAAAATTCCCATTATTGTTAGTTATAAAAAAAACAAGCTGTTAAAACTAATGGAGATGTATCATAAATTACGCAATTTTGATGTTATTCACATCCACACGCCTTATGCACTAAAATCGTTAATTTGGATATTACCCTATCTAAATTGTCAGGTTATTTATACCCGCCACGGTGCAAAAACTATGCACGAAAATTTCTGGGTCAAATTACATCTTAGGGCCAAAAAGTATATTGATTTTATAACTTTTGTTTCTCAGGAAGGGATGGAAAATTTTCAAAAATATCATTCTTGGTCTGATATTCCTCACTCTGTCATTGATAATGGCGTCATTATTAATCCTGTCAATAAGGTTTCTGAAAGCGGGGGTATAGTACGAATAGGCTCTGTGGGTAGAATGGTGCCTTTAAAAAATCAACAAGGCTTATTAAAAGCTGTTAATCATTTGAATAAGCATCTCCAAGATAAAATCGCGTTACATTTTTTTGGTGACGGCGAATGTTTAAAGCAATTGGAATCTTATCACAATGAAATGATTGTTAATGTACCAACGACATTTCATGGCATGGTGAGTGATAGAGAAAAGATATATTCAAACATTGATGTGTTAGTGGTTTGCTCTGAAACGGAAGGCTTGTCGATGGTGATTATCGAAGCTATGGCTAACAACATTCCAGTTATCGCGACGAATGTTGGCGGCAATCCCAAATTAGTCATAGATCACAAGACGGGTTGGTTATTTGATTATGATGATAACGAAACCTTAGCTAAAATTATGGCCAACATTATCAACGAGGGATCAAGTTTGACGTCGATGGGTGACAACGCTTTTAACTATATTAGTGAAAATTTTTCAATACAATCTTCTGCGAATAAATACGCTGAGCTTTATGAAAATTAATTATCAGGCTAGGTTACGGTGTTTCAGTCAATGGTATTTTTACGGCTGTTTAAGTTTGTGCTTATTAGTGACCAGCCTACCTTATTGGCCGTCTAATCAATTATTTACTATTCCTAAGTATGCTTTGTTATTCGGCCCGCGCTGGTGGTTATTACTGGCGGTCATTGTGTTGGTGTTTTTTTGGCGGCAACTTTCAAAAAAGCAATTGTCAGTATCTATACTTCTGTTACTACTGTCTTTAAATTATCTCGACTTTCAGTTGCCAAAACTTGGTGAGTATTTTACGGGTAATGATGATATTGCCGACATCACTATTCTTAGCGCTAACATTGGCGGTGGAGGCTCGAAAACTGGGCTAAATTTTCTAGCTAAAAATATTCAGCCAGATCTTATCTTATTACAAGAAGCGAGAAGGTTGGATTTATCAAGCAACTTTACTGACTACCCCTTTGCGGACTGTGTTTCGGGTCTTTGTATTTTGAGCAAATATCCCTTTAAACAGATCAAAAAATTAGATCGAAAACTGTTTGGTGGTTGGGGAAGTTTTGCGGTGTTTTATTCCGTTGAAACTGAAGCAGGTGCCGTTTCATTGGCGAACGTTCATTTTGAAACGCCTCGGTCAGTATTGATGGGGCTTATTCATCGTACATTTGATTTTCAACTCGCGAATAGCATTGAAAGTAATCGTAAATTCCAGGCTGAGCTAGTAAGTTTATGGTCAGAAAATAAAAGCCACTCTTTGATTGTCGGCGATTTTAACATGCCCGTAGACGAGAATATTTATCAAGATAATTTTTCAAAGTTAAATAATGCTATTGATGCCAAAGGCTTTGCTTTTAACGACACTAAGCATACTTTTTGGCACGGTATTCGTATCGATC
Organism: Colwellia sp. SU-HH01172; assembly: GCF_057553355.1. Classification (NCBI taxonomy): domain Bacteria; kingdom Pseudomonadati; phylum Pseudomonadota; class Gammaproteobacteria; order Alteromonadales; family Colwelliaceae; genus Colwellia; species Colwellia sp. SU-HH01172. The sequence goes on along the minus strand of NZ_BAAJMB010000006.1, from coordinate 113,738 downwards.
ATGTTTTGTATTCAGATGACTTTCAATTACTTGATGTCGAAGTCGTTAATTCTCTTTCTGGCGATCATCGGCCGGTGTTAACTCGATTAAAAATACAGCATTAACTGACAAGTGAAATAGTTACAAGAAAGTCTTGTTTAGTGTCATTATACTGTTTCATTAACAAAGGCTGAGGTTAACTAATGCAAAACATCATGCGTAAACTTTCTTTATTTCTTTTGTTATTTTGCTCTGTGGCAAGTTACGGTAAAAACAATGAGATATCGTTTGAAGTCTCGAACGGTATTCATCAAGATAAGCGTGGGAATTACGCGTTATTGTTACCCATTTTGCCTCAATATATTGAGGAAAATACTGCCCTGAAAATAAAAAGTGGCGATAGAGTGCTTTCGGCAGATTTTTCACTAATTAATACATGGCCTACGGTTGCAGCAAAGAAATATAAGTTAGAGCGACAATTTATTCGACTATTATTAGTCGAGATTGCCGGTGAAAAAAGTTTACCTCAAGCACTGACATTATCTTGGCAACCACTATTGCCTGTAAACAGCACTAAGCAAAAGCCGTTAGCATTATCATTTAAAACAATGCCAAGTAATGTTGCTCTAGTTTATCCCTCTCTTTCTTGGCTATCTCAAAGTGTACTTTTGCATGACATAGGAAATGTTAATGCTGACTGGTATCTTGAACCCCAGAAAAAATATGCCAATTACATAACTAACAGCGCATTGCTTAATCAAAAGGGCTATCCGGAGACTCGGGCTTCTCAATGGCTTTATGACAGGGCACAAGCCATATATCAATTATATGTCATGACAGGGGAAAGCAAATGGCAAATAAGTGCCGATCAGTTAAGTTTATTTTACCAGCAGCATATCGATGAAACTGGCCAGTTTACATTAAAGAAGCAGTTCGACCCTAAAATGTTAATGCCAAAAGGTTTGCTTTATCGCTTTTTTCTCAGCGGTGATTTCGAAGCGAAAAAAACTTTGCAACGAATGTTCGAAAAATCTTTGGATTGGGATGAAAGCTATAACTCATGGCGTGGCTTTTGGACCGAGCGTAACCAAGCAGCGGCATTAAATGTTGCGGTTTCATATTGGGAACTTAGCAATGAGCCAAACGCATTAAAGCGCATTAATGATATTATAAATGCGACCGTTGAAATGACATTTAATCCCGGTAATGATTGGCCATTACGCGGTTGCCCTCAACATAGCTTCAAAGCACACGAAGGCTGGGGAGATAACTCGCCAACATGTTCACCATGGATGATGGCATTATTAGGAGATGCTTTGTGGCGTTTTTATCTTCTTTCCGGCGATAAACGGGCAGCTTCATTAATTGATGCCTTTGGCGACTTTATTTTAAATCATGGCATTTATTATGGAAATAAAAGGGTTAAAAATATCGTGATCCCTAAATATTTAGTGTCGATGGAAAACCCCAACCAAGAAGAATTGAACCAGTGGACGGACCCACAACATGCCTGTGATGTTGCGGCGCTATTGGGGAAGTCGGTTTATATTAAACAACAAACTAAACAAGATGGTTTTTTAGTAGAAACCTTATTTGCTGCGCTAACCGAACAATGTAAAGCAAGCTACGTTAAGTGGCTAAAAGAACAAAAAAGCAAGCAACCGAAAGCGTATTGGGAAATTAAACCGCCAAGACGATTTGCTTGGATGTATTCAACCACCAGTGACTTACCTTGGCTCGCGCATTTAATATTGGGTGCCAATTGGGCAACAAATTAATGTTGAGTGTGAGCTTTAAACACGCCTTATTAATCAAAATACAAGGTTGATACTGTCATGCTGGTGAGTTAAAGGTCACTGCTGTAGTGTTTCAGTGCGTTTAACTCATCGTCACAACTCGTTGTACAGGGTACAAATAACCAATTTAGTTTGGTTTTGCTAATGTTTTTTGCTGCTAAGGTTAGACGCGCCATTTTAAATGCGCTTAATGAAGAGAATTTCTGCTGATTAATTTCATAGTTAGCGACAATTAGCGCCTCTTTATTTGCTCGAAATACGTTATAAACTAAGCCTATTGACTGACGTTGTTGGTCAATTATCTTCCAACCATTAGGGATTAAGTTGTTTTCATAATAACTTGGTTTGCCGTCGAGTTCATTGCCATTAAAGTAATAGGTTAACTTAATACTATTGCCGGTATTTTTATGTTGTTCTACGGCAGAATAAAAGTGAACCGATGGCTTTGTTTTGCTTGTAAATTCATGCGCTATATCAGGTGTTTCATTTGCGGAGAATGAGGCGCTGATCGTCGTTGAGGAAATCATTAAACACAGTAACAATACCCATACATTGCCATAATGTTGAGCTGAATCTGAAGTTTTTGTCTGGGCGCTACGTTTTGTATTAACTAGATCATGATCGGAAAGTCTATTACCCCAGAGAAATAATAAGAGCATAAATGGCATATATAAATACCAACCAAAGGCGTTATGATCTGTCATCAAGCTACTCTGCATATCGGTGTAATCACCAATGACAATCAAGGCAGTAATGCGGATCCAATTGGTTAATAAAGCCCCTAAAATAGCAACCGTTAAAAACAAGCTTGCGCGCTTTACATTTTGAATATACAAAAAGATGAACAATGAACTAATTGCCAAAGAAACAATAAGATATCTTAAGCCGCTACAGCCTCCGGCAATTTCAAATACACCGGCGGGAATGGTGATAAATTGACCTTCAACATAAATAGGTATACCACTAAAGCCCATAATAAAGGTCACGGCTTTTGTAGAAATATTTTGCAATAATGGCACCAAGGCGCCCCAGACTGGAAAAATAAATATCAGTAGTGTCGTTGGAAAAAGCAGGTACCAATTAAAGCGAAACAATAAGTTAACCGAGGCTAAAGATACTAAAAGTATTGAAAGCCAGTAACCAACACTCAATTGAGCGGTGGCAGTTAAAAATAGACAAAAACAACTTAAGGCGAGCAGTACTACTTTTGCAAGCTTAATGTCTGAAGAGAATTCCAACAGCTTTACACTTGCAAGGCTGTAGTATAAATAAAGCACAATAAACGGGATCAGATAAGCATGGGAATAAGTACCATCATCAAAGCTATGGCGCCACAGGGTTTTCGCAATAGGGATATTTAACAACCAGATAACAAAAAAGAGTAAAGTGATCGCTAAAAACGTCGAATTCTGGCGAAGTATGCTTAAAGTTTTATTTTCTGTCGGCTTCATTGATTTTATTTTTAATGTTGTTAATGGCGAAAGCATGAATAAACCTAACACCTGTGAATAATATTCTATTTCTTGAATACGTTAGCATTACGTTTGAGTAACCTTAACAGCACTGCTCACTTGTTAGCAACTTGTTATTACTGGTCCTAAATTACATCACGGCAACCAAGCAAGCAATCCTAATAGATGGATGTTATCTTTACTGGCTCTATGCTAGTATTTATTGTTAATAGAAAGCATAAACCTTGGTGTCGGCATACAAGGTGTTCATAATACCAAGAAGAAAAATTGACAGCTAAGTCAAAAGTCTTTGGCTTGAAAAGGATGAAATCATGAGACTGAAAAAAATTATTGCCTGTTGGCTTATTCTGTTAATCGGTGTAGTTGGTTGTGGTGAACAACAAACGGCTAGCTCACACCTTGCTAAAGCAAAAAGCTTGACTGAAGCTAGTGAAATTAATCAAGTTGTTATCGAACTAAAGAATGCGATTCAATTAGAGCCGAAAAATGCTGAAGCGCGTTATTTACTCGGTCAAGCCTATTTACGCCAAGGCAGTGGGGTGAATGCGGCGAAGGAGTTAGAAAAAGCACTGGATTTTGACTACCCTGATAGCCAAGTAATACCTTCATTGGCAAGAGCCTATTTACTGGTTGAGGATGATGCTGGTGTTTTGTCCCTTGATGAACATAGCGATAAACTCTCAGCTGATGCTAAAGCTCAGTACTTCTCTTATAAAACCTTAGCTGCGCTGAGAACCGGCGATAATGACGCCGCCGAAGCCGCAGTGGCTACGGTAAATGAACTTGCTCCAGAAAATATATACTCCTTAATGGCGAATGGTTATTTAAATTTATCAAAAAACACCCCCGAAGAAGCGAAGAAGTTGATTTTGCAAGCCTTATCAATTGAGCCAAATAATCCTGACGCTTTAATGTTACAAGGGCAAATCTCCACGGCTCTTAGCGACTTTAGCCAAGCCAGCAAAAGTTTTACGCGTTATGTTGAAATACAACCGCTGTCTGGGATTGGCTCTGTTTATCTGACTGAGTCACTCTTAAAAGAGCAACGCTTTGATGAAGCTGAAAAATATGCCGACTCTATTTTAGCTAACTTCCCTAACCAGGCGTTTGCACATTATGTTAAAGCGGCGGTGAAGTTTCAGGGAAAAAATTATAAAGAAGCAAAATCTCACGCCGAGCAAGCGCTTACCAGCAATTTTAATAAGCCTTATTTGCAACTTATTGCTGGTATTAGTTCATATTTTCTAAAGAGCTATGAACAAAGTTATGTGCATTTGAAGCCGATAGTAAAATATCTGGCACCAGCGCATCCGGCTCGTAAGATGTTTGCTGTTAATCAATTACAACTTGGTTTAGTGACAGATCTAGATGACAGTATTGGTGAACTTAGCCCAACGTCTGAAGAGGATATCGACTTTTTGTCCTCACTTAGTTTTCAGCTGGCAAAGTTAGGCGCTTTTGAAAAGGCAAAAGAAATATCAGACAAGCTGGCAGGTCAAAAAAGGGTAGAAGACCCAAATAGCGCTAAAAATAATGTCCGTGAAGGTTTTTTAAAGCTAATGTTAAACGACCCGTCAGGAATTAAGGATTTAGAGCTGGCCGTCGCTCAAGATCCTAATATGAAAGGGGCGGAATTAGCCATTGCCTATCTTGCGATAGAAACCGGTGATTTTGAACAAGCTGCTAGTATTGCTGAAAAATGGCAGCAAGCTCATCCTGAAAAGGCAGAAGGCTACAATATACAGGCAGCGATACAAATAAAACAAGGTGATATTGCCAAAGCCAAAGAAACGCTAATGAAAAGCATTGAGTTACAGCCAAAAAATTTATTTGCTCTACGAGAATTAACGGCAATAGCGCTAAATGAAGGGAAAGAAGACGAGGCAAAAGCATGGTCATCTAAAGCGATATCACTTTTCCCCAATAATGTTAGCATTTTAAAGCAGCACTATTTTATTGTGAAAGACAGCGAGACTTTAGCAAGCATTAAGGCGCTTTATGAAAGTCAAAAGGCTAATATTCAATACGGTTTGCTATATGCGGAAGTGTTACTTGACCTTGCTAAACCTACCGAAGCCAATGAAATATTATCATCCTATACCACGTCGATTAATTCACCTAAAAAATTGTGGCAATTAAAAATTATTGCTCAGATGAAGCAAAAGAATAACGCAGAAATACAGAATATTGCTCAAAATTGGTTATTGTCAAATCCATATCATATTGAACCTGTGTTGTTGCTGGTCAATGGCTATTCGATGTCTAAGCAGTTTGGTCGCGCCTTGAGTGTCATTGAAAAAGCAATCGTAACGCAACCAAATAATAGTAAAATTTTACAGCTGGCAAAAATGAAGCTGTTACTCGATTCGAGTAAAGTTAGCGAAGCAAAAAGCTTATTTAAAGAGCTATCAGCACAAGGGTTAAGTGAAACTAATCGTCAAGGTATGCAGGGAAGAATTGCTCTATTAGAAGGAAATTATGCCGAGGCGATACCTTTACTAAATGAATTTTATCAAGCGATACCATCGAGCCAAAACGCTATTTTCATTGCTGTAGCCAAGGCCAGATCTAATCAACGAGAACAAGCAATTGCAGGCCTAGAAACGCATTTAGATAAAAACCCAGATGCTATTAGGATCAGAGAGTTGTTAGCTAATTTTTATACTCAATCAGATCCGAAAAAAGCATTAAAAGCGTATGAAGTGATTGTTGAAAGTCAGCCAAAGAATGCGATTGCGCTTAATAATTTAGCTTGGCTTAATATGGAAGCTGACAATATGGCTGTCGCCTTGACTTATGCTGAAAAAGCTTATGAGTTGGCCGGTAGCATTCCGAATGTGCCAGATACCTATGCGCAGATATTGTTAAAATCCGGTGATAAAGTGACTGCACTTAGCAAAGCTAGTGAAGCGCATTCACTTTCAAAAGGTAAAGATATTGATATAACGCTTAATTATATTGAATTATTAATCCTTAATAACAAAACTGCAGAAGCAAAAAAATTAATCGCAGGCGTTGAGCCAAAAAATGATGTACAAACCGAAAAGCTTAATGCATTAACGGCGAAGTTATAATCCTTAGGATAGCTTTTAATGCCGTTTGTGATTTGTGTGAAGGTTCGCTCGAAGATGAATTAAGTTAAGCAAATAAAAACCCAGCACTCTGTACTGGGTTTTTTCTATTTTCATAAAGCCAATAAATCGGCAAACAATCGTTACTCTATCTACGTTTTAATCGAGTTAATGCAACACCGATTAACCCTAAGCCAAAAATGGCTAATGATGTTGGTTCAGGAACATTTGGTCTGTTATTCAAGCCAGCAACAACATTATCAAATTCGCCAGCAATACCGGTACTGTTCACAATAACTTTATCAAATGCAAAGCCACCATCAAAGGTAATATTGACATATCTGTTAGAGCCCGCATCGCTTTGATCACCAGATTGAGTGCCAGCAAGTGCCAATAAGGTAGTGCCTAGAAGGGTTTCACAAGTAGCTCCATCACAAAATGTAAAATCATTGTAATTATCGACAGAACCCCAATAAAAACCAAAATAGTCAATTAATACGCCGCCGCCTAGGGTGGTTAAAAATCCCGAATAATCTATGGTTACTGTACCAGAAGAGCCAGTTGCCGGCGTAAAGCCATAACAGGTATTATCTTCTATTGAAGGTACGTCAGTATTACCATTGCCAGGTTTTGCGGCAACGCCTGGGATGTTATCAAAGCCGACCCCAAAACCACCGCCAGTTTCTGACAATACAATTCCTGGAGCACCTAAGGTATTAACGCCACAACCTGCGGCATCAGCCGTTGCATCAAAGTTATGAGTCGTATCCGAACCACCTAGACCACCAGGAATGATACCCCCAACATCTGTAACCGCAGTAGCGATGTCAAAAGTTTCAATAAATAATCCGCTAGAGACATCTTGTATATTGTTAGCATTAACCAAGCTACTGGTTAAACCTGAGCCATCGGTTGCTGCTTGACCACCAAAACCTACAATGATGCCAGCATTTGCTCCAGTACAAGATAGTCCGATTAATAGAGCCAGTGTTTTCACACTCGAATTTTTGATAATTTTTTTCATTATAGGTTATCCCTTAAAAAAATTTATAAGAATATACTTCTACAACTTTGCTAAAAAATGCATTCAATATGCCAATAATTTAATTGCTTGCTAATACAACATCTTGCCTGGTTGTTTTTTGTACAGCAGCTTTTGAAATACGATTTTTGTAAATTTTCTTGACAGCTAAAGTAGTGTTGATAGTTTTTTAATGCGCGAGGGTTTTGCTCTTTGACGGAACAGTTATCACCAGTGCCGTTTTGTTTAGACTCGGGTGCTGGGAGAATTAAGTGAAGAAAGTCATGGGGTATTAAAAAAGGCTTACTGAATAACAGTAAGCCTTAGTGTTTATATTTTATTCAAGCAAAAAGTTATCGCTTATTTTTGAAACTTACGCTTGCGGTTTGCAACACCTAAGCCAAATAAGCCTAAACCAAATACTGCAAGTGACATTGGCTCTGGAACGTCTCTATTACGAGTTGTTAAACCAGTAACAACGTTGTCAAACTCACCAGCAATACCTGTACTTGTTACGACAAAGCGGTTCCAAGCAAAGCCATCAAAATCGATGTTTACATAAGTATTTGACGTTGGTAAGCCTTGGTTACCTGATTGGCCACCAAGTAAGTTTAATAACTCAGTACCTGTGATAGCTACAGAAGTGCCATCATTATCGTTAAAGAATTCGAAATCGTTATAGGTATCAACAGAACCCCAGTAGAAACCAAAGTAATCTAACTGTACGCCGCCTAAACCTGCTAAAAAGGCTGTGTAGTCAACTTCAACAGTACCTGAACTACCTGTTTGAGGAGTAAAACCGTAACAAGTGTTATCAACATAATTTGCTGAACCAGTATTACCTGGTCGTGCTGCTTGCCCTGGTAGGTTGCCATCAGCAACACCTAAACCACCACCAGTTTCAGTAACAGTAATACCAGGTTGGCTTAAGGTGTTTACGCCACAGCCATCAGAATTGCCCGCAATATTGTATTGCATGTCTGGAACACCGGCTAAATCTGTCATTGCCGTAGCGGTATCAAAAGTTTCAATAAAGTAACCGTTACTTGCATCGATCACATTGCTTTGATCAACAAAGCTACTTGTTAGGCCTGAGCCATCTGTTGCCCATTGACCTGAAGCGATATCATCACCAAAAAAAGTGATGATAGCTGCATTTGCTTGTGCACATGTAAGGGCTGCACCTAGCGCTAAACTACCTATAATCTTTTTATTAATTAATTTGTTCATACTTCACTTCTTCCATCTATTTGAATGTAAAACATCATGTCATTGCTGATGGTTAATAAGCATCATGCGTGCCATTTATTAAAAGTACTTATTTAACATGCGCTTGTATGATTTTTTGTAAGGTGTATATAAGAGGTTTTTTGATGGTGTAAAATATGTCGACAGCAATTTTGTATAATTATCAACCAATAAAGTGACTTCTTAACTTGCTATGCTCTGGCCTTTCAATTCACGCAATAACATAGCAAGAAAATTTAAGATAGGATAATCAAAAAGACAACTTAAATAGGGTTATATCTACCAGGGCTCAATACTCTATTTGGATCTAATACTTTCTTTAATTCGTTAGTTGTTTGCCAAAAATCAGACTCTTTGTTGAGTAAATTTTGTTGTTGGTCGATATTTAAACGATAAGGTACAAAGCCTTTTTTCAGTCCTTCGCTAACAAGTTCGTCTAAACAGCTATGGGCATCTCGCACGGCTTGTTCATTGTCTTGGTCAAATACAATTGGAATGGTGCTATCAACACAGTCGTGTTTTAAGTTAGTAAAAGTAATAAAAGGCTCTATTTGATATTTAGGGCAAGTATTTCTGATAAAGGCGGTAAAATCCTTCATTGCTTCTGGTTTCATCGGAACAAGCGGTGCATACCAAAGTAGTCCACATTTATCTTTACCGGGCGATAGCGAAGAGCGAGACAAAATGTTGTTATCGCTATGACGCCAGTACGGCAGTTTTAGCGCGACTTTATTGGGTTTGCCAAGCATTATTTCATTACCCATATCAAATGATCTGAGTTGCTCTCTGACCATAGCAAGAGGAGGGATTAACTTAAATAAAAATTCTGGGGTATTGTAAATGAATAGCTTTCCTGTGCGCACAAGCAAGCTATTTGAAAAAATTTGTTTACCTGATAAAGCGTTAAAAATTGCTGAAATTTCTTTTTGTGCAGCTTTAGCAACACCTTTGCTGCCATAAATGCTACCGACAATTGTCCAACTGGGAATATCGTGCTTTTTAGCAAGGCGACTAACGTCATCATCTGACATAACCTTATGTTGATTGCTTCCGTTTGGATTCTCAGCAAACATGGCCAATACTCGACGTTTATCCATAAGATTAATGGAGCCCACTATACCTTCATATTCCCTTAATACTTGTCGAATTAAAGGTACTGCTTGGTCAAGGACATCGTTATCTTTTAGTTGCACGAAAAATGAAGAAAAAGCAGGTGAGCGAGCGGCTAGCCGTATCGTCATCTCGGTTACTATGCCAAAACTTGATTGAGTAAAAAGTGCATCTAAATGAGGCCCCACCCCCCATTTAAAGGTTTTATCAACAAATTTATCTTCAGATTGGTCTAACTCATAAATGGCTGATTGGAACGGACGACCGTTGGCCCAAAAGCCTTTAATGGCATTGACCGCGTTAAAATGTTCACTGTGTGGGGTAATGCCGTAGCCACGTTCGATGGCGTTGCCTACGATTGAACAATCAGGCCCTGCACCAGTAACCGGAACCATGAAGTTATCACCATGGGCGATTAAAAATTCACTAAGTTGCTGCTGTGTTACGCCGGGCTCTAGTGTGACAAGTCCTAGTTCGTCATCAAATTCAATCTTTGTTAAGGTTGATAAATCTAGTATCAGTGTTTGGCTATTTGGAGCCGGCGGTTGACTGGTGCCGTAGCCCCAATTTCGACCACTACTAATCGGGTGAATACTGAATTTCAACTGGTCATTATCACTGAGTTGGTTTGCTAAATTGAGTAGGGCTTTAACATCATTTTTACTATTGGGCTTTACGGCACCAATAATTGAGCGTTGTTTTTCTGGAAAACTATTTAAGCCTTCCGTGCCTCTGACATAATGAGAAAATTCTTCGTTTTCTGTTAGCAGCTCGGCCTTTTCGTGCAGCACATTTTTGATTTCTTGGAGGGTATCTAACATTTATAACTCCCTGTTGGTTTGGTAGCCTGCTAGTAACAACACTTATACTAACTGTCTGTCGCTCTTAATGCGAAAAATTAGGTATTAGGTAATAGCGGCAATGTGCTTACAAATATCTTCAGATATTTCTTTGTAAAGACACTTGAAACCTGGCGAAAGATTCTCCATGAAGATAGTTGAGTTGATATAGTATGGTGCTCGTAAACCATGATAGTCAATTGCTTCACCCAATTGAATAAAGTTAATACCAACAAACTTCATACTACGGGCTAACCGTGGCTCCATCATGACGTAAACATGCTTTACCCCTGTTTCGATACTCATGGTTGCTGCTGCCATATATAATCCGATAGCAATAAATGGAAAGCAACGTAGCTCGGTTTCTGAGTAACTTGACTCACTTATGGCACCGATAGCGGAGCCCTTAAATTTATCTGTTTTACGTCGTCTAAAGTCAGCTTTTACTGCAAGGCGAGATATTTCAGCGATTTCGTGGCGTGGAAAGTTACTTGGGTGTAGTTCTTCATTTTGAATAGCTTCAAGACAATATTTTTCTATCGGTAATAATTCTGTTTCATTGGCTGATTTAACCACTCTGACACAGCTAGTGTAGGTATTTGACGGCTTATGCTTAATCATTGAAAAAATTGATTGGGCATCAAACTCATCCTGCTCTTTACCTTCATCTTTTACTTTTTCAAAGGCAAGCTCTTCACAATAAACATTGTGGCGAATACGAAATACTTCATCGCGTAGTTCGTCGTTAATCGCCACTTCTGGTTTTAAGAATTGGGTAAAATGCTCAGCAATATTCATGGCATCATGATTGACTTTCATCGATGCAATTCGTTTAGTGATATGGCCAATAACAGGCACATTTAGCAATTTCTTGCTCCAATTCATTGTTACCTCTGCTTCCTAGCATATAAAAGGTTAAGCGTAGCCACTATTATTACTTGATTTAAACATGCTTGTATAATTAATTTAACATTTTATCGCTAGATTATAGATTATATTAATAAAACTTCGCTAAATAATAGCTGAGACTTTTGATCTTCTTGCAGTAAACCTTAATTAATTTACCTAGGGTTATCAAACACTCATCTGCTTCGCCTAAAGTTCAGCTAACATACGGCAAGCTACTGTTCACAAATTAGTTTTTGAACTTTGTTTTAATGGGGACTATTTCCATTGCGGTTTTATAGCCAATATCAAATAAGCCAAACTTTTTTTCTTCACTCATACCAAAGTCAACGGCAGAGGATAGACCGGTGTTAATGATGATAGTGCTATGCCAAAAAGCGTCATTGATATATTCTCTCGAAATTGTCGTCATAAATGTTCTGATCAAAAGTGTGACATAGTTCACTATCGGAAATAGCCCGTTAGTTTTCAGCTCATCATATTCATGCTCTCCGCGCAGGCGAAAACATAATACAGGTGTGCCATTGTTGGCCCAGTCACGATGTAAGGCATCTTCAGACAATATACTACCGTCGACCATTAGATGTTTACCAAAATTTTTGAAGCTAAAAACAAGTGGAATGGACATGGAAAATCGCACCGCTTGCGATATTTTCATACCGGGTGTTCTATCGCGGTTAAATATCACAGGCCGACCTGTTTTTACATCGGTGGCAACAATATGCAAATGATAGTCAAGTTCAGCAAATGTTCTGCCATCTAAATGTCGATCAACCCATTGCTCAAATACATCTCCTGAGCTTAAGCCGCCATTGCGAATTAAGCCGAGCAACGAAAAGCCTCTAAACTGATTATAGTTAGTGGTGACGGCAATATGCTTTATTTCCTCGATTGAGAGTCCCACAGCATAAAGGCTAGCAATGATACTTCCACCTGATACACCAACAATATGAGAAAAATTAACCTGCAGCTCTTTTAGTGCTTGCAATACTCCAATATGTGCTGGTAACCGCGTGCCACCGCCTGCCAAAATAGGTACTATACTTGCCACTTATCTTCCTCCATGTGTGCTTCTCAATAGTAAGTCACTTAATTATGGGCAAAAATTTCGAATTCGCTAGCTAAAAAGTGTGCTAAGTTGAGGTAATGTGAGAATTTATTGAAAAGGGTTTATTTATGAGTCGTATATTCCAAGCATTACTATTTGCACTGCTGATATTCAGCTCCGTTGCTCGTGGTAATTTAGTAGAAACGGTTAAAGCAATAAAACCGTCGGTAGTGGGTATTGGTGTTTATACCCCGACAGGTCAACCGAAAAATCGACTCTATGGTAGTGGTTTTGTTATTGGTAATGGCACTTATATTATTACCAATAGCCATGTAGTTGATCGGGAGCTCGACGACACCTTATTGCAAGAGCTTGCCGTTTTTACCGGTAAAGGGCCGGCAACTAAAGTGAGAGTTGCTCAATTGGTTGCAACAGATAAAGAACATGACATCGCCGTGCTTAAAATTGGTGGACCATCGTTACCCGCAATGGCATTAGCGAATCGTGACTTTCGCCCTGAAGGCAGTGATATTGCTTTTACCGGCTTTCCTATTGGTGCCGTGTTAGGACTTTATCCTGTAACACACAGAGGCATGATTGCGGCGGTAACACCAACAATTATTCCGGTTGATAATTCGAGGCAAATCAGTATTGCAATGTTAAAACGAATGCGAGATCCATATTTAGTTTATCAATTAGATGCAACCGCTTACCCAGGCAATAGTGGTAGTGCTATGTACGATGTTAAAACAGGAGAAGTTGTCGGTATTATTAACAAGGTATTTGTTCAGAAAAGTAAAGAAACAGTGATCAGTAATCCAAGCGGCATTACCTATGCAATACCGGTAAAATATTTACATCAACTGTTGGAAAAAAACAAAATAAAAGTTTAATTCTTATCTAAGCCAAATAATGGCTTGGCTGCTATTCGTCGGCACTAATTTGTGGCAATTGCCCAAGACTCTCATTGCTCAGTAAGCTTGAAATTGGCACAAGTTCAATTTCGTTCTGGGCTAGTAGTGGTAAAAGTTTTGATAAAGCCATTACCGTTTCTGGGTGAGGGTGGGCAATGGCGACAACGCGGCGATATTTTTTGGCATCGACAATCAGTTGTTGAAATTGAGCACTAATGTAGTGATGGCTAAGTTCATTATCGAGGAAAATATGGCGGTGTAAACTGGGTACTCCAAAGCTTTTTGCCACCGTCTCTGCTTGGCTGGCGCTAGTGGTCATGCTGTCGACAAAAATTAAATTACGCTCTTTTAGAAATTGCATTGTCCACGCCATTGGCGAATATAATTCCGTAAGCTTACTACCCATATGATTGTTGATGCCCAGCGCAAACGGCACTTCAGCAAATGCCGCTGATAAGCTTTGTCTAATTGTTGACTCATTCATTGTGCTAGTTAGCGCCCCAGGACCCAGCTTTCTACCGTTTTGGGCTTCCATCGGAATGTGCAAGATAACATCATTGTTTTTTGCTTTTGCTTGTAACGCTAATGAACGGCCATAAGGGGTATGAGGCAAAATGGCATAACTGATATTGCCAGGTAAATATAGCGCTTGTACGTCACTTTTACGATAGCCAATATCATCAATAATGATTGCCACTTGTGCCGGCTGCGCTGAAACGAAAAAACAGGAGAATAAACAGAAGATAAAAAATAGTCGCAACACAGTTTTTCTTATTTTTATTATGAAATTGATATTAGCCTAACATGTAAAATGGCTAAAATCGATGCGGATATGACAATCATTGTGCTTGATTATTTACACCAAAGTTTTGGATTTACCGCTTTACCTGTATGTCGAATTTCAAAATATAAGCCAGATTCAGTTTGACCACCGCTTTGTCCAATAAGTGCAATTGGCTCGCCTGCTTCAACGCGGTCACCGACTGATTTGAGTAAGGCTTGGTTATGTCCATATAAACTCATATAGCCATCACCATGGTCGACAACGGATACTAAACCGTAGCCTTTTAACCAGTCTGAAAACAAGATGGTACCATTGTGTATTGTTTTAACTTGTCGACCAATAGGAGCCGATAAGAATACCCCTTTCCATTTTAGGTGATCCTGTTTTCGACTACCAAAGCTATGTCTTATTCTTCCTTTTACTGGCCAAGCTAATTTTCGTTTTAGCTTACTTAAGCCTTGTAAGTTTACTTCGTTGCGAGCCGCTTCCGCCATTTTTTGGAGTAGGGCAACAACAGAGGCTTCCTCTTGTTCTAGCTTGGCCAAGCGCTGTTGACTGCTGAGCTTTTTGTTATTGAGTGCCCGCAAGGTTTGCTTTTGCTTAGTTTTAGATAACTCTAGTAGTTGTTTTTGTTGCTGCTGCTCTTGAGTTAATTGCGTTAATTGTTCCGCCTGCTCTTGGTATTGATTGGTAACATTTTCCAATTTGACTATTGTGGCTTTGAAATTTTCTATTTCATTTATTCGTGCTTTATTTAAATATTGATAATGGGTAATGGTCCGTTGCACGCTTGCCGGGTTTTCTTGATTAAGAATTAATTTTAGATAATCGTGATGGCCAGTTGAATAAGCAGCCCTGAGCTGTTTTGCTAATATTTTCTCTTGCTGTTTTTTCTCAGTTTCGAGTTGCTGCTTTTCAGTGCTGAGCTGAGCTAATTTTTTTTGGGTATCGGTGAGTTGCTTATTTGTTAGGTTTAGCTCTTTTGCTACCTTACCAATAGCAAGGTCATCTTTTTTTAACTGTGTTTCTAAATCACTAATTTTAACTTCAGTACTATTTAATAACTGCTTTTGTTGAGTGATGGCCAGTTGAATGTCATGGAGTTTTTGATCGGTTTCCGTGGAATTTTTCGGCAGAGAATTCTGACCATACACCGGAAAATAAACCCCAAAAAGCAATAGCGATATTACCATCATAACTTTAGCTTGATGGTAATGATGCAGATTACTTTTTTTGAGTGGAAAGAAAGCCAAAATAAGGCCTTATTTTAGCTGCAGTAAACTGCTACCTGTCATTTCTTCGGGTTGAGGTAAGTCCATTAATGCTAACAGTGTTGGTGCGATATCACTAAGGGCTCCGGTCGTTTTCATCTCAGCATCACGGCCAACATAAATTAATGGCACGGGTTCACAGGTATGTGCGGTATGTGCTTGACCTGAGCTGGTATCAACCATCTGTTCTGCGTTGCCATGATCGGCAGTAATTAAACATTCCCCGCCAGTATTTTTCAACGCTTGAATAACTTTACCTATGCTAGCATCTACGGCTTCACAGGCTTTTACCGCGGCATTAAAGTCACCAGTATGGCCAACCATGTCGCCATTGGGGTAGTTACAAACAATAAAGTCATGCTCGCCGCTTTCAATAGCTGTGACAAGTTTATTGGTTAACAAGGTAGAGTTCATTTCCGGTTGTAAGTCATATGTGGCCACTTGTGGTGATGGAATAAGCACTCGTTCTTCACCAACGAAGGTGTCTTCTTTACCGCCACTAAAGAAAAATGTCACATGGGCATATTTCTCTGTTTCCGATATCCTTAGCTGAGTCTTGTTATGCTTTTCTAGCCACTGACCTAAAACGTTTTCAAGTGCGACGGTTGGAAAGGCACAAGGAGTTTTTATATCTGCAGCGTACTCTGTCAGCATGACAAAATCGTTAATTTTAGGTTGTTGTTTTCGGTTAAAACCAGAGAAGTTCTCTTCGGTAAAACAACGGGTAAATTGTCGAGCACGGTCGGCGCGAAAATTCATAAAAATCATGGCATCGCCTTCTGCAACGTTAATGGTTTTTCCGGCCGCTGTCGTTATTGCCGATGCTTGTACGAATTCGTCATTTTCATCTCGCTGATAAGCGGCAGCTAAGGCGTCGGTTGCTGAGCTAAATTCAAATGCTGCTTCACCGGAAACCATTAAGTTATAGGCTAGTTCAACACGATCCCAACGCTGGTCTCTGTCCATTGCGTAGTAACGACCAATGATAGAAGCAACTTGACCACAATTAAGCTCGGCAAATTTTGCTTGGGCTTTTTCAAGAGATGCTAACGCGCTACGAGGTGGTGTGTCTCGTCCATCTAAAAAGGCATGCAAATAAACCTGTTTAGCGCCTTTATTCGCCGCCATCTCAAGTAAAGCAAAAATATGTTCTTCATGACTATGTACACCACCAGGTGATAACAAGCCGAAAACATGGATAGCTTTTTGGTTATTAATCGCGTTATCAATGGCGTTGGATAATGCAGGATTAGCTTGAAATTCTTTATCTTCTATCGCTTTTGTTATACGGGTAAAGTCTTGATAAACAATGCGACCAGCACCTAAATTAACATGACCCACTTCGGAGTTGCCCATTTGGCCATCAGGTAAGCCTACTGCCATTCCTGAGGTTTGAATTAGCATATTGGGTTTATTTGCCATTAAGTTGTCAATTACTGGGGTATTAGCATGATAAATAGCGTTGGATTCTGGGTTTTCTCTATATCCCCAACCATCTAAAATAATAAGAACTGTTGACTTCTTGTTTGGCATTGCGGCTTCCTATAAATACTCAGAGATTAGATCCAACGTCTAGACAACGTCGATAAATAGATAAAATGTAAAATTATCGCGCTAGTATATCAAGAGATCTAAGGAATATCTTCTGTCGTTAACTAGAAAATGTTTTAAGCAATTCTGCTAATTGAGGCTAAAAGTAAAAGCGCAGCAGATCATTGTGAAGAAGAAAAAGTAATGTTAAGTGGTAATTATTTATTTCTTTGTAAAGTTCAGTTTGGGTTTATATTATTAGCCTGTATACTGTTGCCAATTTTAGTTTAGTAGAATATAGAATTTATGGACCAATTTATTACGTTTGCAATGAGCCAACCATTACTTAGTACCGCTTGGCTTGCCATTGTATTAATGATTATCGTACTAACGATCAGAATTCAAATGTCGCCAATTAAACAATTGAGCACACAACAAATGACTTTTTTAGTCAATCGAGAATCAGGTGTTGTGGTTGATACCCGCAGTGAGAAAGACTTTAAAGCCGGACATATTGTTGATGCAATTCATTTGAATAGTGAAAAAGTTAGTAAAAATGACTTCACTAGTCTTGAAAAGCATAAAGATGATCCCATCATTATTGTATGTACCGCAGGTATCAGTGCAAGCAAAGTCGCTAGCCAAATGGCTAAAGCTGGCTTTACTCGTGTGAATTTACTTAAAGGTGGTATGAACGCATGGCAAAGTGCTGGCTTACCAGTTGCTAAAAAGTAACAAACACCACGAGATATTATGATGGCAGTTGAAATCTATACTAAAGTCACTTGTTTTTATTGTATGAGAGCGAAAGCTTTATTTGATGATATGCAAGTTGCTTATAACGAAATTAAAATTGACGGCGATGCTCAATTACGTGAAAAAATGATCAAACGTAGTCAAGGTGCGTCAACCGTGCCACAAATTTTTATTAACGACCAACATATTGGTGGTTGTGACGATTTATTTGCATTGCATGCCCAAGGAAAACTATCTTCAGTCATTGGCGCTTAATCTACATCGACAATAATTGAATAACATTAAATTAGCAGATAACGTGTCTTAATGATGCGAATAATAGGAAGTAATACCATGGCTGACGAAAACCAAAACAGCGCAGAAGCAACAAACGAACAACCAGCTCCGCAATTTGCAATTCAACGTGTTTACACTAAAGATATTTCATTTGAAACGCCTAACTCTCCAGCAATTTTTCAAAAAGAGTGGAAGCCTGAAGTTCAACTAGATATTGATACCAAGTCAAATAAATTGGCTGATGATACCTATGAAGTAACATTGTCATTAACGGTAACGGCTAAAATTGAAGAACAAACCGCATTTTTAGCTGAAGTACAACAAGCCGGTATTTTTACGATTGGTAATTTACCTGAAGCGCAATTAGCTCACACTATTGGTGCCTTTTGTCCAACAACATTATTCCCATATGCTCGTGAGTCGGTAGCAAACTTGGTTAGTCGTGGTTCATTCCCACAAATTAACCTTGCCCCTGTGAACTTTGAAGCATTATTTGCTAATTATGTGCAACAACGTGCTGCTCAAGCACAAGCAGAGCAAGTGCCTGCTAGTACTGAAACTCATTAATCTATGACCAGTAAAACGGCTGCTATTGCTGTTATCGGTGCCGGTTCATACGGCACTGCACTGGCTATTTGTTTAGCACGTAACGGTCATAAAACCCTACTTTGGGGACGAGACGCTGAGCATGTGGCTGAAATGGCGCGTAGCCGAGCTAATGAAAAGTATTTACCGGGCAGTAAATTTCCTGAAGCGTTAGAAGTTTGTGCCGATTTAGCCACTGTGGCTAGTGCCAGTAAAAATATTTTATTAGTTGTACCTAGTCATGCCTTTGGTGACGTATTAAGTCAAATAAAGCCCCACATGCGTCAAGATGCACGTTTAGTCTGGGCAACTAAAGGTTTAGAACATGACTCTGGCCGGCTGCTACAAGATGTTGCCAGAGAAGCGCTCGGAGAAGATATTTCTCTAGCGGTACTTTCAGGTCCTACTTTTGCAAAAGAAATGGCGGCAGGGTTACCAACCGCGATTTCTTTATCGTCTAGCGATGAGGCCTTTGTTAGCGATATTTCAAACCTATTGCATTGCGAAAGAACTTTTAGAGTCTATAGTAATAATGACTTTATTGGCGTGCAGCTTGGTGGTGCGGTCAAAAACGTTATTGCCATAGGGGCAGGAATGGCGGATGGCATAGGCTTTGGCGCAAATGCTCGTACCGCGTTGATCACCCGTGGTTTAGCGGAAATGACACGTTTAGGTTGTGCATTGAATGCACAAGCATCAACCTTTATGGGCATGGCAGGTTTAGGCGATTTAGTCTTAACTTGTACTGATAATCAGTCTCGAAATCGACGCTTTGGTCTTGCGCTCGGTCATGGTATTGGCGTTGAAAAAGCCATGGCAGATATCGGCCAAGTTGTCGAAGGTTATCGTAATACGAAAGAAGTTTATATGCTAGCTGAGCGTATGGGTGTGGAAATGCCGATTGTTGAGCAAGTGTATCAAGTGCTTTACCGCAATAAAAACGCTAAGCTTGCGGCAGCAGACTTACTTTCTCGCGAACGAAAATTTGAATAGTAGACTCTACGACAGTTTTGCTAACAAGGCGTATTACGATAAGTGATACGCCTTTTTATTTTTTAGACTACTTAAATTGAATTTGCAAAACCTAATTGGCGCCAAGCTTCATAAACGATGACGGCCGTGGCATTGGATAAATTCATGCTTCGACTATCTTTTAGCATCGGGATGCGAATTTTGTCTTGGTCGGGAATTTGCTGTCTAACGTGCTCAGGCAAGCCACCTGTTTCAGAGCCAAAAAGTAAATAATCACCTTGTTGAAAGTCAATGTCACCATAGTAGCCGGTTGACTTAGTTGTCACCGCTAATACTCGCTTAGGTTGTTCGCTTTTAACAAACTCTTGGTAGTTGGCATGACGCTTAAGGGCGGCAAACTCGTGATAATCTAATCCTGCTCTTCGCAGTTTTTTATCTTCTAGATCAAAGCCTAAAGGCTCGATAAGATGTAATCTAAAGCCGGTATTGGCACATAACCGAATTATGTTGCCGGTATTAGGTGGAATTTGAGGTTGAAATAATACAACGTCTAACATATCAGTGCTTAATCAATTTTATAGTGGCACTATTATAACCTGCTTATAGTTAATGCTTAAGCATTGCTTTGCTAAACTTAACTTGAACAGGCATAAATTGAGGCTTTAATGGAATCATCGCAGACACATTCAAATCAATATGCTTTCTTGGTCAAGCTGGCGGCTTTTGCGGCAACAACGACGGCACTGCTGCTAGTTGTTTTGAAGTTATATGCTTGGTTTGTAACTGACGCGAGTGCCATGTTAGCTTCCGCCACTGACTCGATTCTAGACTTATTTGCGTCAATAATGAATGTGGTGATATTGCGTTTTGCCCTTGCTCCCGCTGACGAAGAACATAAGTTTGGTCACGGGAAAGCAGAAAGTTTAGCGGGCTTAGTGCAAGCAGCCTTTGTTATGGGCTCAGCCTTGTTATTAGTTTTTAATGGTGTTGAACGTGTTATAAACCCACAACAAGTGATTCGTACTGAAGTCGGCATTGGGGTTTCCATAGTGGCAATAGTCATGACATTACTGTTAGTGCTGCTACAAAGGTATGTGATTGCTAAAACTAAATCGGTGGCGATAAGTGCGGACGCACTGCACTATCAATCTGACATATTGTTAAATTTAGGCGTACTGGCGGCCCTGTTTTTAAGTCAAGGTTATTGGTTGCAAGCTGATGGTACCTTTACTATCGGTGTCGGTGTTTTTTTACTTGTTGGCGCCAGCAAAATTATTTGGCTAAGTGTTCATCAATTAATGGATCATGAGTTAACTGAAGATGAAACCGAGGCGATTATAGCCATAGTAAAAGGGCATAAAGGTGCGCTAGGTTTGCATGAATTGAGAACGCGACAGGCTGGGCAAAGTCGCTTTATTCAATTTCATTTAGAGTTAAATGATGAATTATCGCTATTAGAAGCCCACGGCATAGGTGAAGCGATTGAAGCGGAAATCATTCGTGCATTAGCGCCATGTGAAGTTTTTATTCATCATGACCCATCATCGGTGGTTAGTAGCGAGCTGGCGACTAATGAAAAGTCAGTCAACTAAATTGTTGTTGCTACACTCAGCTCAGTCGACGTTTAGTTCCGATTATATTCTAGAGCTATTGCTAACGTTAGTGCTGAGTGATAAACCAGTCTAGAGTGCGGGTGAGTGCTTGGCTACGATACTCATCAATTTCGAATAATAGTTCGTGATATGCACCGTCAATAGTCAAAGGCTTGCCGCCAAAGCAAGATTGCGGCTGTATTTTATGTAATTGTTGGCAAAATTCATTTTGGGCTGAGTTATCAACAATATGCTCTTCACCTGATTGCATCAGTAATATGGGAGTTGAAAGTTTCGATAAGTCGGAAAAAATATTTTTGTTCGCCGCCAGTGCTTGTTGTAGCCACTTAAAAGTAACGCCACCTAGTTTTAGCTCTGGTTTTGTTTGATAAAGGTTTTGGAAACGTTGAAAGCGCTCCTGTGAGTGCATTAGCTTATTGTCTTGATATGATGTTTGATTACTATCACTTTGCCCCAAAAAGTACCATGGAGATTCACTAAACCATTGATTTAATTTACTGCCCGACTCCACAACGAATTTTGCGAGGCCTTTGGGAATGTTACCACTTGAAATCGCAATCATAGGTGAGCTTAATACTAGCGCTTTTATTTTATGTTGCTGTAATTGCAGGTATCTAAGTGCAATTGCTCCCCCCATAGAGTGGGCAAGCATAAATGCCTCCTCATGGTGTTCGGGATAGTTTTGCGGTATTACCTCGTTTAACAACTGGTGTAAGTCTTGGGCATAATCATCAAAACTATTTACGTACCCTTTAAATCTATTTGTCAGCAGGCGCTGCGATAAGCCTTGTCCTCGATGATCAATCACAACCGTATCAAAACCTTGTTGATCAAAGTCGTACATTAATTCTTGATACTTCAGGTAACTTTCTGAACGCCCTGGCACTATGACGACATAAGGCTTGTTTGGACGTTTAAAGTTTGTCGTGTAGGCAATACTGATATTGTCGTGCGTTGTAAATGTTGCTTCAGTAACTGATTGCCAAAATTGGCTAATAGCGGTAATTTTTTCTGGCGTAAGCATTTGTTTATTGGTGTTACTATCAGCATTGGCCATCAAGGAGATTCCTATTAAATTAAGGGTAAATAAAATGATTAACTTTACTTTAGGCTGCTTCATGTACGGAATCTTTGCCTGATGTGAAAGGTAATTCGATAGTAACGGTTAAACCTTTACTGGCATTGTTTTTCGCGCTAATTGAACCGTTATGAGCCATAACGGCTTGCTTCGCTATCGCCATACCTAAGCCCGTGCCGCCTGTCGCCCGATCTCGAGCTTGTGCCACTCGGTAAAAGGGCTCGAATAGTTTGCTTAAATCTTCAGGGGGCACGCCAGTGCCGGTATCAATGATATCTATGATAAAGCTAGTGCTATTCTGACTTAGGCAAACATTAAGGATGTCATTTTTATGGCTATATTTAACGGCATTCACCAATATATTATTGAGGGCACTTGACAGTAGTGTTGGATCTGCCTGAATTAAACAGCTACCACTGCAGTGAAAAGCAATGTTGATTGATTTTTCATTAGCGATATATTGGGCATCTTCAATACAAAGCTCTAGTAGCGGCTTCAGATCAACTGACATTAACTCCATTTGGCTGATGGTATTTTCCATACGAGAAAGCGAAAGCACGTTGGAAATCATCTCATCAAGGCGAGCAACTTCCAATTCACAACGTTGCAAATGCTTTTGTAACAATTCAGGGTTAATATTGTCTTGTTGTGCCAATCCTAAAGCAATTTGCAGGCGTGTCATTGGTGAACGTAATTCATGTGATACATCAGCCATTAAGCGCTGGTGTGAACTTATATTTTGCTCAAGCTTCTCGGCCATTAAGTTAAAGCTTGCTGCACAGGCACCGATTTCATCATTACGTTGTGCTGCTAATGGCACACGGGCTGTGAACTCGCCATCACCAAAGCTTGCCACTGTTTTTTGCATAGCAATTAACGGTTTAGTCAACGAACGCGCTAATAACCAAAGAAATATCGAGCTGATGATGATGGGGATACCAGCGCGAATCCATATTGGTAAGCGCAGCATAAAGCTTCCAAAGCGCGCTCTTCTATCGCGACTGGCAAGAAATAGTTGGTATGGGATCTCATTTATTTTAAGATCGATTGGGCCGGTCATACGAAAAAATTCAAATTTAACCGTTGTTAAGCTTTCTAAGTTATTGTCGTTTAAAAATGTCGCTAAACTATTAATTTGCCATGTATCTGAAGAGAGCACTTCATTGGTCAGCATATTTTTCAATAATAATTCTCTGCCTTTACGTGTTGGCAAAATATTCAGGGTTTCTTCAGCGCTAGTCGGCGCAGAATTACTGAGCAAGCGATTGACACGATTTAGTATCGAAATATCGGATTGGTGGCTAGGCGCTATAAAGCTTTTTGGTGTAAATTGTTCAGATACTAATCGCGTAGTAGCGATAGTAAAAATAACAATCAACCAAAAACATAGAAAAAGTTTTGCACCGATAGAAGAAAATGACTCTGGGAGTTTAGCCATTAAATAAGCTCTCCTGCCAAGAAAATATAGCCGGCACCTCGAATGGTTTTAAGCTTATCACTCGGGCTATAAGGTAATAATTTTCTTCGGATGTTACTGACATGCATATCGATGCTGCGATCAAAGGCGCTGAGTTTGCGTTTCAATACCCGTTCAGAAATTTCATTTTTACTAACAATTTCGCCAGGTTTAGACATCAGATGCTCAATTATTTGATACTCAGTGCCGGTCAGTTCAATGAATTCATTGTGACAACTAACCTGTCTGGTTGCGTGATTGAGAACAACGCCATTGACTTCTAAGGCACTATTTTGTTCTTTACTATTTTGAACAATGTCGATTCTTCTGAGAATAGCGTTAATGCGTGCTAGCAGTTCTCGGTGTTGAAAAGGTTTTGGCAAATAATCATCGGCACCCAACTCTAAACCTAAGATTCTATCAGCATTGTCACCTTTTGCGGTTAGCATTAGTATTGGTGTTTTGTGATTACCACCCAGCGCTTTTAAAACTTCAAAACCGGTTAAGCCAGGCATCATAACATCTAAAAGAATAAGTGAAATATTTTCGTCAAATGCTTTTTCTAAACCCGAAATACCATCATAACAACAAATAAGTTCAAAACCTTCAGTAGCAAGATAATCAGATAACAATTCAGCAAGTTCTTTGTCATCATCTATTAATAAAAGCTTATGTTTTTTCATTTTTGTCATACTTATTTGCCTTAACTTGTCACTATAATAGCGTAAAAATTTAACCGCGCTTAGGATATTTACATAACATTTACGTTGGTTTGCGTTTCTTTTCGTTGCAGCTTTTATACTGGGTCTAACTTAATTGAGGAGTAAAACTTATGAAAGCAAATAAATTATATTCAGTGATAAAACCCTATATGGCAATGGGCGCTGCAGCGCTATGCTTAACAACCTTTAACGTTAATTCACAAGGCTACAATGATGAGAAAAATACCAATCAGGCTAAGTATAGTGATTATCAGAAAGGTCATTCGAACCATCAGCAACGGATGAAAAAACGTTTCAGAATGATGGCAATGCAACTTGATTTAACGAAAGAGCAGCGACAACAAGTACGAGATATTTTTGCTGCAACAAAAGTTGATAAAAAAGATCGTCGAGAAGCTATGTCTGGCTTTAAAGAACAGGTTAAGTCTTTAGCACAAGACAGTGAATTCAATGAAGATAAATTTAAAGCTATTTATGCAGAGTTTCAGTTAGATTTTCAGAATATTGCCATGGAAAAGGCAAAAATGCGCCATGCAGTTTTTCAAGTATTAACGCCGGAACAACAAGAGAAGTTTGCTTCTTTGCGTGAGCAACGTGGGGCATTATTTCAGTAGACTAAATGAAAATATTTTCGACATTTTGCTTTCTACCGCAATGCCATTTTTTTCCGCTGGTAGAAAGCGCCATTTTTCCATAGCATTACGAATGGCGTTACGGAAATAGCTCACTTTACTTTTAGACTCAAATTGGATGTCTTTCACTAAACCATGCTTATCAATGCTAAATTCCACCATGATTTCAAGCTCAATGCCTTTTCTTTTTGCTGAAGACGGGTATCTAGGCTCGATTGACGTGATGAGTTTCGCGTCACTATTTTGCGCTTGAAGCTCGAGGTTTTTCGCAAAGCCATTATTGTATTTCTCAGGGAAGTTGCTGTTGATAGCTTGACCGAGTTGGTTGTATGAGTTTTCTTCGAATGACTTGTTATCGACTGCATTGTGCGACAAATTTTTGCTTGAAGGCAATTGTCTATTAGATGTTTTGGGGTCATTTAATAAAGATGCTACGCGGTTTGAATATGGGTTTTTAAAAGTCACTGATTTATTACTTGAATCTGTACGCTCAAACGCTATATCTGAAATGGACTTAGTTGCATTAAGTGCCATTTTATCAGCCGCGGCAGCTTTATGCATAAGTTTACTGTTAATTTCTTCAACGTTTTTTTCTGGCGCCGAATCTAGCACTATAGGTAATTCATCATAATACTTTGTAATCTGATGGTTGCTGCCCGTTGTTTTCTTCATCTCTTGTTTTTTTGGGGTAGGCGAACTATTCACAACACCTTGTTTGGCTGAATTCTCCTGACTGTTGGTAGGCTTTGACAAGTGTTGATAAAGGTTCGTTTTGGCGCTATTCATGGCAATTAGTTGCTCAGCTAACGGTGAATGGCCAGTTACGTTTTCAAGCGACATGGGGGCGTATGTTATCGAACTTTTATTTAATTCAACGGGAGAGCGGCTTAACGAGATACTACCTGATTGTAAATCTATGATAGGTAGTGTTAACGAGTACTTAGAAAAACCAAAGATAATAACCAATAAAATGGTAAATGAAGCCAGCCATTTTCCTGAATCTGATGTTTGCGTACAATGTGGTTGATTATCTAATAACCTTACTACCCGCTGTTTGAGATCTCCGCCAGATGCTGCCATCGCCATACTTGGAATAGCGTGATGTCTATGCTTTTGACACAAAGATGCGGTATCCGCCAAGGTATGAGCATAAGCCAATGCACTATCGCTATGTTGCACTGCGATATCGTCGCTACAATACTCTCTTTCATTACGCATTTGTTTTGAGACCCAACGTACTGTTGGGTGAAAGAACAACAATGTCTCTACTAAGGTTTGTAAAAAATTAACTAAATAATCGTGGCGTCGAATATGTGCTAATTCATGCAGCATTAACATATCTAATTGCTGAGGGGTTAAGCCAGATATCATGCTAACAGGTATTAATACCACAGGTTTTAGCCAGCCAATGGCCATAGGTACATCAGTTTTATGCGATAATAATAACCTAACCTGACGTGATAGCCCTATTTTAGTCATTAAACTTTCAAAGCGTGTTTGTAGTAATGGCGGCGCTGCTAATGTCCCTTGCAAGGGCAATTTATTGACATTGAACAGTTCGATCAAAAGCTTTACTGAAAGTAAGCTCACTATACTTAGCCAAAATATTGATATCGTAGGTAAATATTCAAACCATTCAATATACCAAGCGTTTGTCGGCATGTTATCTAAATAAAAGCTTTGATCAAGCAAGGGAAGGGCTTGCACTAAGCTCGTTGCTTGCCGGTATTCACTATCATAGACAATAAAAAAGGTAATTAGCGGTAAAGCAAGGTTGGCCAACATTGCAGAAGACGCTAAGGTATAACGAACTTGAGACTTTTGGTAGGAGATTAATGACAGTAAAAGCTTTAATACCAACGCAACTAATACCCCTTGCCATAAAAAATGGATAAGGGTTATTGCTATGCCAGCCAATAATGGGCTATTAATTAAGCTTTCTTGTATCATTGAATATTTTGCTTAGCTTCTATTGCTTTAGTTAACTTTGCTAGTAACTACGATTGCTCGTCTAATTCTTTTAGTAACTGTCTAATATCTTCAATTTCTTCTTTGCTGGTTGAGTCATCTAAGGCTCGCATAACCAACTTTGATGTTGAACCACCAAAAGCTTTTGATACTAAATCTTTTAGTAATGAAGATTGCGTTACCATTTCGCTATTCGCAGCCGCATAAACGTGTGCTCGATTACTTTCATCACGAATAACTAATGCTTTTTCATGCATAATTTGTAATATTTTCAATACCGTAGTATAGCCGGTTTTTTGAGTTTGGCTAACCGATTCGTGAATTTGTCGAACTGTGGCTGGGCCCATTTTCCAAAGGATATTAAGCAACGTCAGCTCAGCTTCCGTTGGTTTGATATCTGATTTATCTCGTAACATTGAGATTCCTTAAAGCAAATTGTTCACATTCTTATTATACGAACATAGTCGTATCTGATGACAGTTATCCTAGCTTGAGACGAATAAATGAGCAATAGTAATTGCTAAATTCTTTACTGATTGACGATTAGAAAAGACCATTTTTTGTAATCTTTCATTGACTAAGTGACTTATAAACGGACTATTTTAATGCCAGTACTC
The DNA here is from genome assembly GCF_057553355.1 of Colwellia sp. SU-HH01172. Classification (NCBI taxonomy): domain Bacteria; kingdom Pseudomonadati; phylum Pseudomonadota; class Gammaproteobacteria; order Alteromonadales; family Colwelliaceae; genus Colwellia; species Colwellia sp. SU-HH01172. Next base: position 86,074 of record NZ_BAAJMB010000006.1, on the reverse strand, counting down.
GCTGCTTCGAATACTGCGGAAAATTAGTGAAGATACCGTCTACGCCATATTCTTTGCATAGTTTAATATCATCAATACCGTCAACAGTATAAGCCCACACTTTAAGTCCTCTCGAGTGTGCATCTGCCACTATCTCTTGATTGAGGCAATCTATTGAAAGGTTCAATTGTGATACATTTAATACTTGGCAAAATTTGGCATAATCTACGGGACAACAGGCAATAAGCGCCGCAGTTTCTACATTGGGCAATAATGTCGCGACAGATATTAAGGCTGAGTGATTAAACGATGATACAACAAGGTGCTGCTCAAGAATGCCCTTAGTTATTTTTGCTTGCTGAATGATTTTTTTTAGTTGAGTGATCTCTTGCGTTAATTGTGTACCCTGTGCCGATGACTTTATCTCAATATTGATCAAGCAATGTCCTGCAATTAAATCGAGTGCTGTTGGCAAAGTGCAGATACTATGCATGGGATCTGATTCAATATTCAGCAGCTCTGTGATAGATAGCTGATTAAAATGAGTTTTTTGCCCTTTGTACTGTACAAATCGGTCATGAATTAATACGAACTCACCACTGGCTTGATGATATTGCACATCCAATTCAATACCATCACAGCCTTGTTTTATCGCTTGTTCAAAGGCTAACAGAGAGTTTTCAGGAAACTCTCCACTCGCTCCTCGATGGGCAATTATCTGCACATTTCTGTCCACTTGCTTGGGATTCGTTGCAGGGAAATAGCGTTAGCCATGATCGGTTTCAATAGCATTTTTTTGTTGTTCAGCAATTAAGTCCGCATAATGTTCACCCAAGCGAGTAACGGTTTCTGGTCCGGCTTGCGGGTTAAATTTCACCATGTTCGGGGCAAAGGTAGTTACTACAGTTGAACCTAATTTAAAGCGGCCCATTTCTGCACCTTTTTCAAGGGTGATAGCGTCAACACCAGTCGCAGGGTACTGCCAGCGAAAAACATCTTTACCAGCAGGTGGGGTTACCGTACCTGCCCAAACCGTTTCAATACTAGCGACAATGGTTGCGCCAACTAACACCATGGCCATTGCGCCTTGAGCAGTATCAAAAATAGCAACAACGCGTTCATTACGCGCGAACAAGTTAGGGACGTTATTTGCCGTTAACGGGTTCACAGAAAATAAATCACCGGGTACATAAATCATTTCGCGTAAGGTGCCGGTGATCGGCATGTGAATACGATGGTAGTCTTTTGGTGCTAAGTAAATGCAGGAAAATTCACCATCCTGAAATGGCGCAGCTGTTGCTTCGTCGCCACCAAGTAAGGTTACTAAGCTATAATCAAATCCTTTCGCTTGAATAAGTTGTCCTTGCTGAATAGGACCTTGCTGACTTATTGCTCCGTCAACAGGGTAACATATTGTGCTTGGGTCACTATCCATGGTTCGAGCACCATCTTCGAGTTCACGGGTGAAGAAATCATTAAAGGTTTTAAAGTCGCTGGCATTTTTTAATTTGGCTTCTGCCATATTAATATCGTAGGCCTTAATGAAATAACTAATCGCTTTGGTGGTTAACCAGCCCGCTTCAGCGGCAGCAAATTTGCCAACTAAGCGTGAAATTCCATGTTTAGGCATTAGATATTGCAAAGCAATTTTTATTTTGTTGAGTAACACTGTTGTTCCTTAATTTTCTTTTGTTTTTAATCGTTAAAGCGAGTGGTTAGGGTGTTGTCACCTAAACTTGCTAAAATTCGTTGAAAGCTTGCCAGGCGTTCAGGGTGGATATGACCAGCATCTTTGGCGGCGACTAAAGCGCAACCTGGGTCGGTTTGATGTTTACAGTCCCTGAACTTGCAGGTGCCTAAGTAATCATTAAATTCGGTAAAGCCATTGCTGACTTGCTCCGGCGACAAATGCCATAGACCAAATTCTCGAATGCCCGGTGAATCAATAAGATCACCGCCATCTTCAAAATGATAAAGCCGAGCGACGGTTGTGGTATGTTGCCCTAACCCTGAGTTCTCAGAAACCACTTGAGTGACTACCCCTAACTCAGGCATCAAGGTGTTGGTGAGTGTTGACTTACCAACGCCAGATTGGCCGACAAATACACTGGTGTGCTGGCTAAGTTGTTTTTTTAGTTCGGCAATACCATCACCGGTTTCATTGCTTACATAAGTGACTTGATAACCGATATCACGATAAATACTGAGTTGCTTTTCTATTTCATCTCGGTTGCTATCATCTAGTAAGTCAATTTTATTCATGAGAATAACCGGCGTAATGCCAGTTTGCTCTGCTGCCACTAAATAGCGATCAATAATGTCAGCATTAAAAGCCGGTAATACCGAAGAGACAATGAGTATTTGAGTTATATTGGCCGCGATTGGTTTTACACCATCGTATACATCGGGGCGGCTTAAAACTGAACCTCGTTCATGCACGGCTTCAATAACGCCAGAAATGCTATGTTGAGTTTCTTTGCTTTTACGCCAAAGCACTTTATCACCACAAACTAAAGAAGAAATACTGCGGCGCATATTACAACGACAAATTGTTCCGTCATTATCTTCTACATCGGCATGTTGACCAAAGCGGCTAATCACAGTTCCGGTTTCTGCAGGACCTAATTGCTCATCCTGCCACTGCACCTTCTCAGTTGATTTACGTAACTTTTTACTTTGGTTCGCTTTGATCTGACGTGCTTGGCCTTTAGTTAATTTTTTGGCTTTAGCCACAAGTTATTCTCATTTTTATATTTACTCAGAATTTACATTTAATCTGTGTAGACAAACCACAAATAAATTTAATCGTGCACCATTCTAACGTATTATATACTTGTTACCAGTCAAGATGCATGTGTAATAACGCCTTTTGCATATAGATCTTGCTAAAGCTTGATTGGAAAAATCAAGCAATTGACTCTAATTGATATAGGAAAAACAATGAGTGCAAATGATAGCAATTTGATTTGGTTAGATTTAGAAATGACCGGTCTTGAGCCGAGTACGGATGTTATCTTAGAAATTGCGACAATAGTGACAGATAGTCAATTGAATATATTGGCAGAAGGCCCTGTTTTTGCAATTCATCAAAGTGACGATGTTCTAAATAACATGAGCCAATGGTGTATTGAACATCACGGAAAATCAGGACTAACCCAGCGCTGTCGCGAAAGTTCAACAACATTAGCACAAGCAAGTGCCGCGTCATTAGCATTTTTTGAGCAATATGCGGTTAAAGGCAAATCACCTATGTGTGGCAATAGCATAGGTCAAGACAGACGCTTTATTAATAAATATATGCCCGAGTTTGAAGATTACTTTCATTACCGTAACCTTGATGTCAGCACAATCAAAGAACTTGCGCGTCGCTGGAAACCTGAGGTACTAGATAAAGTGATTAAAACCGGAGCTCATTTAGCATTAGATGATATTCGAGAGTCGATTGCAGAGTTGAAGGTTTATCAGCAGCATTTCTTCAAACTTAATTAAATCGTTATAATAATGTTAGAAAGAGACACCTAGGTGTCTTTTTTTTATATTATCCTTGCAGGTCAGACCAGTTTGTTGCAATCTAGTGCCATTAATTTATAAATACTTAAGGATAGCTATGGCAAACCGATTTAGTCGTGCAGTTGCGTTAATCAAGAAATTTCCCAATGCAACACACTCATTTTTAATGACAAAACTATTCTGCTCACAGGTTAAGTTTGCTAATACCGCTAAAGTCACCATAGTGGATATCAAGCCACGAGAAGTTAGATTGACCTTGGCAAATAAAAAGAGAGTACAAAACCATATCGGTGGAGTACATGCGATAGCGGCAGCACTTTTGGCCGAGTCGGCTACGGGTATTGTTTTTGGTATGAATTTACCAGACAGCCGATTGCCATTATTAAAATCGATGACCATTAATTATCAACGGCGTATGCAAGGTTCGTTAACAGCAGTTGCTACCATATCTGCTCAGCAAGTTGAGCAGTTGACCGAAGAAAAAGGCAATATGGAAATTATTGTTGAAATTACTGATGAGTCAGGCCAGCAACCGATTGAATGTATCATGACTTGGGCATGGATCGAGAAACGAACCAAGTCTAAGTAAGACTTACCGATAGTTTTGATGGCAAAAAACTAGCGATGATTAATCGTTGCTAATTGCGGTTAAATCCATACACTGTTATTGATATTATTTATTTGTCTTTGACTTGTTGGGATATTGTTTCTTTCATGGATTTAACTTTGCCACTTTATCGCCAATTTTCTGGTCGATATTTTTTGCTAATTTTGTGCTTCCTATTAAGTTGTACAATCGGTGTAGGTTTTTATTTTTACCAATCACAGCAATTATTTCTCTTAAATAATCAACAAATTCCTGCTTATTCTCAAGCTAATCAGCGGCAAGCCGTTTTAATAAATAACGAACGCTTGATTCATGCTGTTATCGAAAGTGCGGAAGCGACAGAATTTACGCGTTTTTACAAAGAGCTTAATGATAATTTAAAACAGTTATCCTTACTTTCAAGAAATAACCGGCGTTTATTGGAGCAGTTATCACAGCAACTGCAAAAACAAGCTGAGAATGTTGTTCGTTTACATGATAACGACCGACGAAATATTCAATTGAAAGATAGCGTGATTATCCAGCTGACATTAGTAACCGATAGTTTGTCTGCGTTAATTTCAGCTCAGTCTCAGCAACAAAATCTCCTACATCAACAGCTCACTTCGGACCGTTTAACAGATCGTGTTACCGCAGTAAGAGCAAAAGCATTAAGTGAACTTGCGATTGTCTTAAATGGTAATCGTGAGCTATCCCGTTTACTTTTTGATAACTTAGTGATGTTTAGCCGTTTAGATTTACAATATGATTTGACTGAGTTTGACTATCTGCAAGAGCGAGCCAATTCAGAGCTTCAGCAATGGCTAATCAATATTGGTAAAAACCTCAACAAAAGTGAGGCAGAAAAAGCACTTGAAGCGCAAATTTTGGTCTTAAATGAATTATTGTTTGTCGAACAGAATACTTTCGCCAAATGGCGTGGTCAATTGCGGAGAATGTTGGATTATCGTAGCGAATTATTGGCACTAAAAGCTGAACTCCAAGTTATTTCAGCCAAAACGTCAACCATAGTCGCACCGAAACCAAGCCAATTAAACGCGTTAATTAAAAAATGGTTTGCAAAAATCAATATAACGTTGACCGATAGTGATTACGTTTGGTTAGTGATAGCGATATTTAGTTTTTTGATCTTGCTATTCTTCCTTGTGGTTTTAAGCATGCGCAACAAGTTAAAACGCATCGGCCAGCAAAGCACTTTAGCTGTGACAAAATTTGTTGAAAAAGGCGAGGTGTTAGACGCATTACCTTGTCATGAAACGGCGCAAATATTGGCGACTATTGAACAACTTTCTCGGCCTAAATATAGTGAAGCAGACTACCTTAATCTCGCACAGAAACAGCAGTTGCAGACAGCGTTTATGGTTCAACATAGTGGTCATGCTTATTGGCAGTTACCACAGCTTGAACCATTGAAAATTAAGCCTCTTTTATCCTTGTTGAACATTAAATCAACCAAACAACATTGGCGTCATTTATTTAGTCGCACAGATATTGGCGTTATTATTAGCGCCGCACGCCGCGCAAAAACAAAGCAAAGTATGCAAAAGCTTATGCTTGTTACTGTGCAAGAAAAAGCGATAATGTTGACTATTGAATACCACAACGATGCATGGCGTGGCAGTGTTTGTTTAGCAGAAGAATTGCAAAACTTACAGATTGAAAATAGTCAATTACAGCAACAACTCCAACAACAGAATCAAGTCGATAAACTTAACATTATTAACAGTAGCGATCATGTTGCTCGCACGATACAAAATGCTATTTTGCAGAAGCAACTATTGTCGGTAGATGCACAACATCGAGAATATGTTACGGATAAATCACTAGCGCAATTACTGAATTGGTGTGATCATCAAAAAACACGAGCGCTGCTGCGACGGGATGATTATTTACTGACTTTGTCGAGTGTTAATATTATTAATGACATTCATTGTGCGGTGATGAATATTGCTCTGGCAGAAGTTGAAAATAATAATGCCTTGTATGTCAATGTTGATAACAACCTAAACCCTAATATCACTATAGAAAGTGAATTTTTCCAAGCAATGATACGCTCGCTGTGCTCAGTGTTATTAACAAAACAATCTGATACCAGTTTAGATATTAGCTTTAAACTTGTTGATGTCAGTAGCGCACAACAAATTGTCCGTTGCTGCTTCACTGTTAGCAAGCCTTCATGCGCTGATGAACTAGCACGAACGATAAATGACTTAGTCCAAGACCGTGAAGAGAGTGTGCAGGGGCCACAATATACTATCGACTATTTGCATGACTTAATGTTGATGTTTAACGTCAGTAACAAAGAAAATATTATTTTAGATGAAGTTGCTAAATTTACCTTTGATATTCCTTTGGTTGTCGCTGAGCTTGCTAATGAAGAGCAAGTCAATACAACATTGGCGCAGAAAAAAATTCAGCAGCATGTGGCTAAGTTAGCTAAACGTCGTATTCTAGTTATAGCGACAGATAAAACTAACCGTGAAAGAATTTCACAGGCATTTAGTGACAGTAAAGTTGTCATTGAAACTATGCAAGATTTGACCTTGTTTCAACGACAATTAAGCATCAAACACTTAACGCGAAATAAGCTCGACGCTATCATAATGTCGCCAGAAGTGTATTGCTCTGATTTTGATTTAATCGTTCAGTACCTCTCGACATTACCGAGTAAATTAAAACCTAAAGTGATGGTGTTACAGCCTTTTTATACCGCAAATATTACCAGAACAGGGATCTTTTCTCTGTGCAACCTGCCATGGTATGAGCAAGAACTCAAAAATAACCTTGTGCAATTATTGGATAGTCAAAATCAACAAAATCTTTTAGTTGATCGCGCCATTATCGCTCAATACCAATTCTCTGCAACGCAAGTCAATGTTTTGCTAGCTGTTGCTATACCGAGCGAGCACCAGTTGTTAATGCAAATTTTACTTTGGTTAGGTTTACGGGTGACTTTGGTTTCCCAATCACAGCAGGCAGAACAATATTGGCAAACAGGTCAATACTTAGTACTGATTTCAGAATTTACCGCACTACGCCTTGAAGTCGCTGACCAGATTTCCTGTACCCGCGCTGTCTTTGCGCTGGCAAATGACGAAAAAGCGGCCAGTGAATTTTTAGCATCGGTGCCATCGACTCAGTCATGGGAAAAAGGTCAGATGCCGGCTGCTCTTGATATTGAAACGATAATTCAATTATTGTCGACTTGGCTAAAACCAGTGCCAGTCCAAGACAGTGCACGGGCAAATACAACAACGGAAAAATCGATTAACGCTAAGCTTGATGTTGAACCGACATTGAAACTTATTACGCCTACGGTTAACGATAATGCGGTGAAAAACGCGCAGCAAGAGAGTGAATCAGTCAAAGTTTCGCAGGCGGCACTAAATCAAATGTCTGATACAAGTGCAGCGTTTGATCTTACAGCTTATGCTAGGAATCAAGGCTCTGCTGAATTAGCGGCATATATGTTAGATGATTACTTGATGGATATCGAACAGCAACTACTAGAACTAGAGCAGCATATTGCTGATAATAATATATCATTAGTATCGTCGTGCCTGCAGCATCTGGCGCATCGTGCTGATGTTATTGCAGCACAACCTTTGTTGATGTCATGCCAAGCATGTAAAGAAATACTGGCTAATGTTGACAGTGGAATTGGACTCTCGTCACGACAACGTGAGCAATTACACCAAGGCATAGTGCAACTTAAATTATCTTTCGCTCAGTTATCCGAGTTTGCAGAGTCCATATGAAGATAGAACAATCCCATGCGGCTGAGGTCGATATAGCCAGCCCTTGTGTACGAAACTGTTGTTTAGATCAGCAAGATATTTGCTTGGGATGTAATCGTCATATTGAAGAAATAATGGCTTGGCGGCAACTTGATAACCAAGCAAAAAAAAATGTCCTGATGCAATGTCAACAACGACAGCAGCAGAGAATAAAGTGAAAATGATGGTTAAGGTAAATAATGAAAAGTGCTGAAAAAAATACTTTAGCACAGTTAGATAAACTCAATGTTTTGATTATTGATGATAATCTACTTGTTCATGAGGTTTTGAAAGAAAGCTTATTTGAACTGGGTATTAAAGAAGTCCGCTGTGCAGAAAATGCCTATTATGGTTTAAAATTATGCGATGAAATGCATTTTCATGTCATTATTTGTGCCTTTAATGTTAAAAGTGACAAAGACGGTTTTCATTTATTAGAAGAGTTAAAGTTTAAGGGCCACGTTACTAAAACTACGGTTTTAATTTTTCTTAGTTCTGAAACCGATGAATCCTTAGTTAATTCAATTATTGAATTACAACCTGATGATTTTTGGACTAAACCGCTAGCGATAAAAAAAGTACAAGCGCGTTTAACAAGCACCTTAAAAGTAAAACAAGTGCTGTTTAATATTTATAGTGCTATTGATAGAAAAGCGTTTGCCAAGGCGATTTATTTTGCAGACCGGCATTTGTTGAACAGTAAATTGGCACCATTTCACGCCAATATTAACCGCATTAAAGGCGAATCATTTCTACAGTTATTAGAATTTAAAGAAGCAGAAGTATTCTATAAAAAGTTGTTTAAGCAGTATCAACATTCATGGGTTTATTTAGGTTATGCCAAAGCATTGCTAAAACAGGGGCGGATTGATGAAATTCGTGAAATGCTAAGTAACTTGACTGATAAACCAGAAACCCGCTTTGGTGCTCATGACATGATGGCACAATATTACATCGAACAAGAGCAGTATCAACAAGCCTACGAAGAAATTAAAAAAGCGACGGCATTAGCTCCCCGAAATATTGAGCGCAATAAAAAATCATGGGATTTAGCCCGTTTAACCCATGACCACAAAGGTCAGTATCTCGCGACACGAAATATTGCTCAGCAAGCAAAAAATTCAATTCATGATTCACCTGAGCTGATCTTTAATGTCATCAGAGCTGGAATAGATCTCGCTTGTGCGACCCCAGATGAAAGCGCGGAAGCCGTGTTAAAGCAAACTGATCGTTATATTGAACAACTTGAAAACGATTATCAGGATATTCAGTTATTCAAGCAGCAGTTATTGGTGGTAAAAGCCAGGCTGCACAATGTTCGCAATGAAGAAAGTAAAGCAACAAGGTTAGTTGAGAATCATCTGTCATTAAAGCCAACGACTGTGGTTGAAGACAATCTTGATAAAGTAAAAGTATTACATGAGCTTGGCATGCGAGAAGATGCTATTCATATATTAAAGGCAATTAACAACCAAATTTCTGGTGAATCATTAAATTGTCAGGTGGTTAAACGCTATATTGAGCAGGAAACTCAAGACCGTGAAGAAATACACTTTACCGCTAAGCAGTTATATAGCATGGCGGTGGAGCATTTCCAAAAGAACCGTTTATTGCCGGCTTTAGAGGCCATTATGCAAGCACTACATTTGAGCCCAGAAAATACAAAACTGATGATCAGCCAGCTGAAGATATTAATTACCATCAAACAACAAGGTGAGGCAACCAATGCCCATATAGCGCTTGCCGAACAGTTAATTAGTCAGTTTTCCAAGCTAGCATCAGCGGGTAAAACGCCAGCGATATTAAATGAATTAACCAGTAAGTGGCAGAAACTTTGCGCCTAAAGGTATTGAGCTCTGCGGTTTCATTGTGAACGTTTAATAGATGTTATTGAAATAATTCAATATTAGATTAGGCATCGCGTGGCATGCCTTTTTCTACCGAGCGAATTAACCTAGCGGTTAGGCGTGAGTTTTTATCTTGACTCATTTCTTGCAACTTTAATTCTTGTTGCGCAAGTGCCCAATGAATATGCTCTGCTACCATGTCATCAGCAGTTGTTAGCTTTTCTGTTAACGCAGCGACATTAGCCAAAGAATAATTTGCGTTACCTAAAGCAACGGCAATATTTCGCTGCCAACAAGCAAAACCAATACGGCGAATTGGTGAGCCCTCGGTTTTATGTAAAAAGCTCTTTTCGTCCCATGAAAATAGTGTCAGTAAATCAATGTTATCTAAATTTTGTCGTGGTTTGAAATCGTCTTCACTGCCCAGTTTGGCAAACTTATTCCATGGACAAATAAGCTGACAATCGTCGCAGCCATATATTCGGTTACCTATCAATGGTCTAAACTCAACTGGAATTGCATCTCGTAGCTCAATGGTGAGGTATGAAATGCAACGTCGAGCATCAACTACGTAAGGTTCGACAATAGCCTGTGTTGGGCAAATTTTTATACAAGCGACGCAGCTGCCGCAATCATTCTCCGGTTTTTTATCAACGGCTAAGGGTAAATCAACTAATAGTTCGCCTAAAAAGAACCATGAACCGGCTTGTTTATTAATGAGCAGTGAGTGCTTGCCAACCCAGCCCAGCCCAGCTTTTTCGGCTAATGGTCGTTCTAGTATCGGTGCAGAGTCGACAAAAGGTCGGTAGTTAAATATTTCGCAGTGGTCTTTAATTTTCTCGCCAAGTTGCTTTAACCGTTTACGCATTAATTTGTGATAATCTCGCCCTAATGCATAACGGCTAATATAAGCATGATCACGGTTTTTCAATATTCGAGCAAATTTAGCATCGGTTGGTAAGTAGTCCATCCGAACACTGATCACATTTAAAGTGCCAGCCACTAACTCTTTAGCCCGAGCCCGCATTAACCCATGACGTGCCATGTAGTCCATATTGCCATGATAGTTGTTTTCCAACCAGCGCGTTAATGCCGCTTCATGCGCCGATAAATCAACATCGCAGATACCTACTTGCGAAAAACCAAGTTCTTGACCCCAAAGCTTGATTTTTTCTGTTAATTCTTGATAGTTAATAGCAGGAGTTGTCATGGTAGCAGTGGCTAGAGTGATAAGGTGGAAAAACAATGTCGACGAGTTTAACACATCAAGCCTATAAGGTTAATCAACTGCAGCGTTATGAGGCTGATGCAGCGCAAGCTATTGGCATAAACTTATTTCAATTAATGCAGCGTGCAGGTACAGCCGTTTTCCAAAATATTCGAGAGTTTTATCCGAGTGCACGGCAAATATTAGTGGTGGCGGGCAAGGGCAACAATGGTGGTGATGGTTACATTGTTGCGAAATTGGCCCATCAAGCGGGCATGACAGTGACCGTTGTTGTCAATGCAACAAGATCTGAAATTAAGGGTGATGCCCTGCAAGCGCTAGAATTACTAGAGCAATGTTCAGTTCAGATATTTTATGCGACTCAATCGCCACAAGCCATTGCAGCGATAACAGCATTTGATGGTGATTTGCTATTGGATTGCATATTTGGGATTGGCTTTCGTGGTCAGTTAGCCTGCGAGCTTATTCAACTGATATCGGCAATAAATGATAAAAACTGCCTTAGGGTTGCTGTTGATGTGCCATCGGGTCTTGATGCTGATTTAGGCGTCGTGAACTCGGTAGCGATAAATGCCGATTTAACCATTACCTTTATTGCGTACAAACAAGGTTTACTAACCGGGCAAGCCGCAAATTATGTTGGTGAGTTACAGTTAGAAACACTAGGAGTGAATCAAACATTCGCCAACTTAGCCTCAAGCAGCTGCTTTCGTCAAAATTTTGCTCATTTGCCGACATTAACAAAACGGCAAGTTGCAAGTCATAAAGGCAGTATTGGCATGGTGCTAGCCATCGGCGGTGAAAGTACGTTTACTGGCGCAATATGTTTAGCATCAGAAGCGGCGTTGCGTGCTGGCGCCGCTTTGGTCAGTGTTTGTTGCCATGAACAGTCTCGAGATGTTTTGTTAGCGCGTCGGCCTGAATTGATGGTCATTGCTAATTGCGCGCAAGCCCTAAAAGCATCAAATGCATTAGATAAAGTAAAGTCAATTGTGCTTGGCCCAGGCTTAGGACGAAATGTCTGGTCAAAGGCCTTATTTGATTGCGCTATCGAATTTACACCAAGTAAAGTAGTTGATGCCGATGCCTTGTATTTTCTTGCGCAGCAACCGAGAAAAGATAATTCTTGGGTGCTTACGCCACATCCTGGGGAGGCGGCGGTATTACTGGGATGTTCAATTGCTGAAGTTGAAGCAGATCGTTTTTCGGCCGTTAAAAAAATAGCTCATCGCTATGGCGGTATATGTGTGTTGAAAGGGGCAGGAACACTGATATCTGATGGAGAAACTATTTGGATTAATAGCACGGGCAATCCCGGTATGGCAAGCGGTGGTATGGGGGATGTTTTAAGTGGCATTATTGCCGCGTTAATTTTACAAACGGCTGATTTATTTCAAGCCGCTCGCCTTGGTGTCTATATTCATGGCCGTGCAGCTGATATTATTGCCAAGAAGCATGGAAAAATTGGTATACTGGCCAGCGATCTTTATCCAGAAGTGCAACGCTTGATTAATGGTGAAAGCGATTTAACAATGCCATGTATGTGATAACTGCAATAGCAATAAACCAGAAGTAAAAATGAAAGATGAATGATTTTGTGACAAAACAGAGCTTTATTTTAGCCGATGAAGCAGCCACTATAGCTATGGGTAAACGTATTGCTGATATTGTAAAGTCAGACTTACAGCACGGTATTACTGTATATTTAAATGGCGATCTTGGCGCGGGGAAAACAACATTAACTCGTGGTTTTGTGCAAGGTATGGGGCATGTTGGTAATGTTAAAAGCCCGACTTATACTTTGGTTGAGCCTTATGAGCTGCAAGATTGGCAGGTTTATCATTTTGATTTATACCGCTTAGCTGACCCTGAAGAGCTGGAATATATGGGCATTAGAGATTATTTTAATCCTCGTAGTTGTAGTTTTATTGAATGGCCTGAAAAAGGTCATGGTATGATTGCCGCTGCAGATATAATCATAGATTTAGCATATCATGATAATAAACGCGCTATTACTATGCAGTCGGCGACAGCAATAGGGCAGCAACTTATGCTCGCGTTTATGCAATTTGACGAATGACTTTGATGGTTGACTGGCAAATGAATATGCCAAAAAATAATAATAAAAATAGCCAATAAAAGTGCTAGTTAAAGGGGAATAAATTTAAATGCGTTTTAATAAATTCGCACAACAATTAGCCACTATCACCATGCTATGGTTTGGTATGGTTGCTGCTGCTCATGCCGTTAATAATATTAAAAATGTCAGGGTATGGCCTGCACCTGAAAATACTCGAGTGGTGTTTGATCTTAGCCAAAAGCCAGATTTTAAATATTTTTCTCTAAAGTCACCTCATCGTTTAGTCATTGATTTTAAAAATAGTAAAAATATTGCTTCCCTGATGTCAGCAATAAAAGCCGATAAACGTGTTAAGAAAATTCGTTCAAGTACTTCCAAAAAGAAAGGCTCAACTCGCTTAGTATTAGAGCTAGCTGATAGTTACCGTATCTCTGTTTTTCCATTAGCGCCTGCTGGACAGTATGGCGATCGTCTTGTTATCGACCTATATGATAAAAAAAGCAAAGCCGTTGCCAAACATGACAACAGCACAGGTAAACGCGATATAGTTATCGCTATTGTTGCCGGTCATGGTGGTGACGATCCTGGTTCGATTGGCGCTGCAGGGACATATGAAAAAAAAGTCACATTAAAAATAGCACAGAAACTTGCTAAGTTAATTAATCGCAAAAAAGGCTTAAAAGCTGTGATGATCCGCAGCGGCGATTATTATGTAAATCATAATCGTAAAACAGTATTGGCAAGAAAGTCCAAGGCTGATTTGTTGATTTCTATTCATGCTGACGCATTTACCTCATCTAAACCTAATGGTGCTTCTGTATGGGTGCAAGCCACCCGCCGTGCCGATTCAGAGTTTGCTCGTTGGATTCAAAATAGAGAAAAAAATTCAGAGTTATTAGGTGGAGCGGGCGAGACCATTAAGAAAACAAAAGATGATAATTTAGCAATAGCGCTTGCTGATATGAAAAAAGAATACACTATGGCCAGCAGCTACGATTTTGCTGAGCATGTAGTAAAACAATTGAAAAAAGTCACTAAGTTGCACAAGAAGAAACCGGAGCGTTTAAGCTTAGCGGTTTTAAAGTCTTCTGATATTCCATCGGTATTAATTGAGACCGGCTTTATTTCCAACCATCAAGAAGAAAAGCGCTTAAATAACCCCGCACATCAGCAAAAATTAGCGAAAGCGATTTATATCGCGATCGACAATTATTTTTCTCGTAATCCGCCTGATGGTAGCTTATTCGCTGCGACTCGTGTGCGAGAGCATAAAGTCAGTCGAGGCGAATCACTTTCGGTTGTTGCTCAGCGTTATAAAGTCTCAATACGTGAGCTAAAGTCAGCAAACAATCTAAAATCCAATGTTGTTCGAATAGGCCAAACATTAAAAATTCCACAGGCAGACTAATTTAGACATGACCATTGCAATACTTCCCGCTCGTCTTGCCAACCAAATTGCTGCTGGTGAGGTGGTGGAGCGCCCGGCATCCGTTGTCAAAGAACTGGTGGAAAACAGTTTAGATGCGGGTGCAACGAGCATTCGAATAGATATTGAAAAAGGTGGCGCTAAGCGCATACGCATCATTGATAATGGTAAAGGCATTGCTAAAGACGAATTAGGTTTAGCGCTTAGTCGACATGCCACCAGCAAAATTAAAAATCTTAACGACTTAGAGTCAATTAGTAGTTTAGGCTTTCGTGGTGAAGCATTAGCCAGTATTAGTTCGGTTTCTCGGTTAACGCTTACCTCAAAACCTCATGAGCAAGAATCAGCGTGGCAAGCCAATGCTGAAGGCCGCGATATGGCGGTTACGGTAAATCCGGCTGCACACCCCAATGGCACAACAATAGATGTTTGTGATCTATTTTTTAATACCCCCGCAAGACGAAAATTTTTACGGACAGAAAAAACTGAATTTGGCCATATTGAAGAAGTGATCAAACGAGTTGCGTTGGCTCGCTTTGATGTTAGTTTTGTGTTGACCCACAACCAAAAAGTCATTAAACAGTTTCGTTTGGTCAATTCTGCCGCCCAACGCAGTAAGCGAGTGGCGCAAATTTGTGGACAAAAATTTATTGATAATGCCTTAGAAGTTGACTGCCAACATGATGGTTTTCATCTTCATGGCTGGATAGCGCAACCGAGTTTTTACCGCAGTCAAAATGATCTTTGCTACAGTTATGTCAATGGTCGCATGATGCGTGATAAATTAATCAATCACGCTATTCGTCAGGCGTATGCCGAACTATTACCTAATGATAGTTACTCAGCATTTGTTTTATTTCTTAATCTCGACTTCCGAGAGGTTGATGTTAATGTTCATCCGGCAAAACATGAAGTCAGATTTCATCAAGGACGCTATGTTCATGATTTTATTTACTCTGTTTGTCATCAAGCCTTAATTTCTGCACGTGAGCCTGAGCTAACTATTGATGATAATACTGGCGAGATTATTCCTGCTAGCAGCGATACTTTACAGCTAAATACGGCTACCAGTGCAGATACCAGTTTTGTTACGCCGTTGCGTACCGAAACGAATTCAAGTGCGGGTTCTGTCGCACACGGCACAGCTTCTCGGTCGACAAGGCAAGTTTCGTCAGGGCAGTTTGGGCAAAGTTCGGTAAAGCAATATTCGCCGGCGCACTCATATACGGCCAAGGTGAATGAACAAGCGAGTAAAGCTTATAGTGAGCTAATGACGCCTTTAGTCGATAGCTTTTCGCCGAACGAAAAGCCGACAGTAACGCGAGAAGAGCCGGTAGTTAACCCCGCGGCAGAAGAATCACTGGTAAACAGCCAAGCAACTAAAGTTTTGCATTGGCAAGCACCGCATTACATCGTATTCCAACAACAGCAAGAGTTGAGATTGCTGTCAATTAATAAGCTCGATTTACTGGTGAAGTTGCAAACGGTACAGCAGCGTTGGCATGAAAAGCTGATTTGTCAGCCGTTATTATTACCAGTAAAAATAACCGTTAGTGAAAAAGTTGCTGATTTTGTCAAAATTAATGGCCGGCAATTTCAGCATTTGGGTATGGAAATTCACCAACTAAATAAAACCACATTACAAATTCGTCAATTCCCAGCATTGTTAAGAAATAAAGATGTTGCTTACAGTTTTGATAGGTTAATTAGCCAGTTACAAGTCGAAGAACGAGACGAAGTACTTTCAGAAATTGATTGGCAAATGGCCTTGTCGGCGCTAATGGTGAATGAGGAAGTTGATGAAAAGCAGGCACTACAAATATGGCAAAAGGCAAAAAACCAATTTAATTGCCAATTTGAGCAGCAATTGCGCTTGAATTCCGTCGCCATCGACCTCACATCGTTTATAAGCCAATTAGAGTAAATAGCTAAGTAAATGACTGACAGTGCAAGCCGAAATAATGTTGAGTTACAACAGCCTCCTGTTATTTGTTTAATGGGGCCAACAGCATCGGGGAAAACCGCGTTAGCGATGGCGCTTTATGACGCGTTGCCATGTGACATTATTAGCGTTGATTCTGCACTTGTCTATAAAGGTATGGACATAGGCACGGCAAAGCCAACAGCAGAAGAGTTAGCAAAATATCCACATCAATTGATTGATATTCGCGATCCAGCAGAAAGCTATTCAGCGGCTGATTTTTGTCATGATGCCCTCAAAGCAATTGCTGTTAGTCGAGCCAAAGGACGAATTCCGCTATTGGTTGGCGGCACTATGATGTATTTCAAAAGTTTAATAGAAGGGATTTCGCCGTTACCCGAGGCAGATCCAGAAATACGCAAAGCCATTGAACTTGAAGCAAAGCAAAAAGGTTGGCTGGCAATGCATGAGCAATTAGCCAGTTTTGATCCGGTATCGGCCGAGCGAATTCATTGTAATGACCCGCAACGTCTAGCGCGAGCGATCGAAGTTTACCGAAAAACAGGTAATACTTTGACACAATTAACCGAAATAAAGGGTGATAAAGTCAGCGGAAATGTTTTACAGTTCGCTATAGCACCGAAAGAACGTAGTGACCTACATGCGCGCATAGAATTACGTTTTAATCAAATGATCGAACAAAACTTTCAGCAAGAAGTTGTCGCTTTAAAAGCAAGAAATGATTTACATCATGATTTACCTGCCATACGTTGTGTAGGATATCGTCAAATGTGGCAACATTTACAAGGTGAATGTGATCATGATGAAATGGTATTCAAAGGTATCTGTGCAACTCGTCAATTGGCAAAACGGCAATTAACTTGGTTACGCAGTTGGCAAAATTTACACTGGTTGCATATGGAAGATGAAAATAATTTACAAGTTATTTTGTCAGCAGTAAGCAAACTTTAAACATTGATGTATAATTAATTTAGTTGTGCATTAACCAGCTAGTTTTATTGATAATTTTAATAAAACATATGAAAAGAAATTTTAACTTTTTACTAAAAATAACAAAAGGGGCCAAATAATGGCAAAGGGGCAATCTTTACAAGACCCATTTTTGAATGCGTTACGTCGTGATCGTATTCCTGTAGCAATTTACTTAGTTAATGGCATTAAACTACAAGGGCAAGTAGAGTCATTTGATCAGTTTGTAATTTTACTTAAAAATACCGTCAGCCAAATGGTGTATAAGCATGCTATTTCTACGGTAGTTCCAGCGCGTGCAGTATCTACTATGCCTGCCCCCCAAACTAACCAGTCAGATTATAATCAGGAATCACAAGATTAATGGCTAAAGCTAGTATTGTATGGAGTCGCTCATTTGTTTGATAGGTATCAAGCAGGTGAGCAGGCGATACTTGTTCATTTAGATTTCCCTGATGATAATACTCGAGAAGATCTGCAAGAATTTGAAATGCTTGTTAGCTCTGCGGGAGTGAACGCGTTAAATACCGTTACCGGTAAACGTAGTACGCCACATCCGAAATTTTTTGTCGGTACAGGCAAGGCAGATGAAGTTGCCGATGCTGTGCGCATGTATGATGCAAACGTCGTGCTATTTAATCATAGTTTATCGCCGTCGCAGGAAAAAAATGTTGAAGCATTATGTGAATGCCGAGTGGTTGATCGCACAACCTTGATATTAGACATTTTTGCCCAACGCGCCAGAACTCACGAAGGTAAGTTACAAGTAGAGTTAGCGCAATTACGTCATATGAGTACGCGTTTGATCCGAGGCTGGACGCATTTAGAGCGCCAAAAAGGTGGTATTGGCTTACGTGGTCCGGGTGAAACTCAGTTAGAAACTGATAGACGTTTATTACATGAGCGTATGGTTAATATCCGCAAACGCTTAGGTAAAGTTGAAAAGCAAAGACAACAGGGGCGTCGAGCAAGAAACCGAGCGGAAATTCCAACGGTATCTTTAGTGGGTTATACCAATGCCGGTAAATCGACATTATTTAATCATATTACTAATGCTGATGTTTATGCTGCGGATCAATTATTTGCCACCTTAGATCCGACGTTACGAAAAATTGAAGTTGAAGACGTTGGCCGAGTGATATTGGCGGATACGGTTGGCTTTATACGTCACCTTCCACATGACTTAGTGGCGGCGTTTAAAGCAACATTAACCGAAACACGTGAAGCAGAGCTGTTGCTGCACGTTATCGATATTTCTGATGAGCGTCGTAGCGAGAATATTGAACAAGTAGAAGAAGTTTTAAAAGAAATTGAAGCGGGTGATGTTCCACAATTATTAATTTGTAACAAAATAGACCGTTTGGATGACGTTGAACCAAGAATTGACCGAGATGAATTCGGTATGCCAATTCGTGTTTGGTTGTCTGCACAACAAGGTGTTGGCATTGAACTTTTATTTACCGCCTTAGCTGAACGCTTGGGCAAACAAGTAGTCAAACACTTACTCTGTTTACCACCAAGTGCAGGTAAACTTCGTGGTCAACTTTATGAATTAAATTGTATTACTAACGAATATTATGATGAACAAGGTAATTGCATGATGGATGTGAAATTACCGGTTCGAGAGTGGAATCGGTTATTAAAACTAGATGAAGCAAAAATAGAGCACTTTATTCAAACTTAACAGACTGATATATTAGCCTAAACCTAAGGTTTTATTGCATATACATCAGTTAGGCATTAATTTTTTATAGCGGAGAGTACCATGGCTTGGAATGAACCGGGGAATAATGATAAGGATCCCTGGAAAAATAAAGGTGGCAAAAATCAAGGTCCACCAGACTTAGATGATTTACTAAAAGATATCGGTAATAAATTTGGCGGTATTTTTGGTGGTAAAAAATCTGGTGGCGGCTCTGGGAAAAGTCTTTCTAGTGTTGGCATCATGGTTTTATTGATTGTTGCTATTTTGGTATACGCCTTCACGGGTTTCTATACCATTAAAGAGGCTGAAAAAGGTATCGTCTTACGCTTTGGTCAGTATGCCGGCACAGTAGAGCCAGGTTTACGTTGGAAGTGGACATTTGTTGAACGCATTATTCCGGTTGATATGCAAACAACACGTGATTTGCCATCTGCTGGTTTTATGTTGACACAAGATGAAAACGTTGTCCGTGTAGAGATGCAGATCCAATACCGTGTGGTTGATGCACGTAACTATATCTTTAGCGTGACTAACGCTGATGACAGTTTAAGCCAATCTCTTGATAGTGCGCTACGTTATGTTATCGGTCATGCGAAAATGGACGATATTCTTACCAGTGGTCGTGAAGAAGTACGTCAATCAGTTTGGAGAGAATTAGATAAAATCATTGAACCTTATAATTTAGGTTTGATTATTGTCGATGTTAACTTTAAAGATGCTCGTCCTCCTGAAGAAGTGAAAGATGCTTTTGATGATGCCATTGCGGCACAAGAAGATGAAGTTAGGTTTTTACGTGAAGCTGAAGCCTATGCTAGAGGCATTGAACCGCGTGCGCGTGGTCGTGTTAAACGCTTAGAGCAAGAAGCATTAGCCTATAAAGCACAAATCTTGTTAGATGCAGAAGGTGAAGTTGCTCGCTTTAATAAATTACTTCCTGAATATCAGGCAGCTCCTGAAGTGACTCGCCAACGTATGTACTTAACGACGATGGAAAAAGTTTACAGTAACACCAGTAAAGTGATGGTTGATGTTGATGGTGGTAATAACATGATGTATCTACCGTTAGATAAAATTATGCAGCAGCAGTCTACCGGACAACGTGTTATTCAACAGTCATTACCGAGTGTAAACTCGACCAATAGTAATAACACTGCGCCAGCGTTATCGGGCCGTAATGACCGCTTCAATAATGGGAGAAACTAAGCCATGAAGAACTTTATATTGGCAGTGATTGCTTTACTCTTTATTTTGACGGTTTCTTCGGTATTTGTTGTTTTTGAAGGCCAACGCGGTATCGTGTTTGAATTCTCAAAAATTAAACGTGACGGCGATAGTGGTGATATGAAAGTGTATGACCCAGGTCTACATTTTAAATTCCCATTTATTAACACCGTACGTAAACTTGATGCCCGCATTCAAACCTTAGATGAAGCGCCAGATCGTTTCGTTACATCTGAAAAGAAAGATTTAATGGTCGATTCATTTGTTAAATGGCGTATCGTTGATTTCTCTACCTACTATTTGCGTACCTCAGGTTCGATTGATAACGCCCGCGCATTATTAAAGCAAAAAGTAAATAATGGCTTACGTACTGAGTTTGGTACCCGTACTATTAAAGAGATTGTTTCAGGTGATCGTGATGAAATCATGGCTAAAGCATTAGAAAGTGCTGCAAGTAGCCGTGAAGATTTAGGTATCGAAGTGATTGATGTGCGTATTAAAGCCATTAATTTACCGACAGAAGTGAGTAACTCAATATACGAACGTATGCGTGCAGAACGTACAGCTGTGGCGAAAGAGCATCGCTCTCAAGGTCAAGAGCAGTCTGAAATCATTCGTGCAACTATTGATGCTAAAGTAACGGTAATGCTGGCAACAGCGCAAAAGAACGCTCGAGAGATACGTGGTGAAGGTGATGCCTTAGCGGCAAAAGTGTATGCTGATTCTTACGGACAAGATGCCGAATTCTTTAACTTCTTCCGTAGTTTAGAAGCCTATGAAACAAGCTTTAGTTCTAAGAATGATATCTTAGTGGTGAAGCCTGACAGCGACTTCTTCCACTACTTAAAAGATGGTAAAAAAGAGAAGTAATAGATTTTAAAAATCATTATAAAAGCCATGGCAATTGTCATGGCTTTTGTTTTTATAAGGAAAAATAATGACATCGACATTACTTATGGCGATTGCCATCGCACTAATTATTGAAGGGCTTATTCCAGCCTTATTTCCTAATAAATGGCGAGCATATGTGCTTAAGCTGGCAAATGAGTCTGCTGGTTCGATACGACAAATAGGACTTTTTCTAGTAGCCGTTGGTGCCTTGTTGTTATGGTTGATAAATTAAATTTTTGCTAACCTACTTTTATGTAAAGCTTTTTTATAATTGAATTAAAAATCAACAATTATTGCTTGGACTCAATATTGATATTTGATAGAATCCCCGCCTAATTTTCTTACCAATATGTGAACATGGGTAAAAACGTCGTAGTTCTAGGCACCCAATGGGGTGACGAAGGTAAAGGTAAAGTCGTCGACTTACTTACTGATAAAGCCAAATATGTAGTGCGCTACCAAGGTGGCCACAACGCAGGTCATACACTAGTCATTAACGGTGAAAAAACCGTATTACATCTTATTCCATCTGGCGTATTACGTGATAACGTAAAGTGCCTGATCGGTAACGGTGTAGTTCTTTGTCCTAAAGCACTTATGACAGAAATGGCAATGTTAGAAGAGCGTGGCGTACCTGTACGTGAACGTCTTTTAATTAGCGATGCATGTCCGTTAATTCTTCCTTACCATAATGCTTTAGATGCAGCTCGTGAAAAAGCTCGTGGTAGCAAAGCTATTGGTACTACCGGTCGTGGTATCGGTCCAGCTTACGAAGATAAAGCTGCTCGTCGTGGTTTACGTGTTGGTGATTTATTTTGCGCCGAGTCATTTGCCGCGAAATTAAAAGAAATTATGGAATACCATAATTTCGTATTAACCACATACTACAAAGCTGAACCGGTAAGTTACGAAACAGTACTTGCCGATGCCATGGCGGTTGCTGAAACCATTAAGAGCATGGTTGCCGATATCTCAGAAATGTTAGATCAAGCGCGTAAAGCGGGTGACTCTATCATGTTTGAAGGTGCGCAAGGTACATTGCTTGATATCGACCACGGTACCTACCCGTATGTAACTTCATCAAATACCACTGTGGGTGGCGTTGCTACTGGTAGTGGTTTTGGTCCACGTTACTTAGACTATGTTTTAGGTATTACTAAAGCGTACACTACACGTGTTGGCTCAGGCCCGTTCCCAACAGAATTGGATGACGAAGTAGGTCATCACTTAGGTACTGTTGGTCATGAGTTTGGCGCGACAACGGGTCGTGAACGTCGTTGTGGTTGGTTTGATGCGGTTGCGATGCACCGTGCCGTGCAAGTAAATAGCATTAGTGGTTTTTGTTTAACTAAACTTGATGTTTTAGATGGTTTAGAAACCTTAAAAATCTGTGTTGGTTATAAAACGGCAGAAGGTGATGTTATCACTGTGCCACCAACAGCGGCTGAGGGTTACGAAAAAATCACACCAGTATACGAAGAAATGCCAGGTTGGACTGAAACAACGGTTGGTGCTACTTCTGTTGATGCTTTACCGGCAAACGCTATTGCTTATATTAAGCGTATCGAAGAAGTGACTGGCGTACCTGTTGATATTATTTCAACCGGTCCAGATCGTAACGAAACCATGATTTTAGTTAATCCGTTTGACGAATAATTAAATTTTTGTTGTTTTGACCAAGTTTTTAAAAGCCACCTTCTAGGTGGTTTTTTTATAGCTGAAATTGTTTAATTATCCAATTAGGGTTTCTGCATTCAGCTCCTAAAATAGACAGAAAGAATTACAGGCTATACTTAGTTATCTTAATTAGCAGGTTAACCAGTTAAAAAGCAACTTTGACGAACTGTCGCTAAATTCTGTTATCTGTTATGAAATGATACAAAACTCAGTCATTTCATATATAAAACAGGTGTTTTAAACTTAAGTTTTATATTTAAACTGCTTATCGCTTGATAAGGTATTCTAACCGCCATTTACACATGAATAGTTAGTGGTTTATGCTGAATATTCAGCTAAATTATGTGAAATATGAAATTGCTAAGGCTATATTATTTATAGCTTGTAGCGAATTAATATATATAAAAGGGCTTGAAATTAGCAAGCGCAATGCAATAACATATAATATAGAAATATTGACTATAGATATCATGAATTGTTGCACATGCAACATTAAGATCGAACTAAACCCACGCATTAGCTTCACATATTAGGAATAGACATGACAGATCTTCGCCAACAAGCACTTGATTACCACGCTTACCCGACTCCAGGGAAAATCAGCGTTGAATTAACGACGCCAGCTGAAACGAGCCAAGATCTCTCTCTCGCCTATAGCCCAGGTGTTGCTGAGCCTGTTCGTGCCATTGCTGAAAATCCTGATGATGTTTATAAATATACAGGCAAAGGCAATACCGTTGCTGTTATTACGAATGGTACCGCTATTTTAGGGTTAGGTAATTTAGGGCCAATGGCTTCTAAGCCAGTGATGGAAGGTAAAGCATTATTATTTAAGCGTTTCGCTGGCATTAACTCTTTTGATATTGAAGTTAAACACAAAACTGTTGAAGACTTTGTTAATACCGTGGCAAACATTGCTGATAGTTTTGGTGGTATTAACCTCGAAGATATTAAAGCACCTGAGTGTTTTGCTATCGAAAAAGCTCTTATTGAGCGTTGTAAAGTACCAGTGTTCCATGATGATCAACATGGAACGGCCATTGTTACGGCCGCAGGTATGATTAACGCACTCGAAATACAAGGTAAAGAGCTTCGCCATGCTAATATTGTTTGTATGGGTGCGGGTGCTGCTGCAATCGCCTGTATGGAGTTATTGATTAAGTGTGGCGCACAGCGTGAAAAAATTTATATGCTTGATACTAAAGGTGTCATTCATACGCGCCGTGATGATCTTAATGAATATAAAAAGCTTTTTGCTAACAATACTGATAAACGTACGTTAGAAGAGGCTATTGATGGCGCAGATGTTTTTGTGGGTGTTTCTGGGCCAAACGTATTATCGCCTGAGCATATTAAGCTGATGGCAGCCAAGCCTGTGATTTTTGCTTGCTCAAACCCTGATCCTGAAATTAAGCCTGAACTTGCCATGGCAACACGCGATGACCTAATTATGGCGACCGGGCGTTCAGACTATCCAAACCAAGTAAACAATGTACTTTGTTTTCCGTTTATATTTCGTGGTGCGTTAGATGTGCGCGCACGTACTATTAATGACGAAATGAAAATTGCCGCAGTACACGCAATTCGTGCGTTAGCAAAAGAAGACGTGCCAGCAGAAGTGCTAGCAGCAAGTGGTGATACTAGCTTAGTGTTTGGTAAAGATTATATTATTCCAAAACCTATGGACTCACGTTTACGTTCTGCCGTTGCCATCGCCGTTGCGCAAGCCGCGGTTGATTCAGGTGTTGCCGCATTAGAAATGCCAGAAAATTATAATGGCTAGTTATAGCTTAAAGCGACACTTCATCAAATAACAAAAAGGGAAGCTAACTGCTTCCCTTTTTTAATAATTAATATTCACCTAACGCTAAGCTAAATATATCGCAGTAGCTAAAAAGAGTGGCGTAAGTACTGCACTTATAACCGACACTAACATTGCGGTGATTATGTTTTTCATAATTGTTCCATTTTTCATAAAAACTGAAATCACCAACAGCGCAAGTACAATAGGCGCTAGTGTAAGGTAGGCGATTGCAGAAGAGTCGTGATTAAACAACACTACAATCGTACTGATAAGCGCTAAAACTGAAAATGAAAGATAAACGTAAAGGCTAGTGTTGATACCATAATAAATTGAAAAATGATTTCTACCGACACTTTTATCTGCTGCTATATCGGGAAATTGATTAATGAGCAGTAGGTTATTTGTTAAGAAAAATGGCACAAGCGAAATTGAAAAAACATGCCAGCTAACTTCTGCCGTTAAAACAACATAAGTCCCTAATATCATTAACGGTCCAAAGGCCAAGCCACTACTAATCAAACAAAGAATGGGCTGTTTATTTATCCATTGAGTATAGAATAGGATGATCGCTAAGCCTGACAGGCCAATTATAATAATAGTTAAGCCTACTGTCGCAGCGAAGTATGCTCCTACTACAATGGTTAACACTAAAAAGAACACCGTCATTTTCGCAATAAAATGAGCTGCCGAGGGGGTGGCTATCAAAGCGCCACTACCGCCACTAAAAGGTGTTTTTTCAGTTAGGGCATCAAGCCCACTATGATAATCCTGATATTCATTAAGTAAGTTAACGCTGATATGAGCAGCCAAGGCACCGAAAAATACCAAAATAATGTCGGTATTCGATACCTTGACGCCAGTGTTAATCGCTGCGGCTATAGCAAGTAAAACAACGGATAATGTTAGCAACAAAAATGGTAAACGCATGGCTTTAAATAGCGCGGTCAAATTATCTTTCATAGCCACCTCTATGCTAATTATATAATGTTGAAAAACTAGCTTAGGGCTAATTGGTAACGATTGAAAGACGAAAAATAAGGAAATTGTCGACTGCATCAATAAAATGGATGTCGCTGTTTTTTTTATCTTTTAAAAGTTTTCTTTTTAATCTTCTAAATATCAATCATAATACCCTCGATATATCGTGGCTGTGTTTTTAGCTACTTAATTTAAAGAAAATGTTGAGCATTTTTTTGCTTGAGGAATAAATGAATAAAGAAATTAAAGCCTATCTTGCAGATTCAGAATTATTGCTTAACGCTGTCGGTGAAGGTATTTACGGCGTCGATGCGCAAGGACGAGCTATTTTTATTAACCCAGCGGCAGAAGCAATGACAGGTTGGTCATCCGCTGAATTACTCGGTCAAAACATTCATCAGTTTCATCATCACAGTTATAGCAATGGCGAACCTTACCCGGCCTGTGATTGCAAAATATTCAATACCGCACTTGACGGCATTTCTCGACAAGTTAGCGGTGAGGTTTTTTGGCGCAAGGACGGCACTAGTTTCCCTGTAGAATACACTACACAGGCTGTTTTTAAGAATAAAGAAATCATTGGCGCGGTTGCAGTATTTCGTGATGTTAGTCAGCAGCAACAAATTGAACTGGCATTGCGTAGTGCCTTAGAAAATGTGCAATCACTCACCGAGCAATTGAAAGCTGAAAATACTTATTTACAGAATGAACTCGCACAAGAATGGTCCTCAGCAGGTTTGGTAGGTAAGAGCCCAGTTGTAACAAAAATGCTCTCGCAAGTTGAATTGGTGGCACAAACTGATAGTACGGTATTAATCCTTGGTGAGAATGGTACAGGTAAAGAGCTGGTGGCACGTAATATTCATGCCTTAAGTCAACGGAAAAACTCCACATTGGTGAAAGTGAATTGTGCTGCTTTTACACCAAGCTTATTAGAGTCAGAATTATTTGGTCATGAAAAAGGCGCTTTTACCGGCGCAACAGAGCGTCGTAAAGGCCGCTTTGAACTAGCCAATGGCGGTACGCTTTTTCTCGATGAAATCGGCGAGTTATCCATGGAAGCACAGGGGAAATTATTACGGGTACTACAGGAGCAAGAGTTTGAGCGTGTAGGTGGCAGTGAAACACTGGCCATTGATATTCGTGTTATTGCGGCAACCAATAGAGATTTGTCTGCTATGGTGGCTAATGGAGATTTTAGGATTGATTTATTCTATCGGCTGAATGTTTTCCCCGTAACTGTGCCGCCGTTAAGAGATCGACAAGAAGATATTCCATTACTGTCACAAGCTATAATAAGCTCGTTGAATAAAAAACTAGGAAAGAGCATTACTGCGATAAGTAATCGCAGTTTAGCTAAATTAATGCAGTATCAATGGCCGGGCAATATACGAGAGCTGCAGAACTTATTAGAACGAGAAATGATCTTGGCAAAATCAGACATTCTAAATTTTAATTTTAAAAGCTCAGTAAAAGCACCTGAATTAGTTGAGTTTGACACCTTGGCACAAGCAGAGAAAAAGCATATTAGCAGTGTACTTAAAGCTTGCAAATGGCGTATCGGTGGAGAAATGGGGGCAGCAAAACTACTCGCTTTACCTGAAAGCACGTTACGGTCTCGGATGAAAAAGTTAAAAATCATTAGACCAAATTAGACCCGGTAATACACAGTTAATTATTATTGATGGCACGATATATCGTGGATGCGCGTTATATCGTGGCTTTTGAGGCTTGGAATTGTAAGTGAATTATGCTTTTATTTAATTAAAACAATACGTTAACTTTTATTTTATAGTTGGCGTTTATTTTGCTAATAGCGAGTATCCTGTTGTTCGTATTAGTAGTAAACCATGAAGTTTGATTATAAAGCCGAAGATTTGATCATTAAGCCGTACAAGTCTGAGTCCCCCGTTTATGTTCGTAAGCAAAAAGGGCGCTATCAAAAAATTAGAAAACTTACCGGCATTATATTTGTCATGATATTTATTTTGTTGCCTTGGATTAATTATCAGGGTAATCAAGCTGTGTTACTCGATATTGGTAAACAGCAATTTCATATTTTTTCACAAACCTTTTTTCCACAAGACTTCACTTTGTTAGCGGGTCTGTTGATAGTGAGTTGTTACTTACTGTTTTTTGTTACCACTTGGCTAGGAAGAATTTGGTGTGGCTACGTTTGTCCACAAACGGTGTGGACCTTCAGTTTTATTTGGGTTGAAGAGTGGCTTGAAGGAAGTCGTAATCAACGAATTAAGCGCGATAAGCAACCTAAAACGCTAGATACCATTACGAGAAAATCAGCTAAGCATTTGGTTTGGGGCTTAATGGCTTTTTTAACCGCCACCACCTTTATGAGCTACTTCTTGCCGACACGCGAACTGTATCTCGATTTAATTCAATTTAATTGGGATAGTTTAACAACGTTTTGGGTGCTTTTTTTTGCTGTATGCACTTACGGTAATGCTGGCTGGTTGCGTGAAAAAATGTGCATATATATGTGTCCATACTCACGTTTTCAATCTGCGATGTTCGATAAAAATACCTTATTGGTTGCCTATGACAAACTACGTGGAGAAAATCGTGGTCGCCGTAAGCGCAAACAAGATCCTAAAGAGCTAGGGCTAGGAGACTGTGTTGACTGTAATCTTTGTGTGGAAGTTTGCCCAGTTGGTATTGATATTCGTAATGGCCTGCAATATGAGTGCATAAATTGTGGTGCTTGTGCTGATGCCTGTGATCAAACCATGACCCAGTTCAATTATGCTAAAGGATTAATTAGCTACACCAGTGAAAACGCCTTACTGGGTAAAAAAGCAAAGTTATTACGACCAAAAATAATTGGTTACGGTGTTTTATCGATATTAGCTATGTGTTTTATGGCCTATACCATTCAGGTTCGGGTGCCAATTGAGTTTTCAGTGCTTAGAGACAGAGCGGCACTTTATCAACTTGATTTTGAGGATAATGTTACGAATAGCTATTTATTGAAAATTACTAATAAGTCACAAATAGATCGCCACTTTAATGTCAATGTTCTAAACAGTAGTGTTAGCTTAAGTGCAGATAAAAACATATTGATTAAAGCAGGAGAAATTGCCAATGTGCCAGTACATTTAACTATGGCAGCTGATGGTATTAAAGGCCGAGTTAGTGAAGTGTCGCTGGAAGTCAGTGTTAGCGATAAGCCGGAAGTAAAAGCAGTAACGGAGACGAAATTTTTCTCAAACTAATTTGGTGTGTAGATTGGGTTATTTAACCAAGG
Source organism: Colwellia sp. SU-HH01172 (assembly GCF_057553355.1). Lineage (NCBI taxonomy): Bacteria > Pseudomonadati > Pseudomonadota > Gammaproteobacteria > Alteromonadales > Colwelliaceae > Colwellia > Colwellia sp. SU-HH01172. Next base: position 57,172 of record NZ_BAAJMB010000006.1, on the reverse strand, counting down.
CGTCGATGGGGCGCCTTTTTTTTGGAAAAAGCTAAGGCCTGCAATACAGCTGCAGTAAATCACATTGGCGTGCACAGTATCAATCACCTCGATAAATCAGTTATCCTTACTTATTGTTAGTGTTAAAATACGGTAAAATAACTCTACTTGCCTGCCATGACGTAAAAGTGAAATTAGTATGACATCTCCGATTACACAAAGAATATCGAATATCGCCTTAGTTGTTGAAAACTATGATGACGCTATTGAGTTCTATACCAAAAAACTAAACTTTCAGCTTATTGAAGATAGCGATTTAGGTGCTGGCAAGCGCTGGGTGCAAATCGCCCCACCAAATTCAAACGGCACAAATTTGTTGCTAGCGCAAGCCAGTGATGATCAGCAAAAAAAATCTATTGGCAACCAAGCCGGCGGACGAGTCTTTCTCTTTCTACAAACCAATGACTTTTGGCGCGACTACCAACACATGAAGGCTCAAGGCGTTGAATTTAACGAAGAGCCGCGCGTCGAAGAGTACGGCACTGTGGTAGTTTTTAAAGATTTATATGGCACTAAATGGGATTTATTACAGTTAAATAATGCAAATTAGTAAATTGAAAGTATAAATATTAAATAACAAAAAAGGCGCTTAAAGCGCCTTTTTTTAATCTCTTGGATACTCGTTCCGCTTTAATCTTCTACTTCCGTTTCGTATTCACTAAAGTCAGTCACACCTTGTGCTTCTAAAGCTTTACGAACACTGGCCGGTAGTTTCTGTGTATTGTCTTTTGCTAAGTCACCATCGTCTGGCAAAGGTTGGCCAGTAAAAGCATGTAAAAATGCTTCACATAATAGTTCGCTGTTGGTTGCATGACGTAAGTTATTTACCTGACGACGTGTTCTTTCATCGGTTAGCACTTTCAACACACGTAAAGGGATAGACACGGTGATCTTTTTTACTTGTTCACTTTTTTTCCCGTGTTCGGCGTAAGGGTTAATATACTCGCCATTCCACTCTGCCATGAATATTCCTCTATGCTTAAATGATTATGAAAAACCTATAATTAGCTTATCTGGTATACCAGTAAGTTATAAGTTTATTCTTGACGGCTAATTTTACTGGTTGTGAGGCGTGAGTCAATAACGAATGTGTAGAAGGTTAGATGTCTAAAGTGCTTGACCGCACGCTTTAAACCGTTTAGATTTATAGACGTCCAAACATCTATATAGAAAAGTGTCTATACTGGAGCACACATGAGCGAGAAAAAAATTGCCACAACTGCGGTTCGTGCAGGTATTAATAGTGACCAACATCATGGTGCGGTTATTCCTGCAATTCACCTTTCTAGCACCTATGCACTGAAAGGTTTTAATGAAAAGCGTCAGTTTGATTATTCACGTACGGGTAACCCTACTCGTGCTACGTTCGCTCAGGCTATTGCTGATTTAGAGCAAGGGGCGCTAGGTATTGTTACTAGCACGGGGATGTCAGCCGTACATCTGATTTGTCAGTTGCTAAATACCGATGATACTGTGGTTATTCCTCATGATTGTTACGGCGGCAGTTTTCGATTGTTTACCCACCTTGCCAAGCGTGGGCAGTTTAAGTTAATTGTTGTTGATCAAAATGATCAAGCGGCATTAACACAGGCCTTAGCAACAAAACCTAAACTAGTGCTAATTGAAACGCCAAGTAACCCGTTACTGCGTTTGGTGGATATGGAAGATATTACTCAACAAGCTCATCAAGCTGGCGCCTTGGTTGCTGTTGATAACACCTTTTTATCGCCAGCATTGCAGCAACCTTTGTTATTAGGTGCTGATATTGTCTTTCACTCAACCACTAAATATATTAACGGTCATAGTGATGTTGTCGGCGGAGTATTAGTGACCAAAGAGCAAGCCTTAGGTGAAGAGCTTGCTTGGTGGGCGAATTGTATCGGTATTACCGGTTCAGCATTTGATAGCTTTTTAGCATTGCGCGGTTTAAAAACTTTACCGATACGTATGAAGCAGCACCAAATTAACGCTAACGCCGTTGCTGAATTTTTACAACAACATCCGGCGGTGGAAAAAGTGTATTTCCCTGGGCTAGTTGATCATCCGCAGCATGACTTAGCGAAAAAACAGCAGCATGACTTTGGCGCCATGATGAGCTTTGAACTTAAAGGCGGTGTTGAAGCAGTAAAGGTGCTGTTTGATAAACTTGAATTTTTTACCTTAGCGCAATCATTAGGTGGTGTAGAAAGTTTGATCAGCCATCCATCAACCATGACTCATGCAGGCATGGAAATTGAAGCGCAACTTGCCGCAGGTATTACTCAGTCTTTAGTGCGCCTTTCAGTTGGGATTGAAGATATAGACGACATCTTAGCAGATTTAGCGCAGGCACTTACCGCTAGTCAAATACAACCGAAATAGTCTCAAGATAATTTTTAATTAGATAAACATGCGCATGTGCTTGGAAATAAAATGACAGACGTAAATTCAGCTGTGGAGCTTACTTCCACAAAAAACCAGTTGGCTAAAGCTGCTTGTAATGTACATAAATTTGGTGGCAGTAGTTTAGCAACCACGGGGTGTATTGAGCGTGTCGCTGATATTATTCGTCAGCATTGCCAACTCAATGACGTTATTGTCGTTTCTGCTAACGGCGATACAACAGATGCATTATTTGCTATTTATCAATTGGCACTAGAACATTATGAGCTTAAACAAGCAGAGCCTTTAGGAAATCAAACCGATTTAGTGGTTGAACTACTACCCGAAACATTAGCTGATGCGATTGTCGCACTGAGTGATTCGCAAGTGGCACTGATTGAAGAATTACTCAATGCAAGTAGTGCGGCAAGGCTAAAAGCATTACTGAACGACGATATTGCCAATATCTCAGCGCATTTACTAAGCAATCCTAGCAAGCATCAAAACGATTTGCTGGCATTAGGTGAGGTTTGGTCAGCACGGTTATTATCAGCGGTATTAAACGAAAGCGTTTGTCCTAGCTATATGCTAGATGCGAGAGATTTTTTATTACTAAGCAATGAGAAAACTTGTGCCATTGATTATCTTGCCAGTGCCGAGAAACTTTCGCCGTTGCAACAGCCAAATCAGCTGGTGATAGTGACTGGCTATATTGCTCGCAACCAGCAATTACAAGCTTGCACATTAGGTCGTAATGGCAGTGACTATTCTGCAACTATTATGGCGGCTCTGTCTGGTGCTCGTAATGTTACTTTATGGACAGATGTTGATGGTATTTACAGCGCCGATCCAAGAGTGGTACCGCTGGCAAGAAAATTACATCGTCTACCCAATGCGGTTGCAAATGAGTTGGGGCGTTTAGGTAATCCGGTATTACACGCAAAAACCTTACAGCCGTTAAAAAATCACAATACCCATTTACATGTTGCCAGTAGTTTTGCGCCAGAGGTTAGTGGCAGCGAAATTGGTAAGTTTGGCCAAATTGCCAAACAAGAGCTTTCCGTGACCTATTTAAATGATTTGATCCTTGCTACGTCAGTTAGCTTTTTTGGAGAATCGGGTGCTCGCGCGGTGAAAGAATTTACCCCTGTGTGCTATAACCTAGATGACGGTTACTTGGTGGTGACTCAAGAGCAACAAAAGGCGTTAAGCCAATGGCTGGCAAGTCATGATACTGAAGTCTCATTTAAGCCTGTCGCTATTGTTGCCACGGTTGGATATCAAGTGGCACAACAAGGTGGTATGCGAGCAAGGTTTAAAAGAGCGCTAAGGCATCAGCGAACATTGCATTTTGTCCATGCAGAAAACCAACACAGTTATATAGCGGTTTTGCCGGAGGCTTGCACCGGAGAGCTACTGAATAATATCCACGGTGACATGACTAAGGATGCCAGAAATATCGCCTTGGTTGTTGCAGGCTTAGGTAATATCGGTCAGCGATTTTTAGAAATACTGCCAAAACAGTTAGCAGGTTTACCAGCATTGGAAAATCTTCACTTGGTTGGTTTAGTCGGTTCACAAAAAGCCCTAATTAATACTGATGGTATTGATGTTAGTAACGCGTTGGAGCATTACCAACAACAAGCAAAAGCTTATGAAGGTGAGCAGTTATTAGATTGGTTAACCAACCACCCTTATGATGAATTAGTGGTTGTTGATATCACACCAAGTGAAGCGTTTAGTCAATTATATCAACAATTTTTCGCGCAAGGCATTCATGTTATTGGCGCTAATAAATGGGCGGCCTCGTCGCCAACTGAAAATTATCAACAATTGCTTAGTACAGCGAAAGAACATAATAGCTATTGGTTGGGTAACACCACAGTAGGGGCAGGCTTACCGATTAATTCAACTATTGAAGAGTTAATCAATAGCGGTGATGTGATCACTGAAATTTCTGGTATTTTCTCGGGTACTTTATCTTGGCTATTTCAATATTATGATGGCGTAACACCATTTTCAGAATTGTTGGCCAATGCTCTAGCGCAAGGTATTACCGAGCCTGATCCGCGAGAAGATTTATCTGGCCGAGATGTACAGCGTAAATTATTAATATTGGCGCGAGCGGCAGGTTTTGAGCTTTCACTTGAAGATATTGATTGCCAAAGTCTAGTGCCAGAATCACTGTGTGATCTGCCATTGAATGAGTTTCTTGCGAGAACAGAAGAGCTTGATGACTTATTTTTACTACGTTTGAATCAAGCAAAAGAAAAATCATCTGGTATTCGTTATGTTGCTAAATTTGTTAAGGAAGATGGCAGATTACGGGCAAAAGTGAGCTTAGAAGAATTAAGTTATCAGCACGCGTTTACCCAGTTAACGCCATGCGATAATGTTTTCCAAATTAAAAGTCACTGGTATCAGCAAAACCCCTTGATTATTCGAGGCCCTGGTGCCGGGCGAGATGTTACCGCAGGCGGTATTCATGCTGATTTAGTTAAGGTTTGTCAGCAATTGGCACATCGTCAGCAACAAGTTAAAATTAAAGGCTTAAATTAATGTGCTCGAGAGTTGTTTTTTGAATTGGTGAAATACAGCGCGTGTACCTTAAATATGGCCAAAGTACACGCGCGCTATAATTGATTTGCTATGTTAAAGGTCTAAATCAACGCTATAACTAACAACAAAATTTACATCGCCATCAGCACCATCAATATCGGTATCTGAAATAGCAAAAGTAAAACCGTTTTTGCTTAGGCTAATGCCATAGTCAACATAATCGCCTCCGGCATCAAAATCATAACTGCCAACATGAAGGCCGAGCTCTAAGCCTTCTGAAATTTCAAAGGCCGCATCGGCTGAAATATAAGTGTCGTCACCAAAATCACCATCAGCATCCGAATCAACTAAAGTGTTGTAGGTAATTGAGTAAGCATCGTATGAAAGTGAAAAATTCACTTCACTGAAATCTGAGTCGGCATCGCTATCATAAGCATAATAAATATATCCGACGCTGTAGCCTAAACCATTATCTAATTCATTAGAGTAGGCAGCATAAACATCAAGTTCATAGGTCATGTTTTCAGCCCAATCAGCATTCGATGCCCAAGTGCCTACGGAGAATCCTGAGGCATTTTCATAATCTATGCCACCAGATACGGCGGCAGAGTTGGTGGTTTGGGTTACTCCACGCCACAAATAGTTACTGGATGCAGCAGCATTTGCTGATAAGCCTTCAACCGCGACAGCTGATGTGGCGGTAAGTGCGGAAGTTGCTAATAACATTGATATTGATAGAGAGGTAAGCGTTTTTTTCATGTTGAGTCCACTAAGTTTTATAATTGCTAAGAACATTGCAAAGACAATGCCTGAGTACTAATGTTTTTATAAAATTACTTTTTATCAGTAGGTTAAGTGGTATTCCTAGGGTGTTATTCTTTGTCCTTAATATCGTTCTTGTACCGTAATGGTGCAAGACAATAAGCTGATGTACAAAAAAAGTGCATAGCTTCAATGCTAAATATACGTAATATTTCAGAAATTGCTGAGTTTTATTCTTTTTTATATCGATTTTTCTGGCTGATCTCAGTCGCAAAATTAGCGTAATTAAGTTAAAGTAGCGCTGATTTTATCGAGGGTCTCACCATGTCTGAATTTTTAATTGCTCCATCAATTTTATCTGCAGACTTTGCCCGTTTGGGTGAAGATGTTGCAAACGTACTTAGCGCAGGCGCTGATGTTGTTCATTTTGATGTAATGGATAATCACTTTGTGCCAAACCTTACCTTTGGCTCTATGATATGTAAGTCGTTAAGAGACTACGGCATTACTGCCCCGATTGATGTGCATTTAATGGTAAAGCCCGTTGATAGTTTAATTCCTGATTTTGCCAAAGCTGGCGCAGATATTATTACTTTTCATCCGGAAGCCAGTGACCATGTTGATAGAACATTACAGTTAATTAAAGATAATGGCTGTAAAGCGGGGTTAGTGTTAAATCCAGCAACCCCTCTACATATTTTAGATTTTGTCATGGACAAATTAGACGTTATTTTATTAATGTCAGTAAATCCTGGTTTTGGCGGTCAATCTTTTATTCCGACCACCTTAGATAAACTGCGTTTAGTCCGCGAAAAAATTGATGCCAGTGGTTATGATATTCGCTTGGAAGTTGATGGTGGCGTAAAAGCCGATAATATTGCTGAAATTGCTCAAGCTGGCGCTGATATGTTTGTCGCAGGCTCAGCCATTTTCTCAAAGCCAGATTACAAAGTTGCTATTGATGAAATGCGTGCAGAATTAGCAAAAGTTAAATAATTAATTAGAAAACATTGAAATAAGCATAATTGAAGGATAATAAATGAGTAAACCTATTGTATTAAGTGGCTGCCAGCCGTCAGGCGAGTTAACTATTGGTAATTACCTTGGCGCGTTAAAGCAATGGGTGAACATGCAAGACAGCCATGAGTGTTATTACATGTTGGTTGATCAACATGCCATTACCGTTCGTCCTGAACCAGAAGCATTACGTAAAGCGACATTAGATGGCTTAGCTTTGTATTTAGCTTGTGGTGTTGACCCTGAAAAAAGTACCATTTTTATTCAATCGCATGTGCCAGAGCACGCGCAATTGAGCTGGGTGTTAAACTGTTACACCCAAATGGGTGAGTTAAACCGTATGACTCAGTACAAAGATAAGTCTTCAAAGTCTGAAGCCAATATGAATTCTGGTTTGTTCACTTACCCAGTATTAATGGCTGCTGATATTTTACTATACGGCGCCAATCAGGTTCCTGTCGGTGATGACCAAAAGCAGCATTTGGAATTAGCTCGTGATATAGCAACACGTTTTAATAACTTGCACGGTGAAACTTTTAAAGTACCAGAGCCTTATATTCCAGAGTTTGGTGCACGCGTAATGAGTTTATTAGAGCCGACTAAAAAAATGTCGAAATCTGATACTAACCCTGGAAACTTTATTGGTTTATTGGAAGATACTAAAAAGATCACTAAGAAGATTAAACGTGCAGTAACGGATTCTGACGAGCAAGCGAATATCTATTTCGATATTGCTGAAAAGCCGGGTGTTTCTAATTTGTTATCACTTTTATCATGTACTACAGGTAAAACCGTTGAAGAATTAGTACCTGAATATGAAGATAAAATGTATGGTCATTTAAAAGGTGATGTTGCCGAAGCGGTTGTGGCTTTACTAGCACCAATTCAACAGCGTTATCACGAAATTCGTAATAACCAAGACTACTTAGACGAAGTGATGCGTAAAGGTGCTGAAAAAGCGTCTGCTCGTGCCAGCAAGTTGCTTGCGGAGGTTTATCAAGCGGTTGGTTTTATTGCTAAACCTTAATTTCGTTCTACATTTTATCATTAAAAAAGCCTGAGTATACTCAGGCTTTTTTGTACTCGCTCCAATACATATACCTTGTTCTTATAGGCTTCTTGCCCATTGAGGTATTAGCATATTGAAAATCTTAATCTTTCTTATCTTTCTCAGCTATTTTAGTCGCTTGTTCAAATAGCGCTGAGCTATCACTAACAAAAGATTCCACGTTACTACTTGGCGTAAACAAAAAGTTTGGTGACATTATCGTAGTATTAAACTGTGGGCGTGGATTGAAATCAGGCTTTTTACTCATTTTCACGACAAAACTGCCACCAAAGAGTAATACCACTAAGCCGATTGAGACTAGATTCCGTCGACGTGGTGTCATGTGAAATCCAACATAACAATTTAGCCAGGATAGCCCAAAAGCTAATGCCAACGGAATGATGGTGATCAGCCAAAGCATCGAAAAGTTGCTTGAGGTATTAAATTGCACAACGTTTTCAAGAATATCGCTGAGCCACATTAAGTTGAAGAAAATAAAGCTAATACCGATTTGGGTCCAGAAGTGGGCATCGTGCTTGGTCAAATGTGATACCAAAGCGATACATGCAGGCCACAAGGCAAAACCCAGTGTTAAACCTATGGTTGGTACTAACATTTGGGTTAAACTAACTTCTTTGGCATTGTTTAAGTCAATAATCCAACACGCTATGCAGGCGAACACTGTCATACTCAAGGCCAAAACAAAAGGATGACGGGCCAAATTAATTAAGCTTTCAAATGGGCTAATAGCGATACTTTTTGTAACCGGATGATTAGGAAAGACAAAACGAACTTGGCTTTTGCCGATGCTAATAATATCGCCAGATTTTACTTTGTGCTGAATAATATTTTCTTTACTACCACTGAGGTAGCTGCCATTAATCGAGCCTTGATCACTCACTAGCCAATTTTCACCATCAAATGTTAATTGCAAATGGTCGGCGCAAACGTGCGGGTCACTTATAATCAGGTCGTTATCATAGCCTCGGCCGATATTAATGGTATTTGCTGAATACTTATGACGGCCTAATAGTTTGTGGCCATAGGTGACTTCTTCAATAATTATTTCCATTTGACCGACTCCATAAACTTAGCCAAAAATGCCAGAGAGCTATCTTGTGCCACACCTGAAAGGGTAAAGTGGCTAAGTAGGGCATATTGCTCGTGGTCAACCGAAATGCCTATGTAAAGGACATCATATAAATCTGGGAAAGCCTTGTAAGCGCGGGTACAAAATACCGCTTTGCTATTAATATTACTTTGCTCTGGCATAACAATGTCGTGATGACACTGATATTCGGTGACGTCATCTTTACCAGCTTTATTTCCTGGTGCGACTTGATTTAGTTGACGTTCGAAAATATGGTAAAACTTAGTACTGCCAATTTTATTCGACTCCATGTAGCGATACTCCATTTCTAGAGAGCCAGTGAAAAAGTCGGAAGAAATATAGGTATTTTCATCAAGATCACAATTGGCGACAGCAGCCATAATTTGCGCATCGGTTTTATCTGAATTTGATTCACCCCAACAGCGAATAAAGGGAACATCTATGGTGGGAATTAATCCTCGGCCGAGTTGTTTTAGTTGCCAATCGCTATTGAGAACGGTGTTGATAAGCTTTTCTTGGTTGCGCATTAACTGTGCAGCCATTTGTTGTTCAATACTTTTGGGTGCGCTAGATTTATATTCTTTAAATAGCGTTAATAGCTTATCGTGTGGCACGAGGAAGCCGATTTGATTGCCTGATGTGGCAACATTGACACCAACCACCTGAGTATTTTTATTAACGACAGGTCCACCGCTCATACCTGAGTTGACTGAGCCGGTAAAATGAATGCGATCATTAAACGATTCATTTTTCAAACCATTATAGGTACCCGGCACGACGATCATGCCTAAATCATGGGGGTTACCTAAGGAATATAATTCTTCACCTTTAATCGGGGCCATTTTAGCAATGTCGAAAAAAGGCATTTCGCCGATAACGTCACGCTTTACGATAGCGAGATCATTAATAACGTCAACACTTTGTAAGGTCAGTGATGCTTTATTACCTTGGTTGTCGAGATATTCGATGTTGTATTTATGTGGGTGGCGAGCAAAGCCAGAAATTACGTGATAATTGGTAGCAATTAAGCCATCACTGCTGATTTGAAACCCTGAGCCGATTGATGATTTTTCGCCACTGGCTTTGTCTATTAGGCGAATTTGATACAGCGAAGGAGCCAGCTGTTTAAAAATTTCTTCGGCCTGCTCAACTGCATTACTTAATGTACTAACGCACATTAAAAGCAGAGCAAAAATTACTTTCATTGAATATCCTTTTTTTTTATTACCAAGCTATTGTGACATCGTTAAGTAATTTGTCATCTTTTATCCGACAATAGCACCGTTTTATTCGATGTATTGCATAGCTTGTTGAACAATATTACAAAATTTTTCACTTATCATAGCTTAGGAGTGTTAAAGCCGACCTTTGTTCCCGTGCGATTATTAGTCATTTTCAGTGACTGAACCTGAGAACCATGTGTTAGATCAAACTAGTGTTAATAGCGCTAGTTATTTTGTTGTTGCTTAATCATTGTTTTAGTATTATCAAATGATAACTATTATCGTTTGTTGATGTTGCCATGACCTTATCTGAATTATCTGTAAACCAGCCCGCAAGTATCAGTTACTTGCCAGATAACTTTGATTTAACCGCTCAGCTAATCGAGCAGGGCTTTGCCTTAAAAACTAAAATATCGTTAGCGCATAAAGCGCCATTTAACGGTCCATTGGCTTTTTATATGCACGGTACCAAAATGTCATTACCTCAAGCAATTGCTAAACAAATTAAAGTCGAGCTGCTGACTCCATGATTACACAACACTTAGCACTCGTCGGCTTCGCTAATTCCGGTAAAAGTAGTTTATTTAACGCATTATCGGGCGCAAAACAAAAAACTGGCAATTGGACTGGCGTAACCGTTGCGGCCAAGCAACAGCAGTGTCAGTTAAATAAAAAAACAACCTTAATAACCGATTTACCTGGGCTGAGTTCGCTTGCGCAAAAAACTCAGCAAGGTAAAGACTTATCGATAACCCAAGAATTTATTCAGCAGCAAAATATTGATTGTTTAGTGAATGTTGTTGATGCAACGCAATTAAAACGTCAACTTTATTTAACCACACAGCTGCTAGAACTTGGTGTGCCTATGGTTGTGGTGCTAAATAAAAGTGATCGAAAAGAAGCGGCACAAATAGACTTGGCAAAATTATCTGAACAATTGGGCTGCCCTGTGATCAGTGATACCAGTATCGGGAAATCAGCAGCGCAAAAGTTAATTCAACAATTACAGCAATTGCCGAGCAAACCGAAAAAATCGCAGGTTATTACGCTACCAAGTGTACTAAAAAACTATCAAGGTATTCCACTCGAATTAGAACGAAAGGTTTGCAGTAAAGAAACATCGTGTCAGTCAGAAAACCAAAGCGCTCTGATGGTCATGCAGGCAAGGTATAACTTTATTCAACAAACTTTATTGGCGGCCACTGAGAAGGTAAATGAAGACATTTCAATAAGTGATAAGCTTGATCAGTGGATGCTACATCCGGTGCTTGGTGTGCCGATTTTCCTTGCCATGATGTACCTACTGTTTATGTTTGCCATTAATGTCGGTAGTGCCTTTATCGACTTTTTTGATATTTTAGCTGGCGCAGTGTTTGTTGATTACCCCTTACATTTTTTGGCATCATTTAGTTTGCCTGACTGGCTTAGCACAGTTATTCAAGGGGTAGGGCTCGGCATACAAACTGTCGCGACTTTTATACCGGTTATTGCTTGTTTATTTATTGGCTTATCATTGTTGGAAAGTAGTGGTTATTTAGCTCGAGCGGCATTTGTTGTTGATACCGCAATGCAAAAAATAGGCTTACCTGGTAAAGCGTTTGTACCGTTAATTGTTGGTTTTGGTTGTACGGTACCGGCAGTAATGTCGGCGCGTATCTTAGACAGCGAACGGGAAAGAATTACTACCGTGATGATGTCGCCATTTATGTCGTGTGGTGCGCGACTACCAGTTTATGCACTATTTGCTGCTGCATTCTTTCCACAGTCAGGACAAAATATTGTTTTTCTTTTATATCTTATTGGTATCGCCGCGGCGTTATGTACGGGGTTATTGCTGAAGAAAACGGTATTGATGGGCAGCAACTCCATCAATATTATGGAATTACCACTATATGAATTGCCGAAGCTGACTTTCTTATTACAAAGGGTTTGGCAGCGCACACGTTCCTTTATATTTGGTGCTGGCAAAACCATTGTGCTAGTGGTGTGTATCTTGAATTTTTTTAATTCGCTTGGCACTGATGGGAAATTTGGTCATCACGACACGCAGGACTCGTTGTTAAGCCAAAGTGCACAAGTGTTGACGCCACTCTTGTCACCATTAGGGGTAAAAGAAGATAATTGGCAAGCAAGTGTCGGCATTATTACCGGGCTGTTTGCCAAAGAAGCGCTAGTGGCAACGTTTAACAGTTTATATTCACCCGCTGAGCAAGAGTCTACAGAGCCAGAATCTATAACTGACTTATGGCAGCAAGCGATAGCGAGTATTAGTGATAATCTGCAAGGTATTGAAGCTGACGATCCACTTGGTACTGATATTGGCGATGTCTCAAGCATTGAAGTTGCAGCACAAGCACAAGGTGTAGAAGAAACCACCATCACGATTATGCAGGCGGCTTTTGTTGGCAAAATAGGGGCGTTTAGTTATTTGTTATTTATATTACTTTATACGCCATGTGCTGCGGCAATGGGGGCAATTAAAAATGAAGTGGGTACGCGATGGGCAGTTTTTGCGGCATTATGGAGCTTCAGTTTAGCCTATATGGCAGCAACGGCGAGCTATCAAATGGCTACCTTTGCTACAAAACCTTTTCAGTCATCAATAACCTTAGCGCTGATATTATTCGTGCTTTTAGCGATTTATGTTGGCTTGAAACGCTTTGGGAAGAACATTTTAACGATTCCAACCTTAGTCAGTTATCGCTGATAAGGCGGAAAGAGAAATCGTCACTTATAGCACCCTTAATGTTACAGAACGATATTCGTAGTAGAACTTTTAAGGCATTGAAATAGATATTTTTCAGGCTGTTTAATTTAACAGCCTGCTCACTAAATGAACTATACTTGTCAGCTAACTTTACATCTTGCTAAAACCCACTGAAATTCTTTAATAAAAGTCATAATTAACAATGCTTTGCTTTGTTGGTGTACTTTTTGCTATTGAATGTCTTTTTAAGGCTGCTAAATGGCTTTATTAGTCCATTTTTGCAAATAACGAGAGCGTCAATGTTTACGAGATTTATCAAGTTTATCGGTACTTTATTGCTGATATCATCAATGTCATCATCTGCCAATATTATTAATGTCATCGATTTTATCGGGACAAATGAAGGTGTGGCTGAACAGTTTGTTTTTACTGAAAATGGTGTGACCTTAACGGTTAGTGCCTGGACCACCAATGTTAATAGCAATCAAGACATATTAAGCGATTGGCAATTATTGTTTGGGCCTTACGGTGTATACAAAGGTAGCTCTGGTTTAGGTGTTAAATCTAATGATCAAGATGGTTCTCACCTTGATGGTGGGCAATCTAGCGACTTAGGGGATCTGGATGAAGGTTTACTGTTTTCATTTTCAGAAGAGGTGAATATATTAGGCTTTTATGCCGATTACCTAAGTGAGAATGATGATTTAAATTTTTCTCTTGTTACGTTTTTAACGCCAACGAGTATTGCAACAACAGATATATTTTTTGATACACAAGCATCATTAATGTTTGATGAAGAGGGAGTGTTCTTTGCTCCTGACAATTTAATTGGTTCAGCCTTTATGATTTGGGCTGATGGTGATGATGATGACGTTCGTATTGTTGATACGGCATTTATTAAAGTTCCCGAGCCAAATACCTTATTGCTGTTTTCATTACTGCTAATTGGTTTTGCCGTTAAGCGCAGAATTTAATAGCTCTCTATCTATTTTGAAAAAACCTAGCGAGCTAGGTTTTTTTATGGCTAATTTTTGATTAAAGTAATGTTTTAGCTAATTGCGTCTTAGGGCAATCAATGGATCACATACAAGCAGAAAGCTATTTATTAAGTAAAATCGAAACCTCGATGTATTACCCCTTCGGTGATGACGTGAAGGTGTTTCGTGTGAAAAATAAAATGTTTGCAACACTCGCCCTTGGTAAAGGCAATGAAAAGGATACCGATGGCAAAATGGCCGGGCACTATTGTATCAATCTAAAGTGTGACCCTGATGAAGCCATTATGCTTCGTGATATTTTTAGCGCTGTTATTCCTGGCTATCATATGAACAAAGCCCAGTGGAATACCATCATACTCGATGGCTCAATCCCGCCGGGAGAAATTGAACGCATGATGGATAATTCGTACCTGTTGGTGGTGAGTAAAATGACCAAGAAGGATCAGCAGTCTATCTTGGTGCATATTTAAGTTTTATTCATTACAGCTTAGTACTTATATTGTCTTGCAATGCTTGCTCGTTAATAAGTTTGATAAAAGCGTCGAGCTGTATTGGGCGACTAAATAAATAGCCCTGCACAGAGTTACATGAATTTTTTATCAGGAATTTCAACTGCTCTTTAGTTTCCACACCTTCGGTAGTCACAGATAAATTGAGGTTATGTGCCATCGCAATAACCGCACGTACTATTGCCTTGTCGTTTTCATCGTTAACAATATCTTTGATAAATGAGCGGTCAATTTTTAAAAAGTCTAATGGCAGCTTTTTAAGGTAAGCTAATGAGCTATAACCTGTGCCAAAATCATCAACGGAGACGGTCATGCCAATAGTTCGGGCATTGCTAAGTAACTTTCTTGCTTTTGAATAATCATCAACCAGCACTCCCTCAGTCACCTCTAATTCTAATAATGATGGCTCGATTTGATATTCTATTATGCACTGATGCAGGTATGAAAATAAGTTGGCATCAATGACCTGAGCAGGGGATAGGTTTACCGAAATGGTGATATTAAAGCCTTGTCGGTTTATTTTCTTCACGAGCTGACATGCACGATTTATTACCCATTCACCGATGGTGATGATTAAATCACTTTTCTCTGCGATAGTGATAAATTGCTCAGGGGTGACCAAGCCTTTTTCAGGATGATTCCAGCGGATCAACGCTTCTGCTTTGGTAATGGCATTGGTTTTTAAATCGACGATGGGTTGTAAATATAATTCAAACTCTTCATTTCTAATCGCGTGTCTTAATTCTTGTTCAATTTTTATTAACTGATGTGATGCATCTTTGATGGACTGAGAATAAAACTGCAAAGAATTCTTCTTATTTTTCTTGCCATTGTAAGCACTTAAATCGACAAATTTCATCAGCTCTTCAACGCTTTTTGCATCATTTGGAAAATTTGCTGCGCCGATACTGACACTGACATGAAAGCTTTCTGATTTATTGGTATTAAAAGGTTTATTTATTGTTTCAATAATACGTTGTATTGCCTGTTCACATGAGATTTGATCGGCAATATTGGTCAGAATAATGGCAAATTCATCACCGCCGACTCGGGCAATAAAGTCTGATTCTTTGATGACATTTTTAATCCGTTTACCGAATTCAACCAGTAACTTATCACCTTCTTGGTGCCCGTAAAATTCGTTATGACGGCGAAATTCATTGATGTCGACATAGAGCAGATAAAAAGGATTGCGGGTGGCAATTTGTTGCTCTAATGTTTGCCAAAAAGAAAAACGGTTGGGCAATTCAGTCAGCATATCTTGCAAAGCAAGCTTTTCATTACGCTGTACTAAGTGTTTGATTGTGCTGATGTCATTGACAAAAATTATCCAGCTTTCTGGTTCGTTGAGTTTATTTTTTACCGGATATAAGCCTATTTTTAACCATTTCAAAGTTGATGGTGGAGATATCCAACATAACTCGCCCTCCCAGCTGGATTTAGTTGTGATGATGCGCTCAAATTCAGGCAATTGATTTTTCATCAATTTGGTGATGATATCGATTGGTCTAGACGGCAGTGAACTGGTATATGAACATTGTTCAAAAAGGCTTAATGCGGCTGAGTTTTCGATAATAGGAGAGAAATCACCTTTGGTAATAATAACGGCAAATTCTGCATTTTCGATAACCTTAGTCAAGGTTAAAATAATATTATCCTGCTCGGGGGGCTTATTTAAGATAGAGCGTAAACGGGTTTGCAAATACTCGTTTTGTAAAAATAAACGATCATTCGAGAGCAGAATTTCGCGCGCTAGTTGCTTGGTCTTTTGTTGAAATTGATAGTCTTCTAACTGGTTGGTTATCAACAATATATTTTCATGCTGTTGCTTAATTGCAGTCGCTTCTAAGTGTAATTCAGTATTTCTAGTGGTAATTTCTGTCCATAGTCCAGAACGAATTTTACCATCGTGCGGGGCCTGCCATATTAATCTTGCATCAACCAAAAAATCCAATAAAAAAGGCGTTTCTTCTTTAATGATAAAGCTTTGTTGATTAGTTGATGCTGGAAAAAGCTCGGTAATCCATTTACCTTCACCAGCGACTAGCTTTACTTCGCCGGTATTGATATCTAGCACTTGCAAAACAACGTGATCAAGCGCATTGAGTACTTTATTAAGTAGTGATGTCATTTTTCTTGTCCTTAAGCAATAGCTCCGCCAATGCTAAAAACATATTTTCTACTTGCTCGCCAGTTTTTGCACTTGTGTTAAATCGTAGATCGAAAAGATCGTCGTACGCCTCTTGTTCTTGCGAGGATAAATGCCAAGTAGACGGTAAATCACTTTTATTTATTGCAAGTATTGCGGGGCAAGAGGTGACATGTTTAGCCAAGGTGTGAATATCTAACCCTTCAATCAACGATGAGGCACGTGTTTGATCAACAACGATAATAAAGCCAGCAGCGCCGCGTAGGTACCTTTCTTCAAAAACATTGTATCTATCGTTCCCTTCGATATCCCACAACATGAAATTAATTTCATCGTCATCGACTATCAGGGCTTTTTTATCAACTTTAACACCAATTGTTGTCTGGTATTTTTCACTAAAGATACCCTCAACAAATTGTTTGACCAAGCTTGTTTTTCCGACGCTTGATGCACCTAAAAGGCAAATCTTTTTTTGAATCATAGCGTCATCTCCATTTTCAGCTAAGCTTTCTTATTTGATTTACGTTGCAAACCACAGCAAATACTAAAGTTAGTTTTTTGCATTTATTTCTTTGAATAATCGCCACTATTTTAGCTAGTGGGCTGTGCTTTATTTATATATATCACATTGAACATGACTTTTCTTGCGGTATTTTTAATCACTTTAATATCTATTTGCCCGAGCCCTGCGGTAAAAATTTTGTCTTTACTCAAACCCTTATCAATTAATGTTTGTGCTGTATTTTCGGCTCTTTTTAGACTCAATGCTTTATTGGTGATTTTATTACCGGTATTGTCACTGCAACCGATAACTAACAAACCAATATTGATGTCAAGCTCATCGGCTAAAAGCTCTAATTGGCGAATATATTGAAAAATACGCGTTAATGGCACTTGCATCTGAGCCGTGACTTTCTCGCCGGCAACCGGAAAATTGAGTTGTGTAGAGGAAATTCTGCCGATGAGGTCATCAAAAAGTTGCTGCTTAACTTGCCTACTTGTGGCTATTTGGTGAGTTGACATTAACTGTAAATTCTCAGTATTTAAATTTAGCCCTTCAGTAAAGCCGGCAACGGCTAGCTTGCTTAATAATTGCTCTGATTCAATAATGCTTAATTTACCAGCTAAAGATAGCGAGTTTTCTTGCCAAGTTGATGTTACATGAGGGAAAGAACCGATGATTTTTTCGGCTCGAGATAACAAGATTTGTGGCGACAATGAATGATAATTTCGCTCTAAAATACTGAATTTTTTAACATCAAAATGATGACTTTCTAACCACTGTGCAATATTTATTGCACTAGGATCCCGTAAAATATCGACCTCAATATTATCTAGGTTATTAATGGTTAGTTTGCGAATAATAATGCCCGGCTCATTTTCTAATTGCATTAATTCTTCATGCAGCTGTTGGCTTTTCGACCAACTGAGTATTTGAAAACCGATAAAAATAAAGGCAATAAATAATGCCGCAATGGCCAGCCAAGGTTTTCTTTTGTTGTTACTTTCCACTTTGTGTTCAGACAATAAACAGTCGCGAAGTAAGCTTTCTGCATTGGCAAAGTGGCGATCGTCGCCATCAAAATTATTGAGTTCATCGACATAAAGGTGGTGAATGTTTTCCAGCGTTTTTTGTAATTGCTCACTCAGTTGTTGAGGCGGATTTCCTATTACTGCAGCAACAACTAGGGCACTTGGCCCTGGCTTAATCAGTAAGTTGAAGTTGTCGGTGCTGACATTTTGCAGCTGTTCTTTTTGACCATCGTCATTTGCTAGGAATGAATCGGCAACGAAATCATTAATCGCTGATAGCATCGACGAGACCATATCGGCGTCACTTTTTCCATGGTCAGTTAGCGCAATAGTGTTTAATAGCAGACCTGTTTCTCGATGAATAAGAAAAACATGTTCAACACGGTATACGAAGGTTTGTGATGCAGCATACTGGGCGAAGCTGACCCCAGCTTGCCATGCTTTGAAGCGCCACTTTAGTCCCTTTATCGTTAGGCTGTTTTCGAGTAACTGGTTTGTTTTTTCGATAAAGTCACTAAGAAAAGCAGCAACAGATTTTCTAACTAAACTACCAACGAGCGGATATAGCGAACTGATCAAGCGTTCACTGTTGTGGGTTACTGAGTCTTGAACTGAGTCTTCTATTAGCAGCTGTAATATTTTGTTAACTGAACTGTCTTTTTTTTGTCGGTCATGCAGCGCTTCTGTGACGACGTCAGTTACAATAGTTCGAGCTTCTTTTCTAATACTTTCTGTAACTAAGTGATTTTCTTCACCGAGTATTATTTTTCGTACTTGCTTTATTTGCTGGTTAGACTCAAGTGGTTCTTTTGTTGTCTCTATGGCCATTATAGCTGGTCATCTTCTAAATTAGTTGCCATGGTTGATAGCAAGTTAGCAAGTGTTTTTCTATCGGTTTTAGATGAACTCAGTTCTTTTGAGACATCGTCGAGGTGCGATTTTAATTGTTCGATTTGCTCATTAAAACTTTTGGTCAGGGCATGACTCTCATTATCCAGTGATTGCTCGATGTTTTTAAAGTCTTGTAAAGTTGATGTGGCAAACATTTCCTGTTCGGATGCTAAATTTGCTAAATCATTTTGGATAGTAGTGTCATTATCATCATGAGTTTTGTCTGATAGGCAAAGGCGCTGATCTAATGCTTCAAAGCGCTCATCAATAGCTTGCTGAAAATTATTAAAACGTTGATTGATATTGTCGTTCTGCTTGCTGAGGGCTTTTTCCAAGTCTGCGCGAGTTGATGAAATTTTCGCTTGTAGCTGTTTTTCTGCTTCACCAAAAACAATTTGTCTAAGTTGGCCAAGCTCATCAAGCGCGGGATTACTTTGCTGTTGTTCCTTTTTAATGTTTTTATTATTAGGCATTACTAATATTCCATGTTAAATAGATTCATCTATTCAATTTAGTGTAACCTAAAATTTTAAAACTGCCTGTTTTCTATAATTTTAATTGTTATAAACCAAGCTCTTGCCAGAAAACTCTGATTTTAAATATGGGTTGGTTTTGATAACGAGTGCTATAGCGCGATAAACATTGCTAGGCAGAAGAAAGTCGAGATTTAATTCTTTAAGTATTTTTCTACCAGCTCTTTTACTAATAATTGGCTTTTACTTTTAAAGACCGCTCGGTTTTCACAGAGATATATGGCTTCGCTGACGGGGGTTTTTAAATGATGTATTCGGATGGCTGATTGATTTGAGAATGCTCTGACGGCATTTATTGGTAAAACCGTAAAGCCTATTCCCCGAGATACAGGCTCAAGTATCAAGTGGATCTGATTAGAAAAACCAACTTGTCTAAACTGTTCTACATGTTGAAATTCGTTAAAATTTTCACTTAACAGCTTGTTGGCATGGTGAGCAGCATCAGGGTGGGAAATAAAACCTATGTTAAGTAACTGTTGCCAATCGCATTGCGAGAGATTTTTCTCGGTAACTAGCACTAAGTTTTCGCTGGCAATATGACGACTATGAATATGGCTCTGGTGGCTGTCAATGGTCATTAACCCTAAATCACATTGATGGTTTATGATGGCATTTTCAATACTGTTATTTGGCGCAAATTGATATTGAAAAATTAATTTCGGATGTTGACGTTGAATATCGAGTAAATAAGGGTAGAGTTTTATGCCAATGCTGCCGGGCGACATGATTTTTATTGTGCCAGCAAATTGATCATTTTCTACCAGTGATTGCTCTAAAACCTGAAAATTTTCTAAAAGTAGCTTTCCTTGTTGATAAAGTTTGTTGCCGGCGGGGGTTAAAGAAAAAGATTTGCCTTCCCTAATTAACAACTCAGTATGTAAATGTTGCTCTAATTTTTTTATCTGTTGACTGACCCCAGATTGAGTCATAAAAAGAATGTCAGCCGTTTGGGTGAAATGCCCCACATCCGCAAGCGTGCAAAAGGTTTTTAACCAGGCAAGATTCATCATAACAAAATGTACTTATATTTATAATAAATGATAATTTTTTATACTTTACCACCTGTTCTATAATTTTCCTATCAAGATTAAAGAGGAAATTGATATGAGCAAAGCTTACCCAAGAACGTTTTCACACATTGGAATATCAGTGCCAAGTGTAGAACAAGCCGTGAAATTTTATACCGAAGTATTAGGTTGGTATTTAATTATGCAGCCAATAGAAATAACGGAAGATGATAGTGCTATTGGCGAAATGTGTACCGATGTTTTTGGTGCCAATTGGGAAAAATTTAAAATTGCCCATATGTCGACTGGTGATCGCATTGGTGTTGAGTTATTTGAATTTAAAAATCAGCAAAATCCAGAAAATAATTTTGAGTATTGGAAAACTGGAGTATTTCATTTTTGTGTTCAAGATCCGAATCTTGAAGAGTTAGTTGAAAAAATTGTTGCTGCTGGCGGTAAGAAGCGCATGGCAAAACCTCGCTATTATTATCCAGGCGAAAAGCCATACCGTATGATTTATATGGAAGACCCATTTGGCAATATTCTTGAAATTTACAGCCATAGCTATGAGCTAACTTATGCTGCTGGCGCCTATTAAAATATAGCGCTTATTCAAAGCGGATAAAATGTGAATGTGCTGCACAATGAGCCAATAGTTATAGGTTTATTGTGCAAGGCGATTAATCAGCAATCATAGTGTCGGTGATAAAGTTAGCATTTATAAGTTCTTCATTACTCGCGCTACAATATTAATTGTTGATGATGAGAGAAATAACATTGAAGTCGCCAGCGAATGTGTAAAAGCGTTTGCGAGGGTGAAGTTTGCCTTAGATGGTTTTAAAGCACTGCATATCTGCAAAAACTCGCCTCCTGATCTTATTTTGCTTGATGTTATGATGCCAAAAATGGATGGCTTTAAAGTACTTGATCAACGAGTTAATCAACACATTCATCAGTTTGAGCTGAAAGAGAATGTTGACCGCATACTGTTTAATTACATTCGCTCACCCATTAGTAAAATAAAAGGGGCGGTGCAGCGGGTAAGCCAGCGTAGCTTAAGTAGTAAGCAACTAGCCATGGAAATGGAGTCGATTGCTCTTTCAACCCGCAATATCAGTCAAATCGTTGAATCCTTGAATACTATTTTAAAGTTAGAAGATAAATACTTTCGACCTCACCTTGAAGCGATTGAATTACACAGCTTAGTTGCTGACATTATCACAGAATATAGCCGAGACCAGTTTAGTAAATCGCTGCAAGTTGATAATCACATTTCTCGAGGTATTAGAATAAAAGGCGATGCTTTACTACTAAGAACCATGTTTACTGAACTGTATATTAATGCCATAGAAGCTGCTCCTCGCGGCGCAACGGTAGCTTTTTTTGAGTCGGTAAAAAGTGAAATGATGGAAATAACAATTTTTAATTTAGGTGAAGTTCCAGCAGAAATTAAGCACGAGTTTTTTGAAAAATATGTCACTAAGGGCAAAGAGTTTGGTACGGGGTTAGGCACTTATGCGGCCAAACTTATTGCTAATGCTTGTCAGGGTGCTATAAAGTTGCAGGCTGATAGTGGAGAAACCCGAGTCATCATTTCCCTGAGTAAAGTCAGCTAAGTATTAAGGTTGAGAAAGCACTTATTACACATACTCTATTTAATATTCATCAATTGATTAATCTAAATTCAGCGTGACTACGTATAACAGCTTAATATAAACGTAATGATAATGAGCGATGAAAAATTTATTAACGTTGGTGAATAAGTCGAACCTAGTTAATTTAGTTGGCTTCAATTTAACTTGGTTTGGTCTGATTTTATTCGGTAATATTTTTATTCCAGCTGCTTTAATTTTGCTGATGCTGCACCTGTATTATCAGGCAGAAAAAAACGAGCTGCCACTTATTGTCATTGTGGCTGTTACTGGGGTATTACTCGATAGCACTTTAGTATATTCAGGCTTTTTTATTTTTCCTGACACTCAACATATTCCTTTTTGGTTAATCACCCTTTGGTTTTGCTTCGCAGCCACCATTCGACATAGTTTAGGTTTTTTAGCGTCGTCGAAAATGCGACAAATTCTGCTGGGTGGAGTTTTTGCGCCGTTAAGTTACTTGGCCGGTGCAAACTTTTCAGTGGTTTACCTAACTCAATCGCTTGGCTTTAGCTACCTGTTGCTTGCCTGTTTATGGGGGCCTTTAATGGTGCTCATTTTTACAATTAGTGACGGACTTTTTATCGAGGAAGAACATTATGTTCGATAAGCGATTAAGTATAGGTACATTAATTTGGCTACTAACGCTATGTTCTAGCATGTATTTATCAAGCTACGCGGCAGACATAAAGCACGACACTGCAGTCGCCGCCAGTAACTGCCCGTTATTTAAAATGGCTACCAATGAGAACATAAAGTTGCTTAAGCAGCGCGAAATGGAAGGCTTCAAATTATTAGGTCAGGCTAAACTCTCGATACTTTTTTGGGATATTTATGAAAGTAAATTGTTCACTTCTGACGGCAAATTGCCACTAAGTGGTCACTGTCAACATTCGATATTTGAAATACAATATTTACGTGACATCAGTAAACAGGAACTATTAGATAATACCCTTGCTCAGTGGCAACATTTAGCGATAGATGAAGAGCAATATATGCCTTACTTGCTAGCACTAGAAAGTATCTGGCCAGATATTAAAGCCGGCGATCAACTCACTTTACTCACCAATACTGCCACTACCGTGTTTTACTTTAATCAGCAAAAAGTCGGTGAAATTGAAAGTGAGCAGTTCGTTGATTTATTTCTGCGTATTTGGTTAGATGAAAATACCAGCGAGCCAAAACTACGCCAACAATTACTCGGGGAATTAATATGAGTAGGATGTACCAATTCAATCTGTTATTGCTGATGGTATTGTCATTGTCGAGTTGTACAACGCAGTTAGAAGACTATCAAGCAAGATCACCAAGCTTCGACATAAAAACCTATTTCACCGGTAACCTTATAGCCTGGGGTATGGTGCAAGATTATACCGACAATGTCACTCGGCGTTTTTGTGTAGAACTAAACGGACAATGGCAAGACAATAAAGGTGAACTCAAAGAAGTGTTTTATTTTGCTGATGGCGAGATAAGCTATCGTAATTGGCAGTTGACGAAACTTGTGCAAGGTAAATATCAGGGCAGCGCCGAAGATGTTGTTGGACAAGCTTTTGGTCAACAAGTTGGCTTTGCCTTTCAATGGCAGTATGAGCTACTGGTGCCCATTGACGGTGATGAGATACAGTTTTCGCTTGATGATTGGATGTATCAAGTTGATCAATACCGTGTATTTAATCGCACCAAAATGAAAAAGTTTGGCGTTACACTTGCCGAAATCACCTTATTTTTTGACAAACAATCAGCCGTTAAAAAATGCCTATAAAATACTAGAAATTTATTGGCAACTCATTACAGCATGGCTTTTAATGAGTCATTATTAGGTAAACTTAAACTTCATTAGCTTTCTGCTACTAGCCTCTCATCCTAACTTATCAATGATTACTTTTAGATACTCGCAATATACTGGCCAATCAACTCTTACATAGCGTTTTTAGCGCAACCCGACCACGTTAATACGCAGCAATTTACGGTACAGATCATCTAATAAAAATAAATACTTTTATTCACTTTATTTATGATCTGTTTGATTTTTAACCGCGTAGATCTAGCTGAAATTAAAAGAAGCGTATAAAAAAGAGGGTAAACAGGTGAAAAATTTAAAAGTATTAGGAATAGCCATTATAAGCTTGTTATTTTTACAAGCTTGTAACGATGACGATGATAAAAAGGTCACGGTAGTTACACCACCTCCCGCAGTTACTAACACTATTGTTGATGTTGCCGTAGCAAATGGCAGTTTCACAACACTTGTTGCGGCTTTGCAGGCAACAGGATTAGATGCCACGTTAGCTGACACAGCAAGCAGCTTTACTGTGTTTGCGCCAACAGACGATGCCTTTGCACTGTTGGGTCAAGATACCATTGACGCCTTACTTGCTGATATAGACACTTTGTCCGATATTTTGACCTACCATGTTATTAGTGGTGAGGTTGACGCCGCGGCAGCGATTGCAAGTGCGGGCATGACAGTCGCGATGGTAAATGGTGATAACGTTGGTTTATCACTTGATGGCGATAACTTGCTGGTGAATAGCGTTACCGTCACCATGACAGACATTCAAGCCGATAACGGTATTATTCACGTTATTGACGCTGTGCTGCTTCCTCCTGCGGATAAAGGCGAACCAACAATGAATATTGTTGAAACTGCAGTCGCCGCAGGAAATTTCACCACTTTAGTTACGGCCTTGCAGGTTGCCGAGCTTGATGGCGCACTCGCCGATGAAACCAAATCATATACCGTATTTGCCCCAACCGATGCTGCATTTGCTTCAATTAGCGCTGACACTATTGCCGCTTTATTGGCAGATACCGATGCCTTAACAAGCATTTTATTGCAGCATGTTGTTGCCGGTGAAGTGCCTTCTGTGAGCGCATATACATTAAATGGTATGTCAGCTGAAACCTTGTCAGGGGCAGAAATCGCCGTTGCCATTAATAGCACGACAGACAGCTTAATGTTTGGCGGTGCGAATATTAGCGTTAAAGACATATACACTAATAACGGCGTCATTCATGTGATTGATATGGTGGTGGTGGCTGATGTTGAAGTACCAGCACCGACTAATAGTATAGTTGAGGTAGCGGTTAATAACGGCAGCTTCACAACCTTAGTTGCAGCGCTACAAGCAACGGGTTTAGAGACTGTATTGGCAAACCTTGACGAAGAATTTACCGTATTTGCGCCAACGGACGCTGCTTTTGCGCTTTTAGGGCAAGAAACTATTGATGCGCTACTGGCTGACCCCGACGCTTTAAGCAATATTTTACTCTATCACGTAGTATCTGGTGCTGCGGTATTGCAAGATGCTGCCGCTACTATTGCCCAATCAGACAACAAAATGGTTGCCATGGCGAATGAACAAATGGCGACGCTATCATTAGCCGACGCTGCACTTTTTATTAACAAATCTGCTGTATCAACAGCTAATGTGATGGCTAACAATGGTGTTATACATGTCGTCGATCAAGTTATCTTACCGCCAACAGTAAAAGCTGAGTCGACCATGAGTATTGTCGATGTAGCCCTGGCAGATGACAACTTTTCTACCTTAGTAGCGGCCTTAACCGCTGCCGACTTAGTGGACACTCTCGCAGATGAAAGTGCTACCTTTACGGTATTTGCGCCGACTAATGCTGCTTTTGCAAAAATAGAATCTTCCGCGCTAACTGCTTTACTTGCCGATACTAGTGCATTAACTAATGTGTTGTTAACTCATGTGATCAGCGGCGCTGAGGTTAACTCATTGGCAGCCTTCGCAGCTAATGGCGCAATGGTAGAGGCAGCTAGCAGTGAAAATATTGCCGTGGCTTTAGTCAATTTTAGTCAAACAAGCAATGCCAGTAATGACGAAGTGGCCTATGACAGCGCCGCCGAAATATTAGTTGGCGGTATGAATTCAGGTAAAAATGGTTACACCTTATATGTATTTGACAACGACTTAGGCACGGCAGGAAGTACTTGTAATGACGAGTGTGCAAGCAACTGGCCACCAGTGCTGGTAACCGATAGTGAAGTTGACAACATTAAAGGCTTGTCGATGGTGATGCGTGACGATGGTAGCATGCAAGTAACTTATCTAGGGCGCCCACTGTATTTATATGCTGACGATACTCAATCGGGTGATATGAATGGCCAAGGCGTAAATGATGTTTGGTGGAAGGTGTCACAAGAACAAGTGGCGTTGCAGGTACAAGGCTCTAATGTCACTGTTACCGATATTTATACAACCAATGGTGTTATCCACGTTATTGACACTGTTATCACGGATTAATAAGCACTTAACCTATCAATTTATTGCTGTGTCCTTTTGCCCCTTACTATTGCTTCTTAGTATAGGGGCTTTTTTTTGATCGTTTTTTTGCTTGGTCACGTATAACTCGTTATCAGTTCATTCGCAGTATCGACTTTAATTTTATGCCAACAATCAATTTACCTATTTTTCCATTGCCCATTTTTCTGCTGCCACAAGGCATTACTCGCTTGCGTATTTTTGAAGCGCGCTATTTAAAAATGGTTTCGTTAGCGATGAAAAATAATGGCTTTGTTATTTTACCTACAGCTAAAACACTTAAGTCAGTTGATTTGATGACCGGGAGTTGGGTGGAAATTATTGACTTTGACCAAAGTGATAACGGCCTGCTATTGATTGATGTTCGTTGTAAATGTTTAGTCGATATCAATAAGATGCAGCAGGATAAAGACCAATTACATCATGGTGAAGTCAGTAGCCGAGAGCACTGGCCAGATATTAGTGTCGACGCAACTAGCGAGAAAATGGCGACATCATTAAAACAGGTTTTTATTAACAACAGTGAGCTAGATGTTTTGTACGCCGATAAGTACTTTCAACAAGCGAGCTGGATAGTGGCTCGTTGGTTAGAGTTACTGCCGGTAAAACTTGAAGAAAAGAGTGCTTTTATTGCGCCTGACTCATTTTATCGTGCTATGCAGTTTATCCAGGGGATTATACTTTCAGAAGAAAATAAGCAAAATTAACCAAGATATTTAAAAGTCAGTAAAAAAGATTAAAAAAAATGTGATCTATTCCTAATATCAATGCGTATAGCGTATTAAGTGGAAATAATGGATAAACGTTATGCCGTCTGTTCAATCAGAGTTGCCAAGTCGTCAAGCAGCTGTTACACCTAGTAACATGACTAATAAAATCGATCATCCTCAACTTTGTCAATGGCTTAAATCAATAGCTGTTAACCGAGACAAACAAGCGTTTACCGCGGTGTTTAAGTTTTTTGCCCCTAAAATAAAGCGTATTGCCCAAGGTAAATTTAATAACCAAGCGCAAGCGGCAGAAGTTGTACAAGACACTATGTCCAACGTTTGGCGTAAGGCGCACTTATTTGACGACAGCAAAGGCGCAGCGACAACTTGGGTTTATACCATAATGCGTAATGTTACTTTTGACATGTTACGTAAAGTAAAAGCCAATAAAGAAGATAATCTCAGTGATGATATTTGGCCGCTTGCAGAGTCCATGAACACTGAAGAAGATACTTTTAATGACCATATTCAAAGCCGTAATTTACAAGGTGTAATTGAGACATTACCTGAAAATCAGCAGCAAGTAGTGAAAGGTTTTTACTTTTTAGAGATGTCACAAGAGCAACTTGCCGAGCATCTTAATTTGCCATTGGGAACAGTAAAATCGCGGCTTCGACTCGCGCTTGGCAAACTTAAGAGCAAACTAGGAGAGCAACATGATTAAGCACCATCCTAAATTTGAGTTATTACAGAGCTTTGTTAATGGTGACTTACCGGCTTCATTAGCGGCAGGCATTGCGATTCATGCTGATATGTGTTCTCAATGCCAAGAAAAAATCAACCAATTGACCGAGCAAGTTGCTGAAGCCAGTTTTGAACAAAACTTCTTACATAAATTCGTTGTTGATGATGCAGAAGATATGGCTGAAATTGCAGAATTAGACTTTGATAGCATTATTGATGAAATTACCGCTTCTGACGAAATTGAATCTGTAAAAATAGAGAACAATGAGCAAGCTATCGAATTTAAAGGTAGCCAGTATGTGCTACCAAAAGCGATACGTAATGTTGAATTAGGTAAAACGGCTCAAATTGGTAAATTATCAAGAGCGCGTTTGCAGTTAGATGAAGGTGAAATTCATACCAGTTTATTGCACATTGATCCCGGAGGCTCTGTACCCGAACATACTCATAATGGCTTTGAGTTAACCTTATTATTGGCAGGTTCGTTTACTGATGAGCAAGGAGAGTATGTGGCAGGCGACTTTATAATGTTGGATAAACGTCATCAACATCATCCGGTTTCAGAGCATGGTTGCTTGTGTTACACCGTTGCTAACAACTCACTGCACTTTACACAGGGCATCAATAAGTTACTAAACCCTATTGGCTCTTTCATCTATTAGTTGGAGATGGTTATGTCTAAAGAATTCAAAAAAGAAGATATTATTGTCGGCATTAGTGCTTGTTTAAATGGTGAAAAAGTTCGTTTTGACGCCAGTAATAAACCGTCAAACTTCTGCATGCATGAGTTAGGTCAACATGTGACCTTTAAAGCCTATTGCCCTGAAGTGGCGGTAGGTTTACCCGTGCCTAGACCAACTATACGTTTGATCAAAGATGAGTACATGATCAAAGTTTCGCGTCCTGATGGTTCAGGTGATGTTACCGAAGCCATCAAGGCCTACGGCAAAAAAGTTGCTAGCATGTCGAAAAATCTCAGTGGTTATATTTTCTGTGCTAAAAGCCCGAGCTGCGGCATGGAACGCGTTAAAGTTTACTCGCCAGAAGGGAATCAACTGCAAGCTCATGGTGTCGGTGTTTTTTCTAATGAAATTATGCAAGCTAACCCGTTATTACCTTGTGAAGAAAATGGTCGACTTAATGACGCGATTATTCGTGAAAATTTTGTTGCTCGTGTTTATGCCTATCGTCGCTGGCAAGCACTAGTAGCATCAGGTGTTAGCAAGCATAAGCTGATGAACTTTCACGCCCAGTATAAATATACCTTGATGAGTCATAACCTTGTGGCCTATAAAACATTGGGACGATTGTTAGCAAGGGCTGATTTGGCTGTGGATGAGATGGCGGGGCAATATATTTTGGGGTTAATGACAGCATTAAAGCTGAAAGCAAGCCGTAAAAATCATGCTAATACCTTATTGCATATTCAAGGTTACTTTTCTAAAGATTTGAATAAAGTGCAACGACAAGAGCTTTCAGAGCATATTCATGCATACCGTACTGGCCTGATGCCATTAATGGTGCCGTTAACCTTGATAAAGCATTATTTATTACAACACCCTAAGTCGTATATAGCGCAACAGGCTTATTTAGACCCTTACCCAACCGAGCTTAAGTTACGCTACGGATACTAATAAACTTATTTATTAGGCTTTTAGCCGCTAAGGAAAATCTTTGTTACTTTGGTTTCGCAACGACATTAGAATAAATGACAATCCAGCCTTACATTACTTCCTTGAGCAACAAAGTGACTCGGAAGTTGGTAAGGCTGTTTTTTTTGTTAGTGAAAAACAATGGCAAGCGCATGATTGGTCACCGATTAAAATTGATTTAATTAAGCGCCATGTTAATGCCCTTGCGCAACAATTGTTGTTGCTAAACATTGTTTTGCAAGTGGAATACTGTGATGATTTTTCAGAGCAAGTTGCATTTTTAAAGTGCTATTGCCATCAGCATAACATTAGCGAAGTGGTTGCCAATAAAGAGTTAGAAGTGAATGAAAACCTGCGTGACAAAACCTGTGTAGAGCAAGGTGTCGCGCTGCGCTTATTTGAAAGTGATGTTATTGTTGAAAAAGGTAAAGTACTCAACAAAACCGGTGATATGTATAAAGTCTTTACGCCATTTAAATGTGCTTGGCTTTCTTATGTAAAACAGCACGGTTTCAACTACTTAGGTAAACCAACGATACCAGGCCAAAACCATGCTTTAGCAGCGCTGTTAGCACCTCTTACTTGCACTGGTGAGTCAAAGGCTTGGCCATTAGCAGAACAAGTAGAGCAACAGGTTATTCCTACTTTTTTTCAAAATAAAGTGCAGCATTACGGACAAGAACGTGATTTTCCTGCCATTAAAGCTACGTCTGGCCTTTCGCCTTATTTAGCTATTGGTGCCATTAGTCCAAGGTATCTTTTGGTGTTAATGAGCCAGCGTTTTCCTGATATTTTACTTGCCGCAGATAGTGATGAATTTGTTTGGTTAAATGAAATTATTTGGCGCGAGTTTTATCGGCATTTAATATTTCACCAAGAAAAGTTATCTAAACATCAATGCTTCAACAATAAATACAACACCACTGTTTGGCCAAATAACCCTGAATACTTTCGTGCCTGGTGTGAAGGGCGAACCGGTTATCCGCTAGTCGATGCCGCAATGGCGCAACTTAACCAAACGGGCTGGATGCACAACCGCCTGCGTATGGTCGTGGCAAGTTTTTTAACCAAGCACTTACTAATCGATTGGCGCTGGGGTGAAAAATACTTTATGCAAAAACTTATTGATGGTGACTTGGCTGCTAATAATGGCGGCTGGCAATGGGCTGCGAGTACGGGCTGTGATGCTCAACCTTATTTTCGTGTTTTTAACCCGATTAGACAAAGTGAAAGGTTTGATCCAAATGGTGAATTCATTCGTAAGTATTTACCAGAGCTGGCGGATGTACCAAGTAAGCAGATTCACTTTCCACATGCATATATTGCCAAGGAAAATTTAGCCATTTACTGGCCAGCCATTGTCGAACATAAAACTGCTCGATTAGCCGCTATTGAATTTTATCGATAGTTGTTGCCAATGCGTAAACGGATTAATGCGGAAATTAAATAAGAGTACTTATGTCAAAGCAAGAAATTAAAGCAATTGAAGAGCTTAATCATGCCCCTGAACATGCGCTTTGGTTGGCTAACTTTATTAATATTTATCAAAAGCTCTCGACTGACAATTTACACCTTCTCGCTGATATTTATCATCAAGATGTTGTCTTTACTGATCCTATGCATCAACTGATGGGTCTTGATAATTTAAGGCACTATTTTGACCAACTCTATCAGCAGCTTAGCTATTGTGAATTTAAAATTGAACATGTGCTTGAGCAAGGTAACGAAGCGGCAGTGTACTGGAAAATGAGCTATCAACACCCGCGTTTGAATGGCGGTAAAATTGTCCATGTGCAAGGGAGTTCGCATATTAAAGGCGTCGACGATAAAGTTATTTATCATCATGATTATCTCGATTTAGGTGCCATGCTCTATGAACAAATACCGTTATTGGGTCGCATCATTTCTTGGCTTAAAAATAGGGCAACAAGGTAATGAACACTAAGCGTACCATTTTGATTACTGGCGCTACCTCGGGTATTGGTGAGGCGTTACTAAATCATTATTCCGCCAGTGGTTATCAAGTTATTGCGTGTGGTCGTAATCAAGAAAAACTAATGCAATATGCACAACGCAATAACAATGTTATCCCGCTAGCGTTTGATATCACTGATAATGAACAAGTTGCTCAAGCGGCTAATAAACTTAATCAGATTGACGGTATTGATATTTTAATGCTCAATGCTGGCGATTGTCGTTACATTGATGACGTTAAAAAGTTTGACGGACAATTATTTGCTAGTGTTATCGCGACAAACTTACAGTCGTTAGGTTATTTACTAGAACACTTTCTGCCGAAAGTTTCTGCTGGCGGGCAAGTTGTTTTTGTCAGCTCTAGTGCAACATTATTGCCTTTTCCTCGCGCGGAGGCATACGGCGCTTCAAAGGCCGGAATAGATTATTTAGCAAAAAGCTTAAGGGTCGACCTAAAAGCAGAAAACATTGCGGTGACGTTAGTACACCCTGGATTTATCAAAACACCATTAACCGATAAAAATGATTTTCCTATGCCATTTTTACTTTCTAGCCAACAAGCTGCTAGTCGTATTTACCAAGGGGTTGGTGCCCGAAAATCATATTTACATTTTCCGAAAAGGTTAACCGTAGCGTTGAAGCTACTGGCCTTATGTCCCGACTTTGTTTGGCAAGGTATTATTTTAAGGAGCAACAAAGTATGAAGCGATTTGCCGTTATAGGTGCTGGTGTTTCTGGCTTAACCGCAGCCTACTTATTATCAAAAAAACACCATGTTAGTGTTTTTGAAAAAGGCGCTGATATTGGTGGCCATACCGCGACTGTCGATGTCGAAGTTGCCGATAAATGGTACGCCATTGATACTGGTTTTATTGTTTTTAATAATAAAACCTACCCAAATTATTTGGCCTTGTTGGATGAAATTGGTATCGGTAAACAAGCAACCGAAATGAGTTTTTCGGTGCACAATATCGACACCGGCTTGGAGTACAATGGTCATAACCTAGACACACTTTTTGCTCAGCGTCGCAATATCGTCAAACCAAAATTTTGGTTGCTAGTGAAAGAAATACTGCGCTTTAATAAGTTATGTAAGCAAAACTATCAAGAGAAAAACTACAGTGAAACATTAACTCTCGGAGAGTTTTTACAAGAAAATAACTTTAGCGACTATTTCGCAGAGCATTATATTTTACCTATGGGGGCGGCTATTTGGTCTAGCTCTTTAGAGCAAATGGAACAATTTCAATTTCATTTTTTTGTTAAATTTTTTCATAATCATGGCTTACTCAATATTGCTGACCGCCCGCAATGGTATGTTATTCCTGGTGGTTCAAGAAGCTACTTAGCGCCATTGAGTAAATCATTTGCTGACAATATTCATGTTAATGCCGATATTACTGCGGTTACCCGTCAAAATGACAAGGTACAATTACATTTTACTAATGACGAGGTGCAATCATTTGATGAGGTAGTTTTTGCTTGTCATTCTGATCAAGCCCTAGCATTACTTGATGATGCCAGTGAACGAGAACAGGAAATACTGGGCGCTATGCCATATAGTGAAAATTCAGTCGTGCTGCATACTGATATCAAGCTTTTACCGAAAAGACAAAAAGCTTGGGCCAGTTGGAATTATCAATTAAGTTCAAACCGTACTAAGCCTGCCAGCGTTACCTACAATATGAATATTTTGCAGGGGCTAAATAGTGAACATACTTTTTGCGTGACCTTAAATCAGCGAGAAGATATTGAGCCGAGTAAAATAATACGAGAATTTACCTATCATCACCCGGTTTTTACCACGGCTTCTATTTATGCCCAAGGTCAACGTTTGGATATTTGCGGCAAACAGCATACGCATTATGTTGGTGCTTATTGGTACAGCGGTTTTCATGAAGATGGCGTTAGGAGTGCGGTTGATGTTGCACAACGCTTTGATTGTTACTTACAACAAAGTGAAGTGAAGCAACGGTATGGCTGAGCAATCGCAACATAGTTATATTTATCGTGGCGAAATTAGCCACCGACGCTTTAGCCCTAAAGCGCATAGTTTCGCCTATAAGCTGTATATGTTGGCCTTAGATGTTGACGAGATGGCAAGCAAACAACGCCCGAAAGGCATATTTGGTTTTTCTTGGTTCAACTTATTGAGATTTGAAGAAAAAGATTATCTCAAAGGTGAACCCGACTGCCTAAAGCAACGTATAAAGAATAAAGTAGCCGCTTTGTCGAATGGTGAAGATGGCATGGCAGACATTTGTCGCATTACCATGTTGGTTCAAGTGCGGTGTTTAGGGCTTTATTTTAGTCCGGCCAATTTTTACTTTTGCTATGACGCTGATGAAAATTGTCGGCAAGTATTGGTGGAAGTGAGTAACACGCCGTGGAATGAACGGCATTATTATTTAGTGCCTTTAGGCCAAATTAGTAACGATGAAAATTCTGTAGCACATATGACCAATAAAAATTTTCATGTCTCACCTTTTATGGATTTGCACATGCGTTATCAATGGTTGTTCATACCGCCGATGGATAATAGCGATAAATTATTTATCCGTATCGAAAACCATCTTAATGGTGATAATCATGACAAAAGCAAAGAGGATGAAAGTATAGCGAATAGCAAACAGAAAATATTTGATGCCACGATGAATTTAAGCAAAGTGCCATTTACTAGCAAAGCGTTTTGGCAACTGTGGTGCAATTTACCAGCGATGACATTAAAAATAGTGCTGGGTATCTATTGGCAAGCACTAAAGCTGTTTGTCAAACGTATACCCTTTATCGGCTATCAAAAAGGCCAGCCGACGGAGCTCAAATCAACGGTAACTAAAACATCATCAGTAGCGTCACTTAAAGCAAAAAATTATAAATCAGGAGTGGAGTAGTGGAACAAGTTTCAGGATTAAAAATAAGAAAACCAGCTAATTGGCTAGATAAACGTTGTCGTAATGTCGTGTTTTCAGTATTGGAAAAATTGCAATATGGGCAAGTTGAAATAATCGACAATGGCCAGCATTTTCTTTTTCCTGAAGTTGTAAATGGTGACTCAATACAGGGTCGTATTAATATCCATGATGCTAGTGTTTATCGTGATTTTGTCAAAGGCGGCAGCATAGGTGCAGCCGAAGCTTATATTGCCGGTAAGTGGAGTAGTCCTGACTTAACGGCAGTGATACGGATATTCGCGCGCGGACAGCAACAAACCGATGCGCTTGAACAGCGAAAGCCTTGGTTAACAAAGCTTAAGTACGCTTTGCTGCATCGCCGTAATCGTAATAGCCAAGCCGGTTCTAAAAAGAACATTCTTGCGCACTATGACCTAGGTAATGAACTTTACACCCGCTTTCTTGATCCTGAAATGATGTATTCATCTGCGATTTATCCAGATGAAAAAACTAATCTAGCACAAGCTCAGCTGCATAAACTGTCAACTATTTGCCAGCGTTTAGAGCTTAAAGCAAGTGACCATTTATTAGAAATAGGTACAGGTTGGGGCGGCTTAGCAATTTATGCAGTGCAAAATTATGGCTGTAAAGTAACGACAACCACCATATCAGATGCACAGCATGAATATGCTAAAAATCGTATTGAGCAATTAGGCTTAAGCGATAAAATAACCTTGTTAAAGCAAGATTACCGAGAGCTTACCGGTGCGTACGATAAGTTGGTTTCCATTGAAATGATTGAAGCGGTGGGCTACGAATACTTGCCGAGCTTTTTTCAACAATGTAATCAACGGCTGAAAAAAGGTGGTAAGTTACTGATCCAGTCAATTACCATCGCTGACCAGCGTTTTGAATACTATAAATATAATGTTGATTTTATTCAACGCTATATTTTCCCTGGTGGCTTTTTGCCTTCTATTACCGTATTGTCTGAAAATTTAACTAAACATACTGATTTAGTCACTGAGATCATTGACGATATTGGTTTAGATTACGCAAAAACTTTAGCAC
Source organism: Colwellia sp. SU-HH01172 (assembly GCF_057553355.1). Taxonomy (NCBI): domain Bacteria; kingdom Pseudomonadati; phylum Pseudomonadota; class Gammaproteobacteria; order Alteromonadales; family Colwelliaceae; genus Colwellia; species Colwellia sp. SU-HH01172. The sequence goes on along the minus strand of NZ_BAAJMB010000006.1, from coordinate 21,736 downwards.
ATTGGCGAGCAGCCTTTTTGGCTTCTTGGTCAGAATTGACGCCATTTGGTTACGATGAGCAGTTTAAACGCCTGTGGTTATATTATTTTGCTTATTGTGAAGGTGCATTTATAGAGCGGTCTACCAGTGCAGTGCATTTAGTGGCTAGAAAGTAGCTTAACGTTTTTTGCAGTAAAGTAGATGAAAAAGGCTGTTTCATTTTAATGATACTGCCTTTTTTTTATACTAAGTTAAGTCGGTATTACGCCGCTTTATCTAGCGCTTGATTTTGCTGGCTTGATAGTAAGTAAATTTGCTGTTTATTTGGCTTTGCGGCTCTAACCTGCCAAAGTGCACCAAATAGTATCAGTAACAAGATACCTGCTAAGCTGTAATAAATAACATTATCTGGTTCAATGGTTTGCACCGTTTGCTTTTCCAGTTTTTGTCCTTCAACTTGTTGTTCAGCATTTTCTGTTTGGCTTTGCTCAGCAAGTTGCTGGTTATTGATTTCTTGCTGTGCTTTTGCGCTTGCTGCCATGGCTTCCATGGTTTGTGCCGCCAGTGGTGCTAAGCCATAACCTTGAGCAAGTTCGTTAACATGCGCTTTTACTGCATCGTTTAAAATGACTAAATCATTGTTATTAACGACAGCAATATATTGCTCAACAAGCTGCTTTAAACGTTCAGGGTCTGCTTGCCAGTAGTCTTTACGTTCTGCTTCCAGCATTCTCTCCATCATACGAGCAAAGGCGTCGGGATTAATTTCTTTAAACCATTCATCAAGTTCTAAAGCGAGTTTGTCGTTAACGTAAATATCCATATACTCGTCCCATTGATCGTTCCTGATCAAGTTAGGATCGACCACCTGCCAACCGAAAAAGTTATCCATTTTTGACGCTAATGACACGGCACCAGAATAGCCTTCTTTTTGTAACTCTTTTATCCAACGAGGGTGAAACATGCGAGTACGCAATTCTTTGGCGAGGAATAATCCGGCATCTTCTGCTTTGGCATTTTTAGCATCACGTAAATTTGCCACTACCATGTCAGGGCTTTTACCATCAATATTGCGTACTGCTAAGCTTAACGCACCGAAGTATTCAAATGGGTCGTCAGTACTTAGCATGCCAAAGAGATTTGAAGAGCGAGCAAACATGGCAATGTCGGTGCCTGATAATTGCTTGGCATATAACTGAATATCTTTGCCATCAGTATTTTCGCCTTTTTCGCCCCAACGGCTATTGTCAGCACCGAAGAAATAACCCATTTTTCCTAAGTAGTTATCAGATATTTTCTTGTCAGTTTCCCAGGTATCACTTGCCCAAGCCGCATCATCAACGCCGGTACCGTAATCACCTGATTGATTTGAAAAAATACGTATGGTTGATAAGTATTCGGCTTCTTTTTCTTCGACGCCTTCCGCTAATAAATTAGCTTTTACTTTCTGACTATTTTGCCAAATCGAGTTGTTGTCTTCTTTTAAAGCGGCCACTTGATTAACGGCTTTTGCTAACATTTGCATGACATTAGGAAAAGCATCACGGTACAAACCTGTCGCCGATAACACCACGTCGATACGTGGGCGTTTTAATTCACTATAAGGAATAACTTCAGTGCCAATAACGCGACCGCTTTTACTCCACTTAGGTTTTACACCCATGGCATATAGTACTTGCGATTCAAGTACGCCGTAGTGACGCATCGTTTCAATTGACCATAAAGAAAAGGCCATTTTATCAGGGTAGGCTTGATGCTTTTGGTAGTAGTTCGCAATCATTTCTTCCACCAGTTCTTTACCTTGTTCGTAAGCGGCTTGGGTAGGAACGCGTGAAGGATTAAAGCCAAATAAGTTATAGCCAGTGGCTAATGATTCAGGGTGGCGTATTGGGTCACCACCTGATTTAACCGGGATATATTTAGCGCTAAGAAAGTCCACCATAGCATCGAGTTCATGGATATTTGCCATGCTGTTATATAGTGCTTTACCGCGTTCAATATCTGCTTGTAGCTCAGTTGAAAGTTCGCTAAGCGCAACCGGACGCTGGGCATTTTGATCAGCAGCATCAATGATATAATTTTTAACGGTTAAATAACCTGATAAGCGTGTTATGTCATTTTCTTGTGCAGTGTCAGGGCTGGCAATGCTTTTCGTCTCAGCGCTTTTGCTAGCGATTTCTCTAGGGCCTTTTTCAGGACTCTTCTCATGGTAGGTATGGCTATGAGCGGCGCTTTCGTCTTCATCGTCGTCGTGATGTTCACCGACTAAGCTTTTAGCATAGTTGTCATGTTCAAACTCACTGGCACGTTGAGTAAAGTCGTTACCTAACATTTGTACTAAAGTTGAGATAGTCAGTGGCTGCTCAGGAATGTAGCCATAGGTATGTAAACCTAAAGGCTGGTTCGCTGTTGCCAATGCTTCTAAATGCATGTGCAAGGCATCAATAAATTTATCAAACTCTTGGTCAATGCGTTCTTGCTGCCAGCCTAAATCTTTACAAATATTGGTATCGAAGCATAACTTGGTAAGTTGCGCAGCAGTTTTTTGTTTTACGCCACCTTGATCAAGCTGTTTATATTGGTGCATCAATTCATGTAAATTGCGGATTTCACCTTCTAAACCTGCAGCAGCGAAAGGTGGTGTCATATGTGAAATAACGGTTGCTCGGCCACGACGTTTGGTTTGCATGGCTTCACCAACATCATCAACAATAAATGGGTAAACCACAGGGGTATCCCAGACCGCTAAATTGCCTTGGTCATAAATGGATAATCCACGTTCTTTCCCGCCTAGGTATTCTTGTGAGCCGTGGGTGCCTAAATGCACAATCGCGTCTGACTGCCAGTATTCGCGGGCATAATAATAAGCGGCAAGATAGAAATGGTTAATCGGCACAAGGCCTTGATGATAAATCATGTTCTCGTCATTCTTATTATCTGAACGCGGAGGCTGGCGCATAATTAACATATTGCCATTACGAATGCGCGGCAAAATGAAATAGTGTTTACCATCTTTCTCTACCGCCATAAAGTTATCTTGTGGCTTACCCCAGTGATCGTTTATTTTTTGGGTTAATTCAGCGGGTAGGGCATTGAACCAGGTTAGGTACTGATCAATGGGCATTAGTTCAGCTAAATCATTGTCTAATAATTCCGTTAACTGATAATCACGATAGAAAGGGTTGAGGATTTTTTTCGCGTTAGCAACAAAATACTCGGCATCACGCTCAGCAGTTTGATAGCCTTCATTGGTTAAGCGCTGACTAATGGCTTCAATACTTTCAGGAATATTCATAAAAGACGCACCCACGTCTTTGTCGCCCCAAACAAATACCGTCACTTTTTTATCTTGATTAGCTTTATATTTTAAGTTCACCACGTTGATGGCTTTATTGACTAAATGCTCAAGTTGATAGTCAATAATTTCAACATTTTGATCAGTCATATTCATAGCCGCGACTATCATAGGATCGACTACGCCGGCGTTTTCAGGCAGTACTAAGGTGAATGACATCATATTGGCACTAACGCCTTGCATGTCTTTTTCCCATGCGGCTTTATCACCAGAATAGTAAGTCATAGCATGCATCACAGGCACTGCGAATTTTTCAAATTCGACTTTACGTTTGTTTGCCCAATGAATATTGCGAAAGCTGATGATTAAATCAACATCGGTTTTCATGGCTAAGTTTTGATCACTTATGGCTTGGCTGTCTGCAGCTTGTTCAGTGCTTGGGATTTGCAATAGTTGGCTATAGTCGCCACTAACTGGGCTTAATTCAAAGAAGAAGGGCACAACATAAGCACCTTTGGCCTCTAATTGCGCAATGGTGGCATCAATTAACTGGGTTTGCTCAGACTCAATTAATGCTCGTTGTAACAGTACCGCTATTTTAGCTTGTTGTGGTTTGGCTGGGCGCAGTTTTTTGTATTCCACTAAATCGTTAATGATCAAGTTAGGTAGTGACGGGTGGTAAATGCCTTGTTGTGGAAAAATAATTGGTGCGGGAACCTTAGCTGTTGTTGATGTACTTGGCTTGTCTGAGACAATATTGGCTGAAATAAAACTAAGCATATTGTCGAGGTTACGACGTCCGGCATTCATCCAATAGTCTTGTAAGGTACTAGCATTCTCACTAGTTAAGCCTTTATTGAGGTTTTGGTTTTGTAAGTAACTAAAGGCAACAACACTGGTGTTTACTTTGGCAATTTCACTTGCATAGTTATCAAAGGCCGCGCTGGCTTCTCGTACTGATACCGCATCAAGAATGACTAAATCATATTGGTTGAAAAGTGCCGTTAGAGCGCCAGCTTTGTTGGCTGTTGTCAGTAAAGATTTTGCTGACTTTTGCGCAATCTGCCAAGTTTGATTACTTTTCTCTTCAGCCACCTTTTTTAACAAGGTAATTTTGGCGGTATTGGTGTGAGCGGTGCTAACGAACAGCACACTTTGGCTGTTTTCATCGACTATTTGTTCTTTATTACTATTTTTGTTTTCAGCAAACACGTTACCGACTAAGGTAAACAGGCCAAATAATAATATGGAAATTTTCATTAAAGAGTTGTTCATTGGATATTATCGCTATTCTTTTACGTAAATCATGCTGCCGTCTGCCATTTCATAGGCAGTGCCCGCTTTTTTGCCGGTACCCGAACCGGTTTTGCCATCACTTTTAAAGCTTTCGATGGTATTGCCCTTTTTCACGATAATTTCCATATTATCTTTACCTTCATTTTTGATGACGGTGACATCTTCAGCGAGAAATGGGTTTAACGGGTTTTGCGCAATGGCAATGAGTAATGCAGCAACCAGTACCAAAAACACATCAACTAAATTGACCACGGATAATGCTGGGTTAATGCCTTCGTCTTCATCAAGCAGCCTCATAATCTTTCTCCAAGGCTTGTATTGGCAAAGCTGATTCTGCCGCTGTGCTATTTTCAGCTGTTTGCTGGTTGTCAACGGGTTGATGGTTAAGTAGCGGCATAATGGCGACAAGTTCCTCTACCATCCAACGCTTTTTAACTGAGGCTATCCAAAAGGTAATTGAAGCGATGATCAAACCAAATATCACGGCTGAGAAGGCAACAATAAGATTTTCACTAATACCTTGTATATTGCCGTCAGCTAAACTCTTTAATGCTGGTCCCATTGGGATCATAGTGGCAATTAAGCCTAGCATTGGCGCAAGACGACTGACATTTCGCACACCTTCTAGCTCTTTTAATGCCGCAACATCAAGTTGGTCTTGGCTAATATTAGGTACTTCATTGGCAAGCGTTGCCATAGGGTAGCCATTTAATTTCAATGCTTGATTACTGCCTAGTTTGCTATTGAGTAATTGTAAGAATGATTTGTAATGACGGCGGCGCTGCATGCTTTGGCTAAAAAATTGGCCAGTGGCAAACAGTGAATAAACAAAAAGTAGTGCAATGAGACAAAGTACCGGTGCCATAAAAAAGTCAGACAGTTGGTACATGGTTTGTTCGATCTGGGCGATCATAATGTTTTCCTAATATGTTATTAGTATTAAAGAAAAATCAAGCCCAAAGCACGGGAGAGGTGATGCCTTGAGCCTGATATTTTAGTTAAGGTATTTATGCACCTTCGCCAGCAAGTTCATTAACTTCATCAGCTCTAAAGCTGATGTTTCCTGAAACACCGTCTGCGTCGTAATAACTAGTGATTTGCACTTTATGGGTTTTTGTTGGTGTTTTGATTAGGTAAACATCAAACTGTGACCATAATAAGTGACCACCATTTAAACCATATTGATACCAAGGTGTCGCATCAAAAGCTTTTACTGAATAGCTATTGGCTTGGAAGCCATAATAAGCAACGGCTGTTGGGTCGATAGCGTCATAGCTATTGTCAAAATCATGCATAGCTTGAGCATCGTCGGCAATGTTAATGGTGAAATCAGCACCAGTTTTATCTGCCGCGCATGGCAAGTTAACATCCCATTCGTCAGCCATAGTAACTTCTTGATTGCTATCAAAATCTACATAAACGTGTGTTACGTCACCCGAGCAAGTTAATGCTGCGTCAATAGTAAGCTCTTGCTCTGCAGCAAATGCGGCATCGCTGCTGCTTTGATATGCCGTTTGCAAGGTAATTTGGCCGATACCTCTGCCAGCTGTGGTGATACTTGTTGCTCTAAATTTAGTAAAAGCATCGTCAGAGTTAGCAATAAAGTATTTGCTGTCGGCAGCAGTAACGACATGAGTAGTAGAGTTATAGTCGTAAAACCCTTCAATAATGTTTGAAGTGATATCACCAACAAACTTAGTTTCATCGCTTGGAATATCACTGGTTTTTATGGCTAAATAATCAGTCAGCTCAGTTTCAGCGGTTGCAGCGATAAAGCTAGCGGCAATTGCTTTGCCATCGGCATCAAAAAAATCACTGTTATTACCCGTAGCATAAGCGGTTATTGCATTGTCGCTATGCTGGTTTAAGTAAATACCGCTACGTTTAAAGGCAATATCCCACACGGTATCTGTTTCTGCTTGTTCTTCGGTTAATTCAACAACCGCGCTGCCATCTAAGTCGTAATAAACGAATACTGGTTCACTAACGCTACCTGTGCTGTGAGGACCAATTATGGTGCCCTGTGTTGGTGCTGTCGGTGTTGGTTCTGGTGTCGGCTCAGGTGTTGTGTCATTGCTCGAGCTGCTGCCACCGCCACATGCGGTTAATAATACGCATAGTGCTAAGCTGGTTAATTTAAATGGCGTTGATAAATTATTGTTCATGTTTTTCTCCGAGATTCTCTTAAAATTGGTAGCTAATACCGGCACTAATGGTGCGGCTGCTAACAGGTCTTGCATCAAATAAATTTTGGCTATTTGCCGATGAGCTTTTGTGTTCATCAAAAATATTATCGACACCTATTCGCCACGATAATTGGTTAGTTATCGCTTGATTAAGTACCGCATTAAAGGTGGTGTATTCATTATTTTCTACACCTTGATAACTATCAGGTACAGCTTCACCTGCTTGATAAACGGCATAGGCAATAAGTTCGATGTCATAAGCATCAATGTCGTAATTAATATTGAATTTCACTTGATGGCGTGGACGCGAAAATAAGCGTTCCTTATCCTGATCTTCACTGGTTAAGTAGCTATAATTTAACTGCATTTGCCATTGGCTAAAGGTAAGTTCGGTACTAACATCAAAGCCGTGAATTTTTGCTTGGCTAATATTTTGATACTGGTAGATAGATAAGCCAGTTTCTTCTGACTGCTGTGGGTCGATTACCGAGTCAATTAAATCGTCTGTTTCTGAATAGTGAACACTAATATCGCTGCTAAAATCGATACTGTTGTCAGCAAAACTGGTGTTAATGGTTAAGCTTGAATTAAAAGAATCGGCGGTTTCTGGCTTAAGGTTTTCATTACCTAATACCATGTAACCTAGTGCGCTATGATCAAATACATAGAAGCGCTCTTTTAGGTTTGGCACTCGGTAACTTTGTCCTAGACCGGCTCGCCATTGCAGCGTTACATCAGTTAAGTTAATATTTTTCATGGTGCTTAAACGCACCGCATTATGCCAACCAAAATCTGAGTCATATTGGCTGCGCATACCCGCTAATATTTGATAGTCTTTTTTTATCCAATTGCCTTGCGCGAATACTTCGGCGCTCTCACGACCTTTATTGTTAATCTCAATAACACCATCGGCTGGCTTGTCCTGATCTAGCTTGTCAGCATGGATAACCCCGCCAGTGACTAATTCAATGTTATCTAGTTGAAAAACCGTTTGACCATTAATTTCAGACATTAGGATATGAGTGTCACGCAAGCTATTTGATTGACCACTAGTTTCTTGATGATCAATATATCTGAAGTTAATTTGCCAAGGTTCTTTTTTGGCTTTAGTGCCTTTTAAACCAAGGTCTAGTTGATGTTTAGTTAAGTCAGTTTGATAATAAATAATTTCACTCTGACCTGGTATTGCAGAACTATCTCGTAATTTCTTTTCATCTAACCATTGATATTTAATATCAGTGGCGATGCTACCCTGGTCTTTGCTAGTACCTAAGGTAATAAACTTTTTGTCAACACTGGCAGCATCTTGACTGACGGTGTTGCTGTTGTAATCAAAGCCTTGATCGTCAATCACTAAAGCATTTAGCTGCGTTTGCCAACCATTAATGTTTTCATTTGCGTAAACTTTAATGGTGTGATTAAGGTCGCCATCTTCAATAGTATTGCCCTGATATTGGCTAAGATCATAGTCAAACTTTAATGCCGACTCATCGCTTTTACGGGTAATAATGTTGATAACACCACCCATAGCGGAACTACCATACATAACAGAAGCGGCACCGCGAATGACTTCAATTTGTTCAATATTATCGGCTGGAATTTGGTCTAAATCGGCAGAAGAGCCTGTAGGACTAATGATAGGTTGACCATCAATTAACACCAAAACATGATCGCCATCGAATCCTTGCATTTGTATGTTGTAGCCGTCTTTAACACTACGCTTTACCACAACACCAGGTATGTAGTTTAGCGCTTGCGCCAAAGTGCCCTGGCTTACTTTAGCAACAATATCACCGTCTATAACATCCACTAAAACAGGTGAGTTAGTTAATAGTTTTGCTGTACGGGTTCCAGTGACAACAATACGTTCTTCTTGATCTGAGTTTGGTGATGTTTGCGCTATTGACGTAATAGGCAAAGCAAAAACCAAGGCCGATAGGCTAGCTTTTATATACATTATTTGGTTACAACACTAATAGAAATCTAAATGCGAATGATTATCGATTGCGATCGTAGTGGTTAGGTAAAAAAATAGCAAGTAAATTTATTAAGGAAAGTGTATTAAATTCAAATGCTGTCTATTGATATTGGGGGTTGGTAATCAAAATTTCGACAATGAGATTAATGGATTTTAAAAATAATTTATTAATCTTCAAATGGTTAAGATTATTTTTCCAGTAAGGTGCTAGCATTTACTTAGTTATTTTTACGCCAATAAATTTTATTAAAACTATTTTGTAGTAGAAATAAATTGCAAGTTTAATTTAATTATCTACAATGTAGTTCATTGTTGAGGAGGCTGATAATGACAGAAAAAGAAAAGTTTCTTGGTGAATTTGAGCAAATGGCAATGTTGGCGCTTGTGCGCTTAAATGATCAAGCTTATGGGGCTAAAATTAGACAATTATTGGATAACGAAATTAATCGTAATGTCGCTATTGGTGCCATTTATTCAACTTTAGAACGATTAGAAAAAAAGGGTATGGTTAGCAGTAAGCTTGGAGAAGCAACGGCTGAACGAGGTGGGCGAGCTAAACGGTTCTTTAAAGTGACACCACAAGGGCAAATTGCACTTAAACGTGCTCGGACAGCAATGGATGCGCTATGGCAAGACGTAGCATTAAAAAATAGCAATATGGCAACGCCATTTACCCTAATTGGAGGGCGGTAAAAAATGAACAATAATAGCGAGAAATTTATTGCTTCTAGCCCAGTAACTCCGCCGACTTTCGCGATGATGCTATTAGCTTGGATACTCCCCAGTAAAGTACTTGATATGATCCTTGGCGACTTACTGGAAGAATTTAGTGAGCGAGCTAAAGATAATACAAAAGCAGCGAATCGCTGGTTTTGGCAGCAAGCGATGCAGACTAGCTTGATATATTTCAATAAAACTTTTAACTCAGCAAGTTTTATTCGCAAGTTAAATATTGTTTTACCTTTAGTGCTATTTTTAATGGTGTTGGCCTTAATTGCTTGGTTATCTTACGCTGATAACTTATCCGAGTATGCCCCTGGCTTTTGGCAAACCTTGTTAACAGGACAGGCGCATATGGCATTTTTTGATGGTGCCTTTTGGTCGAACCTAAGTGATTATATTGCGCAAATTGACGAGGTTTGGTTTCTCATTGATAGTCCTTCGTTAATTATTGCCATTTTTAGTATTTCACTGCTGGTTTACCTCGACAGAAAATCTCCTTTTAGCCCCCGTAAAATGGCTTGCTGGGGCTATGCTTTAGTTGTTCTTCCTTATATTTGGGCACTTGTTCATATTAACAGCAACCATTTTATCGCCACACAAATCGGCCCTATTATGGCAATCGGCTTGCTCACATTTTTGTATATGATTCTACCGGTAAGCTACTTAGTGCATAACAAGTTAAAGCAAGCGCAACAAGATGCTGCAAGTACCGATGTAACCTCAGAACAAAATGATAAATAGAGCAAATAAAGGAAAGCTATGCTGAATTTAGATATGAAAAAACAGGTTAAGGGAATTGTGCTGAGCCGACTTTTGTTTGCTCGATTAATTGCTGTGTTTTGCTTGGGAGTTGTTATCAGCGCATGCTCACCGAGCCAAGTACAAAGCTCAAACGCGACTAAAACTTATCGTTACTCACAAACAACGATAACGGCGGCGGCAATTTCTGATGATGGTCAATTTTCTTTAATTGCCGAGCCTGAGCAGGTTTGCCTTTGGGAAAATCAGCAACATCAAAAACTAGCACCATGCATTACTGCTTCTGGCGCTGAAAATATTGCATTGCTTGGCATATCATCTAGTAAGGAATATTTTTATACCTCCAACCAAATGAGTGTTCGATTATATCGTTTAGTTGAAAATGGCAAAATACAACAGGTAAACGAATGGTATGCCGACAATAATATTATTAACGATATTGCCATTTCTAGTGATGGCAGCATTTTATTGTTAGGTTATAGAAGTGGCCAAGCGAGTATTATTAATACTCAAACAGGCAGGATAAATGTTTTCCAACCACATAGGTTAGATATTAATGCTGTTGCTCTAGCTAGTGATGGTAGCTTAGCTTTTACCGGCTCAAGTGATAAAACTGCGGTGCTTTGGCGTACTGAGAGTGGCGACAAGCTTAGAACATTCGAACATAGAACTCGTGTTAATCATCTAGATATTGATGAAAACGGCGATTTAGGCTTCACCATTGATTCGATAAATGATCGGGCTTTTTGGTCATTTGCTCGTAAGGAGGCTGCTGAGATAAGTGAGTTGCAAACTAATCTTAAGTTTCTTGAAATAAACCATTCGGCATTTTCATCTGATCAGCAATACTTTTTAACGGGATCGCCTAAACAAAAAATTATGCTGTGGCGAGTTAATGATGGTGAGTTAATGGCGGAATGGTTAGCAGAAAAAATTGGCCGAGCATCGGTTTTACAGGTTGCATTTCTTACATCTGAGCGAATTGCGATATTGACCAGTGATGGCTACTATCAAGAATTTCCGATCAAGTTAATACATTAATGAAACGTTTTATTCTGCACTGTAAGCTATTAGGGGGAAAGAGGAAAAGAAGAACTAAGCAGATGATTTTTATGTGATTTTTTAATTAGCTGTATGCACTCCTAAGCAGCGAAGGGACAATGAGTGTAAAGTTGCGTAAAGTGCCGAACTTAGTTCACTGAGCTTGACTCTATATTGCTATTCATAAGTAAACATAAATCATAAATCATAAATATGGAGTCAGCAATGAAACATGATAATGACCTAAGCACGACCAACTCTATAGGAAACCAAGTATATATTGTTAGCCTAGTATTATTACTAATAACAATGGCATTAGTGGCATAAGCATCATAGAGTTATGTTAAGTAAGAGCCAAAAATTACTAGTTTTTAGCTGCCACTATAAATATGTTTTTTTACTACTTTACTTTGTGTAAAAGCGGCATTTTTTGGGATCTCAACATTGCCATTAAGTAAGTAAATTACTTTGTCACCTTTTTCTGCAAGCTCCAAAGCGTGTTGAAAGTTAATTAAAATACTTGAAGCAATATCTTGAGGATATTTATTGGCGTCTCGGCGAATGTACTCAATAAGGTCGATATTCACTTCTTGATCGTAAAATACCGCGTCGGCAAACTGCATTTCACGGTGTGCCTTTAAAGTTAAATTATCTGGATTACCATCTAAACTATGAATAAATACTATTTCACCACTGGCTTGTACAGTTTGTTCTTTTAAACTGGCAATAAGTTGTTGCTCTGCCATTGTTGTTTGGCCATCTAAAATAGCTTGTCCGATATTGCCACGTAAGGTACGTTCCCAAAATGTTCGTCGGTCACGCATACTTTTTACTCGTGCTTTAACATGGTCGCGAAACTTAAATGAGAAGTCAGCGAGTTTTCCATAGCCATTAGGTAAGGTTTTTTCTATTTGCTCACGTAGCATGCGTAATAAAATGGGTGCACTTCCTGAGCTCGACATTGAAATAATCATCGGGCTGCGGTCAATAATTGCCGGGGTGATATAACTGCAGAGTTCAGGTTGGTCGACGACATTAGTCAGCAATTTTAATGCACTGCTTTCTTCAGCTACGGCACTATTGACTTCGCTGCAATCGGTTGCGGCAATAACAATATTGATATTGTTGAGATGACCTGGTTGATAGTTATGTTTAAGCCACTTAAGCTGGTGTTGATTGACCAAACGTTCAACACTGCTATTGAGAGTTTCCGACATAATTGAAATGTTCGTGGTCGATTTTAATAACAAGTCTATTTTACGGGCAGCCACTTCGCCACCACCGACAATCATCGCATTAATATGTTTGGCATCTAGATAGATAGGAAAATATTTCATTGTTATTGTTCTCTAACGTTTAGTCATGCAAACAGCTTGAGTGAAAGTTATATCGCCGAAGCTGTATTTGTTATATGGATAATAGTGTTTTACTGATGGCTAAGCCATTACTATCACCATAAATATATTGACCTGGATTAAAAGTAAGGCCTGCAAACGTTAAAGCAGTGTTTGTTTCCCCTTGGCCTAATTTTTCAGTCTTAATCGGACAACAACCGAGTGCTTTAACCCCTAACGGTAATGTTGCAATGGTGCCGGCATCACGAATACAGCCATTAATAATGATCGCCTGCCAACCATTTTTAACTGCTTGCTCGGCAAGCATGTCGCCGAGTAGGGCACGAGTTGTACTGGCTTTACCGTCAACGACCATCACTTTGCCTACGCCATTTTGTCCGACCAGCTCTTTAACTTTTGAATTGTCATTGAAGCAGCTAACCGTAACCATTTCCCCATAGAATATTTTTTTTCCGCCATAATCATTAAAAATGCTAGTGGCTAGCTCAAGCTGTTGTGGGTGTTGGTCAAATAAGTCGGGTAATAAATCTAGCATATCTATCCTTGGTAGTGTTTTATTGTGTTAGTTTTACAATACCAAAACATGCTTTGTGTTATTGCTATTTAATAAAAATAGTGAATATAAACTCCCGCTATTTTACGTACCGAATTTTACAGCTGCCATTTTTCCAAAATGCGTTGATAGCTGCCGTCGGCTTTTATTTCATCTAACGATTTTGATAACGCGTCGACGATGTTTTTATCTGTAGTTAAGCTTGCGGCAATATAGAGTTCACTGGCAAAGTTTGGTACTTGATAATTAAGTTGCAGTTTGTCCGGATCTAGCCCTATGGCTTCAATTTCATAGCGCCAAAGCACACTATTGGTAAACGCGGCATCAATGCGGCCACTATATAATAGTTCCCATAGCACATTATATTTACTACTAACGAATAAGTTGTCGTTTAAAGTAAAGTTGTTCTCTAGTAAAAAGCTCTCTGCCAGATCGCCACGAATAGTACCTACACTATAGTTTTTCGCTTTCGTTAAACTATCAATTTTTATATCAGATCGGGACTTTAGTGTTGCTAGGTAAGATTTGAGTGTATAAAGCTTACCAATCCATTGAAATTTATCTTCTCTTTTCTTATCTCTAAATAATGAAAATATTAGGGTGTTTTTTTCATTTAACGCGAGTTGGTAACTGCGAGCCCAAGGGTAGATTTTAATATCAGCAACTAGCTGCGCTTTTTTCAGCATAGCACTGACAATTTCAACCATAGCGCCCTTGGGATGCTTTTCGGCATCTAGCATTTGCAGCGGAGGGACTTCTTCACTGACGATTTGAAATTGCTGTGAGAAAACACTTGTTGAAAAACAGCTTAAGATAAATAAGGTTATTTTTAGCATTTTTTAAAACCTCATTGGAATATGTGAAGTAAAGTATTTCAGCATAACTATTATTAGATATTGCAGGAGTCTCTAGCACAGATTTTATTTTAGTATATGGTCAATTGGGTAGGTTGTCGCGCTTTTGAATGATAAACTAGGCAAAAATTTCTAACGAGAAAAAACATGCCTTGGATCCAACTTAGGTTAAGTGCAGATGAAGAAACTGCTGAAAAATATAGTGATTGGTTAAGTGCTTGTGGTGCACAAGCGGTAACCTTTATTGATGCCAAAGACACGCCCATTTATGAGCCTTTACCGGGTGATGAAGTTATTTACTGGAACAATACTGTGGTGATGGGCTTATATGATGCTAGCCATGATATGGATAAAGTGCTGAATTATTTAAGAAGTATTCATCCAGATAAAGAAAATATGTCATACAAGCTTGAACAGCTTGAGGATAAAGATTGGGAACGTGAATGGATGGATAACTTTCATCCGATGAAATTTGGCCAACGTTTATGGATTTGTCCAAGTTGGCGAGATGTACCTGAGCCTGATGCCGTAAATGTGATGTTAGACCCAGGCTTAGCATTTGGTACTGGCACACACCCAACTACAGCTCTGTGTTTAACTTGGCTTGATGGTTTAGACCTCACCGGTAAAACTGTGGTTGATTTTGGTTGCGGTTCGGGCATTTTATCTCTTGCCGCTTTAAAGTTAGGCGCCAAGAAAGTCATTGGTATCGATATTGACCCACAAGCTTTGCAAGCAAGTTTAGAGAATGCCAAACGTAATAACTGTCAAGATCGCTTGGAATTATTTCTCCCGAAAGATCAACCTGAGTTTAAAGCGGATATTGTTGTCGCTAACATTTTGGCGGGTCCACTGCGTGAACTTGCGCCTGTGATTATAGAGTATGTTGCACAAGACGGCTTGCTTGCTTTATCGGGTGTATTAGAAGAACAGGCTCAACAATTGCAAGAAATTTACGGTCAATTTTGTCAAATGGATCCGGTGGCTGTGAAAGATGAGTGGGTACGCTTGTCAGGTATTCGAAACTAAAAGTGATATATGTCTTAAAAAACGAACAGTTTTTGTTATCAAATTGTACAAAAACTGTTCTCATCAACATTTTATAAAATGTCAATATAAAAAACGTGAAAAAAAGCGCGTTTTGTTCAATTTATATCCTTTTCAATCTGAAAAAAAACACGTAAACTTAGCGCCCTTTTGACTAGTAGCTCAAAAAAGCAGCAGCGTGAAGATAGGTCCATACACACTAGCAAGCAATACTATGCTTGCACCCATGGCGGGAATTACTGATCAACCATTTCGGCAATTGTGCTGTCAAATGGGGGCAGGTTTGGCAGTATCAGAAATGATGTCTTCAAATCCGAAAGTGTGGAATACCGGAAAATCTCAACGCCGTATGCTGCATAGTGAAGAAGCTGGTATTCGTTCGGTGCAAATTGCCGGTTCGGATCCAGATGAGCTTGCTTTTGCTGCTCGGTTTAATGCTGAGCAAGGAGCCCAAATTATTGATATCAATATGGGCTGCCCGGCGAAAAAGGTAAATAAGAAGTTAGCAGGTTCAGCATTACTGAAAGAACCCGCATTAGTAGAACAGATTGTAAAGTCTGTTGTTGATGCGGTTGATATTCCAGTGACGTTGAAAATTCGAACTGGCTGGTGTGAAAACACTCGCAATGGCATTGAAATTGCTCACATTGCTGAGCATAACGGCATTCAGTCACTTGCTGTTCACGGTAGAACACGCAATGACTTTTATAAAGGTAATGCCGAGTACGATACCATTCGAGCAATTAAGCATGCGGTGAGTATTCCTATTGTTGCTAATGGTGATATTACTTGTGCTGAAAAAGCGGAACAAGTACTAAATTACACTGGGGCTGACGCTATTATGGTTGGTCGTGGTGCCCAAGGGAAACCTTGGATTTTTCGAGAAATTAACCATTTTTTGAAAACTGGTAGACATTTGTCTGCACCTTCAACGGATGAAGTACGTTCAATTTTAATTGAGCATGTAAAGGAATTGCACAAATTTTACGGTGACTTTATGGGTGTACGTTTTGCCCGTAAACATGTTTCTTGGTACATGCAAACGCATGAACAAGGAAAATCGTTTCGTTCTATTTTTAATGCGCTTGAGTCTGTTTCAGAACAGCTTGATGCATTAACTATGTATTTTGATAATTTAACTTTAGAAAGAGTCTGAACTTTATGTTTGAACAAAATATTTCCTCTCCATTTATTACTGGTGATCTACAAACTCAGACAAAGGCCTCGCCTTTACGCACACAAGCAAAAGTAGCCATTAAAAACTACTTGTCTCAGTTAAACGGTAATGACGTTGACGATATGTACGACCTTGTGCTTTCAGAAATTGAAGCGCCAATGCTTGAAGAAGTCATGCAATACACTCGTGGCAATCAAACCCGCGCTGCAAACTTGCTAGGCATCAACCGTGGTACTTTACGTAAGAAGTTAAAAAAATACGGTATGAACTAAGAATTACGACAGGTTTTCCTGTCAGATAAAAGCACCCTCGGGTGCTTTTTTGTTATTAGGACTGTAAAAGTTATCCAAATAGTCAACTTTCAGTTCAGATAGAAATATCGCGTATCGAAGATAATGGAAGCGATAATGAGCTAAGCTCACTGCCACGGACATGTGTCATAGGCCAGACAATCATTTTAATTATAGGTAATTAGAAAAACCATGGATACACCACGCCCAATCAAACGTGCACTGTTAAGTGTTTCAGATAAAACTGGTATTGTAGAATTTGCTCAACGTTTAGCTCAGAAGAATGTCGAAATTTTATCAACCGGCGGTACTGCAAAGCTACTTGCTGAAAATGGCATTAAAGTTATTGAAGCATCACAGTACACAGGTCACCCTGAAATTATGGACGGTCGTGTAAAAACACTTCACCCTAAAATTCATGGCGGTATTTTAGCGCGTCGTGGTGTCGATGAAGCCGTAATGGAAGAAAATAATATTAGCGCGATTGATATGGTGGTTGTCAACCTATACCCATTTGCTAATACTGTTGCCAAAGAAGGCTGTAGCTTAGAAGATGCTGTAGAAAACATCGATATTGGTGGTCCAACTATGGTACGCGCAGCAGCCAAGAATCATAAAGACGTTACTATTGTTGTTAATGCTAAAGATTATGGTCGTGTTTTGGCTGAAATGGATGCTAATAGCGACTCACTAACATTTAATACTCGTTTTGATCTTGCGATTGCTGCTTATGAGCATACGGCAAGCTACGACGGTATGATCGCTAACTACTTTGGAAAAATGTTATCTGCACATGGCAGTGAAGCAAGCGAAGTGAACTTCGAAGAGAAAAATAAATTCCCGCGCACTTTTAATAGCCAGTTTATTAAAACACAAGACTTACGCTACGGTGAAAATTCACACCAAGACGCGGCTTTTTATGTTGAAGCGAATCCTGAAGAAGCGTCTGTTTCAACAGCTAAGCAAATTCAAGGGAAAGCACTATCTTATAATAATATTGCTGATACCGATGCCGCTTTAGAATGTGTTAAAGAATTTGATGAAGCCGCATGTGTGATTGTAAAACATGCCAACCCTTGTGGTGTTGCTATTGGTGACAGTATTTTATCGGCTTATGAACAAGCTTTTAAAACTGACCCAACATCAGCCTTTGGTGGCATTATTGCCTTTAACCGTGAATTGGATGCCGATACGGCTGAAGCGATAGTTTCTCGTCAATTTGTTGAAGTGATTATTGCACCTAGTATTTCTGATGCGGCAGCGCAAATTGTTGCTGCTAAACCTAATGTGCGTTTACTTGAGTGTGGCCAGTGGTCAACGCAAACAACAGGTTTAGACTACAAACGTGTTAACGGTGGGTTATTAGTACAAGATCGTGACCAAGGTAAAGTTGTAGCAAGCGATTTAAAAGTTGTTACTAAGCGTCAACCTACAGAAGAAGAAATGCGTGATTTACAATTTTGCTGGAAAGTAGCGAAATATGTGAAATCAAACGCGATTGTTTATGTTAAAAATAGCATGACCATAGGTGTTGGTGCTGGCCAAATGAGCCGTGTATATTCAGCTAAAGTTGCTGGCATTAAAGCAGCCGATGAGAGCTTAGAAGTTGCAGGTTCTGTGATGGCATCTGATGCCTTCTTTCCATTCCGTGATGGTTTAGACGCTGCCGCTGAAGCCGGTATAACTGCTGTTATTCAACCGGGTGGTTCAATGCGTGATAATGAAGTTATTGCGGCGGCTGACGAGCACAATATTGCCATGGTATTTACTGGCATGCGTCATTTCCGTCACTAATTAACGGTGATGGTTAAAAGTGCCCAACTATACTGGGCACTTTGATTTATCCCATAAGTGCAGCGACTCGGTATTCTTCGTCGTGTAACATTTAGAAATGTTTAGATAAGTTCAAGCGCTAATTTTTGTCGATAAGATAAATCTATCAACGCTGAACATCTTGAGAAAATCTGCTATAACTAGCGTTTAAAAAAATAACTAGTTAATGGAAGATAACAATGCATACAACAGCTCAAACACTCAAAAAAGTTTTTACCGCTTCTATCATCTCTGCAACATTATTATGTTCAGGTATAGCAACTGCGCATCAGCATGGGCAACTTGAACAAGCCATTGCCGGTGATCATAGATCTGATAAAAATAAAGCGCGTGATCAATTTCGTCATCCAAAAGAAACCTTAGAATTTTTTGGTTTTGAGCCGTCGATGACAGTTGTTGAAATTACCCCAGGTGGCGGTTGGTATACTGAAATTTTGGCACCTGCTGTAAAAGGCAAAGGTAAGTTATATGGTGCTCACTATCCAGATACTAACGAAGATAACTATTACAGTAAATCACGAAAGCAATTAGTAAAAAAAATGGCAAGCAATGAGGTTTTCAGTGAAGTTGAATTGACTAACTTTGTACCACGTCAAGCCAGTGAGCTTGCCCCTGCTGGAAGTGCTGATTTAGTGCTAACTTTTCGTAACTTGCATAACTGGCGTGATGCTGGCGTAGAGCAAGCGTTTAAAGACGCATATAAAGCGTTGAAAAAGGGTGGTGTGCTAGGTGTTGTTGAGCATCGCTTACCTGAAGGTGTTGATGCGAAAAAAGCCATGGGGTATGTTTCGCAAAGTAAAACTATCGAGCAAGCAAAAGCTGCGGGTTTCACGTTAGCAGCAACGAGTGAAATAAATGCTAATTCGAAAGATACGGCTGTTCATCCTAAAGGTGTTTGGACGTTACCGCCAGTGTTACGTTTAGGTGAGCAAGATAAAGCAAAATATATGGCGATTGGCGAAAGCGATCGCATGACCTTAAAGTTTGTAAAATAAACTAACTGAGCTGCTATATAGCATTTCTATATAGCAGCGTGTGTAAATTAGGAAATTAAGTTAATGAATGTTTTGGTAATTGGTAGTGGTGGTCGAGAGCATGCGTTAGCATGGAAAGCAGCACAATCAGAGACAGTAACAAAAGTCTTTGTTGCCCCAGGCAATGCAGGCACAGCAACAGAAGCAAAGCTGGAAAATGTCGCTATTTCAGTAGGTGATATTTCCGCTTTAGTAGATTTTGCGAAAAGCAATGACGTGGCATTAACGATTGTCGGCCCAGAGCAACCACTAGTAGATGGTGTTGTTGATGCTTTTCAAGCAGAGGGCTTGATGATTTTTGGACCAAGTGCAAAAGCGGCGCAATTGGAAGGCTCAAAATCTTTTACCAAAGACTTCTTAGCACGTAACAATATTCCAACAGGTGCATATCAAAACTTTACTGAAATTGAACCAGCAATTGCGTATGTACGTGAAATGGGTGCTCCAATTGTTGTTAAAGCCGATGGCTTAGCGGCAGGCAAAGGCGTTATTGTTGCAATGACCTTAGCCGAAGCAGAAGACGCTATTAAAGATATGTTAGCAGGTAATGCGTTTGGTGATGCTGGCCATCGCGTTGTTATTGAAGAGTTCCTAGAAGGTGAAGAAGCAAGTTTTATTGTCATGGTTGATGGTAAAAATGTTTTAGCGTTTGCCACCAGCCAAGATCACAAACGTGCATACAATGGTGATCAAGGACCAAATACTGGCGGCATGGGAGCTTATTCTCCAGCACCTGTAGTTACAGCTGAAATTCATCAACGAGCAATGAATGAAGTTATTCTGCCTACTGTTGAAGGCATGGCTAAAGAAGGGGCGCCTTATACTGGTTTCTTATACGCCGGTTTAATGATTGACGCTGATGGTACGCCAAAAGTGATTGAATACAATTGCCGTTTTGGTGACCCTGAAACTCAGCCTATTATGATGCGCTTGAATTCAGATCTGGTTGAATTATGTTTAATGGCATGTCGCGGTGAATTAGATCAAGCGACCATTGATTTTGATCCGCGCCCAGCTGTTGGTGTAGTGCTAGCGGCTGCAGGCTACCCGGCTAGTTATCCAAAAGGTGATGTTATTTCAGGGCTTGAAAAAAATAAAGCGGATGATCGCAAAACCTTTCATGCAGGTACTGCGGAAAAAGATGGTGCTGTTGTTACTGCTGGCGGTCGAGTGTTGTGTGCAACGGCGATGGGTGACAATGTTACTCAAGCCCAACAAGCCGCTTATGAATTACTGGCAGAAATTTCGTGGCCAGGTGTTGAGTACAGAACTGATATTGCCTATCGCGCCATTGAACGTGAACAAAGCTGATTAAAGTTTACTGATATTTATTAAGTGAATCATTAAAGTAAAAAGCCCAACATAATTGTTGGGCTTTTTATTATCTGCCTTTTGAAGTGGTTGTTTAGTTATCTAGCTTGGCTAAAGTTTCTTTCTTCGCACCACCAGCAATAGCTGCTGCTATTGCCGAATCTCTATCAACGCCTGAGTCTATAGCAGCATTGACTATCCCATTGTTATAACTATCATCGCTTTGCGTAACTGCTGTAGCAACGACACTATCTGCTTCAGAAGGAAATAGGGCTAATATGTCTTTTACTATATTAGTTGCTTGCTCTGGAATTGCAGTTAATGCGGCGGTAAGAATATTTAACATTTTCGACGGGTAGCTTGCAGCAGTATTATTAACAATATTACTCATATCGTAAGGTTCAGTGCGTATTGCAACTCTGACTATATCCTCAAGTTGGCTCGGGCTGTACTGTACCGCGGTATTAACAATTTCTTGGGCGTAAGCCGGCTCAGCCTTGATAGCAATTTTTACTAACTCACTACTTGGTGCAACATCGGCTTTAATCGCATGTTCAATAACGTCACATGCTAATACTGGCTCTGCAGATAATGCACCTAACATGATTTGTCGATATTTTTCTGGGTACCGATCTAAGGCGACGGCCATAACGATATCAACTTTTTCAGGATAGCGTGAAAGGATTGAATGAACGCTACTTTGTATACTTCTATGCTTTTTAACTTGTTGGTTTAATATTTTGGCAATTAAACGTTCCTGTTTATACTCGGCAACATCCTTTGCCATGGCTGCATTACTAATGCCAGCAAGCATTAACAAGATGATAAGTCTTTTCATTTGTTATGCTCTCTGCGTAAATTAACTTCATTTACATTTTATTATTCTTATGTGCAAATCAATATAGAGTATAAATACAATATTATCTCCTGTGTTTTTATACATAAGAATTTTAACCGATGGAAAATATAGCGGCTAATTTAAAGCTCATAGCCTTATTATTAGTCCGTTAATTAGACTAATAGTT